>NZ_OY761461.1:2485034-3727551 GCF_963664555.1 Labilibaculum sp. | reverse complement strand
AAATTACCGATGCCGTTTGGTTCTTCTTTATGTTCTGGAGCGGGATTTTCTTCAAACAAAAGTTTGGTTTAGACAGCATTAAAGAACTTGGAGGAGCATTGGTTGTTATTTATATTGTTGCCGATTTTGGCAGCATTGGGGGCGGGTATCTTTCAAAGATTTTTATTAATCGTGGTTGGACATTAAATGCCGCACGTAAAATTTCCTTACTAATTTGTGCGCTGTGTATTGCACCGGTATCTTTTGCCGCTTTAACTGATAATGTGTGGATTGCTGTTGCCTTGATCGCTTTGGCTTCAGGAGGACACCAGGCCTGGTCAGCAAATTTATTTACTCTTGTTTCAGATGTAATGCCTAAAAAGGCAATTGCCTCGGTAGTTGGTATTGGTGGAATGGTAGGTGCTCTTTCGGGTATGTTGGTCGATTTTGCTCTTGGGCAAGGTTTGGATGCAACGGGCAATGCGTTTTATTTTTGGATGTTTTTAGTGGCAGGAATGCTGTATTTGGTTATTCTTTTAATTATTCATCTGATGCTGCCAAAGTTGACGCCTTTGAATGAAAATTTGGAATTGGCTAAATGAGATTTATTTTATAATTGACGATTAACTAATTGTTAATCTGTTTGATTAAAGGCAAAGTTGAATTCTTTTGAAAATGACTTTGCCTTTTTTTTATTCATTGAATTAATTGTTAGTTTGTATAATTAATTTTGAGATAATCTTAATTCAAAGACTGGATAAACTTGAGTACATCCTTGCTTTAGTGTCTTGTCTGAAATATTTATAAATTTAAGTTTCTAAGGAAATTAAAATATTGCAAATGAAAAAAGCTGTTGTTGTACTCACTTTATTACTGGGAGTGTTTAGTTCATTTGGTCAGGATGTTTATTTTGATCATTTGGATTTGAAAGATGGCTTGTCACAAATTTCTGTAACAGCCCTGGAACAGGATAGTTTGGGAACCATTTGGATCGGAACACGTGATGGTCTGAATCGATACAATGGCTACGAAATTGAGGTATTCCGGCACAATAGAAAAGATACGAATAGTTTGATTGGAAACAACATCCGGGATCTTCAGGTTGATAAGAACGATAAGCTTTGGATTCTCACTTCTGAAGGCATTTCAGTTCGTGATTTAAAAAATGAAGAATTAAAAAATTATCCTAATTCCGAAGTGAATTGCTTTTATGTTGGAAAAGAAAATATCTGGGTTGGGACAAAACAGGGATTGTACTGTTTCGATGAAAAAACAGGGACTTATACTCTTGAAAAACAAATTGTACCTGAGCAAACTAACATTACCGTTGTTTATGAAGATTCAGATGGAGGATTGCTGTTAGGCACTGATGATAAGGGACTTTTAAGCTATTCATATGAAGGATCAGAGCTAAAAACTCTATTAGACAAAGAAATTTCCTGCATCTACAAAAGCTTACAGGATATTATTTGGGTAGGAACAAAAGAAGATGGAGTATATTGCCTTCAAAATGATAGTATAGCAGCTCATTATAATAAAAATTCCGGTTTGCCGCATGATGTAGTTCGCGACATTACCGAAGATAAGCAAGGACGAATATGGATTGGTACTTTTTTGGGTGTTAGTGTACTTGATCTGGAAAAGAAACAATTTTCCAATTATTACCAATCGGATAAAAACCCCAATGCGCTAAGTCACAATTCCATTTATACAATGTTTCGCGATCAGGAAGGCAGTATATGGATTGGAACTTATTTTGGCGGTGTAAATATCTATAATCCAAGGACGAATATTTTCCGATATTTTGTAGCTGACCCAGACCAGAATAAATCAATTAACTACAGAGTGGTTGGATCCATGCTGGAAGATGACAACAAGAATCTTTGGATTGCAACAGAAGGAGGAGGGGTTAATTTTTATGATCGGAAACATAATACTTTCACTTATATCACGAAAGGGGATAACAGTACCAGTTTATCCAATAATAATGCGAAGAGCTTATATCTCGACAAGGAAAATTGTTTATGGATTGGAACACATTTAGGCGGTTTAAATGTGTTGGATATAAAAAGCAAACGCATTAAGAAATATTTAAAGGATGAAAATCAGCCTCTTTCCATTCCAAGCAATGTGATATCAGCAATAATTCCATACAAAAAGAAATTATTACTGGGAACGAACCAAGGAGTTATTTTGTTTGATCCGGTCAGTGAACATTTTACAGATTTTTTTGAAGATGAGGAAGAACGAAAGCTTGTTGGGCAGAAAATATTGGCCCTGCTTTTGGACAAAA
Organism: Labilibaculum sp.; assembly: GCF_963664555.1. Taxonomy (GTDB): domain Bacteria; phylum Bacteroidota; class Bacteroidia; order Bacteroidales; family Marinifilaceae; genus Labilibaculum. Next base: position 3,725,279 of record NZ_OY761461.1, on the reverse strand, counting down.
ATGAGTGTTTGTGGATTGGTTCTGAAACAAAGGGTTTAAGCGTACTTGATTTAAATACCGGGTCTTTAAGTAATTTTCGCAAAAATCCTCACGATACAAAAAGTATCAGCAGCAATTCTGTTTACCAGATTTATCAGGATCATATGCGAAGAATATGGGTGGCTACCGCTGGAGGAGGGTTGAATCGATATCATCCTGAAAACAACAGCTTCACTACTTATTCAAGCAGCGAGTACGATTTGCCTTCCGATTTTATTTATGGAATTGCAGAATCAAGATATGGTTTTTTGTGGGTTGCTACCAGCAAAGGAATCAGTAGATTCGATGTGGAAGAGAATAGTTTTAGGGGGTATGATTATGAGAATGGATTTCCTTTAAGTGAAATCAATGAGAGAGGGCTTTACATTACAAGTGATGGCGAAGTTTTTGTCGGTGGCATTCATGGGATGGTGTCTTTTTACGAAAAGGAATTGCAAAATCAAAGCATTACTCATCCACTTTATTTCACGGCCCTTCGGGTGAATAATAAGGAAGTGAAACCCAATGACGAAACAGAAATTCTGAGTCAGACTTTGGCCTATACAAAGAAAATCAGTCTGAATTACAGACATTCAGTGATTTCTTTTGATTTTACTTCTTTCAATTATTTAAAAGCGAACAAATCCCAATATTTGTATAAAATGGAGGGGTTCGATACAGAATGGGTTGATGCCGGGTACCGGAGAACCGTGAGTTACACCAATCTTAAACCGGGGAATTATACTTTTAGAGTAAGGGAAAAACATCGGGATGGAAGTATTGGAGCAGATACCCGTATGGATATTAGTATTGATCCACCCTTTTATAATACTTGGTGGGCTTATTTAATTTATCTGGCAATTGTTTTGGCGGTTCTGTTTTACATCAATAGAATGCTAATATCGAAAGCACTTTTAGAAGAGAATCTCAAGAAGGAACAGATTGATAAAGAGCGGATAAGAGAGTTGAATCATTCTAAGCTTAGATTTTTTACAAATATATCTCACGAGTTTAGAACACCTCTTACCTTAATACTGGGTCAGTTGGAAGGTTTGTTGGATGAGTCGGAAATTGCATCAAAAATTCATAATAAAATAGTTGTAGCTTACAAAAATTCCTTTCGATTGAAGAAGTTGGTTGATGAGCTTCTTGAATTTAGAAAACAGGAATTGGGACACATGAAATTGCATATTAACCAGTATGATTTTATCGGCTTTTCCAAGGCTGTTTTTGAATCATTTAGTGAGTATGCTGTAAAAAGAAGGATTAACTATAAAATGGTGTGCCATCAAAAATACATTCTACTTTGGTTCGATGCCCGTCAGTTAGAGAAGGTATTGTTTAATTTGCTCTCAAATGCTTTCAAATTTACCCCCGAAGATGGATCTGTTTATTTAATGGTTGATTCTTCATCAACTGAAGTTGTTGTGAAGGTAATCGATTCAGGATCAGGAATGCCGGAGGAATATATTGATAAAATATTTGATCGCTTTTATCAGGTTGATAACATAAATAAACAAAAACACCAGTATTTGGGGTCTGGTATTGGTTTGGCATTAACAAAGGGAATTGTAGATGAGCATGGTGGAAAAATAAAAGTAGAAAGCAAAGTGAACGAAGGTTCCTGCTTTGAAGTTTACCTGCCATTAGGGAAGGATCATTTCCAAAACGAAAAAGTGGTTTTTGATGAGCAGCAAACTTTCGAAATAAGTTCGCATTCAGCACTGCTTACCGAGGAGATCTCGGAATCAGTTGATCCTGAAAAACAGATGGATAATCTTTTGCCAAAGTCTGCCGGTTTATTAATTGTAGAAGACAATGCTGAGCTGCGCGATTTATTGATCTCCTTTTTTGCTGATGAGTACAATGTGATTGCAGCAGAGAATGGCCAGCTTGGTTTGGAAAGAGCGATTGAGAATCAGCCGGATTTAATAATTAGTGATGTTATGATGCCTGTGATGACAGGAACAGAAATGTGCCGGAAGTTGAAAACTGATCTTATAACCAGTCATATACCTGTTGTTCTTTTAACTGCCAAAGATGCTTTGGAATATAAACTTGAAGGAATGGAAATTGGAGCCGATGATTACATCACAAAACCATTTAACAGACAGTTGCTGCAGGCCAGATGCAGAAATTTAATCAATACAAGAAAATTATTGCAGGAAAGGTTTTTAACAAACCCTGCTTTAGGAATTAATAAATTAGCAACAAATTCTCTCGATATCGAGCTAATGGAAAAAGTAGCCGAAGTTGTTGAAAAGCATTTGGATAATTCAAAGTTTGATGTGAACCTGTTTGCAAAAGAACTGTGCCTTGGAAGAACTAGTTTATACGCTAAAATAAAGGGGATTACCGGACAAACACCTAATGAATTTATATTGAGCAGCCGATTGAAAAAGGCTGCATTCATGCTTCGGTCCGAATCCGGAGTTAGTGTTTCAGAGGTGGCTTATTCTGTTGGATTTACAACTCCGCGCTATTTTAGTAAGTGCTTTAGTGATCAATTTGGAATAACTCCTTCCCGTTACGCGAAAGGGGAGGTGTAAATTCGCAGTGTTCATACTATCACTCATGGGTTGCTCTTAATTCTAATTGAAGAGCATTTTTCTTTGCCGGAAATTGCCTGTGTAAATCAGAAGGTTGGAATGCAGAGCACTTTCAAATACTGTATTTCTCTTTTTATTTAACTCATATTTACAGACTTGGCGTTTGCTGATGTGTTCTTCACGCTCAAAATACACAGACTGTTTTCTTCTTTCCTCTACTTGATTTGTTGATGCAGAATCATCTTCTATTTACGTATTGTTTCCCCCTTTAAATTTGTTTGGATAAAACTCGTTTGTTGTGCATTGGTCATAAAAACTTTGAGAACTGTAAGACTTTAATATTTTTGCATCCAAAATTGTCCGGCGATATGCAAATATTGTCCGGACGCATTGGTATTTGGTGTTCAAGGTGAGCTGTTTGAATGATATTGGATGTTTTTTGAATAAAAGTATCACCTTAAGATTTTTCAGCTGGGATATATTTACGCAGTCGTTTTCGGAAACGATGAGTAATGTATGAAAACCTAATACTAATCTTTATAAAAAAGTGAATTCAATGAATTATTCAAACGATTGTAAAAGCAAATGGCGTTTTGGATCCAATTGGCTGGCAATAATATTTGCCTTACTTTCGGTGGTTACATTTTCATGTGATGATGAAAGTGAATCTGCCAAAGAGCTTTTGGCTCCAAGTGATCTTCGTTACGCATCAGTAACAGAAGTGTATGAAGGAAAAGTGATGGAGTCGGCAATACCTGTAGTATTTTCCGATAGCCAACCAATTTATTCAATTGCCGGAGGCACAGCAGAAGATGGTGGTGTTTATGTTGATGGTGAATTTCAAATTGTTGATACAACAGGTATCCTAAAATTGAATGCCGGCAATCAACTTATTGCAGGATCTTATTCCCTGGATATAAAAGTGAGCAATGGTGCAGGCGAGATTATTTTCCCAAACGCATTTGAGCTGACGATTCTTCCTTCAGCAATTGAAGGATTACAGTACAGTCCGTTGAATCAGATTATTGTGCGTGGTGTTGAAGGACAGAAAACGGCAATTCCTGAATTTAAAGGAACGAAACCTGTTACTTTTGCTTTGTCTGAAGTTTCAGATTTCATGATCGATGCCGCAACGGGTGAAATTTCTTTGGCCGCAGATTCTAAAATCGAAGCCGGAGAATACAGACTATCTGTAGTGGCAGCAAATGTAACAGGTGAGCAAACGTTTGACGAAGTGGTGAGAATAGATGTTCAAACCTTACCATACGATCTTGTTTACTCTACCACAACATATTTAGGTGTGCAGCAAACACAGGCTAAACAATCAGTGGAAGCCGCATGTAAAGGAACCGGTCCGTTTACTTATTCTTTAAAGAATGATTTTGGAGCCTTCTCTATCGATCCTTCAACAGGACTTGTATCATTGCCTGAAGGCCATACATTGGCAATCGATACCTATAGTTTAACTGTAGTTGTGACTAACGAACACGGTAGTGTTGAGTTTGCCGATGCGCTTTCATTTGAGGTTATCGCTATCCAGGCAATTATTGCAACTGATCTGACTTATGCCAGTACCAATTATACCCTGAACCAAGGTTTTGCATTTGCTACTGATGTGCCTGCGGTTGCTGGTTCAACACCTGCTTATTCGCTTCTTGATAATTATGGAGAATTTGCCATTGATGAAGCCACAGGTGTTATTTCATTGCCTGAAGGAAATACACTGGCCATTGGTGATTATCCTATGACTGTAGTTGCAGCGAACCTTGCTGGTGAGGCAACATTCACCAATGTGATTGCCGTTACGGTAAAAGCAGCCGTTGTTGAAAGCATTTTCGAAGACGGATGGGATGAACTGATGCCTGCAGCAGGGGAAACACGTTTGGGTAATATGATTGAGTTCAGCGCGAAGGAAGCTCCTAAACAAGCTACAAATAACAAATGGACCCGCGGTTGGGGAAACTGGTCTGTTATTGACCAGAATGGTACGACTGTTCGCGGAGCGGTTATGATTCCTGAAAAAACCGAGAACGATGATTGGTTGATTGCTTCGGATGTTGATTTGACCAGTCATGTGAATGCATATCTTAATCTTGAAGGGTATTCCCGCTATGGAACTTCAGAAAATAATACCCTCAGGTTATTGGTTTCTGAGAACTATGCCGGAGATGTAGACGCTGCCGTTTGGGAAGAAGTGAGTTTCGAAACTTTCTTTAATTTCACAAAGGCTCAAAGCAGAGTAATCGACCTAAGCAAGTTTGATGGCAAAGTTGTTACAATAGCACTTCGTCACGAAAGTTTCCTTCTTGATTCAGATGCTGGAGTACTTACGAACTTGACACGTACAAGTTATATCTTGAATTTCCAGGTGATGGGAACCCAAAAATAAGCAGGATGAATATTACAAAGAAACAATATATCACAAGGATGATACCAGTAGTTTTACTGGTATCTATCACCTGTCTGCATTCTTTTTCCGGTTTTGCCGCATCGAAAGCAGAAAAGGAAAAAACCAAAGGGAATGTAGTGATTTTTGAAGATGGCTGGCAAGACCTAAATCCTGCTGCCGGAGAAACAAAGACAGGAAATTTTACTGCCATTAGTCTAAAAGGGGAGCCTGTTCAGGCTGACAATAAAAAATGGACAGGTAGATGGGGAAACTGGAGTGTGAACGATATTGACGGGAGCCCGAAAAGAGGAGTCGTTATGGTTCCCGGCAAACAGGTGAATGATGACTGGTTGGTATCGGAAATTATCGGACTTGAGAATTGTAAGAAAGCAGAACTTTTAATCGAAGCCTATTCCAAATACGGAACGGATCATGCTAATGAGTTGAAAGTATTGATTTCGGAAAATTACGCAGACGATGTGGAAACAGCTCAGTGGGATGAATTGTATTTGGAAAGTATCCATAAACAAGATCAGGCCGTTGAGAGGACAATTAGTTTGAAAAAGTATATGGGCAAAAGCATTGTGATTGCTTTTCGTTCCATACATAGTGGAAACTCTTTAAAGAATTTGACAAGAACATGTTTTCTGTCAAAAGTGAAAGTTACAGCCGTTCGTAAATAAACGAACTGATATGAACAATCTTAATTTGGGAAAATGAACTTCATTAAATCAAAAAATAGAATGAGAAATGCAGTACAATACTTACTGGTATTGGTGCTTGCATTCACGACCTCTTTGTCGTATGCACAAGGAAAACTAATAAGTGGGACAGTATTAGACGATACTGGTATGGAATTACCGGGAGTTAGTATCCTTGAAAAAGGAACAACAAATGGAACCGTAACTTCCATTGATGGTAAGTTTCAGATCAATGTAGGTAAGAATGCTGTTATTGTAGTTTCTTTTATCGGTTTTGAAACGCAGCAGATTACAATTGGAGATAAAACCAACTTGGATATTGTAATGGCATCGGATATGCAGCAATTGGATCAGGTTGTTGTAGTCGGTTATGCGAAAAAGAATATTAAAGATGTTACAGGAGCAATTGTTTCGGTAAAAGCTGAAGAGCTGGCAAAATCACCGGTAGCTAATTTCGATCAGGCATTAGCGGGTCGTATGGCCGGGGTGCAGGTTATGGCTTCGGATGGTACTCCTGGTTCGGGAATGCAAATTGTAATCCGTGGCGGAAATTCAGTAACCGGGGATAATTCTCCTTTATATGTTATTGATGGAATTCCGATGGAGAATTTCGATGCCGGTACGATTAATACTGGTGATATTGAGAGTTTTGATGTGCTGAAGGATGCCTCGGCCACTGCAATTTACGGATCGCGTGGAGCAAATGGTGTTGTGATTATCAACACAAAAGGTGGAAAAGCAGGTCCCACCCGTATTAATGTCAGAAGTTCAGTTGGGGTGCAATGGGTCCCTAACCGTGTGGATGTAATGGGTGCATACGATTTTGTAAAATTACAGGAGGAAGTTGCTGTAGGACAAGGTGGCTCTTATTTGGAAAGCTTTAAAGAACATTGGGTTGATCCTGAATTGTATCGTGATGCAAAATCAACCAATTGGCAGGATAAAATTTTCCGTGAAGCAATTATTCAAAATCACAATGTGAGTATGAGTGGCGGAAACGAAAAAACAAAACATTATGCCTCATTGGATTTCATGAACCAGGAAGGAACGATGATTCATACCGGCTACAAAAAATACAATGGAAGCTTAAAGCTGAATCATAATCTAACGGATAAAATCAAGATCGGATTCAATGTAAACTACTCACACATCAAACAAGAGGGTGAAACGGTTTCAGGAAGTAACCGTGTGAGTATTTTAAAAGATGCGATCTCATTCCGTCCGGTTGATCCTGTAAATGATGATGGTATGGAAGGCGGAGTTGATCCGGACGATAGAAATAATCTTCGTTTCAATCCTGTAAAAACACTTGCAAACACTGATAGAATAAAAGAATTGGATGTGTTTAGAAGTAGTATAACGGCTGATTTTGAATTGGTTAAAGGGTTGACTTTGCGCATGAATGGCGGATATGTTACCGATCAGCGTCGTGAATCATTGTTTCAGGGCAAGGATACTTACGAAGGAACATACGGAATAAAAGGAATTAACGGCAGACTAACAGATCGCCGTTATTATATCCTGTCTTCTTCAAATGTGTTGAATTATAAAAAGTCACTTTCGGGCGGGCATAAATTTGATGCTTTAATTGGTCAGGAAATGTCATCAAAAACGTATGATTCTTTTGAATCAGCAAATACATTAATGCCAATTGGAAGTCTTGGAATTGACGGATTGGAGTTAGGTACAGCACCTTTGCTGCCTGTATCTTATAAAGGCAAAAGTACAATTATCTCTTACTTTTCCCGTTTGGATTATACTTTCAGAGAGAAGTATTTATTTACTGCTACAATGCGTGCCGATGGTTCTTCACGTTTCCTTGGAGATAACAAATGGGGTTATTTTCCTGCTGTTTCCTTAGGATGGAGATTGATTGAGGAGTCATTCATTAAGGATTTAAATTTCTTCTCTAATCTTAAGTTGAGAGCAGGTTGGGGTGAGACAGGAAACAATAAGGTAGGTGATTACAGTGCTTTTTCTCAGATGGGTGTTAGTGAATACAGCGGTTATGAGTTTGGAGGCAGCTATCAGAAAGGTGTAGAACATCAAAATGTAGCTGATAAAAATCTGAAATGGGAAACCACTACACAATACAATCTTGGTATGGATGCTTCATTCTTTAATGACCGTTTGAGTCTTACTTTGGATTTATACAAGAAGAATACTAAAGATTTGCTGATCAATGCAGATCTTGCACCAAGTACAGGATTTAACAGTGCATGGAGAAATATTGGAGAGGTTGAGAACAAAGGACTTGAATTTGGTTTTACATCCCGTAATATCGAAAATGAGAACTTTAAGTGGAGCACATCATTCAACATCTCCTTCAACAGAAATAAATGTATTGCTTTAAATGATGGTCAGGCAGATTTGCCTTGGAATGCTGATTATTATTTCAAATATTCCGAATACGAATACTTAACCAGAGTAGGACAGCCGGTTGGTCAGATTTATGGTTTGATTTCTGAAGGATTGTATCAGGTTGATGATTTTAACTACGAAAATGGTACTGGTTATGTGTTGAAAGACGGAATTGCTGACAATGGAAATAAGCAGGTTATTCCAGGAGCAGTTAAGTTTAAAGATTTGAATCATGATGGAACCATCAATGAGAAAGACCGGACTGTAATTGGTAATCCACTGCCAAAGCACTTTGGAGGTATCACCAATAACTTCAGTTACAAAGGATTTGATCTATCGATCTTCTTTCAGTGGTCATACGGCAATGATGTGTTGAATGCAAACCGTATTGATTTCGAAAATCCTGAGCTAAGATCCAACTATAATTATTATGCCTCAGTTGCTGATCGTTATACTCCTAATAATCCAACAAATGATATTCATATTATTCGTGGAGAGAATAATATTCTCGGAGGTCCTGCTGCAGGTAATTTGGTTTCAACCAGTATTGTAGAGGATGGATCATTCATCAGATTGAAGACAGTAAGTCTGGGATATAATTTCAATAAGAATTTGTTGAAAAAAACAATGTTCAACAAAGCACGTGTGTATGCATCAGGACAAAACCTGTTTACCTGGACGAAGTACACAGGATTCGATCCGGAGGTTTCAGTTGGTAAATATGGTGCGCTGACTCCAGGATTGGATTATTCTGCTTACCCGATCAGTTCGACCGTAACTTTTGGTGTTGAATTGGGATTTTAATCAAAAGCATTTGCATTGCACAAATAATATAGTGTAAGAAACAAGAGACAAAGGAGTTGTTTTTATCCTTTGTCTCCCAAAACAGAAGAAAATGAAAATAAATATAACCTGGATGCTTAGTCTGTCTATATTGATTTTAGGACTAACATCATGCCATGACGAATTAGATCAGGAGCCTTTCTCATCGATTAGTCCTGAGACGTTTTACAAAACAGAAGAAGAAGCACGTCTGGCTCTTACTGCTGTATATAGTGATATTGCCAGTGATGCTTTGTATGGCAGTCTTTTGTCGATGAATTTCACAAACGGAACAGACGAGGCGGTATATAATAGAACCAATGTAAGCTGGGCCGTTGCTTTGTATATGAATAATTCCAGCACTTACAATATCGAGAAGGCATGGATGACTTTGTACAAAGGAATTAATTCTGCGAACTACTTTTTAGCAAGATTAAAAGATGCTGATATCGAAGAAGGAACTAAAACAAAATTATTGGCAGAAGCACATTTCCTGAGAGCTTTTTATTATTTCGATTTGGTTCGTTTATGGGGTGATGTGCCTTTGCGTAAAAAGCCTGTTACCGAAGGAGGTGCAGCTAATAATATAGCAAAAACACCTGCGTCAGAAGTGTATGAATTCATCATAGAGGATTTGGAAATTGCATCTCAGAATTTACCCAATCCTGCGGAAGCACAGTACGGACATGCTACACGCACTGCCGCTCATGGTTTGCTGGCACGTGTTTATATGACCATGGCAGGGAAACCTCTTCAGCAGCACGATGCTTATCTGTTGGCACTTAACCATTGCGATTCGGTGATCAATACAGGTTATCATGAACTGCTGCCAAGCTACAAGCAGGTGTTTTTAAACGAGATAACCGATAAGAATGATGACAAAGAAGTGATTTTTGAGATTCAGTTTGGAAATCTTCGTCCTCAGGGAATCAGAGAAGATGGCCGTATCGGAAACTTAAACGGAGTGGCAATTGCTCTTCCCAATGCCGATGCAAACGGAAATTCCAATCCGTATGCTTATGCCTTTTATTATCCAACCATTACAATGATTGATAAATTTGATGCCGCTAATGACAATCGTTATGAGTGGAGTATCGCCGATTGGAAAGTGGACAACAAAGGAAAAGTGATTGTACTAAAGGAAAGCAATAAAACGAATTGGTATCCGGGAAAATTCCGTCGTGTTGACAAAGTAGACAATGGTGATGGAACTTTTGGATATAAGATTCTTGAAACAGGAGCCATTGATAAGAACTTTACCGGAATCAATTATCCTTACCTGCGTTATTCCGACATCCTGTTGATGAAAGCGGAAGCCTTAAATGAATTGACCAGAACCGGTGAAGCAATTCCTTATTTGAATGCCGTAAGAAATCGTGCGGGATTGGCGGATATTGATCCGGCATTGGTTGCTTCGCAAGAGGATTTCTTTGCAGAATTGATGGACGAAAGAATGCGTGAATTTTGTTTCGAAGGAATTCGTAAACATGATTTGATTCGCTGGGGTAGACTGTTGACTAATATGGAAGTGTTGAGACAGGACATGTTAAGTTATGGTATTGCTTCTTCTTCATGGTATTACCGCCAATGCGATAATATTGAAGAAAAGCACAATTTGCTTCCCATTCCGTTAAAAGAAGTAACTATCAATCAATTATTAGATCAATCTGCAGCCTGGAATAGTGGTGAGTAAATTCATTTCTAGTTTCTAAGTGTTCAGTACAAATATAATTTAACAATCGATATTCATTCCCTTCAATTTTGCTGGGAATGGATTTTCGCTTGCCAAATAATGAGTAGAATGTTACAAATTCCGAATAGATTCCTTAGTCTGTTAGCTGTGGGAATGGGACTAATTTTGATTCCCTCGTGTGATTTTATGGATAAGTCTGCCAAGACCAATCAATCTGTTGCCGAAAAAAAGGAGAATCTGATATTTCAGGAAAGCCTTGGCTTTAATCTGGAAGAACAATTTCAATTTTGCGAAGAGCAGTTGAAAAAATCTGCAGCTGGTCATACCGATTACAACACACATCCCCGTTTGATAGAAAGCGGCGATACGCATTGGGAAATGCCTAAGAATGATGTTTTGGTATGGACAGTAGGTTTTTACCCGGGTATACTTTGGCAGATGTACGATATTACTCATAAAGAGTATTGGAAAGAGGAGGCTTTGAAGCGGACATTACCATTGGAGCCTTACAAATACAATAAGGAACATCATGATATTGGTTTTATGATGTACTGTTCTTACGGGCAGGCATATCGTTTAACCGGTAAAAAGGAATACCGGGATGTATTGATTCAGTCTGCAAAATCTCTGATTACCCGTTTTAATCCAAAAGTGGGAACCATTAAATCATGGTCGAACGAGTTGCACCCGCAATGGAAAGAGCACATTACCATCATAGATAATATGCTGAATCTGGAACTTTTGTTTTGGGCATCAAAAGAGACCGGAGATCCTGTTTACAGGGATATTGCCGTGAAGCATGCTGAAACAACTATGGCAAACCATTTTAGAGATGATTTTTCCTGTTATCATGTGGTAGAGTATGATGAGAATACAGGAGCGGTTCGAAATAAGAATACCTCGCAGGGGTATGCCGACGAAAGCGTTTGGGCCAGAGGACAAGCATGGGCCGTTTATGGTTACAGCATGGTGTACCGCGAAACAGGCGATCCGAAATTTCTCGATTTTGCAAAGAAAGTGTCTGAGCGTTACATTGCAGGTTTGCCTGAAGATTACATTCCTTACTGGGATTTTAGTTTAACAGGGAAAAAAGGAGAATCCCGCGATGCTTCGGCAGCTGCAATAGCTGCTTCAGGTTTGATTGAATTAAGTAGTTTGGTGAAAACAACCGAATTACAGAAAAGATATCGTGCCGCGGCTGATGCAATTCTTAATTCTCTGGCATCGCCGGCTTATTCGGCAAAAAATGTGAACGATGCATTTTTATTGCACAGTACGGGAGCAAAACCACAAGGGAATGAAATTGATGTTGCTTTAATATATGCAGATTACTATTATCTGGAGGCGCTTCGCAGAAGAAAGAGTTTGAGTGAAAAGAGCTAAGCAGAGCAGCAATGTTTAGACATAGGTGTTCTGATATAAGATCATATTATCAGTAAGATGTATAAGTGCCGTTTGGCAATTATCATTCATTTGGGAAAATTGCTCTCTGAGGTTTAGTTACTTTAGGGGGCAATTTTGTACGATTATAAAAGTTCAATTGATAGGTAAATAAGGAAATGTTAATTTTAGGATGCTATTTAAAAGTGAATAAAATTTAAGATCGTTTAAAAGGAAATGAAAGCTTGTAAATCCGTTTTAATATTCATTTTAATTCTGTTTGTGTGCCATGCAAAAGCACAAAATGAGCCGTTGCGCTTTCAAAAACTGAATGTAAAGTCAGGATTGAATTCCAATGTTGTTTATTCGATGCTTCAGGATTCAAGAGGCTTTATTTGGTTAGGCACCAAAGAGGGAATCAATCGTTTTGACGGATATAAAATGAAAACTTACTCTTTGCCTGATATTTATAAGGATAAAATTGCCCATCAAAGAATCAATTCGATCTGTGAGGATAAGAATGGAAAGATTTGGATCGGGACACCAAACGGAATTTTGAAACTGGATCCTTATTCTGAAGAAATAAAGCATTTTTTGCTGCCATATGAGGAAAAAGGAGATCAAAGTTTGTATGTGAATGATATTGTTGTTGGAGAGGATAACACGATTTGGGCAGGAACCCGAAATGGATTGTATCAATTCAATTCAAAAGAAAACAGGTTTGTTCAATACCCGCATTTTCCTTTTACAAGTAAAACGATAAAATATACGAAGGGAGAGCGGATCATCAATGATCTGTGTTTTGCCGCTGATGGAAAACTGTGGATCGCAACTGCCGGCAACGGCATTAGCATTTTGGATATTGCCCGGAAAAAGAAACAAATTCTAAATCATCGGGAAAGAAAGGGGGAGTTAAGTTCCAATTTTGTAGAAGCTCTTTTTAAAGATCACGGGGGAGTGATGTGGATTGCAACGGTGAATGGCTTGAATCGATACAATTCCGAATTGGGAACTGTTAAAGTATTCAGAAATTCAGAAGAGAACTCCCTTAGTTTATCAGATAATTTCGTGACAGCTGTCGGCGAAGATCAGGGTCACAATTTATGGATCGGAACCAAGAAGGGTTTGGATTGTTTTAACAGGGAAACCGAAGAATTCAGGCATTATCAAAAGCATCCATTGCATCCCGGATCTATTTCCAGCAATACGATTTTGTCATTTCTTTCCGAAAAATCGGGGAGTTTTTGGGTAGCTACAATGCAGGGAGTAAATTATTTTGCCCCCACTAAGTTTGTTTTTGATCTCTACCAAAATATTCCTGACGATAAGAATTCATTGGTAGATAACACTCTTAGGGCAGCCGCAGCTCATCCCGATGCTAAGATTTGGATCGGCACTTTAATGGATGGAATCAATTGTTTTGATCCTGAAACCAAAGGTTTTACATCCTACAAAATAGAAAAAGGGAGTAAGAACCGGCAAAAATTGAACGCCGTTCGCACCGCCTGTGTTGATTCAAAAGGAAATGTTTTTTTTGGCACCGATGGCGGGGTGCTGAAGTACAATAAGGGAAAAGACAGATTCGAACCATTTACTGCCGGCGGAGAAATTAACTTTAGCAAGGGTGTCTTTGAGATCATGGAAGATCAGGATGGAAATTATTGGTTTTCCGAAATAGATAAAGGCCTTTGGAAGTGGAATCCGAAGCAGCACAAAACGCAATTGTTTACCGAAGAGGAGAACAACTTAAACAGCACCAATTTAAAAGTGCTTCACCAAACAAAAAATGGTGACGTGTGGGTTGGCAGTCATTTAAAAGGTTTGGGGCGTTTGGTGAAGGGACAGGAAAAATTTATTACCTATCAGCAGAACCAGGAAGCGGGGAGTATCAGCAACAATCGAATTTATGCTGTTTTTCAGGACAGGAAGGAACAGCTGTGGATTGGAACAGGAAATGGGTTAAACTTGTTTAATGAAGCCACCAATTCGTTTACAAGCTTTGGCAAAGAGAATGGTTTGCCCGGTGATGTGATTTTGAGTATTCAGCAGGATTCACTGAACAGATTGTGGTTGGGCACCAATAACGGACTGTGTTGTTTTGATGTGGAGAACAGTCAAATGGCCAATTTTAGTCAGGAGGATGGTTTGCAGGCTAATATTTTTGAATACAAGGTGGCTTGTTCCGATGGCAAAGAGATCATGTGCTTTGGAGGAAATAATGGTTTAAATAGTTTCAATCCTTATCATTTGGTATTCAATGAGTACATCCCTGAGCTTTGTTTTACTCAAATTTCTTCTGCTCAAGGTATCTATCCCATTGCCAATTACAAAGATGCACAGAAAAATGAACTGAGTGTAGAGATTAAAAATACCGCTCAGAACCTGGTAGTTGAATTGGCGGCAATGTCTTTTATTGAGCCCGGTAAAAACAGGTTTCGATATCGGATCGCATCCCTGGATTCAGCCTGGACAAGCTTAGCGTCGGGAGTGCACGAAATTCAGGTCCCAAAGCTGAAAGTGGGAGACTATAAGTTGGAGGTACTTGTTTCCAACAATCATTTAAAATGGAACGAAACGCCAAAAGTTGTAAGAATTCATGTAACGCGAAATTGGGAACAGTATACATGGCTTTTTTACGGTTTTTTACTGCTTGTTACAGCATTGGTATTGTATTTTGTTTGGGTGAAAAAGCGAAGCTCCGGAGGCAGGTCAGGGAAACATAAAAAAACGACAGGCGGAAAAAAAGATGTGCCGGCTGATTCTTTACGGATTCAGCCGAATAGTGAATGGGCCCGATTGGCGAAAGAATTGAATGATTTTATGGATCAAAAAGCCCTGTATAAGGATAAACGCTTAACGAAAGGACAGTTGGCAAATCAGATAGGGTGGAGTGAGACACATCTGTCGAACACATTGCGGGAAGCTTTGCATGTAAATTTTAATGATTTTGTTAATTCTCTTAGAGTAAAGGAAATAAAGATTCGTTTGAAAGATCCTCAGAGTCGTGGTTTCACTTTGCTGGCCATTGCAGAAGAATGCGGATTCAATTCAAAAACCTCTTTTTACAGGATATTTAAGAAGTTTACAGGCATAACACCAAGCGAATATCTTGACCAGTTAAGCAAAAAGAGCTGATTTTACGACTAAGCTGCTTTCAATTGTTAATTTGTTGATGATCTGAAGCATTTATTTTTTTGCTTCCTTTCTTGTTTCAAGACAAGAATTGATGTTGGGTTTGGGCAGATGGCCCAATGCAAAAAAGAAATAGGACAGTGCTGGTTTAAAATCACGAAAGAAGTTATTGTTTGTATCCTTTCAGATGCAGGTGATTGCTGTATTTATTCAAATAATTAAAATTTTATTGTTTCCTTTGTTGTCCGATTATGTTTCTTTTTACGGTCTTGTTTACCGCGAAGACCTTAAGCTGAAACAGAAGTCGCAAAGAGAGCAATAGTAAAAAATAATATAAACATGAGCAAACAAATCCTTGTTACCGGAGGCACCGGTTTTATTGGTTCACATACCGTTGTTGAATTGCAGAACAGTGGCTTCGGGGTAGTCATAGTCGATAACTTTTCGAATTCGAAAGTTGAAGTGTTGGAACAGATTCAGGAGATATCAGGCATTCGTCCGAAATTTGAAGAGTTTGACTTAACGGACAAACAAAAAGTAAAGGATTTCTTTCAGAGACATCCTGATTTGGAAGCGATCATTCATTTTGCGGCCTCGAAAGCCGTTGGCGAATCGGTCGAAAAACCATTGATGTATTACAACAACAACCTGAACTCTTTACTAAATATTATGGAGAGCATGATTGAATACAAGGTGCCAAATCTTGTATTTTCATCATCGTGTACGGTGTACGGACAACCCGATAAATTGCCTGTAACCGAGCAAACGCCGCGCAAAGAGGCCGAATCTCCGTACGGAAATACCAAAACCATTTGCGAAGATATTATTCGGGATACCATTGCTGCCAATCCGGATTTAAAAGGAATCGCATTGCGGTATTTTAATCCGATTGGGGCGCACGAAACGGCTAAAATTGGTGAGCTGCCATTGGGAGTGCCTAACAATTTAATTCCTTACCTGACACAAACCGTTGCAGGAATCCGCCCCGAATTAAGTGTGTTTGGAGATGATTACGATACGCCCGACGGATCGGCAATTCGTGATTACATTCACGTAGTAGATTTGGCCAAGGCTCACGTTACAGCCATTGAACGCTTGTTGAAGAACAAAAACAAGAAGAATTACGAGTATTTTAATGTAGGTACCGGAAACGGAGTTTCGGTACTCGAAATCATAAACTCGTTCGAAAGAGCAACCGGCGAAAAGGTGCCTCATAAAATTGCAGCCCGCCGTGCAGGCGATATTGAAAAGATATATGCCGACACCAGCCTGGCAAATGAGGAATTGGGCTGGAAAGCACAAAGCACACTCGACGAAACGCTGCTTTCGGCATGGAAATGGCAGAAGACCCTATAAGAACATAAATTAATATGGGAATTTGAATGGAGCGGTAAAAGAGAGAATCTTTTATCGCTTCTTTTTTTATCTCAAGCCAGTCTTGCTGCATCCCCCTATTTTAGATACAATGAGGAGGTTGGACAGTATGCCTGAACATTTTTTTTTATTGTCAGACTAATAATTTAATATTTTTATTTTACTAAATAAAAATATTATGCTTAGCTTCACAAGCGTTTGAATAAATCGTGAATAAAAAAAACACCATTCACGAAAAATGAGGTAAACCATCGGCTGGTCATCAACCGGCCCACTTTAGCGAGAAAACTGGAAGAGGAGGCCGATGGAGCCTGCAAGATAAAACTTAATACGTAATAATAAATATTGGCTTTCTAAGAATCTCTCAAATAAAAAAAAAATCATGAGGGTTTGTTGCAGACAGCGAAGCCATATAGACGATTACGATTATCAAAACAAAAAAACATGTCTTTAGATTATAAAGTGATAGAAAAAGGCCAACCCGGTGTTGTGGGTGGCGGAGAAAAAAAGTTTTACGCTCAAATTGTAAATGGCAAAGAAGCTGATATCGATGAATTGGTAAAAGATATTGAACGATTCAGTGCTCTTTCCGAAGCAGATATCCGCGGTGTTATTATTGCTCTGGAAAATGTAATACAAGACAAGCTTTCTCAGGGAAGAATTGTGAGACTGGAAAAAATAGGCAGTCTTTACCCATCAATAAGCAGTACCGGCGAACTGGAGGTTGCGAAAGTAAGTGCTGCTTCCATTAAAAAAGTAGGTGTTAATTACCGTGCCGGCAGTCGCATTATAAAAGCAATAAAAGACGCTGGATTTAACAAAATCTGATCTTTTCAGAAAACCACGTGTGGTTTCGATGCAAACCACACGTGGTTTCATCCAAAAGCACGTGTGGTTTTGAGTAATACCACAGCAGGTTTTAAGCAAAACCACAGCAGGTTTTTATAAAAAACAAGTATTGTCTGCAGCAAAAAGTTTAGAGGGCATTCCATAAAGGATGCCCTCTCTTTATGGGATTGATTCAATTGAAAAAAACAAAGCTTTTTTCAGGCAATTATTCGGAAGCCTGCAAGTTGGCAGGTTTGACAGCTTGAATCTTTGTTTCGATTTATTACTTTAGTATGGTTTTTACAGATGATATTTTATGTTGTCATCATAATAGGTGTACATTACTGCCCGATATGGGTCGGTAAATACACTTTTCATTAAAATATAAACGAAATAAAGCCCATGGCTTTATTTGGGAGTTGAACAAAAACCGCCTATGGCGGTAGTTAAGAAATAAGCTTGTAACTTGATTGAATATTTATTCATTAAAAATTTAGTCATGAAAAAAAAGTCTTAGAGAATTGATGGTTGCCGAGATGCAGATCCGAAATTACAGTCCGCGTACCATCAGCAGTTACATTTCCAGTCTAACCCGTCTTAGTTTACATTATCACTTATCTCCGGATTTGCTCAGCCTGGAGCAGTTTAAAGATTATTTGTCGGAAAGAATTACGGCAGATAAGATTTCCAATTCTACAATCAACCAAGCCATAGGTGCATGGCGCATTCTACAATGCGATATTCTGAAACGGGAATGGTCAACTTTTAAAGTCAAACGTCCCAGAACCCATAAAAAAATACCACAGATTCTTTCCCCAGAGCAGGTTCAGGTCTTGTTGTCATGCATATCCAATATCAAGCATCATGCTTTGATATCGCTGGCCTATGCTACCGGAATGCGAAGAAATGAAATTCTTTCACTGCGGGTGGAAGATATCGACTCAGCCAGAAATATGATTATCGTAAAGTATGGGAAAGGAGGTAAACAAAGGCAAATACCTATCAAATCCAGTTTGCTTAAAATTCTTCGGGAGTATTACAAACAGTATCGTCCTTCGAAGTTTTTGTTTGAAGGTTACAGGCCTGATATGCAGTACTCACCTACCTCATTTCGTAATATTCTGCGTAAAGCGGCTCTAAAGAGCAAAGTAAACAAAAGAATCACCCCCCATACTCTTCGGCACAGTTTTGCCACTCACATGCTCGAAAGCGGATTAAACCTGAAACAGCTGCAGTTAATCTTAGGACATAATGCCATGAAAACAACTTCCATTTACCTGCACGTTGCTGATACCAGCTCAATACCTATACCTGATTTACTGGAAATAAAAACAAACGAAACTCATGGGTAAAATCGAAAATAGACGAACCCGGTACGATTTGGCAGCTATTTTAAGGGAGAACAGGCAATACTTAAGCACTTACAACCTGTTTGAGCAGCAAAGAAAGGCTTTTCGGGATATCTGCGCATGCAGAACAAGTGAACTTAACGGACATACCTGCTACTGTAATTCCTGCAACTACCAGAGGCAGGCCTACAACTCGTGCAGAAACAAACATTGTCCCAAATGTCAGTTTACCAAACAGGCAAAGTGGGTAGATAAATTACAATCAAAACTACTGGATTGCAAACACTTTCATTTGGTGCTGACCATTCCACATCAGTTGAACGGGCTGGTTTATCTGAACCAGAAGAAATTGTATGATGCACTATTTCAAGCTGCATGGCAGGCTGTTGGCAAAGCAGCCTCCAATCCGAAATTTTTAGGAGCACAAACAGGAGCCGTAGCGGTTTTGCATACCTGGACACAAACGATGAATCAACATCCGCACATTCATATGATTATCCCTTCAGGCGGATTATCTGATGATCAAATGGAATGGGTGCCATGTATGAACAATTTCTTAGCTCCGAAAAAGGTGATCAGCAGTTTATTTCGGGGCGTACTGTGCCAGAGAATAAGTCAGGCAATAGAGAAAAAACAACTCAATATTCCTGAACATTTTCAATGGAACAGGATTAAGAATGATCTCTATAAAACAGGCTGGAATGTAAATATCGAAAAGCCAATATCCGGAGTTCAGGCAGTTATAAAATATTTGGGGAGGTATACCAACAAGGTGGCAATTAGTAATTCCCGAATTACAAGTGTTGAAAACGGGAAAGTATCTTTTAGTTACAAGGATCGCAAAAGGCTTGTTTCAAAAACAATGCAACTCGATACCATGGAGTTTATCCGAAGGTTTATGCTTCACATTCTTCCTCACAATTTTTACAAAATCAGGTATTACGGAATCCTTTCATCAGCAAATTCCAAAACCAAAAAAGAACAGATTGTTGCTCTTATGGAAACCTGTATGCCCATCCCTGAATACGAGGGATTATCAGCCATTGAAGTTTACACTTTACTCACGGGGAAAGACGTGAGCCATTGCCCGAAATGTAAAAAAGGCAGAATCTTATGCAGGGCTTTGCCTAAACCCGAAACCTGACCAATAAGATGAGTAAAAAGTTCTTTGAATGATAAAAAGAAAATTTAACAACAGCAGTTGAAAGGGTGAATTATGCTCTATTCCAAGCAAAAAACAGTAATGAAACACTCTGGTTTTCTGTCACACAGCGCAAGCAGAAAGTCCGAAACTACTGTCTGAGAAAACAAAGCAATTAAATGCCCATAGCTCCGGCGACATTGTCCAACTATGTTTTATCCTTTATTTGGAACTATTCTGAGAAGTAAAAATCAGTGTTCTAAATAATGTTTTGTTAATTTTAAAAAACGAAAGGATAAAACACTTTTACGTTGGCGTTCATTGTAGAAAAACCCCGTACACAAAATAAACTATGGCATTATTTACAGAAGACAGATTACGAAATAGAGTTAGAAACCAATTAAGCAAAGGAGGTTATGGTTCTATTTATGACAGTTATGAAACTAGAGCCAAACAAATACTTAATGAATCAATTAGTAGGCAGAAGCTGTTTTCTTCACAATCAAAAACTTATGATATATTTCTATCACATAGCTCAAGTGACTCAGAAATAGTAGCAGGTTTAAAACTAGAAATTGAAGACTTGGGGTATTCAGTATATGTGGATTGGATTGAAGACCCATTGCTTAGTAGAGCTAATGTAACAAAAGAGACTGCACTAACTCTACAAGAGCGAATGAAAAACTGTAAATCATTGATATATGCTTTTTCATAAAATGCTTCAAATTCTAAATGGATGCCTTGGGAACTTGGTTATTTTGATGCTCTTAGAGGAACTGTAGCTGTATTGCCGATTTCTAAAAATAGTAAGACTTCTTTTGTCGGTTCTGAATACCTTGGCATTTATTACTATATACAAATCGATACGATAAAAGACAGTAATAAGGTGGCTTTGTGGGTTCATGAGACCCAATCAAAATATACAATTTTTAATTCTTGGTTAAATGGAACTAAACCTACTCAACGATGAAATTTAATAATGAAATAGAGGCTTTTATAAAGGACTATGTAAATGACCTTGCAGAAAATAATGCTGCTATTTTTGCTGGTGCAGGTATGTCAAAAGCTGCTGGCTATGTTAATTGGTCAGAACTTCTTGAAGACATAGCTAAGGAACTTGGGTTAGAAATTGATAAAGAATATGATTTAATTTCTTTGGCTCAATACCATGTAAATGAAAAAGGAGGCAATAAAGCAAAATTGAATCGAAAAATTCTAGAAGAGTTTATTGACGAAAATGATATTACAGAAAATCATAGAATTCTTGCTAGGCTTCCAATATCAACATTTTGGACAACAAATTATGATGTTTTAATCGAAAATTCACTAAAAGAAGCAAACAAAATTATTGATGTTAAACACAACGTAAAACAGTTAACCAATACAAGACCTAAAAGGGATGTTGTTGTTTATAAAATGCATGGAGATGTTTCAATGCCAAATGATGCTATTTTAACTAAAGAACAATATGAAGCTTATTATAAAACTCATGAACAATTTATTGCTGCACTTTCGGGAGATTTGACGACAAAAACATTTTTGTTTATTGGTTTTAGTTTTACTGACCCAAACTTAGATTATGTTTTGAGTCGTCTAAATATTAAGCTTTCACAGGACAAAAGACAGCACTATTGCTTTATTAAAAAATTCAAATTAGGCGATTGGGGAGCAGAATCTCAAGCTGACTTTGAATATAAATCAAGAAAGCAAATGCTGATGATTAATGATTTAAAGAGATATGGG
Organism: Labilibaculum sp.; assembly: GCF_963664555.1. Classification (GTDB taxonomy): domain Bacteria; phylum Bacteroidota; class Bacteroidia; order Bacteroidales; family Marinifilaceae; genus Labilibaculum. The sequence goes on along the minus strand of NZ_OY761461.1, from coordinate 3,703,799 downwards.
ATTCAAGCATTAATCATTGAAGACTTCACAGAAATAACAGAAATATTAAAAGAGGTTGAAAATAGATTCAGAAAAAGAACTGTTTTTATCTCTGGAAGTGCAGAAGATTACGGAAGACTAAATAGACTTGAAGCTCAGACCTTTATTCATAACCTAAGTAAAGAGATTATTTCATCTGGATTTAGAATTGTCAATGGTTTTGGGTGGGGTGTTGGTAGTGCTGTCATTAATGGAGCCTTAGATGCAATCTATGAGAGACCAGATAAATATAGTGAAGACCAATTAATTATTAAGCCATTTCCCCAATTTAAAACAGGCAATAAAGACTTACCTGTGTTATGGGAAGAATATAGGCAACGAATGATAAAATTTGCAGGTATAGCAATTTTTATTTTTGGAAATAAACTTGATGAAAGCAAGAATATTATTAATGCTAATGGTGTTAAGCGTGAATTTGAAATTGCTATTGAAAGAGGTTTAATTCCAATTCCAATAGCTTCTACAGGTTTTATGTCAGAGGAAATATTTAACACTGTTATGGCAACTCCCCAAGAGTTCTATCCAAACCACGAATGGTTAATTCCGATTGTGAATGAATTTGCAAAAAGTGATATGACAATTCCTGACATCATAAAAACTGTAATATCTATAATTCAAAAAATTAACAAATAAGCTTATGGCAAGAAGAGTATTTTTTAGCTTTCATTATCAAGATGTAATTGATTTTAGAGCAAATGTTGTGAGAAATCACAAACTGACAAAGGATGACAATGCTGGATATTTTGATGCTTCAATTTGGGAAGATGCAAAGAAAACTAGTGATTTAGCACTAAAAAGATTAATCAATAGTGAGCTTAAAAACACTTCGGTAACGTGTGTTTTAATTGGTTCAGACACTTTTAAACGAAGGTGGGTTGATTATGAAATTATGAAAAGTCTTGAGAAAGGCAATTTTCTATTAGGTATCCATATTAATGGTATAAAAGGGAAAGATGGTAATACTAAGTCAAAAGGAAATAATCCGTTCTACTATTTAGGATATTCATTTGACAATACTGGAAAAAAATTGAGCCTTCATAATTATATTCAAGGTGAATGGACAAAATATACTGACTTGGAAGGCTGGACTGTTAATGAAGTAGAAGAATCAAAAAGAAATAAGATATATAGATTATCAACTATCTATCCAGTTTACGATTGGATAGATGATGATGGATACAACAATTTTGCCACGTGGGTTGGATAAAAAACAACGAAACGCCAACACGCGGTATAAAAAATTGCCGGGACATTAGGTTATTCAAGGGTTGTAGTCCGCTCCATCATTTGTGTAACTTGACAGAAAATCGCCCGCAATCGGCAACTTTTCATACCGCCACCGTTGTGGCGCATTCGCCACATCAGCGTAACCAATTAATTACTATTGCTAACGAATAGAATCCTTAATAAAATTTCCTGCTATATTTCGAGAGACTCTTTGCATAACCGATTCTTTAACTGGTGCATTCAAAGCCCGTGGCGCATTCTGGTTGAAATGTAAAAGCCTTCGAAGTTGTGATTCGAAGGCCTGTTGATAATTACAGTGGTGGCTCGCTTTAGCGAAGACCCCGTTCAGAATAATTCTCGAATCAAAGATACATTTCCTTAGAGTCATTTTATTTATTTAAAGTGTAAATAATGGCAAGGAAAAAGAAAATTGAAATGGAGATTATCAATACCAATGCAGCAGGTATTGATATTGGCAGTAGATCACATTTTGTAGCAGTAGGTCAATCCTTGGAAGATGTAAAAGAATTTGGGGTATATGCAGAAGATTTGATTGAATTATGCGAATGGCTGTTATCTTATGGAATCACTTCTGTAGCTATGGAATCAACAGGAGATTACTGGCAAAACTTATATGTCGAGTTACAAAAGCATGGTTTAGAAGTGATTTTGTGTAATGGAAAATTTACAAAAAATGCAAAAGGGAAAAAGACAGATGTCAAAGATAGTCGCTGGATTCAAAAGCTTCATTCTTTAGGCTTATTGACTAGCAGCTTTTTGCCGGATGAGATGACAGAGATATTACGTACATATTGTCGACAGCGAACTAATTGGTTAGACTTAGCTGCAAGTGCATCGCGGAAAATGCAGAAGTATTTGAAATTTTTAAACTTTCGATTAGATGTAGTAGTAAATGATATTTGTGGGCTTACAGGAATGAAAATAATAGAAGACATCTGTAATGGAAATCTTGATCCATATTCATTAGCAGAGCATCGGCATTATAATTGTAGAAAACCCAAAGAAGAAATAGCCAAAGCATTACACGGAAATAACAGAGAAGATTTCTTATTTGGGTTGAAACAAGAATATGAAAGCTATAAATTCTTTCAACGAAAAATAAAGGCTTGTGATATAGAAATTGAGAAGCTTGTACGGAAAGAAATAAAGAAAAATCCTGAAAAGCTAAAGCTTAAAACAACAGAGAAGCCTTATAAAAGAATCAATAAAAATGCTATTGATATCAAAAATTTCAACCAAGTAGCTTATCAATACTTCGGAGGAGTTGATTTAATGGCAATCGAAGGTGTTAGTCATGCAACAGTAATGGCAATAATGAGTGAAATAGGAATTGATGGATTTAAGAAATTTAAGACATCAAAAGAATTCTGCTCATGGTTGCGATTAGCTCCCAATAATAAAATATCAGGTGGTAAAATATTGAGTAATCGAATACCCAAAGGGAGTAATAGATTAAAGATTGCTCTACGCCATTCAGCCAATGCTATTGGCAATTTAAAAGATACGCATATGTCTGACTTTTTTAAACGGATTGCCTATCGAAAAGGTCGGCAGTCAGCAGTAAGTGCGACAGCAAGAAAGTTGGCAGTAATAATATGGACAATGATTACTCAAAAGGTGCCCTATCAACCACCCACAGATTATCTGTTTTTAGACCAAAAGAGAAAATTAAAGCTTGTTTCAAGAATAAAGAAAAATATTATTAAATTTGACATAAAACCAGAAGACGTTGGGTTTTGCAACTTGCCTAATTTGAGTGCAGAATTTTGACGTTAGTCAGAATTAAAAAAAAACCGTACCAAATGAAAGAGAGTTTACCAAATAAATCAGATAGCATATTTAAGGATGAAATAAATCCCGATTATGGAGCTTGGTTGAAAAATCCAGCGAATAAGTTTTTCCTTTATTCAGAGGGCTACAAAGAAGCAGGTAAAAAACTTTGGGAATTTTGCATAGAAAATAGATTTTATTCAAACACGTTGATTTATCCATTAGTATTTAACTATCGCCAGTTTCTGGAATTAAGACTGAAAGAGTTGATTATAATGGGGTATAAATATCTTGACAAAGAAAAGGATTTTTCCGACGAACATAGTTTAATCAGACTCTGGAATACATACAGAAATGAAATTTTGCCACAAATAGAGCAGATTGACAAAGATATTTTGGATAACGTCGAAAGGATTATTAGTCAATTCAATTCAGAAGACCCTCAGTCAATGTCTTTTCGATACCCAGTGACACGAGGGCCAAATAGAAAAGATAGTTTGAATCGCGAAACAATTGATTTGAATAATTTTAAAACTGTAATTGATAAACTCATCTACTTTTTTGATTGGCAGTGGGATATGATTTCGCATTATGAGGATTTAAAAGCCGAAATGATTGCAGATATGTATCGAGAATATTGGCATTAAAAGGACAATAAAATATGGCAAACTACAAGATAAATAATGGAAATTTAGAGTTGATTAAGGAAAATCCTTTTAAGCTGGAAAAGGATTTACAAACATTGACTGAAGAGAATTTAAAATTGGTGTTCGGACTTGATTTTGTAAAGTCTGAATTTGCGTTAAATAATTTTCGAATAGACACATTGGCATTTGACCCAGATGCAAGTTCATTTGTGATTATTGAGTACAAACGTGACAAGAACTTTAGTGTAATCGACCAAGGATATGCATATCTATCATTAATGCTCAACAATAAAGCAGACTTTATACTTGAATATAATGAGTGTGGAAAGGAAGTGCTAAAAAGAAACGATGTTGATTGGTCTCAATCAAGAGTAATATTTGTCTCTCCATCATTTACGACTTATCAACGTGAAGCCATAAACTTTAAAGACTTGCCGATTGAATTATGGGAAATAAAACGGTATGATAACCAAACTGTTAATTACAGTCAGATTCAGACGAGCGGAGCGCAAGAGAGTGTGAAAACAATTTCCCGTGATGACGATGTAGTTGAGACAGTAAACAAAGAGATTAAAGTTTATACAGAGAAAGAGCATTTGGAAATTGCATCTCCCGAGATTTTAGAGCTTTATGATACTTTTAAATCAGCGATTTCAAACCTTGACGGAATTGAACTAAAACCAACGAAAAAATATTTGGCTTTTGTGAGTGGCTCCAACATTGCCGACATTCATATACAGAAGAAAGCTCTGAAAATGTGGATTAATATGTTTAAAGGAGAACTTGACGACCCAAAAGAATTAGCGAGAGATGTTTCAAACGTTGGACATTGGGGAAATGGAGATTATGAATTGCAGATTCGTGATGATGAAAATTTAGAGTATATAATGTCATTGATTAAACAGTCATATAAGAAAAACAAGAAATAACGACGCCACAACAATGTATATAGCAAATAGGCGTGATAGTAGTAAATTCAACGGTTTTAGCTCGCTCAAACTTTTTCACGGTTTGATAAGTTTGAAGCCCGCAATCGCCCACATTTGCATATACTTGTTCGTTATGGTGCAATTTGAAATAAGACAATATCTAACTAAATAAACCTGAGTTATGAATGAGAAAGTAATTTTAGTCGGAAACGGAATAAACAGAATTAATAATAGCTTTTCATGGAGTGATTTAATTGATAACCTTATTTCATTTATTGGCGCCGAAGGACAAATAAATAAGGACAATAAACCATTTCCTCTGCTTTATGAAGAAATTGTCATTGAAGCAATGAAAAATAGGGGGATTGAAGAAAAAGAAGTAAAAAAATTCATTGCAACAGAGACGAGCAAATTGCACCAAAATAGCATCCATGAAGAACTTGCTAAATCTAACGCAAGTAACATTTTGACTGCGAATTACGATTTCACTTTGGAAAATGCAATAAAAAAATCAGCAGAAACATCCGACAAGGGTAAAATTAAACAGACCACATACAGTTTATTTAGACACACTGAGAATGACAATAAAAAGATTTGGCATATTCATGGAGACTCAAGAATATCAACTTCCATAATGCTAGGATATGAACAATATAGTGGATATTTACAAAAATTGAGAGAATATGTGCTTGGGGGTAAATTGTACAAATCATACAGTACAGACTCAATAAAAGCAAAATTTGAGAATAATTCTTTTGAATACGACAGTTGGATTGAGTTCTTCTTTACTCACGATATCCATATTATTGGGTTAACCCTTGACTTTGTAGAAATGCACCTTTGGTGGTTGTTAACTTATCGCGCAAGAAGAAAACACAAAAGCTTTCCAATTAATAATAAAATTTTCTTCTATTACAATTCGGAAAGTCATAAGGAAATTAAACACAGACTGGAACTACTAAAAAGTTGTGATGTAGTTCCTTTTAGTATAAATACAAAAAAAGATTACGAGAAATTTTATTTAAATGCGATAAAAAAAATCGCCCCATAACAAATTGTAAATTGCATTGCGGGGTTCGTGGTGTGTCGTACGCTGGATTCTCGCAACATCGTTCCGTCCTGCCGGACAGGAACGAGCTCCGAAATCCGCAACGACAACTTACAAGTGACCGTCAGACTGTCTAAAAACCTTGATAAGTTGTTGACAAGTTATTATTGCTGTATTTGGCAGGTTTTCAACACTTTGTTATCTTATGGTATGAGATTTATACAAGGACAAGACAGAACACAAACTCATCTTTTTCCCATCTCACTGGATCAGTCAATTGCTAAAGACAATGAAGTTCGCTTGATCGACCTGTTTGTTGACAGCCTTGATTTGAATGACTTTGGTTTTAAAGTTGATTTTGATGAAAACGGACGACCGGCTTACCGTCCATCGGATTTACTCAAACTCTACATTTATGGGTATCTGAACAGAACCCGCTCCTCCCGGGGTTTAGAGAAAGAGTGTACGAGAAACATAGAAGTTATGTGGTTGCTCAGGTGCTTAAGCCCTGACCACAATACCATCTCCAACTTTAGACGGGACAATCCCAAAGCAATAAAAAAAGTATTCCGGCAAACCGTTCAACTGGCCAAACACTTTAATTTGATTGGAGGAAAATTGCTGGCCGGTGACAGCACCAAACTCAGGGCACAAAACAGCAAGAAAAACAACTTCAATCAAAAAAAGATTGACCGTCATTTAGCTTATATTGAGAACAAGCTTTCGGAGTATGAAAAGGCATTGGCAGAAAGTGACGGCGATAAAAAAAAGATCATCGAAGAAGAAATTGACAAAAAAAAGCATGGCAAGGGCTAGTGCCGATGTGGGCTTACAAATGACCGCCTACAACCTGCGCCGCTTAATCAATATTATTGGCCTGAAAACCCTCATGAAATGGGCAATACAGCAATTATCTTATTTTCTTGAATTAATACTGCTGTTAAAGTTAAGTGTCGCCCAAATAAGAAGCTCAATTTGATATCAAAATAAAAGCAATATCAATTTTTATGTATGCCTAAAACCGCTATATTTAACACTTAATTGTGCAGTTTGATAAGTTTTTAGACAGACTGACGTTATGGGCAATTAATTAATCGAAACACAAACTCTATAATTTAAGAAATGAGAAATATTGGAATAATAGGATTAGTCGCATTTTTATCACTAGTTACAGCATGTTCAAATGGACAGACAAATTCAGACTCTAAAAAGAAGAATAAGATTGAAACAGTAGCTCATGTTATTCCTGAATTTGATATACAATTTCCAGTAACTGAATTTAAAGTTGAAAAAACAGAAAGTAGAGACCCTAATCTCGAGAATATTTTAATTACAAATTGGATTTTACAAGGAGCAAAACAGAATAAACCTTTTATGTATTTTATAGCACATAATGCATTTCCCAATAAATTAAAAGTTCTAGAAAAAACAGATCCTAATCTATTGAATGAATCATTTAAAGCCATGCTGGCTGGTTCTGCAACAAAACTTGGAGGAACGGACTTTGAATTTAAACAAATAACATACAAAAACTATATTGGTATGGAGTCAATTTGCAAAGTTTTTAACGGAGATGGAATTATAAAAAGTAGAGTTTATAAAATTGATAACGACTTATTCATGATTAGTGCAGGAGGTCAGCAGATAGATATCGAATCTGTTGATAAGTTCTTAAATTCCTTTGGGTTGAAAAAATAAAAGCCCATAACAAAAGTAAGCGTTGCACAACTAAATAATATTTCTAAAAATAAGATGAAAGCTTTAAAAGTTTACTGCTTAGCAAACTTTTAAGGCTTCCTTTTTTAGGTTGAAAATCCTCCCGCTCCCGCACGATTGTATCGTGTGGAAGGGGGGGCTGTCAGCTGCGAGCAGGCTTAATAATATCCTCCCGCTGGAGAACGATTGTGCCGAGTTCCTTTATTCCCAATAGTAAGCACACGATAAAATCGTGTGAAACGGGGAAAATGAACCCAAATAAGAACCTCAATTTGATATCAAAATAAAAGCAATATCAATTTTCAGGTATGCTTAAAACAGCTATATTTAACACTTCATTGAGCCGTTTGATTCGTTTTTAGACAGACTGGCGTTTCATGTCATAAAAAAAAAGACAGCTATCGTGCACAGGATAATTTATTGTAAATTTATGACTGAGTACCAAAAGCATATATAAATGAGAAATATATTTAAAATATTAATTATAGCCCTGATTATTAGTTCCTGCAGCGAAAGAGAAACTGATAAATACCCTGTTCAGCAAGCAGACTGGACAAGCAAACAGGCTAACATTGAGAGTTTTGATCCGTTTTTTCAAGGAAAAACCTATCTTCCGGTTTACTCTCATATATATCATATTCATGAGCATCGGACATTTGACCTTACAATTACTGTTAGCATTCGGAATATCTCACCAACCGATTCTGTTTATATTTTAAAGGCTGACTATTACAATACCATCGGAGAAAACATTAGACAGTATATTAAAAAACCGATTTTTTTAAGACCATTAGAAACCTTGGAAATAATAATAGAAGAACAAGACATGGAGGGAGGTTCAGGAGCAAATTTCGTTTTTGACTGGGCAAAAAGAAATGATAAAAATCCGCCGTTGTTTGAGGCTGTAATGATTTCAACATATGGCCAACAAGGATTATCATTTACAACAAGAGGACTGCCGGTATTTGAATAATATGAAAGAATTAATAAACACCATACTATTGTTAATTGCAGTGATTGACCCTTTAGGTTCGATTCCTGTTTATTTAGAAGCAACCAAGCATTTTGACAAAAAGCATAAGAGAAAAATTGCAGTTAATGCTTCAATAACAGCTTTTTTAGTGCTTTTATTTTTTATTGTTGTTGGTCAGATTATACTTGAGGGCATGGACATTACCCTTGAAGCCTTTCAAATTTCGGGTGGTGTAATTCTATTTCTATTTGCTCTTACAATGATATTTGGTGAAGGAAAACCAGAATCTGAAAAACACTTAATAAAAGATTACAAACATGTAACCATTTTTCCAGTTGCAGTTCCTTCAATAGCCTCACCTGGTGCTATAATGGCAGTTGTATTGCTAACTGATAATCATATTTATTCATTAAGCCAACAAGTGACTACGTCATTAATGCTTTTGATTGTAGTTACAATAACATGTATTTTATTGCTTGCATCAAATTTCATTCAAAAGAAAATAGGAGAATCTGGAATTATTGTAATTAGTAAAATTATGGGTTTGATTTTGGCATCATACGCAGCACAAAGTATTTTGAGTGGAGTAAAAGAGTTTTTTATGAAATAAGGAATAAGACACACAACACAGGTGATTGTTTCACAATCGAGTACTATTCAAAAAAATAAGAAGGAAGCCTTAAAAGTTTGCTGCTTAGCGGGTTTTTAAGGCTTCCTTTTTAAGGTTCATAATTCATCTAAAAGCACCATTTTACAAGGCATGTTTTGATGTTGATTTGGTCTTATTCCTTCAACTCGAATATTTGATAGTTATCGTAGTATCCCCGGGCAGGAACCATTAAGCGAATGGCTGTTTGTCCGGCAGAAAGAGGAGCATCTGTTTCAGTGTCTTTGTACTGAAAAACCATTTTGTCATCAATTTGGAACTCGATTTGATCCATCCATTTAATCACTTTTATGTGGTGCCTGCCCATAATGTTCCCAATGCTGAAGTCTTCGCCACTGGCAACCAGCCGTCGTCCGGGACATTTACGCATGTTTACAGTTCCTCTTTTAGGAGCTAAAAACGAAATGCGATAGTTGTAAAGGTCCGATCGGGTGTATTGATTGGCAAGCCCACAACGAGGCTTTAAGCATGGATCGAGAACATCTTCTCCTTTACTTCCCTTTGCCGAAAATAGAATCATGTGCAGGGGATAGGGAACCGCAGACTGAAAATCGAATTCAATCACATAGTTTTCAGAACTCATTGTTTTGTTCCAGAAAACCAAATGTCCGCCTCTAAATTCCTTTGTTTGCTTGTAAATGGGGTACAATTTTGGTTCTGCTTTTTTTGCCAGACCATCTACATAGTACTGATACCACTTTTCAGTTCCTTCCTCGAAAACAAGATCTCCTTTTTTCATTTTCCGATATACTTTTTTATGATATCGTGAATATAGTTCCAGGCGTCCTTTGTTGATTTTGGCAATACCCGGGCCTTCCATCACCCAGTCGTTCAGTGTGGCTTTGCTGTTAAAGTCACATTCATATAGTAAGTGCTTTTGTTTGCCAGATTCCAATGATTTCTGAGCAATACTGCTGTACGAAATTAAAATAGCACAAAGAAAAAGAAAGTATTTTATCATGGCTGATAATTCATTTTAGAGAAGGGGAGAGTCGATTCGATTGGTTGAAAACGGAGCTCCCCTTTATTTTTAATTTCCGGTTATTAACAGGGCAATGTAAATTCGTCGCTGGTTTCCTTCATCCATTTTACAAGATGCCTGCGGTGCCTTACAAGCTGTTTCTGATAAGCTGATTTGCAGGCAAGGTTATTCGTTTCGCCCGGATCTTTCAGCATATCAAACAGCTGTTCGTGCAAATTTCCTTTGTCGTATACCATATACTTAAAGTTCTCCGTTCTTACACATCTGCCTTTGATATGGAAGCTTTCTTTCGATTGACAGAATTCAGTTTCGATGACCGTGTATTCGCGCCAGGTTGGTTCTTTTTTGCCTAAAGCCAAATTCTTAAAGGATGATCCTTTCAGATAAGCCGGTGCCACAACGCCTGCAATGTCGCACATTGTTGGAATCAAATCAATTCCTGTCGAAACCACTTCTTTGTTGTTAACTGATCCGCCTTCAATGGTTCCCTTCCAGCTCACCATCAGCGGTACACGAGCCGACTCTTCGTAAAGCACTTGTTTCTGATTCCATTTGTGAGCTCCGTGTCCGTCGCCATGATCAGAAGTGAAAATAATGATGGTGTTCTCTTCCTGACCGGATTCTTTCAGAGCATCCAATACCTTTTGGATTCGGGCATCAACCATCTCAATTAATCGGTAGTAAGCCCATCGGTATTGTCTCCATTTGCCTTCGTCCCAATCTGTGGTTGGATAAGTTGTTGGTGAGTAAGTCTGCATTAAACGCAGGATATCCGGTTCCAATTCCGGGATTTCAAAATTAGCCGGCAGTTCCGGACAATCTTCAGGAGCCGGAGCCTCGCCCAGGTGATCGTTCAGCATTTCGTCGCCCCGTGCCCATTGGCAAATATCATGAGGATTCACAAAAGAGCTGACCAGCAGAAAGGGCTTCTCTCTCTTTTCCATCATAAAATCGCGGCAGGCACCATCTACAAGAGCATCAATTCTGTTGTCCTTGGCATATTTGATGTATTCGAAACCATGCGTGTTGATATCTTCAGGCAAAGCCGGCAAGTGCCACTTGCCAACATAGCCTGTATCATAACCCGCTTTTGCCATGATCTTCCCCATGTATGGATATTGTTTGGTATCCCACTCAGCTTTCATGTTATTAATGGGTACGTTGATTTCATGTGGATACATCCCTGTAAACATCGACGATCGGGAAGGCACACACAAAGGAGTAGGGCAATAGCTCTTTTCGAATCTCATTCCATTGGCGGCGATATAATCCATCGCAGGCGTCTTTAAATTCTTGTTGCCTGCATTACTCATGGCACCGGCAAACTGCTGGTCCGTCATGATAAAAAGGATATTAGGTCTTTTCCCTTTGAACTCAGGATTGAAACTAAAAATACTCTCCTGACCTAAAAGTAGTTTTGATGCGGCTATTCCAGTTAAGGTAAGACTGCTGTTTTTCAGAAATTTTCTTCTGTCCATATGGTAAGGTTGATTTTAGATCATTGATAGTCCTAAAGGTCTTAAAAGTCAAACGATCGAATGGTTGAATGGTCAAACGGTCGAACAGTCAAAGGCAAAAAGTAAAACTGTAAAAGCTCTAACAGGGTATGCTATACTTCATACATGCTTCCTTTTCACTTTTAGGTCCTTTGACTTTTCATACTTTTAAATTACAAGCAGCTAATGAATGGATCGTTGGTTCTGATCAGAATTTCACGAAGCTTTTCGGTTAAGTCTTGCTCTAATTCCGAATTTTCGCCGTAAATATTTTTGGTTTGATAAGGATCGTTCTTGTCATCATACAGAAAATGCATTTTTTCCCCATTGTTATCGTAAGCTATCACGTAAGTGTGAGTATGTGTTTTCACACCGCGGCGTTTTTCGGTATCATCTTCGGGTTTGGCAAAGAAATAAAGGGCAGCTTCAGGTCTGTCTACTTTTTCGTTTCTGAAAATGCCTGAGTAATCTTTGCCTTCCACTTCAGTGGGTATTTGTTTGTTTAATCCCATTAATCCTAAAAGGGTAGGCATTACATCCGGAACACTTAAAAGCAAGTCATCGGTTTGTCCTGCTTTGATTTTTTCGGGCCAGCGGATGATGAAAGGAATATCGAAAGCCTCGCTAAACCATACATTTTTGTGCATCATACCCTGACTTCCCAGCATCTCCCCATGGTCGGATGTGAAAATTACAATCGTGTTTTTGTCCAAGCCCTGATCTTTTAGAGTTTGCAGCACCTTTCCAATTTGTTCATCAACTCCTTCGCACATCGCAAAGTAATCTGTGGCTTGACTGATCCGTTTTTCAACAAACATATCCCCAAAACCGTGGCTTCCCATTTCTGTGTTATCCGTAAACTGAACGTTAGGACGGTTTAGTACATCTTTTTCCGTTTTGCCTTCGAAATTTTTTTTGTAGTTCTCAGGAACTAAGTTGAATGGGTGATGAGGCGGGTTAATTCCCCAGAATAAAGCAAAGGGTTTTTCGTCATCGCGGAATTTATCCCCGGCATTTTCCAAATACTTTTGTACCACTTCTGCCTCATGTTCCGGCGACCATTGTTCAAAATATTTTGCCTCATCTTCTTTGGCCCCGTTAATCCAGTAGTGAGGAGTCAGATGATTGTCATCGGCACCGTATGAATACCAAAAGTCGAAACCGTGACGATATCTGCCAGGTTTGCAATAGGAATCCCAAACATTTGCACCGCCGTCTTTGGGTGGTGCAGGCCCGTCCAAATGCCATTTGCCTACATAGCCTGCATTGTAATTGTTTTGCGAAAGAACATCAGAGAAACACACATCATCAGGTTTCAGGAAATTACCGAATTGTGTTCTTCCCGAATGACAGTTATTTAACACGCCATTCGATAGAGGATATTTTCCGGTAAGAAGCATGCCCCGATACGGACTGCAAAGCGGGTGATTACTTACTGCGTTGGTAAAAACCACACCTTGTTGCGATAAAGCATCGATATTAGGCGTTTTAACAGGATCCTGATTCATAAAGCCCATGGCTTGTTTGCGGTACTGGTCGGGGAATATAAACAGAAGATTCGGACGTTTCCCTTCTTTCATGCAGGAAGTCAGAAAACCCTGCGGAATCAAAGTCATACCGGCTGTAATTGCTGCCGTACTTTTTACGAAATTTCTTCGGGATATATTTTTATTCATAGCTTGTATTTTTTAGTTCCTTCTCATTTCTACTCAGTGAAAATAATGCGAAGGAGTTTATTTTTTATTTAGTACAACTTCGCGGGTTAAACCGTGCTGACAAGTGAATTCAAGCAGGCTTTCGTTTTCGTTGCTGCTAATCAGCCTGCAATAATCATTGGCTTCTAAGGTCCATTCGCCTTTTAGCTTAACTTGTATTTTTGATACCTTGCTTTCATTGTAAATCCAATCACGGGAATAAATGCTTCTTTCTTTTCTTTTTCCATTTTCCAGAACGATATCGGCCGAACCTTCATAGAGATGCAGATCCGGATCACAAAGACTCATCACCTTTGAGTTCTTTTTATCTTTTATCATCACCAAAGCAGGAGCATTTACAGATGTTAATCCAGCCTGGTTAATGTCCGTATTGGCTTCAAACAGTGCAAAAGCGGTTGTTTTAGATGCATTATCCCTAACAATATGTGCTTTTTTGTCTTGTTGCAGCACCGTGTAGGCTGCTGTCTTCTTTTTGTTCATTTGTCTGGCAAATTGCACCAGTTCATTATGACTGCTTTGCACGAGGATAGCATATTCGTAGCTGGCTGCCTGCGGCGCTTTTCCATGGTTGATTACAGCTGTGGCGAAATTCCCCTGATTGGGTGTTTCTTTTTTCTGATCTTTTGAAAACTGCTGCTGTTTGCTCACTTCAACCCTGTAAGCTGCCGGAATGTAAAAACTGTTTCCCACGTTATCGGTGAGTAAACTGGCTTTTTTACCTTGGCTTGTTGTGCTGAAAGGGAATTCAGTAATCACCAGATTATTAAAAAGAATGTTTTCCGATTCCTGATTCAAATAGTTTTGAAACAGAGTTGTTTCTGTATTGTAATCTGCATTGGTGTTTTCAATATTGCTGCCCAGGCAGATGATTCTATTGTCGAAAAAGAATACAGATTTGGTCGCCCGGTGCGAACCATTGTATTTGTCGTGCTCATGCAATTTCATGGCCCAGGCACCATTTTGCCCCTCCATTGAGATGGCTCCGGCAAAAGCTTCGTCTGAGATCAGCATCTCTTCGTATCCGCTTACCTGATCTACATTCAGAATATTGGCACGAAGTTGTTCAATAGGCAGGTGAATAGCAGTTGTCCCCGCAAATCTTCCCCAATCCCATCCGTTTGCATTAAAACCTGAGGTGAACACACTTGGTTTATTTTCTCCGGAGATGATTTGAAGCTGACCGTGTTTCAGATATCTTCCGTAATAGTTGGCTCCGATATAATGTTCGGCAGCCCACAGGTAACGGCTATGTCCCTGCACTGTTGCCGACCAATTGGATCTTCGGTGAATCCCCAAGGCTGCATAGTTCATCGTCCAGTTTCCATTCGGATCGTTTTCAGCCTCAAAACCTTCTGCTTTGAATCGTTTTGCGCTGCTGTCGGCTTTTTTGCCTTGCTGTAAGCGCAGGTAAACTGCGGCCATTTCAGCATCTGTTTTGTCTTTTCCATCCGGACTGCCCGACAGGGCCATTCTTTCGTAATGTTTTGCTGATAACTTTCCTTTTCCGTTTGGATGACGTCCTGACATTGATAAAGGCCAGGTTTCCTTATTGCAGAAAAGGCGTGTTTTTAGTAAGGATTGCTTTAGGTTGGCATGTCCTTGCTCAGAGATGCTAAATGGTGTTTGACTAAAGAAATAAACCATGAGTGTTGCTCCGTCGAATCCTCCATTGGCATAAGCCGGATAGTTATTGGCATGATGAAAGACCGAACCGTCAACTTTGAAACTGTCCTTTAATCCGGGAGCATAAGCAAGGCCATTGTCTATCCACTTCACGTAGGCATTTAGATATCTTACTTTTTCAGGCGAATCTTCCAACATCAGGATGCTTGCCAGACGGCCCATTACCGAAGTGTTAAAAGCATCTATACTCATGCCTTTTTCATGCATAGGAGCAAAAACTTCTTTGGCACCCGAGTACCATTCCATGGCTTTTTGAGCCTGTTCGGCACGTTGGGTGCGGATCAATGATTCCCGCATCAGAAAGTAGGCCGAGTAGTAGGTTCGCATGCTGTAGCCTAAGTGGTGCAGGGTGCCGTTAGCACTTCCTTCAGCCCAGCCCTGATCAATCAGGTGATCGGACATATTGAAAAAGAGTTCTTCCAGTTCATTTTTATATTCTGTGTTTTCCGTCTGTTGATAAGCACAGGCGATATTGTACATGACGTTGGTATAGTTTGCAAGATCTTTTTCATATTTTACAAAGTAATTTTTCCATTCCTTGGTATAGGGCTCATAAATTTCAGAGAAACGACAGAACCACATCACTTTTCCGGATATTTGGTCATCGCTGCGAACAATCTGATACTCATCGTAAGCTTTCTTTAATTCAGCAATCCGTTTTTCATTTACGTTCTGCTTTTTGATGACCTCTTTGCTGTATCTCCTGTTAATCGTTTGAATGCCTTCAGTTTGCTGTTCGGTTAAGCTTTCTAACTTTTCAATTGGTTTGTTTAAACTCGATTTGTAAAGAATCAACCAGTGGTTTTCTGTTTGTGCATTCACAAAAGGAACCTGATAGTCTGGGGTATTCCATCGGCTGTCTGCAGGCGTGCACAGCATAATATGATCGAAGAAAAGACTACCGCTTGCATTTTCCGGAGCCGAAATGCTCATGCGGTTCATTCCTTCGGCAGGAGTGCCTTGCATGTCGCGTTCGAAAGCAACCCAGGCCGCACGCCAGCCTTTAAAGTTCAATCCAAATTCAAACCAGCAGTTTGTATTTCCATCTTTACCGAATTGTATTTTTATATTTTCATTCTTAGGGGTTTCGTTATACACCCAAAAACAGAAGGTTGGTATCGATTTATTTTCGGAATTGGGGTCGAAAGCTTTAAAATTAATATCTCCCTTAAATACAAGGGCAGAATTTTTATTCCAATCCCACCTCATACTTTGTTTGCCATGTTTGTAATGCTGCCGGCTGATTCCAATTTCAGAATTGGAATCGCAGCTCCAGTTTTGAGAAACAGAGGTTTCCTCGAAGGAAAGAATTTGAGGGATAAAAAGGTCCTGTGCTGATATTCGCTGAAAGCAAAGAATCAATACAATAAGGAATGAAAATGGATATTTGTTCTTCATTTGTAATAAGTTTAAATCGATTGCAAGAAAAGGATTTGTATTGAAATTAGATTTATTCTTTGCTCTGGAAATAGTACCATATCGTGATTTTGGGAGAATTTCGCAGAAAACAAGCAGGACAGGTTCATTGAAACCTGTCTGCCTGCAGAGGTTATTGTTCCAGATCTCTTTTACGCACAAGCGCTTCTAAAAAATAGTAGTCTGTATAGTTTAAAGGGACATCAATTTCTGAGTTATGCGGAATACTACCCACGCTATGCATCAAAAGGAAATTGTTATTTTCTCCCAATTTAGCGCGATAAGCATCTGAAGCAAGGCTGTTTATGATTTTGTCGGCCAAAGTTTTGTAAGATTCTGCTTTTTGCGGGCAGAAAGTGCTCATCTCGTATAGAGCAGAAGCTATTACTGCAGCTGCAGATGCATCCCGATAGGTATTTGGAATATCTTTGCAATCAAAATCCCAGTAGGGAACCAAATCTTCGGGCATTCGTGGATGACTGAATAAATAAGCTGCAATGTTTTCGGCTTTGGTAAGGAATTTTGGATCGTGAGTTTCTCTGAAACAAAGGGTGTAACCATAAATGGCCCACGCCTGACCTCTGGCCCAGGCAGATTCATCCGAATAGCCTTGTGCCGTTTGTTTGCTTCGAACTTGTCCTGTAATTGTATCATAGTCGATAACATGATAGCAACTGTGATCAGGTCGGAAATGATTCTCCAGTGTGGTTTCTGCATGTTTGACAGCAATATTTTTGAAGCTTTCGTCTCCGCTCAATTTACTGGCTTCAAACAACAATTCCAGATTCATCATGTTATCAATAATTACCGGACACTGCCATCCCCGTTCGGCTTGCCATCCTTTGTTTGAATTCCACGATTGAATGGCTCCGATATTTGGGCGAAAGCGGGTACTTAATGATTTGGCTGTTTGAATGATCACTTTTTTGTAGGCATCATTTTCAGTCAGGCGGTATCCATTGCCATAACTGCAGTTAACCATAAATCCAACATCGTGATGCCAGGTTAAATATTGTATGGTATCCAATGTTTCGGTAAGTTTTTCAGCCTCCGTTTTCCATTTGTTATCGCCTGTTAATTCATACAAATACCACAATGAGCCCGGAAAAAAACCACTGGTCCACATTTCTGGAGTATTGTATCTCGTGCTGCCATCTTTTTCTATTGTCCTAGGATTTAGAAGTTCCCCTTTGGCATTCATTATTTCTATTTCACTACCAATTTGTTGGCTGGCAAATTCGATACTCTCAGCTATAATATCTTTCGAACTTGTTTTGGGATTGCTGCACGAAAATATGCTGAGCATACACGTTGAAACAAGCACTAATTTTAAGATTTGATTCATTTTATGGTTCCTGTTTAATTAAAAATTTAATTTTGTTTTTATTGATTTTCCGGTATCAGTTCCTTTTGGGAATTGAATCGTAAAAGCTTTTGTTTTTTTATTTTCGTCAATCTTTATTTCAGCCTTTTCCTGCTTGTGTAAAGGATCACAGATGCGAATCAGCCATTGATTCATTTCTTTTTTTAGGTGCAGTATAGCCGGAACATCAGATTCCAAATTCAAATTATCATGTAGCTGAATTTTCCCCGCCTGGTACAAAACAATCATGTAGGAGTCTTCGCCATATTTGATGGCCTGTGCCATTTCATCATTCTGAATAAGATCAGGAAGTTCGTTTTTAACTATATTTTTAATTGTTTCAAGCTTTGTGTTTGGGATTACGATATAGGAATAATCGGCACCATTTGGTTTTGCTCCATGCGAAAGGGATACTTGAAAGATGGAAGCGTTTTCTTCCTTATTTTGATAGCGTCCATCCAAATCGGCCCAATTGCCGGTTCGTTCTTCGGCGAAAAGTGTAAGGCCTGCCGCTTTTTTGCCGGGAAGAATAATATAGGCCGTGTTGTCGTGATGAATCCAGGAGATTTGTTTTATTTTTTCAATATTCAGATTCTTATATTGTCCGGCTTTTATTTTCCCTTTTTTTCCGTTTATGCAGAAATTAATGTCCGATTTCCTTTCGGTTTGATTGATTGTGGTCCAAACATCAAACTGATCTGCTTCATTTTTTCGGATTGCATTTCCCAGAGCGAGCATTTTATTTTCGTAAGTGAAATAGGCTTTGTTAGCCCTAAGGTTCACATATTCATTTTTACGATTGTATTGAAATGCCGCAATGCCTTGATGAGCTGTTGCCAATCCTCCGGCAAATTCATTATTGCTTTTACTTTCATTTCCCCAGGGACTAAGTGGAAGTTTCCCTTTTTTTTGAAGTGCTGTAATGCCCGGCCAAGCTCTCCAGTTCCATCCAATTCGGGCTTTATCATACTCTTTCCCTGAACTATAAATAATGGTAGACCCATCGCCGCTTAAAAAATTGTTTTTACCATGTGCTCTTTCACTCTCAGACGTTTCGCAGCCTGTAGTTCGGTTCGAAAGCATTTTGATGGCGAAGTATGAATGAGCTGTGCTGTGAATCAACAGGTCGGTATTCCAGAAGTATTTTGTTGAATCGATGTGTGCAAAGTTTTTGTTTTGAAACCGATTGGATAAAAGGCGGAGTTCGTGCTCTTTACGGGGAGTAAAATTTCCTAATTCCAATAGTTTTAAAACATCCTTTCTGATTTTACCATTGTCTAAAGGAGGTTCTTTTAAAGCATTGTGCCGCCCGGCAAGATTCAATGCCCCGTGATTCTTAAAATAATACCACTGAATACCATCCAGATAGTAATCGGCAATAATGTTCCATTCCTTATTGGTTACCGCCCACCGGGTGCCGTTTGTTGCTTTTGAATAGTTGAGGATATGGGTAATCCAGTGAACACCATAACCAATCCAATAATTTTGGACTCCTCCGGCATTGTGTTGTATCCATGAACCATCCGGGGTAAAACCGGTAGGAAAATCAGTTGGAGTATTAAGTACCCGGGGAAATTGCTCCTTCACAATTTGATGTACCCAATCCATTTCTTTTTCGTCTCTGGAGCAGGAGGCGATGGCTGTCATGCCCCACAAACGATAACCAACATTTCCTCCTCTGTTGTGTCCGTCCGCTTTATCGAAAACATCCTGATTTTTCCCATTGTACCAGCACCAATGACTAAATTCAGTAATGCTTTGAATGAGATGGTCGATTTGTTTTTCTTTGGCAATGGAAATCTGCCGGTCCTGCATCATATCATCATAAATAACCAGTTCTATGGCAGCCATAGCTCTAAGTGTTTCGAAAGGAATTGACGGGAAACTGTATTTTGGGCGATGATCCAGCCAGTATTGCAGGGATTTGTAGATAGCGATTCTCAATTCATCCTTGTTTTCGTATGAATTGCGATGGTAATCAATTGCCCACTGCATGATACGACCCGTTAACTGCTTTTTATCTGGTTCAGCATCGGAAAAACGTCCGTCCTCTTCAAGCAGGGAAAGTGCTTTTTCTGTATTTATTTTTTCCCATTGGGAAGAAAGATTGTTACCGGTAAGACTCTTTCTGATTTTAGATAAAGCTTCGAACTCGGAAGATTGCGAAAAACCTGCTAAAGGCTGGAGAATACACCAAAATAGGAAAATACTAAGGGGACCGATTTTATTCATTGTAATCTGAGTTTGTTTAATGCAAATTCTGTTTCTATTAATTTTCTGATGTTCTAAATTATTGATTTTGATAGTGGTGTATCGATAGATTTAATGATTATGGGACGTTTATGGATTTTGATGATTGTAAGTGGTTTATATTTAATTTGTTGTGAAATTGTTGCGTGAGTTTCAAAATTGCAATTCAATACAGTGAAGTAAAGAGTTTAGCTTCTGAATTCATCCGTATGATTATGGAGGCGTTCGGAATTAAAGCAGGTGAGTTAGTTTTTTTGCGGATGTTGTTTTGTTTATACTTGTTGATAACGAGTCGTTTATTAGTTATTTTTCTGATTTTGTTGATGGTGTTTGATATTGTTCGTACGATTTTGGATGAATAAAAAATGTCTGATGCAGTTGATTGAACAACAGTTGTTTGTGTTTGGTTTGATCCCGAATTGAATTTTTGGGACAATGTTGGTTTGCCGGGATTTAGGCTTTCTCTTATATTGGAATCGTTTTCGGAGTCATGATGGTGTTGGTTCAGTATATGGAATGACTTTTTATTTTTAATATTATTATATGCGAAAGATTTTAATATTCTTGAGTTTCTTGTATTTGCCTTACTCATATGTTTTGGCTCAATACATAGGTTTGGAAGGTCAAATTCCCGATGGATGGACAGCAAATGCGGGTTCTGATTTAAGTATTAGTAATGAGCATTATAAGTTGGGTACCCAATCACTTAAGTGGGAATGGACTCAGGGTGCAACATTAACTGTTTTAAATCCCCCTAATTTAAAAAATGCAGCGAATACATACAAAGGAGGCTTAATGCTTTGGATTTATAATGAGAAAGCCATCGATAAAGAGTTGACTTTTCAGTTTGGGAAAGGAAGTCAGGTGGAATATCATTTTGATTACAAAATTAATTTTGAGGGATGGCGTGCCTGTTGGATTCAGTTTACTGAGGATATGAGTGGACCGAAAACCAGTAAGGATTTGGAATTTATGAAAGTGGTTGCCCCTAACGATGTTGCAAGTGGCACCTTATTCTTCGATCGAATGATATTTCCTTCAACAGCAATTCATGATCGTCGAACACCAGACCAGCAACTGCCATATATTAATCCAAGCATGAATGAGAATCATTGGGCTGCACTTTGGCATTGGTTCGATAAGTATTCTCATGATATTCCATTGATGCCCACTGTCAATGCAGATGAGCAGAAGGCTTTCGATTCCATAAAGGAGGAAATGAGGAAAGTATTTCAGGGAAGTCCTCCTGCCAACAGTAAAATTGAATCGGTAAAAACTGCTTTTCGTGCTTTTGATATAAAGCGCAGTAATGGTCAGATTACCGGTCGCCCGTATGTTAGCGATGATGAATATGATTCTGGTTTGAATGATGTGAAAATGATTCAGGTGGGGCCGGTGTTGGAAGATTTGGCTCAAATTTGGCACCATAAAAAGGATGTCGAAGCAAAGCAAATGTTTTACGATTTGCTTGACTATGTAATGGATCAGGGATTGAATGTGGGCAGTGGAATGGGGACTAACCATCACTACGGATATCAATTTCGTGAATTTCCGCCTGCTGTTTTTCTGATGAAAGATGCTTTGAAAGCAGATGGAAAATTGGATGAGGCTGTGGCAATGCTTTCCTACTGGACTGGCATTCAGGAATACAGAATAAAACCGGAAGTAGGAACATTGCAGGGCTTAATGGATAGTTGGAACACGACAATAATTCCACGTTTGGTTGCAGTTATGACTATGGATGACACTCCTGAAAAGGCCCGGGAGATGAAGACAATTAAACGCTGGATGGATATCTCATTAAAAATTGTACCCGGAAGCATGGGCGGAATCAAAGAAGATGGCTCCGGTTTTCATCACGGTGGATTGTATCCGGCATACAGCACGGGTGGATATGCAGGAATCGGAAGTTTTCTGCGCTACGTAAATGGCACTTGTTTTGCACTGTCAGAAGAGGCAAGAATCAATTTTGGAAAAGGATTGCTGGCGATGAGAAATTATTCCAATCTGCAGGATTGGGGATTTGGAATTTGTGGACGACATCCGCTGGCGGGCTCCATTAGTAGTGGTGCCAAAAATGCTTTTGCATACTTGGCGAAGTCAGGAGATCCATATACAAAGGAAGAATTATGGAAAGAGATGGCTGCAGGTTATATGCGTCTGGAAGTTTCGAATACTGCCTTTAAACAGGAATTTGAAGCAAAGGGAATTTCTGCTGAAGCTGAACCTGAAGGAAATTTCACTTACAATTATGGAGCTTTGGGCATTCACCGACGCGACAATTGGATGGTAAGTGTAAAGGGATACAACAGGCACGTTTGGGGTTCCGAAATCTACACCAAAGATAATCGTTATGGCCGATACCAGAGTTACGGAACGGTTCAGGTGATAGGTGCTGGGAATCATGTAAATGCCCGGGAAAGTGGATTTGTTGAAAATGGTTGGGATTGGAATCGATATCCTGGAGCTACCAGCATTCATTTACCTCTTACTCTTTTGGAAAGTCCTTTAAGCGGAACATTAATGGAGAAATCGAGCGAAGGCTTCACAGGTGCATCAAATCTTCATGGAGAGAACGGCGTTTTTGGAATGATTTTGAATGAGGGAAACCGAAGCAATTTTACTGCAGATCATCAGGCATATAAATCGGTATTTTGTTTTGATAATCGAATCATTTGTCTGGGATCAGGTATTTCAAATTCCAATTCTCAGTACAAAACAGAAACGACTCTGTTTCAGGTTAACCTGAAAAGTCAGTCGGATGCTATTTATGCAGACGGAAATAATTCGATCATCAATTTTCCTTTGCTGCAGAGTTTAAGTTCAGATAAAAGTCATTGGATTCTTGATCCTGTTGGCAATGCTTATTGGGTAAAAGATGGAGTGAATGTACAAATTAGCCGTTCCACACAGGATTCACGCGAAAATAAGACAAAGGCAGCAACAAAAGGTGATTTTGCTGCTGCCTGGATCGATCATGGAACAGCTCCGGATCAGAAGTCTTACGAATATGTTATTTTGCCAAATTCAGATCTGCAGGCAATACAGGATTTTTCAAACAATATGAATAGTGAGACCACTGCAGCTTATAAAGTTTTGCAGCAGGATAATCAGGCACATATTGTTTGGGATCGGGCTGCAAATACTTCGGCATATGTCTTTTTTAGGGCGATTCCCGATCTAAGCAATGAGTTTGTAAAGAAAATTAGTGCTGCAGGATTGGTAATGATAAAATCAAATGATGAAAAGGATCAACTGAGTCTGAGTGTTTGTGATCCGGACCTGCATTTTCCCGAAGTTGCCTATACATCGGCTTTGCCAAGTCAGGAGTCGATAATTGTACTTACTTTAAACGGTATTTGGGAGATGGATGGTCAAAATGCAAAGGTGGCTGTTCTACCGGGCAATAATCAACAAACACAATTGCAGTTTACTTTAAAAGATGGTATCCCGCAGGAAATCAATTTAAGAAAAGTTGAAGCTTTATCTGATATTACTGCCCCAACTATTTATCAGATTCAGGTAAGTGATATAGATCATTCATCAGCAACGATAGAATTAGGCAGTAATGAATCGGGTACATTATTTTGGTTTCTGAATGCAGCAAGCGAAGCTGTTCCTGTTGTTGAGGATGTGATGAGTGGAACAGGAGCCTTGATGAATGGGCAGACTGCATGCAATGCAAATGAGTTATGGCAGGGAAGTGTAACAAACCTGCAGGAGGGTGAAACTTATGCATTGCATGCAGTCGCTGCAGATGCCGCCGGAAATGTTTCGTCAGTTTATTCCTCCGATTCTTTTAGTACATTAGTAACAGGTTTGCCCGATATTACTGTGGATGGCGAACTTGTTGTATTTGGCAGAGATGGCAAAATTGTATTGCAGTCGAAAAGCTTACCGTCACGTGATTCATCAGTTCAGATATTTGATTTAATGGGTAGAATGTTGATTTCTGTTCCTTATGAAGGTTCAAGAGAACTCAGTATTGATGCGCCCAATCAATTGGGTACGTACATTGTTCGGTTGCAAATGAATGGGCAGTTTAGATCAAAAAAGGTGCTGATAAAAGGATAATCCCAAAGTAAGAGGTCGATTTTGATTTTAATTGAATCAATAATAAAAAGCATTTGTTGGCAAACCGGCAGATGTTTTTTTATTGATTAGGTTTTGGCATACAGGAATACCGTTTAATGGTGATTTTATGAGCATAGAGATTGTTTGGTGTGAGATATTTACCAAAAGAAAGTGATGTATTCGTTCATCCCGTATGATCAACTAAAATTAGGATAATATTCGGGGCTGTTTGTGTTGCAGGCTTAGGAGTACCATCCCCCGTATGGATTGCTTCGGCACAGCCAATTAGTCCAAGTTTTTTTTATGTTTAACATTGTCGGTTTCATTAATCCGCTACTCTTTTGTTCAAGATCTAAAAGTAAAGATCATGTGCTGCAATTCCAATATCATGTGTGGTGAATTCTTATGAATTTTGATTCAAATAAAGATCATGAGAATAATGGGATTATAAGTCGTTCTTAAGCTAAAGTTCGTATGAAATTGGAGATGATTTGAATGATATTAGACCCGCTTGTTAAAGGGAAATCAGATATTTGATTCAATCAAACTAAATTTTAATTTAATCCGAAATAAGCGTGAAATTTTCAAATTCGATGCATGCAATATGGCCTGTAATGTTAGCCGCTTGTACAACAGGAATTAACACAAATAGTACCAATTTGCAGAAAAAACCCAATGTGATTGTAATTGTGACTGATGATCAGGGATACGGTCAGTTGAATTTTGATTCAGATTCATACAGTCATAATCAGCTGGCAAAAACAACTGTTACCCAAAGGTACAGGGCAAATGTTGAGAAAGTTTATCAAGCGGCTCAAACAGCAATGCCTTATACATCTCAGCTTGCCAGCGAAGGGGTGAAATTTACCAATGCCTTTGTGGCCTCTACAACCAGTGCTCCGTCCAGAGCTGCTTTACTAACAGGAAAATATACACAGCGATTCGGTATTTATAATAATTACGATGCAGAAGCCGGGGTAAATCCGGAAGAAAAATTTCTTTCTGAAACTTTTCAGGGCAATGGCTACAATACTGCTATGATCGGGAAGTGGCATTTGGGAGAGTTAACAATCGATTCTTTGGTTGAAAAAACGAGAGACTACCACCGCGATTGTATTTATGGCTGTGTAAAGGATCAGCATCCGTTAAACAAAGGCTTCGATTACTATTTCGGATTTAATTATCACGGAAGCAATTACTACAATGCTGCAAGTTTGTTTAGAAATTATGAACACGTTAAATCACAAGGATATATAACCGATGAGTTTACCGATGAGGCTTTATCTTATATTGATAAGAATCAGGAGAACCCGTTTTTTATCTATCTGGCGTACAACGCACCTCACATTCCGCTTGAAGAAAGGGCGCCGAGAAAGTACCAACGTTTTAATACCGGTAATCCGGAGGTTGATAATTATTACGCTGCGCTGGCAGCCGTTGATGACGGAGTGGGAAAGATTGTGGCAAAACTGAAGGAACTGAAAATTGATGATAATACCATGATTCTTTTCGTGAGTGATAATGGAGCTGTTGTCGATTCGCCATTGCCTTTAAATGGTGCTTTTAAAGGAAACAAAGGGTTAATGTTTCAGGGAGGAATACATGTGCCAATGTTTGTTTGGTACCCGGGAAAGCATAAAACCGGATTGGTTGTTAGGGAGAATGTATCGGCCATGGATTTGCTGCCTACCGCTTTGGCTGAAGCCGGGATTGAATTCCCTGAAAATTTGGATGGTATTAACTTGTCAGCAATTATAAGTGGCGAAAAACATGCTGATAATAGCAGACAACTATTTTGGGCCGGCACTCAGGCTTATCATTGGAGTGATATGAATTTGAATTTTTGGAATGAATATACCGATTATGTAATGGGCAGTAAAGTGCAGACTCAGTTTCCCAAAAGTAATTATAAAGAGAATGTTTCGGATCCGGCAGGAACTGTTCTTGAAGGAGATTATATGATGCATTATTATCCTGTGGATAATACATTTGAATTGTATAATATTCATACAGATCCTGAAGAAGAGAGCAATGTGGCTTCTCAGTTTCCCGAAAAAGTGAAAGCAATGAAAGTTGCCTTCGATAAATGGATCTTAAAAATGGAAAAACCTGTAGTTTGGGATCTGTCGACTTGGGAGAAGTTACTGCCAAAATCAGCGTTGTGAAAAGGGAATAGAAGAAATTGATGGTATTTTTACCAAAATATATTTGTTGAGAATCATCTTGAAATAGAACAAACAATTTAAATTGCAGACCAAGGGAATATGATCTGTGATGGATTGTTTATTTTTACGTACCTCAATAGATATCGATTAGAAGAAGAATAGAATGATAAATAAACAATTAACATCTGTATTGGTAAAGCCTTCAGGACCGGATTGTAATCTGGATTGTATTTACTGTTTTTATCTGGAAAAGGCAGGTTTGTATCAGGAAAAAAGGGTGCATCGAATGGATGACGAAACATTGGAGAATCTGATCCGTCAGGTGTTGGAGCAATCCGGACCGGAAGTATCTTTTGGATGGCAGGGAGGAGAACCAACACTTATGGGGATTGATTTCTTTAAAAAGGTGATTGCCTTGCAGCAAAAGTATGGAAATGGAAAAACCGTAGGAAACGGTTTGCAAACCAATGGATTACTTCTGAACGAGGAGTGGGCTGTTTTTCTGAAAGAATACAACTGGCTGGTGGGCATATCAATAGATGGACCGCAGCACATTCATGATCATTACCGCTTAACCCAGGCAGGAAAACCTAGCTGGGAAATTGTGTCACGCAATGCTAAAATGCTTTTGAATAAAGGTGTTGCGACTAATGTTCTTAGTTGTTTGACTGATTACTCAGCCGATCATATTGAAGAGATTTACAACTATCACAAGACGATGGGGTTTGATTTTATGCAGTTTATCCCAATTGTGGAAACAGATAAAGAGAATACGAAACAGGCGGCATCGTTCTCACT
Source organism: Labilibaculum sp. (assembly GCF_963664555.1). GTDB lineage: Bacteria > Bacteroidota > Bacteroidia > Bacteroidales > Marinifilaceae > Labilibaculum. Next base: position 3,676,820 of record NZ_OY761461.1, on the reverse strand, counting down.
TTTACCTGAAAAATACGGAGAGGTACTTTGTAAGCTGTGGGATTTGTGGATTAAGGATTTTAAGAATGGAATTCCGACCACATCAGTTCGTTATTTCGATTCAGTTTTTCATACCTATGTTGGGATTCCGGCACCTGAATGTACTTTGCAAAAAGAATGCGGCGTTTATACCGTTGTGGAACACAATGGCGATGTGTATTCCTGTGATTTCTTTGTAGATCCCAAATGGAAACTTGGCAATATTAGAACTGATAAGCTTATTAATATGCTGAATTCCAAGAAGCAACATCAGTTTGGATGTATTAAAGCCAATTTGCCACGTAAGTGTAAAACTTGCAGCTACTTAAAGCATTGTTTTGGCGGATGCACCAAAGATCGTGTTAAAGATCCTCAAGATAGTGGTATGCCTCGTTTTTGTATTTCGTACAAAATGTTTTTTGCGCACGCCCACATTCAGTTGCAGGAAATGGGAAAAACATGGATTGCACAGCAGATACAGATGCAAAAACAGGAGGAAGCGCAGCAAAGCGGAGGAACCTACAATGCTTTTAATGATTTTGTAAAGAAAGAAAAATAAGAGAGAAAAGGACCAAGCTAAGATTTAAAGTATAAAAAAGAGAGTTTCACAATATTAATTTTAGGATATTTACATTCAGTCAACGTTAAAAACGATGATTAAATCTTAGAGAGTTACCATGATTTTTAAAGGCTTGTGTTTATGCTGAAGAGTTATATGTATAATCATTCCTGTACTCACTTGGTGACATTCCCACACTCTTTTTAAACATACGTGTAAAGTGTTGAGGATGCTTAAATCCAAGCTCGTAAACTGTTCTTTTTCTTTTATTCATGTGTGCAAAGATAAGGGCTTAACTCTTTGTTCAGTTAAATGTAGTGGTTCCAAATTCTTTTTTTTAACACGAAACTTCAGATTCTTCATCTGTCAGTTTAGGCTTTCCATTACCCGGAGATTTTTTCCCTTGATGACCTGACAATTCGCTACGCCAGCGATATAAGAGTTCGGGGCGGATACTTGACTCATTTGCCAGTTCCACTAGATTTGCCTTGGAATAACTTAATTCTACAGCATTCAATTTGAACTCCCGTGTAAATGCTCTTCTCTCTTGTTTCATTATTCTAAGATATAATTTTTAAATAATTATATCTTAACTCTGTGTCCATACAAATGCAGCAGCTTCAAAGGGTTAATTTATTGTTTTTTTTATAGAGCTGTGGTTATTTGTGTTCACTTGAGAGTTCTCCTTAGTTGATCTCAAAATAAATTGTATTATTTGATGTCTTTTGTATATTTAGCGATACAATTGGATTATCATAAATCAGATTGTATTGTTATAAATATTGATTAATACGCAAGTTGCATTATGATATTTAAATTTCAGGTATCCAATGTCTTGATGATGTTTTATTATCGATGGAGTTGAATGAGAGGTTGATTTGTATATTCTAATTGAGAGTTGTATTGGTATTGTCTTATTTTAGTTTCCTTAGTTAATAGCAAACTATTTGAAGATTTTTTTTAATAATAAACGAACTGAATATTGAGAAAAATGCAACACAAAGAAAATTGGCTTAAAATCTACTAAAAAATGAAGCTATGATGTTAAAGGGTAGAGATTTAAAGTTCCAGAAATATTCTTGAAAATAATGTTTGAGTTTACCTTAGGATATTAACTGGGAAGAAGAATAAATGTGTTATTATCTGAATTTACAAATCAAATATCTAAAAATAAATATAGAGCAGGTAGCTAACCATTAATTTGGTGCTTCGAGACTTTCTTTTAGAGATTGGAGTTTCAAAATGTTTTATGCCGCTAAGTTTCAAGAGTTATTGCAATCTCAGGGAATAGAAAAAGAGTGGCATGTGCAAGGAAAGCTTCAGGTAACTCTGAATAATTTTTATGCACAAAAAAAGGTTGAACTTATGATTGTGGTTTTACCTAACGGAAGAGCAATAAAAGATGATCGGTCTTTTGGGAATATCTATGATAATTTGAAAGTGGCTGCTTTTGCAACCTTTGAAAAGGACTTGATTAGTGATTTGATTCCACACATAGAAAAGAGTTATCCCGTGTTTGCCGATCAAGAACATTGCTCCATCACCGGACTTTTTATATTTCAAAAAAATCGTCAAGGATCACTTTAATGGATGCACGTGATATTAAGTATGTAAAATTGTATAAAGACTATTAAAGTTTTATTGTTATGTTTCAAAAAGTATGCAGATTAGTGTTGTTATTAGGGCTGATATTCCCTATTGCATTAAGCGCACAGGAAATGCTATATCCCAACGAATTCCCTTTGGGAGATGTACAACTACTTGATGGGGCGTTCAAAGATGCCCGCGACCTGAATATTGAGGTGCTGCTGAAATATGATGTCGACCGTTTATTGGCTCCTTATCGCAAAGAAGCTGGATTATCCCAAAAGGCAAAAAGCTATACCAATTGGGAAGGCCTGGACGGACACGTGGGGGGGCATTACTTGTCGGCTATGGCAATTAATTATGCTGCAACCGGTAATTTAGAATGTAAAAAACGCATGGATTATATGATCTCTGAACTAAAGGACTGTCAAGAAGCCAACACTCAGAAATATCCTGATTGGGGTGTTGGGTATGTTGGAGGCATTCCGCGCAGTACAGCTTTGTGGTCTAAGATCAAAGCAGGAGACGTTGGGGCAATATGGAAGGCATGGGCACCCTATTACAATATCCATAAAATGTATGCAGGCCTGAGAGATGCATGGTTATATGCAGGTAATGAAGAAGCAAAGAACGTTTTCCTTCAATTTTGCGATTGGGCAATTACAATTACTCAGGGCTTGTCGGACAAGCAAATGGAAGATATGCTTGCTAACGAATACGGTGGCATGAACGAAGTACTTGCCGATGCGTTCCAAATTTCAGGCAATGAAAAATACCTTACAGCGGCCAAACGTTATTCGCACAAAATGTTTCTCGATCCATTGTCGAAGGGAATAGATATGCTTGATAACAAACATGCCAATACCCAGATTCCAAAAATTATTGGTTTCGAACGAATTGCAGAGCTTTGTCAGGATGATAAATATGGTAAAGCGGGCAGCTTTTTCTGGGAAACGGTAACAACCAACCGTTCGTTGGCTTTTGGTGGCAACAGCCGAAGGGAACACTTTCCTGCAAAAGAATCGTGCAGCGATTTTGTAAATGTAAATGATGGGCCGGAATCATGCAATTCGTATAACATGCTCAAATTAACCGAAGACCTTTTTCGGGTGAATCCAGCTGCAAAATATGCTGATTATTATGAACGTACCCTATTCAATCACATCCTCTCTTCTCAGCATCCCGAACATGGTGGGTATGTTTATTTTACCCCGGCACGTCCGCGTCATTACCGGGTTTACTCGGCTCCAAACGAAGCGATGTGGTGTTGCGTTGGCTCTGGTATGGAAAACCACGGCAAATACAATCAATTCATTTATACCCATTCAAGCGATTCATTATTTCTGAATCTTTTTATTGCATCTGAATTGAACTGGAAACAAAAAGGGGTAAAAATCAAACAGGAAACAACTTTTCCTAATGAAGAACAAACAAAGCTTACCATTTCAGAGGGGACTTCAAAATTCAAATTATTAGTTCGTTATCCGGTTTGGGTAAGCAAAGGTGCTTTGAAAATTGCTGTGAACGGAAAGGATTTGGCCTACTCAATACTTCCTTCGTCTTATGTTTGCATCGACAGAAAATGGAAAAAAGGGGATGTGGTTCAAATTACATTGCCCATGCAAAATACCATTGAACATTTACCCAATGTTCCTGAATACATCGCTTTTATGCATGGACCTATTTTATTGGGTGCGAAAACCGGAACCGAAGATTTAAGAGGCTTGGTTGCAGATGATAGTCGTTGGGGACAATCTTCAAGCGGAAAATTTTTACCTATTGATAAAGCCCCAATTCTGATTAATGATGACATTCAAAATATCGGAAGTAAGTTGGTTCCGGTTGAAGGCAAGCCGTTAAATTATACATTAAATGTAAAAATGGTCAATCCGGCCAAACTTACACTAGAACCATTTAGTAAGATACACGATGCCAGATATATGATGTATTGGTTGGCTTTGTCAAATTCAGGCTACAAGGCATACACCGATTCGTTGGCAAACATCGAAAAAGAAAAACTTGTTCTGGAAAAACGCACAATCGATCAGGTAGGTCCCGGCGAGCAACAGCCCGAAACTGATCATGGCATGCTATCCGAAAATTCCAATAAAGGCAATAATCTAAATGAGTTTTTCCGCGAGGCCAATAACGGCGGCTTTTTCAGCTACGATCTGGCAACAAAGTCAGAGACCGATTTGAGTTTGAGAGTCCGCTATTGGGGAGCCGAATGGGGTAGCAGGAAATTTGATATTTATATCGACGATGAAAAACTTCTGACCGAAGACAATACCGGAAAATGGAACCTGTCAAAATTTCGTGATGTGGAATATTCCATTCCCAACTCGATGGTTACTGGGAAAGACCATATAAGGATTAAATTTCAGTCCCTTACGGGAAGTACTGCAGGAGCTGTTTATTATATTAGGTTGGTCGAAAATAAATAACCAACAAGTTTATAGTTAATTGAAAATTGTCGACTTTTTAATCTTAATGAGATGGCAGTAAATAGAAAAGACTTTTTAAAAAAAGTTTGTTTTTCAGGAGCGTGTTTGTGTGGGTTCGGTTCACTTGCGTTTTCAAAAGAAGTCGATGGCTCAGATGAAAACACAATGCAAGCTCAAAGTCAAAATTTTTCGCTTTTACAGGAATGGATAGCAAGTATTCTATTGAATGTAAAAGTTGGATTAGACAAAGAGTCTGCCCAGAAGTTAATTAAAAAAACTGCAGGGGTACATTATGAAAATCTGAAAATGGATACTCTTTTGGCAGAGTATAAAGGGGATCTTGATAAGTTCACTGTTTTCCTTCGCGAAAAATGGGGTTGGAAAGTCGATTACGACAAGGAGAAAGGAATACTCATTGCCGATGAAAACAAAAATTACTGCGTTTGTACAATTGCTGTTCACGATAAAGACAAAGATTCGTCTGCAATGTGTTATTGCTCTGAAGGATTTGCAGAGAAGATGTTTTCATTGGTTTCAGGCGTGCAGGCGGAGGCAGAAGTTATTGCTTCTGTTCGCAAAGGGGATACAAGTTGTAAATACAAAATCGTGTTTCCTTAAGATTTAGGTTTATTCAATGCTTGAATTAATATTATGAAGAGAAAGTTAATCGAATTGGTAGAGGTGTTATTCATAGTAGTTTCTTTGAAGAACACTGAGGATGCCTGTCGGATTTCGTTATGATTTGTGGTGTGTGCCAATGAATACAGTAACGGATTGCATTTGGTATGGCAAGGATAAGGAGTGGCAAGAGTTTTATGCTGATAAGTTTCAGGAGTTATTTCGATCTCAGGGTATATCTGAATTTAAAGACCAATTTAATCTTGATGGTACTGAACCTGAGTTTGTTCTTGAAACCGAAGGTTATCGGAAACAGAGTTGCGGAATGCCAAACTTAAGTCATATAGCGAAGGTTACTTCGCGATCCTTATTATGATGGATTATTGTATCTGTTTAGTTTGCTGTATTTAAGTGGAAAATATCAAATAACTATACCTCAAAAATAACATACGAAGACATTTAAAGCTTTAAATAAAAAAAATGAAAAAAATCTTTTTATTCTTGTCAATTAGTATGCTGTTTACCTTAGCCGTAAACAGTCAGGTGATTATGAAATCGGCACCGCAAGGTTACGATATGGTTAATGCTGATATTTTGCACGGAAAAATTGATACAATAACCTATTCTTCGAAAACTGTTGGTTGCAATCGGCGCGCTCTTATTTATACACCCCCTGGTTTTTCAAAGAATAAAAAGTACCCTGTCCTTTATCTCCTGCACGGAATAGGAGGTGATGAAAAGGAGTGGTATGTGCAAGGAAAGCCTCAGGTAATTCTGGATAATCTTTATGCACAAAAAAAGGTTGAACCCATGATTGTGGTTTTACCTAACGGAAGAGCAATGAAAGATGATCGGGCCGTAGGGAATATTTATGATAGTTTGAAAGTGGCAGCTTTTGCAACATTTGAAAAGGACTTGATTAGTGATTTGATTCCATACATAGAAAAGAGTTATCCCGTGTTTGCCGATCGGGAACATCGTGCCATCGCCGGACTTTCCATGGGAGGAGGCCAAACTTTGAATTTTGGCTTGGGTAATATGGATCGGTTTGCCTGGATTGGAGGCTTCTCTTCTGCACCCAACACAAAAGAGCCCGAAAAGCTGTTGCCAAATCCCAATGAAGCAGCTAAAAATTTGAGTCTGCTTTGGATCTCATGCGGCGATAAAGACAATCTGATCAATTTTAGTAAGCGTACTCACGATTATCTGGAAAAGAATAATGTACCACATATTTACCAGGTGATTGCCGGTGGATACCACGATTTTAATGTGTGGAAAGATAATCTATATCATTTTTCACAGTTGTTGTTTAAGTCGGTTGATTATGCCCTGTTTTCGGGTGTCAACAGTGAGGGGCAAAGAGCTGAATCAAATGTACGTTCAGCTCAATACCCAAAGATATTGACTGATGGAAGAGCTGTTTTTCGCATTAAGGCACCGGAAGCAAGTAAGATACAGGTTGATTTAGGCCGAAAATATGATATGATAAGACAGGCTGATGGATTTTGGGAAGTTACCACCGATTCGTTAAGCGAAGGCATTCATTATTATTCTTTAATTATTGACGGAGTTACCGTGGCTGATCCTTCAAGTGAAACATTTTACGGTATGGGACGCATGGCAAGTGGTATTGAGGTGCCTTTTGTCGGAGATGGTTACTACCAAATAAAAGAAGTGTCTCACGGCGATATTCGATTCAAGCGTTACTATTCAAATTTAACCCACTCGTGGCGTAATTTTTATATGTATACACCTCCTGGTTATTCTCAGAATACTAAAGAAAAATATCCTGTGTTGTATTTGTTGCACGGAGGAGGAGAGGATCAGCGTGGATGGGCAAATCAGGGTAAAACCGATTTGATTTTAGATAACCTGATTGCCGAAGGAAAAGCGAAACCTATGGTTATTGTAATGTTAGATGGCAATTTGGCATTGTCAGGGTTTAGTGAGGGGTTTCTGAAACTTTTTGAATCAGAATTAAAGCAAACAGTCATTCCTTTTGTTGAAATGAATTATCGTGTTAAAACCGATTCTCAGTCACGTGCATTGGCAGGTTTATCCATGGGTGGAATGCAAACTCTTTATGCGGGAGTGCGCAATACAGATCTGTTTGGGTATCTGGGCGTATTTAGTTCTGGATGGATTCATCCGATGCAAGACGATATTGCAAATAAAGAGTATGATTTTATGAAAGAAAATGCAACGCAGATTAATAAAAATTTGAAGTGTTTTTGGATTTCAATGGGAGGAAAAGAAGATATTGCCTGGGAAAACTGTCAGAGAATGTTGGGCAAATTCGATGACATAAAAATTAAATATACATATAGCGAATATCCTGGCGGACATACCTGGCCGGTATGGCGAAACAACCTGTATAATTTTTCAAAAGTGTTATTTAAGTGATAATAGTGCGTTTCTTAGTTGAATGAGTCAGGTAAAATTAATAGGTATAAAAATGAAATTCTTTTTTATTTCAATATTATTATGTGTGTGGAGTACTGCAATATTATCTCAAGTTGCATCCGTAACCTCACCAAACAAACAAATAAATGTTGTGGTGAATGCTCCAAATGAGTTTGTGTCAGATACATGGTTCTTACAAGTAAATTATGATAGTAATGGATCAACACAGATTATTCCTAAAATAAATCTTGGATTGGTGCGTAGTGACCAGAATTTTAGTAAGGATTTACAATTTCTTAAAACAGGAAAAGCCCGATTAATAACCGAGAACTATTCAACTCTACATGGCAAGCGTTCTAAATGCACAAATTCTGTTAACGAAATAACTGTTTCATTTCAAAATCCCGGGAAGGCAAAATTAAATCTAATTATCAGGGCTTATAATGATGGGATTGCTTTTCGGTACGAATTTCCTGAAAAAAATGGGACATACTTGGTAAAAGATGAGTTAACAGCTTATTTTATTCCTGATAGTACAAAAAGATGGCTCGAAAAATATAATCCTGCAAATGAGGGGCTCTACTCTGAAATGGTAGATGGTAATATTCAAAAGGATTGGTGTTATCCGGCACTTTTTAATACAGCCGATAAAAAGTGTTGGTTTTTAATTCATGAAGCTGATTTAAACCGAAATTATTGTGGCTCAAAACTCACGAACTATGGTGATAAAAATAGCTATAAAATAACCTTTCCCGATCAGTGGAATGGTAGAGGTACCGGTGAAACACAGCCAACAGTAACACTGCCTTGGCAATCTCCTTGGAGGGTCATTATTATGGGTAGCCTTTCCGATATAGTTGAATCTACTTTGGTAAATGATGTGTCAACACCATCTGTCATTAAAGATACGGAGTGGATTAAGCCGGGTGTTGCTTCGTGGAATTATTGGTCCGATAATCATGGCACAAAAGACTTTAAAACAGTTTGCAAATTTGCCGATTTGGCTGTTGCTTTTAATTGGCCATACACTTTACTCGATTGGGAATGGGATGCTATGGGTAACGGCGGGCAATTGGAAGATGCTTTAAAATACATTCATTCTATAGGTGTTAAGCCATTGATGTGGTACAACTCGGGTGGCGAACACACATGGGTTGGCGCTACACCAAAAGACAGGATGTTGACTCATGAAAACCGTATGGAAGAGTTTGCCAAGTTAAAGAAGTTGGGCGTAGTTGGGGTGAAAGTTGATTTTTTCGAGAGCGAAAAACAAAATATGATAAACTATTATCTGGATATTTTGGAGGATGCAGCTCAATTTGAGATAATGGTCTATTTTCATGGCTGTTTAGTGCCACGAGGTTGGGCACGTACTTATCCTAATTTGATGACATACGAAGGTGTGCGCGGGGCTGAATGGTATAATAATGGGCCGGAATTTACGACTACTGCACCAAAACATAATTCCATATTGCCTTTTACCCGAAATGTTGTTGGAAGTATGGACTATACACCGGTTACATTTACCAATTCTCAGTATCCACATATAACTTCCTATGGACATGAACTGGCATTGAGTGTTTTATTTGAATCTGGTATCCAGCATATGGCCGACCGCCCCGAAGGATATTATGAACTGCCAGATGCTGCCAAAAGCTTCTTAAGAACAATACCAAATATTTGGGATAATACAAAATTGTTGGATGGTTATCCCGGCCAATACGTGGTAATGGCCCGCCAAAAAGGAAACAGCTGGTATATAGGTGGTATTTCAGGGATGCAAAAAGAGAGGGTTCAAAAGCTCGATTTTAGTTTTTTACCTGAAAATATAAAGTATAAGTTGACATTAATCAGTGATGGCCGGCATGATAAAGATTTTGCAGTAAAATATATGGTGGTGGACAAAACAAGTACTGCTGATGTGAAACTATTGCGCCGTGGAGGTTTTGCTGCTGTACTAAATCAAGTAAAATAATGAAACATGATGTTCTTAAAAAACATGTAAAAATTGAGTATACAATGAAAAAGAAACCAATCGCACATTTACGAAAATGGCTATGCCTTTCAGCCTTGTTTTTGCTTACAGTTAATATCCGGGCGCAACAATATCCCTTTCAAAATCCGAAACTAAGCTCAGAAGAGCGCGCTAAAGATTTAATTTTAAGGCTTACCCTTGAAGAAAAGGCAACATTAATGTGCGATCAGTCAGACGCTGTACCACGGCTGGATATTAAGAAATTTAACTGGTGGAGCGAAGCTTTACATGGATATGCTAATAATGGTAATGTAACCGTATTTCCCGAACCTATTGGTATGGCAGCATCATTTAATGATGAATTGTTATATGATATTTATGACGCTGTGTCAGATGAAGCACGTGCCAAATACCATGAGTGGATTAATATGGGTAATGAAAACAAACGTTTCCTAAGTCTTTCAGTTTGGACACCGAATGTAAATATTTTTAGAGACCCTCGCTGGGGGCGCGGACAAGAGACCTATGGAGAGGATCCGTACTTAACATCTAGGATGGGCGTTGCGGTAGTAAAGGGCTTGCAAGGGCCTGCCGATGCTAAATATCGTAAGTTGTTAGCTTGTGCAAAGCATTATGCAGTACATTCCGGCCCGGAATGGAGTCGTCATGAATTGAATCTTAACGACGTGGATCCCCGGGAATTATATGAAACCTACCTTCCGGCATTTAAGGCTTTGGTACAAGAAGGTGATGTACGCCAGGTGATGTGCGCTTATCAGCGTTTAGACGATGAGCCTTGTTGTGGCAGCACAAGGCTTTTGCAACGTATTCTTCGCGAAGAGTGGGGGTATAAGTATTTAGTAGTTTCTGATTGTGGGGCAGTTACTGATTTTTTCACCTCACATAAAGTATCTTCCGATGCAGTTCATGCCGCCTCAAAAGCCGTTCTTTCTGGAACTGATGTAGAATGTGTATGGAATAATTATCCTTATAAGACATTACCAAAAGCTGTTGAAAAGGGGTTGATAAAAGAGGAAGATATAGATAAAAGCTTAATGCGTGTATTAATTGGGCGTTTTGATCTTGGCGATTTTGATGATGATTCAATGGTACCTTGGGCACAAATTCCTCCTTCAATTTTGAATAATGAAAAACACAGACAGTTGGCACTTGATATGGCTCGCCAGTCACTGACTTTGCTTCAAAATAACAACCATATTCTTCCATTATCCAAAAAAGAGAATAAGATTGCCGTTATAGGACCCAACGCCGGCAATGAACCCATGTTATGGGGAAATTATAATGGTACACCGGTACGAACTATTTCTATTCTTAACGGTATAAAAACCAAATTGGCTGATAATACCTTTTTTTACGATAAAGGTTGTGATTTAGTTGAGGATAAAGTTACCCAAAGTTATATAGGGCAATGTGCTTTTGAAGGCAAACCCGGTTTTAAAGCTACCTATTGGAATAATAGTGAAAGAGAAGGTGCTGTTGTTGCAACTACGCAAATTACCAATCCAATTAAATTAACAACTGCCGGGCAACACGAATTTGCATCAGGTGTAAAACTTGAAGGTTTTTCAGCTTTATATGAAACCGAATTTGTGGCAAAAAAAACCGAAGATCTTGTTTTTAAAGGAGGTGCCTCAGGAGCTTTTGAATTGTTGGTAAATGGCGATACTATTCGAAAATACAATAACTGGCGCTTGCTCTCCTCAAAGATGTCTATTAAAGTAGAAGCAGGTAAAAAGTATAAAATTGAAATACGATATGCTCAAATGAACGATTGGCAGGCCAATATTGAACTGAATTTCGGAAAAGAAGTTGATGTAGATTATACCTCCTTAATTAAAAAGCTAAAAGGCATAGATGTGGTAGTATTTGCAGGAGGACTTTCCGGCGAACTGGAAGGCGAAGAAATGCCGGTTTCTTATCCGGGTTTTAAAGGTGGCGACCGTACCAATATTGAATTACCATCTGTTCAGCGTAACTGTTTAAAGGCATTGAAAGAGGCCGGTAAAAAAGTGATTTTCGTTAACTGTTCCGGTTCGGCTATTGCTTTAACTCCCGAAACCGAGACGTGTGATGCTATTCTTCAGGCTTGGTATGCCGGCGAATCGGGAGGACAAGCTATTGCTGATGTTCTGTTTGGCGATTATAATCCTTCCGGTAAATTGCCGATTTCATTTTACAAAAACTCTGAAAAATTAGGCGATTTTGAAGATTATTCCATGAAAGGTCGTACCTATCGATATACAACAGATGTTCTTTTTCCGTTTGGATTTGGTTTAAGTTATACAAATTTTGAAATTGGTGCAGCAAGTTTAAGTAAATCAAGTATTAATACTTGCGAAAGCACTCAGATAACCTTGACTGTTAAGAATTCAGGTAGTATGGATGGAACTGAAATTGTTCAGGTATATGTTCGGAAAGTGAATGACATTGATGGCCCTTTAAAAACATTAAAAGGTTTCAAAAGAGTAGTGGTGAAAGCAGGAAGTTCTGCAAAGGCAGTGATAGATTTAGCTTCTGATTCATTTGAGTTTTATGATTGGGAGCAACGTAAAATGGCTGTTACACCTGGCGAGTACGAAGTTTTCTATGGCAATAGCTCTGATGTAAAAAAATTAAAAATGGTAAAAGTAACGATTCAATAAAACAGAATAATGAAAAAAATAACATTTTTATTTACAGTATTAATAGGGATAAGTATATATTCTTGTTCAAACTTAGAACCGGGACAGGTAAAGGGTGAAAATGGTGTGTTACAAGGAAAAATTGAAGGTGAATTAACTGTTTTTAAAGGAATTCCTTTTGCAAAGCCTCCGGTTGGAGAATTGCGTTGGAAGGCTCCTCAACAAGCAGAAAAGTGGGAAGGGGTAAGGCAGGCTACAGAATATGCCCCAGGGCCAATGCAAGGGGCTAATCCGCCTTCAGGAAAAAGTGAAGATTGCTTGTACCTGAATGTATGGACTCCAGCGAAATCTGCGAATGAAAAAATACCAGTATTGGTATGGATATATGGAGGGGGCTTTAGTTTTGGGTGTACCTCAGAACCTGTGTTTGATGGACAAGCTATGGCGAATAAAGGGGTTGTTTTGGTTAGTGTGGCTTACCGTGTTGGACAACTAGGTTTTTTAGCTCACCCTGAACTTAGTGCCGAAAGTCCAGATAAAGTGTCGGGTAATTATGGGCTGTTAGATCAGATAGCAGGATTACAATGGATACAAAAAAATATTGCCAAATTTGGCGGAGACCCAGATAAGGTGACCATTTTTGGCGAGTCGGCAGGAGCCATCTCGGTTAGTATGCTGTGTGCTTCACCATTGGCAAAAGGACTTTTTTCTGGTGCTATCTCGCAGAGTGGTGGATCATTTGGGCCAACACGCCCAACTACTTATCCTGGTGAAAATATGAAAACCCTTAAACAGGCTGAAGCTGATGGTATTGAATATGTAAAAAATCATGGAGCTTCATCTATTGTCGAGTTACGTAAAATGCCTGCTGAAAAGTTTATCCCTCAGGGGTGGACTATGCCCGGTGGCTGGCCAATTGTTGATGGATTTGTGATTCCTGACGACCAACATAAACTTTATGAGGAAGGGAATTACAATGATGTACCTGTATTAATCGGTTATAACTCAGATGAAGGAGCTAGTTTTTCCTGGGAAAAAACACCTGAGCAATATATTAGTGGAGTAAAAGGACGCTATGGCGAATTTGCAGATGCTTTAATTAATGCTTATCCAGTTGGTGATAATACGGTGCCAAAAACAGCTAGGGATCTTATGCGTGATGCTGCTTTTGGTTGGCAAACCTGGAGTTGGGCAAGGCTTCAATCTCGAACAGGCCAATCAAAAGTTTACTATTACTATTTCGATCAGCATCCAGACTTTCCAGAAGATTCGCCTATGTATGGACATGGTTCTCCTCATGGGCAAGATGTAGCTTATGTATTTCAGCATTTAGATCCCAAAAATGCTTCAAAATCAGATCTGGAAATATCAGAAGCAATGGGTATTTATTGGACAAATTTTGCAAAATATGGTAATCCTAATGGCGAAGGAGTTCCTGAATGGAATGCATTTAGCGATGAAACTCCAGAGGTAATGTATTTACAACAGAAACCTCATGTAGGTGCTGTGCCAAGTGAATCAGCATTGAAAGTACTTGATGGATATTTTGAGTGGCGCAGGACACCTGATGGGAAGGATTGGGCAAAATAAGGATAATAGTATTATTGGATTTTTTAAGTGTTTAAAATTTTTATTTACCAAGGTTATTTTTTCATGAGGTTGGTAATAACTTAAGTAAAATATTATTTCAATGATGTGTAGGTTGAGATCGGAAATTTGTAGAATGGATTCATAAGGTTTGGTCGATTAGTTCTGTAGTTTATCTGTTAATAGACATTTTTCTACAATTTGTATGAGTAACACTGATCGGTATAATGAAGTTTTAACAATTAAATATTTAACAGGAAAAAAGGTTTGTTGCCTGCAATAAATTTTTTTAACTAAATGAGGCTGTGTTGCGATCAAAAATTTGGTTCGCAACACTATTCTCTTTTTGTGGACTGAAAATAAGATCGCAAATCCAAAGGGAAAAGGTGGAAGATAGATTGCCTGATAACGTTTGTACAATTGTAATTAATAAGCAATATTATTAAAAGTCACACAAAAAAATAGTCATGATGAAGACAGTAATTTTAAAATTGTGTTTGGTATTAGCAGTTATTTTCCATGTAAATATCACATTTGCATGGGAAGGAATGCCAATGCCTCAGTTGCATGTGGAGGGGAGATATTTAAAAGATGTTTCTGGTCATATTGTAAATTTGCACGGTTTTGCTCAAACATACTCTCCTTGGTTTAACGAACAGAATTCAAAATGGACCAACTTTGATGTGGCTGCATGTTTGACTTATAACCAAGGCTTAATTGACGGTATATTGCAGGCCGGTTGGAAAATGAATTTTATCCGATTGCATATGGATCCTTATTGGTCCAATACTCCGGGTGTGCAGGTTAATGGTGAAAACGATATATCTGCCTTTGACTTTAATCGGTTTAAAACATATCTCGATCAGGTTTTTATCCCCATGGCCGAATATGCAATCTCAAAGGGATTGTACGTTGTAATGCGTCCTCCGGGAGTTTGTCCCGAAGAGATAGCTATCGGCGATGCATATCAGCAATATCTTATTCAGGTTTGGGGATATGTTGCTCAACATCCCAAATTAAAAAACAATCCTAATATTATGTTTGAATTAGCTAATGAACCAGTTGATATACTTGGATACGATGGAACATATGGCGCAGGTACGCAAGGTCATTTCGATAAGCTTAAAATCTATTTTCAGGCAATTGTTGATGCTGTAAGGGAGAGTGCAAATAACATACTTTGGATACCGGGTTTAGGATATCAGTCATTGTATTCCGGGTATGCAGCTAATCCCATTGAAGGTGATAATATTGGTTATGCAGTGCATGTTTATCCAGGGTGGTTTAACAGTGGTCAAGGCTATGAACCTTTCCAAAATGGATGGAATAATCAGGTTCAGCCAATAGCTGATATGGCACCTATTATGGTAACAGAGATGGATTGGGCGCCGGAAAAATACAACGCATCCTGGGGTAAAGATATTACCGGTATTGCTGGTGGAGATGGTTTCGGTGCAAATTTGAAGAAGATTGTTGACAGTTGCGGCAATGTAAGTTGGCTCCTTTTTACAAGTCCTGACCTGTTGGATGATTTTACAGGAATTGCTCCTGCTGAAGGTGAGAATTATGTCTTTCTAAATGATCCGGAGGCTTGTCCATGGCCGGTTTATCATTGGTATCAAGAATATGCAAAGGAATATAGTTTTGAAGGTGCTGCAGATGACTATTTAACGTTATCGGATCTGGTTGTTGAAAGTGGGGAGAAATTAACACTTTTAACAGGTAGCTCTGTAGGTTTAAAAATAAAGGCTGTTTTTGCTGATGGGCATATCGAAAATGTAGGTTCTCTTGCTGAGTACACTATTGACAATCCCTCGGTCGTTGAAGTTTCTAATGGAAGAATTTACTCATTTAAGGATGGAGAAGCAACTATTGATATAGCTTACACAGGACCTTTAGGTGTACAAAAGCAAGTGACATTAAATATTACTTCAACCACTTTTCCGTTAACAAATAATTTATTTAATCCTGATATCTGGGAAAATGGCTCTTTTGATGGAGTTACCAATACGCTGAAAACCGGATTATATGGTTTTGGAGGTTGGCAATATGAAGGAATTGATTTAACTGGTTATAAATATATCATTGCTCGATTAGGTGGAAATAATACTGCCGATATATCATTCAATATTTATGATGGTAGTAGTTATTGGGGATCACCTGCTTCGTATCAGTTCGGTAATGAAAATGAAGTGGTTGTAATGCTGGAACATGCAAATAAAAATGATGGTACACCTCTTAATTCGGAACATATTTATATTGCAGGTTTTTGGTCTAATGGCAGTAATCCTTTTGTAATTGATACTGTATTCCTATCTAATTCCAGCGAATATGATCCACCATCTATTAATATTCAGGATATTAACTCAAATAATATTACAGAGCTTAATGATTTTTATTATGGAATTGATACAGGACCATCTACTATACAGCAAATTATAGTTTCCGGTAATAAATTGACGAATGATATTGTCATTACATCTTCTGCCAATTATGAAATATCACTAGAAGAGACACAGGGATATTCTCAAATGATATCGCTTGGTCCGAATAAGGGTGAAGTCTCATTGGTTACTATATATGTAAGGTTAGTTTCCGGTTTAACAGACAATATGTATAGTGGGGATATTGAGCTTTCTTCGGCAGGAGCTTTTAGTAAAACTATTGCTCTATTCGGACAAGTAGAAAAAACGAATGGGATTTATAATATTCCAAGTTCAGGCGCTGTGGTTACGTCAACTGCATATTTTACTTTATTAGGACAAAAAATAACTGATTTAGATAATCGGAGAGGAATTTTTATAGTTAAAGAACTTTATTCAGATGGAACAGTGGTTGCAACTAAAGTTTTAAAAATGGAATATTGAAAATACCTTTAAATAAAGGTAAACTTGAAGAATTGCATGATTATTAAAAATATTTTTATTATGAAATTAAAGCATATGTATATATTGCTCTTACTGGTCTTTTCGTTATACAATACCAGTAAAGGTCAATCATATAAACATACAGATCTGGGTATTAAAACAGTAATAAATTCTACTGAAATAGAAATTCAATTTTATGGACCATCAACAGTTCGGATATTAAAATTTCCGGAGGGTGACGAGTTTGAAAAAAAGAGCCTCTCTGTGATTATGCAGCCTCAGGAAGAGATTTTTGATATCCAAGAAATGGGCAGGGAAATTACCTTGAAGAGTAAGAAAATTAGTGTTGTATTAAATTTAAAGAATGGGCAAGTGGCATTTAAAACAATATCAGGAGAACCTTTGTTGAACGAAAAAGCATATGGAGGTAAATTTACTGATTTTATTGATGCCGGAGATACAACTTATAGTGTCTCACAGTCATATGTTCTGGATGAAAACGAGGCAATTTATGGCTTGGGAATTCTTCAGCGGGGAAAAATGTCGCAACGTAATCAAGAAGTAAGAATGGTGCAAAACAACACCGAAGATTACGTGCCTTTCTTCTTGTCTGAGAAAGGATATGGGGTATATTGGGATAATTACTCTCCTACCACCTTTAAGGATAATAGTGAGTCAACCAGTTTTAGTTCAGAAGTTGGCGATGGTATCGACTACTACTTTATGTATGGTGGCAACTCCGATGGTGTAATTGCTTGTATGCGTAACCTAACCGGGCAAGTGCCAATGTTTCCTTTATGGACTTTTGGTTATTGGCAGAGCAAAGAACGTTATAAGATTCAGAACGAGATAGTTGGAGTCGTTGAAAAATACCGGGAATTGGGCGTGCCACTTGATGGCATTATACAGGATTGGCAATATTGGGGAAATAATTACCTGTGGAATGCCATGGAGTTCCTTAATCCTGATTTTGCAAAGCCGCAAAAAATGGTGAATGATATTCATGACTTGAATGCACACATAATTATTTCCATTTGGTCTTCCTTTGGCCCTATGACTAAACCTTATCGTGAAATGAATCCAAAGGGAATGTTGCTCAATATTGGAACCTGGCCTCAATCCGGGCTGACCAGTTGGCCTCCCAACAAAGATTATCCATCCGGAGTTAAACCTTATGATCCATATAATCCTGAAGCCCGCGATATATACTGGAAATATTTAAACCAAGGTATCTTTAAGTTGGGGATGGACGGTTGGTGGATGGACTCCACAGAACCTGATCATCTTGATTTCAGAGCACAGGATATGGATAATAAAACTTATTTGGGCTCATTTAGAAAAGTTCGTAATGCATATCCGTTAATGACTGTTGGTGGGGTTTATGAACATCAGCGCGAAGTTTCTTCTGATAAGCGCGTGTTTATTTTAACCCGTTCGGCTTTTGCCGGACAACAGCGCTATGGTGCTAATACATGGTCGGGTGATGTTAGTTCGTCTTGGGAATCTTTGAGAAATCAAATTCCGGCAGGTTTGAACTTTTCTCTTTGTGGTATTCCATACTGGAACAGCGATATTGGAGGTTTTTTTGCAGGAGCCTATAATAAAAATTGGAATGATGGCTCCGGTTCAAAAAATCCTTTATATCAGGAACTATATGTTCGTTGGTTGCAGTTTGGAGCATTTACACCTATGATGCGTTCTCATGGAACAGATGTTCCCAGAGAAATCTATCAGTTTGGTAAAAAGGGAGAACCAATTTATGATGCTATCGAAAAAATAATTCATTTGCGTTATTCTTTTCTTCCATACATTTATGCTACAGCATGGGACGTTACTAAAGATCAGTCAAGTTTTATGCGGGCTTTAGTAATGGATTTTAATGATGAGAATGTAAAAGATTTGAGAAATGAGTATATGTTTGGCAAGTCGATATTAGTGGCTCCTATTGATAGTGCGCAATATACCCCGGAAAAAGCATTGAAAATTGATGCGGATACTGGTTGGGATAAAGCAGAGAAGGAAGATACTAAAAGCAATACAGAAACTAATTTCCGTAAACCTAAATTTAAAAATGTTTATTTGCCCGCTGGCGAAGAGTGGTACGACTTCTGGACAAACGAAAAATACTTAGGAGGACAGAATATTACCGTTACAACTGCCATTGATAAAATTCCTTTATATATAAAAGCTGGCAGCATTCTTCCATTCGGGCCAAAAGTGCAGTATGCAGCAGAAAAAAAATGGGATATGCTTGAAATTCGTATTTATGAAGGTGCCGATGGCGAATTTACTTTGTACGAAGACGAAAACGACAATTACAACTATGAGAAAGGCATGTATTCAACCATCACTTTTAATTGGAACGATGCTGAAAAAGTATTGACTATTGATAGCTTAAAAGGAAGTTTCCCCGGAATGCTTAAAAATAGGAAATTCAATATAGTCAAAGTTTCAACAAATAAAGTAAAGGGAGATAATTCCAAAGCAAGGATTGGTAAGGTTGTTGTTTATACCGGCAGAAAAATAACATTAGACTACAATGTTGGCAGCGGTTTGTAAAGTATTTAAGAATATAGCACAAAGTAATACAGTCACTTGTGAGTCTTTAGTCGGTTCGAAAGGGCAGGCATTTGGTGAAAAAATAAAATTTAAAAAGATGAAATAGTCATGGGCAAAGCAAATTAGCTGACATATCGGAGTGTGTTTGTGATTTGTTTTGGTTATTAATGTTTTACTAATTATTAAGTAGATGAAAAGATTAGTTGTTCTTTACTCAATTGTATTTTTTGTTGTCATTGCAGGAGTAAATAGTAAGGCACAAAATTCAATTAAACAGAAGTCGATAATTCAAGCCAAGTATACAGCAGATCCTGCTCCAATGGTGTATAATGATACTGTTTTCTTATATACATCTCATGATGAAGATGATGCAGAGGGATTTAAAATGCTCGGTTGGCTTCTTTATACATCAACAGATATGGTTAATTGGATTGAACATGGTACTGTAGCTTCACTTAAGGATTTTAAATGGGCAAAACAAGATAATGGAGCCTGGGCTGTTCAATGTATTGAACGAAATGGAAAGTTTTATATGTATTGTCCAATGCATGGTAATGGATTAGGCGTGTTGGTGGCAGATAGCCCATATGGGCCTTTCAAAGACCCTTTAGGAAAACGTTTAATTGATTCAGATCATATTTGGAACGATATTGATCCAACTCCTTTTATTGACGATGATGGTCAGGCTTACTTATATTGGGGAAACCCAGATTTATATTACGTTAAATTGAATGAGAATATGATTTCTGTTTCAGGAGAAATAGTTAAAGAGCCTTCAAAACCTAAAAACTATCAGGAAGGCCCTTGGGTTTGGAAGCGGAAAGACCATTATTATTTGTCTTATGCTTCAACATGTTGTCCGGAAGGAATTGGCTATGCTATGAGTGATTCGCCTAAAGGGCCATGGCGGTACAAGGGTATGATTGTAGATGCTTCTGAGTTAACAAGAGGTAATCATCCTGGTATTATTGACTTTAAAGGAAAATCATATTGTTTTGGGCATAGTTACGATCTTATAAAGCAATCAACAAGCACCTTTTATGAAAGGCGATCGGTTGATATGGATGAAATGGTTTATAATGAT
The DNA here is from genome assembly GCF_963664555.1 of Labilibaculum sp. Taxonomy (GTDB): domain Bacteria; phylum Bacteroidota; class Bacteroidia; order Bacteroidales; family Marinifilaceae; genus Labilibaculum. Next base: position 3,656,477 of record NZ_OY761461.1, on the reverse strand, counting down.
GATGGCACAATACAAAATCGCCATTATTGGTCCGTAGAGGGACCTGCTCAAATTGGCTCATTTAATCCTTACCAAAATGTTGAAGCAGAAACAATGGCTTGGAGCGAGGGGCTTAAGACAAATAAAAATACTTCAAAAGGAATGTATGTAACCCATATTCATAATAATGACTATTTACAAGTTGTAGGTGTTGATTTTGAAAAAGGAGCAAAAGAGTTTGAAGCCATTGTGACTTCCTTAGTCATAGGGAAAATAGAGATTAGGTTGGATGATAAAGATGGTTCACTTATTGGTAATTGTGAAATTGAAAATACAGGTGGGGATGATAGATGGAAGTCATTCACAACAAAGGTGAAAAAAGTGAAAGGCAAGCATGATCTTTATCTTGTTTTTAAGGGAGGTGAAGGTGAGCTTTTTCACTTTGATGCATGGAAATTTATAAAATAAATAATTCAACAATATGAGAGCATTGTTTTTTTTAGGCTGTATGCTTCTGGCAACAGCAATCTATTCGCAACAAGCAAAAATGGTATTTAGCCCTGATGGCAACCTCAAAGTAAATATTGAGGTGAAAAATGGCAACCTGGTTTATTCTGTTTCTTATAAAGAGTCAACCGTTTTAGTGGATTCTCCCTTAGGGTTAATTACTAATGAGGGCGATTTTAGCAAGGGGATGGTTCTGGTTAAGTCAACAACAGGTAATGTATATAAAAGCTACACAGAAGAAAAAATTAAGCAGTCTGATGTAGAATACAATGCCAATACTCTTGCATGTTCCTTTAAAAACGAACAGGAAAAAGAAATAGCAGTTTTATTTCAGGTTAGCAACAACAACATTGCATTTCGTTACGAATTGCCTGCATGGGATAAAACAATGGTTTGTGTGGTTGAGAAAGAAACTACAGGTTTTCATTTTCCTACAGGTACCAATGCCTTTTTATCCTTTATGATGAATCCGATGGAGGGATTTGCACGCACAGCGCCAAGCTACGAAAGTGGATATCAGGCTAATGTGCCAATGGATCAAACAACTTCTGGAGAAGGGTATGTTTTTCCTGGTTTGTTTCGAATTGGAGATACAGGTTGGGCTTTAGTTTCTGAAACCGGTGTTAATAGCCAATATTGTGCAGCTCATTTGAGTGGATTCAAAAATGGCGGTTATACCGTCGAATTTCCAAACCCGAAGCAAAACAATGGCTTTGGAAATTCAGGTGCACAAATTGGCCTTCCTGGCGTTACACCTTGGCGCACCATAACAATAGGAGAAACACTTCAACCAATTGTTGAAACAACCATTCCTTACGATGTCGTTGAGCCTTTGTATGAAGCTTCCCAAAAATTTGAATATGGACGTAGTACCTGGAGTTGGATTGTATGGCAGGATGCCAGCATGAATTATGAAGATCAGGTGAAGTATGTTGATTTGGCAGCTGATATGGGCTATGAGTATATTTTAATTGATGCATGGTGGGATAAAAATATTGGATATGAGAAGATGAAAGAGCTTATCAACTATGCCGCATCAAAGGATGTGGGTGTTTTTCTTTGGTACAATTCCAATGGTGCAGCCAATGATGCTTTTATGACACCTTTAAATAAGATGAATTCTTCTATTGCCCGTAAAAAGGAGATGAAATGGTTAAAAGAAGCCGGTGTAAAAGGGTTAAAAGTAGATTTCTTTGGTGGGGATAAGCAAGAGACCATGCGTTTATACGAAGATATCCTTTCTGATGCCAATGATTATGGGTTAATGATTGTTTTTCATGGTACTACACTTCCACGGGGTTGGGAACGAATGTATCCGAACTTTGTAGGCAGCGAAGCGGTACTGGCTTCTGAAATGCTTGTTTTTGTACAGGATATTCGTGAAAAGGAAGCCTTCTATGCTTCACTGCATCCGTTTATGCGTAACTCCGTAGCAAGTATGGAATTTGGAGGCGTATTTCTTAACAAACATTTGAATAGAGATAATAAGGAAGGGCAAACGAGGGTAACAACCGATGCATTTCAATTGGCAATAGCTGTTTTGTTTCAAAATCCTGTTCAAATGTTTGCCTTAACGCCTAATAACCTTATCGATGCACCGGAATTTGAAATAGATTTCATGAAAGATATTCCAACAACCTGGGACGAAACAAGATATATTGAAGGCTACCCCGGTAAATATTCTGTAATAGCCCGCCGTCATGGACAGAAATGGTACGTGGCAGGCGTTAATGCAGAAAAATCGGCAAAAACGTTAAAATTGAAATTGCCAATGTTTGCCGGACAAAGTGTTGCAATGTATAACGATAACAGGAAGTTGGAAACATCTTTAGGGAACGTAAAAGTTTCTAAAAAAGGTGATGTTACTATAACCATTCAGCCTAATGGAGGTGTTGTGTTAACCAAATAAAAAACAACAGAATGAAGTATATTAATAAAATATGGGTTCTATTGGGCTTAATAATTGGTGCTGATATTGCAACGGTAAATGGGCAAAACCCCATTGTACAAACAAGTTATACGGCAGATCCTGCACCAATGGTGTATAATGGCAAGGTATATTTATATACCTCTCACGATGAAAATGAATCCAGTTGGTTTGTGATGAATGATTGGAAGCTATATACCACCGAAGATATGGTCAACTGGACCGATCATGGCTCAGTAATGTCTTACAAGGATTTTAGTTGGGCAAAAATGAACGCATGGGCAGGTCAATGCATCGAGCGAAATGGAAAATTTTTCTGGTATGTACCTATCACCAGTAAAGATGGTAAAGGCTCTATTGGTGTTGCGGTGGCAGATAGCCCTTATGGGCCATTCAAAGACCCATTAGGAAAACCACTGATTTCGAATAGCATTGCAGATATTGACCCTACTGTTTTTGTTGATGATGGTCAGGCTTATATGGTATGGGGTAACCCCGGTTGTTACTATGTGAAGTTGAATGAAGATATGGTTTCCTACGAAGGTGCAATAAAGCAGTTTCCAAATACGATTGAATCTTTTGGAAAACGCGAAGGAAATCCTGATAGGCCAACCAGCTATGAAGAAGGTCCCTGGTTGTATAAACGTAACGATTTGTATTACCTGCTTTTTGCAGCAGGTCCAATTCCTGAGCATATTGGCTATTCAATATCAAAAAGCCCTCTTGGTTCATGGAAGTATGGGGGAGTTGTAATGCCTACCCAAGGTGGTAGTTTTACCAACCATCCTGGCATTATCGATTTTAAAGGCAAAACCTATTTCTTCTATCACAATGGCGCTTTGTCTGGTGGTGGTGGTTTTACCCGTTCTGTTTGTGTTGAAGAGGTAAAGTTTAACAAAGATGGTTCAATTGTACAAATGAACATGACTGAGGGTATTAAAGAAGGGGTGCAAACACTTAACCCTTATATTATGACTCAAGCTGAAACCATGGCTTGGTCTGAAGGGGTAAAGTCTAATTGTAATGACGTAGTTGGCGTTTTTATTTCAGCAATGTGTAACGATTCTTATATCAAAGTTGCAGATGTTGATTTTCGTAAAGAAGGGGCTTCAAAATTTAGCGCTCGTGTTGGTACAACTCATAATGGGGGTGTTACAATGGAGATATGCTTGGATAGTAAGGATGGTCAGTCAATTGGAACCGTAAAAGTTCCAATAACTGGTGGCGATGACAGATGGGAGCTAAGAACTATTGATATTAAAAAGGTGTCAGGTGTTCACGATATCTATTTCGTATTTAAAGGAGATAAGACGGGTAGAATCATGTATTTCGATTACTGGCGATTCTCAAAATAAATTTATACATATGGGTTACAGAGAGTTTTTTCTGTAACCCTTTTCTTGCTGTGCAGAATCTATCCCTTTTATCGTTTAAAATGATTCATAGGTAAAAGACCAATATTTATTACCAAATACGAATTAACCGATTATGAGATAATCATTGGTACACTGGGAAAAGACCCTGCAGATGGGATACGAGCCTATCTACTATGAAAATCACAAGTTCTGTATTAAAGGTACAACCTGAACTGCGCAGGTAATTGAATATTAATTTAGTAGATGTAAACAAATGAAAAGAATTCAACCTATATTTTTATATGCTCTCATTCTATTACTTTTCGTCTCTTCGTGTAAAAAGGCACAAGAGCAGGAATTGAAGCTGTGGTACGATAAACCTGCAAAACAATGGGTAGAAGCTTTACCTATTGGAAATGGTCGTTTAGGCGCAATGGTTTTTGGCGACCCTTGTAATGAAGTTATCCAACTTAATGAAAATACGTTATGGGCAGGAGGGTCTAACCGTAACGATAATCCCGCTGCAAAAGATGCATTGGCCGAAGTACGCAAGCTTATTTTTGAAGGCAAATTTGCTGAAGCGCGTGATCTGGTCGATCAGAAAATGATTAGTAAAAAGTCTCATGGGATGTCTTATCAAACGGCAGGTAATTTAAAGCTGTCGTTTCCGGGGCATGAGAACTATACCGATTATTACAGAGAGTTGGATATCAATGATGCCATTGTAGCATCTTCCTATAAAGTGGAAGGTGTTAACTATAAAACCACTGTGTTTTCTTCCCATCCCGATGAAGTTATTATTGCAAAAATAGAAGCAGATAAATCAGGTGTCATTAATTTTTCTGCAAGTATGGACAGACCTTCCGAAGTAACTGTTTCCACAAACGGCAATGATGAACTAATAATGTCTGGCATCAGCAGCGATCAGGAGGGCATAATAGGGGAGGTAGCTTTCAATGCTAAAGTTAAGATTACTACGAAAGGCGGTTCTGTTTCTGCTGAAAACGGATTATTAACTGTAAAAGATGCCAACGAAGCAACTCTTTATATTTCCGTTGCAACCAATTTTAATAGTTATAAAGATGTAAGTGGCAACGCCGAGAAAAGGGTAAACAGATATCTCGATAAAGCAATACAAAAAGACTATGAGCAAGCTTTGATGGAGCATATTGCCGATTATCGCTCATTTTTCAACCGCGTTAAGTTAGATTTGGGGGGATCCGATTCGGTAAAGAATACAACCGATGTGCGTATAAAAGAGTTTGCCAAAGGCAACGATCCGCAATTGGTGGCTCTTTATTTTCAGTTTGGCAGATACCTGTTAATCTCTTCTTCGCGTCCTGGTACGCAACCCGCCAACTTACAAGGTATCTGGGCAGGAAACCTTTTCCCTGCCTGGGATAGTAAGTATACAGTGAATATTAATACCGAAATGAATTATTGGCCATCTGAGATTACCAATTTATCCGAAATGAACGAACCTTTGGTTAAAATGGTTCGCGAACTATCTGAAACAGGAAAACAAACTGCAAAGGATATGTATGGTGCCAGAGGCTGGGTGTTACACCATAATACGGATATCTGGCGAATTAATGGATCTATAGATGGAGCCAATTGGGGTATGTGGCCAATGGGAGGTGCCTGGTTGTCGCAACACCTGTTTGAAAAATATGCCTTTTCCGGAGATATAGACTATTTAAAATCTGTTTATCCTGTCATCAAAGACGCAGCTCTGTTCTTTGTGGATTTTCTGGTTGAAGAGCCTGTAAATAACTGGTTGGTTGTAAGTCCTTCTGTTTCACCGGAGAATACACCAATGGGGCGTTCCACCTCAATTACAGCAGGAACAACAATGGATAATCAATTGGTTTTTGATCTGTTTAAAATCGCCATAAACGCTGCTCAAATTTTGGATAAAGATCCCGAATTGGTTGACACCTTAAATCAAACCTTAAAACGTTTGCCTCCAATGCAAATTGGCAAATGGGGACAGTTACAAGAGTGGATGGAAGATTTAGATAATGCCAATGACCATCATCGTCATATATCTCATCTTTATGGCCTATATCCATCAAATCAAATTTCACCCTACCGCACCCCGGAATTATTTGATGCTGCAAAAACATCACTTCTGGCACGTGGCGATGAATCTACAGGATGGTCTATGGGATGGAAAGTTAATCTTTGGGCACGTTTGCTTGATGGCGATCATGCCTTTAAGTTAATTACAGATCAATTAAAGCCTGTTGCCGGAAATGGTGGTATGGGTGGCGGAGGTGGCACCTATCCAAATCTTTTTGATGCACATCCTCCTTTTCAGATTGATGGTAATTTTGGATGTACAGCAGGTATTGCAGAAATGCTGCTTCAAAGCCACGATGAAGCAATTCATTTGTTGCCGGCTTTGCCTGCTGTGTGGCGTAATGGAACTGTTAGTGGACTTAAAGCAAGAGGCGGGTTTGAAGTTAGTATGCAGTGGGCAGAAGGGAAACTGGTCAAAGCCGAAATTCACTCATTAAATGGCGGTTTGTGCCGTGTGCGTTCCTACATTCCATTGCGTGGAGATGGCATAAGGCAAGCTGAAGGTGAAAATACAAATGGTTTTTACCTTTTAAAAACTACACCTCAACCAATTAATAATACGAAAGAAGAGATGCAGAATAACCCGTTACAAAAAATCTATGAATACGATGTAGATACTAAACCCAATCAGGTTATCTCTTTTTACGGAATTAAATAATAGAACCTTTTGAATTAATGAAGTTAAGGTGTGTTTTATATTGATGTACCTGTACTTTCTTCAATAGAATATGGAAAACTATTAAACAAATATAAAATGGCTGCATGACCTAACTCTTTGTCCACTTTTTTGTTGCAAGTTCATTGTAATATTACTTATTAAGTTAGCCATTATGTATTTCATAGTGGCTTTTTTTATAATGCCAATTAGTATTTAATTGAAAATTGACGAAGTCAAATAATCTCTACCTGCGCAACACCAATCCATTGGGAAAGCATTATACCGGCATGTGTTGATTTCTAAATGACATAAAATAGTTGTAAAAATCAGGTTTGAAGATTTTTTTTTTTGATCTGGATAATTTGGAATATTAATCTATTTCCGGTTTTTCAAATCATCTTTTATTGTTTTTGTGTATCTAAATACATGACTAATCATTGATATGTCCCAAAATTGAAAATGTTTATCTAAGATTTAAAATCGATTTTCCTCCTATAATATAATTTCATCAAATATTAATATAGCCCAGTATTTGTTTTGCCTGGTTCAATAAAAAGGCATTCGAATAGGTCTGGTTAGCTGATAAATTATGGTATTGTAGAAGAAATATAACACCATGAATCTACGCAGAACTCGCAGCAAAATTGAACAAGTAGGTGATAGGACTATTGCAACGGGGAGTACATATATCTCAACATAAACAGGATTGAGTTTCATATTAAATTGGTATGGTAGAGCCAATGATCAGGATGAATAATTCTGATTATTAGGTGTTGGGAGAATTTAAAACATGTCAAAAACAAATGAGGAATAAAGACTATTAATTAATTGGAAGAATGTTATTGCAGTTATTCAAGAGAGTTTTTAAATAAATTAGATTAAATAAAAAATGATGAGTAGAGTTCTAAAAATAAAATTTAAGTCAACAAAATGGCCGGTGTATTTTTTGTCAGGTTGTATTGTAATGTTATTTGCTGTTAGCGCATGTGCTCAAACAAAAGCACAAAAAAATGGACCTGTGTTTAATAATTTTGTTTATCAAGGAAACGACAAGGTTTATAACGATTTTCCGTTAAAGGAGGGGGAATTCTACAACCCGATATTGCAAGGATGCTATCCAGACCCGGCTATTACAAGAAAAGGAGATGATTATTATATGGTATGTTCGTCGTTTGCCATGTTTCCGGGAGTACCAATTTTTCATTCAAAAGATCTGGTAAACTGGAAACAAATTGGTCACGTTTTGGATCGTACATCACAATTAGATGTTCATGATACCGGCATCAGTTCAGGAGTGTATGCACCTGGAATAACATATAATCCTCATAATGATACTTTTTATATGATTACTACTGCGTTTGCAGGAGGACTTGGGAATATTATAGTTAAGACCAAAGACCCAATGAAAGGGTGGAGTGATCCTATCAAACTTGATTTTGCAGGTATTGATCCTTCTATATTTTTTGATGATGATGGGAAAGGATATGTCGTGCATAATGATGCTCCCGCAAAAGGTAAGGAATTATATAATGGGCATCGGGTTATCAAAGTTTGGGAATATGATGTGGAAAATGACAAAATCATCCCTGAGTCAGACATAGTAATTGTGAATGGTGGAACTGATATTTCTAAAAGACCAATTTGGATTGAGGCTCCTCACTTATATAAAAAAGATGGCAATTATTATTTAATGTGTGCTGAAGGAGGTACCGGAGGCTGGCATAGTGAAGTAGTATTTATTGGTTCAAGTCCTAAAGGACCTTTTAATCCAGCGCCAAGTAATCCTATATTAACACAAAGATATTTTGGCAATAATAGAAATTATAAAGTTGATTGGGCTGGTCATGCAGATATTGTAAAGGGACCGGGTGATAAATATTATGGAGTATTTCTTGCCATTCGCCCTAATGAAAAGGACAGGGTAAATATTGGACGTGAAACATTTATTTTACCTGTTGATTGGTCTGGTTTGTTCCCCGTTTTTGAAAATGGACTTATACCTATGGAACCAAAATTAAAAATGCCTGAAGGTGTAACCGGGAATAGAACAGGTAAGGATGGATTTTTTCCCAATGGAAACTTTGTGTATAAGGAAGATTTCAATTCAGAAAACTTGGATGATAGATGGATAGGACTTAGAGGGCCTCGGGAAGAATTTATCTCTTTGACAAAAAAAGGGTTAGGAATTAATCCGTTTGATGTAAATATAAAAGAGCTTAAACCTACATCAACACTATTTTACCGCCAGCAGCACAATACTTTTTCCTTTTCAGCAGATATTGACTATAAACCATCTTCAGAAAAAGATTTAGCTGGAATAACATGTTTGCAAAACGAAGGTTTTAATTATGTTTTTGGAATTACTAAGAAAGAAAAAGATTATTACCTCGTACTTCAAAGGACGGAAAAAGGACAGTCAGTGGTTATTGCAAGCGAAAAAATAGACATTAAAAAACCTCTTGGATTAAAAGTTGCTGCAGATGGGGATAAATATGAGTTTTCTTATTCCATTGATGGATCTGATTTTATAAACGTTGGCGGAGTTGTTTCCGGAGATATACTTTCAACCAATAGGGCTAAAGGATTTACGGGTTGTTTATTAGGTTTGTATGCTACCGCTGCAAATGATGCTCAACCAAATTAATTAACGAGCAGTTAGCTCATAGAGTACCTGGTTAAAAATGAACAACAAAAACAAAACTATATACAGGAGCTGTGGAAGTTCTTGTATTTAGTTTAAAAACAAATCCTTTCTAAAAAGGGAAAAAGGAGTCAATTGTGTTTGATATTCAGAATAGTAAATTTTGAAAGGAACACAGTTGGCCTTTTTTTATAGTGTAATTTTGACATAAATTATTTACTCTTGTTTAGTGTCTTGAGGGAGTGGATAATTAAGATATATAATATCAATAACTATCATTTTTGTTTGTTGGATTTATTTGAAATGCGTTAATTTCTTTAAATACTATCTTAGTAATTGAAGTTAATGTATTACAACAGGATTGTTTATGTCTGATATTGAAAGTGAAATATCTTAAAATAAAATAGGCTGATTTGATTAAAGCTTAATTTAGTACAGATTAGATTCGATTGTTATAAGTATTAATAAGCTTTTCGAGGTCTTCTTAATAAATATTATAACGATCTATAAGTGAATTATTTATTTTCAATAAGGAGTGGAATATTTTTTAATTAAAAAATTTAAAATGAAGTTTATCCGTTTATACAGTAGTATCCTTTTTGTATATATCTTAATGTGTAGTCACCTTTATGCTCAGGAAAATTTGGCACATAATCCAGTGATATATGCTGACGTGCCTGATATGTCTATAGTACGAGTGGGTGATACCTATTATATGAGCAGTACTACCATGCACATGAACCCGGGAGTTCCTATTATGAAATCTACGGATCTTGTAAACTGGGAATTGGTTAACTATGCATATAATGTGTTGGAAAGTAACGATGCACTATCATTAAATAATGGAAAAAATGCGTATGGAAAAGGTTCATGGGCAAGTTGTCTTCGTTATCATAAAGGAAAATATTACGTAAGTACTTTTTCTAGTACTACGGGTAAAACACATATTTATACGACAAAAAATATTGAAAAAGGGCCATGGAAGAAGATGTCTTTCAAACCTTCGTTACATGACCATTCCCTGTTTTTTGACGATGATGACCGCATATATATGATTTATGGCAGCGGCAATATTAAAATGGTTGAATTGAATAAAAAATTAACTGGTATTATCCCGGGATCAGAAAAGGTGATTATAGAAAATGCAAGTGCACCTGCAGGAACCAATGTAGGATTACCAGCCGAAGGATCTCAATTATTCAAAATTGATGGCAAGTATTACTTGTTTCATATTACATGGCCCAAAGGAGGAATGAGAACAGTTATTGTTCATCGGGCAGATAAGATTACAGGACCTTACGAAGGTCGTGTGGCATTGCAAGATAAAGGTGTGGCTCAAGGTGGACTAATTGATACTCCGGATGGAAAATGGTTTGCCTACTTATTCCGCGATAATGGTGCTGTAGGTCGTATACCATATATGGTACCCGTTACGTGGAAAAATGGATGGCCGGTGCTCGGAGTAGATGGCAAAGTTCCTGAAATACTTCATTTACCCCTATCAAGAGGTTTAATTCCTGGTATTGTTGCATCAGATGAATTCAATAGAACCAAAAATGAGGAGAATTTGCCATTAGTTTGGCAATGGAATCATAATGAAGTGGATAATTTTTGGTCAGTAAAGGATAGGGATGGTTATTTGCGTTTAATAACCAGTAGAATCGACACTTCATTTTTAACGGCCAGAAATACTTTGACTCAACGAACCTTTGGTCCTGAATGTTCAGGATCAACTAAGTTGGATGTTTCAAATATGAAAGATGGTGATTTTGCAGGTTTGGCCTTGTTGCAAAAAAAATATGGTTTGGTTGGAGTAAAAAATGAAAATGGAGCAAAGAAATTAGTAATGGTTAGTGCTCAGACAAATAAACCAGTTGAAATTGAAAGTTTACCCTTTGAGCAGGAAATAGTTTATTTAAAAGCAGAGTGCGATTTTAAAGAACGTAAGGATTTAGCTGAGTTCTATTACAGTTTTGATGGTGAAAATTGGAAAAAAATAGGAGTTTCCTTGAAAATGGCTTACACTCTGCCTCATTTTATGGGGTATAGGTTTGGTCTTTTTAATTATGCCACAAAAATGGTTGACGGTTATGTTGATTTTGACTACTTCCATATTAGCAATACAATTTCTCCAAAAGAAGAGATGTACGTATTCCTCAGTTTGGGACAATCTAATATGGAGGGAAACGCACGATTCGAACCTCAGGATACAGTTAATGTCAACGAGCGTTTTCAAGTACTGGCAACTGTTGACTGTCCTGAATTAAACAGAAGAAAAGGTAACTGGTATACAGCAATTCCACCTCTGTGCCGCTGTCATACAGGCTTAACTCCTGTGGATTATTTTGGGCGCACTCTATTAGAAAACCTTCCGGAGAACATTAAGGTTGGTGTAATCAATGTGGCTGTTGGGGGATGTAAAATAGAACTGTTTGATAAAGATAATTATAAAACCTATGTCGAATCGTCGCCTGATTGGTTGAAAAATATGGTTAAGGATTATGACGGGAATCCGTATTTGCGTCTTGTTGAAATGGCAAAAACAGCTCAAAAAACAGGTGTAATAAAAGGCATTTTATTGCATCAGGGGGAATCAAATACAGGCGATACACTTTGGACAAAGAAAGTAAAGTTGGTGTACGATAATTTGATAGCTGATCTGAATTTAAATCCTAAAAAAGTTCCACTGATTGCAGGTGAAATGGTTAGTGCCGGCGAAGAAGGGAAGTGTGCAAGTATGAATTCAATAATAGCCACACTTCCTGAGGTGATTCCGAATTCATATATTATTTCTTCAGAAGGTTGTCCGGGTGTTAAGGATCATTTACATTTTTCGGCTCAGGGATATCGTATGTTAGGTGAACGTTATGCCGAAAGGATGTTGTTATTGTTGAAGAATACAAAAAACAGAAAAGAATTAAAATAGGATGGGTATAATATAGGTCACTGCCGAGTCTCTGTATTAGCAATGGTATGTTGTCAGCTTTTAGCAAATTTATAATCAGTTTGATTATCGGCTGTCCGGCAAATTTTAATTCATTAATTTGATCCATATTATAAAGTGTTTCTCAAAATCAAATTACAACTTTGAGAGAAATACAGTTAGAGGAAGTACCCTCTCCTTTTTTATACCAAGGTTTACAGGTAAATTTATTAACCGGTATTAGCCGGACACAAGTTAACTGTTATATCTAATTTTAGAAGAATATTATCTAACATTAAAAATAGTAATTATGCTAATAGTGTATTATTGTTTTGCAATTGGTTAATAAAACTGGCAAACCATGCTGGAATAGCACAAATGATAAATATACGCACTAAGAATATAGTTAGTGGTGGTTGTTAATTTCTTCATATAAAAACAACTTAATGTCTTGTTAGGGCATTTCTAATGTCAGATTATTTATTTGAACCATCAGGGAAAGGAGTAAACTTTATAAAGTTGCCAAAATTCTTTAAACAGGTCAATATGGTTTTGGTAGTTGAAATATGATACATGTGCTGATCTTTCTACAGGTATCTGATTGCGAAATTTAGGAAATGATAATGCTTGTGGTGAGTCTTTTTGTTTGTGCGATGGTAATTGTTATCTGAAGGATCAGTTGTGTATTTATATGTAAATTTTATTTTTGAATGAAAAGTGATGTTTGAATTAGTGTTCCTAAGTTTTTTGTATGGCAGTTGAAATTTTATAATTTAGCCCTTTATATGACTGGATAAATGTTGATGATTACCAATAAACAGTTGTAATTGAGCTCGATAAATATTTTCATAATGTACGATAACAATAACAAGAGGAAGAAAAGATTATGAGATTACGAAAATTGATATTTGTATTTTTTTTTATTTATGAATTGAGCTTTGGAGTGTTTAATGCCGTTGGTATAAATGAAGTTCAGTTTTTTAATTTGAATGAAACATATGGTTTATCTTTTCGTGAAACGAATAAGGCTTGTAGTGACGATGATGGTTTTATTTGGATTTCTTCAAAAATGGGAATTGTAAGGTATTCTCATGATGATATCAGAACTTATCAATTGCCTTTTGAAACTGTTGACATTCTAACCGTTAGCCTTGTTTATGAAAAGGCCGGACTGTATTCATATACAAATAATGGACAAATTTTTAAATATAATAAAGTCAAGGACGAATTTGAATTAGTAATTAACATATCAAAACAATTAAGAAATAATTATATCTCAATTGATGAAATGCTGGTTGACAGTTTTGGTAATTTATGGTTAGCATCTACTTTCGGTTTGTATTTTTACAATAAGGAATCTGGTTTGAAAATAGTTGGTGCGGTAGAAGCTGTACAATCCTTAGTATGGTATGATTCAAAACAATTTTTATATTCGGTAAATGGGACAATAAAGTTTTTTAATACAATTGATTTCAGCTCTGAAGTATATTATTCTTTCGCGAAACCGACAAATTATGCTGTTACTTGTTTGTATTACGATCATGGTTTAAATAGGCTGTGGATCGGCACTATGGCAGATGGATTGTTTTATCTAAAAGAAGAAAATGAACATTTCAATTTGTTGGGTACAGATAGCATCCCAAATCAGCCAATACTTGATATTGAACGTAATTCTGAATCAACTTTGTTAATTGGAATAGATGGACAAGGTTTATGGGAAATTAGCGGAGATAATGGCAATGTAATAAACATTTTTAAGGAAGATGTTGACAATTCTAGTTCATTACAAGGTAATGGAGTTTATGATATTTTTTGTGATAAGAATAAACGGGTTTGGGTATGTACTTATAGTGGTGGAGTGTCTTATTATGACCAGGAAAATTCAAACGTTACAAAAATAATTCATGTAGCCAATAATTCAAATTCTCTTGCTAACGATTGTGTTAATAGTGTTTTTGAAGATTGTGATGGAAATATTTGGTTTGCCACTAATAATGGAATCAGTTATTTGAATGTAAATAGTAATCAATGGAAAACGTACTATTATAATAATAAGGAACATGCTCAGGTATTTCTTTCCTTATGTCAAGATGAGAAAGGGCGGATATGGGCTGGATCATATTCTTCAGGCGTATATATAATTGATCCAAAAACAGGAATGGAATTAGCACATTATTCGCAGGAAGAAACAAATGTGGAATTTGCAAATAATTTTGTATTTAATATTTTAAAAGATAGTGCAGGGGATATTTGGATAGGAGGAGTACGGGGTGCCTTAATATGTTATAAATCAGCTGAAGACCGATTTGTTTCATTTAAGAATATTACAGTTAATGTAATGCGGGAATTTAATTCCGATAAATTATTGATAGGTACAACCAATAGTTTGATTTTGTTTGATAAGAATAGTGGAAGTACAGAGAGTCTTGTGGAGGGGTATCTGGTTTATGATATTTTTTTAAGGGATAACGTTGCTTGGCTTTGCACTAGTGGCGATGGGATCATTAAATACAATCTTTTAACAAAAGAGAGGGAGCAAATTTCTGTCGATTCTGGTTTGACAACAAATTTTGTAAATAGTATTGAATATTTAAATGGATTTTTTTGGATAGGAACAGAAAAAGGAATTTGCAGGTTGAATGAAAAAGATAATACGGTTGTAACTTTTAGTTCTCTGCACAATTTAAATAATGTGTCTTATAATAAAAATTCACATTTCAGACTTAGTTCTGGAAAGCTAATATGGGGAACTAATAAAGGAGCCTTAATTTTTGATCCGGATCAAATAGCATTGCAAAAATATAATGGGAAGATATTTTATCAGGAGCTTACCGTTGCTGGCCGTTCAGTTCGGGAATCATCTGACATTAAATTGGAATCTCCTTTAGATAGTCTGCAGGAACTGTTTCTTAAACATTATCAGAATACAATTAGTTTGGAATTGATTCCAATCGGAGTTACATCATCCGGTGCAAAATTTTCGTGGAAGATTGAAGGTTTAGATAAATACTGGAGCAAGCCTGGCAATAATCGTATTTTATCCTACTCTAATCTTCAGAGTGGGGAGTATACTCTTCGGGTTAGGATGTATGACAGTTCTATGACTGATATTATTGATGAGCGGTTTATTAGCTTAAAAATTATTCCGCCGTACTGGAATACATGGTGGTTTAAATTGCTGGTTTTAATTGTTATTGGGGGTTTTGCAGTTTTTATGTTTAAATATTACATTTATCGTTTGAAAAAGAATCACTCAGAAGAGAAAATTAATTTTTTTGCCAATACCGCTCATGATATAAGAACCTCATTAACCTTGATTAATGGACCTATTGAAGAATTGAACAAAGAACCTGACTTATCAGCTAAAGCATTACATTATCTTTTTCTGGCAACAGACCAAACGCATCGCTTGCTAAAAGTAGTTACTCAATTAATGGATTTTCAGAAAGTTGATGTGAGGAAAGAAAAGCCTTTTTTAGTAATGTCTGATATTGTGAAAGTAGTTGAGAATAGGGTGATGATGTTTGAATCTTATGCCAAATCAAAAAATATTGCAATAAGATTTGAATCAAATGTTTCAACTTTTGTTACTGCTTTTGATGAAGTTATGATTGAAAAAGTTGTTGATAACTTAATTTCCAATTCAGTGAAATACTCCTTTGAGAACACACCTATATTGGTTAAGCTGAATTGCACAAAGAGCAAATGGATATTAGAGGTGAAAGATAGGGGATTAGGAATTAGTAAAATTGCCCAAAAACAATTATTTAAGGAGTTTTATCGGGGCGAAAATGCCATAAACTCTAAAGTTATTGGTTCCGGTATTGGCTTATTATTAGTGAAAAATTATGTCGATCTGCACGGAGGGAAAGTTATTTGTTCAAGTCAGGAAAATATTGGATCCACTTTTCAGGTTGTACTGCCAATTATAGAAACAGATAAGTTTAAAGAAAATAAACCAATACCCAATAAAATATTAATCAATCCAGAATATATAGGCGAAGATTTGAATAAAGGATTGCTTGATGTTATCGAGCCATCTGTTGATACAAAAATGAAAGTATTGATTGTTGAGGATAATGATTATTTGCAGGAATTTTTGAAATTAGCATTAACTTCCAGTTTTCAAGTATTTTTAGCTGCTGACGGAGAGCAGGCATGGAAAATTATTATTAAAGAGTTTCCGGATTTAGTTGTCTCAGATATTCTGATGCCAAACATGAATGGCTATGAGTTATGCCGCAAAATTAAATCAACCTATGAAACTTCGCATATTCCAATTATTTTATTAACAGCTTTATCTGATAAGGCTCAACAGCTAAAGGGCTTGGGACTTGGGGCAGATGATTATATCACAAAACCTTTTGATGTTACTCTTCTTCAACAGAAAATAAGAACTATTATTCAAAATCGTGAAGTTGCGCGGGATAAGGCCTTGAAAACTATTAATCTTAATGATGAGTGTGTTCAAATATATGATAATCAGCTTAATGAACAGTTTGTTAAGCAGATGGTGGAAGTTGTTCGGGAAAATATAAGTAATTCTAATTTCTCAAAGAATGATTTTGCATCTAAAATGAATGTTAGTCCTTCATTATTGTATAAAAAAGTAAAATCTCTTACAAATCAATCACCAACAGATTTTATTAAATCCATTCGACTTGATTATTCATTGACATTATTGCAATCAAAAAAATATTCCATAACGGAAATTAGTGAGTTATCCGGGTTTGCTACTGTGGGATATTATAGTACTGTTTTTAGGAAATATTACGGAAAATCACCTTCTCAGATTTTCTGATTCGTATTTTATTGGTGATTAAAAAATATATTCACCCAAACGTCTTCGGTTTAGCTTGTATACAAATTTATATGGATATGCTTGTTAATATTTTCTTATATCGTGATTTTCCACAAAGTTTCTTTAAGTTCTACAAATGGTTATCTGAAACGACTATGTTAAAGTAATTTTTGTACCAATTTGATTTCAAAAGTATCTTAAAATAAAATAATTTTCAGCTGTATCAAGGCTAAAAAGTAAAAGAGAGTCGGGGTAGCCTGAACTGCATCTTTTTTAACGAAGATATAGCTGGAAAGAAATATTTTATGAAGCTGGTTTTGATGTTAATTAGGTATTATACTAAGCTAGAAAGGATTATTTTAAACTCAGAGTAATTGTGTTACTGCCTGAGGAAGTACGATTCCTGCTTTGTTTGACTTCATAATTCCTTTTTAAACAATAATAATGTGTGTGTGTGTGACCGCATCGACGGAACACAATTACCTGCCGATTGGTATTTCGACAAAGTCAAATATTCCCTGCCTGCACAACCCCAAATAGCTATTAATTTGTCAATTCCGATGATTCAGGACGGCATTCCTAAGCAATGATATGTTTGTTTTTTGTAAGAATATCTGAAATTGAAAATTGCATATCCAGAATTAGTAATCATTAATATTAATTGTATTTATTTTTGATTTATTAACAGTTATTAGTCTAGTACAAAAGACAATTAATTTCAATGAACTTGGAGAAATGTAAAGTGATGAAAAAGGGATTCTATATGTTTATTTGCAGCGTTGTTCTCTTATCTGGTTTATCTATAACTTTTTCAACTGGTATTTCTAAATCAGATACAAATTGCTCTGTGTTTAGATCAAATAGTTTGGTTGCTCACTTCGACTACTTCTCATATAAGAGGAATACTGTCTTTTATAGGAATGATCCTTTTCAAGAAATGATTGTTTTTATCATCCAATTTTATCAGGAAGGTTTTCAGATCCCTGTTTCATTGTTCTGATATGGTTAATTGGAAACAATTTCATCTTATGTTGGGCAACATAAAACAATTACAATTTAAAGACCAAAGTGTGAGTGAGTTTTTTTTGCATCAGCAATTGACTATGATCCAAACAATCGAACATATTATAAGCTTACCACAAATATGCGTTGTAATAATTTCATTGTCAAATCTAGAGATCCGAAAATTTGAAGAAAGGAACATCTTTAATTATAAAATTGCTTCGAGCGCTTGTCTGAGAATTATTTACTGATTATTGGTAAAACTGGAATAGATAAGAGTGTAAAAACTAAATTATATATAGGTAATAGCACGGAAACGATTGAGGCGAACGGCTATAACACAAAAGATCTTAAAGTTACTTCAAGAGGAAATAGTTTTAGGTTTTTATTCGTGAAAGGATTAGTGTTTGTGAAATCTGCTTGCAGACAAAAAACGCACACTCTGTCCTTATTGTAAATAAGGACAGAGTGTAAGTGTTAATTTGTATGTATTAAGAAAGATATGAGGAATTGTAAGCGATAAAACCCCCAATATATCAATTTGTAATAATTATTAAATTTATTAAATTATGATTACAGAAGTTTATGAAAAACCAAATGTGTATTGCAGCTTTTTAAGTGAATGCCTAAATCGAGGGAGGCGTTTAAGGTTTGATAATGATATAGGAATAAACAAAGGTTTATTTGCCTCAAAGAATTTGGAATACTTAAGTGAATTTAAGCTGATTATGTAATGGAACGTACAATGTATTTATTTATTCAAAACTTATCCTTATTTAATATGTTAAGGATTAAACTACAAAAGTATTTTTTGCTTCTAGTTGTATTTGTTTTTAGTTCTACTCATGTGTTCTCACAAAATTTAAGAGAAATTAGGGGGACAATAGTATGTGAGCAAGAACCAATTGCTGGGGCAACAATCATGGTAAAAGGAAATTTAAACTATGCAACTATTTCAGATTTTAATGGTTGTTTTGTATTAAAAATACCGCAGGAAACACCAGTTATCGTTGTTTCGTTTATTGGAATGGAAAGACAGGAAGTCAATGTTGCCGGAAAGGCAGAATTTAATTTGATTTTGGTACCTGAAGTGAGTGTATTATCGGAAATAATGGTTGTTGGCTACGGTAAACAAAAGAAAGAAAGTGTTGTAGGATCTATATCTCAGACAAAAGGTGAAACACTGGAAAGAACAGGTGGAGTAACTAGTGTTGGGGCTGCATTAACCGGTAATTTACCCGGTGTAATTACGGTTTCCTCCAGTGGAACTCCCGGAGAAGAAGATCCTACTATATATATTCGGGGTCAAAGTACCTGGAATGAAAGTAGTCCTCTAATTTTAGTAGATGGTATTGAGCGGCAAATGAGTAGTGTCGATATTTCATCTGTTGAAAGTATTTCGGTACTGAAAGATGCTTCTGCCACTGCTGTATTTGGTGTAAAGGGTGCTAATGGTGTTATTTTAATTACTACTAAACGCGGAAAGGAAGGAAAAGCAGAAATTCGTGTTAATCTTAGTGCCACTGTAAAAATACCTTCTAAATTGCCTGAGAAATACGATTCGTATGATGCCTTAAAGCTTCGAAACGAGATTATTGAACGGGAGGTAGCATTATATCCAGATTCATGGGCTGATTATACTCCCCAAAGCATACTCAACAAGTATCGTAATCAAAGTGATCAGACAGAACGTGAAAGATATGTTAATGTAGACTGGGAAGATGAATTGGTGAAGGACTTTGCAATGTCATACAAAGCAAATGTAAGTGCTTCCGGTGGTACCAAGACTGTAAAGTATTTTACTTCGGTAGACTATTTGTCGGAAGGAGATATATTGAAGCATTTTGATAATAATAAGAGTTATTCACCAGGTTATGGTTTTGATCGTATTAATGTTCGTAGTAATTTGGATTTTGACCTGACAAATACCACCGTTTTCTCAGCTAATTTGGCCGGTTCTTATGCTGTTAAGCAAGATGTTTATGGGCAAGACGATTGGGAGTTTCGTATTTGGGAGGCTATTTATACTTCAGCTCCTGATAGTTATTTACCTCATTATCCTGATGGTTCATGGGGCTATTATCAACCAGAACCTTTGGAAGCATTTAATTCGGCTGCAATACTAGCCAATAACGGGGTACGCAAAAAAACAACGGCAACCATAACAACGGATTTTACCTTGAAGCAAGATCTAAGTATGTTGTTAAAAGGATTGAGTGCTAAAGGTACTTTGTCTTTTGATAATAAATTTAAAACTGTTGGAGGTGTGAATGATGGTGGAGGAGTTCAATCTAAATGGGTGGATGCCAGCACTGGTGAGGTTTATTATTCAAACTATTTTGGAACCAATCAATTTAATTGGGTGCCTTCAAGATGGAGTACAGCTGCGGATGATGTGTATAAAAATAGATGGGGAGGCAGTGACGATTATCGAAAGTTGTTTTATCAATTACAAATGGATTATGCTAAAAAATTCGGTAAACACGATGTTACAATGATGGGGCTGTTTAGTCGTGATAAATATGCAACAGGAAGTGAATTTGAACATTTCCGTGAAGACTGGGTATTTAGAGCAACTTATAATTATGCATCAAAATATTTTGTTGAATTGAATGGTGCCTATAATGGTTCCGAAAAATTTGGACCCGACTATCGTTTTGCTTTTTTCCCTTCGGGAGCAGTAGGCTGGATGCTTAGTGAAGAGAATTTTATGAAAGGTGTAGGCTTTTTAGATATGTTGAAACTTCGTGCTTCATATGGTGAAGTTGGTAGTGACAATACGTGGGTGCGCTTCTTATACGATACACAATGGGCCTATGGAGGCGATGCTAACCTAGGTAACAGTCCTGGTTCCACGAGTCAATATACTTGGTGGAAAGAGGATAGGATTGGTAATCCTGATATGCATTGGGAAAAAGTAGCTAAAACTAATATCGGTGCTGATTTTGCTTTTTTTAATGGTTTAGTAGCAGGTAGTGTGGATGTGTTTAAAGATCATCGTACTGATGTTTTATTAGATGGTGGAAATAGAGCTGTACCATCGTATTTTGGAGGAACACCATCGTATGGTAATCTGGGTGAAGTTGATGTTAAAGGGTATGAGATTGAAGTGCGCTTAAACAAAGTACTGAAAAATGGTATGCGTGTTTGGGGTAATTTTAGCATGTCTCATGCTAAAGATAAAGTTATTTTTGCTGATGATGAGCTGTTACTTGATGATTATCAGAGGACTGCAGGAAAACAAATTGGACAAACGCGTTCGATAATAAATGATGGTTATTACAATACATGGGATGAAGTGTATGGTAGCACGGTAGAGAATGCCTACGATGCTGAAAAATTACCGGGTAATTATCAATTAGTAGATTATAACAGCGATGGTATAATCGATGATTTTGATCGTGTACCATACGGATATCCTGATCGACCACAAAATACTTACAGTGGTACTGTAGGATTAGAATGGAAAGGTTTTAGTATCATGGCTCAATTTTATGGTGTAAATAACACAAATCGATCAGTGTATTTCAATAATTTCGGGGGTCGTACCAACAAGGCCTATGAATTAGGTAGTTGGTGGACTTCTGAAAATACCAATGCTGATTTTGCTATGCCTAGATGGAGTTCGCATGTTTATTCCAGAGGAACTACTGATATTTATGATGGGTCATATATAAGACTAAAGAATGTTGAGGTAGCTTATGAATTTAATAAAACGGTAACCTCAAAATTAGGAATTGGTTCGTTAAGGGTATTTATAAATGGTAATAACTTGTGGATGTGGACTAATATGCCTGATGATCGAGAGGGGCGAAACAATAGTAATAGTGCATATCCAACAATGAAACGCATCAACTTAGGCCTTAACATAACATTATAAAACGGATATGATGAAAAGATATATAAATTTATTATTGAAGGGTTGGGTCTTTTTAATGATTATTGGGCTGGCCTCTTGCGAGGATTATTTAGATAAAGCACCTGAGTCTGAAATATCTAAAACAGATGCTTTTGTTAATTTCTATAATTTTCAAGGTTTTGTTGAAGAATTATATTGTGCTGTTCCTGATATTACTACTGCAAACTGGTCATGTGACTGGAACTTAGGTGATGAGGTAATTGAGAGAGAAAGTGCAGTTTGGTTAAATACTGCTTTTGATAAAGGAGATTATTGGGCTTGGACCAATACTAATTGGATTTCCTACTTGGATAAAGGTAAAGTAGTAACTGGAAAAGGCCAAAGAGAACAAGGGCTATGGCCAAATGCATGGTATGCCATTCGAAAAGCAAATCTGGGTCTTGAAAATCTGGACAATATGGTAGATGCTACTCAAGAGGAAAGAGATTTAATTGAAGGTCAATTATTGTTTTTCCGTGCTTGGTTTCATTTTAAACTCATGAGTTTTTGGGGAGGATTGCCATATCTTGATAGAGCATTAGGGTCGGTTGAAAAATTAGAGTTGCCTCGCCTAAGCTATCAGGAATGTGCTGATAAGGCTGCCGTAGATTTTGAGAGAGCCGCAGAATTATTACCGACTGATTGGGATGGTACTGTTGTAGGTAAAGATACAGAAGGTAATAACCAACAACGAATTACTAAAATTATGGCACTTGCATATGCAGGGAAAAACTATTTATATGCCGGGAGTCCATTAATGAATTATGAGTCAACAGGATCGAAAACCTTTAACGCAGAATACTGTAAAAAAGCAGCTGATGTGTTTGGTGAGTTACTTAAAATTGTTGATGCTGGTCAAACGAATATAGCCCTGCTGAATTTTAGTGATTATAGTGCTTTGTTTTATACTGACGGGCGTTCTACTATTCCAGGAGGTATTGGTGATACCAGAGAGGCTATTTTTCAATGCTTAGTAAATGGCGAGTGGTTTAAAGGTTGCCCTTGGGGACCAAGTGCGTTATGGACAGAAGCAAATATAGGAGGTGGGGCTGTTTGCCCAAATGCCAGATTTGTAGAAAATTATGGTATGGCAAATGGTTTACCTATTGATGATCCTAATTCGGGATACGATGCAAATGATCCGTGGGCAAATCGAGACCCTCGTTTCTATCATGATATTATCATTGATGGAGATCAAGTAATTAGTGGTTCAGCTCCTGCAGACAAAGAACAATTTAGATATGCACAGCTTTTTACTGGTGGGGCGAGTCGTCAAATTAACAAGTCAGGTAGATCTGGATACTTGCTTAGTAAGGTAACTCCAATGAGAATTAATGAAATTGATGGTTTTAATGGAAACTACATGCATCTTTCATATATGCGTTTAGCAGATGTTTATTTGATGTATGCTGAAGCTGTATTGCAAGGATACGGTTCTGCTGGCAGCAGTGCAAATAATTATACCTTAACTGCTGAAGGTGCATTTAATAAAATACGCGAACGGGCTGGCGCTGGTATTATTGATGCTCGGTATTCAGGTAATAAGGGCAAGTTTATGGACGAAATTATTCGTGAACGAGCTATGGAACTTGGATTTGAAGGAGATTTCCGCTTTCAAGACTTGAGACGTTGGTTGTTGGCTGATAAACAGGAATATAAAGAGAAAACGGCAGTTGAATTTGACCGCGGAGCAGACGGTAAACCTGTTAACTATCGTGAACGCCTAGTGTTAACCAGAGTGTTTGAACAAAAACATTATTGGTTGCCATTGAAAGTTTCTGATGTAACTCTTTACCCGTCTTTCGGGCAAAATCCTGGATGGTAATAATAAATAAATGGAAAAAATGATGAAACATATAAGAATAGGAATGATTTTATTCGGATTGTTCTTCGGCTTTCTGTTTGGCGTAAATGCCCAAATAGATACTGCAAAAGTAGTGGCATCCGATGATGATTCTTTAGTACATGGGACTTTTAATTCTGTTAAGGAAAAGGATATGCCTAATGGTGTCTCGGTATTAAATCCTTCAGAATATTTAGATAAACATTATGGTACTTATCCTTTGGATGGAACTGCAGCTTTTGTTGGAGGCGCTAATCTTTGGAATTTAGGTGACCATTTAGTGTTAATTGATGGAGTTCAACGTGAAATACGTGATATAACTGCAACAGAAATTGAGCAAATTTCTTTTTTAAAAGGTGCTAATGCCATTGTATTGTATGGCTCACGTGCGGCCAATGGTGTTGTGCTGATAACAACCAAACGCGGGAAAGCTGGTGATAAGCAGATGAATGTTCGTGTTAATGCAGGGCTTAATATGCCCAAAGCATATCCTGAATATTTAAATTCAGGCGAATACATGACTTTTTATAACCAAGCGCGTGAAAATGATAAATTAGCGGCTTTGTATAGCGATGAAGAAATTACGAACTACACTGGGCATACTAATACGGATCGTTATCCTGATGTGGACTACTATTCATCTGATTATTTAAAAAAGATGTATAACACATATAGTGTAAATGGAGATTTTTCAGGAGGAAATGATATTGCACAGTTTTATCTTTTTGGAGCTTATGAAAGCAATAATTCTTTGTTGAATTTTGGAGAAAGTCAAAATGCGCTGAACTCTCGTTTAAGTGTGCGTGGTAATATTGATTTGAAATTGAATGATTATATCAAGACTTACGTGAATATTTCAACTGTTTATAATTCAGATAAGTCTGGTAACGGTAACTATTGGGAAAAGGCAGCTTCGGCAAAACCGAATAAGTTTTCGCCGCTTATTCCGATAAATTCGATCATGTCTTCAGCTAACGATGCTTTAAGTCTTTTAGAGGAAAATAGTTCGTATTTGATTGATGGAAATTATCTGGCTGGAGGTAATTCCGAATTTGGGACAACAGCATTCGGTGATGAGTATCTGACTGGGTATAAAAATTATATTGATCGTAGATTTCAATATACCAGTGGTGTTGATATTGACTTGCGTAATGTGATTGACGGGCTTTCATTCCATGGACAGGTAAGTATTGACTATATAAATAAGTATAAGCAATCTGTTGATAATGGATATGCTGTTTATGAAGCTGAATGGCAACATTTTACAGAAGGTGATTCTATAGTTGGCTTAACAAAGCATGGTAAAGATACTAGAAGTGGTAATCAAAATTTGTCCGAACAATGGAATCATAATATTATGGAGTCCTTTATTCATTTTGATTACAAAAAGACTTTTAATGATAAGCATAATTTGGATGTTGTGTTATTAGCTGCCGGAGCTCGTAAACGTGAGTTTGGTGAATTCCAATCGTATACTAACGCTAATGCAGGATTGCAATTATCCTATAACTTAGACCATAAGTATTACGTTGATTTTAGCGGATCATTAGTAAACTCCACTAAATTGTCAAAAGATAAGCGTACTGCTTTCTCTCCTACCATTGGTTTAGGATGGGTTATTAGCGAAGAAGGCTTTTTAAAAGGTGGTATTTTCGATCGTTTAAAATTAAGTGCAACTGCAGGAGAGGTTAATACGGATTTAAATTTCGAGGAATATTATATGTATCAAGGTATCTATTCAAGATCATCTTATTATTCCTGGAGAGATGGTGGATATCAAAATCAGGGTTTTACGCCTACGCATGGCGAAAATCTTGATCTTGGATATGTTCAAAGAAAAGAATTAAGTTTCGGGGTGGAAGCCTTAATGTTAAATCAAATGTTAGCATTCAAAGCCAATGCTTTTTTTATCAAAAAAGATGGTTTGCCTCAACAAGCATATAGCCAATATCCAAGTTATTTTAAAACTTATTATCCTTCAGGTTCTTTTGTGCCATTTATTAATTATGGTGTAAATAATTATAAAGGGTTTGATTTTGAAATTAACTACAGAAAACAGTTTGGTGAAGTTGCTTTGACTATTGGTGCTGCAGGTACCTATGTTAAAACTAAAGTGCTAAAAACTGAAGAGGAATTTGGTATAGAAGATTATCGCAGCAAAATAGGAAAACCTACAGATGCTATTTTTGGTTTACAAAGTGATGGTTTTTTTATGAGCGATGAAGAAGCTGCAAATACGACAATAAAGCAAACTTTTGGTGGTGAGCTAAGAGGTGGTGATATCAAATATGTTGATCAAAATGGAGACAATGTTATCGATAATCGGGATCAAATTAAACTAGGAACTTGGGGAAGTCCATTTAATTTTGGTTTAAATCTAACTGCCGAGTTTAAAAACTTTACATTATTTGTGTTGGGGACTGGTTCTTTGGGAGGTATAGCGGTTAAGGATAATGATTATTTCTGGGTTTACGGCGATAAGAAATATTCAAACGTTGTGGTTGATAGCTGGACTGAAGAAACTAAAAACACGGCAACTTACCCACGTTTATCTACGTTAAGTGGAGCTAATAATTTTAGAACGTCTGACTTTTGGACATATAGTACAGATCGTTTTGATTTAGCTAAAGTGCAGTTAACTTATGCTTTGCCAAAATCCGTTTTAGGCAGCTCATTTGTTAAAGATGTAAATATTTACGTGAGTGGCTCTAATTTATTAACGTTAAGCAAAAATAAGGATATTTTGGAATTGAATTTTGGAAAAGCTCCGCAAACTCGTTTCTATAACCTTGGTGTCAAAGCTGTATTTTAAATGATATCATTAAAATGAAAACAGATATGAAGACAAATTTATTTATATTATTGGCTTTGTTTTTTATTTTCACAGGTTGTGAAGACTTATTGTCTCCGGCCGATGAGAATAATCCAACGCTCGAAAACATATATGAAGACGCAGCTTATGCTGAGGGATTGTTATTAAACGCATATGTTTTTTTACCTTCAGGAAGCTATTCGTTTAACGATGTTGCAACTGATGATGCAGTGTCAAACGATCCGAATAATAATTATCTTGCCATGGCTACCGGTGGATGGTCGGCAATGGAAAACCCAACTTCAAGATGGGTGAACTCTTATGCTGCTATTAACTATTTAAATGTTTTTTTAGCTGAAACTGATCAGGTTGAATGGGCAACTACAGGTGAATATG
This sequence comes from Labilibaculum sp., assembly GCF_963664555.1. Taxonomy (GTDB): domain Bacteria; phylum Bacteroidota; class Bacteroidia; order Bacteroidales; family Marinifilaceae; genus Labilibaculum. Next base: position 3,629,653 of record NZ_OY761461.1, on the reverse strand, counting down.
TTAAAGAAATGTTTAATGATAGATTTAAAGGCGAGGCCTACGGTTTACGTGCTCTTTTTATGTATTACTTATTAGAGGCACATGCCGGTAAAGATGCTGGAGGTAATCTTCTTGGTGTCCCTATTTTAACAGAGCCTTTAGATGGACAATCGAGTTATGATATTCCAAGAAGCACATTTGAGCAGTGTATAACTCAGGTTTATGAAGATTTAACAAAAGCCGAAAGTTATTTACCTCTGGATTTTGAAGATATCCAAGAAGGCGAATTGCCTTCAAAATATCAAGGTAAAACATCAGTGTCTGACTATAACAGAGTATTTGGCGCCTATAACAGACAACGCTTGAGTACCCGGATTGTTAAAGGAATCAGAGCCAAAGTTGCCTTATTAGCGGCGAGTCCTGCTTTTAACGAAACCACTTCCTGGGAAAATGCCGCTGATGCAGCAGGGCAAGTTCTTGATCTTATCGGTGGTGTAGCTGGGATAGATCCACAAGGAGGTACCTGGTATTCAAAAGAGAATGGAAGTACAACAGATAATTTAGTGGTTGGTACCAATCCTCAGGAAATTCTTTGGAGAACAAATGTTTCAGAAGAAAGTGATTTGGAACCAGATAATTATCCACCCTCATTGTATGGTAGTGGACGTGTAAACCCTACTCAAAATCTTGTTGATGCGTTTCCTATGGCTAATGGTTTGCCAATTGCTGATGGGGCTAGTGGATATGATGAGAACAACCCGTATGTAGGTAGAGACCCTCGCTTGAATGACTATATCCTATATAATGGAAGTGTATTTGGTCCAGGTTCAAGTTCCATTTTAACGAGTGAAGATAGTGGTGAAGATGGTATCGGAGCAATCGCTAAATCAACTCGTACAGGATATTATTTGCGTAAATTACTTCGTGAAGATGTAAACCTTGATGCTGCCAATAAGACAAATAAGAAACATTATGTTTCTCGCATTCGTTATACAGAGTTGTTTTTAGCCTATGCTGAAGCTGCCAATGAGGCATGGGGACCTGATGGATCAGGAAGTCATGGCTATTCAGCCAGAGATGTTATTGCTGCTATTCGTCAGAGGGCAGGTATTTCTCAGCCGGATAATTATTTAGCATCCATTAGTTCTCTTGCTGATATGAGGAAGTTAATCCGTAATGAAAGAAGATTAGAGCTATGTTTTGAAGGTAATCGTTTTTGGGATTTACGCAGATGGAATGAATCACTTACAGAAACTGCAAGAGGTATGAGAATTTCTTCTAATGGAGCATATCAAGTGGTAAACATTGAAAAAAGACAATACCAGGATTATATGAATTATGGTCCGCTGCCATATCAAGAAGTGATTAAGTGGAATATGACTCAGAATGTGGGTTGGTAAATAATGTTAAAAACATAAAGAAAATGAAAAAGTTAATTTTTATTTCACTGATAATTCTTACACTGATAACTTCATGTCATAATCAGGATTGGGAATTTGAGGACTACGATTATACGACAGTGTATTTTGCTTATCAAACGCCTGTTAGGACTATTGTGTTAGGTGAGGATATTTATGATAATACTCTTGATAATGAGCATAAGTGTAAAATTATGGCCACAGTAGGAGGTGTTTATGAAAATTCGGTTAATAGGATTCTTGACGTAACTGTTGATAATTCACTATGCCAGAATCTTCAGTTTGAATCAGGAAAATCTGTATTACCCATGCCAAGTGATTATTATTCTCTTGCAGAAGATATGCAGATTGTAATACCTAAAGGCTCTAGAACAGGAGGCATAGAAGTACAATTAACTGATGCATTTTTTGCAGATCCTGATGCCATTACCAATACCTATGTTATTCCATTACTTATAGAGAATGTACAAAATGCAGACTCAATTCTGTGTGGAGAACCTGCTGTTGAAAATCCCAATAGAGCTATAGCTTCAGATTGGGGTACAGTACCAAAAGATTATATATTTTATTGTATTAAGTATATTAATTCTTGGGATGCAACTTATTTAAGGAGAGGCAAGGATGTCGTTGTAGCAAATAATGGAGATAATTCATTAAATACAACTAATGTTTATCATAAAGATTATGTTGCGGAGGATCAGATTGTTAGGATGAATACGATGACTTTAGGTGAGGTTTCTTTGTCTCTTTCCACCAGAAACGGAGGATCTGATATTGATATTCCATTTGAGATTCGATTGAATTTTACTAAAGATGGAGAATGTACTGTTTCAGAACCTTCAACGGCAGGTTACAGCGTAAGTGGAACTGGAAAATATGTTAATGATGGTGATGAATGGGGTGACAAGTTGAGAAATGTGGTTTATCTGGATTATAGTATAGATTTTGGAACAACTACGCATTCATTTAATGATACTCTTGTTGTAAGAGACCGAGATGTAGTTCTTGAAACTTTTACTCCAACTTTGGTTCCGTAAGAGGACTTGAACGGTTAAACAGTATTATTTAACTTATCTGAAATATAATTTTAAGAGGCTGTCATTATAAGACAGTCTCTTTTGTTATTGCATATTTTTAATGGAATTGATAGTTGTTTTTGGATCAAGCAGAAAATTTGAAGATCATAAATGAAAGTAATAAACTCGTTTGAGTTTATTACTATGGAAGAGAACATACATATTTCGACCCCTGATATCCTCGAGCGATTTTAATTATTCGAGGATTTTTGTACTGAGTTTTATACATCCCTTCAATCTTACTCATGTCGTTTGAGATGAGCTTCTCGCTAGCTCTGTCATAATTTTTAGTCATTCTGGTATTGGTGTCCCATTATTTTCAAAATAGCCTTAATGTTAAGATTATTGCCCAAAGTAACCGTTGTTGCAAATGTATGTCAGGCTGAATGTGTACTTAAGTTCTTATTGATATCACACAGGTCGGCTATTTCCTTTAAGTAGGTATTCATCTGATTGTTTTCTTTTGTCATAAGAGAGTTGCCTTTCCATTTCCTTTTATTAGAATCCCAGAACTTAGAATCAATACTTCTCTTAAGAGATATATCTAATCTTTGACCATCGATAGTAATTCTTACAAAGATTGGAGATTTTCCGTTTTTCAGTTTAGTAGTCTTTCTTGCAAAAAATAAAATAGAAGTTGTTTGTCTCATTTTTACTGGTTTTTGAATGTTTTAAAACGATTTGTCAAAACTAGCAAACGAGTGATTTTTTAGCGGAGTAAAACAGTGAATATCAGAGTATTAGTGCCTGCTTGTGGTGTTGCAAAATCAAGCTTTAAAATCTACACCGAATTCTACACCTTTTTATTGCTGTTTTAGGTGTTTAATTGCGTTGGCACTAAATGAAGAAAGCCTTGTAAACTTAACGTTTACAAGGCTTTTCTTTCTGTTTCATTTCTGCATGGCGGAGAGAGAGGGATTCGAACCCCCGGTACGTTGCCGCACAATAGTTTTCAAGACTACCGCATTCGACCACTCTGCCATCTCTCCAATATACTTTTGAGCTTTAATTGCTCTGCTATCTCTTGTGATAACGGGTGCAAATGTAGAATAAAAAATACTTGCAGCCAAACATTATTTTACTTCAGAGAGTAATTTATTTGAAATAGCTTGATCTTCAATTCAATTAATTTTAATTAGCCATGAATATCCAACTCATTCATCATGTAAAGTGAGTGTTCAATCGTCTTAAAAATCTCCGAGCAGTATTCATTTACGGCTTTTGGACTACCAGGCATGGTATAAATTAGAGTTTTATTCATAACACCTGCAATGCCACGACTAACCAATGCATTTGGCTTTTCCATTCCATATTTTACCCGAATCAATTCCATAATTCCGGTTATCTCTTTTGTGATGTGTTTTTTTACTACATCAGGAGTAATGTCTTTTGGTCCAATACCTGTTCCACCTGTAGTGAATACAAGATCAAAATCTTCCTCTTTTGCTTTTTCAAGTAGATTGGTAAGATCAAATTCTTGATCAGGAATAATGAATTTTTCTATTTGATAATGCCGGTTTTTCGATTTGAAGAATTCTTCAGCTAATTTCTCCAGTAACGGACCGCTTTTATCAGCATATTCACCTCGGCTGGCTCTGTCGCTAAGAGTGATTACCATGGTTTTTATTACTCTTGGATGATAGCAAAGAACATCACCGGCTTTTAAATTACCTCCGTTTAAAACTCTGCAAAAAATACCTTCTTTTGGCATTACACAGTTTCCTATTTCACGAAAAATACTGCAGTTGTCTCCATGGCATTTTTTACCAATCTGAGTTACTTCCAAAATCATGTCACCTATGTGGAAACGATCAAGTGGAGCAGTCAAATGAAGTAAAAGTCCTTCGGTGGTAATATTCTCGGCAAATTCTCCAAAATTGATATTGCGTTTGGCTTGTACCGAAAATTTATCGATACTTTCTTTGGCCAGCAAGCTAACCTGACGGTGCCAGTTTCCCGAATGTGCATCATTTACAACACCAAGAGAATGCAATTCTATGGAATCAACAGGCTTTTTGATTACTCCTTTTTTTTCAGATATATTTACAGATAGTACTGATACTTCTTTTGTGCTCATGCTCATCGTGTTTTATTGCTTCAAATCGGTTTTTGTTTTTTCTACAAGCGCAATTTCGCCTAACACCATTGATTTATCAACAGCTTTACACATATCGTAAATGGTTAGCAGAGCGATGCTGGCAGCGGTTAACGCTTCCATTTCTACTCCCGTTTGTCCAATGCATTTTATCCGGGTATTTACCTGAACACCCTTCTCTATAATGCTGCATTTTACTTCAGCTTTGGTAATCTGAAGTGTATGACATAAGGGAATTAAATCGCTTGTGCGTTTAGCTGCCTGAATACCGGCTATTTCGGCAATAGTCAATACATCGCCTTTTTTTAGCGCATTTTCTTTAATTAATTCGATGGTTCGGGCTTTTAAATAGATGATGCCAACAGCTTTGGCTTCTCTTATTTGCGGAGCTTTATGACCCACATCAACCATATTGGCTTTCCCATCTTTGTCTATATGACTAAATTCTCCCATCAATTTAAAGTTGTTTTCTTATCATTATTCATTGCTCAGGGGTAACTGATCTCTGTTTTAAATTTATCCTCCGATTCCGTAAAAACTGCCGTTTTTATTTTTTGTGCCGGCTTTTGGTTTTTGGTTGATCGATTTATTGATTGCTTGTTTATTACCTAATTCTTTAATGTCGAATTCACTGGCATTGAACAAGCAGGGTTTTACTTTTCCATTGGCTGTAAGCCTAATTCGGTTGCATTCCAAACAGTTACCTCCTTTGCCACCTTCAACAACAGAGAATTCCCCAGTAGCTAAATCCATTTGTTTAATGAATCGTAATTCCAGATGATTACTCTTGCAAAATTGGCGTAAATTTTCCAGGTCATCCAAATCTGCATCAAGCATTCGAACGCAGTTTATTTTTACGGGATGCAACCCAGCCTTTTGAGCTGCTTTAATTCCTTTAAAAACATCTTCAATATCACCCAGTCGGGTTATTTTTTTATATTTTTCAGGATTGAGCGTATCTAAACTAATGTTCACCCTTTGTAATCCGGCTTTGGCTAATTGATCAGCAAACTGATCAAGTAATATGCCATTAGTGGTCATGGCAATTTCCTCAATTCCGGAAATATCAGAAAGTAATTTCACCAAATCAACAATACCTTTTCTAACCAGAGGTTCACCACCGGTCAGTCTTATTTTACTGATTCCGTTTGCTACTGCTTCCTTTGCAAAATCGGCAATCTGCTCAAAGCTCAATACTTCATCGTGAGCCATTAAATCAATACCTTTCTCGGGCATACAATAAGTACATCGAAGATTGCAGCGATCCGTAACCGAGATTCGCAGGTAATTTATGTTTCTATTATAATTGTCTAACATGAACAAATTCTCCTTCCGTAAATTCATCAACTTCCCTTGGAACTGCCATAATTCCATTGGCTAAAGTAAAAGCATTAATGTGTGCCGAACCATGATAGCTAATAGGCACAACCTGATTGTCTGCATTAAAGCGAACAGGCAAAAATTCAAGCCTGTCGGTTCTTTTTCGCTGGTAATCTGAAGCAATTGGCATTCGTACCATCGGAGCGTTGTAATCATGTCCCATAAGTCGATAAAGTAATGGTTTGCCGAGTAATTCAAATTGTACAAATGAGGAAACCGGATTTCCAGGTAAACCTAAAACATATTTCTCCTTGCAGGTCGCAAAAACGGTATGTTTTCCGGGTTTAACCATGATTGAATGAAACCAAATATTGAAACCAAGTTCTTTTAGAATTTGAGGAATATAATCGAAGTCACCAACCGAAACGCCACCTGATATGATAAGAACATCATTCTCTTCCAAACATTTTACCATTGCTTCCTTGGTAGCCTCTTTCGAATCAGAAACAATTCCGAGACTATTGCCCTTAATGCCCATTTTTTGCAACTGAGCTTGTAATTGCCATGAGTTTACATTTCGGATTTGGGATATTTCAGGTTTTTGATCTGGTTCAACCAATTCGCTTCCGGTTGCAATTGTTGCTACTTTTGGTTGTCTGAAAACAAGAGGATTTGTACAGCCAACACTTGCCAATACAGAAATGTGCTGTGCTTTTAATCGGGTTCCTCTCTTTAGAACAACATCATTTTCTAAAATATCTTCCCCTTTAAGGCAAATGTTCGGTTTTGTTTTTTCTTTTGTAAATCGGATGTGATTGTCATCAATTTCTTCGGTGTGTTCAATCATGATTACTGTATCGGCACCTTCCGGCACCATAGCTCCAGTCATAATTTTGGAACACTGATTGTTTCCGACAGCTTTGCTTGGAGCATAACCTGCCGCAATAATTTCTAAAACTTCAAGATTGTTTGCCAAATCAGATTGTTTGCAGGCATATCCATCCATGGCCGATTTATTAAATGGAGGAATAGACATGTCTGAAAGAACATCTTGTGCAAGAACCCGATTCAAACAATCAGCAAGATTGATATTTTCGGCATCCAACTTTTTAGTGGCATTTTTCACAGTTTTTAAAGCCTCGTGAAACGTAATCATATTGTTAGTTTTTTATTTCCCAGCCATTAGTAGTAAAAGCAATTTTTTTTGCAGTAAAATCAAATTCCTCACCGTTAAATTCAATCCATTTGTCTGCTAATTTTCTGTAGCCAACAGCTCGGGGTTTTATGTTGTTATTATTTTTTTTATTGATCATTAAAAAAAGTCCGGGCTCAATTAAGTCTCTTAAACCTCCCGATTCACAGATTATTGGAGTTTCGGGTGATAGTGTTTTTTCAAAATAAGAGAGTACTTCATGAAGATAATCATCTTTAGCCTGAACGTAATACACCTTTTTGCTTCCTGCCCGAAACAAGCGATTGCTATCCTTACTGCCTGTTTTACTAGTTTCTTTTGCAATTACAAAATTATCAGTTTCGCTGATGATTTCTAATTCTTTGCTTAATTCATGAAAGTGAGGAGATATTTTAATACAAACCAACTCATTTTCACATTTCAATTTTTCAATTAATCGACATGCAAATAGAGTTTTACCAACGTTTCTGCCGGTTCCTGCAATTAATAATATATTCCTTTTACTACTTACCATTTCTTAAATATAAGAAACCTCCAATTCAATTCAGAATCGGAGGTTTATGTTCTTAGTTTCAACAGCATGTAAATTGCTAAGGCAAAGTACATTTACTTATCTGTCGGTATCATACTAAATCACAAAAACACTCCTTTCCAATTTTAGGGTTTAAGCCCAGCGGGAGGCAAATTCGTTTCCCAATTTACCCATCGGTTTATAATTCGTTCCGTTTTGTTGTGGTTTAGAAATTATAAACTCGGAGATCACTTTATTTCAAAGGCAAAGATATAAATATTAATGAATCTACAAATGTGTATGTGTAATGATAAAAAAAATGACGCAAAGCTTGGTTATTCTATAAGAATGGGATTTCTGAAGAAAGCCTGCAGTCTGTAGTATTTAAAATGGAAACGATTGTGTTCTAAATGAAAAGGGAACAGAATTTATTTTGCAATTTATAATTAGTTTGATTAAAAAAAAGAATTCATTGCTATATTTATAGGCTTATTAAATGAGGCTAATATGGGAAAAGGGAATCATGGACATGCGCATCACGATCATGGTGATTTAAAAGGGCGAAATTTAGGAATTGCAATTCTTTTAAATGTTGGATTAACGGTTGCTCAAGTTATAGGGGGATTTGCGTCGGGGAGTTTGGCTCTTTTGTCCGATGCCATGCATAATTTTAGTGATGTTCTTGCTTTAATCATAAGTTGGTTTGCAAGTAAATTGTCGAGTCGGAAACAAACAGCAAAACAAACATTCGGGTATAAAAGGGCAGAGATATTAGCGGCTTTATTTAATGCAATATCTTTAGGGGTAATCGCATTTTTTCTTTTGAAGGAAGCCGTCCAGCGGATTTCGGAACCTCATGAGATTGAAACGGGATTGGTGATGATTTTGGGAGGTTTGTCAATACTATTGAATTGGCTTAGTATGTTACTGGTGAAGAAAGATGCTAAGGGCAATATAAATATGCGGTCGGCTTATCTGCACCTGTTATCGGATATGGTATCATCGGTAGCAGTGGTGCTGGGAGGATTGGCAATGTACCTTTGGGAAATTCCGTGGGTCGATAGCGTTCTGTCAATACTTATCGCACTTTATTTGGTTTATTCGAGTTGGGGTCTGGTAAAGGAAAGCGTTCGAATTCTTATGCAGTTTGCTCCTGTTCATCTCAACCTGGAAGAAATTCATATGAAAGTTAAAGAGCTGGAGGAAATTGAAAATATGCATCATGTGCACCTTTGGCAACTGGATGATAACCAGATTAATTTCGAAGCTCACATTAGTTTTAGAAACGATATCAAATTGAGTGAAATAAGTAAGGTTCTGCACAATCTGGAGCACATGCTTCATAACGAATTTGAAATTAGTCATGTTACACTTCAGCCGGAAATAAATGGTTTTTGCGAAGATGAAAGTGTTATAAGTCAGGAAAGAAAACATACTCATTAGTTTATTCTCTTTCCTGTTTTATCTGATATTTTAATTGAAAGAATTAAGCAGGTCCATTGGGTTTTCGACAAGGATCTTTGCTCCGTTTTCAAGTAATTCTTCCATATCCCGAAAACCCCATAAAACCCCTGCTGCGTACATTCCGGAATTTTCGGCTGTCTGCATATCAACTCCTGAATCGCCAACATACATTATTTCTTCAGGAGCAATGCGCATTTTTGCACTAATAAGTATAGCTCCTTTAGGATTTGGTTTTCTAGGAATATCTCCACCTGCACCAATTACCATTTCCAATGTCCAGTCAGAGAGTAAAACTTTCACTACTTTTTGTGTTAACTCATTGGCTTTGTTCGAGAATATCCCAATTTTAATGCCTTTTTTCTGCAGTTCTGTAAGAAGTTCTGCAATATCTGGATACAAACAAGTTTTAGCCGTGCAATTATTGTCATAAACAATCATCATTCTGTTAAAACAGGCTTCTAATATAGATTCATCATTTACAGAATCGGGCAGGGCATTTTCAACCAGGGATTTCAGTCCACGTCCAACAAAAGTTTTGTACGTGTCATAGTCATGTGTTGGAAATCCTTTTTCTGTTAAAACAACATTCATTGAATCTGCAATGTCTTCAATTGAATTGGCTAGTGTGCCATCAAGGTCAAAAACTACTCCTTTTATCATTACAATCTGTATTAAGTTTAAGAAGTACAAATATTGTAAACTCAGGTTAAGTATGCAAAGGGAATCATATAAAATTTCAGGCATAAAAAAGCAGTTAATTGGAATTCCAATTAACTGCTTAGGCTGGTTGTATTTATCTAATGATGGTTCTTAATTCAGCATTGTAATCATTGGTAATATCCATCCATTCATTAAACATGTTTTGCCATGATCCTTCTCCATATAGTTTTTCAAACTCTTTTTTAAATCCACTGTCTGAAGACCAATCGGCATAGCTTTTAAAATCCCATATCATTCCAACATCAGCACTTTCGCTTGTATGCAATGGGTTGTTGAAAATTAGAAATGCAAATCCCAATTTTTCAGATGTTTTCATTAGTTTTTCAGCAATTGCTTCAAATCGGTAATACTGACCTTTTTTCAGATCGATAGCCCAAGCTTCATAATACCTGGCATTCATTAAAATTTCTTTTCCAAAAGATAATTTAGGGTTGTAATTCCAAAGATTGATTGGGCCATATTTTTGAATCAGAGGTTCTATTGTTTTATCCCAATCGTCTTCATGACCATTTTCTTTTGTAGGGCGGGTGTCTAAAGCAGCATATGTTGTGGGTCCCATTATCCAAACATACCAGCCGGCTTTGTCACCGTATTCAACTTTTCGTAAACCTGCCACATAATCACCTTTTGGATGAAATTTTTCATTGTGAGCTTTAATTGCTTTTTCAAACTCATCAGCCATTCCTTTTTTTGGTAAAATGTAAACACTCTCAACAACTGTTTTCTCTGCTTTCTCATTGGTTTGTGCTGTAACAGCAAAACTGAAACATAAAGCAATTGCTAAACCAATTATTCTTTTTTTCATGATAATATTGTTTTGGTGAATAAAGACTCAATTTACAATTTTATTTAGAATTATTCTAATTAATATTTATTAAACAGCTCACAATGAGACTATAATGATTGTTTTATTGTGATTGTAGTGGAGGAGAAATAACAATATGAATCACTGAAAATGGATTTTAGTAAAAGCTAAAAAAGGTAGATTGATATCGTTTGCATTGGATCAAAGGATAAAAAATGGATAATAATATTCGAAAGAATCCTTTTGAAATGATACGGATAAGAAAAAAAAAAGCATATATTTGAATCTCTTAAAGATGAGGAATAGCTTTTTTGAAACAGATAAATAACATAGCGGTTGAAATGAACATGTTGAGAACCAACATGGGAATGTCTATGTCTGAAACTTCTATTTGTACTATTCCTGCAATAATCACAACTACAACCACAACCCTTTAGGGGGTTGAATTTTTACATATCGCCACAGGTGAGTAGTTGATTGCTCAAAAAGCCATAAGGTATTTTGTACCTTGTACAATCACTGATTGTGCAGCAATTGGTACTAATTTGGAGCATTCTTAATAACAAAGCAGAATAACTATTTAACCAAAATTTATATCAACCGATGGACAACCGGACATTTGTACGGAAGGAAATCCATCATAAGAAATTAGTCAATGAAGGTTTTAAAATTTGGAGGGAGCTCAGTTTCCAATTCAGGGAATTGTAAGCGGGTTCAGGAGATCATTAAAAGGGATTATGCCAACTGTAAACAAGTTGTAGTTGTTTCAGCTTTTGGCGGAGTTACCGATGAGTTGGAAAGATGTATTAATCTGGCCGGTAATAGAAATAAAGAATATGAAGATGCTCTTTTGAAAATAAAGGAAAGACATTTTCAAGTGATTAATGAACTTGATCTACAAGAAGAAATAGAATTGGGTACATCAAAGAAATTTGATGAGATAGCAGAATTACTTCAAGGGGTTTATCTCTTGGAAGAAATCTCGCAAAAGGTGAAAAATGCTGTAATGGGATCGGGGGAGATATTATCATCTTTAATTTTTTCAGCCTATCTAAATCAATGCGGGATGAATACTGTGCTTTTCGATTCCAGAGATTTTATCAAAACACAGAATGGAAAAGGAGTATTTCTAAATAGTGAGCAGACCAATAAGAATTTGGAAGCGGTAAAAGATGTCAAATTTCAAGTAGCCTTGTTTCCCGGCTTCATAGCTTCAGGTCAGAAGGGTGAAATGACACTGCTCGGGCGGGGAGGATCGGATTACACAGCTTCTATTTTGGCTGCAGGATTAAAGTGCAGCGAGTTGGAAATCTGGACTGATGTTAGCGGTATGTTTACTGCCGATCCAAGATTGGTATCGCAGGCACTGCCAATTGAGCAAATGTCTTTTCAGGAAGCAATGGAGCTTTCTCATTTTGGTGCTAAGGTCATCTATCCTCCAACCTTAATTCCGGTACTGCAGAACAAAATAAATGTTCGTATTAAAAATACTTTTGCTCCCGATGAAAAGGGAACTTTAATCACCACTTCACCTAAAAGTGAACGTTCTATAGTACGAGGACTTTCTTCAATTAATAACATCAATTTATTCACACTTTCAGGTAGTGGAATGGTTGGTATAAGTGGATTTGCATCTCGTTTTTTTACTTGTTTGGCTCAGAATAAAATTAATGTAGTTCTAATTACTCAGGCTTCATCGGAGCAGAGTATGAGTGTTGGGATTAATGAAGGTGATCGGGAGTTGGCTATTGAAGCAGTTCGTTCTGAGTTCGAAATGGAAATAGGGATGAATTTGGTGAATGAACCAGCCGTTGAGCAGGATCTGTCAATTGTTGCCGTTGTAGGTGAAGACATGGGATATACTCCAGGAATTTCAGGAAAAGTGTTTAGTGTACTTGGTAAAAACGGAGTAAATATTCGGGCTATGGCTCAGGGAGGTAATGAATTAAACATTACTTTCATGGTTCCAACCTTCGATGTAAAAAAAGTATTAAATGTTATTCACGAAGATTTCTTCATCTCAACGTATAAAAAAGTGAATCTGTACATTGCAGGAGTTGGTAATGTGGGGGGGAAATTATTGGAATTCATTAAAAATCAATACGATTATTTGCTTGAAGAGAAAGGATTGCAACTGATTGTTCGTGCAGTGACCAATAGTAGGAAAATGTACTTTGCAAAAGATGAAAATATGCTTCAGGATTGGAAGCAAAAATTGGAGGACGAATCTGAGGTGGCCAATTTGCAGGAATTTGTAAAGAGAATGGATCAGGCGAACCTTAGAAATTCTGTGTTTGTCGATATCACTGCAAGTGAAGCTGTAAGTAAGGTGTATCAGCAGGTTTTGAATTCTACTGTTTCTATTGTGGCATGCAATAAAATTGCAGCTTCTTCAGAATTTGGTAATTACCTGAGAATTAAAGCGGCAGCAAAAAAGCACAATGTTGAGTTCATGTTCGAGAGCAATGTGGGAGCAGGATTGCCAGTCATTAGCACGATCAATAGCTTAATTCATACCGGCGATAAAATTGTTGGAATTGACGCTGTTGTGTCTGGTAGTTTGAACTTCATAATGAATGAGTTTAATAATGGTAAATCCTTTGTTGAAGCAGTGAAGATGGCAATGGACCAAGGGTTTACTGAGCCAGATCCAAAAATCGACCTGAGCGGAATGGATGTATTAAGAAAGCTTTTGATATTATCCCGTGAAGCTGGTTACAAGTTGGAAGTGCAGGATGTAGAGCATGAGCCTATGATTCCATTATCTTGCCTGAATGGACAAACGGCAGCTGATTTGATCTGCGATCTTGAAGCTCACAACGATCATTTTGAGGCTTGGAGAACTGTGATGGCTGAAAAAAACATCAGATACCGTTACATCGCTTCTTTTGCAGATGGCAAAGCTAATGTAAGCCTTAAAGAGGTTACATCCGACCATCCGTTTTACGATATACATGGTAAGGATAATGTAATTTCGTTAAAAACGAAGTGGTACAACGATCAGCCATTGATTATTAAGGGAGCCGGAGCCGGAGCAGAAGTAACAGCTTCTGGGATTTTTGGTGATATCATTAGAATAACCAGCAATTAATTACCAACAAAGAAAATTGAATAACATGTCAGATAGTGTGAAAGTTTTTGCTCCGGGCAGCGTTTCCAACGTTGGTTGTGGGTTCGATATATTAGGATTTGCCATCGATGGGGTGGGCGATGAAATGATTATTACCAAAAATGATCAGAATAAAATCATTATACAATCGGTGAAGGATTATGAGGATCTTCCTACGGATCCAAAGAAAAATGTTGCAGGTGTAGCCATTCAGGCTTTATTGGATGATTTGGAAAGCAATCAGGGTTTTGATGTTGAGATCATTAAAAATATCAAGCCTGGCAGTGGAATCGGATCTAGTGCGGCAAGTGCTGCAGGTGCGGCTGTTGCAGTAAATGAATTATTAGGCAAACCTTATACAAGAATGCAATTGGTTGATTTTGCCATGAAAGGTGAGGAGGTTGCTTCGGGTGATGTTCATGCTGATAATGTTGCTCCTGCAACACTTGGTGGTTTTTGTCTGATTAGGGGATACAATCCTCTGGATGTAATTCATATTCAGCCACCGGCAGATTTATGGTGTGTCGTTATTCATCCACAAATTGAAATCAAGACCAAAGAAGCACGGGAAATATTGTCTCCCCAAATTCCTCTAAAAAAGGCAATTCGTCAGTGGGGAAATGTGGCAGGCTTAATGGCCGGACTTTATACTTCCAATTATAATTTGATCGGACGTTCTCTTGAAGATCATATTGTAGAGCCTCAAAGGAAAGTTTTGATTCCTGAATTTGATGAATTGAAACTGTCTGTTATGGAAGCCGGAGCATTGGGCTGCAGTATTTCCGGATCGGGACCATCTGTATTCGCATTGGCAAATGGAAAGGAATCTGCTGATGTTATTGCGGCCGCAATGGATACAGTATACGAACGTACCAATTTGGATTACAGAATTTATGTTTCCAAAGTTAGTGAAGGTGGAGTGAAAATTCTGTAAAAGTGTGATAAATTAAGAAATCGAATAGATTTTGATTCAGGAATTTGAAGAAAGGATAGACTTGTGAAATACTTTAGTACAAATAATAAAGATATACGTTATAGCTTTAAGGAAGCTGTAATAAAAGGACTTGCGCCGGATAATGGATTGTTTTTTCCGGTTTCAATACCAAAGCTGAATGATGAATTTTTTCAACGTTTGACAGAATTAAGTTTGCCCGAAATAGGATATGAAGTGGCCAAGCATTTTGTGGGTGACGACATTTCGGATTCGGATTTGAAGAAAATTACCGAAGAGGTACTCAATTTTAAGATTCCTGTGGTGGCTATAGAAGATGGCATTAGCACTTTAGAGCTGTTTCATGGGCCAACCTGTGCATTTAAAGATGTAGGTGCCAGATTTATGTCACGATGTCTGAGTGCCTTTGCCAAACAGAATCAGAAAGAAGTAACAATTTTAGTTGCGACCTCAGGAGATACGGGAAGTGCAGTTGCCAATGGCTTTTTAGGTGTTGAGGGAGTAAAGGTAATTATATTATATCCTGCAGGTAAGGTAAGTAAGATTCAAGAGCAGCAATTAACCACTATGGGGCAAAATATTACAGCTCTTGAGGTGGATGGTACTTTTGATGATTGTCAGGCATTGGTGAAAACGGCTTTTGGGGATGATGATTTAAATATGGAATTGAATTTGACTTCTGCAAATTCTATAAATATTGCTCGCTTGTTGCCACAAAGTTTCTATTATTTCCATGCTTGGGCACAATTGCAGCCAACCAGTAAAAAAGTTGTATTTTCAGTCCCTAGCGGAAATTATGGAAATCTTACAGGAGGATTGCTGGCAAAACAGATGGGATTGCCGATTGATTCATTTATTGCATCGGCAAATATAAATAAGGTTGTGCCAGACTATTTGAATTCTGGGAAATATGAGCCAAAAGCGTCTGTTCAAACTATTTCAAACGCAATGGATGTAGGTGCTCCCAGTAATTTTGCGCGCATGATGGAGTTGTATCAGGAGAATCATGCAGACATTACTAAAGATATAAAAGGAGCTTGGTTTTCGGATGAGGAAACTCAAGAGGCAATAGCAGACCTGTATAGCAGGAATAAATACATTCTTGATCCACATGGTGCCGTTGGATACTTGGGTTTGAAAAGATACTTAAATACGAAGAGTGAGGTAGGTGTTTTTTTGGAAACAGCTCATCCGGCAAAATTTAAGGATACAGTTGAAAAGGTACTTAATACTGAAATAAAAGTTCCGGACTATCTTCAGGAGTGTTTGGGAAAAGAAAAAAAGAGTATTTTAATAAGTAAGAATTTTTCAGATTTTAAAAGCTTCCTTTTACTTAAATAGAATACTTCGAAAGGCTGTCATTATTTGTGACAGCCTTTTGTTACTAATCATCTCATAATGATGTATATCATTGAGTAATGCATTTAAACGGCATAGCCTTGAGATCGTGATGATTGTTTTGTATGTTGATTGTTTTCACTATAATGCTGAATGTCAACTGTTTGCGCGTGTGTGATGTTGGGGTTTAGGTTCAGTATGGGCTTGTCATATTAAATGTAGGCGAATAAAGCATTTCGTAAATCAGTTAAATAAGAAACATCTTTAAATAGAGTTATGATTTAATTCAGATTCTGCTCTTTATTGTTTATAGGGAATAGCATAAAAATTTATGGTTTTATTATGTTTCGATCTTTGAAAGGTTAAATTTCTTATTTTTTCTTATCGGAAATTTGCAAACCATCAGAAATCCTTTATATTTGTATATGATTCAAATTTAAAGCAATTTTTAACCCTAAAATTTTATAAAGTTATGAACAAAGCTCAATTAATTGATGCAATTGCAAACAAAGCTGGTTTGACTAAAGCTGATTCTAAAAAAGCATTAGATGCTTTCATTGAAACTACTACTGAAGCATTAAAAAGTGATGATAGAGTAGCACTTGTAGGATTTGGTTCATTTTCTGTTTCTAAGCGTGATGCTAGAACTGGTAGAAATCCTCAAACTGGTAAACCAATCAATATTCCAGCAAAAAAAGTTATCAAATTTAAGGCCGGTTCTGAATTAGCAGACTCTGTACAATAGATAATTGTTGTCAACAAGATGTTAGAGGGGGTGTATTAATAATACCTCCTTTTTTTTATTCCTAATTTTTAATGAATGGAGAAGAAATTATTGCAGGAAGCGATTCATTTTTTAGAAGGTTTTACCAGTGAAAATCGTATCGGATTATTAGATAAAAATATCGAAAACAGAACAAGATATATAACCTTGGTTTTGGAAGATATTTTTCAAGCACAAAATGCCAGTGCAGTAATTCGTTCGTGCGATTGTTTTGGTATTCAGGATTTGCATGTTATTGAAAATTACAATGAATACCATTTGAATCCTGATGTTGTCATGGGAGCATCAAAGTGGATGGATTTGCACAAATACAATAAAGAAGAAAGAAATACCTTAAGTACAATTTCAAAATTAAAAAATCAGGGATATAGAATCATTGCAACCAGTCCTCATTCGAATGATATTCTTTTACCCGATTTTGATTTGACTAAGGGGAAAGCGGCATTTTTTTTTGGAACGGAGCTGACGGGTTTATCGGATGAAGTAATGGATAATGCTGATGAATTTGTGAAAATTCCAATGTATGGTTTTACCGAAAGTTTAAATATTTCGGTTTCCGCAGCCATAGTTTTAAATCATCTTACTACAGAGCTCCGACGATCGGATATTGACTGGCAATTGTCTGAGGATGAAAAGCTAAAGTTAAAATTAGATTGGTTGTTAAGATCTGTAAGATCGGGAGATGAGCTTCTCGATAAATTTCTTAAAAAGAAGCAGTCGTAAAACCAATTTAAAGAAATTATATTAGGTTAAATCTTATGAACTGGAATATTTTGGTTAAATATTTCGGAAATGGTAAAAAGATTGTTATTTTTGATAAAAACTACCTTGACGTAGATAAATATGATTTATTTACCTATTTATGAATAAAAATTAACTACCACTATATGAATTGTGTTGTAATTGACGATGATAAACTTTCGAGAAAAGTTGTTGAAAGTTATATTGAAAGAACAGATTTTCTATCATTTGGAGCATCTTATCCAAGTGCAATTGAAGCTATAAATAATATCAAAAAAAACGAACCTGTTGATTTGATATTTTTAGATATTGAAATGCCTGAAATGAGTGGCATGGAATTCTTAAATAGCTTAAGTACAACACCACAAATTATCATTATCTCTTCAAAAGAACAATATGCTCTTGAAGCTTTTGAGTATGACGTTACAGATTACCTTTTAAAGCCTATTAGTTACAGTCGGTTTTTTAAAGCGGTTAGTAAGGCAAATCGTCGCTATAAAAACAGCGAAGGTTTTATGCAGGATAAGAACGAGATTTTTATAAAAAGTAATTCGGCATTGGTTCGTTTGAATTACGATGATATATTGTGGATTGAAGCTCTTGAAAATTATGTGGTTGTGAATTCTTATCATGAAAAATATACAATACATTTTACCATGAAGGCCATCGAAGAAAAAATGCCTTCTACCCGTTTTTCGAGAATCCACCGTTCATATATCGTTAATTTGAGTAAAATTGGAGTGATTGAAGATAATTCAGTTGTGATTGAAACTGAAGGTGGGTCAAAAGCAATTCCTATTGGAAAATCATATCGTGATAAATTATTAGGAGATATCAATTTAATGACACGATAGTTTTTTTATGGCAGGATTTTTATTGAATTTTGTATTTAAATAAAAATTCTGTTTATGATTACAAATCGACAATTATTTCTGCAGCATGTAGCTACAACCTCTGATTTTCCTATTGCATTGGAAATAGAGAGGGCAGAAGGTATATATATGTACAGCCCGGACGGAAAGCCATATTTGGATCTCGTATCGGGCGTTTCTGTAAGTAATCTTGGGCATGGGCATCCGCGTGTCAGGCAAGCCGTTAAAGATCAGGTTGATAAATATATGCACTTAATGGTGTATGGTGAATTTATCGAATCGCCTCAGGTTCAATTGGCCAAGCTGTTATCCGATAATTTACCTAAAAAATTAAATTCTGTATATTTTGTGAATTCGGGGAGTGAAGCCAATGAAGGAGCTTTAAAATTAGCCAAGAGATATACTGGCAGATCTGAGATTGTTACTTTTAAAAATGCATATCACGGAAGTACTCACGGAGCTTTAAGTGTATTGGGCGACGAGGAAATGAAAAATGCCTTTCGTCCCTTATTGCCGGACATTCGAATTATAGAATTCGGAAATATTTTGGATTTAAACCAAATAACCAATAAAACAGCCTGTGTTATTTTGGAACCCATCCAGTCGGAAGGGGGAATGATTGTTCCATCCAAAGAATTTATTCAGATTTTACGGGCAAAATGTACTGAAAAAGGCGCTTTACTGATTTTCGATGAGGTTCAAATGGGATTTGGCCGAACAGGAAAACTTTTTGCATTTGAGCATTTCGATGTGGTTCCCGATATTCTTTGTCTGGCGAAGGCAATGGGAGGCGGAATGCCAATTGGAGCTTTTATATCAGATAAAAAGATACTTGATTCATTCAAGAGCAATCCAATGCTGGGTCACATTACCACTTTTGGAGGACATCCTGTTTGTTGTGCAGCAGCTAAGGCTGCTCTGGAAGTACTTTTAGAGGAACATATCATTGATGACGTTCAGCGTAAAGGAGAACTTTTTGTGAGCCTTCTTAAAGATCATCCTTTGGTGAAGGGCTTTCGGCAATTGGGACTTTTTATTGCAGTGATTTTAGAATCTCAGGAGATTATGCTTGCAATCATGAAAGAAGCTTATGAGTTGGGAGTTATTATGGATCCTTTCTTGTTTTGTCCAGGTGCTTTTCGCATTGCACCGCCTTTAAATATTACTGATGAGGAAATTCATCATGCTTCTAAATTGTTAATTCAGGCAATGGATAAAGTAGAAAAATAATCAGTCTCGGAATTGGTTAAGGAATTAGATGAAAAAAATAGATTGATGAGAAAATTGCTGGTTTTATTTCTTTTTTTACTTGGGGTTTCGAATCTTTTTTCACAGATTAGTTTATTGGAGAAGGAGCAACAAATTAAATTTGAGTTTGAAAGTTTGGTTTTGGCCGGTACTGATTCTTTGAAATTGAGTATTAGCACTAAAATTGAAAAATTGTTTGCAGATTTGTTGGTTGAAGAACAGAGTTTTGATTATCCCTTTTCAGAATTATCTAAAATGGGGAAGTTAACTTCTCCTGATCAGAAATTTCGGATTTTCAATTGGAATTGTGTTTTGAGAGACGGAACTTATCGGTATTTTGCTTTGCTTCAAAGTAAGTTAAAGAAATCTATCCGGGTGGATATTTTGACAGATATGCACCATGTTGCTGATGTGTTTCATCAGTATAAAGCAGAAGGCTGGCCGGGTGCGTTGTACTATCAAATTATTCCGTTCAAGGCAAAAACAGGCAATTCTTATTTTTTGTTTGGATGGGATGGAAATGATTTTCGAACAAACAAGAAGCTTATCGAAGTGCTCAGTTTTGATGAGAAAGGGCAAGCTGTTTTTGGTATGCCGGTGATTATCTGGAAAGGAAAAACTTTAAACAGAATAATTTTTGAATATGCCAAACAGGCCAGAATGACTATTCAATACAATGAAAAGGAGAAGAAAATTGTATTTGATCATTTGGCGCCGTCATCGCCAATTTATCAGAATCAATTTGAATATTACGGGCCCGATTTTTCATACGATGCTCTCGAGTATCAGAAAGGGAAATGGGTATTAGTTGAAAATGTTGATGTAAGAAATAAGTAAGAGAAATGAGTGAAACATTCCAATATCAAACCGAACAGTTTGCCGATATAAAAATACTAAGATACCAGGTTCCTGGATTCGAAAATTTGACCTTAGGTCAGAAAGAATTGATTTATTATCTGGCGGAAGCCGCACGTTGTGGTCGTGATATTCTGTTCGATCAAAACAATAAAAATAACCTGAGTATTCGCCGTACTTTGGAAGCGATTGCTAAATCGTACGATGGAGACAGAGAATCGAATGAATTTAAAAGCTTTTTGGTCTATACCAAGAGAGTATGGTTCTCAAACGGAATTCATCATCATTACTCGATGGATAAGTTTATGCCGGAATTCTCTGAAGAGTACTTTGGCGAACTCTTGAGCAATACAAATTACGAATTGCTGCCTTTGTTGGAGGGAGAAGATGTTGTTGGTTTGCTGACCAGATTGGTTCCTGTTTTGTTCGATGAAGATGTGGATGCAAAACGGGTGGTTTTGAATCCTGAACTGGATTTAATAAAGGATTCTGCAAATAACTATTATGAGGGAGTTTGTGAGAAGGAGGCGGAAGATTTTTATGCCAAAATGGAAAAGGGAGATCCGGAAAAACCAGTTTCTGCAGGTTTGAATTCCAAATTGGTGAAGGAAAATGGTGAGCTGATAGAAAAAATATGGAAGATTGGAGGAATGTATTCCGAAGCCATCGAAAAAATCGTGTTTTGGTTGGAGAAAGCAATTCCTGTTGCAGATAGTGAACTTCAACGGGAATCGTTGGTGAAATTGGTTGAGTTTTATAAAACCGGCGATTTAAAAACCTTCGACGAATATTCCATTTTGTGGGTAAAAGATCTGGATGCTCATGTTGATGTAGTGAATGGTTTTATTGAAGTGTATGGCGATGCCTTGGCAATAAAAGCCAGCTGGGAATCTATCGTGAATTTTAAAGATATTGAAGCTACAAAAAGAGCTGTGATTATTTCCGATAATGCACAGTGGTTCGAAGATCACTCTCCTATTGATGAACGATTCAAGAAAAAAGAGGTGAAAGGAGTGAGTGCAAAGGTAATTACCGTCGCGATGTTGGGAGGCGATTGTCATCCGGCAACGCCTATTGGGGTTAATTTACCAAATGCAGAATGGATTCGTAAAGAACATGGAAGTAAATCAGTTACGATAGATAATATTACGCATACCTATCATCAGTCGTCTTTAAAAAGTGGAATGATTGATGAATTCGCCTATAGTAAAGAGGAAGTTGTACGTGCGAAAGAGCATGGATATTTGGGAGGAAACCTGCATACCGACTTGCACGAATGTCTTGGTCATGGTTCGGGACAGTTGTTGCCTGGTGTGGGGATGGATGCATTAAAAAATTACCATTCAACACTGGAAGAGGCCCGGGCTGATTTATTTGCCTTGTATTACATGATGGATCCTAAAATGGTAGACTTGGGATTGATGCCAAGCTTGGAGGTTGCTAAGGCAGAATATGATGGATACATCCGTAATGGATTAATTACTCAGCTGACAAGAGTCGAGTTGGGGAAAGAGATCGAGGAATCGCACATGAGAAACCGCCAGTTAATTGCCAAGTGGGTTTATGAGAAAGGAGAATCCGATCGGGTAATTGAGAAGATTCATGAAGAAGGGAAAAGTTATTTTATCGTAAACGATTATCAGAAACTTAGATTGTTGTTTGGTGATTTATTAGGCGAAGTGCAGCGGATAAAATCGGAAGGAGATTTTAAAGCCGGAAAACTATTGGTTGAAGATTATGCCGTGAAAGTAGACACGGAATTGCATAAAGAAGTGAAGGAAAGATTTGAAAAGCTGAATTTGGCTGCTTATGCCGGCTTTATTAATCCGGATTACCACCCGGTTTACGAAGAAGGTAAAATTGTTGATGTTCGCATTTCATACCCAATGGACTTTATGCAGCAAATGCTTGAATATGGAGAGAGGTATTCCTTTCTGCCGAATATAAATTAAGACTTGAGGAGGTCTCAAATGAGATTTTAATATTTGAAAATATTCCCGAATAGGGATACCTATAAAAAGAGGCTGTTTCGTAGTTTAGGAGACAGCCTCTTTTTCATCTCACGACCGCTTCGTTGAAGTATTGCGCCATTGCGTTGCAGTTTAAGGATAATGCGTTGAAAACCTACTTCATTGCGTTGAAGTGTTCCGCCATCGTGCAGCAATTCATGACCATTGCGTTGAAGTGTTCCGCCATCGCGCAGCAATTCATGACCATAGCGTTGAAGCATTCCGCCGCCAGTTTATTGCTTGTAGCAGCTTCGCTTTTTAAAAGCAGGAATGTTGCATTACAAAATGATGCTGCCAGATAGCAGTGCACGATTAATAATACTCAAGCTACCATAAGCTGAAATAAGTAGACAGGCTAAAATTGAAAAGAGAGGCCAATCGACCTCTCTTTTTAAACAACTGTTTTTTACAGATTAAACTTCAATTTAATTCCTGTGTCCCGGTGATTCTTGC
Organism: Labilibaculum sp.; assembly: GCF_963664555.1. GTDB lineage: Bacteria > Bacteroidota > Bacteroidia > Bacteroidales > Marinifilaceae > Labilibaculum. The sequence continues at coordinate 3,606,712 of NZ_OY761461.1, read as the reverse complement.
CATCAAAACTCCAAACCACTTCTACATCCATAAAAAGGAATATTTGCGATAAACCGTAACCAACTTCCCAATAATTCTTTTTGTCGGCATGAGTCAAATAATTGGCAAAGAACTTTTCCTGAATGGCCAATGAATTATTCAGAATGGGCAATTGCTTCAGCAGAAACCGATCAGACGTGTATTGCAGGTGTGCTTCCAGATAATCTTCAGTAGTAGAGTGTTGGTAAAAATCAAGCAATCGGAAAGTGTCCCATTTGTTCGCAAACATTACGGTTGGTTTGCTTGTATTAAAATGACGGTAATCAGCAAAGAAACTTTGCTTGTTGCTAAGGAAACTTCCTGCTTTAGCGCAGTAGTTTATTCGATCGTTAAAGCCCACATCGAATGCTTGTTTTACCGAGGCTTCCAGTAAGGAATAGTCGGTTTCCGAATCGAAAACATCTTTAATTCCCTGTTTGTAAAGCAGGGAAAAAGTTGGCTGCGAATGATAGCTGACCATGTGTTTTACACCTTTTTTAATGGTGTATCGATAGTGAGGTGTATATTCTAATTCGGCTGTAAAAGTTAAGGCTTTATTATCCCTAACCAATTCGGGATTTACTCCTGCAGGGATATTGGGAGTGTAGGCATTGTTTTTCGGACCTGTGAAATAGAATTTATTGGTGTTGTAAAGTTGTTTTCGGTTGGCATACTCCAATTCTGTATGGAGATTTAATCCGTTTGCCAGATCGGTTTCATGCCAAATATTCACATAGTTTTTGTCATACAGTTTTAAATGATTGTCTTTATAATAAAGCGAAGTTATCATATTCAGCATCGGATTAATACCTGAATCTTCATTAAAATCGACAGCTTTGCTTCCTGCTTTAAACCCGAACCAAGCTCGCTTTAGTCCGTTGTAACGATATCTGCTGCTCAATGAATAATCGAAATGTTTTCTGGAAAAAGCATAGCTTGGAGTTGATGTTAATTGGAAATAATGTCCCAAAGTATCTTTTTTTGAATAGGAGAAAGGCGCATCGAAGGTAAAGCCTTGAACCGTGTTGTAGGAAATCTTATCGAAAGCAAAAAGACCTGGGATGGCAAGGGAAGAATTTTCTTCTTTGTACTGATACGTTTTACCAAACAAAACATGTTTGAACTTAAATTTGCGATTTGCCTGACGAACAGAATCTTTGTATTCCGGGGTGTTGCGAACAATTTCGATCGAATCCTTTTTCGTGAAACTGGTCTTCTCATCTTCCGATAAAGGAATGGGTCTCATTTGAGTCCAGTATAAAGAATCTTTGTCTTTGGCATCTTTAGCAATTTTCAGTCTGTCAATTTTGATTTCCAGTGGCTCTTTAATTTTCTCTGCACGCTTTTCCTGATTTTCTTTTTCCATCAATCGGTATAACTTTCGCATCTCCGCATTATTCATATCGTCTTTTTCCAGAAGATTTTGGATTTCATCTTTCCGCTTTTTTTCTTTAACGGATAGTATTTCTGAATCTTGCTGATTAGTTAATTTCCTGATGCTTTCAGCTTCCTGATTTAAAGTCAGTTCCTGTTGTTTTAGGTAATCATGATCCAAATCAGGATTGAGTGTTATTTGATAATCCTTAATGGAAGCAACATAAATTATATCCAAGCCAAATCCCATGCCTTTAAAATTCACATCGAAATCGAAACTTACCGGCATCCATACACTTTCGCTAACAGGCGCATACAATTGATGCATGTGTATATCTGTCATTGGAAGATTTAGTTTTAAATCGGCAGAATGGATGTTCCAGAAATTTTCGGCTATGTTTAGGAATCCGCGAAAAAGATCTTTCCCTTTTCGTCTGGGCGTTACCTTAATTCTGTTGATCATTCTTCCCTGATCTTCAAAAACCGATTCCAACTGAAATTTATAGACAGAAAATGCCGTTTTATCCAAGGGTGATATGAATCCATCGTCCTTGGTATCGTATAAGTTTGCCTTAATAAACTGCATCGGGTTGGCCTGCTCGCCTAAACCCGATGAACGGACGGATATCACTTCCTCTTCAATTTTATCGGGAAGCTCGAAGTGAATTTTTGATATGTTTTCCGTTACAAAAGTCATCCCTTCTGTAATATCTTCTTTGGCCAGTTTCTTTTTTAAAAGCCTCGGCACACTGGTAATTTTACCAGATCCCTTTAAATATACGGTATTGTTGTATTCGCTGATTTGCTTGGTGTAATAATCGCCCATTGCAATTGCTTTTCGCATCACATAGTAAGCCGGATCCTCACCGCTGGCCAACACTTTTACCTCCTTTAGTTGATAGGTTTGAGGAGCCAAAGCAACATTCATTTCCACATCTTTGTCATTAATTATCACCTTTGCTTCTTTGGTTTTAAAACCCAAATAGCGGTATTCGAGCTCCCATTCTCCTTGCGGAAGAGCCAATTGATACTGTCCGTCGATATTTGAAGTTGTGCCGGTGGCAAGCTCTTTACTATAGATGTTGGCGAAGGGAATTGCATTTCCATCCGTATCGGATATTGTACCTGTAATTTGTTGAGCATTGCTCAGTAAAGAGCATAAGAGGAGAAGTAAACTAATTGTGAATTTGATCATACTTTGTTTTTTGTTAGTAACAACACTTAGACGATTGAAAGTTTAAAAAGGATACAATGGAATTTTAATTGGCTGATATTGCCTCCTTTTAAGGATTGTAAATTTATCAAAAAATCACAATGTAAAGTTAAGCAGCAGTTTCGTTTTGTGTTTTTTTAATAAAAAGGAATATTATTTAACAGTTTGTTTTGTGTGGATTGTCTAAGCTAATTAGTGGTATTTTATGTAATAAAAACAAAGGCTGTTCTTAGTAAGAAAAACAGCCTTTGTTGTATCAGTCATTTATCTTTTGCCAGGATATATTTCTTAATGCTTTTAGATTAAAATAAAGAAGTAGTATTAATATTGGAATGGCAAGAAACAAGCTATAAGGAATAAAGCTTAATCCGTAATGTAAACCGCCAAGCAAACCACCGGAAACCATTAACAACATTCCTTTCATAAAATTACCGCCCATGTCTTGTGTATTTCTTTCTACTGAGAAAGGGAACTGTGGATTTTGCCACGAAAATAGAAGAGAGGTAACCAGAAATATGGAAAGTGCACCAAAAATGATATCATCCAGCACCTGTATTCCCCAAATATATAAGCAAACACTTCCAATGATCGTGATGGTTGGTAGATAAAATTTCATCATTACTGATTTAAAGGAACCAATCAGAATTTGTCCCGGACTTGAGAGGGGAAGAGACCGATAGAACCAGCTTGATTTTGGTTCATCGCTATAGCCCAATTGCTGTGTTATACTAAATGCAAGAAAAATGCTTGTGTAAATAAACCAGAGGTATTTTTGGCTTGCAGCCAATGTCTCCAAATTGAAAGCCTCCTTCGATTTAAACGCGAACATAAGGCAGAAAATAAGAATGTAACCAAAAGAAGGAAATACGGTTTGCTTGTATTTTCTCTCACGCCCGCTCATCAGCCAAACCATTTTAAATGCAGCCTCTTCCTCTTTTGTTTTGGTAACCAATTGGGAGACTTTATTGATGAACTTATTTGGGTCTTTATTCTCCGTTTTCACTTTTGTTTTTTTGCTTCCGGCAACGTCTAATTGTCCCAGTGCTTTGTTGAATTTCGGAGCCAACACTTTAATTACAAAAAACAAACTAAGAATTGGTACCAAAAGAGAAGAAGCGATAAAAGTAAAGTGTGATAAGTCGTATGTACCATAAATAAAACTATCCATTGTGCCACTCATCCAAATTGGAGGAACGAAATAGGACCACCAATGTATAGACATTGTCATGTCTGAAATGTTGATAAAATCCATCATTCGCGGCATGAGTTGATAAGCACCCATAAATAAAATGGCCATGGCAATTTGAAAATATACAATGATGTCTTTTAATTTCTGCCCATTCACAACATTCATTAGTCCCAGATAGAAAATATTGGTAAGGAACAGTGTGAATAACGAGGCCAGAATAATTAAAAAGAAGAGCAGGATGGTCGCTAAAACCCCGTGATTAATAAGGGTAAGTACAATCACAAAAACCGAGAGCGAAAGACTCATATGAGTTAAGTAGATTGCAATGTGTATTATTTTAGCCATTACAATTGTCCTGCTGCTAATCGGTCTTGGCATTAAAATACTGTTGTCTCTGGTATCAATTAAAATATTCGTGAATTCCGATATCATCAACATGGCAATCATCACCATGATAAAAGAAAAGAAGATGGTATAGCTTACCAATGGTGAATTTATGTGCGTTAAACTTATGCCAATCAGCATTCCCATTACAGCATAAAGAAAAGATTGCAGCAACAGCTGATTTTTTGATTCTTTACCTTTTTGTGACAATGACAGACTTCTTCTGTTGTCCATCATTAATTTCACCTTAAGAATACTGCAAAGATGTTCGAAATCCACACCCATTGCACGAATAATTCCTTTGAAAGGAAGTAAACTGAGAAGTATTATTTTTATCATACTTTAGTTCTCAAATACATGAATAATTTCTTCTGCTTTTTTACTGTGATCTGAAGTACCTGTAAGTTCGGTGAAAAGTTTTTCTAAGGATCCGGTGTGATCTTTTGAATTCAATTCTGCAAAACTGCCATCGGCCACAATATTTCCATTATCAATAAGAATAATCCGATCGGATATTTTCTCGACTACATCCATAATGTGCGAACTGTAGAAAATGGTTTTACCCTCGCGGGCCAATTGCGTAAGAATCTCTTTTACGATTATCACCGAGTTGGCATCTAATCCTGATAAGGGTTCATCCATAAATATGATATCCGGATTGTGAATCAAACCGGAAATGATTAATATTTTTTGTCTCATTCCTTTCGAAAAGGAGTTAAGGCGCTCATCGGCATGAGCTTTCATCTCAAATAAATTCAGAAGCTTCCCAATTTTTTGATTGATGTTATCATGAACCATTCCGTGCAATTCACCAACAAACTGAAGATATTCTCTTGGCGTTAACGTGTCATACAAAGCCACATTTTCAGGAATGTAGCCAATTCGCTTTTTAATTTCGATCGGTTGGGTTTTAAGGTCATATCCGAGAATGCTAATATCACCGTCAAAATCGGGAAGTAAGCCACATAATATTTTAACTGTCGTTGATTTTCCAGCACCATTGGGTCCGATGTAGCCGATAATTTGGCCTGGCTGAATGTCAATATTAATTCCTTTTAATACTTTATTCGATTGTCTGCCATTTTGGTAGCTTTTCTCTAAATTATGAATAGAGATAACAGAAGGTGATTTTTCCAACATGAGGTATAGGGTTAAATTTGTGCGACATAAAATTAAATATTCAAGTCGTTTACGCCAACTATTATAGTGGTTATTGTTAAGCTTTTCGATTTAAGCCTTAAATCGGAAGAGTAAATGTCGTTTTCACTCGTTTTGTTAAGATAAACTGACAGTATTCTGAAATTTTTTCTTGTTTCCTGTCTTATTGACAGAAAATTTCTCTTGGCATAGGCTTTGACTATTCCACATTCGAAAAATTGTAATTCAAAATTTTAAAACGATATAACTATGTCAACAGGAAAAATTGGTGTTACCAGTAACGATCTGTTTCCAATTATTAAGAAGTTTTTGTACTCAGATCACGATATCTTTTTGCGTGAAATTGTTTCTAATGCAGTTGACGCAACTCAAAAATTGAAAACTTTAGCTTCTTCAGGAGAATTTAAGGGGGAAGTAGGAGAATTAAGAGTTTCTGTTAGTATTGATAAAGAAGCAAAGACGATTACTATTTCCGATAACGGTATTGGTATGACTCAGGAAGAGATTGAAAAATACATCAATCAGATTGCATTTTCGGGAGCTGAAGAGTTCATGGATAAATACAAAGATCAGGCGAATGCCATTATTGGTCATTTTGGATTGGGTTTTTACTCTTCGTTTATGGTATCCGATAAGGTGGATATTATTTCTCTTTCGCACAAAGACGGTGCCGAAGCAGTAAAGTGGAGCTGCGAAGGAAATCCTGAATATACTTTAGAGAAAGCAGAGAAAGCAGACCGTGGAACTGATATTGTGATGCACATTTCGGAAGAGGAAGAAGCCTTTTTGGAAGAGAGCCGTATTCAGGAATTGTTGAACAAATATTGTAAGTTTTTACCTGTAGAAATTGCTTTTGGAAAGAAAAAGGAATGGAAAGACGGGAAGAATGTTGATACCGACGAAGACAATATTATTAATGATACAAATCCTGCATGGACAAAGAAGCCTGCTGATTTGAAGGAGGAAGATTACAGCGATTTTTATCGCCAGTTGTATCCAATGGGCGAGGACCCATTGTTTCACATTCACCTGAATGTTGATTATCCTTTTAACCTGACCGGTGTACTGTATTTCCCGAAAATTAAGAACAGCGTAGAAATTCAAAAGAACAAAATTCAATTGTACTGCAATCAGGTGTTTGTTACCGATTCGGTGGAAGGAATTGTTCCTGAGTTCTTAACCATGCTTCATGGTGTGCTTGATTCTCCGGATATTCCATTGAACGTATCCCGTTCTTACTTGCAAAGTGATGGGAATGTAAAGAAAATTGCCAGCCATATCTCTAAAAAGGTTGCTGATAGCTTGAATGATATCTTCAAGAATGACCGTGCAGATTTTGAGAAAAAATGGGATGATTTGCGCATATTCATTCAGTACGGAATGTTAACTGAAGATAAATTCTACGATCGTTCCAAGAAATTCATGTTGTTTAAAAATACCGAAGGAAAGTATTTTACAATAGAAGAGTATGAGGCAATTATCAAGGAAAATCAGACAGATAAAGACAGCAACATCATTACTTTATATGCTACTGATGTAGATGCTCAGTATACTTACATTGAGGCTGCAAAAGCAAAAGGATATGATGTTTTGGTAATGGATAGTCAGTTAGACAATCACCTGATTAATCATTTGGAGCAAAAAACACCAACTACAAAATATGTTCGTGTCGATTCTGATATCATTGAAAAATTGATTCAAAAAGATGAGGTGAAAGCATCTAAGTTTACTCAGGAGCAAAGAAATGATTTGATTCCTGTTTTCAATTCTCATTTGCCATCGGGGAAAGTAAACTATATTGTAGCTTTTGAAGCGTTAGGAGAGGAAGCGCAGCCATTGCTGATTACCCAATCGGAATTTATGCGTCGTATGAAAGATATGGCAGCCATGAATGCGGGAATGGGGTTCTATGGTGAAATGCCTGATTCTTTTAATTTGGTTGTTAATTCGGATCATGCTTTAATTGAAAACATTCTGAACGATAAGGATGCTAAGATGGGCGAAAAGCTTGCTGAGGTTTCAGCAAAACTAACTCCATTATTCGAGGAAAGAGAGCAATTGGATGCTTTGAAAAAGGATAAGAAAGCGGATGAAGTTCCTCAGGAGGAAAAAGATAAAATGGCTGAGGTTCAGAAACAAATTTCTGAAGTGAATGCTGAAAAAGAGGCTTTGTTAAAAGGATATGGTAAGGACAATCAATTGGTGAAACAATTAATCGACTTGGCATTGCTTGCCAACAACATGCTGAAGGGCGAAGAGTTAGCTAAATTCGTAAAACGAAGTGTTGATATGATCAAGTAATTGATAATTCACAGTTATATAGCGGCCGGACTATTACAGTCCGGCCGTTTTTTTGTTGATATGCTTTTCCCGGAAAATATAAAAACCAAAGCCTTCCTGAATTTATAAGCTTTTAAATGCAGGCGCCCCTTATTTGTTAAGGCTTTTTGATGCACAAAAAAAGCCCTTTCGGGCTTTTCATTGTTTTGTTTATTTTTTAGATTTCTTCTTTCGGTTTCGTTTCTTATTCTCAATTGCCTTTTGGCGGCCTTTTGAACCCGATGGAGTCTTTGAATTTTTAGCTGATTTTTTATGAAAGGCCCCACTGGATAAATCCAAACGAATGGTGTTTTTAATTTTAATATTTCGGGTTTGTATTTTTTCATCTTCAAGCAATTGGCTTGTAAATACAACTTCGATAGGAACAACACCTATTTCAATAGGCTTTTTAATCAAAGCTTCTACCTGTTCCATCAACTCCTCTTCGCCTTTATTTACAAAGCTAATTGCAGTACCATCTTTTTCAGCACGCCCGGTACGACCTACACGGTGAACATACTCAACGTAGTTGCTGGGGATGTCGAAGTTGATCACGTGACTGATGTTATCAATATCGATACCACGGGCAGCCACATCAGAAGCAATCAATACTCTTGACCGACCTTCTTTAAAGTCGTTAAGAGCTTTAATCCTTGTGTTCTGTGCTTTGTTCGAGTGAATCACACTTAGGTCTTCGCCCAAAAAATCTTCCAGACGATCCACAATCCGATCCGCATTCTTCTTGGTTTCGGTAAATATCATCACCTTGTTAAATACCTCTTTGTCTTTTAAAAGATGTTTAAGCAGAGCTATTTTACTAAGAATATTTGGAGCCTGATATTGAATTTGATGAATGTTTTCTACAGTGGAAGCCTGTGGAGCAATTTCTATCCGTTCCGGAGCAATCAGGAAATCATCAGCTAATTGTGCAACAGTATCCGAGAATGTTGCCGAGAACAGTAAGTTCTGATGAACTTCAGGAATAATTTCGAAAATCGCCTTTAACTGAGGCATAAAACCCAAATCCATCAATTTGTCAGCTTCATCAACCACTAAGGTTTTAATCATGGTAAATTTCAGGATTCTGGTCATGTAGATATCCATTAAACGACCAGGAGTTGCCACAATGATATCGATACCTGCATACAATTTTTCCTTTTGAGTATTGATGTTCACCCCGCCATACACCCCAACAGCACGAAGGTTCATATAAGGAGACAGTAGTTCAATTGTTTCAATAACCTGTAAAACCAATTCACGGGTAGGAACAACGATTAATGCTCTTGGATCAAATCCTTGTGCGTAGTTTAATTTCATTAAAATCGGCATCAAATAGGCCAGGGTTTTACCTGTTCCTGTTTGAGCAATCCCAATTACATCTTTACCTGCACGAATAGGGGAAAATACCTTCTCTTGTATTTCTGTTGGTTTCTCGAATCCCGCCTCGTCAAGCGCCATTCTAATCTGTTTGCTTATTTTGATGTCGTCAAATGAAATCATTACCATGGTATTTGAAAATTTGTGCAAAAATAGGCAAATAAACCGACATTAGTGTCCTTTCATCATTTATCATCCTTATTTTGATAGCTATTCAATGCTTTAAATCAGCTCCAGATTTGTTGAATCTCATTTTTTAATGCTGAAATTGCTTTTGCAATAGCCGGTTTTTGTTGCTGCATCTGAGTTTCAATAATAGCTTTGCACAAAGCAATTGATGAATCTTCAGGTAGTACCTGCGCAGCTTCAGTATTAATTAATCGGATTGTGCTGTCTTTTGCATTTTTTAACAGCATCCAAGATTCATCGGTAACATATAGTTGCTGTGCAAGATTGTGTTCGTATTCGTTACGAATGGCAAGAATTAATTTTTGCTGCAATTGCAAATTGGTTAATCCGCTGTTATTTTCTCTTAAAATTAATGATTCCGGATGAATTCGTTCCAGAAATATAATTAACCGTTCGCACGCCTGAAGTCTTATTGGAGTAGTTTGTTTTTGATTCTTCAGTAAAATCTGATGCTTGATTTTGCGCTCTTCATGCTTTAAAAATTGCTTTATCAGCAGATAAGCAGTAGCAAAAACAACCAATGATGGCAGGATATACTTACTAATTTCAAGAATGTCTTTCATTTTAATAGTTACTTTAGATTTTTCGATAGTTATGGACTCCCTATGTATTTAAAAACTGTATCTTTATCCCCTGAAATGATAATTCGAAGATAAACTAATCACACCGTTTATTTTATTTGTCAGGGGGAAAAACAACAACAAACACAAAAGTATTAAGCAATTTACAAAATCCCTAAATTAATTTACAATGTTGAAAGTTTCGGATCGTATTGCAGGAATGGAAGTATCTCCAACTCTTGCTATGTCTCAAAAAAGTAGAGAAATGAAAGCTCTCGGGATTGATGTTATCAATCTGAGTGTAGGTGAACCAGATTTTGATACTCCTGATCACATTAAGAAGGCAGCACAAAAGGCTATTGATGATAATTATTCTCATTATTCGCCGGTTCCTGGTTATGTAGAGTTGCGTCAGGCAGTGGTGAGTAAGCTAAAACGAGAAAATAATTTGGAATACACTGTTGATCAAATTGTTGTTTCAAATGGAGCGAAGCAATCCATAACCAACGTTATTTTGAGTATTATAAATGAAGGAGATGAAGTAATCATTCCTTCGCCTTATTGGGTAAGTTACAGCGAGATTGTAAAATTAGCTGGAGGGATTAATATATTTGTATATGCACCAATCGAACAGGATTTTAAAATTACTCCTGAACAATTGGAAGCAGCGATTACTCCAAAAACAAAAGCTTTTTTATTCAGTTCGCCAAGCAATCCTACAGGAAGTTTATATTCAAAAGAGGAATTAAGAGCACTTGCAGATGTTTTTGTGAAATATCCTGATATTACAATTCTTTCAGATGAAATTTATGAGCACATCAATTACGTTGGTGCTCACGAAAGCATTGCTCAATTTGAAAATATCTTTGATCGGGTAGTAGTAATTAATGGTGTTTCTAAAGGTTATGCTATGACTGGATGGAGGATTGGCTACATTGCGGCTCCATTATGGATTGCAAAAGCTTGTAACAAGTTACAGGGCCAGATGACATCAGGTGCATCTTCGATTGCTCAAATTGCTTCTGTTGCCGCTTTAGATGGTGATCAGTCAACAACTGTTGCCATGAGAGAAGCATTTCACAAAAGAAGAGATTTAGCTTTGGAACAAATTCGAGAAGTACCTGGTTTCGAAACTCGTGAGCCAAATGGTGCATTTTATCTGTTTCCTAAAGTTTCTCAATTATTTGGGAAAGCAAATGGAAGTCATACCATTAACAATTCTACAGATTTAAGTTTATTTTTGTTGGAAGATGCCAATGTTGCAACTGTAACCGGTGAGGCATTCGGATCTCCTGAATGTTTGCGATTGTCTTATGCCACCAGCGAAGAGCAAATGGCAGAAGCTATCTGTCGAATAAAAGCATCGGTAGAGAAATTGAAATAATCAATTGAATTATATAATTGAATGGCTGTCTTATACAAATGAGACAGCCATTTTTTGTTGGAAGATACTGTTTTGAGTAAGTGAAGAGGTGCAGTTGTTTGTCTTATTGATGAAAAGGATCAATTCTAAAAAGGACATCATGAAAACTAAACTCTTTTTATTATCTGTCATTATTCTGTTGGCGAATTACTCTTTCGCTCAGTATACCTACGAAAAACCAGTAGAGAAATATTCTCCTGATATCGATCACATTTCAAAATTTGAAGTTGGTTTTCATTATGGTCCGGCATGGACATCAGGAGATGCAAAAGAGTTTGCAAAATCAGGAAGTGCTTTTAGTTTGGATTTAGGTGTGAATTCAGGAAATTTTTATTTTGGAACTGAATTTACTCTTACCTCTTGGCGAGATTACTATGATACAGGTTATGCTGATGAAATAAATTTTAAAGAGACCAATTTTTTATGGTTGGTGAATGCAAAATTATTTCTGGGTGAAGGGAAAGTGAAACCTTATATTGGATTGGGAACCGATTTAATTACAATAGCATTGGAAATTATTGATCCGGAAGATGAGGATGATTGCTATTATTCCAATTGTTACGAAGAGGATGATCGGAATTATAATGCGTGGCTTGTTCCTTCATTTGGGATTAGATGGGAAATGGGGCCAAATGTCAGTGGCAATATTGGTTTTAGCGCAAACTTATCCCGCAATTATGATTTTATTCGTCTTCAGCTGGGGATTGTTTTCTAATTAGTAATTCTCTATTACATTGAAAAACAACTCAATTATTGAGGGAGTTGTTTGTTGTAAATTTTGTCTTCAAGCCAGACGGGCTTTTACTTTTTGATTCATTCTTAATTTAAACGGGTATTCATAATCTCACTTCGTTCGGTACTTGGATGAAAAAGTAAACAAAAAATCATCGAAAACGTCCTCAACCACCCGTTACTAGTTCGAATACTAAACTACCGAACTTGTGAGATCATGAACTCCTATTTATGAAATTTATATATGAATAAAAAGAACTCGCTGTGCTCAGACAACTTTTTGTTCTTAACGCATTCTTCACTGCACGGGGCCCGGTCTCCGGACTCAATTTCGAACTCCACATTTAATCAGACGATACTATATGGAATATATATTTTAATTAAATGACACAAAAAAACTCCCCCGGATGCGGAGGAGTTCATTATATCGAGTACTAATTTTCTATTTGTAAAGTTCTTTTAATCGGCTTGCCATTCCTTCAGCCAAAGCTTCGCATTGATCGAAATCTTCAGAGTTAGGAGCACAAAGAGCTTCCGGTGTAGCTTCAATAGTTTCCCATTTAATTTCTTCGGCAAATTTATTCAGGCGTTTTAATCCGCCGCCTCCCCATGATTTGGAACCGAATACACCTAGAACGTGATCTTTAATGGCCATGTGTTCCAATTCATTAATCAGGGTTTCCATAGTAGGAAATACATCACCATTGTATGCACAACTACCTAAAATAACACCTCGGTATTTAAATATATCGTTGATGATATAAGATGGATGTGTTTTTGAAGAATCGTGAATACGAACTTTCTTTATTCCTTTTTTAACCAATTGTCGGGCAATGTTATCAGCCATTTTTTCGGTATTTCCATACATCGAAGAATATACGATTACACAACCTTCATCGGTTTTATACTGACTCCATTTGTCGTATTTGGCAACGATATCGGCTACGTGACTTCTCCAAATTGGTCCGTGGGTTGCACAAATCATTTTGATCTCCAATCCACCTAATTTCTTCAATGCATTTTGAGTTGGACGACCATACTTTCCAACAATATTGGAATAGTAACGGCTGATTTCTTCATCCAAATAATCCAAATCCAACTCATCATCGAAAATACCACCATCCAAAGTTCCAAAGGCACCAAACGCATCACCCGAAAATAAAATTCCTTGTGTGGCTTCAAAAGTAACCATGGTTTCCGGCCAATGCAGCATCGGAACCATATAGAAGTCTAATTTGTGTTCTCCCAGGTCAATTTGATCACCTTCCTGAACCTCAAGTAGATTTTCTTTGATTCCATAGAAACGCTCCAACATCGGAAAGGTTTTTTTGTTTCCTACTATTTTCATTTCAGGATATCGCTCAACCAAAGAACGAATAGATCCTGAATGATCAGGTTCCATATGGTTAATGATCAAATAATCTGCTTTGCGACCATCCAATACCTCAGCAATGTTATCCAAATATTCATCCATAGTACCTTTTTCAACGGTATCTACAATGGCTGTTTTTTCATCAACGATAACATAGGAGTTATATGCTACACCTTTTGGTAATGGCCAGTAGTTTTCAAATAAGTGAGTCCTTCGGTCATTTGTTCCTACCCAGAAAATTTTGTCAGTAATGTTGTTTCTATTGTGCATTCTTTATGATTTTGTCAATTTTGCATATTCAGACCTTTCTATCTCATTGCAGCAACTATTGTCGAAATAAAAATGAGTTTAAAATCTTATTTGCTCTGATTTGGAATAAGAAATCAAAGCTCTCTGTTTACAGCCCACAAAATTAAGAATATTTTTATTTTCGAAATGCTTCTACAACATCTTCTAAAATTTTTTTTACCTATTGTTGCAAAAGCCGGATGAGTTGTTGCTTATTTAGAATTTTTATTTCTCTTCTGTTGGTTTCAATTAAACCTTCCTGTTCCATTTCTTTTAAGCTTCGGGCAAAAGAAGGACGGGTAACTCCAAAAAACAGAGCCATTTCTGCCTGAGATTTTGGTAAGGTAATTTCGGTTTTATCCGGAGCCGATAGTTTAAGAATATAATTGGCCAACTTGCCTTTTATGGTTTTAAAGTTTAGGAACATCAGCTTGTTGGCTAAAAACTGACTTCTATTCGATATAGAATTTAAGTAATTGGTCAGAAATACCTTATTTTTTTGAAACATTTCAATAACCGAGGTTTTGGATAGATAGAATACTTCTACCTCTTCATTTGCCGTTACGTTTACCGGAAATTGATTTCTCTGTCCGAATAAAAATGCTGATGCAATTGGATAGGGAGCCATTATATCTTCTATCTTAATACTTTTCCCGGAAGGATCAAGCATTTCTCCTTTCACACTTCCTTTTAAAACAATCATTAAATTTTCGCAACGATCTTCCCGAAAGGCAAGCATGTCACCTTTCGAAAATTTCTTAATCTGATATTGTGAGTCGATCAGCAAATTTTCCATTTCGTCAGGAGAAATTCCTCTGAAAACGGGTGATTGAGAAAGTTGTTGAAATAGCATTTTTCGAATGTTCGGTTAATATTTCCTCAATATTAGAAGTTTCTTAGCAGTTTACAAAGAATAAGGGATGAATTGGTCTTAAATTCATGCTAACCGATTGATGGATTCACCTGACTTTTTTGGGAACAAGCATGGTTAGAGTTGTTTTAGTTTGTGACAAGCTGAAATTTACACAACTTATATAATAAACAGAAGATGATTTTATCCTTAGCTTAGCGCAGAAGGGCTACATTTCCTTTTTTCATGATTGTTTTGCCATCTAAAAAAGTTACCTCCAGAACATAAACATAAACATCAATATCCTGCATTTGTCCTTTGAAAAATCCATCCCATCCGCTATTGATATTAGTGGTCTCGAAAAGTTTTTGTCCCAATCGGTTGTAAATTATCAGAGTAACTTCTTTTACATCCTCACCCCTAACAAATAGTTTATCGTTATGACCATCGCCATTTGGAGAGAATGCTTTTGGTAAACCAACATATGGATAGTTCTCCAGAAAGCCTACATCTATTGTGTCACTGGCAGTACAATTTAAATCGGTGGTAACTTCCACCCAATATCTGCCTTCGGTTTGAACGGTAATTTTCCGGGTAATTTCTCCGGTTACCCATTTGTAAAAGCAGTTTGGAGTTCCTGCATCTAAAACAATTTTTTTATCTGAATAACTCTCCAAGTCCTGGCTTAAATCAATTTTTGGAGTCGGTAACAGATTAATTTTCAAACAATCTGATTCCGTATTACCATTAGCGTCTGTTACTTCCAGACAATAATGACCATTTTCTTTTAAATAGATTTCAGGGGTTTTGTTTGCAAGTCCAAGCCAGTTGTACTGCAATGGATAAACCGGATTTCCTTCAATAATAGGATTGATCAATATTGAATCACCCGAACAAATTGAATGATCTTCACCCAAGAATACACCGTACTTTTCGCCTTTTCGGTGATGAACATACAGCGTGTCTTTATTTGAACAATTGTATTCATCCGATACTTCAACAACAAAAACACCACCACTGTTTACAGTTATGCTTTGGGTATTTTCACCGGTATTCCAAATAAATTCAGCACCTTCATTGCCAGCATCTAAAACAGCACTTTCTTCATCCCATAATGTAATATCTGTTCCCAAATCAATAATTGGGTTTGGATGATAAATCACTTTTGTAGTTGCTGTTTGCTGAAAACCATCTGGGTCAGTAATTTTAACCCAATAATCTCCTGCATGATCGATGGTTATTGATGGATCGGAAGATCCATTTTTCCAAAGGTATCTATACGCCTGATTAATAGATATACCAGGTTCTAAATTCATTTTTTGAGTTCCACATAATTGAACTACTTCCGGAAGAGTTATTTCAAAAAGTTCTGATTTCATTTTAGCCGAAAATGATTTTGTCGAAGAACAACCATTACTGGATGTTACTGTAACAGAATACGTGCCTGATTTCGGAATGTTAAGTTCTGAGTCCGTTGAACCATCTGACCATAAATAAGTCAATCCCTTTTCGAAAATATCAAGAATAGGATTTTCATCATTTATCACGATATGATCTTCGATGTTTATTGCTGGTGATTTCTGACTGATAACTTCGACCTTAGATTTTACAATTTGATTGTCATTTAGGTCGGTCACAGTAAGTTCATAGGTTCCTTCTTTATTTATGCTAATTTCTTTTGTATTTTCACCGGTGCTCCATAAATAGGAATAATTGGAAGGTAAATCAATAATTGGTGTGAGTACGAGGCTTTGACCTTCGCATAGATTGTTGTTATCACCGAAAGTAACTTGAAAGCTTTTCACTACTTCAAGGCCTGCAAAAATTGTATCGCTGTTACAGCCAAATGCATCTGTTTCTATTAATTTAAAATAATTTGAAGCTTCATGATCCGGCCATTTAATATTCAATTCAATTTCTTGTTTGTTATCTTCAATCTCGCTTTTATTTTCCAGTAAGGTTGCACCTTCAGGTACCCAAACAGAATAGTTTGAGTTTTTTCCAATTTTAGCGGCATATTTGTGCGAAGTATTAATTTTTGCCTTTGGATGATAATCCTCAATTTCAGGACTGGCCAACGGCATTACCTGCACTGTTGCAGATTTATATTTCTCAGGAATAAAGATTGGAGATAAATCCTCCAGCCATGCTTCTTTTAACTCTATGGTGTAGTTTTTTATGTGACCTGTAGTATTCTTAAAAAATAAGGACATGTTGTATTCAGAAAAATTTATCCCAGCTTCGCCGTTAATAATCATTGCAGGACTGTTGTTTACGGAAAAACTTACATGCCATTTTTTATCTTTTGGTCCTTCCAGAAGAAGTTGTATTTCCTGCATCGGCAGTACAGTGCCGTTGGTAGCGGAGCAATACATGATTTGATAATCGGAATTGATACGAACTGTATCGTTTTGTGAAAAACCCGAAACAGCTGCGAACAGCATTAGTAAAACAAGACTTGCTTTTATTGAGATGTGCTTTAGTTTGACTTTGTATCTGGTCATTAACTTCTTTTTTAATGGAATTAGAACTGAAAAGAATCAATTTAGACTGATGTAAATATAGTTTAAAAGAACCAAACGATTGATATTAATCAGTTAAAATACACTGTTAGTCATTTTTATGAATCGTTTCGTCAGGTATTTTACGTTTAGATGTCATTTTTTGTTCAGTTTTTCAGCGTCTATTTTTTAGATGTGTAACATTGGTTACAGTTTTCTGAATTGGACTGTTTTATATTTGTATCAGGAAATTATTTAAATTCTGTTACAAAATGGAGAATCAGTATTTTAAGACCACGGATAGTTTGTTTGATATTTGTACAAAATACCCTGAGACAATTAAAATTTTTGTTTCAAATGGATTCAAACAGTTAGAGGATGAAGAGAAGAGAACAACCTTTGGTAAATCTCTTTCTTTGGAATTGGCTTTAAAAATGAAGAAATTAAATGTGGATACTTTTTCTGCCTTGTTGATAGAAAGTATTGATTCTGCAAGAAATCAGGTTGATGGTGACTTGAATCAAAACAGCAAAGAGCAAAAAGAGGACTCAATTCATGTTCAGGGTTTGTTGCCTTGTCCGGTTCGAATTCCTTTGGTGGAAGGGATTGATGCTTTCATTGAAGAGTATGAGAAGGAGCATGAAAATGAAATTGTATATGACTTGAAAGCAGCTTCGATGGGATTGGATTGGTTAATTGATGATGTGATTAATCAGGAAAACACCGATAATTTAGCGGATGTATTTATTTCTGCCGGTTTTGATTTATTCTTCGATGATAAATTGATGGGGAAATTTAAAAAGCAAGGGGTTTTTAAAGACAGTACTGGTTTCGGGAGATTGAATAAAGATTTTGATAATGATGAGATTTCATTGAAAGATCCGCAGGGACATTATTCTATGATTGGTGTAGTGCCTGCCGTTTTTTTGGTAAACACGGCGGAATTAGGAGATCGATCAGTGCCCCGCACATGGGCAGATATTTTCAAGCCGGAATTTAAGCGCAGCGTAAGTTTGCCAATCAGCGATTTTGATTTGTTCAACTCAATGCTGTTACACATTTATAAAGCGTACGGAGAAGTAGGAGTAAGAGGCTTAGGAGCTTGTTTATTGGAGAGTATGCATCCTGCACAAATGGTGAAATCCCACACCAAAAAGAACGTTCGCCCTGCAATAACAATTATGCCTTATTTTTTTACAAAAATGGTGAAAGTTGGCGGTCCAATGGTTGCTGTTTGGCCCGAAGACGGAGCTATTATTAGTCCGATTTTCATGTTGACCAAGAAAGATAAATTGGAGAAAACGCAGCCTGTTATTGATTTCTTTGCCTCGAAAGTGGTAGGAGAGATTCTTTCACATCAAGGTTTGTTTCCAAGTATTAATCCTGAGGTGGATAATCGATTACCTGCAGAGAATAAATTTATGTGGTTGGGTTGGGATTACATTAACAGTAACGATATTGGTGCTTTAATAAAGAAATGTGAGCGCATTTTTAATAAGTCCATACAGGATGAATCGTTTGCTAATTTGGGACCGTTGAATTATATGCCTCAGAAGTAGTATTACTAAAATTGCAGATTTTAAAATAATCAGATATGAACTTAGTTACAGTTTCAGGACCTCCATCATCAGGAAAAACAGCAGTGATTTTAAAGACTATTGATTCGTTAAAGAAGCGAGGATTAGAAGTTGGTGTGGTAAAATTTGACTGCCTTTATACCGATGATGATATTTTGTATGAAAAGGCTGGCGTGAAGGTGAAAAAGGGATTGTCAGGTTCACTTTGTCCGGATCATTATTTTGTAAGTAATATTGAAGAGGTAACCCAATGGGGAATTAAGGAAGGACTCGATTTACTGATCACGGAAAGTGCCGGATTGTGTAACCGTTGTTCGCCCTATGTAAAAAGTATTACAGCTGTTTGTGTTATCGATAACTTAAGTGGAATTAACACCCCAAAGAAAATTGGTCCGATGTTAAAGAGTTCCGATATCGTGATTATTACAAAAGGTGATATTGTATCACAGGCTGAAAGAGAAGTGTTTGCATCGAGAGTAAATCAGGTGAATCCTGGAGCAAGTATTATGCACATAAATGGTTTAACGGGTCAGGGAGCTTATGAATTAAGCACTTTGCTTTACGATGAGAAAGTTGAAATAAAGACTTTGGTGGGTGAAAAATTACGATTCTCAATGCCATCAGCACTTTGTTCATACTGTTTGGGCGAAACCAGAATTGGAGAAAGTTACCAAATGGGTAATGTGAGAAAGATAGATATGAGCGACAAGAAGGGCGAAAAGTAAAGTAGTAATAGCTGAAAGCGCCAAGTTGAGTCCACCCCTTCGCCTGTCGGCACTTCCTCTGAAAGGGAAGATATCGATTCGAAGATGCGAAAGCAAAATAAGGACTTGCTCCTTTTTTAAGGGAAGAGGCTTGTTGAAAGCGATATAACAATTACAAAAGCAGAAACATGATCACAGTTCAAGATATACAACAAAAAACAATTGCCGATTTATTCGAGCAATATCCATTTCTCCCGGGGTTTTTCGAAGAAAATACATTGCAGGTTAATGGACAGATCAACGAAAAGTTAATCGATTATCTGAAGTTTTTAGATGATGAGGAAGAGGCGGAAAACAGAGCCATTGATAGAGATCAGCTTTTGAATTCGATGACTATTTATATTTCACAAATGTTGGAGTTTTTGGGTGAAGATGTAGATGACGGAGTTCATAGCATTACCATTCTTCCCGGAACCAATAAATCTGGTGAAGCAGAGAAGTTTAGAGAATTAAAGATCAGCAAAAGCGAGATTGTTTGTATTGTTGGACCAACCGGATCGGGTAAAAGTAGATTGCTTGCTGATATTGAATGGGTAGCACAAAATGATACTCCGACTTCACGAACCATTTTGGTGAATGAAGAAATGGGAGACAAAAAATGGCGGGTAAGTTCAGGACATAAATTGGTTGCACAGCTTTCGCAGAATATGAACTTTGTAATGGATTTATCTGTTTATGAGTTTTTAGAATTACATGCACAAAGTAGATTGGTTGAGGATGTTGAAGGTCTTATTGCCAAGATAATTGAAGAAGCAAATAAGCTTGCCGGAGAAAAGTTTGAGTTAACCACTCCTATTACAAGTTTGAGTGGCGGACAATCGAGAGCATTAATGATTGCTGATACTGCTATTTTGAGTAAGTCGCCGATTATTTTGATTGATGAGATTGAGAATGCCGGTATCGACCGTAAAAAAGCACTTGACTTGCTGATTGGCGAAGAAAAAATTGTTTTAATGGCTACTCATGATCCTATTTTGGCCTTAATGGGCGACAAAAGAATCGTAATAAAAAATGGTGGAATTCATAAAGTGATCGAAACCAGTGATGAGGAGAGAATGCTATTGGTTGATTTGGAGCGTATGGATGCTGTGGTTCAAAACATGAGAACAAGACTTCGTAATGGTGAAATCATTAAAAAGGAAGACATTGGATTTTAAAGGAGATTTGAGATGATTTACAATAATCATTTCGTTTACTGATAATATTGAATAAGAATTAAAAATATAAAATAAGATGTTGAAATTGGACGGGATCTCAGATCTCAAATCTCCAATCTCAGATCTGAAAAAACAGGAGGATAAAATTATGCATGACGGATGCGCAGGAAGTTTCGAGAACGGACAACAAGTAGTTGACAAAGTAAGAATGATGGGTTTTGCACAGCAATTAATGCCAATGCCTTTGGATATTGAATGCCATGGTTGTAAGGAAACCTTCACGATGGAAGAATTTGAAGGACATTGTCCGAAATGCGATATGGTGCACGGCGTAACACCATGCCATGCTTTCGATCCGAACAACATTATGGCTGCTGGAATCGGTTATTAATTTTTTAACTGCAGGGACATGCCATGGCGTGTCTGCATAGAATGAGATTTGAAGGGAAATCCCAATAGGACGATATTGTTCTGTTGGGATTTTTCATTTCCAGACGGCCTTCCTGGTACGCTTCCTTAATTTTGCAATTTTATCGGCATAGTAAACCTTCAATTCTTCAACAAAAAGGAGCGGATCAGAATATTCAGTCAATACTTTGTAAGTATGTCTGTTTTTTGCAGTAAGCAACAATTCTTCCAAATGTTCTTTTTCTTTTTTCAGATAAGAATTCTGAGCGATTATTTTTATTCCCTTAGGAAGAACTTTAATTTCCTGATTGAGAGCATTGCCACTAAAAATATGCGCATGGTATTGTTGAAGTTCATGCAGGTTACCCGATTTGTAAATATCAATTAGCTGGCTGGTTATTTCCGTTGCGAGATCAATTTTCTCTTCGTTCATCGAAAATTTATCGGGATGAACATGAAGCATAGCTTCCCGATACAGGCGCTTAATTTCCTTTTGTTCCTCCTTGTTTGAAGTTTTGTTTACTGCAGTCGTGCTGATAGGTTTAATTCCGATCGGTTCTTTGTAATTCTTACCGCGCTTTTTTTGTTCCAGCCTTTTTTCCTTTTTGGCTTGCTTTAATTTTTTATAGATAATCCTCAATTCTTGCTCCTCAATTAATACATCAGCCAAACTGGTACGCAACAGGGTTTCAAAAGCAATTGTTTTTTGCTCGATGAATTCCAATTCTTTCCGTAAAGCTTCAATTTGTTCTTTTAAGAGCAATTGATCAGGTGCTGGCTTGTTTGAAATTTGCAGTTTTTTATCGAGCATAAGGCTGGTTTAAGAAAAGCAAAGTTGAGGAATTTTTAAAACATTGCGAAATACAGCAGTAAAATGAGCTTTATTTTTAAACTTTTTCCTTACTTCCAGAATACAATTTTCCTTATCTTCAGCTACTGCAAAAATTAACTGCAACATGAAGAAAAGACTTATCATATTATCTGATTTGTGGGGATTTGAAGAAGCGGGATGGATGCATTCTTATCAAAAGATATTGAACCCATGCTTCGAAATAGAATACTTCGATTCCCGTAAATTGGTTGATCTTGATTTGTCGGATAATACGGAAGGGCGGCTTCATGCCCGGTTTGTGAATGGAGGAATTGATCGTGGAGTGTACAAACTTGGCCTGCAGGAGAAAGAGACCATTATTGTTCTTGCCTTTAGTATAGGAGGAGTAATTGCCTGGAAAGCCGGGTTGAAAGGCCTTAATATTTCCACCCTTTATGCCATATCATCAACTCGGTTAAGGTACGAAAAGGAAAAGCCGGACTGTAAGTGTGTCCTTTATTTCGGAGCCAACGATCGATACAAGCCTGACGTGGAGTGGTTTCGGGATTTGGAGTTGGATCTTAATTTGATTCCGGATCAGGAACATGAGTTGTATCAGGATGAGGAATTTGCGAAAAATCTTTGTCGAAAGATAATTGAAGAACAAGTTGAAGCCCAAAACCAGTTAATAAATTGATTAAAATGTAGGGCTGTAATACGAATATCATAAAAAAAATACCATGGAAAATAAAGAATATTCTAAAATTTACCGAATTATTCATTGGGCAATAGCAGTTTCTTTTTTGCTGTTGTTAGCCACTATATTTTTGAGATCAACTTGGTTGAATAAAAATAATGTGGCAGATATTATACAAAATTATTTGGTGAGTATTGATCTGTCTTTATCGCATGACCAGCTCATTCGTTTAGCAAAACAAATACGACAGCCAATGTGGAATTGGCATTTGTACATTGGTTATGTATTGGTTGGGTTATTTGCGGTTCGTTTCACGATTCCATTTTTTGGACAAATGAAAATTCAAAATCCACAGGATAAAAATTTATCAGTAAAAGAGAAAATTCAAAAATGGACGTACATCATTTTTTATGTATGTGTTTTGATTTCATTAGTTACCGGAATTTTTATAGAATGGGGTCCGAAAAGTTTGAAAAAATCAATGGAAGGGATACATGTACTTTCTAATTATTACTTGATTCCTTTTATCGCAATTCATTTGGCAGGAGTCTTACTTGAAGAATTCACAAAACAAAAAGGAATTGTTTCGAGAATGGTCGGTGGCCTGAAAGAGTAAAATGCATAGGAAGATAATTGAAGCTGATAAATAGATAATGATGAATAAGGAAAGTATAATTGTTCAAACAGTTGAATTCGTAAAACAAACGCTTGCCAATGCCGAAGGAGGGCACGATTGGTGGCACATTTACCGGGTGTGGAAATCGTCAAAAGAGTTAGCTAAGACAGAAAAGGTAGATTTGTTTGTGGTAGAGCTGGGTGCTTTGCTTCACGACATTGCCGATTCTAAATTTCATGGTGGCGATGAGGAAATTGGTCCACGTTTGGCCAGAGAATTTCTTACTTCCCTCTTGGTTGATGAGGAAACTATTTTTCATGTAGAGAATATCATTAACAACATCTCGTTTAAAGGGGGCAAGGAAGCACAAAAATTCAAAACTCTGGAGTTGGATGTGGTGCAGGATGCCGACCGAATGGATGCCATTGGCGCCATAGGCATTGCCCGAACCTTTAACTATGGCGGACACAAAAACCGCGAAATATACAACCCAGGCATTTCTCCCAACCTAAATATGAGCAAAGAGGAATATAAGAATAGTGATGCTCCAACCATCAATCACTTTTACGAAAAATTACTTTTGTTAAAAGATAGAATGAACACAAATGCAGGTAAAGCGATGGCCGAAAAACGCCATGCTTTTATGCAGGAGTATCTTAATCAGTTTTATCAGGAGTGGGAAGGGAGGTAACAGTATAGCCGGAACCTCCAATTTCAGTTCTGACTCACATACAAAGTCGTTTTTTGTATAGCATTATTTGTCTTCAAATTGCTCAATGCCGAAGAGGAAACGTTCAATTTTACAGCAACGCGTTCAAATTACTGTTTTGGCTTTAATTCTAAGTTTTTATCATCCCATTTACCTATTTCAAAGGAAAAAAAAATGGTTCTAAGATCAGATCAAACTTAGGATTTTTAAAAATTGAAGAATTTCAGTAACATATATGCATACTTAAAGCGAAGTCCGCAACTTCGCTTTTTTATTGCTTCACTTGGTTTCTCCAGCTAAGATCACAAGCTTCGTTTAAAATCGTATAAACATCATATTCCGAAAGGCTGGTCTGACTTAGTATCTGATCACGAAAATTATCGGCATACATGTTCATGTAGCTAAAATCAGCTCCCGAACCCAAAAGGTTACGCGCATAGGGTGTAAATAATTTTACAAGCTCATCTAGAACTTCCTGTTTGGTCGATTGCTTGTTTAATGCAGCTAAATTATTCATCAGTTATTGTTTTTATTGCTAATAGGAGCCGAATTTAATGAATATTATTGAAAGGCCTGTGAAACTGCGAATTGTTAGACAAAAGAAATAGCTACTAGTTTTGGATTTTTGGAATCTGATGCTATCAGTTTAATCTTACTATTAAATTAATAGTGAGCATTGTGAGAATTCAATAATTGTTTCTATTTTCGCAAGCTTAATTTTAAAATATCTCTGGTTAGAAAGTCATCTTGTGAGGGGGATGGAGGAGTTACGATGAAGAGATGGTGAAAATAGTTAGAGATGAAATATAAAATGTTAGTCCTCGATTTGGACGATACGCTTTTGTGCGACGATCACAGCATATCAGATAGAAACAAGGAGATGCTGATGAAGGCACAGGAGAAAGGTATTTATGTTGTTTTGGCATCGGGCCGGCCAACAGCAGCTATGCTTCGCTATGCGGAAGAGCTTGATTTGAAAAAGTACGGATCGTATATCATCTCTTATAACGGGGCAATTATTACGGATCTTAGCCAGCAAAAAAGCATTTTCGAGCAGAGATTAAGCAAGGAGCAAATTCATGGTTTGTATGATTTCAGCCTGGCGAATAATGTTGATATTATCACCTATACTGCCGATAGTATCATTAGCGAAACCACTTCGAAATATATCGATGTAGAGGTTCAGCTTACGCAGATGAAATTTAATAAGGTAGATTGCTTTAAGACTGCTGTAACTGAACCGGCCGTGAAATGCATTCTATTGGAAGAGCCGGAATACCTGAAAACGGTGGAAGCGAAATTGAAGCATGAAAAACCAAATAAGAGTGTTGCCATTTCGAAACCTTTCTTTTTGGAAGTGATGCCGCAAGGAATTGATAAGGCCGCAAGTATTGCCCGATTGGCTGAGAAGTTAGGTATCCGTCAGGAGGAAATTATTGCTGTTGGTAATGCGGGCAACGATTTAACTATGGTTGAATATGCCGGTTTGGGTGTTTGGGTAGATAATGTAACGCCAGAGCTTCGAGGATGTGCCGATGTTATTGTTGCTTCGAATAACGATCATGGTGTGGCCGAAGTGGTTGAAAGATATATTCTAAACTAACTTTTAAAGTAAGCATCAGGTAAGCGATAAAAATTCCCACAAAGAGCACAAAGTATTTAAGGATGTTTTCTACGATTTTTTGTATGTTTTTTCATCGAAGAAAAAATCAGAATAACTTTACTTACATACTTTATGGAATATTGCTGATGTTATTTAAAATACCTATTCGTATACTGTTGTTCTCAATAGTAAAATGCATTTTTTTTCCTTTGCTGGTTGTCTCTCTTTATTATGGACTTAAAACATTTTGCGGTAGCAGCGTTTGCGTTTGTGCTGAATGTGATCGAATGATTTCCAAAGTTGAATAGCTACATGATTGTTTTCGAGCATTCCGGTTGTTTCAGCAAATTTTAGTCCGTCACTATTTGATGTTTTTAGCAATTCATTCATCAATATGGATACGAATCCCAGTTTTTGGCAGTCGTGATCTACACCAGTCAGCATTAAATCCATTTCGGTAGGGTGTTCGAGTGCCTTTTTAAGATGCCACCATCCGAATGGTAATAATTTGCCCTTGGCTTTTTGCAGGGCTTTCGATAAGGAAGGCAAAGCAATAATGAATCCAACCAATTTATCTTCTTTGTTTAAAATGATTT
The DNA here is from genome assembly GCF_963664555.1 of Labilibaculum sp. Lineage (GTDB taxonomy): Bacteria > Bacteroidota > Bacteroidia > Bacteroidales > Marinifilaceae > Labilibaculum. The sequence goes on along the minus strand of NZ_OY761461.1, from coordinate 3,580,827 downwards.
TAACGTATCGGGGATTCAGGATGGGAAAGTATTTTGAAATGTAGAAACGGATTAACTTTTCGGGGAGTTTAATAGAGCCAAACAAATCGGAAAAGGCATCGTTAAAAACCTTAAATATTTTTTCTTTGTAAGGTTCCAGCTCTTTTTTTGTTGTGAAGTTTACGGTTTGCAAACCATATCTTTTTTGGATTAGTTCGGCAACACGGCTTGCTTTCTCCGGGGTTTCTTCCGGTAGGTTGATTCTAAATTCCAACCAATCAATTTCCTTTGCATAAGCCAATCTTTCGAAATGATTTTGATAGTAGGCAAAATGATAATCGGAAGCCATGGAAGGAAGCCATTCGTGTCCTTCAATCAACAAACCAGCATGATCTAAGTTCGAAAATCCCAGCGGTCCGTTTACACCAATCATTCCTTGGTTTTTCAGCCATTCTTCTGCGGTTTCAAAGAGTTTTTCGGAAACTTCATGGCTGTCAACAAACTCCATTCGTGTAATCCGGCCAATTTTCTCACTTTGTTTTTCGATACAAAGTTGGTTCACAATGGCACCAATTCGTCCTACGATTTTTCCATTTTGGTAAGCCAGCCAAAATTTAGCCTTGCAAAAATCAAAAGCAGGATTCTTTTCGGGCAGTAAGAGTTCCAGTTCGCCTGCCTTAAAAGGAGGAACCCAAAATTGATTATCCTTATACAGCTTAATTGGAAAGTTTACAAAGGTTTTGCGTTGACGCTGATTCAGGACTTCTACAATTTGGATACTCATAAGATGAAATATTAGGCGAATATATTTGAGTAGGATACTGCTCCTTTCTCGAACGGTTTTAATGAAGGCGCAAAGTAGGGATTTAAGACTAATACCCAGCCTTGATTTTTCGGAAAGAATAAATTTAGAATGGGTAAGGCTAACAGGTATTCTTTTCCATTAATTGGATATGTTGAATTTTTAATTGAATAAAATTTGGCAATTTATTTCGAATAAAAGTTCCTTTCGATTTTTAGGAAAAGTTCAGCGTGGAATTAAGTCTCGGTTTTTTTGCGAAGGATATGTAAGTAGCTTTAGTGCCCTCTCTTTTTTCTTGTAAACACCCATGCACCAATAATTGCAGTAAAAGGAGCAACCAGTATCAATCCAAAACTACCGACCAATGTGTGCAGTATTTCACCTGAGACGTAATTTAGGTTCAGGATATTGATCATTGGGGTTCCTTGTGCAATAAATACCATTAATAAAGCTGAAAATCCGCCTGAATATGCAAGAAGCAGGGTTGTTGTCATTGTTCCTACAACAGCTTTTCCTACCGAGAAACCTGATTTTCGTAACTGTTTGGCTGTAATGCTGTTGTTTTGCAGGTACACCTCAGCTTGCGAAGCGGCAATGTCCATCGAGATATCCATTACTGCTCCGGATGAGGAGATAAAAATCCCGGCTAGAAAAATTTCAGTAAGATTTAGGTAGGAATAGCCTGAATAGAGCAATGTTTCCGAGAATGGTTTAATGGCACCATGAATATTGAATAGTTTTCCAAAGAGTATGGCCATGATACAGGTAACAGCGATACCACTCATGGCACCGAAAAAGGCCACAAGCCCTTTTCTATTGGTTCCGGCTACCAAAAAGATGATTACAGAGGTAAGTAAAGCAACGATACCCAGCGAGAGAGGGATTGGGGCATAACCTTTAAGTAAGCCGGGCAATAGTAATTTCCAAATAGTGATTCCGGCAAAAAGAAACGAAAGCATTGCCTTTACACCGGTCCATCCTGCAAATGAAATCAGGAATAGAACAAATAATCCAAGTAAGAAAGCTTCCAAATTAATTCTGTAATGATCGATTACATTGGCGCTGATTATTTCAGATTTATCCTGATTAAAATTAAGAACCGTGAGTGTTTTATCACCGGGGAAAAAATATTTGTCGAATTCCATTCTTCCGATCAATTGATTAAAGGCAGTCAGTTCTTTTCCTTTAAATTTTCCGTTTAATATTTTTATCTGAACAGTTTGGGATCCGGTTTTTAGAATTCCGGTTTCTACAACAAGAGAATTATCTGTAGCTAAAACCAAGGCTTTCACACGTTCTGAATTTTCATAGTTATTTTCAGAAAATCCTGTTGGAAGATATAGTATTGCCGTACTTAAAATGAGAAGCAAACCAACCAATATAAGATCTGATTTTTGAGGAAGCTGGAATTTGAACATAGTTGTAAAGGTATAGAAAAGTTGAAATTCTTGAGGAGTCTTGAATGGTTGAAAGGGGAAATGACCAAGGACTTTTCGACTTGATAAAAACGCCCTACATTACTGCAGGGCGTTCTAGATATATATCAGATTTTATTTGTTTTCAATCAGTTTCATCAGGTTTTTCGGAATGTCAGTATTGTCAAAAAAACCAGTAAATAAACTTGCTCCGGTACCAATTGAGCGAATAGGTATTGGTGAAGCTGTGTGAGAATAAGAAGTCCAGCCAATACCTGCCTTATGCGATAAAATATGACAAGCAGTTACGGTAAATGGATCGTAACTTCCATATAACAAATAGAACTGATCATTCTTTGTCATTTTAGCATCATAGGTCATGCTTTTTTCAAATGCATCTTTCAATTGCTGGTTTTCATATGGCGATAATTGAAGGCCTTTTGATGCATCGCCCAAGCCAAAATGTTCTTTTGCCAGTTCTAAACCATCTGCAATGCTGTAGTTATCGGTATGTTCTTTTTTATACAAAGCTATTTTATCCGAAAAAGCCTCGTAGGATATATTTTGATGTTGCAGCAAACCAAAAGATGAGTCGTAATGGCTGCCGGCAAATCCCAGCGCCAAACCTCCTGTTTCGTGATCACCACAAACAAGAATTAATGTTTCTTTCGGATGCTTATTATAAAATTCCATGGCTGTTGCCACAGCCTTATCGAATTGCAGCACTTCCTTTATTACGGTAGCGGCATCATTGGCATGACTGGCCCAGTCTATTTTCCCTCCTTCAATCATCATGAAAAATCCATTGGGATTGTCTAAAAGATGGATGCCTTTTTCGGTGAATTCGGCCAATGAGATATCATCCCCGTTTTTCTGATCTATAGAATAGGGAAGAGCAGAACCTCCACCTAGATTTGGGGCAATCGCAATAATTTTATCATCTCCATTTTTCAGCATTTTAAAATCCTGAATCGTATTTACAAAAGTATATCCTTTTAATTCAGCAACTTTTATGGAGTTTGGCTCTTTATCTTCAATATCTTCATTTGCTCCCATTCCAAAATTCGACAGGGAATTTTTCTCGTCTGTTTTACCATCGCCTTCGGGGTGTTTAAATCCACCACCAGCAAAATAGTTGAATCCACTTTTACTTAAATCCAGACTAATTTTATAATACATATTTCGGGAAGGCTGATGAGCATAAAAAGTTGCAGGCGTAGCATGATCGATAGAAACCGATGATACAATTCCAACTTTATAGCCTTTTTCTTTTGCCATTTCAGCAATGGTTTTTAACGGATGCAATCTCTGTGCATCCATCGAAATGGTATTAATTGTAGTTTTATGTCCGGTAGCCAATGCAGTACCTGCAGCAGCAGAACCTGTAATGAATCGGTTGAGTGCGTAGGTGGTATAAAATCCTTGATTAGGAAGAGTACTTAACTGTAATTTTTTAATGCCGTTACCGTTTTCCAAAGATCCCAAATAGGCTTCTGCCGCATTGGTTTGCGATAAGCCCATACCATCGCCTATAAAATAGAAAATATATTTGGGCGCTTTACTCTTGTAAGAATCTCTTTTGCTGGGTTGAGCGATGCTGTTAAAGGAAATCAGCAGTAATGCAATGGCAAAAATTTGTTTCAAGTTGATCTTGGTGTGTAACATTTTATTTTGTTTAAATTTTACCAAATCTACTAATTAAATATTATTCGTAATGAGTTTAAATAGTTAATTTGATATTAATTTATAGTCGTGTTGTTTTTAAAAATCCCTGAGGTTTTCTTTGTTTCTGGAATTAAATAAGTCTTTTCCATCCGGGGTATAAAGAAAATCAACATGTTCTTTAAAAAAGCCAATTACTCTGTCGCGAACCACTTTCATAGTAGAGTTTAGCAACTTATTTTCTTCGGTAAAAGCTTCGGGTAAAATTCCAATTGCTGTTGGCAGCCATCTGTGAGGAAACATGTCTTCGTGCTTTCCTCCCGGACGATACTCATTTAGCTCATTTTGTATTAATTCCAAAGCTGCTGTTTGTCCTTCCTCCGACTCTAAAGTAAGCTGGAGTGGTTTTAATCGAGCCAGAACAGCTCCTTTATTGGGAACCACCAGTGCAATGGTATAAGGATTTTGGTTGTTATAAAGTAAACACTGATCAAGTAATGGTGATTGATCCACAAATGCTTCTTCAATCCCTTCGGGGCTAAATTTTTCACCATCATTGGCAATCAAAAGAGATTTGAAACGACCTAAAACATAAAGAAATCCATCCTGATCTACATAACCCATATCGCCGGTATGTAACCAGCCATCACGAAGAGATTCTGCAGATGCTCTCTCGTTTTTCCAGTAGCCTTTCATTACATTACCACCTTTGATCACAATTTCGCCTTTTTCTCCAGCGGGAAGTGCATTGCCATTGTCGTCGCAGATTTTTAAATCCATATTGGGAACAATGAAACCTGATGATCCTAATTTATGATTGTGGTGAGCATTGGAAGAAATAATAGGGGATGCTTCGGATAATCCATACCCTTGATACATAGGGATTCCAATAGCATAAAAAAAGCGTTGCAGTTCAATGTCTAAAAGAGCACCTCCGCCAACAAAGAATTTTAAGTTGCCACCAAAATTCTCTCTCACTTTCGAGAAAAGTATTTTGTCATAGAACATGTATAATGGCTTTAGAAACATACGTGTTCCTTTTCCTTTGTTCCAGCCGGCATCATTGTATTTGTAGGCTACTTCAAGAGCTTTATTAAAAAGTTTCTCAACCTTAGGGCCTTTGGCTTTTATTCCTTTTTCGATATTTTTTTTAAAGTTTTTAGCCAAAGCAGGAACACTCAATATAATGTCAGGCTTAATTTCTTTTATATTATTGGGGATGTTCTTTAATGCTTCCATAGGCGATTTACCTTGCTGAACAGCAGCAATCGAAGCTCCTTTAAGCATGAAACTGTAAATTCCCGCTGTGTGTGCAAATGAATGATCCCAGGGGAGTATCAATAAGGTTTTAAAGTTGGCAGGAATTTCCATCAGGTTCGATGCCTGATACACATTACTCGCGTAGTTGTTGTGTGTAAGAATAATACCTTTCGGATCAGCTGTGGTTCCTGAAGTGTAAGAGATGTTTGCATCATCATCTGCCTCAATGTTTTTTTGAATCTCTTTAAGTTTGGATTTATCATTTTCAGATAACTCTTCACCCATTTTTAGGAGTTGAGAAAGTGAAATTTCCTTCTCTTGAAGCTCAGTATTTTCATCTAGAACAATTATGGTTTCAATACTTTCCAACTGGTCTTTAATCAATCTGATTTTCTCGAGATGATTTTTTGAAACAACAAGCATACGGGCTTCGGAATGATTCAATCGAAATTTCAGTTCATTTTGAGCATCTAACTTTACCGATAAAGGAACATTTACTGCACCGGAAAATAAAATCCCAAGCTCCGACAGCACCCATGCATTTCTACCTTCAGAAAGAAGCCCGATTCGATCTGCTTTTTGAATCCCTAATGAACATAAACCAGCGGCAAAAAGCAGCACTTCTTCGTATAGTGACTGGTAACTAACAGATTGATATTCTGAATTGGTTTTCTCCCACAGGAAAGGATTTTCACCAAATAGATCAACGCTGTTCTCAAAGAGTTGTATGATAGTTTTCATTTACTTTTATATTGTAAGAATGCACTTGATTTTAACGAGTTTCAAAAATAGCTGATTAGCCTGTTCTAAACAAGTTGTATGTATTAAAAAATTGTAAATGTATTTCAGTACAACTACTTGAATATCTAAATAGCTAAAAACCTGCAAAAACTCCTTGATTTTCATTTGAAGAATATCTAATTTCACACGCGTTTTACTGAATGAAATTAATGAATATTTTTTTTGATAATATTTCACCCATAAGAGGATTTTAGTTGTCCTTAAAGAAAGGATAATTAATAAATTGCGACACAAACAACAATAACATACATAAGCCTAATCTAAATGAGTAATCTGGAAAAATATTTTAAGAAGTTTCGTAAAAATACGATCGGTCACGATGCTGGTTTTTATTCCCCATTCGGAAAGCAAAAAATTGTTTACGGCGATTGGATTGCAAGCGGTCGCTTATATGCACCTATCGAAAAGAAAATAGCCAAAGAATTTGGGCCATATGTGGCAAACACACATACCGAAACTAACGAAACAGGTACCTTAATGACTCAATCGTATCGCCGGGCTCAAGAGTTGATTAAAAAGCATGTAAATGCTGGTCCTGATGATGTAATTATTCATGCTGGTTTCGGAATGACTGCAGTTATTAATAAGCTGCAAAGGATCTTAGGCTTGAAAGGTTGTGGGATTTTAGGCCGGCACGCTTGTCAAAAAGAAAGAGAAAAACCAGTTGTTTTTATTACTCACATGGAGCATCACTCCAATCAAACTTCATGGTACGAAACCAATGTTGATGTGGTTGTGATTCCTCCGGCGAATGATTTGACCATTGATTTGAACGAGTTGAGAAATCAGTTGGAGAAATACAAGGAGCGTAAAATGAAAATTGGATCCTTTACTGCCTGTTCGAATGTAACCGGTATTGCGACTCCATTTCATCAAATGGCTAAATTAATGCATGAATTTGGTGGAATTTGTTTTATTGATTTTGCGGCTTCAGCACCTTACGTTGATATCAACATGCATCCTGAAGATGAATTGGAAAAATTGGATGGGATTTTCTTCTCTCCTCATAAATTTTTAGGTGGTCCGGGTTCTTCCGGAGTAATGATTTTTGATTCGAAGCTATATAAAAATGAGGTTCCGGATAATCCGGGAGGAGGAACAGTAGATTGGACCAATCCATGGGGAAAATACAAATATGTTGATAGTATTGAAGCCCGTGAGGATGGTGGAACACCTGGATTTCTGCAGTCGATTCGAATTGCTTTGGCAATTGAAGTGAAAAATCAGATGGGAACTAAAAATATTGCGGCAAGAGAAGAAGAGCTTCTCGATTTGGCGTTTGAGCGTTTAAAAGCAGTAAAAGATGTACATGTACTTGCCGAGAATATTAAATCCCGTTTGGGAATATTGTCTTTTTACGTTGAGTACATTCATTACAACCTATTGGTGAAACTGTTGAATGACCGTTTTGGAATTCAAGTAAGAGGTGGCTGTGCGTGTGCAGGAACCTATGGACATTATCTGTTGGAGGTGAGTCAGGAGCAATCAGATGCTATTACAAGTGAAATTACTTCAGGCGATTTAACTCACAAGCCAGGATGGGTGCGTTGGTCTCTGCATCCTACAACAGCGAATAAAGAGGTTTTGTTTTTTATTGATAGTTTGGAGAAAATTGTTGAGAATTTCGAAGACTGGAAAAATGATTATTCCTACAATCGCAAAACAAATGAGTTTTTCTACAGTGGAGATAAAAAAGCCAAGAAAAAGATTGTTGTTAATGATTTGTTTAACTTGTAAGAGGTTTGCCTCTTTATTGACTGATATGATTTTAATCCTGAGAATTTGTTTTCAGGATTTTTTTATATTTTTGATTTGAATAAAAAATAAAGATTAGCGTGTACGATATTATTGGAGATATTCATGGTGAAGCTGCAACATTGAAACATATGTTGCATAGTCTTGACTACATTGAAGGAAAGGAAGGATATTTTCATCCTGAAAGAAAAGCTGTTTTTGTTGGAGATTATGTAGATCGGGGACCCCATATTTTTGAGACACTCCGAATTATCCGTGAAATGGTTACTGCAGGTAATGCCTATGCTATAGTGGGAAATCACGAACTGAATGTACTTACTTTTTATACCAAAGACAGTGATGGTCTTTTTTTAAGAGGGCATAATCTGAAGAACAAAACACAAATAAAAAAGACTTACGAAGAGTTCAAATTAGATAAGGTGAAACGAAAATCTTACTTGAAATGGTTACGGTCTTTGCCATTATATATTGAGTTGGATGGATTTCGTGTTGTTCATGCTTGCTGGGATCAGGAAGCTATTGAACTTCTGAAGAAAGAAAATCCGGAAAATTGCTTGAGTAAGGAGTTTTTAAGAAAAATAAATTTTGAAAGAGGTAAAGTATTCGACGCGACCATGCTTTTGTTAAAAGGCAGAGAGTTTGCTTTTCCTGATAATTTGGTTTTGAAAGATGATTATGGTTTTAAACGTTCAGCTTATCGGATTAAATGGTGGGAGCCAATGAATGGGAAAAGTTTTGAAGAGATTTCATTTGGAAATAGATTTCACTTACCCCAATACACCATTCCATCTCAACTCTACTTTGATATTCCACTTTATTCCGAAGACGAATATCCTGTATTTTTCGGACATTATTGTTTGGGAGATAAAGCAGGTATTGTTCGTAATAATTTGTGCTGCGTGGATGGTTGTATTGCCAATGATGGTGTTTTTGTTGCCTATCGCTGGGATAATACTCTTCCATTGAATCAGAAGAATATTATTTCGGTAAAAAAGGTTAAAAAATCCATGGTAAAGTAGGAGGGACATTGCTCTTTAGCTGATTTGTTTTTTTCTCCAATAAATCAGAAATAAAATCCCTGAGAACGAAAGAGGAATAAACAGAAGTAAAACGATCCAGCTATTGGAATCGATAAATGCATAAAGTGTGATTAAAACACTGCTGATTACGAGTAGTAATCCACCCAGTCCAACTTTCCAGAAAGAGATTAGAAAGCTACAGCCATAGGCAATTGAAAGGAGATAAAATATTAATATCCATCCTTCATTGTTGGCTGTTTCCTTACTTAATAAGGCAATAAATTCAGGTACCATAAACAGCATGAAGACACCTGTAATCAGGAATCCGATAATTCTGGCCGCAATAAGATAAAATTGCGAAGGATTGTCTTGAAACAACATACGTTTTTCCATAGGTTATGCGCTTTCTGAGAATATGCATTTTCAAATTACGGAAATACTAAAATATAATCAAATTTAATTGGTTATGAGTTGGTTGTATGTATTTTGATGAGTGGCTGATTTTATTTTTGCAATTATTTTGTTCGTTTTTGCAGTTCAGTTTTTGTATTCTTAATGTCTTTTTGCAGCTTTGCTGTAACAAAAAAAATAAACATGAATGGAATAAAAGTGATTGCATTTGATGCAGATGATACCCTTTGGGTGAATGAACCCTATTTCAGAGAATCTGAAATGGCGTTTTGTAATCTGATGAAAAATGGAATGAGCCTTGAGGAGGTCACCGAAGAATTATTTGCAACGGAGATTGGCAACATACCTTTGTATGGATATGGTACAAAGGCTTTTATTCTATCGATGATAGAAACAAGTTTGAAAATCACAAAAGGAAATATTAGTTCAGAAAAAATTCAGGCAATTATTGAATTGGGAAAACAGCAGATGAATAAGTCCATTGAATTATTGGATGGTGTTGTCGAGGTGCTGGAAAGCCTTCAGGGAAAATACAGGTTGATTGTTGCTACCAAAGGTGATTTACTCGATCAGGAAAGGAAATTGAAAAAGTCAGGCCTGCTAAAATATTTTCATCATATCGAAGTGATGAGCGATAAGAAAGAGGAGGATTACAAAAAGCTGATTCAACATCTTGATATTCCTGTAAATGAGTTTCTAATGGTAGGAAATTCTTTAAAATCGGATATAATTCCCGTATTGAACCTTGGTGGCAAGGCTGTTTATGTACCATTTCATACAACCTGGGAGCACGAATTAGTGAGTGATGAAGAATTACAAAATGCAGGTGTAAATGAGATTCAAAACATCAGGGAATTACTTCAGCTTATCTAAGTCAACTATTTTTGGATGATGGATAAAATACTGATTCGTTCAACCAGCATTTGTGCATTATCTTTTTGTTGTTGAATTAATTTGACTACATCCATTCCTTTTGTCACTTTTCCAAATGTGGCAAAACCTTGTCCGTCCGGATTACGCATTCCTTCAAAATCTAAATTGGGTTGATCTCCAATGCAAATAAAGAATTCTGTTGAGGCCGATCCCGGCTGATTTCTTGCCATGGAAATAACGCCATTGGTATGTAAAATACCGGTTTCTTTTGTTGTTTCATGAGCAATTGTGGGCTTCGTATCAACAATAGAATCAAAGTACAATCCGCCTTGAATAACTTCAATTTTAATGTTATTATTAGGTTGGTTATCCATTCTAACCACACGGTAGAAGAAAGCATCCTGAAAGACATTGTTTTTTACATTCTCCAAAAAATATGTAGCTGTAACTGGTGCTTTGTCATTGAAAATTTCCAATTCGATTTTTCCTAGTGTCGTTGTAATTTCAACTTTAGGATTCTGAGCATTTGTACAACCTGTTAGTATTAGAATAAATACAAGAAAGAGATAAATGTGTTTCATGATTCGTTTATTTTATTTCTGATACTTCAATTGAATAATCTATTTAGATCAATCCTCTTGACTTAAATTCGAGATATTTATTGAGTGTGTTGGTAGTTAAATCTTTAGGCTTGCTCAATATCGCATGAATTCCATATTTTTCCAATTCTTTTGCGATTAATTTTTTGTCGTAAATAAATTTTTCGCCTATGGTTTTAATATAAATATCTTCTATGCTTTTGGCAGGTTTTTTAGTAATTTCTTTGATCTCGGTGTTCGTAAAAAACACAAGAATTAACAAATGATCTTTTGCCAATCCTTGTAAATAAGGTAGTTGACGTTTCATTGAATCAAGACTTTCAAAGTTGGTGAAGAGAATTAGTAAACTTCTGTTTCTAAGCAATCGTCGGGCAGAGTTGTGTAATAATTCATAATTGGGTTCAGGATAATTGGTTTTCTGGTTGTAGAGAACCTCCATTATTTTCCTGATCTGAGTTCTTCTTCCATCAGCGGGAACGTGGGCATTGATATTCTTCCCAAAACAAATTACTCCGGCTTTATCATGTTTAATTACAGCAGTATTTGAAATAACCAGACTTGTATTAATTGCATAATCAAGAAGAGTTAAACCATCAAAGGGCATTTTCATCGATCGGCCGGTATCAATAAGACAGTAAACAGGTTGTGACTTTTCATCCTGATACTGGTTCACCATTATTTGCGATTTACGGGCAGTAGCTTTCCAGTTAATGGTTCTGTAATCATCACCTTTTACATATTCCCGGATTTGGTCGAATTCCATTTGGTGCCCGATTCGTCGTATCCGTTTCACACCATAATCGCTCAAACGATTCGAAATGGCCAATAATTCGTATTGACGCATTTGCATAAACGATGGATAACAAGGAAGCATTTGTTCTGCCTCTATTTTGTATCTTCTTTTTATGAGCCCTAAAAAGGAAGCAACAAAAACATTCAAAAAACCAAAATGATATTCACCTCTTGCTGTGGGTCTTACTTCGTAATTTATTTGCTTTTCTTCACCGGGTTTTAGTTGAAAAGAATAAAGAAAATCCCTTTTTTGAAACTGAACCGGCAACTCATCAATAACATCTGTTTGTGTGGATAACGAATAATTATTTTCTATCAGTATTAAAATGGTATTCTCATCTCCGTTTGATAGTTTCTCAGGACACTTTCGCGATGCAGTTATTCCTTTTTTCTCTCGGTAGAGAATAAAGATATCCAAAGCCAGACATACCAAAAATAAAAGCAAGAGAAGCCGGGCTGCTGGAAATAGAAATGGAATAAAATGCCCGAGAATGGAGATTACAGCCACAATTACCAGTATCCAGTAAAATTTTGGTTTTAGATATATTGATTTAATGAATTTCATTAATGGTAGTTCATTAGTATTGGGAACATTGATTTTTTTCTGAACGGATTGGTTCGGATTTGCTATCGTGGAATTTCAATTCCTTCCATAATTTGCGCAATGATTTGCTTCGGAAGCACGCCTTCCATTTCCTTTTCAGGAGTTAGTATTAGTCTGTGGTGCAAAGCGGGAATTGCCACCTCTTTAATATCATCCGGAGTAACAAAATCTCTGCCTCTGATAGCTGAAAGAGCTTTTGCAGCCATCATTACTGCAACCGATGCTCTTGGCGAAGCTCCCAGAATAATTCCAGGATGATTTCTTGTGCTTTGAACAATTTGAACAATATACTTCTGAAGGTTCTCCTCAATGTATATTTCCTGAACCTGCTGACGCAATAGATTAATTTGTTCTGAATTTAATACCTCAGTTATTTCAAATGTTTCATTTTTACCTTTTCTTGCATTTTTTGTCGCCAGAATTTCAAGTTCTTCCTGTTCATCAGGATAAGTAAATTCTATTTTCATCAGAAAACGATCCAGCTGCGCTTCCGGCAAACGGTAAGTTCCTTCTTGCTCGATAGGGTTTTGTGTTGCAATTACCCAAAATGGCTGATCCATTTTATGAGTGGTTCCATCAATACTAATCTGAGCTTCTTCCATCACTTCGAAAAGTGCTGATTGTGTTTTTGCTGAAGCCCGGTTAATTTCATCTATCAATATAATATTAGAAAAAATAGGACCTTTGTTAAACTCAAATTTTGATGTGCTTAAGTTGAATATGGTAGTTCCCAAAACATCGGATGGCATTAAATCGGGGGTAAATTGAATGCGTGAAAAACCGGAGGAAATTGATTTGGCGAGCAGTTTGGCAGATAGGGTTTTTGCTATTCCTGGAACACCTTCAATTAAAACGTGGCCTTTAGCAAACAATCCGACCAACAGCAGGTCGATATTTTTCTCCTGACCGATAATTACTTTTTTAATTTCATATTTAATTTGGCCAATCAGATGATTAAGCTCTTCCAAATCTATGCGGTTTTTAAATTGCAGTTTGTTTTCCATTGTAGGGTTTATTTTATTTGCCGGATTTATAAATGTATTCCACTTTTGAGTGTAAATCTTCCAGTGTCTCCTGTGATATGTTCTGAGAATTAGTTATTTTATCTGCTTGATTAAGAAGAATTTCAAGGGTTTTTAAGGAAATTCCCGAACGCTTACTTGTTTCATGTAAAGTATCAATGTTTAAATCGATATGATAGCGGCTCTTACAAAATTCTTTCAGGTATTTAATTTTCTTTAGAGCAATGTCTTTGTGATTTTTACGGTTGTAATACAACCGGCCCATTGTTTTAATAAATTCAAGAGAGGTATTGGGCAATGGTTTTAGAACGGGAATCATTTTTTGCTGACGTTTGCCTTGAAAAATAAGAACAAGAAGTAAGCAGGCGAGCAAAAGGTAGTAGGCCATTTTCAATGGAGGACTCGAAAGCAGAAAAATGATTGGACTTGTGGAGCGCAAAGCTCTAAGAGGTTTGTAATATTCATCCCACACTATCGGATTGGGAGGTAAATAGCTGAATACTCCTGCAATATAATTTGCATTCTCATTTTGTACTGCATTGTAATTGGTAAAGGCTAATGGCTGACAGCTAATTAAGAAATTGCCTTTTCCATAGGGAACTTTCAACAACTGAATTTTTCTTTGATGATCGCGCCCCAGAACAATTACACTGTCTTTATTAAATTTGGTTATTGTTGAATTGTCAAATGCTTTTGGGTATTTATACTTCGATTTTTCCTGTAAATCTGGATTTTCGAAATTTTGAGATTTTTCTTTTGCCGCCACCAATTCGGAAAACTGAATATCACTTTCGATATGCACATGCAAAGAATCTGAAAAGGCTTTTCCTAAATTTGAACTTGCAATAAATACTTGATTTCCATTTTTAGCCAAATTCATAATTGCATTAATTTCCCATGCCTGAGGCGAAAAATCATTGGTCACAAAAATGTAATTCTTTTTTGTTTCGAGGCTATCAGTCTCCGGATAGTTACAGATAGCATTGCTGCTGATTTTAAATTCCTGATCAGGAAATAAATCCTTTTGTATCAATTCCTTCAGTAGAAAACAACCAAACGGTCGTTTGTCATCCTCATTAAAACTTTTTGTCCAGTCGATTGGCTGAGGCGCAAAAAGTTCCATCAATATAAGAATGATTAGAATTCCAATTACGGGAAGTGCATTTTTGGGGATATTTATTCTCATGATGCGAATTCTTTTACTTGCGGAAGAAGGAGATTCAACCGGCCAAATTCGTTATTAATTTGGTCATAATCTGTTTTGGTTATGGGGAAATCGCCATACCAAACGGCTTCATACAATTTGCTTAATTCAATAAAATCTGCTTTTATTTTATCCTGTTTTATCTCCCGGATGTAATCGTAATTGGTTTTTTCCGATTTCCAGCTTATTAAATGGTGCTGACTTAAATTTTTTAACAGGGATAAAAAGTGATAACGCAAAGCTAACCGATATTCTTTTTGAAGAAATGCTTCATTAATTTTTTGCTCCCAATTAATTTTTGTCGGGTTCGCAGTATCACTAAACTCCAGAGATGTAATTTCCTGTTGGGAACGAAACAAGCCGGTAAATTTGCTTTTGTAAATCAGCGCAATTAAAATGATAACAAGCCCGGCAAGAATAAGGTATCTCAGAAACCAAATGACTCCCAGTCCTTTGATCATGAAATTTAACCAATTTCTGATCCACTGAGTGAAACGATCCCACACACTTTCTTGTTTTACATTGGTAAAATCGTAATTGAAATCGCTTTGTTTACGGTAATTTTCAATACGTTCTTTTGGGATGGATTTTTCCCACAATTGAACTTGTCCGGTATCTGTTATGATGGTATCGGAGCGGAAAGTTTCCTGTGCTAAAATTTGGCTGGTTCCAATAAATAATTGAAACCAGCCTGTAAATAGTATTGCAAGTGTTTTTTTATTCATTAGCTCCAACGCTTTCCAACTCTTTTAGTAATGCAGGATTTTGTTTTTGCTCAACCAGACTAAAGTACATTATTCCAATCCCGGTAATAGGAATCAGTTGCATTAGCGATGCACCAGCGGTTTGTATAATTGAAAAGAGAATCATTATACTTTGATTGCTTTGCATAGCACCTTCTTGAACGACATGAAAAGTAGCTATTGTTTGATAAATTAACATTGGCAGTTGAAAAACAAATTGCAGACAAGCGGCCAGCATGGCAATCACAATAAGAAAAACAAATGTTCTCCACCAGTTATTTTTTATCAATGCAAAACAGTTGTTTAGAGCTTCGCCAATCGAATCGCCTTCGAAAATAATGATTGGAATAACAAGACTAAAACAAATCATTAAGTAAATGCCGGGAACAACCAATAGAACAAATCCAATTCCGGAAATAATCCCAATAGAAATAATTGTCAAAAAGATTTTAGGGGTTACTCCAAGCATTGCGTTCCAAACCTGCTTCAGATCAACTATTTCACTATCCGAAGATTTGTATAATTTCATATACTGAAATACAAATGCCATAGCAAAAGAATAGGCCAGTAACATAAAAAGGTAACTAAACATTGTTGCCGTAAGTACCGAACCCGATGAGAATACATTTATTTTATCACCGAAGGATAAAGAGGAAAGAGTTTCGTATTGGATGACTCCAAGGGCAATTCCCTGAAGCAAAGTAAACGGAATTACAAAGTAGATGATTCCTTTTAGTAAATTTTTAAAATTGTACTTTATAAAAAGGAAGGTGTCGTTGAAAAGTTCTCCAAAGTCACGATTTTTTTCGAGTTGTAACTTATTATCTGTCATTTTTTTAAATTAATTGGTTTTTATGAATTGCTTAGTTTTTGATATGTGGTTTTAGGATTAACAATAAAATACCAAATTACGAATAGCAGGGAACAGATGATAATGATCCAACTTAGCCACATTGGCATTTCGGTATGTCGGGTTACATAGCCTTCTAAAAAGCCGGCAACAATAAACATAGGTATAATTCCAATTACAATTTTAATGCCTTTGCGAACTCCAATTTGCATGGATGTTTTGCGAGGCAGGGTGCCAGGGAAAACAATACTGTTTCCCATTACAATTCCTGCCGCTCCAGAGATAATAATGGCAGAAATTTCAAGCGTTCCATGTATCCATATTACCCGGGTGCTCTCCCAGAACAAACCATTTTCAACAAAGAAATAAGTGAAGCTTCCCAGCATAATTCCATTATTAAAAAGAATGTATCCGCTTCCGAAAGCAGTAAGTATCCCAAAAACAAAAGCCATAAAGGAGACTTTAATGTTATTGATGGTAATTCCTAGAAACATTTCTGTTTGCCCTTCCTGTTTGTAAACGGCCATTGGATCTCCTTTTTTTATGTTGTCAATGGTCATATTTACGTAGTTATCTCCAAGAATAGCGCGTACAAAAGACTGATCATTAATTGTCGATACTACACCCAAAAGAGCAGCGGTAAGAAATATTAGTAAAGAATAAAGTAATTGTTTTCGTGTTTGGAAAAGAATTAAAGGCAAATCTGTAGTCCAAAACTGCTTGAATTTTCCCTTTTGTGCTTTTTGGTTTTTATAAATTTGTTGATGAACACTCACACTTAATTGATTGAGATATTCAGTAGTAGATGAATTTGGGTAAAAGGTTTGTGCATAGGAAAGATCATCCGTTAATTGGATGTATAAATTGGCAATGGAATCAGGATCGTTATGGGATTCATCAGCAAGAAGATTTTCAAATTCTATCCATTTTTTACTATTACGATCCAGAAAAACTACTTCTTTCATTTAGGGGATTTCTATAAAACAATGCTAAAGTTATTGTAATTAAGGAAAATTACAAATATCAGATTAAGTTTAAATGCTTGGTGGATTTACTAACTGGCAGTAAGTCAGTAAAATGATTTTAAATGATGAAAATAATTATTCGATTATTTCTTTTATTTTCTTATGATAGGTATATTCGGGTTCACAAAATTCAATAGCAAATGGCAGATATAGGAATAGAAACAACTCAAAATGTTCGCATTAATTTTCAATTGGCAAGTATTGGAGAAAGGATATCTGCCTCTTTGCTCGATTTATTATTCTTTTTTGTGATCTATATGCTTTTGCTGCTTGTAATTGGCTTAATAGGAAAAGATGCAGTTTGGATCTTGTTTTTTTTAGTCCCCTTAATGTTTTACTCCTTGATATTTGAGGTTTTTATGAACGGTCAGACTCCGGGAAAAAAAATCATGAAAATTAAAGTGAGCACTGTTGACGGATCAGCACCCACTTTTTTAAATTATTTGATTCGCTGGATGTTTCGATTGGTTGATGTTTCGTTGACCTATGGTATTTGCGGTATTTTGTGTATTGTGCTGGGAGAAAAAGGACAACGCCTGGGCGATATTTTAGCAAAAACGACTGTAATAAGAATAAAGCGAAAAGTGTCGATTGAAAATACAATTTTGGTTGATATTCCTGAAAATTATGAACTGGTTTTTCCTGAGTCGCGAAATATCAACGAAAAGGACCTGCCTTTGTTTAAAAAGGTGATTGCTCAGATTGAGAGCATGGAAGATCCGGTTGAAAAGCTGCAATTTGGGTTGCGGGCACGAAAAAATGTGATGGAAAAACTGGGAATCAAGACAGAAATGCAGCCTCTCGAGTTTTTTAAAACACTAATTGTTGACTACAATTTGATTCACCGCAATCGATAAGGAGTTTTAAAATACACAAAGAGGCAGAAAAATTAAATTTCTGCCTCTTTGTTTTTTTGAGTGCGTCTTTTGCTGGCAGTAAATAAACTTAAGTTGGCATCATATGTTCTTTTCTCAACATAAGAGTATTAATTAGTATAGATTATAGAATCGTCTTAACTCCGCAGTAAGATCAGTGAAAATAGGTTTTGTAAACTCTACAAATAAATCCTGATGAGCAGGAGGGAGAATTGGCTCGCTATGGCAAATATTCAATTCTTCTTTTGTTAAAGCTCTTTCGTCACCATTGTAATTTCCCCATTGGTAAAACCAGTTAAATTGACCACCAAATTGTTTGTTATTTACTTCCTTTTGGTTTTCGAATTCAATAATATGAAGAGAAAGTATTCCTTTAGAAATCACCTCACGTTTGTGAATATGCAATTTGGCTTTCACAATATTGTATACTTTAATTGTTTCGCCATTTTTTAGTTTGGTCGACCCAACTTCAACACTATCAGCACTTACAACTTGCTTTTCGATATCGGTATCGTGAGTTTCGCCAACTACAAAATCTTCGAAACGCATCCCAATAATCTGATCAGGATATTCCAGTTTCTCCAGTTCAGCTTGTTTGGGTGTGTAGAATCGTACAAATCTTCGTTTGATATTGTGAAAGATATATTGTGTTACCTGATCTTGAAAAAACTCAGCACTCAATTGATATTTTGTGGAGTTCACAGGCACATGATCAATAATCACTTTTAAGGTTGCCATTTCCTCTGCTTCAGCCATTTTATCGGCAACATCTTTGTAGTTGGGAACAAAACTATTGGCTTTTTCGAAATTCATAAAGGCTGTCACTGCATCTTGACGGGTTCCTTTTGCAAGTTCCATTGCGCCTGCTTTATAACATTCAGGCGCTGCATTTTGCCTAGCCATGTATTCTTCTGTCTGGTATTGCTTTGGATTAGGAATAACGCGCAATGCACCAGGGCACCTTCTAATTTCATCAGTCATTCTATTTAAAGTCTGGTAATGTCCAACGGTTTTTGAATACTTAAACGGATCATTCGAAGATAAAAGCGTGCTGATTTCCTGTTGGTACCAATTCACCGCCAAAGGATAGCTTTCCCTTAAAGTTAATTGAGCCTTTGCTTTATCAGGATTTGATCGTAACCGGTCTACCGATTTAATAACAGCAGAATAGTAATCTCCATTTTGAAGAGCTTTATTTCCGGTACTGCAGGCTGCAGAAATAAATAGAAGAGCAATAAGTGCGAAGCGTATCATTTTATTCATAGATGTAGGATGTTAGTTTTGATGCAAATTTAATTTTAAAATAGAGAATACGCCGGTAAGTTGATAAGGTTTTTTTTTTGCACGTTTAATTTTTTTTGTACCTAATTCGGAAGATTACAAATATTGAACCATTTTGTAAGTATAAAGTATTTTTAGGTTTCAAATGTTAGGTTGTTGTTAAATAAAATTAAACGTGTTTGACATTTAAAGTAATTTCAAATTACAATATTGAACTTTAATTATAATAGGGAATTCGATTTTTAAAATGGCTTTGTGAAAATTAATGCCGGCTAGGGCGTAGTTTGTAAAACAAGCTTACGTAAATAACGATTGATTGAAATCGTTATTTACGTAAGCTGCATACCAAAGGAGCTTATGGTATTAGTCAATAGGCAATGAGTAATAAAATATAGAACCTTGCCCTTGACTACTTTTAACATCCATTCGTCCTCTGTGGCCTTCGACAATCTTCTTAACAATGGCAAGACCTAACCCATGGCTTGATTCCCCGGCTGTGGGTTTAGTACTGGTCTTTTTAAACATCGTAAAAACATTTTCAAGTTCTCCTATAGGAATACCTTGTCCTTGATCAATAACTTGAGTGATTATCTGATTGTCTTCTTTAAATACTTTAATTTTTATCTCAGAATCAGGATAAGAATACTTAATTGCATTCCCAATAAGATTATTTAAAACTTGTATAATTTGCCCTTCGTCAATAGACAATGATTGGTGTTCAATTTCAGACTCAACAGTAATTAAAATTCTTTTCTTTTGAGCAAAAAAGCTATTGATTTTAGTATTCTGATAAATCAAAGCCATGTAATCAATCTCTTTTCGTTTCAGCTCCAGTTTACCCGATTCAATTTTTGAAATGTCCAGAAGGTCGTTTAGTAAATTCAGTAGATTTGAACTCTCTTTATTAATTAATGAAGCAAAATCTTTGTGTTCTTCATTTTTAATTTCTTCTGTTAGTAGGTCTGAGAAGCCTTGTATTACACCAAGTGGGCTTCGTAAATCATGGGCTACAATACCAATAATTTCGTTTTTTTGTTCATTAAGAACTTTAAGCTTACGACTCTTTTTTTCCATTTCTTCAATTAAAACATTGATGAAAAAAATCAGGCGGGAAAGAATTCGATTGTGTTGATTTTTAAATGGATCTAAAGGGATATTCTTTTTTAATGTGTCTTTTAATAATTCGGATTTTGTAATTGATATTCCTTCTCGAAATCCAACAGTAACCATTGAAGAATTAAGTAGAGCATGAAAGGACTTATCAGAATAAAATTCGCCAAAGGTGTAAAATCCGGCAGTTGGGGCAATGGCATTAAAAGGCAATGTTTCAAAGTCAACTTCATCCTGCATTAAAAATCTTCTGCAAATACAAGTGTATATAAAGATAGCTTCAGGTTTAAAATTACACATTTGGTGTTGCAATACGGCTGATTCTTCTTTGATAGTTTGAGGATTGCCGTATCCAATACGAAATTTTTCACCGGCCTTTACATCTGCTACCATTTGTATGGACTGATCATTTTCGTTCACAAAAAATGGAGTTCGGGCGATCTTGTTATTGTTTCGAGTTATAATAAAAGGAAACTCAAGACTGTTTTGAAAGAAATTGCTGTCGGCTTTAATTCCCAAATATTTTTCATAAACCGAAAACGCAGGCATATTATCAATTGTTTTAACCGCCACATCACCTACATCGGTTATTGTCATTTCTTTGCTCAGAGGTTGCCAACCAAGACAGGTCGACAATTCTATTTGTAAATTGTTCCCTGAAAAACAAACTGCAACAACACCTTCTTTATAGCATTGTTCTCCATCGAAAATCAATGTTTCGCGCTCATTTGCATAATCACCGGCTCCACCACCAAAAATTGGAAAATCGAGACTTGAAGTTGCCAGAGTGTTAAATATTTTTCCAGAATCGTTGGCGATAGGTGTGGAAAGTAATAGCATTCCCTTAATTTTATCATCCAGCAGTTTTGTGTTTCTAAGCAGTGCATTGCCAACCTTCTCTTCCTCTCCTAATTGGCAGCTATAAGAAAATAAATTTAGCTTTGCGCTTTCGAAAAAGGAAAACAAGACAGCTGTTGAATTTGTGAAAATTCTACCTTCTGTAATTTCTCCCACTGATGTAGCTCCGGTAATTACAGCGTCAGGGTAAACTTCTTTAATTGTTTCACCTATTGTCAAATACCAGTCTGATTTATTATGAGCTGAAAATATTTGTACAAGAAGAGATTGATATGTTGTAGTATGACTTATAGCATTAGATTGTAATATATTTTTAAGATCATTAATATCTGATATTTGGAAATTGTATTGATGCATGTTTTTGCTTTTTATGTGAAAAACGTATACAAGTTAATTACCTCTTAAAAATTTCAATAGTTAAGCTAGAATATACCAAAAGATAACAGTTAAATTTTTTGTGTCAAACTTTTTCAATAATTGAGATTGGTTCTTTACAAGTTTATGGGTGGTATTTGTTTTATGATAATAAAAGGAGTGTATGGATTCGATCTCTTCACGAAAGAAACATTTATTAAAATTAGTAAATACAAGTTTTTTGATGGAAAAAACCAACATAATAGTATGTTTTAAGCGATAATGATTGTATTTACACACATAGGATGTTTGTATTTGAAATATTTTTTCATATATTTATGCCTGTGAATACTAACATTAAATACATATAAAAACAATAATGATGGCAAATATCAACTATAATTGGGTTTCGATGAGTGATAAGGCAATTATTTCTACAATTGGCAGGTATGTAAAACAGCAACGTTTACTTCAAAATAAAACACAGGCAAAAATCGCTGAAGTTGCCGGAGTAAATCGCTGGACTGTGAGTCAGTTGGAGAAAGGAGAAGCTGTTTCGTTGATTTCATTACTTCAAATTTTGCGGGCTCTTGACTTATTGCATGTACTTGACCATTTTAAGATTGAAACTCAGTTAAGTCCATTGGAACTGGCTAAGTTGGAAAAGAAAAAAAGACAAAGAGCCAGAAGCAAGGATGATAACAAGCAAAATGAAAGCGAATGGTAGAAATAAAAACAGCATACGTTAAAATTTGGGAACAAATTGTTGGGGCCGTTGCTTGGGATGAGAATCAAGGGGTGGCCAGTTTTGAATTTGAGCCTAAATTTAAACCGTTGGGAATTGATCTAGCACCAGTAAAAATGCCGATTCAATCCGGTCAACGCATATTTTCATTTCCTGAACTCAGACCTTCAAAAAACAGCGAATACGATACGTTTAAAGGTTTGCCGGGTTTATTGGCCGATGTGTTACCCGATAAATATGGAAATCAGTTGATTAATGTTTGGTTGGCACAAAATGGTCGTCCGGCTAACAGTATGAACCCAATAGAACAACTCTGTTTTATTGGAACCAGAGGAATGGGAGCGCTGGAATTTGAACCCACACAACTCAACTCTAATACAAACTCTTTTCAGGTTGAAATAACTAGCTTGGTTGATATTGCACAAAAAATGTTGGGAAAGCGGGAAGATTTTGAAGCCAATTTGAGCAAAGATGAACAGCGGGCAATGATGGAAATCCTAAAAATTGGAACATCAGCTGGTGGAGCAAGACCAAAAGCAATTATTGCCTACAACAAAAGAACAGGACAGGTTCGCTCCGGACAAACGAATGCTCCAAAAGGTTTTGAGCATTGGCTAATAAAGCTGGATGGTGTAAGTGATGTGCAGTTTGGAAAAACTATTGGTTATGGAAGAGTTGAAATGGCCTATTACAATATGGCAAAAGACTGTGGAATAGAGATGATGGAATCTGATTTGCTTCAGGAAAATGGCAGAGCACATTTCATGACCAAGCGGTTCGATCGGGAAAATGGTTCTCAAAAACACCACATTCAAACTTTCTGTGCAATGCAGCATTACGATTTTAATGAGGTAGGAAGTTTTAGTTACGAGCAGTTGTTTCAGACCATGAGAATACTGCGTTTGCCATATCCGCAAGCGGAGCAGATGTATCGAAGAATGGTATTTAACGTGATTGCACGAAATTGTGATGATCATACTAAGAATTTTGCTTTTAGATTGAAAAAAGGAGAAAGTTGGGAGTTGGCACCGGCATACGATGTTTGTCATGCATATCGACCTGATAGCATTTGGGTGAGTCAGCATGCTTTAAGTATTAATGGCAAAAGAAAAGATATTACGAGAGAGGATTTGGTCAGCTTTGCAAAAGCAATGAACATTAAAAAAGCAGAAAAAATTATCTTTGAAATAAATAGTAAAGTGCAAAATTGGAATAATTATGCAGATGAAGTTAGCGTAGATTCCAAATTGCGGGATGCGATAAAAGGAACATTATTGAATTTTGAGAATTAGCATCCCATTATACTCCCATGAATAATCAGATGATAAAACATATGGAAAAGTCTAAACACTGTGAAATTTGCGAGAATCAGTTATATGATTTTAAAACGGGAACCAGATGTGGCATTACCAACGAGCGACCATGTTTTAAAGAAAAATGTTCTGATATAATATTTGATAAGAAATATCAAGATAAAATTAGGGAGGTTAATATTGAGTTTGAATCAATTCGAAGAGATAAATTTTTGTGCTATCTTAATTTTAGTCTGTATTTTGGGATTGGTGTTTCGTTGATGTTTACTGGTTACTTTTTGGGTGTTTATCTTTTTAAGAAAGGTGCAATGTCAACTGTTCCAATGGTTATAATTGGCATTGGTTTTTTAGTGTTGCCCAAAGCAATTGGATCGTTGGTGTCTTATTATCAGAAAATATCAGTCGCTCAAATGAAGAAAACTAAATTGGATGAAATATTATCAAGATATAACATAGAATATTCAATTGATGTAATTATTAATGCTGATATTCACGATAATAAAGAGATTGAAGCAAATCTAACTTTCTTAAGAAAACATCCTCGTTAAGCCTGACCAGATTCAGGAATTCAATTAAAAAAGCTTTACTTTTGGCATCTCATAAAGAGTAAGAGATTGTGACGAAAAGAAAGATTGAATTATTAGCACCGGGTGGAGACGTTGATTCCATAAAAGCGGCGATACTTGCCGGTGCAAATGCAGTGTATTGCGGATTGGATCAGTTCAATGCCAGAAATAGGGCTGTCAATATCAGTTTTCAAGATCTGCAAGGCATTCTTTATTTGGCTCACAGCCACCATTGTGAAGTATTTCTTACGCTCAATATCATTATAATTGAACGTGAAATTCCGGCGCTGATTAGTTTACTAAACAAATTGGTAAATACCAGTATCGATGGTGTTATTGTTCAGGATCTGGGAATGCTGTATTTGCTCCGAAAGTATTTCAAAAGCCTGAATGTTCACGCTTCTACTCAGTTGACTACCCACAATGAAGGTCAGATAAAATTCTTAAGCAAACTTTCCGTTGTCCGGGTTAATTTGTCACGGGAGTTAAACATCTGTGAAATAGAGAATTTGACTTCAATTGCACACGAGAATAATGTTTTAACAGAGGTGTTTGTGCATGGTTCCAATTGCATTTCCTTTTCGGGACTCTGCTATTTTAGTTCTGTTTTAAGTGGGAATTCGGGCAACCGCGGTCGCTGCAGTCAACCTTGCCGCGATCAGTACAAGACTACTGCTGCAGGCAAAGAATACCCGCTGAATTTAAAAGACAATTCGGCTTTTTTCGATCTGAAGGAATTGTATGATGCCGGTGTTGATTCCCTAAAAATTGAAGGAAGAATTAAGAAGTACGATTATGTGTACACGGTGGTGGATGTCTGGAGAAAGCAACTCGATACTTTTTATTCACAGGGCAAAATTGGTACGGATGATAGCCTTTTGTACAAGGTATTTAACCGCGGTTTCTCCAATACTTTACTGAAAGGAGAGATCAGCAAAAGCATGTTTATCGATAATCCCCGCGATCATTCCATCAAACATCTTTCAGAAATTAATTCGTACGCTTCCGCTGATGAGGTAGAGGCTGGGCAGTTAAAATTATATCAGGAAAAGGAAGATATTAAAGCTTTGGTTGAGGTTAAGATCAATCAGGTAAGTGCGAAAAAAGCGCCTTTGCAAATTCATCTTTCCGGAGAATGTGGTTCTCCGTTAAAAGTTTCTGTAAAAACACCGGAGGCAGGCTTTGATGTATTTTCGGAATGCAATCTGTTTGATAAAGGGACGGAGGTATTGACTGAAGCAGTGGTTTTAAAACGATTCAGAGCTTTTAACGATACCGAATATTTTATAGAGGAGTTGAATTTGGAAGGGATAAAGGCTGATGTTTATTTTTCTTTTAAAGAGCTTACCTCTCTTAAGAAAAGGATACTGTATATTTTAAATGGATCGAAAGAAATTGTTGAACCAGTTACGATTCCTGCGATAAAAAAAATAGGATCAGAGACTGATAAACCGAGTCTTTTGGTGTTGATTTCTTCGGAAGAAGATGTGTTTCTTGCTGACAAAACTAAGGCCGATATCTATTTTCAGCTGCCAAATAGTTTTAAGGATAAATGCTCTCACTTTGTAGATTTATTTACGAAGAACACAAGTTTGATTCCCTACTTTCCTTCGGTGATTATTGGGGAAGACTATACTGCGGCGGTCGAATTTTTAAGTTGTGTAAAACCAAAATTGATTGTCGCCAATAACATCGGCATTGCTTACGTAGCTCATCAGTTGGGAATAGATTGGGTGGCCGGTCCGCATCTGAATATTGTGAATTCGTACAGTCTGTTGGCTTTAAAAGAGGAATTGAATTGCTCTGGGGCATTTATTTCAAATGAGTTGAACTGCAATCAAATAAAAGGCATTGTAAAACCAGCGAATTTTAAATTGCATTACAGCATTTATCATCCCATTGTGCTGATGACCAGCAGGCAATGTTTGTTTCATCAGGTAACTGGCTGTGAGAAAAACCGGGTGGATGATACCTGTATTCAGTCTTGCGTGAAATCTGTCTCCATCACCAATCTTAAAAACGATTCGTTGCATATTGAAAAATCGAAAGGGAACTACCATACGGTTTATAATGAATTGAATTTCCTGAATACTGAAATTCTGAGCGATTTGCCAGCTGTATTTTCCTCTTTTATGATTGATTTGTGCGATGTGAAAACCGAAACCAAGTTATCTGCAACTAAATTAGAAGTCGTACAGCTTTTTGAAAATCTGCTTGACGGAAAAGTGGATTCAGAAACGAAAGTGAAAAAAGTCATTCAATCAAGCACCAACAGGCAATACAAAAGGGGAATTTAGTTGTATC
This sequence comes from Labilibaculum sp., assembly GCF_963664555.1. Lineage (GTDB taxonomy): Bacteria > Bacteroidota > Bacteroidia > Bacteroidales > Marinifilaceae > Labilibaculum. The sequence goes on along the minus strand of NZ_OY761461.1, from coordinate 3,554,605 downwards.
CTTAAAATGAAAGTGCAATCTTTGCCGAATCAAATAAACAGGCCTTAATCCGATATCCGCAGATAGAAATAATGGAAGAGAATAAAAAAACACAGCATAAAGTAAAACTTAAATTTCAACCAAGAGGTTGTACCATTCTTCATGAAGATCAGGATATTATTGTCGTTGAGAAAGTGAGTGGTTTATTAACCATGGGAAGCGATAGAGAGCGCACGAAAACAGCTTATCAGCACGTAACGCATTATGTAAAAAAGGGAAATCCGCGATCGAAAAACAGAATTTTTATTGTGCATCGCCTGGATAAGGATACATCAGGCGTATTGGTATTTGCTAAAACAGAAGCGGCAAAAATATTCCTGCAAACCGAGTGGCAAAGTTTTAGTAAAACATACATTGCTGTTGTGGAAGGAAAGCTGGCTGAAAAGGAAGGTATTATAGAATCGTACCTTACTGAGAATAGCATTCACAGGGTTTTCTCTGTTAAAAATCCAAATAAAGGGAAGTATGCAAAAACCGGCTATAAAGTAATCAGGGAATCGAAATACTTTAGTATGCTTGCAATTAACCTGTTTACCGGTCGTAAAAATCAGATTCGTGTTCATTTCTCCGAACACGGACATCCGGTGGCCGGCGATAAAATGTATGGCATAAAAGGAAAAGGAGTGAAGCGATTGGCTCTGCATTCGGCATCACTTACCATACAACATCCTTTTACTAAAAAAGAGATGACTTTTGAAGCGAGTACTCCAGGTTTCTTTAAGCAATTAATGAAATAATGTAAAATAAGTCGGGCCAAGAGTAAAACAGACCGGAATGCCTTCTCAATTTTGTCGGGATTGCTCCCCCGATTTGTAGAAAGCTCGCCCGAAGTGAAGCAATCCCCGCCCGATTTGGAAATCTTTCGCCACACTTATTTTTTCTCCATTTTCCCTTTCCCGATCGTCCATCTCTGTTTTTTTTGATTTGTAACAATTTCTTAACAAAAGAGATGTGTCTTTTCATTATTTCATAAACTAGGCGAAGGTATAAGTTAACAAGAGCAGAATATATTTATCAGATAAATTAATCTGTAATACTTATGCCTAAAAGCAAACGTGAAGTAGATGTTTTGGTTCTTTCTGATATTCATTTGGGAACCATGGGGTGCCGGGCCGAAGAGCTGTTGAAGTACCTAAGTTCCATTCAGCCTAAAAAGGTAATTTTAAATGGAGATATTGTTGATATCTGGCAGTTTAGCAAACGATTCTGGCCAAAATCACACATGCGCATCATCAAGCATTTTACCTCTTTTCTATCGAAAGGGATTCCGGTGTATTACGTAACCGGAAATCATGATGAATTGCTTCGGAAATTTGAAGGTTTTACTTTGGGAGGTTTAAGCATTGTAAATAAAATTGTTTTGAATCTCGACGGAAAAAAGGCATGGATATTTCATGGCGATGTTTTCGATGTTACCATGCAGTATGCCAAATGGCTGACCAAATTGGGATCTATTGGTTACGACCTGTTGATCTTGATTAATTCTGCAGTGAACTTTTTCGCCAAAATGCTGGGGAAAGAAAAAGTCTCTCTTTCCCGAAAGATCAAAAACAGTGTGAAGTCGGCTGTGAAGTACATTAATAATTTTGAAGAAACAGCGGCTGATATTGCAATAAGAAAAGGCTACGATTATGTGGTTTGCGGGCACATTCATCATCCAGAGATGAAGGAGGTGAGCAATAGGGATGGAGCAACAATGTATCTTAATTCGGGTGATTGGATTGAAAGTTTAAGTGCTTTGGAATATCATCAGGGAAAATGGTGTATTTATGAGTACAGCGAAGATGAAAATGCCAGGGAAATCGTTCTTGATCTGGAGAGTTACAAGCTGGATGATTACGATAAAATATTTAAGGATATGCTTGGGGAATTTACCTCTGAAGATAAGCTTGCTGTATCATAATAAGATGTAACAGTTGGTTTTTGTATCCTTTTTACTTTTCCACTTTATTTCTTATCAATGAAACGTTCATGATTAAATAATTGTTGATTCATATACGGGAATGATTATTTATTCGTGGTAAGTTCCATCTGCCAAGACATCAAAAATATAAACAGATGAAAATACTATACGGAATTCAAGGTACCGGCAATGGACATTTAAGCCGGGCAATTGAATTAATTCCTCATTTAAAAAAAGAAGCTGAAGTCGATATTCTGATTTCGGGTTTGCATCACGATTTGGAATTCCATCATCCAGTTAAATATAAAAAGCATGGATTGGGCTTCTTTTTTGGTAAGAATGGCGGTGTAGATATTTGGAAGACCATTCGAAAATTTAATGTTTACCGTTTTATCCGGGACATAAAATCACTTCCGGTTGAAGAGTACGATTTGGTAATCAGCGACTTTGAGCCGCTTACTGCATGGGCCTGTAAATTGAAAAAGGTGTTTTGTCTCGGACTGAGCCATCAGTCAGCAATGCTGAACAGCAGAACTCCTTTGCCGGAAAATAAAGATGCATTCGGATTTAAAATATTAAAATACTATGCTCCATGTTCACAGAATTTAAGCTTTCATTTTAAAGAATACGGACACAATATGTTTACACCGATAATACGAAGGGAAATCCGAAAATTAGAAGTGCAGAACAAGGGCTTTTATGTGGTGTATCTACCGGCTTATTCCGATGAGAAAATAATTTCTGTGCTGTCGATGTTTTCATCTACTCATTGGCTGGTTTTCTCGAAACACAGCAAACAGGTTTATCAGAAAAATAATGTCAGCATTCGGCCTGTTAATTCCGAAGAATTTATCGAAGGATTAAAAGATTGTGAAGGAGTTCTTTGCGGAGCCGGTTTCGAAACACCTGCCGAAACCATGTATTTAGGAAAGAAACTGGCCGTGATCCCAATGAAGAATCAATTCGAGCAGGTTTGTAATGCTTATGCTTTGGAAGAATTAGGCGTTCCTGTTTTTTACGATTTAGAGAAATACAGTATTGAGTTAATCGGGCATTGGCTGAAAGAAAAGGAAAAGGCAGTTCACATAAATTACCCTGATAATGCGCGGAATGTGATTAAATATCTAATGAATCATTTTTCAGTAAATTCTTAGGTTTTATTCGCAGATCATTTATTTTATATCTGCTGTTTTGATGGGGTCGAACTTTTGTATGTGTTGGTTTCATGAGCTTTTTATTGTATTTTTCCTGAATTAGAAACGATAAAAATGACCATATGTCCGAATTCATAAACAACAATCAGGCAAGAGTTAATTCATTGTATGACTTTTGTTTTCAGCTGATAAATGGAGCAAAGGGTACCGAATTAATCAAAGAGTATCAGGCGGCTATCGACCAATTGACGCCGAACGATATTGTTTTGGTTGTACATCGTTTGGTTGAGGCAAAACTTCCAATGGAAGATCTTAAGATAGGAATCAATAAAGCACTCAACGTATTTCATCGGCAGATACAGAATCATTCAAAGCCTGATGTGGACTCAACTCATTTTTTAGGCATCATGATGCAGGAAAATGCCCAGTTGGATATCCGTTTAAAGGAGATTAAACCTTTGGCAAAAAGAATCAACACAATTAAAGATGAGGCGGAATTGGCTGAAGAATTGTCTTCTTTGAAAGTTAAGGTTGAAGCCTTGTCTGAGATGGATAAGCATTACCAGCGCAAAGAAAATATTTTCTTTTCTTATTTCGAAAATCAGTTTCCCGATTACAAATGTTTGGGTGTAATGTGGTCCATTCACGATGATATCCGAAGAGTTCAAAAGCAATTGACAGCAGAACTTACATCCGGTTTTATCGATTTAAGATTGATTAACCGTTTGTTGGGAGACTTGTTCTTTTTCATGTATGCAATTATTTCCAGAGAAGAATACCTGCTGTTTCCAGTGGCTTTGAATGCTGTTTCGGATGAACTGTGGGAGGAAATGAATGCACAAAGCCATGAGATTGGTTTCAGCTTTATCGAAGCCCCCAAACTGGTAAAAAAGGGAAAAAAGCAAGAAACAAACAAGCGCGAAATGGCAGAAGACAAATTAGATATGGATCAATTGGGTGATACACTCCTTAATTTCGAAACCGGACTAATGACGTTAAAACAAGGGATGATGTTGTTGAATCATTTGCCTGTTGATATTACCATGATCGATGAAAATGACAGGGTGTGTTTTTTCTCTAATCCGAAAGAGCGCTTTTTTCCCCGTTCGAAAGCGATCATTGGCAGAACGGTACAGAATTGTCATCCGCCCGGGAGCGTTCATGTAGTTGACGATTTGGTAAAAACATTTAAAAGTGGTGAAAAGGACAGCGAATCGTTTTGGATTCAGATGAAGGGGAGATTCATTTTGATTCAGTATTTCGCTTTGCGCGATGAAGATGATGCTTACAAAGGCTGTATTGAAGTCAGTCAGGATGTAACTGATATTCGGAAACTGAATGGCGAAAAACGCTTGATGGATTAAGTATAAAGGAGAAAAAGGAAAAGCCTGCAAATTCAATTGAATTGCAGGTTTTTCTCATATTTTGAAAGCAGGGATTATAGTCTGCTCATAAATTTCACAGGATCGATGATGTATCGAATATGTGATGCGTTTCCGATGTTTCCGTCTTCGTCCGAGGCTTCAATTTCGAAACTTAGTTTCTTGCCATCTACTTTCACTAATTTAGCGGTGCAGGTAATAACAGCTCCAACTTTACTGGCTTTGTTGTGTTTGGTGTCAATCTGAATACCAACACTATCTGTTCCTGTTTCCATTTCCGGATCGATACAGGCAACGGCCGTATTTTCCATGAAAGCCACCATGGCCGGTGTGGCAAACACTTCCAGTTTCCCAGAACCATGATGTATTGCTGTATCTGTTTTGCTGACAGTCATTGTTTGTGTTACAGATAATCCTTCTTTTAATGCCATATAAAAATTGTTTATATCGTAGTTAGATGATTAAAATTCCGATGTGAAATGGAATTCCAATTTGGGGTAATTGCTTTGTGCCATTTGCAGCATATAGCCAGAATCAGCAAGGAAAACATCCCTTCCGTGTTTATCTTTTGCGATGTATTGATATTTGGCTTTTTTAAACTCTTTCAGCTGTTCATCATCATTGGATTTGATCCAGCAAGCCTTGTGAAGGTTGATGTGTTCCCAACGGCATGAGGCAGTATATTCGTGCAGCAGACGGTATTCAATTACTTCGAACTGAAGTGCACCAACGGTACCAATTACCTTGCGGCCATTAAATTCAGAAGTGAAAAGCTGTGCAACTCCTTCATCCATTAATTGGTCAACACCTTTTGCCAATTGTTTCGATTTCATCGGATCAGCATTCTCGATGTATTTAAACAGCTCAGGAGAGAAGCTCGGAATTCCTTTGAAGTGGATTTTTTCACCTTCCGTTAGAGTATCACCAATTTTAAAGTTTCCTGTATCGTGCAAACCAACAATATCACCTGGATAGGCTTCCTCAATAATCGATTTTTTCTCGGCCATAAATGCTGTAGGACTCGAAAATTTTATTCTTTTGCCATTCCGAACATGTAAATAGGCTGTATTTCTTCTAAATACACCCGATACAATTTTCACAAAAGCAATTCGATCACGGTGGTTTGGATCCATATTGGCATGAATCTTAAAAACAAAGCCTGAGAATTTTTCTTCTGTAGGTTCAATTACACGCTCAACAGTCTGGCAAGGACGGGGAGAAGGTGCAATCTGAATAAAAGCATCCAAAAGCTCCCGAACACCAAAATTATTTAAAGCTGAACCAAAGAAAACCGGAGCAATTTTAGCATCCAGATATTCCTGAATATCCAATTCAGGATAAACACCCGAAACAAGATCAAGTTCTTCTCTAAGTATTTCGGCATCATTTCCTATGTATTCTTCCAATTTAGGATTGGAAAGATCATCAAATTCAATGGTTTCCTGAATGGTTTGAGTTGCTGGTGTAAATAAACTCAAATTTTTCTGATAGATATTGTAAACTCCCTTAAAATCAGGCCCCATGTTAATTGGCCAACTTAAAGGGTTCACACTAATTTGCAATTCAGTTTCAATTTCATCAAGCAAATCAAATGCGTCTTTTCCGCTTCGGTCCATTTTGTTAATGAAAACAATAACCGGAGTTTTTCGCATTCTACAAACCTGCATCAATTTTCTGGTTTGTGCCTCGACCCCTTTTGCAACATCAATAACGATAATTACGCTATCGCAAGCCGTAAGTGTGCGGAAGGTATCTTCAGCAAAATCCTGGTGACCTGGTGTGTCAAGAATATTTATTTTGTGGCCCTTGTATTCAAATCCCATTACGGAAGTTGCAACAGAAATTCCTCTCTGTCGTTCAATTTCCATGAAATCGGAAGTCGCCGTTTTTTTTATTTTATTAGATTTTACTGCACCTGCAACATGAATAGCACCACCAAACAAAAGTAATTTTTCAGTTAGTGTTGTTTTTCCCGCATCCGGATGAGAAATAATCCCAAATGTTCTTCGTCTTTTTATCTCGTCTTTAAACCCCATTTATAGTATTTTCTTTAAAAATAAAAGCATGCAAAAGTAATCATTTTTTACTGATTACAGCTGTTTAATTGCCGATTAAATAGCTTGCCTTTTCAGTTCGATAAATCAATCCAATCATGGGTGACAGCCTCGATATATGCTACTTCCGGCGCTAACGATTGCTTAATTCAATTTGATTATTACTGCATTTTCTTTCATTTTCTTTTTGTAGATTTACGCTTCAAAATTGTGAATAAGAAAAATTTATGAAGCGAATAGGATTACTTTCTGATACTCATGGATGGCTTGACCCAGTTGTCGTAAAGCATCTTAAAGAATGCGATGAAATATGGCATGCCGGAGATATCGGAGGAATTGAAATTGCTGATAAATTATCTGAAATCGCAACGCTTAGAGCAGTTCATGGAAATATTGACGACCATAATGTTCGCATTGTTTACCCAAAACACCAACGCTTCGTTTGCGAGGAGGTTGATGTCTGGATCACACACATTGGAGGTTATCCCAAAAATTATGATCGGAATGTAAAACCCGAAATTTTTGAGAATGCTCCACAATTATTTATTTCAGGTCATTCACATATTCTTAAGGTGATTTTCGATAAAGAATTGAATCTTTTGCATATAAATCCAGGAGCTGCTGGAGTTCATGGTTTCCACAAAGTGCAGACTATTGTGAAATTCACAATAGAAGCAAAGGAAATTAAAGATCTTCAAGTTGTCGAGTTTGGGAGTAAAGGCGAATAACAGCACTTACTTACCGAAGTTCTGAAATACCTGAAAAGTCAATTTCATCAAGGGGGAATTTATTGGAAGGAAGGGATAATTATGTCCCTTTTTAAGCTGTCTAAAAGCTCATGAAGATTTTTAGTACATGCTTTTTAATATACCAGGTTTTTGTTATATTTAGATATTTAAATTTAATTATACTTAACAGGTTTATTTTTGCTGAAAGCCTTATAAACAGCTGTAGGTCAGAAAATCGATGTTTGAGTAAGATGTATAATAAAATATATAAAAAGATCTGGAAATCCGATAACGATTCATTTATTTTGTCGTTTTTTCAGATTCGAAATAAATACCAATGAAAAAATATATATAAATCAAAAATTCATCAAACTATGCTATTTGATTTTAAATTGATAAAATCTGTTTACGAACAAATGCCTGAAAGGGTGAAAAATGCCCGTAAGAATTTAGGCAAACCACTTACCTTGAGCGAGAAAATTTTGTACTCACATTTATCCGTAGAGGAAAAAGGTAATAAGTTTACAAGAGGAGAAGATTATGTGAATTTTGCTCCAGATAGAGTTGCTATGCAGGATGCAACGGCACAAATGGCACTTTTGCAATTTATGAATGCCGGGAAAACTAAAGTTTCTGTACCATCAACGGTTCATTGCGATCACTTAATTCAGGCATCAATTGGTGCAGAGAAAGATTTGGCCGATGCAAAACAACAAAATAACGAAGTTTATGACTTTTTAGAGTCTGTTTCTCAGAAATATGGAATTGGATTCTGGAAGCCGGGTGCAGGTATCATCCATCAGGTAGTTCTTGAAAATTATGCATTTCCAGGAGGAATGATGATTGGAACCGATTCTCATACTGTTAATGCAGGTGGACTGGGAATGATTGCAATTGGTGTTGGTGGTGCCGATGCTGTTGATGTGATGGCTGGAATGCCCTGGGAATTGAAAATGCCTAAATTAATAGGGGTGAAGTTGACTGGAAAATTAAGCGGTTGGGTTTCTCCTAAAGATGTAATATTAAAAGTTGCCGGAATTTTGACCGTTAAGGGAGGAACCGGTGCTATTGTTGAATATTTTGGAGAAGGTGCTGATTCAATGTCTTGTACCGGTAAAGGAACCATTTGTAATATGGGTGCAGAAATTGGTGCAACTACATCTATTTTTGGTTACGATCAAAATATGAGTAACTATCTTCGTCACACAGGACGTGAAGATGTTGCTGATTTGGCTGATGTGGTAATGGAACATCTTCGTTCCGATGAAGAAGTTTATGAGAATCCTGAAACATATTACGATCAGGTAATCGAAATCAACTTATCCGAAATGCAGCCATATATTAACGGTCCTTTTACTCCTGATTTAGCTCATAGTTTAAGTGAATTTGGAAAGGCTGTTAAAGAAAATAATTACCCTCAGACATTAGAGGTTGGTTTAATTGGATCGTGTACAAATTCGTCTTACGAAGATCTTTCAAGAGCAGCATCTTTGGCCAAACAGGCTAAGGATAAAAACTTGAAAGTAAAAGCGGAATTTGTGGTGACTCCAGGTTCAGAGCTTGTAAGATATACAACGGAGCGTGATGGCATTTTAAAGGAGTTTGAAGACATCGGCGGAGTAATTATGGCCAATGCCTGCGGACCTTGTATCGGACAATGGAAACGTCATACAGAGGATCCAACCCGTAAGAATTCTATTATAACTTCATTTAATAGAAATTTTGCCAAACGAAATGATGGCAATCCTAATACTCATGGCTTTGTAGCATCGCCGGAATTGGTCACAGCTTTGGCTATTGCCGGAGATCTTTGTTTTAATCCGATGACAGACACTTTGATTAATGAAGATGGTATTGAAGTGAAATTAGATGAACCAAAAGGTTTTGAATTTCCTCCCAATGGATTCGATATGAAGGATTCTGGTTATTTGGCTCCCGGTGCTGATGGAAGTGCTATTGTTATTAATGTGAATGAGAGTTCGGAGCGTCTGCAGCTGCTTGCCCCATTTCAAGCCTGGGATGGTAAAGACTGGACCGGCTTGAAATTATTGATTAAGGCAAAAGGAAAATGTACAACCGATCATATTTCTATGGCAGGACCTTGGCTAAGATACCGAGGGCATTTGGATAATATCTCTAATAACATGCTGATTGGTGCCGTTAATTATTTCAACGAGGAAACGAATTCAATATTTAATCCGGTAAACGGAAAATATGAAGAGGTGCCGATTACTGCAAGAGATTTAAAAGCCAGTGGATTGGGTTCAATTGTTGTTGGTGATGAAAATTATGGAGAAGGCTCATCAAGAGAACATGCAGCAATGGAGCCAAGACATTTAGGCGTTAAGGTAGTAATCGTCCGTTCTTTTGCCAGAATTCACGAAACGAACCTTAAGAAACAAGGCGTTTTGGCATTGACATTTGCAAACAAATCAGATTATGATAAAATTCAGGAGAAGGATAAATTTGATGTGATCGGATTAACAAATTTTACTCCAGGGAAACCTTTGAAATTAATTGTTACGCATGAAGATGGGGCAAAAGATACAATTGCCGCGAATCATACCTACAACGATGTTCAAATTGAGTGGTTTAAAGCAGGAAGTGCTTTAAATTTAATCAGAATTCAAAACGCAAAATAAACAATAAACATTTCCTAACGTGAAATCAGTCTCCCCGGTTGGTTTCCAAACCTAAAGTTTAGACCATATGAAAAAAACATTAAAACAAACTTTGTTCAAAAAAATTAAGGAACATAGACCTAGAACAAAAAGATTATTGGAAGAATACGGGGATGTAGTTGTTGATCAGGTTACGATATCCCAAATAATTGGAGGAATGAGGGGACTGAAATCTTTGGTTACTGATATTTCCTACCTGGATCCGGATGAAGGGATACGTTACAGAGGATTTACATTGGATGAAGTAATTAAAGGCTTACCGAAACCCAAAGGGGGAGACATGCCTTACGTTGAAGGTTTGTTTTATTTGCTCCTTACGGGAGATATTCCAAATCAGGAAGAGGTAATGCAGGTTGTAGATGAATTTAGCAAGCGTAGAATTGTACCTCGCTATGTTTATGAGGTAATTGATTCATTTCCTTGCTGCAGTCATCCAATGGCAATCTTTTCAACGGCTATTCTTACATTAAACAGGGAATCTGTTTTTAACAGACAGTACCATGCCGGATTAAATAAGAAGGAGTATTGGGATGCTACCTATGAAGATTCGTTAAATTTACTTGCTAAACTTCCTGAGATAGCTTCTTATATTTATAATAAATTGTACCGTCAGGGACCAAGAATTCAATCCAATCCTAATTTAGATATGGGAGCCAATTTTGCTCACATGATGGGGGTTGCAAAGCCTTACGACGATGTGTCGCGTTTGCATTTCATCATTCATAGTGATCATGAAAGTGGTAATGTGAGTGCGCATACAGGCCATTTGGTGGCCAGTTCATTATCAGATATTTATCTTTCTATATCTGCAATGATTAATGGTTTGGCTGGTCCATTGCATGGTCTTGCCAATCAGGAAGTTTTAAGATGGTTGCAAGAGGTAATGGATAAAATGGACAATCGGATTCCTTCTAAAGAAGAGATGACCCAGTTTGTGTGGGATACATTAAACTCAGGTCAGGTAATTCCGGGTTTTGGGCATGCTGTATTGCGTAAGACTGATCCAAGATATATGCTTCAGCGTGAATTTAGTTTGAAACATCTGCCTGAGGATCCTATTTTTAAATATGCGGATATGCTTTATCAAGTAGTTCCGGATATTCTTAAAGAGCATGGTAAGGCGAAGAATCCTTGGCCAAACGTTGATGCACAATCCGGTGTAATTCAGTGGCATTACGGAGTTACCGAATATGATTTTTATACCGTTCTTTTCGGTATTGGCCGTTCAATTGGAATTTGTGCCAATGTAATTTGGGACAGGGCTTTAGGATATCCTTTGGAAAGACCAAAATCAATTACAACTGATATGCTTGAGAAAATTGCCGGAATCAAGAAAATGGTGGAAGCTGAAGAATAAATACATTTTATATATAATACGACTGAGCTGATTTCTGAAAGGAAATCAGCTTTTTTTTCAGCAAAAAAAAACTGCATAAAAGTTGGTGAAGACTTTTATACAGTTTTGCGCAAAAACTAACAATATGGAAAACGTTCCAATGAATTCTAATTTAATTTTGAAAGAAAAGAGAATTACTTTAAATCCTGCTACACAATTCTAACCCTAACCTAAACCATGCAGGATTTAAAGTATCCTCGCAGCAGAAGCACATGCTGCTAATCCGTCTCATTTCACAATTTGGTCAGTAACCTTATTGTGATATCCCTTTCACCTTACAAAAATGGATGTTTTTTTAGAAAGAAAAATCATTGGTTTTACCCAATGTGTAGGATGGAAACACTCAAAAAAAATGGGTAATTTACGCCATTCTAGTTGTTCGCCTTGAGTAATGGCTTGATGGTGAGGGATTGGGAAAAGAAAAGCCAATCGATATCCGATTGGCTTTTCATGTTAATTATTTTTCAGAGGAGATTAGCAATCCCCGGATTTCAAGTTCTAATTTCTCGAGGTCTTTGCCAACCTGGCTTTTCATATTTTTAAATTTATCGGTTATATTATTTGATAAATTTTTATAGTAGTCAACTCCGTTTAAGAGGTTGTCTTTGTACTTTTCAAGAGATCTAAGTTGTTTGGCTACAGGATTATGAAGCTCATCAATTTGTTCTTTTAAATAGTCAACATACAGGCTCATTTCTTTTATGAACATATGAGGCCGGTCTGTTCTAACAATCAGATTCGTTCTGTTGTAAATGTGATCAACCATTTCCTTCAATTTAGCCTTTTTCGAAAAATAGGCCAGGTTTGGTCCCGGACAAATCGAAACCCCATCACCATCTGCTTTTGTGTCGATGTGATTGACCAAAAAAGAAGATGCCGATAAACCTTTACACAAACAGGTTTTTTCAAGAAGTAAGCTAACTTCTTTTTCATATTCTTTTTCCGGAAGATTTTTCTCTTTTAAATCAGCCAGTTTTAACTTTTGATATTGAACAGAAGCTGTACAAATTGGTTTTTCTGTAAATTCAGTATTGGCTAACATGTATTTTTTTGTACATGCGCTTCCTGGCTTGTTTTCTGCAAATTTCTTAAGAACATCTCTGTCTCGGGTGTTTGCAACAAGGTTGTTGTAACGAACGCCTAGAGGAGAAGCATGACTAAGCTTTAAATCCTTTTCCTGAGCTTCCTCAAGCAGGTGTAAGGTATTTTCATCAACATCGCAAGCTTCCGGAACTAAAAGAAATGGAGATCCCCACCCAATTGAGTCGAGATTGTAATGATCCATAAGGAACTCCTGCTCTTCAGCTGTTCCAACTCCACCTTGAGCTGTGATTCTTATGTCTAAATTTGATTTTGGACAGGTTCTTTCTTTTCCCTTTAGAGCTTGAAATAAAATCTCATTAAGAGTTACTCTTAATTCTTCTCTGTTATTCTTAAATTCTTCAAGAATTGGGCCCATTAAAAAGCCTTCGGTTGCAAAAGCATGACCACCACAATTCAGACCGGATTCAATTCGGAACTCCGAAATCCAGATTCCTTTTTTAGCAAGGAATTTACCTTGTATTAAAGCAGAGCGGTAATCACTTACTTTCAGAACAATTTTCTTCTTTATATGGCCGGTTTCATCCGGATAAAAGTCTTCAAATTGCTCTAAATAACCATATAAGCGTGGGTTCATTCCGGCAGATAAAACCATGGAGCTCTCCAGGTTACTCATGGCAAATCCACGAAGAGCTGCATGTGCATCGTTGTATTCTGCAGGTAATTGCTCACCTTCATAAAAGTTATCTTTGTCTAGCTTGGTCATGATGTTTACATCAATAGAACCAAGGGGAAGGTTTTTTACCAACCATTCTTTCGCTTCTTTTACGTAAGAATTGCCTTCAAATTTTTCTTTAAATTCTTTTTTTACTTCTGAAAAATCAGGAAGTAAATCAAGATATTCTTCAAGATTTTCTTTCTTTTCTTGTACGGATGATTTTAGATTCTCAAATTTCTCTTTTACGATCTTATCTATCAAATTAAGATAAGAGGTGATTCTTTCTGCACGAAAATCTTTAGTCTTCTCCGAAATTGGTAAAAATGGCAAACTGAGTTTATTGCAATACAATTCTCTCATTTTCTCAAGTAGAATATCATCAACAATTGATACAACCGATGAAATTCCTAAATGAGCCACTTTTACAGGAGTGTCCACCGTAAATCCGGTTCCCATAACTGGGATATGGAAACTATGTCCTAAAATTTTACTCATGTAATTGGATATTGATTTTTATGATTTTTTTTGCAAATTTCACAAGCTAAATCAATAGCATTTAGCTATAAAATTGCCTTGCGCAAGTTAGCCTATTTGTCAATGATATCAAAGCTATTTCGCGTATTTATATTTCTTATTCAGGAAAAACGAATAAAACATGAATAAGATAGAAGAGCCTGATAGATAAAGAGAAAACGGTATTTAAAACAGCAGATATTGTTCTTTTGAAGGAGTAAGATCAATGTTTTCAATTTTTAGTAGTTTAGCTTTATTGGCAAGTCCTCCGGCATAACCCGTAAGTTTCCCATTTTTTCCGATAATCCGATGACAGGGAATGATTATAGGTATCGGGTTTTTTGAATTGGCCATTCCGATTGCTCTACAGGCAGAAGGTTTATTAATAGCAATGGCAATATCCTGATAAGAACATGTTTCACCATATGGAATCTTCAGAAGTTGATTCCATATTTGTTTTTGAAAAGCAGTTCCATCAGGCGAGAGTTTTATATCAAATGTAGTTCGCTCATTGGTAAAGTAGGAAATTAATTGATCGGCAACCGTCTTTAATTTATTGGAATCTTTGATCCAATTTGGTTTTAGTTTATTTGATTGATTTTTTTCATCAAATAGAATTTGTTTAAGACCACTATCATCTGCAACAAGCAACAAATTACCCAAAGGAGACGGAAGAATATCGTAGTAGATCATGGTAGTTGGTTTAGAAATAACGATGCGTTAGTCCTTGTCAATGTAATAATATTTTAACGAACAACAGCGAATCTTGCTTTTCTGTACTGTGAAAATAATTAATCTGATAATAAACCATTTATTACTACCGAAGAGCAGAAGCATCCGAATAAAGGCGGCATATATGAAATGGTACCTACATTTGATCTTTTATTTTTGCTTTCAGCGAGTACAACTGCATCTTTAGATACCTCTTCGGGAGAAAAAACGACTTGTACGCCCTCGTGTACACCCAATTGGTGAAGTTTTTTACGAAGCATTCTTGCCAATTTGCAGTTATAAGATTTGGAGATATCAGTAATCTGAATTTTTGTTGGGTCCATTTTTCCTCCAGCACCCATTGCGCTCACAATTTTTAGATTGTTTTTTAAACTGTGGTAGATTAGAAAAATTTTTGGAGCCAAAGTATCTATTGCATCCAAAACATAGTCGTACTTTTTTTCTCGTAAAACTTCAATCATTCTTTCGTCACGAAGGTATTCGTTAAGTACGTTGAGTTTTAAATTAGGATTGATATCCAAAAGACGTTCGCCCATTACTTTCGCCTTATCTTTCCCCAGATTACTAATACTTGCGGGGAGTTGACGGTTGATATTTGTAATTTCAATATCGTCGCCATCAACAATGGTCATTTCTCCAACACCGGCGCGACATATTTGTTCTGCCGCGTAAGCTCCAACACCACCTAGTCCAACAACCAGAACATGTGCATTTTTTAGTTTGTCCAATTTATCATTCCCAAGAAGCAGTTCTGTTCTACTTAGCCATTCTGTATTCATCATTTATTAAAACAGGTCGTAAAATTTGATAGTAATTCTTTTTGTAGATCCTCTATTTTAAGATCTTTTATAGTAGCTGCCTTTTTGTATATTTCTTCAATATCTGTATCACTGTCATCCGTTTCAAGAAATATTTTTTTTACAGGAAGTGTTTTGAAAATGTGTTGTAAATTCTTATTAATCAGTAAAGCCTTTCCAAATGAAATGTAACATCCCAATTCTATTAAATCTTCGGCAATTTGCAAGTTCTTAACAAATCCATGAATAATCCATGGCAGCTTAGTATTTGTTTTTTTACGAATGCTGATTATTTCTGAATAACATTTTACGCAATGGATAATTACAGGCTTATTAAACTGATCGGCTATCTGCAATTGTTTCAAAAATATTTCTTTCTGAATGGAAAGAGGAGTTTCGATGATTCGATCAAGCCCTATTTCTCCAATGGCTAAAACTGACGGGTATGAAGCCAGATTTTCTATGTTATTCAATGTCGAAGGAATGTTTATGGACTTAATTGCCCATGGATGAATTCCTACAGAATAAGATACCGTTTGGCTGTCTAACAGTTGTTCTTCCGACTGAATTGGTAGGATAGAACGAACATTGGACTGATAACTACAGTTATGCGTATGTATATTGATATAGGATACCACGGATGAAGCTATTTTTTGGCAAAAATACAAATATTGCTGATTGATCCAAATTTCCTGCTTTATGCAGGGAGTCTTGATTGTATAACGTTTTAATAACTTGAGCTTTGAGAAAATGGAAGCATGAATTTGTTTAATTTAGAATAAAAAAATTAACGTAAGCCTTGCAAAAGCAGAGATTCTTCCTTAGCTTGCAAGTAATAAGAGAACGTTCTTTGTATATAAGATAATAGCATACCGCATTAATTAGCGATTGTTAAACTCAACATTTATAAGATACCGAGAAAGCTACAAGCTTGCTAAAGCAGGCCCCAACCTTCGGGTTGTTTCGGCACAGGGGAAACTTGATCAGGCTGGCACTCAAATCCTGTCATTTAGGAGTTTAAAATCCTATTAATTAGTGCGGTTTTTTTATGCTTTTTTTTAATATGTCAGAATGGCGTAAGTTAGCTCGTAATAAGATGTATAAGGCTTAATAATCATTGACAGGTGGTTGTTGTATAATTGAATTTTCTTCTCGTTTTATGAGATATTTAGTACCTCCTTCATAAAAGCTCAATTCAATAACATTCCAGCAAATTAGTTTCACGACTATTCGTTCTGCCTTGTAACGACTAATTTTTGCAATTCTGCAAAATAGATTGAGACTAATCTCTTGATTATTATTGAGGTATTCCATTAGAATGGTCTCTGTTTCGGTGTATTTTAAATAAGTGCCAATTGGTTTTGATTTTTGTTTCCAAACTTCAAGAAGAACTTTGTTTGCCAAAATATTTTCATCATCTCTTCTCAGGTACGCCAACCATTTCCCTTTCTCATTTTCGGCATAATGAGGCATTTTTTTTGAAGGATGTACAGTGATTTCCAAAACATTTTTTCCGTTTATTTGCCAGACTTTGCTTTCGAAAGTAATTTTGGGACGGCAGTACATCTCAGCAGCGGCTTTTATCATATGGAATTCCTCTTCTACTTTTGCCCCGGCAATTTTCCCATTGTCTTTCACACCAATAAGTAATTTTCCTCCGTCGGTATTGGCAAAAGCAGACAAGGATTTGGCAATTTTCCGGGAATCAGCAATGCAGAATTTAAAATCCTGTTGCTGATGTTCTCCTTCGCGAATTAATTTTTCTATATAGTGAACCATAGCTTAAATTCTTAAATAGGGTTCAAATCTGGGTTAATTCTATTCAAAAATAATTTTCATTTCGCAACGCTGGCACTGAAATTCAAGTTTGTAACGATTTTTATTATCAACAAGATACAATGGTTGATTTGTTTTTTGTCCGGTACTGACCTCTTTGTTGCACAGACCAAATTCATGACGCAAACAATGTTTTGTGGTCATGAGTGTTTTTCCTTTGAAATTGGATTGCAACTCGAAACCTTTTTCGATTTTTTCGACCCCACACTTGAGATAAAACTCTTCGGCTTTACAATTTACCACATTACCCATATAATTCAGGTTTTTTGTGTGGTATTTGGGATGCGAGATTAGCGCTCTCGTTTTGGGCTGTTGAAATGCATTAAGCCGATTTTCAGTTAAAGAATCAAGAACCTGTCGGCGCAGCTCATTCAGCACTTTGGCCTGAACAAAGGGAGCTTCAGTAAAGTTGGTGTCAATGGAATTGATCGAGTAGATTGAATCTCCCGATTTTGATAATTGATTTTTAAGATTAGTAATTGCCATTTCAGCATTGCGGGCCAATTCAAACTCTTCCTTAAGTTGAACCGAAGCACTAATGCCGTCTTCATCTGCAGCAAATAAGGTCAGAATATTTTCTTTAAATTCCAGAAAAAGATCCGTTGAAATTCTTCTGATAGAGTTGTCTCTTTTTAGCATTTTGGCAAATTCGTGATCGTTATTACGATACAAAACAGCACCTTTAACCAGCATGCTCATTTCATTTGGGAAAACCTGTTTCCCTTTTACTCCATTCACCAGAATTCCTTTTAACAGCTTATTGTGATTAAAAAAGCAAAGACCATCACCATTGTGAATTTCAAATTTGGTATCAATTATAAAATGATCTTTTCGGATGTCAACAATCTTACCAATTTCTTTTCCTAATGATTTTGGCGTGTGGAAATTTGCGATTTCGGGAATTCTACCTGTAAAAAAATAGTTGGTGAAACCGCGGTTAAAAGTTCTCTCTAAATCCGGTTCAAAGTTTGGTTTAACTGTCCCTGACGATGCTTTTTCAAATTCTTTTTTCTTTGCAAAAACATCATCTAATTCTTTTCTGTAATAGTTTGTAACATTCTTTAGATAGGAACTGTCTTTTAAACGTCCCTCAATTTTCAGAGAGCAAATGCCGCTTTCCACCAATTCTTTCATATGACCCGAGAGATTCAGGTCTTTTAAAGAGAGCAGGTGTTTGTCTTTCGCAATTACTTTTCCTTCTCCGTCAACCAAATCGTATTTCATCCGGCAAGCCTGACTGCATTCTCCGCGATTTGCAGAGCGTCCGCCAACAGCATGAGAGAAATAGCACTGCCCACTAAGTGAAACACATAATGCGCCGTGAATAAAATATTCAAGCTCTGCCGTAGTATTTTTGCGGATTTCTTTAATTTGATCCAAGGAAAGCTCCCGGGCAAGAATAATTCTTTTAAATCCGACTTGTTCTAAAAATTTAATCCGATCGATATCGTAATTATGAGTTTGTGTACTGGCATGAAGTTCGATAGGAGGAAGATTCATTTCCAGAACACCCATATCCTGAACAATTAAAGCATCAGCGCCAAGCTTATAAAGTTTATGAATCAGCTCTTCAGCTTCTTTTAATTCATGGTCATATAGAATCGTATTCATCGTGATGAATACTTTCGCCCAGTATTTATGAGCATATTTAATCAACTCCCCAATATCTTCGAGAGTATTTCCTGCGGCTGATCGGGCACCAAATTTAGGTGCACCAATATATATAGCATCAGCTCCGTAATTAATGGCAGCCATTCCTGTTTCCATATTTTTGGCTGGAGCTAATAGTTCTATTTGTTTCATGTGTCTTAAATTGTTTAAAGATGTCAGAAAGAATTTATCTTGATTAAACAATCATGCTCATGTATGAGTTAATAATTATTAAATCACAGACGTTTCATTCTTTTCAAATTTTTAGCGAAGATACAAACCAATCTTGAGATCAATAGAAATTCAACTTGATTGTTTTCTTGCTCAATAATAAATAGCAACTATAAATTCATTTATACTTATCTCTAATATTTCTTTTTTTAGAAATCAGAATCTTATTTATATCTTGATTAAATAAAAATAACGAAAAAGAAGATGATTAAAAATACATTATTGACTCCTTTTGCGATTGGTAAAATCGAATTGGAAAATAGAATGGTGATGGCTCCAATGACCAGAAACAGAGCTGGAGAAGGAAATGCTCCTACCAAACTAATGACAGAATATTACCAACAAAGGGCAGGAGCAGGATTAATTATTACAGAGGCCAGTCAAATTTCGCCTCAAGGAATGGGGTATCCGGCAACGCCTGGAATTTATAGTAAAGTTCAGGTGGAAGGCTGGAAACAAGTTACAAAGGCTGTTCATGACAAAGGCGGAAAGATATTTATACAACTTTGGCATGTTGGGCGAATTTCGCATCCTGATTTTCACAACGGAGAATTACCGGTAGCGCCTTCGGCTGTTCGGCCGGCGGGACAAGCATTTACGTATGAGGGACTGAAAGATTTTGTGACTCCGAGAGCTTTGGAAACAGAGGAGATTGCAAGCATTGTGGAAGATTATAAAAAAGCAGCGAAAAATGCGAAGGATGCAGGTTTTGACGGCGTTGAAATTCATGCAGCAAATGGTTATTTAATCGATCAGTTTTTGGAAGATAAAACAAACCACCGAACTGATAAATATGGTGGAACAGTAGAGAATCGAGCCCGTTTTCTGTTTGAGGTTTTAGACGCAACGCTGCAGGTTTGGGATTCTTCAGCGGTGGGTATTCGTCTTTCGCCTAGTGGTTTATTTAATGATATGGGAGATTCGGATCCAACATCAATTTTTAATTATGTGATTGAAAAATTGAACGCATATGATCTTTCTTATTTGCATTTGATTGAACCATTGATGCCTCTTGATGATCACCCTCAATTGATAAAGAATGTGGTTGATTATTACGGGAAACAGTACAAAGGTGTTCGTATGGTGAATGGAGGATTTACGAAAGAGACAGGTCATAAAGTTATTGCTTCGAAAAAAGCAGAATTGGTTTCTTTCGGAGTACCCTATTTAGCCAATCCTGATTTAGAAAAACGATTTGAACAAGGAGCTGAATTGAATGTAGCTAATAAAGAAACTTTTTACGGGGGTAACGAAGTTGGATATACCGACTATCCGGCTCTTGTATAGATTTTAAAATTAAGAACTCCGAATGAGATTCGGAGTTTTTTTTTAGATTTGATTTAAGGCTTTTTCGAAAATTCTGATTAATTCTTCGATTGGCTCTGTACCCACTGATATACGAACCAATTCCCAGTTGATTTCCTTTTCGGTAAGCAGTTTTCGTCCCTTTTCAGATTTAATCATATCGTAATGAGCCAAATAAAAATAAGGCATTACCAATGTGAATTCTGTACCGAGGCTTGGACCTTTCGGGAGTTCAAGAGCATCATAGAACTTTTCAATTGGGCCATCAAATTCAATAGAAATTAAACCGGTATAGTTGTTTTCTTCTTTTTCAATTTTCGAATAGTTGGCTTTGTTTCTTTTATGGTGAGACCAATTAACTGTCTTTACAGCAGGATGTGATTCGAAAAAACGAGCCAATTCAAATACATTTTTTTGAATGGATTTAACTCTCGATTCCATACCTGAAATTTGAAATGCAATTCGTTCCAAATCTCTTCTGTATAATTCTTGTTGGTAGGGTTTTAAATTAACCAAATTGTTCTTTGTCCAGTTCGAATTAGGATTTGGAACAACACAACCAGCCATAACATCAGCCATTCCAGATGCAAATTTTGTGAGGCTTTCTACCGCAAAATCACAATAAGGCAGATAATTCATATTCACGCATGTTCCAATTGTTCCATCCACAATTAATGGGATATTGAGCTTGCTTAAATGCGAATATAGAAAAGGCAAATTAGGAGTGTGAAGAAAAGGATTGGTTGGGATTTCGGTAAATACTGCGGCAATTCTCCCTTTGTTAGCTTCTATTATCAATAGTAATTCTTTCTCGTCGTAAACACAGATTACCTCAAAATAAGATTCACTGTACTTTCTCAAAATATCTATGGTATCGGTGTATAACCAACCATATTGAATGAAAACAGTGGCTTTTTTTAGCTTTTGAATTTGATTAATGCCCTCAAAAAGAGAATATATTGCATTCATTCCACTCGAAAATAGTTCAATATTTTGATTTTTATCTAGCAGGAACTGTTTTTGGAGTTCTTGTTTAACGTGCTGTTCCGGATTGGTAGAAAGCATTTCCTCTTGATGGGGATTGTTTATGAGTTTTAGCTTGAGTAAGAAATCCTCTAATTGTCTCGAAAAAACTTTGTGTCCGGTATGCTGAATAAAGTCGCATGCTTTTTTGAGAGCAGGATTTTGCGAATCAACAGAAATGGTGAAGATTCCGTTTAATTCATATTCTCTGAAATTAAGTTCAAAAAAACTACTTACAAGTTGACAGGAGGATTTTGATGGAAACAGGAAGAGATGTTTCTCTTCGCTAATTGAAAAATGAGCCTTAAAATATTCAATAACCTTTTTTTCGTAAGGATGACAGAAAAAGCGGGGATAGCCTGTTTCCATGCAATTCCGCCAGTTATTCTTATTTTCTTCATAGGAATATACATCCTGAATAGTTGGAAGACTAACAGAAATAGCGTGAACATTGTGTGGTGGAATCGATTTTCCGCAAGTTATGTTTCGGTATGGGGTTTTAACCATGCATTTTTCCATTAAATTATTTAAGTGCGTTTTCTAAATCTTCATGCAGATCATCGATGTGTTCCAGTCCGATGGACAATCGAACCGTAGATGGGAAGATTCCAATCGCTTGCAGATCCTCTTTAGAAAAGGATGCATGACTAATTTTAGCAGGAATTTCAATGCGGGAATCAGCAGTTCCGAATGAGGCCTTTTCTCCAAACCAGCGAGTGGCTGCTACCAATTTTTCAGCCGTTTCAACGTTCTGCATGTGAACAGTGAGTACGCCGGGGAAAATTTTCATTTGAGATTTTGCCAACTCATGTTGCGGATGATTTTTGGAACCTGGATACACCAGCTTATTCACTTTTGGGTGTTTCTCCAAATATTCAGCAACCTGAATTGCACTTTGTTCATGATGCTTGAGTCGTAAGGGGAGAGTAGGTATTCCCAGTGAGATTAAAAACACATCAAAAGGATTTTGGGAACGACCTTCGGCATTGGCAAAATAGGCAACTTTTTCGCCATCTTCCTGTGATTTGGAAACCAAGGCACCGGCAACGGTACTTCCATGTCCTGAAATGTATTTTGTAGCGCTGAAAACAGAAAAATCAGCTCCCAAATCAAGCGGTTTCTGAGATGCAAATGTTGCGAGACTGTTATCAACGGCAAATTTGCTTCCATTGTTTTTGGCAAGCCTTGCCAATTCTCTTAAATCAATAATTTTCATTCCCGGATTGGTGGGAGATTCACAAAGAACTAAATCAAAGTTTTCGGTTTCCAATAAGTTTTGAATTTCCAAAAGATCAGTAAAATCAGCAAAGAAAACTTCTACATTGTATTTGTCTTTATACACTTGTAAAAGTCGGTAAGTGCCGCCATAACAATCTTTTTCAACCAAAATTTTACTGTTTGCTTTTAATACAGTTTCGAAAAGCAGGGCAATTGCTCCAATCCCGGTATGAGTGCACGAACAAGATGCCCCATTTTCAGCCTTGGCAAAAACCGTTTCCAAAGCATCTCTTGTTGGATTATCAGAGCGGGTGTAATCGTAAATTTTAGATCCGGACTGTTTTTTCAGATCAAAGGTAGCTGTTTGATAAATTGGTAAGTGCGACGCCCCGTATGGATCGTGCACGCCACCTTCTTCAGCCAAATGTGCAAGTAAAGTTTCAATATGCATTCGCGAAAAATTGATTAAATAGTTATAAACTTATGATACAAATTAACTTGTTTGTTTTAGCGTGGTTAGTACAGATAATTTATAAGCCTGTTACAAATTTAACTTTTCAGATGAAGAATTGCTTCTGAAAGGCAAAAAAAAGATATATTGGTCTTTAATTTTGATTGGAGATAAAAAAGAGGATGTCTCATAACAAAGTAGACATCCTCTTTTTCATGATCTTTTGTTTTTTTGAGATTAAACTGCCTTATACTGCTTATTTGTTTTTGGAAGTCTTTTTTACCTCCAATATGCAAAACAGAGGTTTCATATAGAGGAAATAGGACTTCAAAAGAATTAAGAAAGGCCGTTAGGCCACTTTTCTACTATTCATTTTCTTAAGATTTATGGCTAGAGCCAATAATCCCATTTCGATTTCTACTTTTTCTTTGCCACGAAGTAAAAATCGTTTAAATCCTTTATTGTGTTTAAGGTTACCAAAAGCGGCCTCTACATCAACCGGTCTTTGACTCCTGTGCTTCAATCCTTCTTCTGAGGTTAAATGTTCTCGTGCTTTACTTCTTAATTCGTTGAGTCGGTGATTGATCTGAATCGTTCGATTACCTTTTGCTTTGTGACACATCCCCCTAAGTGGGCATCCGTTACAGTTTTGAGCTTGATAAACATGGATTGTCTTAAAATGACCGGCTTGGCTTTTTTCCTTTTTTATCTTCTTAAGATTCATTACTTGTCCCATTGGGCAGTAGTAAATATCCTGTTTAGAGTCGTAGAATAAATTGTTGGGGTGAAACTCGCAATAAGTTTTGGCTCCCTTCTTTTGTTCTTTATGAAAGTAATTGTATTTCACAAAAGAGGTTAATCCTTCCGCTTCAAGAAATTCATAATTCTCCTCAGACCCATAACCGGAATCTGCACATACGCTGTTTAGTTTGTCTGGATACAACTGTTGAACCTCTTTCATATGAGGTATAAAGGTTTTTGTATCGGTTGGATTATTATGGTTTGAATAATTTACAATGAATTGATTTTGTGTGCTAAACTGCAGGTTATATCCTGGTTTTAGCTGACCATTTTGCATATAGTCATCCTTCATTCGCATAAAGGTTGCATCCGGATCCGTTTTTGAATAACTATTTCGCTCTTCCAATATCTTTAGCTTTTGCTCGTTTTTTCGGAGATTATCAGCATAATTCTTCTTGGCATAGTTGAGTTGCCGGCGTTTCTTAGCATCCACTTTCTTATCCCTCAAGGCCTCATTAATTGTCTCAATGGTCTGCTCTATTTTTTCTGGATCAACATCACTTAAATCGGGCTTACTTACATTTGCTAAATCCGATTTGGCTACCTGCTCTGT
This sequence comes from Labilibaculum sp., assembly GCF_963664555.1. Lineage (GTDB taxonomy): Bacteria > Bacteroidota > Bacteroidia > Bacteroidales > Marinifilaceae > Labilibaculum. Next base: position 3,530,399 of record NZ_OY761461.1, on the reverse strand, counting down.
ATAATCCCAAAGTTCCCCCAACCGATCCTTCATGCGTTGGATATTCTTTTGAATGGCTTTACCCCAAACAAACGAAAACTTATTTGCATTGGCCTCGATCTTGGTGCCATCGACATATATGGTTTGTAGATCAATATGTCCGGAATCTACCAGTAACAGGACTACTTGACTGAACACTTCCTTTAAAACACCTTTTAATCGACTGCTTCTAAAGCGGGCAATCGTATTGTGATCTGGCTTTTGCATCCCTGACAACCACATGAAATGTACATTTTCTGATGCCGCCTGCTCTATTTTTCGAGAGGAATATACATTACACAAATAGGAATAAACTAATAACTTAAGCATCATTTTGGGATGATAGGCCTTTGCTCCCGTATAACTGTATTTTTCAAGGATACGATCTATCTGGACACCATCAATAATACTGCTGATGGTACGAACAGGGTGTTCAGATGATATGAAATCCGAGAGAGAAGGCGGAAAAAGAATCATCTGGTTTTGATGATAGGCTTTGAAATGAGATTTTTGAGGGACTAATTTCATATCTCTAAAATAAGAAATCAGTGATAAATATAAAAAACTATAAAACGAAAAAGAGACTATCTCATTTGAGACAGCCTCATTATTTTATTCTGTGATTTCTATCGAATATGTGGCACTAAATGTTTTGCCGAAATCAAGAGATTGAATGATTTCTTTTTCAGAAAATTCCCTGCTCGAATCATAGCTGTCGGCGATCCCAATCCAAGGTTCAATGCAAACATAGGGCGCATTTGGTTTTGCCCAAAGTCCAAGATAAGGGAAATCATCAAGGCTGACTTTTAAGGAGAAATTTGAATTCTTACTCCTTAATTTCACAAAGGAGGATTTTAGATTCTTAAAAATCAGAGCATCCTTTGCGAAAAGATCTGGTGCAAGTTCAATTCGATCATTTTCATCTAAAATCAATTTTCCTTCCTGGCCAATAAGTCCATTGTCGACAATCATCCAGGTGTGTGCAGTTTCTTTTTGCTCAAATTCAAGATAATAATCCGAGTATTTTTCTCCTTCCTTTAACGGACATGCAAAAGCGGGATGCCCTCCCAGACAAAAGAGTAGATCTTTTGGGCCGGTATTGATCACATCATGTTTCACATGTAATTTTTTACCATCCAATATAAAATGAATGTAGAATTCAAATTCGAAAGGGTAGACTTTACGGGTGTTTTCGTTTGATTTTAATGCAAAACAAAGCTCATTATCTGATTTGCTGTGCATTTGAATATCTTTATTGTTGCGAATAAATCCATGTTTGGGTATTGCATATTCTTTGCCTTCATGAATAAATCCGTCTTCTTTTAAACAGCCAATAACCGGGAATAGGTTGGGAGCGTGGCTTCCCCAAATTTCAGGATCAGCTTGCCACATAAATTCCTGATTGGTAAGTCTCGATTTAATACTGCAAAGTTCAGCTCCTTTTTCAAGAACCTCAATTTGGAAGAATTCGTTTTGTATGCTGTATTTCATATTGCTGTTTAATAAGCTTGTTGTATGAATAAAAAGGATTTCGAAGCCGAAATCCTTTTACGTTATTGAGTTAATTATATCATTTCAATGTCTTCTTTTTTCAGCCAACCTTCATTGCCATCGCTAAGCAGAATATTCCTCCAATCCTGCAGTTCTCCAATCACTTTAACTTTAGTGCCTTCGTGCAGTAAGAACAATTCGGTACCGCTTTTATCCGGAGAACCTTTAACGGTAACACTTGGACTCACAATAATTGCATGCTCACGAATATTGATTTCATCCGTCTTTTTTGAAGCAAAAGAATAAGTCATGATTGAAATACCAAAGGCAAAAAAAGCAAAGAAAAAACCTAGTTTTTTAATACCTGATTTATTGCTGTACAGATAAAAACAGGCAAAAATAAGCGTCAGTAAGAAAAATAGAATTGAGAAGTAAGACCATGTATCAGCCGAAAAACTATTTCTAATTCCAGAAAACCATCTTTTTATAAATATTTCAGGCAAAACTTCAAACTTATCCAAAACATGTTTACGGGCTAAGTCTAAATTGTACTGAATATCCTTGTCGTTAGGAGAGAATAGTAAAGCCCGCTCATAGTTCAAAATGGAAGAAGAGATTTCTCCTGTTTTGTAGTAAGCATTTCCCAGATTAAAATAAATTTCCGGTGCTTCTAAATGAGTATCCAAAACAAATTCATAGGCTTGAATTGCTTTCTCGTATTCCCCTTTCTTATACATCTCATTGGCCTCAGAAATTGGGTTAACTTGAGCCCATGTTTGAGTGCTGATAAATATGGCGAGTATAAATTGTAATGCTTTTTTCATCTGTTTATAATTTTTATGCAATTGTCAGATGGAACTTACCTTGATTAAATAATCATGTACGTTTCATGTTTAATTTGATATTACACAATCAATTAATCTATTTTATATTTTTCTCCAACTTGGTGATTGTATCCATGCTTGTCTGATATAACTCATCCATTTCCGAAGAACCGGCCGATGGAGAGTACCTTGCAAATTCGCAGGTGTCCAGTATGCTTAGAAATTCATCCTTAAGTTCCGGTTCAACTCCTTTGCTAAGCAAAATCTCACTAATATTTTCTTTATTCAGATTCTCCAAAGGTAAATTCAACTTATCCGATGTATATCCCCAAATTGCTTTAAGAATCTCATCGTAAAACTGATCCTTCTGTTTTGCTTTTAGACTTGCCGAAGCCATTTTTAATCTTTTCATCGCAACGCGGTTGGCACGTTTGTTTTTTAATTTAGCGGTGTCGGCATTTTCTTTTATTCGTTTTCTGTTGAATACAAATGCTAAAACAAACAGGAAGAAGGGAATAATATACGCCAAATAGAAATTTGTGGTTCCAAAGAACACCTCACCTTTTAATTGAGGGCTGAAATCGTTGGTTTTGATATAGCGGATATCTTTTCCTAGAAATTTCACCTTCTCTTTAGTAAAGGAGCTAATGATAGTTCCTGAATTATCTCCATCTCCCTTTGCTACTTTAACGGTAAATTTTTTGGTAGAACGTGTTCTGAATATTTTTGCTTTCGGATCGAAGAAAGAGAAATCAACTGCCGGAATCTCATATTCACCGCCGTGTCGGGGAATAATCAGATATTCGAAAGTGGTTGAACCACTCATTCCTGCTTCTGAGCTTTTTAAATTCTGCGACGTTTTGGGGTCGTAAACTTCAAAATCGGCTGGGAAATTAAATTCCAAAGGTTTAATCAACTTCAAGTTTCCGTTACCTTCTACTTTTACGCGCATGGTAATCGCATCATTTGCTTTCACAGAATCTTTATCGATAGTTGTAGACAAAGTGAAATTTCCAACGGCACCGTCAAAACTTGCAGGTTTATTGGATGGAAAGTCTTTTACCTGAATTTTGATCGGCTTGCTTTTACGGGGCACTCTTATGTCTTGATAATTATCAAAGAAATCATCGAAGAAACCACTTCGTTTGTTTGCCTGACGCTGACGAATGATCACCTCTAATTCAAAAGGATCAATTGTAATTTCCCCTGTGTGTTGAGGAAAAAGAATTAATTTCCGAATGATTCCGGTATTGTAAATGGTTCCGTTTATATTTTCTCTTTCTAATGAAATTTGTCCTGGAGTTGGCACTTCCTGACTTAAAAAACCGTCAAACGAGGGGAACTTTGAATCGCCAAATCCAGCAATGGTAAGTCGTGTATATACTTTAATGGTTGCAACAACGTGCTCACCCATATAAACATTATTCCGATCTAATTTTACCTTAACAAATAAATTGTCTTCCGTGATTTTTTGGCTTGATGCAGCGTTTTGTGATTGTTTCGAACCGCTATCCTGCTGGGTTTTATTCACCTTAACAACTTCAATCGTAAGCGAATTTGATGTTTTGGTTTCACCATCAACAGCAATTGTTGCAGGCTTGATGTCAAATTTTCCTTCTTCTTCGGCCAAAAGAACATAAGTGTACGAGTAGGATGAGCTGGAAGTAACTTTTCCATTAATTATTTGTGTACTCATACTGCTTGATGTTGACGGTCCCATAAGAACTCTAAATCCATCAAGAGCTGGAATTTTAATATTTTTCCCTTTGCTGTTAAGGGAATAGGTTAAACGAAATTGTTCGCCAAGTTCCACAACATTTGGAGCCGAAGCAGTAAATTTAATTTCATCAGCAAATACTGATGTAGCAATTAAAATGACTGTTACTAATGAGAGAAGTATTTTCTTCATCTGTATATACATGTGTTTCAGATGTTATAAATGCAATTAATTTGTCCGGTAATTCTTTCGCAAATTTACTGATTAATCAATTAGAAAAGATCAATTACCAATCCTTTTTGATTTTGGTTCTTTTTGCTTTTTGAGCAACAGCTTTGGCTTTTTGCACCTTTTCCTGAACCTTTTTTTCATCATTTTCAAGAGCTTCCAACAAGCGCTTGGCATCCTGTTCGGATATTTTATTTTGCTGTTCTTCAGGATCACCTTTCTTTTTATCCTGATCTTCAGGTTTATTTTTCTGATCTTTCTGATCTTTCTGATCTTTTTTGTCCTGGTCTTTTTTATCCTGATCTTTTTTATCCTGATCTTTCTTGTCCTGGTTTTTCTTGTCCTGATCCTTGTTTTGATCCTGTTTCTTTTTCTCCTCTTCCTCTTTTTGTTTCATTTTTCGGGCATATTCCAAATTGTATTTGGTTTCTTTTGAATTTGGGAAGTTACGAAGGGATTCTTTGTATGCCTCAATACTTTCATCAATTTTCCGGTTCATTAGAAGAGTGTTTCCAATGTTGTGGTAAATTTCCCCGAGTTTTTTAGGATCCTGTTCAGCCACTGTTAAAGTCTGGAATTGTTTCAAGGCTTCATCGTATTTCTTTTGTTTGTACAAGGCATCTCCCAAATTAAAACCAGCTTCATACGAATTGATTTTTTTATCGAGAGCCTTTCGGTATTCAACTTCAGAGTTTTCATATTCATTTCCTTCAAACAGGCCATTTCCCTTACGGATAAATTTTCTTTCCTTTTGTGCTAATGCATCCAAACTAAAGAGGCAAAGCAAGCCGATGAATAATGCTATATATTTGTTCATAATAATCAGAATTGAGTTCTATTTCGATGGTTTAAACAAATTGATATCCTTCAAATAGCGATTTTTACGTTCCAGAACTAAGAATTCAAGAAAGAGCAGCAGCAATCCGATGGCAATAAACAATTGGAATTTTTCGTCGTAGGCAGCATATACTCTCTGCTCTAATTCCGTTTTGTTCATTTTATTAATTTCATTAAAAAGTGCATTTAATCCAGTTGTTGTATTGTTGGCTATCACTGGTTTTCCTCCTCCGGCTGTAGCAATCTGCTCAACCATTTGCTGATCTAATTTTGAAATTACAATGTTCCCTTTTTCATCCCGTCTGAAATCCCGGGAACCACTGCTTACAGGTATTGGTGCACCTTCCGGTAATCCCATGGCAATAGTATGTACTATAATTCCTTGATCGAATGCTGCTTTTGCCGCCGAAATTGCATCATCCTCATGGTTTTCACCATCGGTAATTACAATTATTGCTTTGCTGGCCTCACTATCGGGAGTAAAACTTTTTGCCGCCAAGTTTATTGCCGCACCAATTGCAGTTCCTTGTATGGGAACAATATCAGTACTGATTGAGGACAAGAACAATTTTGCAGATGCATAATCTGTTGTAATCGGCAATTGAGTATATGCCTCGCCGGCAAAAACCACCAAACCGATTTTATCATTATTCAATTTGTCAACCATTTTGGAAACTGCTCGTTTTGCCCGTTCCAATCTATTGGGTTGAATGTCTTGTGCCATCATCGAATTGGATACATCCAGCGCAATGATAATTTCTACTCCTTTTCTTTTTATGGTTTGGAGTTTTGAACCGAATTGAGGTCCTGCAAGACCAAAAATGATAAAACTTAAAGCCAGCAAGAGAATTCCAAACTTATAAAACGGTCGGGTAAATGAAGCGTAAGGCATAAGCTGGGAGATAATATTCATCTCACCAAATTCAGCAAGAGCCTTCTTTTTTCTTGAATAACTAATCCAATATAAAATTCCAAGAATTGGAAGAATTAGAAATAAATATAGAAGATCGGGATGATCAAGACGAAATTGATTCATTGTTCAATGATTTTCTGTGTTCAATTAATAACAATTACGGAATATTCCGCAATATTGAATTACGCAAAGCAATTTCAAGCAGTAAAAATAAAGTAGCCAACAACGCAAAAATTAAGTATTCCTCGCTTTTTGTAATGTATTCTTTCACCTCAATTTTACTTTTCTCCAACTTGTCAATTTGTTCGTAAATTGCTTTTAGTTTATTGTTGTCGGTTGCCCTGAAGTATTGACCGCCAGTCATTTCTGCAATTTGCTGCAATACTTCTTCGTCAATTTTTACCGGCATGTTTCTCATGCTGATACCAAAAGCAGTTTGAATAGGATAGGGAGCCATTCCCATGGTTCCGATACCAATTGTGTAAACTCTTATGCCAAAAGTTTTTGCTAATTCGGCAGCCGTGATAGGAGCAATTTCTCCTTGATTATTTACACCATCGGTTAAGAGAATAACTACTTTCGATTTCGATTTACTTTCCTTTAAACGATTAACGGCATTGGCTAATCCAAGTCCGATTGCAGTACCATCTTCAATCATTCCACTTTGGATGTCGTTGAAAAGGTTGATTAAAACAGCATGATCGGTTGTTAAAGGACATTGAGTGAAACTCTCGCCGCTAAAAATTACCAATCCAATTTTATCATCTTCGCGGCCAGTAATAAAGCTCACAGCAACATCTTTTGCCGCTTCCAGTCTGTCTGGTTCAAAATCACGGGCAAGCATACTGCTCGAAATATCAAGCGACATAACGATGTCAATTCCTTCTGTGGTTACATCTCTTCGGCTATTACTTGATTGTGGTCGGGCAATAGCAAGTACTAAAAATACAATTGCTAAAACACGAAATACAAATAAAGCATGCCGCAAGTAGTATTTGTAGGTTTTGGTGCTTGAATGAAAGCCTTTTAATGTTGACACCTGAATACTTGCATGCGCATTCTTGTCCTTTAAGATGTACCATGCTATTAATGGTATCAAAAGGATCAGCAAGTAAAAATATTCAGGATTTGCAAATTGTATAGAACTCATACTTTGTATTTTCAAAGTTTACTTATCTTCCTTTTTTGTTTCTTCCAGTGCAATAGATTCTTTTTCCTCTTTAGCAGGAGCCTCTTCTACAATGGTGGTCTCAATAATTTTGTAAGCATATTTTAAGCTTAGTTCATTTTCATCCTGAAGAGGAGTGAATTTAGCGAATTTGGCTAAATCCGCGCGTTCAAGAACTTCCTTTAGTTTGGCATGCCAGTCTGAATTTACCTCCACAGTATTAACTGCTTTCAATATCTCATCGGTGGTTGATTCCAAAGTTGATAGTTGGAAACGTTCATCCAAATAATACCGGATTGTATCCGTAAGGTCAGAATGAAACTGTTTCACCTTTCCGGTTTCCCAAAGCTTTTGTTTTTTGATTTCATCCAACTTGCGTAAGGCAATAACATGAGCCGGTTCGGCTGGTTTTACTTTTACGAATAAAGGCTGGTTTTTCTTTCGCTTGCGCAGGTATAAAATCAATAAAACAATTAATGCTGCAAGCAGCAGTCCGCCAAAAGCCCAGGGAGCAATTTCCGCAAAAGCAATTGGAGTATGTATTGGCATTACAATGTCGAAATTGGCTTTGCTCGTATCAATTTCGAAAGTTTTTACACCCAAAAGCATTGTGTCGGTTCTAATGATATTCATCAGATTTTCGTCATGAATTTTGAATTCAAAAGGATTCATTTTGTGAACACCATCATCAAAAGAGGTAATCAAAAAGTTTTTATTCACTTTAATATTTCCATTCTCTAATGAGATAGTATCCTGAGGAGATTGTTTGACAATCTCTACTCCCGAACTAATGCTGTCCGTAAATACAGGAAACTCTACCCGAAGACCTTTTGGCTGTTCGATGGAAAGCAAAAGGTTTATTTGATCACCAATAACAATAAGATTGGTGTCGAGTTGAGCACTGTAGTTAAGGCCTTTGTCTTCCTCTTGAGCATATGACGAGAAGGAGGAAAAAGTAGCTCCCAATACAATTACAAATGCGAATATTGCTTTTGCGAATGGTTTACTTGGGATGATAATTCTATTTGTCATAGTCGTCTGCTTCTAAAAATTAGTGTCCTCTTCGTTTAAATAAGGCAATTAAGGATCTCACGTAATCCTGATCGGTTCGAATATTCGCCACATCTACCCCCGATTTTTTAAATGTTTCGGCAAGTAAATTGTCTTTATCACTCCACCATTTGGCGTAGTTTTCCCGTACCTTTTTATTCGAAGTATCTATCCAGCTGTATTCGCCTGTTTCCGCATCCTTAATTTTAATCAAGCCAATTGAAGGGATTTCCTGTTCGCGTTTATCGTATATGTTAAGGGCTACAAGATCATGTTTTTTGTTGGCAATCGTCAATGCATTTTCAAAATCATCATCAATAAAATCTGATATCACGAAAGTGGTGCAGCGTTTTTTAATAACCTGTGTAAGGTATCGTAAAGCATTGCCGATATCAGTATTCCGATGTTCGGGTTTAAAATCGATTAGTTCACGAATGATTCTCAGAATATGAGATTTACCTTTTTTAGGTGGAATAAACTTTTCAATTTTATCCGAAAAGAAGATCACCCCAATTTTATCGTTGTTTTGAATGGCCGAAAAGGCCAGTACGGCAGCAATCTCCGTAATCTGATTTTTCTTTAGTTTAGAGACGGTTCCAAATTCACGGGAACCACTCACGTCAATCAGAAGCATTACGGTCAACTCACGTTCTTCTTCGAAAAGTTTAACGTAAGGTTGATTGTAGCGGGCGGTTACATTCCAGTCAATATTTCGAATATCATCACCATATTGGTATTCCCGAACTTCGCTGAAGGTCATACCACGTCCTTTGAACGCAGAATGATACTCCCCGGCAAAAATATTTCGGGAAAGACCTCTGGTTTTGATCTCTATTTGCCTAACTCGTTTTAATAATTCACTAGTTTCCATAGTTTAATTACGAATGAATAATTATTAATTAACAATTACTAATTGATAATTACTATGGCACTTCAACAGTATTCAGGATTTCACTAATGATGTTCTCACTGGTGATATTGTTTGCCTCAGCTTCATATGTCAATCCAATTCTGTGACGCAGTACGTCATGACAAACGGCACGGATATCTTCAGGAATTACATAACCTCTGCGTTTAATAAAGGCATAAGCTTTTGCTGCAGCGGCCAAACTGATACTGGCACGGGGCGATCCGCCAAATGCGATCATATCCTTGAATTGCTCCAATCCGTAATCGGCAGGGAAACGGGTTGCAAAAATGATGTCTACAATGTATTTTTCAATCTTTTCATCCATGTAAACATCTTTAACCACATCACGTGCTTTATTAATGTCTTCCGGTTTTAAGATTTGAGCGGCTTTTGGAAATACCTTCAAAAGATTCTGACGCATAATTAGCTGCTCTTCATCTTTTTTAGGGTAATTGATCACCACTTTCAGCATAAAACGGTCCACCTGTGCTTCCGGCAGAGGATAAGTTCCTTCCTGCTCAATCGGATTTTGAGTGGCCATAACCAAAAACGGTTCTTTTAATTTATAGGTGGTGTCGCCGATGGTGATTTGACGCTCCTGCATGGCTTCCAATAAGGCAGCCTGTACTTTTGCCGGGGCACGGTTGATCTCATCAGCAAGAATAAAGTTGGCGAAAAGAGGTCCTTTTTTTACTACAAATTCTTCTTTTTTCTGACTGTAAATCATGGTACCCAACAAATCGGCAGGCAACAGGTCAGGAGTAAACTGAATACGGCTAAATTCAGCTTCTATGGTAGTTGCAAGTGTGCTGATTGCAAGTGTTTTTGCCAGTCCGGGAACCCCTTCCAGTAATATATGACCATTCGAAAGTAATCCTATCAATAAGCTTTCAACAAGGTGCTTTTGACCAACAATAACTTTGTTCATTTCCATAGAAATCATATCCACAAAGGAACTTTCTCTTTGGATGCGTTCATTTAGTTCTTTGATATCAACTGTTTGGATCATTAGAAATATATTTAATTACTTGAAAAATTTACATAAAAAGAATCTGATTTTTCAGAAAACCTTTACAAAGATAAACCTTTGAGTGTTTTATGAAAATGCATGCCCGTTAAAAATTGTTAATGGTTTTGGGAGACTCCTGGGAACAAGTGTAAAGTATAAAGTTACAAGAATAAAGTGTCAAAGCTAATTCCTAATTGACTAGTCTTAGCAGTTATTGTCTAATAGTAGAAAGTGTGTTCTCTTTTTTCCTTAGTTCTTTCATTTTTGGGCTTGGTAAAAATGCTTACTTTTGGGGAGAATCAGAAAATACTATTTGAATTGAAGAAACGATATTTTATTCGCCTAAGTTATAAAGGAACAAACTATCATGGTTGGCAGATTCAGCCGAATGCCAGTTCTGTTCAGGAGGAGTTAAATAAGGCCTTGTCTACTATTTTAAATCAGCCAATAAATGTGGTTGGCTGCGGAAGAACGGATACAGGTGTGCATGCCAGCGATTTTATGGCTCATTTCGAGGTGGATGAAAACTGTCGGTTCGACTGCGGAAAGTTGGCTTTTAAACTGAACCGTTTTTTGCCTCATGACATTGCCATTCGTGAAGTGTTTCGGGTGAAATCTGATGCACATACCCGTTTCGATGCCGTTTCCAGAACTTATCATTATAAAATTACCAAGCATAAAAATCCGTTTCGAATGGAGTCGCATTGGAAAAATCAGCATGAGCTGAATGTTTCGAAAATGAACGAGGCGGCAAAAATTCTGTTCGAATACATCGATTTTACAAGCTTTAGTAAATTGCATACAGATGTAAAAACAAACAACTGCAGGATATCGATAGCTGAATGGATGGAGACGGATGATGAACTGGTATTCACGATTAAGGCCGACCGCTTTCTTCGTAATATGGTTCGTGCCATTGTTGGGACTTTGATTGAAGTTGGACGGGGAAAAATGGATTTGGCTGGTTTTCGTGAGGTGATTGAAAGCAAGAACCGATCGAATGCAGGTTCTTCGGTGCCTGGTCATGGCTTGTTTCTCGCCAAAATTGAGTATCCGGATGGTTTAAGAATAGAAGATGAGTAATCAGCTTTTTTTATTTACCGATGGAAGTGTAAATCCGCAATCTAAAATTGGTTTTGGAGCCGTTCTTCTTTTACAGGATTTGAATGTCTCACTGGATGAAGCTAAAACTCTGGTAAAACTGAATCGTTTCGAAAATACTTCTTCTACAAAACTGGAGCTGCAGGTTTTATTATCGGCTCTGAATGAAATTGATTCGGACAATTGCCATGTAATTGTATACACCGATTCTCAGAATATTATTGGTTTGCCTGCGAGGAGAGAGCGTTTTGAAAAAAACGGCTATTGTTCCAAAAATGGAAAATTGATCGCCAACCACAAATTGTATCAGGAATTTTACAGACTGACCGATCGTTTAACTTGCGAATTTGTGAAGGTGAAAGGACACAAAGTTTTCAGGCAGAAAGATCAGGTTGATCAGTTGTTTACATTGGTGGATCGAGCATCTAGGAATGCTTTGAGGGCAAGAGGAATTTAATTTTTGTGTCCTCAAGCCGGACGGGCTATTCTTTTGTCATTATCACAAAAGAATCAAAAAGACTAGACGGCAAAAATTTTGTTACCCATCACGATTTGATGACGGAACAAAATAATATTCGTTCGTTCCTCTCTCATGGAATTTTGTTCTTATCGTCCTCTTCATCTATGGGGACCAACAAATTTTTGAATGTCGGGGTGGTGCGCTCTTTTACTTCTTATTTATTTTGGTTTTATTAAACTTATAGTATACAAACTAAGGACAAGTTCTCAACTTCCCGATTACTGCAATTCAGATTGTTTTTTTCTAATGCGGCAGCAGAGATATTACAATTGCAGAACAAAACCCATACTCAGATGAATATGGGTTTTGAATCCAGTTTAGTTGTATGTAGTTAAAAAGGGTATTAGTTACGTACCAAAAGGCCAAGTGATTCCAATAACTGAGGTTTGTCTTCCATGGCGATTTTTGCCACGGCATAAAAATCACTCATCCATTTGTCTACTTCGGCAAAGGCTGTATCTTTTGCTTTTGTTGCTTCCTGCGATTCACCAGCTTCTTTTAAATACTGCGAACGTGCAGATTCTAATTCTTGTATGTTTGCAAGTCGGGATTCTGCGTCTTCGGCACTAAATTTTAATTTTGAAAGTTTAGTGATTAATTCTGGTTCTGCAGCAAGCCCATTGTAGAATGTTTTCATGCATTCGACCCATTTGATATAGGCTTTGGGTGCAGCACCTGATAGGGCTAATTTATGCAAAACAAGAGGATCGTTTCTGAAAATTACTTTTGCTTTTTTACGATCCAGCGAATAATCTTCAGCAACAGTTTCGGTGATTGCATCGAGATTGATTTTACTCTCAAGTGTTTCGTTGTCTTCCTGTTTGTTGAGGTCGTAAGCTTTTCGCATATTTTCATACAATAGTTTGCCTTCGGCTATGGCAGCCGTATCGTAACCGAATCCGGTCATTGCAGCAGCAATTTCCTGTTGTTGTTCTACATTTGTCAGCGCCACTCTGTATTGTTCGAGGGTGTCGGTTTCGGATCCTTTTCTTCTTGATGTCATTTTGGATTTTGTTTTATTTGTTGATATTAGTTGTGGGGGTTCTTCTGATTGATTTAGCACATCTTCAACCTTCTCATGCATTTCTTCTGCTTTCCCAAGCTCTTCTTCCCGTTGCTCAAGCATTGCTTCGCGTTGCTCCTGCACATCTTCCGGTTGATTGTGTTCTTCTTCGGGTTGCTTTTGTATTTCTTCGAGTTGCTGAAGGTCTGCTACAGCTGTATTTGATGAAAAATCGAGCGGATTTGTATTGATGTTTCTTGGTGGAGGTGCTACCTCCGGTTTATCGAAATTGTCGATATGTATTGGGTTGAAACTGTTTGTGTTTTCGGTCATTTTATTGTTTTTCTTTCCTTAGGCTCATTGAATTCGTATTGCAGCTCAATAAGTTTGTGTTGAGTTGTAAGTCGGTATTGAAAGTAAACAATAAAAATGGATAATAAAAATAAAATGTTTAGTATGTGTACTGGGCTGTTTGAAATGAGACTGTGTGTATGTGTGGGAAGTATTGTTAAATGGGGGGTTTGAGGGGATAGTGGGGCATAAAAAAAAGACCACTTGGGGTGGTCTTTGGTGTGAGGCATTTATTTCTTCTGTTTGACGAAGCTCGGTATGCGAGTCCCGATTGGTTCATGCTGAGCCTGCGAAGTGTCTGGAGTGAGAGGTTTTCCCCGCCAGTAATCGCTGGCGGGGCAGTTTCCTTGATTAGGTTTTCGTGCTTTACCCACTCAGTCTGTCCATATGTTTGTGGGACATGTACTTTAGCAAATTTGGATGAAGGGTTGATTTGTGTGTTTACTTAATGTGTATGGCTATTCAGGCTTTAGATTAACTGCTATAGGACCTCTATAGTTAAATCCCAAATTAAACTCAACTCTTGCCCCACGCCTTAAATTGTCAAACAAATTATCTGCAAAATCGACTTGTTCATCATCTGGTAATGCTGATGCATGCATAAAGAAGTAAATTGTATCACCTAATCCATCTCGCTTTATAAATCCATAGTTTGAGTGTAAATTATAAATCTCACCTTTAAAGATTTTTAAATTATCGTTGTCTTTGATAAAACCTCTAAGTTTAGTTTTTATTTTAGGGTCTAAATTGGCTGATTTCAATAAATCAAAAGATTTTTGGGAATCAGGTATCTCATCTGATAAATATAAAGCCCGAGCATACCAAAATTGAGCATGATATCTATTATCCTTTGGCGAAAAGCTTCTACGAAGATGATGCTTGATATTTGGTAATTCATTTTCTTCGTCTTTTTTGATTAATAGAAGTGCGAGTTTAAAATTCAAATCTCTATCGCCAGCATTTGTATTTAAAGTTGCCTTAACTGTTGAGATTGCTTTATCTAGACTGTCATTTGATTCATAGACAGAAGCTAAACGTTTAGATAGATATGGGCTATTTTTATTGACCTCAAATGCTTTTTCTAATAAAGAAAGTGCCTTTGGTTCATTATTTATCAATGTATTAAAATGAGATTCTGCTTCTATAATATGTGGTTCATCAGGAAATTGTTGAATCGCTAGTGATATTAAACTCTCTGTTTCTTTAATTAACTTTTCAAGAGCAAATGTTTCAGAATTCTCTATATAATCACTTATTAAAAGTAGTTTTGATTTTATTGCAGTATGAAAAGGATGGGCAGAAAAGTTTCGTTTTTTTATTAGACTTTGACACAGTTTATCTACTTCATTGAGCAATTTTTTACGTTCTAGACTTGTTTTTGCATTACTTGCTTTAGTAAAAAGAAGCTCTGATAATGAATGTCTAATTAAAGGATCTTTGTTATCAGTTAGTTCATCTGCTTTATATAGAAGTTTTTCAGCCTTATCAATACTACCTCCATTACTTTCCATTTCAAAAATAGCTTCTTGTTGATATAATTTGGCATCCTCATAACTTTGTTCTTTAGCCATTTCATATATCCTTCTAATTTTATCAGGCGACTTGAAAAATCTAAGCAGTTTTTTTGCATTTGTTAAAAACAAAAATACTTTCCTATCAGAATCATAATCGATATCAAGGTTATTTAATAGCTTGATATACTCATCATAACGCAGTTGCTCATTTGATAAAACATTATTGACAACAAATTCAGCTATTAGTTGGTGTCGTGCTTCGTAAACAAAATCATTAATATAATAATCTCGTCTACTAAATACTAAATACTCAAGTGGGGCAAAGAATTTCGTTTTAAAATCGTCGAAATTTACGCTGTGAACACGCGATAATAACCCCGCTCTTGTGTACGAGCCTAAACTATGTAGTAAACAGATTGTTAAATAAATACTTTTAGCTTGTTCATCTGGGATGGACTGATATTCATCGTAAACAATTTCCTGAAAAGATTTTCCTTGTGTTGCTTCATATAGTGCAACTAAGAGTTCACGACCTGCCTGTTCACCAAACTCCTTTCGCTGGTGTTCTCTAGATTTTCCTTTTAGATGATTTAGACAATTATTCATATCGAGTAAATCAAGTAAATCATCAATTTCTTTTTCACTTAAATATTGTAAACGATAAGAATGCTCTACGTGATTTTTAATTCTACCACATTCGACATTCCATATGTTTGTTCTTTCAGCTGTCAGAATGGTTAACGGAACATTATCTTTTTTGGCTCGCTCAATTAAGTTGTTGAGTTCAACTTCATTATAATTTGCATTATCTACTATCAAATAAATGCGTTCCTTTAATAAAGAGTATAGTTCAAGAACAGCGTCGGCATCTAAAAGAATATCTTTCTTTAGAATATAGCAGTTTTTATTTAGAGTATTAACCACTTCCCATGCTAGCCTATTTAGAAAAACTGTTTTACCAGAACCTGCGTGTCCAAGAATACTATATACATGGATGCTAAAATCTTCTTTACCAACATCAACAAATACTTCAGAAAGTATTCCACTTTCTATTTGGCGCCTCACATCAAACTCTTCTGCAATTGGGGCAAAACTATTGACATTACCTTTATAAAACTCATTAGCTAAAATTGGCTCAAATTGGAGATGAGATTTTTTAGGGTATATTATATCGTTAGATATGAAATTTATTAGAATCTCACTTGGTTTACGTGAAGAGTTAAATAATTTTTGCAGTACAGGATGACCACTATTAGCATGAATATTTAATGAGTTTCCATCGGGTATAGAGTTTGTATCAATTTTTTTCTCTAGTTCATCCATAAATTCTGAAAAGCGACAACTTAATGTTGTGATTTTTTTTGTTCCCCAATATCTTTCCAATGCAGGTTTAACATCTGGAGTAACAATATACGATCTCATTCGAGCTGTTAAATCATTGCCCAAATTAAGGAGTACTTCCCGAATATCACTATCTTCTAAACTATGTCCTACAAATAAAAAGGTGTATTGCCTAGCTAAGTCATTAATTCTCTCAAAAAGTCGAGTCCTATTTTTTTTATGAGTTACATACTGGTCTGTGGTTAATATTAACGGCAACCCTGGATCATTAATTATAGTAATACAACCATGCAATTTTATAAAAGGTAGGTCATTGACCGTTTTAAGTTTGTCATTAATTCGTTCATCACGTACAAATTTGACTTGTGTTTGTTTAGGATTATCACATTGACTATATGCCTTTTCTATAACAAGGTCATAGTTTGTGGTAACAATCGTCTGCCATCTATATAGTGGTATTTTTTTATGAAAATCATTAGGTTCAAAACCATCAAAAAAGTCAGCTATAAACTTTTGGACCAGATAAAGACTAGTTTCCGACATGGCGATTTCAGAAACCATTTGTAAAGAAGAATCTGATAAGCCTTCTTCTAAGAATTTATTTGCTATTAATTCTGCTAATTGAGGACCAGATGGCGCATCTTTTCCATCTTTATGGATTGCTCCTTTTAAGGCACCAGCCCCTAGAAAAAGTACTACATTTCCTTCCTTTATTTGTTCTATAAGTGGTTTTGGTATTTCTATCATTGTATATTATTTTTCTTCGTGCGTTGGCTTTGCCTGAAACACAATAATATCAGCAAAGTGCTAAGCTCTTTAAATTACTTATCGGTTGTTTGTTGCAGGCTTCTGTTTTTGAGATGGAAACTCTCTGTTTTTCACTGAAAATGCAAGTCTTGTTTTGCAGGAGAGTTTATTTCCTACTCAGGTAAAGCAAAAGCGTTTCCGAAGTTATGAAAAGCAAACAGATTAGCAAAAAATACCGGAAGTAAAGTTTGCTTTCAGAAAAAAATGAGTAAACCGTTGTGTTTTGAATGAACAGCTAGGGAAGGAGCTTATTTTTTTGCAGAAAAGCACAAAAAGATTTGCGGGCAAGTGAAATTTAAACTTCTCTTTCGTCCGTTTTTTTCATCATTTTTAGAGTGAAGCCTCCAAGAATTAGTATGATGAGAGCCATAACCGCCCACAACCATTTTTCATCGGCAAAAAGGGGTTCCGCTTTAGGCGATTCGGATTTTGTAATTATTTCTTCATCACCAAGGGCAAGTGTTGTGATTGATTGGGGGATGTTGTCTGAAAATCGGGAGATGTCATAATGTGGTTTTCGTGCATCGCTGTTTCCATAGATCAGGAAATATTTGGCGGGTTTCGAAAACCGAACCACTAACTCATAAATAGAGCCTTCTATTTCAATATTGCTAATGCTAAGCGCCTCATTGTCCGAATTTTTGATGATGATTTTTACATGCTGAGCCAGGGTGTTATTGAATTTAAACTTATTTTTTTCGATGGAGTTGAGCGTGCCCGAAGCAAGGGTTTGATAGTTGTATTTCCATCCCTGTTCGGTTTGGGTACTATCCGTTACATACTGAATGTGAACCGGCCTGTAATAATCAAACGATTCACGAATGTTGATTTTAAGATCATTTATCAAAACGGGTGATTCCAGATCAATGTCTACCTCAGTCTGTTGAAGCTTTTTGTTTTCAAAGGTGTTTATTTTCTTTATTTTGTAATTACGCGACTTTCCTTTTACAATCTCTGTAAGAGATAATGCTGCACTTTTCAGCTTCGGTTTTTCTGCGCTTTTAATTCCTATTCTGTAAAAAGAATAATTGGCATTCGGGAAATTAAGTTTCGAAAACTGATAATTGGTGTGTGCATTGTTAATGGATAGTATTCTGTAATCCTCGACAAGAGTATACCAATTTTGTTGATCCTGACTTCCTTCAAGACTTGTTTTCCAGTCGAAATTCTCTTGTTCAAAATTCAACTGAATCTGATTTATTGAATTTGAGGTGGGAACTTTAAAGGTGAAGTAATAGCCGTTTTTATCCCTCGATTGATTCAATAATTTAAAGTCAACATTTACATTTTTTATTTGATCTTCGGTGGAATGTATAATGTAGGGTGCTTCAAGCGTGTCATTTTGCTCAGAAACACCTGTGATTCTGATATCGTTCAGGTTCGGGGAAAGCTTCGCTAGAATTTCATTCGGTAGTTCCAGTTTGTGCCATTGATCATTTGTACCAATAATTTCTCTTTTGAAGTTGAAATTATTCTGCTGGCCAAAGGAATTGGTAAATGCAAAAAGCAATAGTATGAAACAGGCCTTATTTTTCATGAGAGTAAGTTTAATAGAATATTTAAGCGAAACCAACTAAAAATAAATTGTGTTTTTTGTTTTAGATTTCTTCCTCAGTCATATTGCTCTTGTATTTGTTGTACAGGAACGAAATAATCAAAAGAAGTATTCCCAATAAAACAAATGCTATGGTTTTTGCGATTGTACTCAAATGCGAGATGTCGTAAAAGAAGAGTTTTGCCAATGTAAGTGCAAATAATCCAATTGCACCAATCCGCACATGTTTTTTATTCTTCCAGATGCCGTAAGCAATCAGGAGTAGGGAATACGACCCCCAAAGTATGCTTAATCCAAGCTTGTAGGATTGAGTCGATCCGCTTATGTCCATCCAATTCAGCAACTCGCTGCTAAATATCCATAGAATGGAGGTACTAAGCAGGTATTCGAATGCTATTCTGTACCTTTTTGTATTCAATTCTTCTTTTACATGAAGAAATATACCTGCCAGTGCAATCGCGGCAAAGGCTAATGAGATGTATCTGATAATGATATTGAAGGTTCCCCGTTGATAATATTCCGATAAACTTTGAGTCAGATAACTTTCTCTTAATTCACTTAGCGAGTACAATCCTTGGGTTAAAAATACGGTGAGTGTAAGTATTGTTAATCCGATACTTACAAACGCCAGTTTTTTATTTTTTAATTTCCGGATATTTACAAATGAAAGAATTGAGAAGAACAGTAATGAGTAATTGATGATCCAAATCGTTTTAAATTCTTTTAAATCGTAGTTTTTATAGTAATGAGAATATTCTTCTCCTACAGCCTGTATGTTTAGTGCTGATTCTTCTATTAGCTGATTCCAGTAATTGCCAATTTCCAATCGGATGGCATAGTAAGTTGTAAATATCAGGATAAGGGGAATAGCATAGGATAATAGTTTTGTGATTTTTATCCAGGAAGCTAATAAGGTTGGGTACTTGATGTTGTTGTTCAGTTTGTTGATTAGTGCAAAAAAAGCAATAAACAGTAATGAGCTTAAAAAATTAACATTCAAAAAAAGTGCGGTTTTGGTTTCCGGATCATCCACAAGGTAGGTGTTGTACATTGTAGTCCAGTCCTGCAAAATACTGAAGAAGGCCAGTACCATTAAGGGGTAAGACATTGCTTCGTATATGGATATTTTTTTGGTTCGGCCAATCCAAAAGAGCAGAGCGGCTTCACTGGACCAAAGCAGAGTAACCCAGTTGCCATCCAGCTGAATAGGGAAGGCAATCGTGATAAACAGTAAAACCAGACCTGATATCAGGTAGAAAATATTCTTGTCTGCAAGTTTTTGCCGGTAAATGATTGTACTGACAATACTATGAATAACAGCATTGATAAGGGTGAACAATCCCAATAGATGTTGCCCTGTCTGGTGAAGAGACAAAATAGAATACCCCAGGCCAAAAAAGATAAGGGAGTTGGATACGATAAGCAGAGAATTGCCTTTGTTGAATTTTTCTTTCCGAACCAATTTGTAAGCAAGGAACTGCAGGTAAAAGATTGCAAAAAATACGATCAGAAAGCTGCTTCCCAGTACAAAGTGTTCGCTGGTTTCGTATTTTCCCATGAACCATGAGAAAAAGATTAGCCAGGTAAGGCAAAAGGAGGAGTATTGTAATGCTTTCCAGTATTTCCTGAATGCAATGAAAAGAATGCCAATGTTAATAATGGTCATGTAAGTAAAAAGTACTGCCACTTTTCCTGAGCCGTCACTTAGCAGAAAAGGAACCGCATATGCACCTACCAAACCGATATGTGCAATTACCTGTTTGTTGTAATTGATCGCAGCAATAACTGTGAATGCGGTGAAAATCAACATTAAAATAAAAGCAAATGCCTGCGGAAACAGATCGTACAGACTGTAGGCCATATAGGTGATGAAATATAGAATTGCAATGGCACCACTCACCAGAACGGCGCTGTAATTTTCATATTTCGCTTTTAGTTTTATACCAAAACCCAACAGACCAATTCCCGTTAAATAAGCCAGAATTATTCTGGTTAAAGGACTGATAAGATCATTGTCGATGGAATACTTGGCACCTATCGCCACACCAATAATGGTAATGGCAATCCCAATTTTATTGATCAGATTTTCACCAATAAATTTCTCAAGATCGGATTTCGATTTTGGAGGTTGATTGGTTACAGGAGGAGTTACAATTGTTTTTGCAGTTTCAATTTTGGGTTTTTCCTGCTCTGTTGGAGATGCAATGTTTTTCAGATTATCAAGAAGAGACTCATTCAAAATCTGCGTCTCTTCTTTATCTGCAAGAGGTTTGGTTTCGCTGTTCTTCAGACGAATAATTTCATGTCGTAATTCACTAATCTCATTCGACAGAGCCTCTTGTTTTTTATGAAGCTTTTCTTGTATCTCGAAAAGCTGATTTATTTTGTCTTTATTGTCTGACATATGATCTGCTTACTAAGTATTGCAAATATAATTCCTTGTTGAATTGTAAATATCCAAAATTGGAAATCTTTGGTTTGCCTGATTAAGGAATTGTTTACTTTAGCTCGTGAATTTATGAAAAGCATTCTACATAAACAAAATGTATGCTTTAATGCAGCTGTCGCACCAACCCAACATTTGATCAAATAATATTATGACGAATTGTATTGTGAATTTACAATACAAAGGAATGTGAGATTCTTTGAGTTAGCTATTCCAAATCTCCCAGTTTCTCTCGGCCTGTAAGTGAAGCATCTTTAAACCATTATGAGTTTTAGCTCCTTTTTCTGCTCCTTTTTTCATGAAGAGAGTTTCGGCAGGATTATAAACTACATCGTACAGAAAATGATCTTTTGTAAGGTATTCGTATGGGATATCCGGACAGGTATCATCTTTGGGGAAAGTTCCCAACGGAGTACAATTCACAATCAAATGGTAATTGCTAATAACCACAGAGGAAAGCATCTCGTAGCTGATGCATTTGTCGGAAGCAGTTCGGGATACAAATTGGTATTCAATATCCATTTCTTCAAATGCTGTGGCTACAGCTTTTGAAACCCCGCCAGTTCCTAATATCAATGCTTTTGGTTTCGCGCCGTCCAAAAAAATACGCAGCGATTCGGTAAATCCATGAATATCGGTGTTGTATCCGACTAATTTAAATTGTTCATTTTCACGGATAATCTGTATGGAATTTACAGCACCAATTCTTTCTGCCAAAGGATCAATATCATCGAGAAATTGAATTACATCTTGTTTGTAGGGAATGGTAACACAGAATCCTTTTAAGTCGGGATGTTGCTCCAATATAGCAGGGAAATCCTGAATATTGGAAAGTTCGAAATTTAAAAAAGAAGCGTCTATATTTTCTTTGGTAAACTTATCCGTAAAGAATTTTTTTGAAAAAGAGTGTCCCAGAGGGAAACCAAGAATTCCGAATGTATCCATTTTATTCTGTTTTTGATTCCGGAGAAAATTTTTCCATCATCCAAATTAATAGAAATCCGGCAATAGCCAAAAGAATTGCAAATATCAATTGTGAATCCTGTTCAAGAATATTTGCGAATGTATTTGGCAGTATATTTTCCTGCAGCAATGGTTTTTCAACTCCGTGCCGGTCAATAAAGGTGGAGATGGTTTGTTTCCAGGGCCAAACTTTATTTAAAGATCCAATCATGAAACCAGCCAGCAAACCGATAGTCATGTTGTGGTATTTTTTTAACAGCCAGCTTAGCAGATTTGAGAAACTTAAGAGGCCTATTACAGCTCCGGCGCCAACTACAGCAACAACATCCAGTTTAAAAGAACTGATGGCATTTAGGATGTATTCATATTTGCCCAAAAGGAGCAATATGAAGGCGCCTGATATTCCAGGTAAAATCATCGCACAAATTGCCAATGCTCCCGAAAGAAAGAGAAACCAGTAGGAGGTAGGGGTTTCTGCCGGGGTAACAACAGTTACCATATAGGCAATTCCGATACCAATAAGCATTGCTATAATAGTCCGTAATTTCCACTCTGTTATTTTACGGGCAACTACAATTGCAGATGCAACAATCAACCCAAAGAAGAAAGACCAGATTAAAATCGGCTGTTCGGCAAGAAAATACTTGATGAGTTTCGCTAAGGACAAAAAGCTTAAAAAAATTCCGAAGATCAATGACAACAGAAAATTTCCGTTAACTGCCTGCCAGAATTCTTTCAGTTTGAATTGAAAGAGGAGTTTTACAGCACTTGCGTTAATGGATTTAATGCTGTTAATTAATTCCTCGTAAATACCGGTAATAAATGCGATTGTGCCGCCGGAAACTCCCGGTACAACATCTGCTGCTCCCATCCCCATTCCTTTAAAGGCAATAAGAAGGTAGTCTTTTATTTTTCTGGGCATAGTATAATTTTGTTGTGCTTGTTTTATTGGTCTCAAAGGCAATTACTGATTTGCTTTGATTAGTTTGGTGAAGTTTTTATTTTTCTTCAATTCAGGAAATTGAATAAAGATGTCGTTAATGTTTTCAGAATCGATATCGATCGCTTGTCTGATATAATGTTCCGAAGACTTGATGTCACCCGTTATTGCATAGTAAGCCGCTAAATTACTTAGCAATTGAGGACAGTTTGGGGTTTGGGCAAGACTTTCCAACAATACATCAATAGCTGTTTCTTCATTTTCATTTTGATGATAATATTCAGCGAGAGTTATTGGATAAGTGGTATCGAAAGGATCCAGATCAATCGCCTCTCTAAATGCCTGAACTGCCTTTTGAGGCGAGTTGGCTCTGGCGTAAGCTGATCCCAGGGCAAACCAATAGTCTGAATTGGTATCATCTAATTTTTTAGCTTTTTCAAGATAAACCAAACACTCATCAATTTTATCCTGATACATGAGTATTAGTCCCATTCCAAACCAAGGATCGGCTAAATTCTCATCAATTTTGATGGCTGTTTCGTAATTGATTAAGGCTTGCTCGTATTCGTCCATTTTCTCAAAACATTCACCAATATACGAATAGGTTGAAGCGTGATCATCATCAAACTCCAGGTATTCGGTGTAGCATTTTATTGCGTCTTCGAAAAGTCCCTGATTAGCCAGAGCATTGGCTTTGTTAAAATAGGCTTTGCTATGCTGCTCATTTACCGTTAGTGCAAATTCGTAGGCTTCAACAGCTTTTGGGAAATTCCCCATGCGGTTGAAAATGATTCCCAGATTGTACCAGGCGTTGTCTGAGAAAGGGTTTAGCTCTAAAAATTGCTCATAAGCCGCGATGCTTTGATCGTCCTCACCAATTTTCTCATAACAATAACCTAATTCAAAAAGAACTTCTGAATCTTCTTCGTCCAGTTCCAGTGCTTCTTCCAAATAATCTATCGCAAGGTCGAACTGACTCAATTGCTCGAAAGCAAGTGCAATTCTGAAAAGTAAATCTTCACGATTCTCATAACTTATCTGGAGAGCCTTATCGAATTGTATTTTGGCAAGCTCAGGTTTTCCTAAATGGTTGTATATATTCCCTTTAAGTAAATGGATCTCCTTGTTGGAAGATTCGATACCCTGTATGTGCTTTAAAATGGAAAGTGCTTCGAGATACTGTTCCCGGTCAACTAAAATCTGAGCTTTTTTAATTTGGAGAGAAATGGCACCGGGGTGCTGTTTATTAGCAATATTAGAAACTTTTACAGCTTCTAAAAGATTGCCCTTCTCAGTATAGTGATCAATGATGCTTTCAAATTCATGAACATCGAAATAGTAAAGCGTCTCAGCTTTAATCATTTCTTCGAACCGGCCTACCAAAGTAAGCGCATCATCATCAAGATAGTTTTCTGTATTCTCTATCATCTATCAAATTAAAATGATTATTGCACTGCAAAAATAGGATTAATTTTAAAATATTCAAGATGTAAGATATTAACAAAAGTTAATCCGATTTTCTGTTTTTACAGGATTTTGTCCAAAACAAACGGCCTCTTATCAGGAGGCCGTTGTTAATTATAAATTGCGATGTTCAATTCTAAGCAAATCAAATACTGTTTTAACAGGATTAAAAGTAACGATTGGGACTTCTACAAACACAGAATTCCAATCAGACATGGCACCATTCCACAAACCTGGCAATTCCATGGCTTTAAGATCACTGCCATTGTGTGATTTTTGAGAGATGAAACCGGTTTGTTTATCAACAAACAAATTCAAATCAAATTTATTCCCCTTGTAGTCTTTAATTCCACAAACCAAATCTACAGGGTTAAAGTGAGTGGAGCGTTCCAAAATATTAGTTTGGCGGACGTCTTGTTTGTCAATCTGCGACCCTTCAACAATTTGAAGAGAAACAGATCCATCTGAATTTCTTGACCAAAATGGCCCTCCACCAGGTTCACCTTCATTCTTAACCATACCACAGACACGAATAGGACGGTTGAATTTGGAAAACAGGTATTTCTTCAGTTTTTCAGGATCTTCGATTTTAAGACTGGCCGGTGCTTTTGTGCAAAGTTTATCTTCTAAAAAGGCAAGCATTTCATCAAGAGTGTTCTGCGAAATGTCTTTGTCTTCTTCAAGAATTCTTAAGTAGTCAAAAATAAATGATTGGCGTTCCAGAAGAATGCCTGCCAAAACTTTTTTGAATTTATAAGTTATTTCCTTTAAGCGATCAGGAACAACATTGTCAATATTTTTAATGAAAACGATATCAGCATTCAGCTCATTCAAATTTTCAATCAACGCACCATGTCCACCCGGACGAAACAGGATCGTGCCGTCTTCATTTCGGAATGGTTCATTGTTCATATCAACGGCAATGGTGTCGGTTGATGATTTTTGAACAGAATAAGTTACATTTAGTTTGCCGTTATATTTCTCTTCAAAAGTCTTTTTGGTTTTTTCTAAACGATCTTCAAATAGTTCTTTGTGATCTTCTGATACCGTAAGATGAATTTGTGCATCTCCTTTGGAGTTTTTAGCGTAATTTAGAGTCTCAACCAAATGTTCCTCAAAAGCTGTTCTGGAAAAATGTTTGTACCTGTGGAATTTCAACAATCCCTTAGGAAGACTGGCATAATTAAGACCTTTTCGTGTTAGGAGCATGGCCAGAATTTGCTTGAATTGATTTTTATCAATCATCTTCTCCAAATCCATATTGTTTTCCGAAACAATATTTCGAAGATCGCCATAGAAAGCAAAATCTTCAATTCTGTCAAAGAAGTTAAACATGGTTTCCGGTCCTTTGTGACAAAGGAATTTTAGGTATTCATCTTCGGTGTCCTGATAAGTGTTCAAAAAATCGTACAGCGATTTAAACATTCTGGTGGCGGCGCCCGAAGCAGGAACAAATTTTAGCAATGAAAGGTTTTTGACATGTGCTGTAAACACTTCTTGATAAATATCCTGTTCATCATCACCAATTTGCAATATTCCGTCATCAATTGTGGCAGGCTTCTTTAATTTCATTTTAGGAAAACCAGTCCTGAAGTTGTTTAGTTGTTCTTCAATGGTTTTAATATCAATGGCTTTGGCCTTGAATTGAGATTGGTCTTGTTTTGAAAACATGTTTAAAGTTTTAATAAAGTGTCACAGGCAATATAAAGAATACTTTCTATAAATGAAACGCTCATTCTATTAAATAAAAAAAATACTTATGCAATGCTTTGCAGTTTTGAATGTAAAAATACAATTATAGTAGGGATTTAATGTTTCAATAATGCAGTAATTTTTGGAAGAAACCTGCATGACAGCATTTTAATTTTGAATTCTGTCTGATTCTTCAGCTGGCAACTTATCTTGATGAATTCCAATTAATGTGAATCAATTTACTGGAATCAATTTCTTTTGTATTTTTGCGCTAAATTAGAATAGGTATGACAGATAAGCAATTTCAGTGGGGGAATAATAAAAGATATAATGATTTTCCAAGTTCATTTAAAAGACGTTTCTCGGAACGAATTCAAAAAATATCAATAGATGCTGGTTTTACTTGTCCCAACCGTGATGGAAGCAAAGGAATAGGTGGTTGTACCTATTGCAATAACAATAGTTTTAATCCGGCTTATTGTAGTCCTAAAAAAACAATCACAGAGCAAATCCTATTGGGGATTGATTTTTTCAACAGCAAATACAAAGCTCAGTATTATCTGGCTTATTTTCAGGCTTATTCAAATACTTATGGATCACTTGATCATTTAAAGCAAATTTACGGGGAGGCTTTGTCTCATGAGAAAGTAGTTGGTTTGGTTATTGGTACCCGACCCGACTGTGTTTCCGATTCTCTTTTGAGTTATCTGGAAGAATTGGCAAAAGATTATTATATCAGTATTGAGTATGGTGTCGAATCATTGAATGACCGTGCTTTGGAAGCTATAAATCGTGGGCATTCCTATCAGGAAGCGGAAAAAACCATAATGAGAACTTCGGGGCGTGGAATTCATATTGGAGCCCATTTGGTGAACGGCCTTCCGTTCGATACACCGCAAATGATGATTGATCATGCTGTGAAATTATCAAACCTGCCAATTGATACGCTTAAAATGCATCAGCTGCAAATTCTCAATCATACAATAATGGCCAAAGAATATGAGGTGGAACCTGAGAAGTTCTATTTGTTCGAAATGGAGGAGTATTTGGATTTTGTTGTCGATGTGATTGAGAGAATCAATCCAAGGGTAAGTTTGGAACGGTTCATAAATCAGGCGCCAAAAGGATGGTTGATAGCACCGAAGTGGGGCGTTAAGAATTTTGAGTTTGTTGATAAACTAGACAAGAGGTTGGTGGAAAGAAACTCTTGGCAGGGAAAATTATTTAAGGAAATTGAATGATCAACCGGTAATTTCCCTGAGTACGTTAGTCGCTTTTTTAAACCCTAATTTTTCTGATTGTTTGATGTCTGAGATGGCCGCTTCTTTATTGCCGTTTTTCAAATTGGCAATTCCCCGGGCGAAGTAGGCCCGTTCCAATTTGCTGTCAATTTTTATTGCCTTGTCATAGTATTTTATTGCCTTGGTGTATTGTTCCAGGCAATCCAGCGCAACCGCTTTGTTGTAGTACACACCCGAAGAGTTTAGTCCATATTTTATAGCCAAATTATAATCAGTTACTGCTCCGGAGTAATCTTTGATGTAGTACCTGCAGATGCCGCGAAAATGCAATGCTTGAATGTTTCTGGGGTTTATGGTGAGTAAATGATTGTAGTCTTTAATCGCTGCCTCATATTTCTTTTGATTTTCAAAGAGAATTGCTCTGTTGAAATAGGTCTCTTCATCAAATTTTTGTTTCGAGATCACAAAATTCAAATCATTAATTGCTTCTCTGTTTTTGTTCAGGAAAGAGTAACAGATTGCTCTGTTGTAATAGGCCGGGAGGTAGTTTTTATCTTCTTTAACAATTGCAGAAAATTCTTTAACAGCTTCAGTATATTTCTGTTTTTTCATCAATTCAATGGCATTGCCATTGGCTCTGTCTGCCTGGTTTTTATTGCACCCGAAAACAATAAAAACGAGAATAATCAGTGTAACAACAGTAGAAGTTCGTAAGTAAAATTTAGTCATGCAAAGTAGTTAGAGTTGGTTTCTCCAATATACGCAAATAAATAGAAGAGGCATTCAAACCTCTTCATATTTGTTATAAACAGCTGCTTATAGTTGCTTAACTATTTAAAAAGTTTGGTCAGCATGTCTTTTTTGCCCATTTTTATCAATTCAGTTTTTATCGCTTCGCGATACTCTTTTTTGTACCAGAACAGAAATTTTCGTTGTGCCAGCTTTTCCTTTTCACTCTTGGCCGTAAATACCTTTTTTAATGTGTAGGGATGGTAACCAGAGTAGTAGATTACTGTAGCAACAGTCATTGGTGTTGGGGTAAAATCCTGAACTTGTTCCAGTTTAAAATCAAGTTCTTTTGTTTTTACAGCAAGGTCGGCCATATCAGTTGGCTGACTTCCCGGGTGACTTGAAATAAAGTATGGAATTAGTTGCTGGTTCAAACCTTCCTTTTTGTTGATGTCGTCGAACAAAGCCTTCAGTTTGTAAAATAAATTAAAGGATGGTTTTCTCATCATATTCAAAACATCATCGGAAGTATGCTCCGGAGCAACTTTTAATCTTCCCGACACATGATTTTTAATCAATTCGGTAGCATATTCCCGGTTCGATTTATTTATTTTATCATCTTTAGTCTGATGTAGAATAAGGTCATAACGAATACCGCTGCCAACGAACGATTTCTTAACTCCCGGAACCTGATCAACCTTTTTGTAAATGTCAAGCATTGCCTGATGATTGGTGTTCAGGTTTGGACAAACATCCGGGTGGATGCATGAAGGTCTTCTGCAGGTTTTGCAGATCGATTCGAAAATCCCCTTCATTTGGTACATATTGGCAGAAGGGCCTCCTAAATCTGAAAGATAACCTTTAAAATCGGGCATCTTTGTAATGTTTTCAACCTCTTTCAATATCGATTTTTCAGATCGGTTGGCAATAAATTTTCCCTGATGGGCAGATATGGTACAGAATGAACAGCCTCCAAAACATCCTCTGTGCATGTTTACCGAGAATTTAATCATATCAAAAGCAGGAATCTTTTTGTCTTTGTATCGCGGATGCGGCAATCGGGTATAGGGAAGGTCGTAAACTTCATCCATTTCCTTTTCGTTCATCACCGGGTACGGAGGATTCACAACAATGGTCTGATCTTTATAGTCTTGAGTGAGTTTCTTTGCCATCATTGCATTCGATTCCATCTCAATGTACCGAAAGTTACTTGCGAATTTTTTCTTGTCGTTCAGGCAATCTTCATGTGAATAGAGTTTCTGATCCTGCCACGTTTTCTTTGTGGGATAAACTTCATCTTGGGCAACAAGAAAAGACGTTTGTGGAATATTGGTCAAAGAATAAAATGGTACTCCTTTTTTTGTTAGGCGAACAATTTCTTTTAAGGGTTTTTCGCCCATTCCATAAACCAATAAATCGGCATTGCTTTCGCAAAGGATGCTTGGTTTCAGTTCATTATCCCAATAATCGTAATGAGTTACCCTCCTTAATGAAGCTTCAATTCCTCCAATTAGTATGGGGGTGTCAGGGTATAGTTTTTTCAGGATCTGAGAATACACAATTGTCGGGCGGTCAGGTCTTTGGCCGTGTCTGCCATCGGGTGTATAAGCGTCATCATGCCGCAATCTTCTGTTCGCGGTATAATGATTGACCATAGAATCCATATTGCCTGCTGTCACTCCAAAGAATAATTTAGGCTGTCCGAGTTTCTTAAAGTCACGTAAATCATCACGCCAGTTTGGTTGTGGCACAATAGCAACTTTCAGGCCTTCGTTTTCCAGAACCCGTCCTATAACAGCAGCTCCAAACGAAGGGTGATCAATGTAGGCATCACCGCTGAATAGAATTACATCCAATTCTTCCCAACCTCTTTCTTTTACTTCCTTAGCCGATGTTGGAAGCCACTTATCTATGTGCAGTTTGTTGTTCTCAGTCATATGTCTTAAAATTATTGCAAAGATAGTATTATTTATAAAGATTTTAAAGAAGGATTTTTATCTCAGTAAATAATAAATTTCGCAGCAATTAAAAATGCGTTGTTTGTTGTTTGATTAAGGCTGAATAATTGATGTATATTGCGGTATGGCTTTGTGATATTGATACCTTGAAGTATCTTTGCCTGACTAAAATCAGACAGATGAATTATTTTTCATACCACACCCACACGATCTTTTGCGATGGTAAAAACACAGCGGAAGAATTTGTTGAAAGAGCTATAGAGCTTGGTTTGAATGCAATCGGATTTTCTTCTCATGCACCATTGGCGCAAAATGAGCCGTGGAGTATGCCATTGCAAAGCTTAAAGGAATACACGGCTGAAGTGGAGGCCTTGAAGCAAAAGTACCGGTCAAAAATACAGATTTACCTGTCTTTGGAGATTGACTATATTCCCGAAGCGACAAAATCTTTTAAGGAGTTGAAAAAAGAGGCTGGCTTGGATTATACAATCGGTTCGGTTCATCTGGTGAAAGCTAAGTCTGATTCCGGGTTTTGGTTTCTTGATGGACCGGATACAAACTACATTCATGGCATTGAGGTTTTGTTTGACGGGGATGTTCAAAAAGCTGTCACAGCTTATTACAATCAGATCATTGAAATGATTGAAACTCAGAAACCAGATATTGTCGGGCATGTTGATAAGGTGAAAATGAACAATAAAGGCCGGTTTTTTTCTGAAAATGAGAAATGGTATGTTGATTTGTTGGATCAGACAATTAAAGCGATCAGGAATTCCGGAACTATCGTTGAAGTCAATACCAGAGGGATTTACAAGAAAAAGTCTGATTCGTTTTTCCCTGATTCCTATTTTTTGAGAGAATGTAAAAAGTATGCGGTACCTGTTACAATCAGCACCGATGCTCATCAGCTGGATGAATTGGTTTCAGGATTCGATTCAGCTGTGAGTTTACTCAAAGATATTGGGTTTAAGTCAGTTCGTGTTTTTGCTGATGGGTACTGGCAGGATCAGTCTTTGTAATTAACAGTAATTATTTAGTTTTTTTAATTGAATAATGAACCGGAGTATTGATAAATAATACTATTTTTATCCGGTTGAAAAGGTCTGATACTTTGGGCTCGGTTAAGGGGGCTGAACAATGCGGGCTTTTTCGAAAATAGTAATGACTTTGAAACAAAAAAAATATAGATAAATACCAATTCATTCTATCGTCTTAATTTGGATGGTAATTGATTTGGTTTGTCACTCCCGGTATTTATCGGGACAACCTTTTTAGAACGTATTTACATATGAAGTTGGTTGATCCAAAAGATTTATTAAAAGCTAGTGAGAGCCTAAGCTGGTTTGGTGGTGAAAGTTTCGCCAAATTGTTAATGTATATTCTTCGGTTGAATAAATTGAATGATTTGTATTCGGCAAATTGCGGCAAGGATGGCATTGATTTTATTGATGCCTTACTAGACGATTTGGGAATTAAATTTGAATTTGACGGGGAAGAGTTAAAACGCATACCCAAGGAAGGTCCGTTCATCACAATATCAAATCATCCGTTTGGGGGAATTGATGGCTTAATTTTGATTAAGCTGATCTGCATGGTGCGTCCGGAGTTTAAAGCAATGGCTAATTTCCTGTTGAAAAAAATTGAGCCGATTAAAGATTATTTTCTGGGGGTAAATCCTTTTGAGGAAAGAAAAGGCGTAGCTTCCAGTACAGGTGGTATCAAAGAAGGACTACGTCATTTAAGTGACGGTTTCCCCTTGGGGATATTTCCTGCAGGAGAGGTTTCGTCCTATCAGTCCCACACAAATAATATTACCGATAAGCAATGGCAGCCATCCATTCTTAAGTTTATTAAGAAAGCGGATGTGCCTGTTGTGCCAATTTATTTTCAGGGAAGCAATAGTTTGATTTTCCATTTGCTGGGGATGATTCATCCTACACTTCGAACTGTGAAATTGCCATCGGAATTATTAAATAAAAAGAATAAAACGGTTCGGATCCGTATCGGAAATCCGATTTCGGTAAAAGATCAGAAAGGATTCACAGATATTAATCAGTATGGTCGTTTTTTGCGCGCAAAGACATATATGCTGGGGACACCAATTGAAGTGAAAAAGTTTTATCAATTCAAACGCAAGGAAAAAATTGCGAAGGTTGAAGACATTATACCTCCTGTAAATCCAGAGATTATCCAAAGTGAGGTGGAAAGCCTTCCTAAGGAATATTTGCTGTTCAAAAGCAGTAATTTTACCGTTTATTGTGCACCTTCTTCCAAGTTGCCTCATGTTTTGACAGAGCTTGGACGTCTTCGGGAAATTACCTTTCGGGAAGTTGGCGAAGGAACAAACCTGGGCATTGATGTTGATGAGTATGATTTGTATTACCATCAGCTTTTTATTTGGGATGAGGAGTTGAAGAAGATTGTCGGGGCTTATCGGGTAGGTAAGGGAAATGAAATTCTTTCAGAGTATGGATTGAAAGGTTTTTATTTGCAAAGTCTGTTCCGCATGAGCAGGAAATTTCAGCCTGTTTTGCATGAATCATTGGAGTTGGGGCGTTCTTTTATTGTGAAAGAATATCAAAAAAAGCCAATGCCTCTTTTTTTGCTTTGGAAAGGGATTCTGTATTTCTTACTTAAAAATCCTCAGTCACGTTATTTAATAGGTCCTGTGAGTATCAGCAATAAGTATTCTGATTTGTCGAAAGATTTGATCATTAAATTTATTATGCGGAATTATTTCAATTACGATTTAGGACAGTACATTAAATCAAGAAAGAAGTTTAAGGTCAAAATAAAAGATCTGGATGTGGATATTTTATTGGAAATGGCTAAGAATGATATCAATAAATTAGATAAGCTAATTGGCGATTTTGAGATCACGAATGATAAGTTGCCTGTACTTCTTAAGAAGTATATTTCTCTGAATGCCAGGATTGTTGGGTTTAATATCGACCCAAATTTTAATGATTGTCTGGATGGTTTGATCGTTGTTGATTTGTTCGATGTGCCAATAAAAGTGATTGAATCATTGTCGAAGGAGTTTAATGACGAAACGATTATGAAAAGATTTTCATCAGAAGATGTCAATTTTTAGCATATATTTTACGACCTTTGCAGGCAATTTTGTTAACTGAAAAAGATTTGTAATTGGATTTTCAATATTTATTTAAAGGGATAGTTGTGGGGTTAATGGTTTCTATACCATTAGGTCCGATAGGGGTGTTAATTATTCAAAAAACCATTCAGAAAGGTCGTTTGGCTGGTTTTATTTCAGGCTTGGGTGCTGCTGTTGCAGATATGTTTTATGCTACGGTTGCAGCTTTTGGTTTGGGAATGGTGCTTAGTTTTATTAAAACACAGGAATTCTACCTGCAGTTGATTGGCAGTATTTTTCTGGTGTATGTAGGGTTGCGAATCTTTTTTACAAATCCTATAAAGCAGATTAGAGGAGCAAAAAAAACAGGTAAAAAGGGAATGCTGGGTGATTTTGTCTCTATATTTTTTCTTACTGCATCGAATCCGATTGCAGTTTTTGTTTTTGTAGCGGTTTTTGCCGGAGCCTCTATTTTTGGAAGCAATCCGACATTGAGAATTGAATTGTTTCTGATTTTAGGAGTGTTGTTGGGAGGAGCTTTATGGTGGTATACCTTGTCGACCATTATTAATATATTCCGAAAGAAATTCAGATTGAAACAATTGTTTTGGATCAACAAAATTTCAGGAATTATTATTGCCGCATTAGGATTCCTTGCTTTTCTGGCCTGTTTTGAGCCAATCAAATCTTTTCTTCACACCTAAGAATTGATTTTAAATTACAAAGACCATAAGCAGGAATAAAAAAAGACACAATATTTTGCGTCCTTATTTTTTAGTTTCTTCGATTATTCTATTCTTCGGCTTTTGGGCCTTTCACTTTTCAACTTTTATCGAATAGTTACCATGGTTGCTCCCCATCCGTACTCTTTAAACGAAGCATCCTGAGAATAGTGTTTTCTGTATTTTCTTTTAAGTTCGCTATGAACACGTTGCTTTAAAGTGCCATTGCCGATACCATGAATAAATACAATCTTTTTGCCTTTCTCGTATTGGTTTTGGCGCAGCACCTCATGAAATTTACTGAGTTGAAATTCAAGGATGTCAGCATTTGACAGACCCGTTACAGAGTCAATTAATGCATTGATGTGTAAGTCTACTTCGATTAAATTATCATCAGAATTATTGTTCTTCGGAGCCGGTTTTACTTTCTCCGGATTTTCCTTTTCACGAATTGCCTGTTTAAAATCTTTATTGCTTAGTTCTTCTATTTTTTGCTCCAGGTTTTCGCCTGTTAGTTTGTAAAGTATTACCTCCTGATGAAAGTAGGCAGTATCCTTATAGCTTGAAGATTTATGGAATTTTACAGCCTGAATTTTAAGCGGACGATCCAAAGGTTTTTTCAGGGTGAATTTTCCCTGCTGATAGAATATGATTTGAAAATGGCAGCAGGTCAATTCGTTCAAGTCTTTTATTTCGTATTCCGATAAAAGGATTTTTGATTTAGGATCAAGAGTTCCTGCAGTTATTCCTTCCATTCCATTTCCTTTTTCATCATAGAAACTGTACAAAAGAATTTGATTGGTATCGTTAATTAAAAACAGCTCCAACGGACTTTCCGATTGGGTGGCTGATTCCTTGGGGGCAAAGGCTGCGTAAACTTCCTCCTTTTCAACAAATAGAGATTGTTTTGCTGATGGCAATGAGGAGCTTGAGCTGGAAGAATTACTTTGTTTGGATTGAGGGGAAGTTCCTGTATTTACCGATTCGATTACAACCAAATTGGTTTTAAGGCTTGGGATCTCAAATTCATCCTCGTCATTTAAAACCATAACGGTTTTGGCATCAATAATTCGGGTGACAATACCACCACCTGTTTCATTTAAAAACCGGACTTTATCTCCTGTATTTATTTGCATCGGATTATCTTGTTTGGGTTGACTGTTTTAGTATTCGTTTTTACTTCAGGAATCTAAAATAGGCAACAGGTTTTTGATTCCCGACAAAGTTAGCTATTTTTGCCGATCAAAAGGTAAAGCCCCTTTTTTATTAGGAATAAAGCTTGATTAATTAAGAAATAGATGGATTGTAATATCAATACAAATAGTTTGGACGCCAGACAAATTCAAATTTCAGATTTCACCTACGATCTTCCCGATGAGAGAATTGCCAAACATCCTTTAGCGAACAGGGATTTGTCAAAATTGCTGATTTACAAAAACGGATTGATTTCTGAATCTGTATTTGAAAATTTGCCTTCGGAGATTGCAGCCGGAACAACGATGGTATTTAATAATACCAAAGTGATTCAGGCCCGGTTGATATTTCATAAGGAGACAGGAGCCCGGATTGAAATATTCTGTTTGGAGCCTTTGAGGCCGGCTGATTACAATTTGGCTTTTCAGGCTTGTGGTTCTTCATCCTGGAAATGTATTGTGGGGAATGCACGAAAATGGAAGTCGGGTGAATTAAAAATGCCTTTCTATGTTGAGGACAAAGAGTATTTTCTGAAAGCCGAGAAGCAGGAAGCATTGGAAGGAGCTCAGGAGATCTTTTTTTCGTGGAATCATCCGGACCTGAGCTTTAGCGAGGTGTTGGAACAAACCGGTAAAATTCCAATTCCCCCCTATTTAAACCGCGATACGGAAGCAACGGATCTGCTTCGCTACCAAACTGTTTATTCAAAGTATGAGGGGTCGGTAGCTGCACCAACAGCAGGACTGCATTTTACTGAGGATGTGTTTTCTCATTTGGAAGCAAAAAAGATCAGGCGCGAGGAATTGACTTTGCATGTGGGGGCAGGAACGTTTAAGCCTGTAAAATCGGAGCAGATTGGCGATCATGAAATGCACACTGAGCATATTCAGGTTACTCTTGAGAGTCTTCAGAACATCATAAAGCTTCGCGGGCAGATTATTGCAGTAGGTACCACTTCTGTGCGAAGTTTGGAGAGTTTGTACTGGATGGGAGTTAAAATTCTGACCAAAAAGGAAAACCCTCATTTGTTGGAGCAGTGGGAGGCTTACCAGTTGCCGGCTGATTACAGCAGACAGGAATCATATCAGGCAATTTGCAGCTATATGCAGGAGAATGATTTGACTTTATTTAATGTGGCTACTCAGATTATCATCGCTCCGGGATATGAATTCAAAGTTATTTCGGGTTTGGTAACAAATTTTCACCAGCCGCAAAGTACTCTGCTTCTTTTAATCTCGGCACTTGTTGGTGATAATTGGAAGAAGATATATCAATACGCGCTGAAGAATGATTTTCGTTTTCTGAGTTATGGTGACAGCTCCTTGCTGATGAGAGGGTAGGAGTCCTAAAAGTCAAAGAGTCTTGAAAAGTCTTGAAGAGTCTTGAAAAGTCTTGAAGAGTCTTGAAGAGTCTTGAAGAGTCTTGAAGAGTCTTGAAGAGTCTTGAAGAGTCGAAGGTCAAAAGCATATTTGGTGGAAAAAGAGGTGGAAGTATCAGCGGTAGAGATTGCTGCCTGGGGTGAGGAGTTTATTTTGAATGCTTGTTTTGGCGGTTCGGGATGTTCTGAAAATGAGCATCATGAGAATCGAAGAATAGAATTAATTTTTGTATTGTAAATCTATCGTCATTCGTCCTGTAAAGAGAAATTGTCTTTTGCAATATTTATTGTCATTAATTAATTTTATTATATTTACTACTGTTAATTTTTGTTATTTTTGAGAATTAATCTGACACTCTATTCTGCCATCTGTTATGAGGAATATCTACTTTTTAATCTGTTTTTTCTTGACCGCCGGGACAATCGGTTTCTTTTCTCCTTTTTTCGATATCAATTTTGCCGGCTCCGATGCCGGAGGTTCAATATATGGTGTGGAAATTGCAAAATTTAAATATCCGGTGTATACCGATTATTTCGAGGAATTAAATGACGTTGTAGAGTTGAGTGGCAAAGATGGAGTGTATCATTATTTATCAGGTCTTAGCAATTCCAGAAGTGAAGCAGAGAATCGGGTGGAAGAAGTAAAGTCTTTCGGATACGCAGATGCCAGGGTGTTGGATTTAAATCTGGAGTTTTCGTCGGAGCAGCTTGCCGGAGTTCTTGCAAATAAAACAGGCGGTCAGGATAAAACTCAGAAGAAAAAAATCACCAGCCAAACAGTAAAAAAGAATCCTGCAGCTGAAACCGCAATTGCTAAGCTGACTGATATAGGTAATGATTGTTACTACACGATACTTCTTCAGAAAAGCAAAAGCATTCTAAATGCCGAAAGTTTTTCTCCGCACAATTCAGTGAAAGTACTGGAAGCAGATGGAAAGTTTCAATATGTATTGGGGCGCTTTGAGGATTTGGGCGGGGCTAAAAAATATTTGCAGGAAAAAGTGCTGACAGATTTTCCCTATGCCAGCCTTGCACTTATTAATAAAGGGGTGTTAGCGAAAGTGAACGCAGACACAGAAGGGAAAAGTGATGTGAAAATCTCCTCGAATCAGACAGGATCCTATAATATGGGGCGGAAAATGAGGGGAAAGGAATATGTTGACTACTATTATGAGCTAGGACATTTAAAGATGTCTGAAAAACCAATTTACATGATTGAAATTGGAGATTATCACGATAAAAAGATTGCGGATGAGGCGGTTCAGAAATTAAAGGATCTTGGTTTTACTCAGGCAAGAATAAAAACCCCCTCAGGCCGAAAAACGGAGACCGTTCAGCAAAGTCCTTCTGCAGATGCCCATTTTACCATTCAGGTATTTGCAAGTAAATCTGAAATAAACCTTAAGCGGCTTGCAATTAAAGATCTTACCCGGACATTTGATCCGCAGGACGAGTTGTACCGTTATTTTTATGGTGATTACGACAATTATTGGGTTTGCCGCCGGGAACTGCGCGAAATCCGTCAAAAAGGCTGCAGCGATGCATTTATTGTCCGATTATAGGTTCCAAACTTCCAAGGATCAATCTTGAAGTAAAAAGGATAAAGTACAAAGGGTGAGAAGTATAAGGAATATTGTAAGTGTAAAGTATAAAGCCACGTGAAACAAAATGAATTGCAAGCTTGATTGTTTAATTTTTCTGTTGACATCATAAAACAGGTAAGGGTGTTTCCAGATTCGCGTGAGTATCAAGTAATCTCCTATCAGATATTAAAGTCAGCAACTTCTGTTGGGGCAAATTACGAAGAAGCGCAAGCAGCTGTCTCAGAAGCTGATTTTGCTAATAAAATCTCTATTTCCCTTAAAGAGATAAGAGAAACAAACTACTGGATTCGTATTGTTAATTCTATCTCTGAGGAACAAAAACAATGGGGTATCTTGGAAAGAGAATCTGAGGAATTAATGAAAATATTGGGAGCAATAAGAGTTAAAATGTACCAAAAGCTAAAACGGTAACATTACCTTCCTTTGTATTTTTTTTCTTTTAACTACTTTTTCATTTCTTTTTATTTTATCCATTGTACTTTATCCTTTTTCCTTTGTACTTATTGCCTCCTTTGTACTTTTTCCATTTCTTCCCTTCTCTATTTTATACTTTATACTTGTTACTTTTTCCTTTATACTTGTTATTTTTTCCTTACATTTGTCCCGGCAAACCGTTCTATCGCTGCTTTGCAAAAAGGAGAGGAAAGTCCGGGCAACATAGAGTAACATACTTCCTAACGGGAAGAAGGTCGAAAGACTTTAGTAGTAGAACAGAAAAGAACCGCCTTCGGGTAAGGGTGAAAAGGTGAGGTAAGAGCTCACCAGCACTGATGGTGACATTGGTGGCTGTGTACCTTATGTGTTGCAAGATCAAGTATACCGGCGTATGTAGGCTGACTCGGCTGATGTTCGGGGGGTGGATTGCTCGAGACATTTGGTGACAAATGTTCTAGATAAATGATAGAAATTCTTTTCGG
Organism: Labilibaculum sp.; assembly: GCF_963664555.1. Classification (GTDB taxonomy): domain Bacteria; phylum Bacteroidota; class Bacteroidia; order Bacteroidales; family Marinifilaceae; genus Labilibaculum. Next base: position 3,491,700 of record NZ_OY761461.1, on the reverse strand, counting down.
AGAATACAGGACCCGGCTTACAGGTTTGCCTTTTTTAAAAAACAAATGACTGACTCATGATTGAGTTGGTCTTTTTTTTTGTGATATAGTGAAAGTTTGGAAGGGTCTCAAAAGTCTGGAAAAGTCGAAAGTACAAAGTACAAAGTACAAAGCCCAAATTCCAAAGTACAAATTCCAAAGGAAAAAGGGAGAGCCTGAAGGGCTCAAATATAAATAGCCCGGGGGAAAGGAGCGAAGCGAATGCCACCCCGGGATAAGGATGGGACATTACAAATTGGCGCAGGTGAAAATAATTTTTTGAAGCAGGATCTTATTCTGCGCCACAAGATGTAATGTAAAAAGAAGCATGAGATTGAATTACCTCCCGGATGCAGTTGTTGGAGAAAAGTGTCTTGAAAAGTCAAAAGGTCGAAAAAAAGTCAATTGCAGTTTTATGGTTTAAATTGCTATGTGGCTTTAGTCCATGGTTTGTGAATATATATTGCCAACTGCTTTAGCTGTTGTGAGAAAAGATTTGTTGCAGCAATTCTCCCATTTTAAGGGGAGATCCCGACAGGGTGAGGGGTGTGGAATCGAAAGTCTTGGAAAGTCTGGAAGGGTCTTGAAAAGTCGAAAAGTCGAAAGGTCGAAGAGTCCAAAAAGTGAAATCTGATTTGGTTGCCATGTGGCTTTAGCCCTTGGTTTTGGGAAGAGATGCGTTTTGTGAATTGATGCAATCTCAACCGCCTAAGTTTTTGTGAGGAGGGTGAAGTAGGGAAAATGAATGGCAAAACGGTTAAAAGAAAGGATGGTAAAATCGTCATATTGTAAAATTATTTGATATTGTTTTAACTGACTTGAAATGAATCCATTGTGTTTTTATTGTAACTTTTACGCAACCCTTTGCGTTTTATGTAATCATATAGTTTTTAGGGCTTATGGATTAAAAGATTATTATTGTATGTGAATAAGCCATAAAAAACGACAAAAAGAAAAAATGGCAACTTTGACAGTTGCTTTTAGTAAAATAAGGACTTATTTTTGTACTTTATATATATTCAATACACTACTTACTACATATTAAACCAATATTTATGAATTTATCTAAAATTAGTGTTTTCGATCACAACACACCTCGTTGGATCGTTTTTCTAATTGATTTGTTTATTGGGCTGGTTTCAATTTCAGCAGCTTATTTGTTACGTTTCAACTTTAATCTGGAAAGCGTTAATCTGAGTTCTGCGAAGTTTCTAATTCCTTTGGTTTTAATGATGAGAGCTATAAGCTTCCTGATTGGAGGGACTTATGCAGGCATTGTCAGGTATACAAGTGCCAAGGATGCTGAACGTATTTTTGTAGTGGTTTCCCTGGGATCTGTATTGCTTGTTCTTGCAAACGGATTGAGTTACTATTTTATGAACGGCGTTTTCCTGCTTCCATTTTCCATTTTAATTATTGAATACATTTCAATGGTCTTTTTGATGACCAGCAGCCGGATTATTTTTAAAGCCATTTATTTCAGGTATTTAACCTATTCTAAAATTCGGGAGAATATACTGATTTACGGGAGCGATGAGTTTGGCATCATGGCAAAACATGCGCTGGACAGCGGTAAAGAGGTGAACAGTACCATTGTTGGATTTATAGATCATAACAACAGGAAAGTGGGAAGTAAATTAGAAAACATTAAGATTTACAGCCCTAATGATTTAGAGAAATTGTTGGAGAAACAGGAAATTGATAAGGTTATTATTGCCAAAAAAGATTTAAGTGTTGAGGAACGTCAGGATGTTATCGAAAAATGCCTGAATAAAAATGTGAAGGTTTGGGAGGTTCCTAAATTTGAAAGCTGGGTGAACGGCGAATTGAGTGTGAAGCAGATCCGGGCCATTAAGATTGAGGATTTGCTGGAACGGGAACCCATAAAATTAGACTGGGACGAAATCGACAGTCAGGTGCGTGATAAAACAGTCTTGGTAACTGGTGCGGCCGGATCTATTGGCAGTGAGATGGTTCGTCAGGTAGCCCGTTTTAAACCCAGAAACATTATTTTGTTTGATCAGGCGGAATCCCCCTTATACGATATCGAATTGTCATTGAAGGAAGAGTACAATTTTTACAATTTCGAGATTGTTATTGGTGACGTGCGTGATTTGGAACGAACCCGCAAAATGTTTGAGATTTTCAAACCTCAGCTGGTGTATCATGCGGCGGCTTATAAACATGTGCCGATGATGGAGAACAATCCTTCCGAAGCCATTAAAACAAATGTGTTTGGAACCAAGAATATTGCTGATTTATCTTTGGAATATGGAGTGGAGCGCTTTGTAATGGTTTCGACCGATAAGGCTGTGAATCCGACCAATGTAATGGGAGCATCAAAAAGAATTGCTGAAATTTATACTCAAAGCATGAATTTCCCCGGTGGACAAACGCATTTTATAACAACAAGGTTTGGGAATGTGCTGGGTTCAAATGGCTCTGTAATTCCACGGTTCAAGGCTCAGATTGAAAAGGGCGGTCCGATTACGGTTACTCATCCTGATATTACCAGATATTTTATGACCATTCCAGAAGCGTGTCAGTTGGTGATGCAGGCTGGTGCAATCGGTAAAGGAGGGAAAATCTTTATTTTTGATATGGGACGTTCGGTGAAAATCGTTGACCTGGCCTATAAGATGATCAAGTTGAGTGGTTTGAAGGTGGGTGTTGATGTGAATGTTCAGTTTACCGGTTTGCGTCCCGGCGAAAAATTGTTCGAAGAATTGTTGAATGTAAAAGAGAATACAGTGCCAACCAAGCATCCGAGAATCATGATCGCAAAAGTGCGTGCCTATGAGCGGGAAGAGGTGGAGCTATTGATTAAGCATTTTTGTGAGCTGCTTGATGAAAATGATAATTTCAGGATTGTTGCCCATATGAAAGCGATTGTTCCCGAATTTAAATCAATGAATTCAATTTATGAGCAATTGGATGCAAAAATTATCCGCAGGAAGGAACCGATTGGATTGATTGATTTAGCCGAAATAAAAGAAATGTTAAGGTAGCCGCGAAGAATTAAAAGTGACATTACAAAAACCGTATCAAGTTTAGGGACACGGTTTTTTTTATTTGGCACATTTGACAGTTTTAAAAAGGATTAAAATGTATTACTATTGCAGGGTATTCGTGTTTTTCCTGCAATATGTTCGATAAGTAAGGAAGTAAAAGGCTGAAAAATTAGGGAATTGTAGTTTCGTTCCTTATTTTTGTGCTGCTGAAAAAAAATATCTCTCGTCTTAGCAAATCAGGCTTTTGTCAAAGCAAAACGGATGTAGATGATGAGAAATAAATAGACACTATACAAATGTTATTGAAATTATGATTGGGTCGTTTAAAAAAATGTTTTTGCTTTGTTTGTTCGCGGTTTTATTCATCGGGACAGCAAACGCTCAAAATACAAATGTGAATCCTGCAAGCGTAAATGTGGAGGCGTTGAGTGATGCTCAGATCGAAAAGTTGATTTCCGAAATGGAAAAAAACGGCATGAGTCTGGAAGAGGCGATGGCCCTGGCGAGAGTAAGGGGTGCTTCTCAGCTGCAGATCGATCAGATGGTGAAAAAGATCAGTGAGTACAAAAGCGGTAAGCGTAAGGGAGAATCTGAAAATAAAGACTTGCCGGAGGATTTGGCAGAAACAAAGGAGGACGGCCTTTCTGAGAAAGCAGCCTTTGAAGCCACAGAAAAAAACAAGCAGGTTTTTGGTTTCCAGTTTTTCAATTCCAAAAATTTAAGTTTTGAACCGGCAATGGATGTGCCGGTTTCGGAATCTTACTCTTTAGGAATCGGCGACGAGGTAAATATATCTGTTTACGGCGCTTCCCAGCAAAATTATCAGTTAAGGGTTCAAAAAAGCGGAAACATTTCCATTCCTGATTTAGGGCCTGTTCCTGTGTATGGCATCTCGTTTAAGGAGGCACAGCAGAAAATTAAAAGCAGGTTGATTTCCATTTACAATGGTATGGGGGGCGAACGTCCAAATACCTTTGCTGATGTTAGTATGGGCAGCTTGAAAGGGGTTAAGGTAAATGTGATCGGGGAAGTGAATTTGCCGGGTACCTATACTTTGCCGGCAACAGCATCTGCCTTTAATGCCTTGTATTTGGCAGGCGGACCCAATGAGAATGGTTCTTTCCGAAGTATCGACGTGCTTCGCGATGGCAAATTGGTGTGCAGCATTGATGTGTACGCTTATTTAATCGATGGAAAAACACAAAACAACATACAGTTGCGCGATCAGGATGTGGTTTTGGTGCGCCCTTACGCAAAAAGAGTGAAAGTGGGGGGCGAATTCAAACGGAATGGTTTGTTTGAGGCTCAAACCAATGAAACAGTAGCTGATCTGCTGCGTTTTGCAGGGGGCTTTACCGATAAAGCATACACGCACCGTTTGGAATTGTACCGCAACAATACGCGGACACTAAGTTTTAAGGATGTTTCCTCCGATCAGTACAGTCAGGTGCAGCTGATGAACGGCGACTCTTTGGCAGCAGGCATGCTCACCGAACGTTTCGAAAACCGGGTAAGCATAGATGGAGCCGTGTATCGTCCGGGCAATTACGAACTGACCGATGGCCTGCAGTTGTCTCAGCTGATTATAAAAGCAGAAGGGCTCAAGGAAGAAGCTTTCATGGAGCGTGGGGTGATTACCCGAAAATTGGAAGATATGAGCTTGAAAGCCGTTTCTTTTTCGGTTCGTGATGTGGTGAACGGAAAAATAGATTTTGAACTCCGGAAGGAAGACCGGGTTCAGATCTCCTCCATATTCGATATGCGCGAAGCCAGAACGGTCGAGATCGTTGGGGAAGTTCAGTTCGAAGGAACTTATGCCTGGGCAGAAAATTTGCGGATTGGAGATCTGATTTTTCAGGCAGGAGGTTTCAAAGAGGATGCTGAGGTGGCTGGACTGGAAGTGAGCCGCGTGTTGGATTACCAGGAAACCAGCGAATTGACAAAATCACTGCTGCATACCTTTCAGTTTTCACTGGACCGGAATTTGAAATTGAATCCGGAAGATGAAGTTTTTCTGCTGCAGCCTTTCGATAAGGTTTATGTTCGCCGTGCACCGGGATATCGTCCTCAGGGAGCCGCCAACATCCAGGGAGAAGTAAAATATTCAGGGGATTACGGAATCACCCACAAGAATGAAAAAATATCAGATATCATCCGAAGGGCAGGGGGAATCACTTCGGAGGCTTATGTGAAAGGGGCCTCTTTGCGCAGACGAATCGAATTGAGCGAGGCGGAATATCAGGCCAAAGTAGCCATTGCGGCTCAGGATACCACCATGACCGAAGAGGATATTGAAAGGGTAGCCTATCAGATTGTGGGAATTGATCTGCAAAGCATTTTAGGCAATCCTGGTGGCGTGGAAGACTTGCAGGTAAAAGCAGGAGATCAGATTTTGGTTCCTTCTAAATTGGAGACGGTAATGGTATCCGGTTCAGTCCTAAGCCCGGTGGCTCACACTTTTACAAAAAAGAAAAAATTGAAAGATTACGTTTACAGCAGCGGTGGTTTTGCCGAACGTGCCAAAAAAGGAAAAGTGTATGTTCTGTATGCCAATGGAACCACTCAGGCAACCAAAGGAGGTTTGTTTGGCCGTCGTTTTCCGAAAGTAGAACCGGGTTGTGAGATCATTGTTCCTGAAAAACCGGAAGTGGACAAAGCCGGACAGGCAAGCAAATGGTTGGCCATAGCATCTACTTTTGCAACATTGATTACCGCTATTGCGGTGGCCACGCGTTAGGAATAGGGATTACACGGATGGCATTAAAAGGATTACGCTGATTAAAACAGATTGCACGGATGTCAAACTTGTTACACGAAGAAAAGACTTACTCAATAATTGGAGTGTGTATGGCCGTTCATCGATCATTAGGTTCCGGTTTTCTGGAAAGTGTATATTCCGAAGTATTGACAAAAGAATTTGAAAAAAGGAATATTCCTTTCGAAAGAGAAAAGAAACTGGAATTATATTATGATGGCGAAAAGCTAAATAAATATTTTAAAGCTGACTTTGTATGTTATAATTCTATTATAGTGGAGATAAAAAGCAAAATCAGAATAATAAAAGTAGACGAGCAGCAAATCATCAACTATCTAAAAGCAACGAACTGTGAAGTAGGGCTTTTGGTTAATTTTGGTGAAAGCTCCTTGAAATATAAACGATTCATTAATACCCTAAAAGTGAGATTACGCTGATTAATATCGATTACACAGATGATAGAGATGTACTCTGTTGCATCTGCGAAATCATTTTGAAATCCGCGAAATAACAATACGAAGTATGCAGGAAAAGGAACCCAATCAAACAGAAACGACTCGTGTTGATCATGAGGACGAAATAGACTTAATCGCTCTCGCCAAAACCCTGTGGGAAGGCCGCCGAACCGTCATCCGTACCACCCTTATTTTTATGGTGCTGGGTTTGTTCATCGCCATTTTCTCGGCCAAAGAATATACAGCCACAACCACTATGGTGCCTCAATCTTCCGAAGGCGGATCAAAACTGGGGGGCAGTCTGGGCGGACTGGCCGCCATGGCCGGTATCAATCTGGGAAGTATGGGCGGAGGATCAACGATTCCTCCTTCATTGTATCCTAAAATCATCAGCAGCATTCCCTTCCAAAAAGAATTGATGCAAACCCCTTTGAGCATTGAAGGGCAAAGCGGACAGGTAACATTTGCAGACTACTATCTGGAAATCAAAAAGCCCGGATTATTGGGGACTATCAAAAAATACAGCATCGGCCTGCCGGGCCTTATCATCAAGGCAATCAAAGGCGAACGTACAGACGCAATGCTTGCGTCTCAAAGCAATGACCAATTGCTAAGCATTACTGAAGAGGAAAAGAATCTAATCAATATCCTTTCAGCTCAATTATCTCTGGAAGTAAACGACAAAGACGGCTACGTAACCTTATCTGCTAGTATGCCCGAGGCCAAAGCGGCCGCTCAACTGGCAAAAAAAGCTCAGGAACTCTTGCAGCAAGCAATCACCGATTTTAAAATACAGAAGGCAAAAGATCAATTGGCCTTTGTCGAAGAACGCTATTCTGAAAAGGAAGCTGTTTTTAATTCCGTTCAGGATAAATTGGCCCGCTTTCGCGATCAAAATAAAAATGTAAGTAGCGCTGTGGCTCAAACTCAGTTGGAGCGTTTGCAATCCGATTTTACCATGGCTTCATCGGTCTACACCGAACTGGCCAAACAACTGGAAACGCAAAAAATACAGGTAAAAGAGGATACGCCGGTATTCACCATTATCGAACCGGTAGCCATTCCCATCGAAAAATCAAAACCCAAACGGCCCTTGATTTTAGTAATATGGACTTTTCTGGGAGGTATTGTTGGAGTGGGGATGGTATTTGGGAAGGAATTCTTTTCGGGTATAAAGGATAAGTGGAGTGAAAATACAAATGACGCGAATTAGGGCGAATTACGCGAATGGGAGATTTGCTATATAAAGAGGAGGCTTATGCTATTGCTGGGGCTTGCATGAAAGTACATGCTGCATGAGGAGCCGGATTCCTTGAAAGTGTATATAGTGAGGCTTTATGTTTAGAGTTTGAGAAGAGAAAAATTCCATTTGAAAAGGAAAAGAAGCTTGAACTGTTTTATGATGGAAATAAAATGAACAAATACTTTAAGGCTTGTCATCCTGAGGAACGAAGGATCTCTTACAATAATTGCCTAAGTAAATTTAAAGTTTATTAAACGATGTTGAAAATAGATGAACAACAAACAATCAACTATTTGAAAGCAACGAATTATCAACTGGGATTGCTCGTTAATTTTGGTGAATGTTCCCTAAAATACAAGCGATTGATTAATACTATAAAATAGATTTCGCTAATTAAAGCTAATTACACGAATGAAACTGATTAACCATGAGAAATGTGATGAAGTATCATTAGCGGAATTCGTCCTAATCCGTGGAATTTGTTACTAGAAGAGATAAAGTATAGTATAAACAACATAGAAGAATTACTAACGATGAATAGAATTAAGTCAATCAAAAATATCTGCTGCATAGGTGCCGGTTACGTTGGTGGCCCAACCATGGCAGTGATCGCTCAAAAATGTCCGCACATAAAGGTGACAGTGGTGGATCTGAATGCGCAGCGTATTGCTGATTGGAACGATACCGATTTAGATAAGCTGCCCATTTATGAGCCTGGATTAGCCGATGTGGTAGCAGAAGCCCGTGGTCGCAATTTATTTTTCTCTACGGATGTGGATCAGGCCATAGATGAAGCGCAGATGATCTTTATTTCGGTAAATACGCCGACCAAAACTTATGGTGTGGGTAAAGGAATGGCCGCTGATTTAAAATACATTGAATTGTGTGCCCGTCAAATAGCCAGAATCTCTAAAGATGATAAGATCATCGTCGAGAAATCAACACTTCCTGTTCGCACGGCAGAAGCACTGAGTACGATTTTAAATTCAACGGGCAATGGTGTGAATTTCGAAATTTTATCCAGTCCGGAATTTTTAGCCGAAGGAACTGCGATCAGTGATTTGCATCAGCCCGACAGAATTTTGATTGGTGGAGAGGAAACTGAAAGAGGGCAAGCTGCTATGGAAGCTTTGGTTGCTGTTTACGAAAATTGGGTGCCTCGTCAAAATATTATCACCACTCGTGTATGGTCTTCTGAATTGTCCAAACTAACGGCCAATGCCTTTTTAGCACAACGTGTTTCTTCCATAAATGCCATATCTGCTCTTTGTGAAAAGACAGGAGCTGATGTAGATGAGATTTCTCGTGCCATTGGTGCGGATTCACGTATTGGTTCTAAATTCCTGAAATCATCAGTAGGTTTTGGTGGTTCTTGTTTTCAGAAAGACATTTTAAACCTGGTTTACCTGTGTCAGCATTTCAATTTGCCTGAGGTGGCGGCTTACTGGGAGCAGGTAATTAAAATGAACGACTATCAAAAACACCGCTTTGCCAAAAACATCATCGATACCCTATTCAATACCGTTTCCGGCAAAAAAATCGCCTTCCTGGGCTGGGCATTCAAAAAAGACACCAACGATACCCGTGAATCTGCAGCCATTTACGTGGCAGACGAATTGTTACAAGACCGGGCAGAAATTCATATTTATGATCCTAAGGTCTCAGAGGAGCAAATCTTTGCGGATCTGAAATATTTACAAACAAATCGCATGAATTCACATTCGTGTAATTTGCCTCAATTCGCGGAATTAACTTCGGATGAAATCCGAAGCCTGGTAACTGTCCATAATGATCCCTACACCGCCATGCAAAACGCTCACGCTATCGCCATCCTTACGGAATGGGATGAGTTCAAAACCTACGATTGGCAAAAAGTGTATAGAGAAATGTTAAAACCAGCTTTTGTATTTGATGGAAGAAATATTGTAGTAAAAGATCAGTTGGCAGAGATTGGCTTTGAAGTATACAATATTGGAAGAGGGAATTGAAAAATAGTTTGTTAATCTGAATAAAGAATTAAAGAATGACTAGAAGTTTAAAGACAGCCTGTTTTATGGGTTTGGGTTACATTGGTTTGCCAACAGCAACCATTGCTGCACATAACGGGATTAAAGTATTGGGTGTCGATGTGAACCCCAACGTAGTTGAAACCATTAATCGAGGTGAAATCCATATTATTGAGCCTGGTTTGGGTAAGATGGTGAAAACCGTTATTGAAAATGGTTCTTTGAGAGCTGCCTTGAAGCCAGAAGTTTCAGATGCTTATTTTATAGTTGTTCCTACTCCTTTTAAAGGTGATCATGAGCCTGATATTTCTTTTGTTGAATCAGCAACTCGTGCTGTTATACCTTTGTTGAAAGAGGGTGATTTGTATGTGATTGAATCAACATCTCCTATTCATACTACAGATAAAATGGCTGATTTGATTTATTCTGAAAGACCAGAATTGAAAGGAAAGCTTCATATTGCCTATTGTCCTGAACGTGTTTTGCCTGGGAATGTGATTTTTGAATTGGTAAATAATGATCGCGTTATTGGAGGTGTGGATGAGCCTTCAACAGATGCGGCATGTGCTTTTTATGCTTCTTTTGTAAATGGTGAGTTGCACAAGTCGAATGCTCGAACAGCTGAAATGTGTAAGCTGACTGAAAATTCTTCGCGTGATGTTCAGATTGCTTTTGCTAATGAATTGTCATTAATTTGTGACAAGGCAGATATTAATGTTTGGGAGCTGATTAAATTGGCTAACAAGCATCCTCGGGTGAATATTTTACAACCAGGTTGTGGTGTAGGGGGACATTGTATTGCAGTAGACCCTTGGTTTATTGTTTCTGAGTACCCAGCTGAATCTAATATTATTGAGCAGGCAAGAAAAATCAACAACTATAAAGCTTTTTGGTGTGCCGAAAAAGTACATAATGCCATGTTGGAGTTTCAATTGAAAACAGGTAAGCAAGCAAAGGTCGCTTTGATGGGCTTGGCCTTTAAACCGGATATTGACGATTTACGTGAATCTCCTGCAAAATACATTACTCAAAAAGTGATGCAACGTTCTAATAATGCAGATATAATGATTGTTGAGCCAAATGTAAAAGAGCACAATGTTTTTAAATTGACCGATTACAAAGAAGCCTACGAAAAGGCTGACATTGTTGCTTTTTTAGTATCGCATAAAGAATTTAAAAGTCTTGAGAATGGTGAAGATAAAGTAATTCTTGACTTCTGTGGTGTTAATAAATAGATTTGATTGTTATCCTGCGTTGATATTTATCGAAATCAGGATTTCTTTAAAATAAATAAGAATTTTCTTATGAAAAAAGTAATGCTAGTATTTGGAACCCGCCCAGAGGCCATCAAAATGGCTCCCTTGGTAAAAGAATTCCAAAAACATCCGGAACAATTTGAAACTATAGTTTGTGTAACTGCACAACATCGTGAGATGTTGGATCAGGTCTTGGATTTATTTGAGATTAAACCTGATTATGACCTGAATCTGATGAAACAAGGTCAGGATTTGTACGATGTAACTTCACGTGTACTTTTGGGAATGCGTGATGTATTGACTGAGGTGAAGCCTGATTTGGTTTTGGTTCACGGTGATACAACGACTTCGACTGCCTCTGCTTTGGCTGCTTTCTATCAGCAAATACCAGTTGGCCATGTTGAATCGGGTTTACGAACGCATAATTTATACTCTCCTTGGCCGGAAGAAGCCAACCGTCAAATAACAGGTCGATTGGCTACTTATCACTTCTCTCCAACCGAAACAAGTAAGAAAAACTTGTTAGCTGAAGGCATCAAGGAAGAAAATATTTTTGTGACGGGTAATACCGTTATCGATGCTCTTTATATGGTTTTGGATCAAATCAAAGATCGTTCTGACCTAAAAGAGCAAGTTGAAGCAAAACTTCTATCATGTGGGTTAAAAAAAGAAGTTGTTGAGCATTATATGATGAGAGACATAGCCACAGTTGATAGATCTCCTCTAACCAAAGGGCACTCTTTAGACACCATTGAAGATCGCAGATTAGTTTTAATTACAGGGCATCGTCGTGAAAATTTTGGTGACGGTTTCTTAAACATTTGTAATGCTATTAAACAGTTGGGAGAAACCTATACTGATGTGGATTTTATCTACCCAATGCACTTGAATCCCAACGTTCGCAAACCTATTGAAGAGGTATTTGGATCCATTATTGAAATTGAAGGAAATTCGTGTAATTCGAATATACATTTTATTGAGCCTTTAGAATATTTACCTTTCGTTTACTTGATGTCACAATCTCATTTGGTTCTAACCGATTCAGGAGGAATCCAAGAAGAAGCTCCAGGCTTAGGTAAGCCCGTATTGGTAATGCGGGACACTACGGAACGCCCCGAAGCAGTTGAGGCTGGTACTGTGAAACTTGTTGGTACAGATAAAGATGCAATTATTAATGAGGTTGCTGCATTATTAAATGATGAAGTTTATTACAATTCTATGGCTAAAGCTAATAATCCATATGGAGATGGGGAAGCTTGTTCTAAAATAATTAATGAATTGGTATAAAAAAAATAATAATATGTTTAAAGATAAAGTATTAATGATTACAGGAGGGACAGGTTCTTTTGGGAATGCTGTTTTGAATCATTTTATTAATTCAGACATTAAAGAAATTCGTATTTATTCTCGTGATGAAAAGAAACAAGAGGATATGCGAATTGCGTACAAAAATGATAAAATAAATTTTATCATTGGAGATGTTCGTGATTTTGATAGCATTAATAACGCTATGGCAGGTGTCGATTATTTATTTCATGCTGGTGCATTAAAGCAGGTACCTTCTTGTGAATTCTATCCGATGCAAGCGGTAAAAACCAATATACTAGGTGCTGAAAATGTTTTGGAAGCGGCAGCTAGAAATAATGTAAAACGTGTTGTTGTCTTAAGTACCGATAAAGCAGTTTATCCGATTAATACTATGGGGATGACTAAGGCTCTAATGGAGAAAATGGCTATTTCTAAGGCCAGGGATTCTAGAGTGAAAGAAAATGAGGGCGTTATTTGTGCTACTCGTTATGGAAATGTGATGTGTTCAAGGGGATCAATTATCCCATTATTTATCAAGCAGATTAAAGAAGGAAGTCCTTTAACCATTACCAATCCGCAAATGACTCGTTTCATGATGTCTTTGGATGATTCGGTTAATTTGGTATTGTTCGCTTTTGCAAATGCCGAACCAGGGGATATTTTTGTACAAAAAGCACCTGCAGCAACGATTGAAACCTTAGCGATTGCACTAAAAGAATTATTTAATGCCGATACTGAAATTCAAATTATAGGTGCTCGACATGGTGAAAAAATGTACGAATCTTTATGTGGCAAGGAAGAAATGTCGAAAGCTGAGGACATGGAAGATTTTTATAGGGTTCCTGCGGATATGAGAGATTTGAATTATACAAAATATGTACAGACAGACGGTCCTAAATTGAAAGATAATGAGTACAATTCGAATAATACGAAACGTTTGAATGTGCAGGAGTTAAAGGAATTGTTACTTACTTTGGATTATGTACGTGATGAATTAGGATTGGAAACATTAAAAGAATTGGCATGATACCATTAATAAAGACATTATTACCGCCCAAAGAAATTCTGATGCCTCGATTGGAGGAGATTTTGTATTCGGGCTACATTGCACAAGGGGAAGCTGTTGATCAGTTTGAGATGGAGTTTTCTAAATACATTGGCTGTAAGAATAGTTTATCGGTGAACAGTGGTTCATCCGCTCTTCATGTGGCTTTAATTCTTGCGGGCGTAAAGCCTGGTGATGAAGTGATATCAACTCCCATTACAGCAGAACCGACCAATACGGTTATTGCACAAACCGGTGCGAAAATCATTTGGGCCGATATCGATCCCAATACAGGTAATATTTGTCCTGATGATGTTGAAAGGAAGATTACCAGTAAAACTAAAGCCATTATGGTGGTTGATTATGCTGGTATACCGGTTAATATTAAACGATTTCAGGAAATTGAAAAGAAATATGGTGTTTCTGTGATTGAAGATGCAGCCCATGCATTAGGGGCTTCTTATGAAGGGGAGAAATTGGGGAATCACTTCAAATACACCACTTTTTCATTTCAAGCGATTAAACATTTAACCACGGTTGATGGAGGAATGGTTTGCATAAAGGATGATGCTGAATATGAACAAGCGAAATTGATTCGCTGGTTTGGTATCTCTAAAGGAGTAAGCCGTCTTGAAAATGATATTAAAGCTCAAGGCTATAAATATCACATGAACAATATAAATGCGACTATAGGTTTGGTTCAATTGGAGACAATTCAATCAATAGTTGATCAGTATATTGATAATGGAAAATACTTTGATAAAGCTTTGCAAAATGTTGCAGGGGTTCAATTAATGGGGTATTATGATAATTCAGAACCTTCTTATTGGCTTTATACTATGAAGGTAGAGCGACGTGATGCTTTTGTTCAAATGATGGCGGATAATGGAGTCATGGCTTCTGAACTTCATAAAAGAAACGATTTACATTCAATTTTTTCGGCATCGAAATGCGAATTGCTAAATGTAGATGCTTTTGAAAAGGAATGGGTTCATATCCCTTGTGGTTGGTGGGTTTCAAATGAGGATAGAGAAGAGATAGTTTCCTTGATAAAGAAAGGCTGGTAGTATGGTTCCTTTATATAAAGTATTCATGCCTGATAATATCTCTGAGGGGGTGAATGAAATTCTGAATTCCGGTCAATTAGCTTATGGTGTGCATACACGACAATTTGAAGATAAATTAAGATCTTTTGTTGGTAATCCTAGCCTATTAACGGTATCTGGAAATTCTGTGTTTTTTGCACTCAAGTTAATCGGAATACAAGAAGGTGATGAGGTTATTGCTTCACCAATGGCTTGTTTGGCAACAAATCAACCTGTTGCCTATGCAGGAGCTAAAATAGTATGGGCTGATATCGATCCTTTAACAGCCTCTTTAGATCCGGAAGATGTAAAAATGAAAATAACACCCAAAACGAAAGCAATCATTCATTATCATTGGAGTGGCTATCCTGGATACATCGATGAGATTAATGCAATAGCTAAAGAGAAAGGAATCTACGTGATTGAGGATGCCTCAGAATCTTTTGGTGCGGAGTACAAAGGAAAAATATTAGGTAATACGAATACGGATATCGTTTGTTATTCCTTTACGCCGGTACGTTTACCCAATGCCATTGATGGTGGTGGATTGGCTTTTAATGATAAGGCATTATTTGATATGGCATGCTTGATGCGCGATTATGGTATCGATCGATCTAAATTTAGAGATGATTTAGGAGAGATTTCGGATCTCTGTGATATATCAACCGCAGGAGATGCTTGTGCGATGAATAATCTTTCTGGTTACATAGGTTCTCAGCAGATGGATTATATTGCTAATCTCTATGTCAAGCAGAGACAGAATGCCATCAATTGGATGGATTATTTTTCGGATAATGGAGATATTAGTGTCTTAAATTTAAGAGGTGAGATTAATCCTTCATATTGGTCATATACGATTCTCTCTGATAAAAGAGATGACTTATTAAATGATTTTCGACAAAAAGGATATTATGCTTCGAAGATGCATTTAAGAAATGACTTATACTCAGTCTTCAAGACAGGAATACAGAATTTTATTGGTCTTAATGAATTTTCAGGTAAACAACTAAACCTGCCATGTGGATGGTGGATTGATGATATAAAAATGGGATTATAATGCAGAATTTAAGAATTGTCAAACATCAGGATGTTTCGGATGATGAAGTATTGAGAATATGCAATATTAAATCTGCTTTTGGCGCTTATAGTATTGAAAGTCAAGAAGAGTGGATGGATAATCATTTAAAAAATAATGATATTCATTTCCTTTTATATGAAAATAATGAGTTGATTGCTTATTTGAATCTAATAGATATTCACATTTCAATTAATAGTGAATTAATAAATGCTTACGGTATTGGTAATGTGTGTTCAAAAATTAATGGACGAGGTTACGGTAAGAAATTACTGTTGGAATTAAATAACTTTCTTTTATCAAATAATAAAATAGCCTATTTGTTTTGTAAAGATAGTTTAGTTGACTTTTATAAAAAGTATAACTGGATTTTATTAAAGAATGATAATTCTAAAATAATTCAAAATGATATAAAGTCAATGTTATTTAATTTCAGTGGGGAAATTGATTGTTTGGAATATAGAGGTGATTTATTTTAATTATTTATAATGGAAAATGAAAATTCAGCTTATAAGAGTATATTTAAATCAACCTTTCTATTTGGATTTGTTCAGGTGTTTAATATTCTCGCAAAAGTTGGTTTAAATAAAGTTGTAGCTATTTTGCTGGGACCTGAAGGGATGGGGATAATTGGTTTATTTCAATCAACAATAAATATATTAAAGACGGCCTTAGGTTTAGGTATTTCACAGAGTGCTGTTCGAGATATCTCAGAAGCTAAAGGCGAAAATAATCCGCTAAGATTTGCTACGATTATATCTGTAACAAAAAGAATTATTTGGTTAACGGCTCTTTTAGGGGCAATGGCAACTATAGTTTTTGCTTCTTATTTGAGTAAATGGACTTTTGGTAATACCGATTATACAATAGCTTTTATCTGGGTTTCTATTGCTGTTTTTCTCAATATTTTAAGTGAAGGACAACTCGCTATATTGAAAGGGGTTAGACAGCTTAAAGCTTTAGCTAAAGCAAGCTTACTTGGTTCTGTGATAGGTGTCGTTGTTGGAGTTCCATTTTACTATCTCTTTAAGATGAATGGTATTGTACCATCGTTGATTGTATCTGCATTATCTTCTACTTTTTTTGCTTGGTTTTATTTAAGGAAAATTAAATATGACAAAGTTTCGATCTCTTTTAATATTTGTGCAATAGAAGGAATCGGAATGATAAAGATGGGAATTGCTTTGATGTATGTTTCTTTTCTTGGTTTTGTTACTGATTATATTATTAGAAGTTATATAGCAAATGTTTCCAATATTGAAATGGTTGGAATTTTTCAAGCTGGAGCAACAATAATTACTGGTTATTTTGGTATAATTATGACAGCAATGTTTACTGATTACTACCCGAGAATATCAGCTATAAATAAGGATAATGAAAAATTAATAAAAGAAATGAATAGACAATCAGAAGTGGGACTAATGTTGATTGGTCCTCTTGTAGTATTATTCATGTTTTTAATGCCTTTGTTTGTTCGGTTATTATATTCAGAGAAGTTCTTAATTTCGATTGATTATTTGAGCTATGCTGTTTTTGGGACTTTAATAACAATCTGTTCCAATGCTATGGGAATTATCTTATTGGCAAAGCAAAAATCAAAAGTGTTTGTATATTATGTTACGATTACGAGAGTGCTAACTATTATAGCTGAAATTATAGGTTATAGATATTGGGGACTTATGGGGGTTGGAATTACAACGATTATTTCAGCAGTGATGCAGTTTGGGTTATTACAAATCATTATGAGGAAAATGTATAGAGTAGTTTTTCATAAAAATGTTTTATTTATGTTGTTCGTTATTATCATATTTTCGACAATGGCTTTTTTTATTAAAGACTTGTCTAATGTTTGGTTACGATATGGACTTGGTGTAATTGTTTTTATTTTATCCATTTTGTATAGTGAGTATAAAATGAGAACAGTTATGAATATTAATATATTAACCTTTATAAAAAACAGATGAAAAAAAGAATTAAAGGTATATTAAGACCATTTTATTATGTTGCAAGATTGTTAATTCATTTGAGGATTTTAAAAACAATTTATATTAATTTTAGGCTTCTCCCATTTAAGCAAGCTTATCATTTCCCAGTATTAGTATTAGGAAAAGCGAAATTTTTATCTTTAAAAGGGAAAATAAAGCTAGATGATAGCAAAGTTCGTTTTGGTATGGTTTTACTAGGAAAGGATGTCGATGAAATGCCTATATCGTCAACACCAACAAAAATCTATCTTAATGGTATTCTCAGTATCGTCGGTGGATTAATTGTTAATAAAGGAGCAAATTTAAGTGTCGAGAAAGGAGCGTTATTATCGGTAGGGAGTAATGTTATGATATGTAGTGGTGTTTTAGTTAAAGCAACAGAAAGAATCATTATTGGTAATTATGCACGAATTGCTTCGGGATGCTTTATTATAGATTCGAATATGCATTCAATTAAAGATGTTATAACAGGTCAAATAAAAAAACGAAATGCACCTATAACTATTGGAAATAATGTTTGGTTATCTATGAATACATCTGTAATGCCAGGTACAATAGTACCAGATAATTCTGTAACTAGTAGATATGCATTTTTGAATAAGGATTATTCGAAAGATTATAAAAATGGAGCTTTTTTCGCGGGAAGTCCTGCCAAGGCAGTTAGAGAGGGATTACAAAATATTTATAATTATGAGTTCGAAAAGGAAATAACTAATTATTTTAAAAATAATCCAGATGCAGAATTTTTTCAAGCAAGCATAGGGTATGATGAGTACGAAGATGTAGATAAGGTTCATTCAGATTTTAGGTTGTTTTAGGGTGGAAAAGTTAAATGTTACAAAATGATTGTTGAAAAATTTAAACCGATTTCTTTTTCTAAAGCAGAATTAAATATCCCAAAGCTTAATGAGCGAACTGAAAAAAAATGGCAATATGCTTGCTCTGGTAAAGCAGCACTATATCATTGTCTTAAGTCTTTGGATGTAAGGGGTACAGTACTCCTTCCTACATATGTTTGTGATTCTATTTTAAATCCAATTAAACGCTTAGAACTATCTTATATTTGTTATGATCTTAATTTAGACGATTTAAATGTTAATATAGATGATTTAGAATACAAGTTAATAAACAATGATGTTAGCTGTGTCATTATAGCTAGTATGTACGGCAATCCTGCTAATATGACGCAAGTAGAAGTTATATGTCGCAAATATAATGTATCAATTATAGATGATGCCGCTCAGAGTTTTGAAGCAAAATGTGATGGCAGATTTATTGGAACTTTTGGCGATGCTGGTTTCTTCTCATTTTCTCCTGGGAAAGCTACTCCTGGTCATCTTGGTGCTTTTTTCTGGACAAGTAGTGAGGATTATATTATTAAAAGAAAAAATCATCTTTTTATACATCTAATAGCTTATTGGGACTTTTATTTTAATCGATATCGAATTTATCGTTATAAAAAGTTTAAAATATTCACTCTATTGACTTATGTGAAAATGATTTTATTTAAGTTATTTGATTCATATAATGATGACATTAATTCTTTTGAAAAAGCTATTTTAGGTGGAATTTTAAAAGCCAATAAAGAACAAATATTTAGGCAAGATTTTTTAAAAGAATTAAGAGTTCATTTAATATCAAAATCTACCGTGAGATTAATAACATTAGGTAATGATGATGCGAATAACCATAAAATTGTGCTGATTTGTGCTGATGATATTATAGTAGAGATAGCACTCTTAAAATTAGCTAAAGAAGGCATATATTCAATAAGGGGGTATCAATTGTTGGATGATGGAAAAAATTGTCCTAATGCTAGAAGTATTGTTTCAAGAATTATAGAAATCCCACTTGAGGACAGCAATGCAAAATGTGAACATATAATAAAACAGCTAAATAAGATATTTGAATAATTATGAAAATTGCAGCAATAACCATTACTTATAATGATAACTATAAGTTTGATGAATGGTGCCAGTATTATCAGGATTACAAAGATGATTTATATAAACATATCATTGTAGATAATGGATCGACTGAGGAATATCTGAAAAAGGTAAAAGATTACTTCAAAGATTCCATTATCATTGAAAGAGAATCTAATGGTGGATGTACTGGGGCTTACAACGATGGTCTCCATTTTGCTTTACAAGATAGCATTGTAGAATCTATTATGTTGATTGGTAATGATATAAAATGGGCAAAGGGCGCAATAAAAGCTTTATATAATTATTTGTATTCGAATACAAATCTTGGAATGGTTGCTCCTGTTATGTTGAAAAGGAATTCTAAAATAATTGAAAGTTATGGTGTTAATGTTAGTTCTATAGGAATACCTAAAATACAGAACAGAAATCAAAGTCTTTCAGAAGTGCCTGTTTCTAAGATAGTTTCTTATGTTCAAGGCGGCGCCAATATGGCTAAACGGGAGTTCTATGAAAAAGTAGGCCTTCAAGATGCAAAATTATTTATGTATAATGATGAAATAGACATGTATTTTAGGATGAAAAAATGCGGTTTTATTGAAGGTGTTACAAAGGAATCAATAGCATGGCATCAACATATAAATTACCCAAGTTCTCAAGATATGTCGGCAGATATGGCCTATTTAAATGGCAGGAATAGAGTGTATATAATAAAACAGCATATGGGAGCTAAAGGTGTATTTTTATTCTCTTATATGCTGTTTTTCGAAACAGCTGTTTTTATAAGAGATATATTTAGTAAAAGAAGTAGAAAGATATACTTTCACAAATGGAAAGGATTTTGGGCAGGTATGATTAATAATATGGACAATTCATTTTTAAACGATAATGAATAAGACCGAGAGACAAATAGATGAAAAGTTGAGCTTTTATGTTATATTCTTTTTTATTATTCAAGCTTTAAATGGGACTATAAAATCGATTTTACCATTTCTAAGTAAGGATATACAATCAAAGATGTCTTTACTTGCTGGAGTTCTTATCCTTTTGGTAATGGTAAAAAGTCTGCGATATGTTTTCAAACGTTCTCATGTAATGTTTGTTAAATCATATGTTTTGTTTTTTATATTGTACTTTTTGGGAGCATTGCTAAGTTTGATGCGTGGCGATCCTATAAACCTACTTATTAGTGCTTCTGCATTTTGGACATTCATATGGTGGTTGCCAATGGGCTTATTTGTTTATTCAATTCAAGATAAAAAGATATTGTATAATACTTTATTGAAAGGTTCGTATATTATGTCATTCATCTTGTTTTTGTCTTTGATTCCAGTTATTCTAAAAATAAACTTTTTTGTAAATGCGAAAGAGTATAATATGTTTTTTTCATATATGCTCATTTTTCCTTTATTACTGCATTTGAATGAATACATACGAAATAAAAAATACAGTTTACTAATTATCTGTCTTATAGAATTTTTTGCTATTGTTTTATATGGTTCACGTGGGGCTCTTTTATGTTTGCTAACTTTTTTAATTTTGAAAATATTTTATGGGCAAATTAGTTATATCAAAAAAGTTTTAATACCAGTATCTTTATTAGCGATAATCATTTTCTTTAGCGCATCTGCTGATTATTTTTTGCAAGTTTTATCTGAACATAATTTATCAAGTAGAACTCTTGAAAAGATCGCTGCACATGAAATGGAGGGTGGACGTGATTATATTTGGGAAGCAGGAATAAAATTGATAAGTGAAAGACCTGTAATTGGTTACGGATTAGGTGGTGAGTTTTACCAGATGACTTATCAAGCTTCTGAAATACTTGGTCATGGTAATATGGTATCTAAGGTGGAAGACTTAACTCCACATAATGGTTTTTTACAGTTGATGTTAAATTTTGGTATCTTAATTGGTTTAATTGTAGGCTTGTACATTTTGTTTTCAATATTAAAATTGAAAACAAATGATAACTCACATGTAAAAGATTTACTTATTATTACCTTTTCCGTTTTTATTATTCCAGCTATGACTGTTAGTGATGGTATCTTTATAAAACCAGGAATCGCAATTTATTTGTATTTAATTTTGAATTATAAAAAACACATTATATATGAGCAAGCTTAAAGAATTTCTTAAAAGAAGTCAAACAATAGTCTTTGTATATGAAATATATAAATATCAGAAACATAAATATTTATTCAATAAGGACCCTCGCTTAGCTGCTGAAGAGGATTATATGAATGATTTTAAACAAAAGCTTGATTGGGAAAATCCCAAAAATATTGTAGAAAAAAATTTTTGGATGCAATTTAATACGGACACATCTATATGGACAAGATGTGCAGATAAGTACTTGGTTAGAGAATATGTGGAAGAGAAAGGTTGCGGTGATACATTAAATGAATTATATGGGAAATGGGATGATGCTAATGATATTGATTTTTCGTCTCTTCCTGATCAATTTGTTCTTAAAACAAACCATGGGTGTAATAGCGTTATGGTTATAAAAGATAAAAGCAAGTTAAATTTTAAGAAAACAATTAAAAAATTTAATAAATGGCTTAATAGTAAATATGGAATTATTGCTGGTCAAATGCATTACTTAAAAATACAGCCATGTGTAATTGCTGAAAAATATTTGGAGGATTCTTCTCCGAATGGAACTTTAATTGATTATAAAATGTTTTGTTTTAATGGAGAAGTCGAATCTATTTGTATTCACTCTGGTCGTAATTTAGAAACTCATGATTTTTCGGTTGAAGTCTACGATAGTAATTGGAAGGAGATTCCCGTTAGTCTTAGAAATAGTGGAAACAGATTCCCTCGACCGAAATCTTTAGATAAAATGATTGAAACATGTAAGAAGTTAGGAACGGGAATTCCATTTGTTCGAATTGATTTTTATGAAATTGATGGAAAGGTAATATTTGGAGAAATGACTTTTACACCAGGAAGTGGATTCCTTACTTACGAGTATTATGATTATTTAGGGACAAAGCTTGACATTAAAAAACTCAAAAGTTAGATTTTTATAATGAATTAGTTTATTTATTATTGGTTGTGAGTGACAACTTAGTTATTAAATTGAGTCTTGTCTGATCAAGAGAAATGTCTTGGTTGTTAAATAATTATATTTATATCAGATGCTAATATACGCGTCTAATTAAACATAGGAATGATAAACATTGTTAAAGCAGAAACAGAAATTGGTTTTCCTTTACCCATAACAGCTAGGGAAGATTATCTTAAATCAATTACTAATTTTAAATATGGTTGGTTTACATCTGATGAATTCATCCTTCCCTTTATTATCGAGAAGAAAATGATTTTTAAAAGACTTGTTTTTACAAATGAGTCAATTAAAAAGGGAGATTTTGAAGACCCTAATTTTCTAAAAGAAAAAAATTTTTTAGAAGAAGTTGTCAAAAATATAAAAAACACATCGGCACATTTTGTATATCAACCTAATACGAATGTGGTATTTGATACTTTTCCTAAAGGAAGTTTAGAAGCTTCATTTGGTTCATACCAAATAGATTTGGAAAAAGGTGAAGAAGAATTATTTGCAAATCTGCATCCAAAACATAGAAATGTTATTAAAAAGGCAAAGAAGGATGGAGTTATAATAAAAACAGGAGAAGATCAATTTTCCGATTTTTTTGAGCTATATAAAGATACTATGGAAAGGCAAAATCTTAATTATACTTCAGAAATAGAATTGAAGGAAATTGCAACAAAATTAAATGGGAATGCATTGATTTCTGTAGCTTATAAAGATGGAATACCTCAGGGAAGTTCAATGTTATTGTATGAAAAAGGTTTCGGAGCTTACTATTTTTATGGAGGAAGTGCTTTAAGACCCCATATTGGATCGATTAATTTGATGCATTGGGAAAATATTATCAAATTAAAGAGTGTAGGCGTTAGTTTTTATGATTTTGTTGGAGCTCGAATTAAACCGAAGAAGGGGAGTAAGATAGAAGGAATACAGAAATTTAAAGAGCGATTTGGAGGTGAAATGAAGAAGGGGTATTTATGGAAGTATCCATCTAATAATGTCATATATAAATTGTTTTGTTTTGTAGCTAAACTAAATGCATTGATGCACAAAAGAGTATACAAGGGAGATATAATTGATCAAGAAAGATTGTAGTATGAAAAAGGACATTATATTAACTTTTGATTATGAATTGTTTTTAGGTAAAGACAGTGGATCATTAAAAGGATGTATTGGTGATGTGACAGACGACATCTTAAAT
Source organism: Labilibaculum sp. (assembly GCF_963664555.1). Classification (GTDB taxonomy): domain Bacteria; phylum Bacteroidota; class Bacteroidia; order Bacteroidales; family Marinifilaceae; genus Labilibaculum. The sequence continues at coordinate 3,468,271 of NZ_OY761461.1, read as the reverse complement.
GTATTTAAAAAACATGGAGGTGTTGGGATTTTTTTTGTAGATAGTTCTTACTTAGTTCATTTAAAAAAGAATTGTATTGAAGAACATAATGCTTATTCTGATTTAATAAGAAATATAGTAAAAGGAGGTCATGATATTGGCTTACATATACACCCACATTGGCTCGACGCAACAAAAAAAGAAAATGGGCATTGGGATTTGTCTGATTATTCAAGATATCGATTACACAGTTTAACCCCCAATGAATTGCAAGATTATTTTAAAGAGTGTTTAGATAATCTTCAAAATATTGTAGCCTCTGTTCGAGATAATTATAAAATTACCACATTTAGAGCCGGTGGATGGAGCATAACGCCTTTTAATGATTTGAGAGATACTTTTTTAGATAGTGATATTGATATGGATTTTAGTGTTCTACCTGGAGATTTTCTAGATCAAAAACCAATTAATTATTATGACTTTAGACAAGCAAACACAAAGAAATGGTATTGGCAATTTGATACTACCCCTTGTGTAGAAGAGCAAAATGGAAGATTTTATGAAATTCCTGTAACTAGATACAGAATAAATCCGATACTATTCTTAGTAAATAAATACTTGCACAGTAAATCCGTAAATAATAATATGAGTGGTGTAAGTGCTTCCTATACTAGCTTTTATGGCAAGATGCGGAAGTTGATGAGATCTGTGAAATATGCCTCCTTAGATGATATTGCTTTGAAATTAAATAGAATAATGGTGAGGAAAATGAAAATGAAGTCGGTATTATGCTTTGTTGCACATCCCAAAAGTTTTTCTTCGAGCACGATACAGTTATTAGACCAATTGTTAAAAAGGCATAAAAGTTTGTCAGTTGAAATGATTCGTGAGAAAATCAAAGAAACAGAAAATAAGTAAATGAAAAAAGGAGAAAAAAAGATCGTTTTCTTATTAACCAATAGGAAGCATTCTGGAGTTTTAAAAAGAGTTGAAAGCTTTATTGAAAGTGGTTATGATGTAGAAATATATGGTTTTGATAGAGGTTTTGGTAAAGAAGTTGCTTCATTAAAAGATATTCCAATAGTAGATTTAGGCTTGGTTGAGAATGGTAAATCATATTGGGGGAAATTATTAAATGCACACCATATTTTCAAGAATATTTTCAGAAAGAATTCTTCGTCTACTATTTATTATGTTTTTTCTTTCGATTTTGCTCTCATTTGTTTAATAAGTAGGAAAAAATATATATATGAAATAAGAGACTTGGTATATGGATATTTCTCTTCTAGTATCATTGTCAATATTTTTAAGAATATTGATAAAATACTTATAAAGCTTTCTTTGCTGACTGTTGTGTTATCTGAGGGGTTTGTTGAGTTTTTATATGGAAAAAAACGAAGAGAAAATGTAATCGTGCAGCCCAATAAAATTCATTTTTCATTCAAAGGGAAGGCAAGACCTGTGTTAGAGTTTGAAACGAAAAATGAAATCGTCTTTGGTTTTATTGGAGCTCTTCGATTCCCAAATACAATTATGCGTTTTGCGAGAATTATTGGTGAAAGATTTCCAAATCATAAATTTTTATTCTTTGGAGATGGAATTCCAGAGTATAAGAAGATGGTTGAAGAATTAGTGGAGAAATATCAAAATATCCATTTCTATGGGAGTTTTAAAAACCCAGATGATTTATCTTCTATTTATAGTAAAGTAGATGTGTCTTTATCCTGCTATGACAGTGATTTTGTCAATGTTCAATATGCGGAACCAAATAAATTGTATGAGTCTATTTATTTTTATACCCCTATAATTGTAAGTACGAAAACCTTCCTAGGAGATAAGGTTAATAAATTAAATGTGGGTTTTGTGATTGATGCTACTTTGGATGATGAAATTATTAAATATGTAAATAATTTGAGCTTTGAAGAGATTAATAAAATCAAAAATAACATGAGTACTTTTGATGCTGTTAATTTGATTGATGACAGAGCTAATGTGATTATTAGTCGTGTTAACCAATTCTATAATAATGAAAAATAACAAAGTATCTATAATAACCCCTTCTTATAATTCAAGTCATTTTATTCAAGCAACTATTCAATCGGTTTTAAAACAAACCTATACGGATTGGGAGATGATTATTGTAGATGATTGTTCAAAGGATAAGTCCATAGAACTTATTAATTCTCTTATTCTTAATGATGATAGAATTCAATTAATTGCATTAGAAACTAACGTTGGTGCTGCTGAAGCTAGAAATATTGCTTTACGTAAAGCAAAGGGACGTTTTATTGCATTTTTAGATAGTGATGATGTGTGGTATCCTCAGAAGTTAGGGGTACAGTTAGATTTCATGATTCGTAATAATTATGAATTTACATTCTCTTCTTATGATTTAATGTCAGAGGATGGTATCAAGTTAAATAAAGTAATTAATGTACCTAATACAATTAATTACCATCAGTATTTGCGAAATACAATAATTGGATGTTTAACTGTCATCATTGATAAAGAAAAAGTTGGTTATTTTGAAATGCCAAATATTAAAAGTAGTCATGATATGGCATTATGGTTGTTAATCATGAAACGAGGTTTTAAGGCACATGGCATTAATGAACTTTTAGCATCCTATCGATTGGTTTCCAACTCCAATACAGCAAAAAAATGGAAGGCGGCAGCTGATGTTTGGAAAGTGTATCGTAAAATTGAGAATTTATCATTAATAAAAGCAGTTTATTCCTTTGTTGGGTATGCCTGCAATGCCTTATTAAAAAGATTTTAAGTACTTATGAAAAGAACATTTGATTTACTATCCTCGTCTTTCGGGCTCATTATTTTCCTTCCAGTTTTAATTCTCGTTTGGATTTTAATTAGAGCAAAAATGCCGGATGGGTCTGCTTTTTTTAAACAAAAAAGAGTCGGGAGAAATGGGAAATTGTTTACTATGATTAAGTTTCGCTCTATGTCTGCGGGACATTCTGGAAGTTCGGTATCGGTAGCTGGAGAAGCAAGAATAACACCTTTAGGAGTCTTTCTTAGAAAGTACAAATTGGATGAATTGCCTGAATTGTGGAATGTACTAGTGGGAGATATGAGTCTGGTAGGGCCTCGGCCTGATGTGCCGGGATATGCAGATAAATTGTTGGGGGAAGATCGGAAAGTATTGGAGTTACGACCTGGGATAACTGGTCCGGCTTCATTAAAATATTCCAATGAGGAAGAAATTTTGGCTAAGGTAGATAATCCACAAAAATACAATGACGAAGTAATTTTTCCGGATAAGGTTAAAATTAATTTGGATTATTATTACAATCACTCTTTGATGGGAGATCTTAAAATTATTTTGAATACTGTATTTAGAACAAATTATTAGAATATGAAAACAAAAATATGGCTATCTTCTCCACACATGGGAGGAAACGAAATGAAGTACGTTCAGGAAGCGTATGATACTAACTGGGTGGCCCCTCTTGGTCCTAATGTAAATGGTTTTGAGGCAGACCTTCAGAATTACACCGGAACAAAGCACGCTTCGGCATTGAGTGCTGGTACTGCAGCCATTCATCTTTCTCTAATTCTGTTGGGTGTAAAAGCAGGCGATGAAGTAATTGCTTCCTCTTTTACTTTTTCGGCTACAGTAAATCCGATTAGCTATTTGGGCGCAAGCCCAATTCTAATTGATTCGGAAAAGGATACCTGGAACATGTGTCCAATTCAATTGGAAAAAGCAATACAAGATCGGATTGAAAAGGGGAAAAAGCCCAAGGCGATTGTTGTGGTTTACTTGTATGGCATGCCTGCCAAAATAGAAGAATTGCTGGCAGTGGCAAACAAGTATGATATTCCCTTGATTGAAGATGCTGCCGAAGCTTTGGGGAGTAAGTACAAAGGAAAATGCATGGGTACATTTGGTAAGTTTGGTATTCTGTCCTTTAATGGAAATAAAATTATCACCACCTCTGGAGGAGGAGCTTTAATTTCAGATGATCAGGAATTGATTGCTAAATCAAGATTCCTGGCTACACAGGCAAGGGACAATGCGCCGCACTATCAGCACTCCCATATTGGGTACAACTACCGGATGAGCAATATTGTGGCTGGTATTGGCCGTGGACAAATGGAAGTTTTGGATGAACGGGTAGCTCAACGTCGTGCTAATTTTGAGTTTTACAAAGAACTGTTTTCTGATATCGAAGGGGTAAGTCTTCAGGAAGAGCCCAATAAGGATTTCTTTAGCAACTTTTGGTTGACATCTGTTTTGATTGATCCAAAGAAAACCAATGGCATAAGCAGGGAAGATATTCGTTTGGAATTGGAGAAGGAGAATATTGAGTGTCGTCCATTGTGGAAACCAATGCATATGCAGCCTGTTTTTGCGGCTTGTCCATACTATGGAAATGGGGTTTCAGAAGAATTGTTTGAAAAAGGATTGTGTCTTCCTTCCGGTTCGAATATGACCGATGAAGAACGAGAGAGAATAAAGGAAGCAATATTAAAATTATTCAAAAAATAAAAGAAAAAACTTCGGCGTACTACCTCGTAAGAACCTTTGTTCTTGCGAGGCCGAAGGAAATAGCACAAAAGAAATTATACAGTATCTGGAAAACCCAAAGAATTTAAATTCTTTGGGTTTTCTTATTGATGCACTTTCGGTTTTTTATATTTGGTTTTATCGCCAGTGATTCGGAGTTGGTAGTGTGCTGGATATTTCGGTGTAATTGTGCCGCGTGTTTCGGTAATGTTGTGCCGCTAGAAAAAGAATGGTTTCCAGGCTAAAAATATTAATTATTTTGAGATTTATTTAATTTGTTTTTCCTTAATGATTGCCCGGTAAGTTCTAACCGATGAGATGAGTGAACCAACCGATCTAAAATTGCATCAGCAATAGTTCCTTCACCGATTGTTTCATGCCAGCATTTTACGGGTATTTGAGCAGCTATAATCACTGATGATTTATCGTATTTCATTTCCACTATGTCCATTAATGCATTTCTGATTTGCTCATCAAAACTGGTTAAGCCAAAATCGTCAAGTATTAGCAAATCTGTTTTTTCGATCTTCTTCATTAATTTCAGGTAAGTACCTTCCAGTTTTGCCAGTTTGATTTGATCTGTCTGCATATTCCGGTGATGCTGACCCCTTGTCCGGGTGATACTGACCCCTCACAGAATTGAGGTTCAAAGAACTTGATGGTCTGACAATATTACCGTTTTTTTCTTAAACTTTCTCCTTTTAATTCGATTCGGTATGAGGTGTGTACCAGACGGTCCAGAATTGCATCGGCTATGGTTTCCTCTCCAATGATGTCGAACCAGCTGGCCACGGGCAATTGACTGGCGATAATAGTGGAGGCTTTTCCATGCCGGTCTTCGATCATCTCCATCAGATCCAACTGTTGCTGTTGTTCCAAATGAGTGAGTCCAAAATCATCGAGTATTAGCAGATCCGTTTTGGCCACCTTTTCAAAGAACTTGTATATGGTTCCTTCGAAGCGGGCTACTTTGGTTTTCTGCAACAGCTTTTGCGTGTTGTAGTAGGCAACTTTAAAGCCCTGCACACACGCCTGATGACCAAGTGCCGAAGCTAAAAAGCTTTTTCCGCAACCAGTGGCTCCTGTGATTAGTACGGATTCACCACGCGACAGGTAATCGCCTGTCGCCAAGCTTGTAATCAGAGTCTTATCTACTCCTCTGGCAGCCTCCATCTTAAGTTCTTGGATAGATGCCTGATAACGAAAACGGGCATTCTTTTCCAGTCGCTCGAAGCGCTTTTGCTCTCTGTCCTGCTGTTCGGCCTGAAGTAGTATTTCAAGTCCTTCACTCAAGGAGAGTTCGTGGTGCCTTCTGGTTTCCTGCAGAGCCATCCAGGTTCGATTCATTCCATGCAGTCGTAATTGTTTAAATTGGGTTTCAATTTGCATCATAGCTATTCAATTTAAGTGTGGATTGTGAGTAATAGGCTTTTCCGCGGATATTCCGGTGCTCGGGTAAAGCCGGTTTATTTATCTGATCTATCATGTCTGAGGTTTTGTTATTGATCACATTAAGCAAGAACCTGTACGAACAGATCTCGTATTTCAAGGCCACCTTACAGGCTTTCCTGAAGTTTTCCGGATTGGTTTTTCTATGCAGGTTCAAGAGTCCGTCACAGGTCCGGTACAGCTGTTCGGGATGCTTATTCTGCTTAAAGACCATACTGATTAACTCATGGAGTTCAGGACAGCCTGTCTGAGCTTTTCGAAGATAGTACCCGGGACTTCGGTCCAGGTAATGGTTGTGGGCGGAACACAAGTGTTCCCGGTCGGTACTGTAGGTTCCCTTACCGTAGCTTTGTATGTGCACAGCCACCTGTTTGCCTTTGGCATAAATGTAAACCATGGCGCGGGTGTAAATGACCTTTACCTTCACTCCAATGTAGGCGAATGGCACACTATAGTAGTGTTTGTCTTCACTCAGGTAGACGTGATTATTCTTGGCTGCCTTAAGTGTCCGGTAGTATTTTAGCTCGAAAGGCTGTTCCGGTAAGCTGCTGAGCAGATGCTTCTCATCGGCGAGAAAACGCTCTTCACGGCAGTAAGGCTTCTGCTGCATACGGGTCTGGTTGTGTTCGCGGTTCTTCTGGCCGATGGCCTGATTCAGGTCTTTCAGACTAAAAAACTGCAGGTTCCGTATTTTTGCATAAATCCTTGTGTAGATCAGCCGAACCTGGTTCTCAACAAGTGCCTTGTCCTTTGGTTTGCGTGCCCGTGTAGGAATCACAGTGGTGCCGTAATGGTTGGCAAAATCCTCCATTGCCCGGTTAACATCGGGTTCATACCTGCTGGCTTTTACGATGGCCGCCTTCAGGTTATCCGGTACCAGTACCTGAGGGACTCCTCCAAAGTATTCCAGACTACATCCCAGAGCGTATAAAAAATCACCAACACTTTGACTCTTTACGGCCATGGCAAAACTATAGTCTGAATAAGGCAAGCAGGCCACAAAGACCTGGCAGTGGATCACCTCTCCGGTCTGCACATCCACGTAGTTCAGTTTCTTTCCGGCAAAGTCGATAAAAAGCTTCTCGCCCGCCTGGTGCTGCAGCACCATTGATGGTTTGGAAGCAATCAAATGTTGTGACAGGTGATGGCAGAACTGAGTATGGCTGTAGCCTTGGGCATACTCCAGACGGTACTCTTCCCACAATAGCTTTCTGGTAACCCCGGTACGTTTCAGTTCACGGGTAAAGTAATTCAGTTTTCCCTTAAAATGCTCAAAGCGTTCATCCTTATAGGCTGGATTACCGGGATGAAACCTGGCTTCCAATACGGGATCATCCAGCAACAACAGGCTGTCAACATCCGTTTTCAATCGGGATAGTTTATCCAGGTACGCCTTCACGGTATTCTTGCTTACACCCAGATCCCTGGCTATGGTTTTCTTTGGGCTTCCTTGCTGATGCAAGCGCAGTAATTGTTTGATCTGACTCATAGGTTTTGGTTTTCCAGCCATCTGCATTCGTTTTAGTGGTCATCTACTTTCTGCCACTAAAGAACCAAAACCTGTGTTATTTTGAAAAGAGGGGTCAACATGATCCGGATTTTTGTTGATCGCTTTTCAGCTAAGGGGTCAGTATCCGCCGGATTGTCACTCTTTTTGACTTCTCCCTACGCAGGAAAAACCTTGTTTTCCGATCCCGATTTCAGGGGGTCAACATGATCCGGAATATCCAAGGAGAAAGAAGAAATTGAAGAGGTCAAAAAAAAACAGACTAGCCTCATGTTTTGCCCCGAAGCTTCAGCTCGGGGATTGCTGAAATTACAGCAAATGAATAATTTAATGAGGCTCAATTTGCAACAGATTGCCACAGTTCCCGAATTCTATGGATAATCCAAAAATTTTCCGGATCGCTATGCCAATTCAATGCTGTCATTGCGAGTAAAGCGAGGGATCTGAAAGCACTAATGTTAAATCGAAATGGATGAGAGTCAAATAAGGAGGATTCGGAATATAGCCGGAGACCGGGCCCCATTTAGTGAAGAATGCGTTAAAAAATAAAAATCTGTATGAGCGAAGCGAGTTCTTTTTATTTAGCATTTGAGCTTTAATGGGTGGTTGAGGACGCAACCCGAAGATTTTTTATTCACGGAATAATTTTCAAAAGGTGTTCATGGTCTCACTTCGTTCGGCAGTTTACTTTTTCATCGGAAAAAGGTAAGAGCCCCTCCGGCTTGAGGAGAAAGAAGAAATTGAAAAGGTCAAAAAAATACAGACTAACCTCATGTTTTGCCCCGAAGCTTCAGCTCGGGGATTGCTGAAATTACAGCAAATGAATAATTTAATGAGGCTCAATTTGCAACAGATTGCCACGACGTACCTCCTCACTGCCAAGCTTGCGGGATCTCCGAAGGTCATGACAGCTATTAAGTAGAAATAAAGAATTAATAATTCGAAAGCCAAAACAAGGCATATGGATCCGTATCAGAAAAAAGGACCTTAAAAAAATCCGAATTATTTTACGTAAAGAAACCTGACTTGTTTGAGGGATCTTAGACTCGATCCCGAAATGTCGGGACCAGCGAAGCTGGAGAGACTAAAAGGACGAGTTTCAGGTTTTAGAGAAATGATTTGATTTTTAGTTCTTTTTTATGCGCGGTAGATTTTTGTTTACTTTTCATCAATGGAAAAGTAAAAGCCTCTTCGGCTTGAGGAGAAAGAAGAAATTGAAAAGGTCAAAAAAAAAACAGACTAGCCTCATGTTTTGCCACGAAGCTTCAGCTCGGGGATTGCTGAAATTACAGCAAATGAATAATTTAATGAGGCTCAATTTGCAACAGATTGCCACAGTTCCCGAAGTCTCGGGATCGCTATGCCAATTCAATGCTGTCATTGCGAGTAAAGCGAGGGATCTGAAAGCACTAATGTTAAATCGAAATGGATGAGAGTCAAATAAGGAGGATTCGGAATATAGCCGGAGACCGGGCCCCATTTAGTGAAGAATGCGTTAAAAAATAAAAATCTGTATGAGCGAAGCGAGTTCTTTTTATTTAGCATTTGAGCTTTAATGGGTGGTTGAGGACGCAACCCGAAGATTTTTTATTCACGGAATAATTTTCAAAAGGTGTTCATGGTCTCACTTCGTTCGGCAGTTTACTTTTTCATCGGAAAAAGGTAAGAGCCCCTCCGGCTTGAGGAGAAAGAAGAAATTGAAAAGGTCAAAAAAATACAGACTAACCTCATGTTTTGCCCCGAAGCTTCAGTTCGGGGATTGCTGAAATTACAGCAAAACAAAAAAACAGAAGGAGATTCAGGAGTCAGCAGGTAGACCGGTTGTTGCGCTTCCCACTGTGACAATCTGTGTTAAAACGATTCGTTTTACATTCAGTTTTTAGCTAAATTTGAATGACCAAAAGCAGTACCTGTTTCAGGAAATGAGTAGCTGTTCAGCGTGCTGTAAGTAATTGGTTAACTAAAAAACAAATTGTAATCAGATGCAGTTGGATAAAGAATTTAAGGAAGCCATTTCTAATTTACCTTCAAGCGAAAAAGACAAATTACTATTTCGTTTGCTGAAAAAGGATTTGAATCTTGTTAATCGTTTGTATTTTGAGTTGGTAGGCAATAAATCGATTGAAAGCAGAAGGCAGGAAATGGAAACCCATGTGATACAGGAAATTGATAAAATAAGCAATGGGTATTACAGTCCCGGCTATTTACACATGGATATGCGGTATTTGAGTGGAGAGATATGTGAGCATGTTAGAATTACCAGAGATCATTTTGGTGAGGTGAGCTTAAACCTATTAATGCTGAATGGTATTTTACAATCCAACAGTCGGAAAATAGCAGCCGAATCTTATTCAAAAGCCTATAAGTGTTGCTTATATATTATTTCGAGAAGTTTTAAAATATTGGTCTTAATCAAGAAACTGCATGAAGATTATTTTGTAGAAATAAAAAACGACTTACAGAACCTGGGCAATCTGATCGCCGAAAATGATTTTCTAATGAAACTTGCCATTCAGAACGGTTTAGATATCAATTGGCTGATAGCTGCGGATATACCAGATAATATTGTTCAGATTCACAAAGATATTCGCAGTCAGGGTTTTTTAAAATAGAGGCTGTCCAAATAGTAGAATCTGATACTATGCAACGACTTTCACCCTTAAGTTCCCTAAAGAAAAGTCGTTGAAATTCAGTCTCCCTTTAGGCTAAGGCGTAAAGCTGAATTTCATTTTAGTACGAAATAATTACTTTTCGAACATCCTCTTTGAGTTTTGAAGGGAGTTACAGAAATGCCTGCCGTTCGCAGCTCCCTTCATTTGCAGATTATTACTCGTTTACCCATTGACCGTTCTCGGTTTCCATTTCCACCTCCAGCACGTTTGTTTCACCGTAACGGTGCACCAGTTCCAAGCTGATGGTTTTGTAGGTTACGGCTTTAATCTGAACCTGATAGGTACCGGGATTTAGGGTTTTGATTCGGAACCCCCCTTTTTTACTGGTGCCCATGTGGTCAATTCCCGCTTCAGGAATCAGGATGTGTGCCTGAGGAACCGGCAGTTTGCTGTCTTTATCGATAATGCTTCCGGAAACGGCTGTTTTCCGGCAGCCTGTTTTTTCAACACTTGTGGCTTCCAGGTAAGTTTGATAAAATTCGGGATCGGAACCTGCAAAGAGGGATTGCATCACATTGTCCAGTCTGTTTTTGTTGATGTTGAGAATCTCAGCAGCCACTTCTTTGAGTTCCCGATTCGCAATTTTTGTACTGCTCAGTACTTCTCTGGGTCTTGGGGCCAGATCGATATAGCTCGAACGCAGTACCTTAAGGTCTGCCAGTTCCTCTGCACTCACAGCTGTTTCTGTCAGTTGATCGCCCAAATTGTCACCAAACCTGCAGGTGAAGTCCAGTTTGTTGATAAATTTTTCATCAGAGAGTGCCAGGTAAAACGGAACGCTGCCCTTTAAATTGGGAAGGTCTACCATTTTGTCGGTTTTCTGGCAATAATTGTAGAAGAGAAGATTGATCCGATTCAGATAATTGGCTGCCAATGCCTTTGTGTTGTGTTTGGTAATGGTGGTTCCGCTGTGATTCGTTTGGGTGAGCTCCCACAGAATATCGAAGCGACCCATTTTAATCTGTTGCAGGTCGACTATTTCCTTTACAACAGGGATTGCATCCAATTTGGCTTGATTAAGGACTATAAAATCATAAAATGTCCGATGCATTTCTTTTTGGGATTCTAAAGATTTTTGCATAATTTTTTGTTTAAAATGTTAAAATAAAACAGGCTAATGCCCGGCAGTTGAGTGAAGTATAGCTCTAAGATGAAACAGGGGTTGAATGAAAAACAAAGCCAATCCTGATCCAAACTAAAGCATCAAATGATTTAAGAATGCTTTTCAGTAAGAAAAGAGATCTGTTCCATGAAAAAACAAAGCCAATCCTGATCCAAACTAAAGCATCAAATGATTTAAGAATGCTTTCCAGTAAGAAAAGAGATCTGTTCCATGAAAAAACAAAGTCAATCCTGATCCAAACTAAAGCATCAAATGATTTAAGAATGCTTTCCGGTAAGAAAAGAGATTTGTTCCATGAAAAAACAAAGCCGATCCTGCTCCAAACTAGAGCATCAAATGATTTAAGAATACTTTCCGGTAAGAAAAGAGATCTGTCCAATGAAAAAACAAAGCCGATCCTGATCCAAACTAAATCATCAAATGATTTAAGAATACTTTCCGGTAAGAAAAGAGATCTGTCCAATGAAAAAACAAAGCCGATCCTGATCCAAACTAAATCATCAAATGATTTAAGAATACTTTCCAGTAAGAAAAGAGATCTGTCCCATGAAAAAATAATGCTTTCAATGGGTCTTGCACATGCATCAAATGATGCCGGAACAGACTTCTGTAAGTTCCCTGATCAGCAATGGAGCCGAAGAGAAGCGGTATTCCTTGTGAGACATTCATTTTTGGCCGGAGCACTTCTGTTTCTGTGTTTAACAATGATTTATAACTGAAAATAATTGAAATGAAGCTGTTTTAATTGGCTGAGAAATGTGTTTACGCAATCAGTAAATGATACAAATAGTAGAAGTAGTTATCCTTGTGCGATTGGAAACGCAAATGATATTGGATTTTATTTACAGCAATAGTGAGATGGTAAATAAACCCGAGGGCGATTTGGTGCAGTACTGAAAGACATCTGGATATTCATGTTTAATTGTTTTTGGCAGGTGTCTGTTCTCTTGATACCGGATTCTTATTTTTTCGGTATCTCTACATTCAAATTGATATTTTCCTTTTCCATATCAACCTGCAAACAAAGAATTAAAACAGCTGTATCATAATTCTAAATTAAATGTAGAAAAAAATCTTTATATAATCCAAATAAAAGTTTAATAAAAATTAAAATAAATACAAATTATCAATGAAAACGGTGTATTCGTCAGGATTATCGGCTTTTTAGTCCATTTGTGGGGCGGTCGGGAAGGCTATTTTTCGGAAGGCTCTGACTTAAAAGTTTGGAAGCGTGGAAAGTTTAAAAGTTTTGAAGAGTCAAACAGTCGAAGGTCCAAAAGTCCAAAAGTCCAAAAGTCCAAAAGTCCAACAGTCTCGAAAAGTCTTGAAAAGTCAAACAGTCGAAAATCGAAAAGTCTTGAAGAGTCAAACAGTCAAACAGTCGAAAATCGAAAAGTCTTGAAGAGTCTTGAAAAGTCCAACAGTCAATCAGTCAAACAGTCGAAGGTCCAAAAGTCTTGAAGAGTCTTGAAGAGTCAAACAGTCGAAAATCGAAAAGTCTTGAAAAGTAGAAGGTCCAAAAGTTTTGAATTCCGATCTGTTTGATCCATGCGATAAAATAAGGATGGTTTTGCTTTAGCCGGTGGATTCAAAGTCAAATAGCCTTGAAAGATGTAAAAGTCCCCTTCAGGGGATTTAGGGGTAGTAAAAGCAGCAATACATTTTTTGAATTCAAATACCATGAAAACAAAAGCTCCAAAAGAAATCATCTTTTGGAGCTTTTTGTACGTATTGGATTCTTAAATGCAAAAATCCAATACTTTAGCGGCATTTTCCTGATCTCCTTTTTCCAAAAGGCGGGTTGCCATTTGAATCAGTTGGTTTTCTTCCATGCCATTTTTAATCGCATCTGCGATTTCCTTTGGTAAATTTTCCATTGGTAAAAAATATTGCAGTAGTAGTGTATAATTTCGCTGTAAAATTAAACAAAAAAAATGAAAAGCCAAGCTGTCAAACTTGTCAGGTTAATTTCTTTGTCTTTATTTCATGTGCTTTAAATGTGGATTTTGGTTCGTTCGTGGAATATGGGGGGCAAAGATTCCCAAGTTGATTCTGATAATTCTCCCATTTCAAGGGGAGATGCCGGCAGGGAGAGGGGGGCATTGAAAAGTCCAACAGTTGAAAGTCTAAAAGTCTTGAAGAGTCAAATAGTCGAAGGTCAAACAGTCGAAGGTCCGAAAGTCTTGAAAGGTCTTGAAGAGTCTAACAGTCGAAGGTCCAAAAGTCCAAAAGTCCAACAGTCTCGAAAAGTCTTGAAAAGTCTTGAAAAGTCCAACAGTCAATCAGTCAAACAGTCGAAGGTTCAAAAGTCTTGAATTCCGATCTGTTTGGTTCATGGGATAAAATGAGGATGGTTTTGCTTTAGCCGGTGGATTCAAAGTTCAACAGTCGAAGGTCCAAAAGTCTTGAATTCCGATCTGTTTGGTCCATGGGGTAAAATGAGGATGGTTTTGCTTTAGCCGGTGGATTTAAAAGTCCAAAATCGATTCTAATAATTCTTTTTTTAAGGAGAGATGCCGGCAGGCAGAGGGGTGCTTTGCAAAGAACAAAGTGTTCAATAAACAAGCATTCAAAAAAAAACCGGTTTTTAGGTTTCTATGTAAAGAATTATGTGTTATATTTATGCGTTAATATTGTGAGAGTACCTGAATGTTAAATATCCGGATTCTTGCATTTTCTGTTTCAATGACTACTGACTACTTATATAATATACCGGAAATGAAGAAACACCAGATTTTAATCGTTGATGATATACCAGATAACATTAAAGTATTACAATCCATTCTTTCCGGCGATTCCTACGAAATTAGTTACGCATTAAATGGGAAAGATGCCATAATGTTATGCGTAACAAAAAGTTTTGATTTGATTTTGCTGGACATCATGATGCCTGAAATGGATGGTTATGAGGTTTGTGAGTATTTTAAATCAAAAGAGAAAACAAAAGATATCCCTGTAATTTTCCTCACTGCCAGAGTTGATGAAGAATCCATAATTAAAGGTTTCGAAGCGGGAGCTCAGGATTATGTCACCAAACCATTCAATCCACAGGAATTAGTTGCCAGAGTGAATACGCATCTTGATCTAAAAAGTAAAAATCAGGAGCTGAAAATGATGAATCTGGAATTGGAAGAGAGGGTTGCTGCCCGAACCATGGAGTTGGTTGAGTCAAACCAAAGTCTTGAGCATGCAAACCATCAGCTTTCTACTCTCGAAGATGCTAAAAACGATTTTCTGTCACTGATGTCAACAGAACTGAGGGAACCGCTAAATGGTATTGTGGGGTTTGCTGAAATGTTGGAATTTTCCATTAAAAATAAAACCAATTTAAAATATGTGCGTTACATCATTCAGGCTTGTGAAAAGCTGACTGGTGTTTCGGATATGGCCCTGCTTCTTTCTGCTTTGCGTTTCGATCGATACGAAATGAAAATTTTGGGAATTTCTGTTTACGAGATAGTCAAAAACAGCATCGAAAAATTAAAACCGTTGATTGCTGAGCGAAAGATTAAAGTAAAGGTAGAGATCCCTAAGAATTACATCATTCGCGGTGACGAGAAATTATTTGGCATCAGCATGGAGAAAGTAATTGAAAATGCAGTTACCAATGCACCTTCGCGTTCCGAAGTTTTGGTTGGTGCTTCCTTGGAAGGCCAAAGTGTTACCGTTTTTGTTCAGGATTTAGGGGTTCAATTCACTCCATCCGAAGTGAATTATACATTCCACTTTTTTGAACTAAACAAAGAAGACCGAAGACAGGATTTTAAACGTTTTACCGCTGGTCTGGTAGTCGTGAAATTGGTTATGGATCTGCATAAGGCCGTTGTTGATGTTGAGAATCTCAGCGAAGGCGGGGTTCGGGTTTCATTTCATTTGCCGGTGTACTAACTCGAAAGTCTTGAAGGGTCGAAAAAGTCTCGAAATGTCGAAGCGTCAAACAGTTTTGAACAGTCCAAAGGTCGAAAGGTTAAAATAGTATGGAAGTGGCTTATGATTGAATGATTAGGATTTTAAGCTGTTAATTAAATTCTGAATACTACCTGATATCAGCCTGCAATCTTTCCGTAAATTTTCAGCTGTATTATTATCAAGATAATGGAGATCTTCGGCTAAATAAAGCATACTTCGAACCTCACCGCATGATGCTTTCGAAATGTCCAAAAAACGTCTGAATTCAGTGTCTGAATATCTTTCAAAACCTTCGGCAATATTATTCATGATAGAAACTGAAGCTCGTTGAATTTGGTCTTTGAATCCAAAATCTTTAATCCCATTCATTTCTTTGTATACCTCATTAATCAATTTCCGGGCATTTTGCCAAATCACCAGTTCTTCAAATTTTTTAATTGTACTCATATAATTATTTCGTATTTTTTTACTCTTTTAAACTTCTGGATTTTTCCAGCCCCTTCGACCTTTCCAGACTCATGGATTATTCTGGTTTTTAGACTTTTCCAGACTATTCTACCTTTTAGATTTTTCCAGACCCTTCTACATTTCAAGACTCTTCCAGACCTTTCGAGACTTTTCCAGACTCTTCAAGACTTCGTAATCTTTTTTAGTACCAAACTTGTCTTATCAGCTTTTGCAAGCTCTTTTCTAAATGAGCGAAACTCTTCGTAGCGGGATGCTTTAAATGTGTTTTTATTTTTGCGGAAAATTCGTGTGTAGTAAACTTTATTGTCAATCAATTTAGCATTGCTTTGATAGTAACCAAAGTCTGATTCGATTATTTTTTCATCGGGGAGGCTTTCAATTTCGTAACCTTCAGGTAGTATAAAACAGATGCTGTCTTTATCTTCAGTTGATCTGATATAACGAATGTCGGTGAGTCTGTTTTCTAATTTTTTCGGAATGTAAGTAATTCTGTTGATTTTATTCAAAGGGACGAACAACCGATCCCCCGTTTGTGAAGCATAGTTTCTTATATCAAGATTTAGATTTAAAACGGACGATGGAATTTGTTTTTTATCTTCCTGAAAACTATAATCATTAATTGTGAAATCGGGTAGGTTGATGTGTTCTTCGTAAAGGAATTTTTTTTGATCATCCACACTGCTTCTATGGTAAAGGGTTTCAATGTTTTCGTATTGAATTCCACTGTAAACAGTCGAGATTTCAGCATGAGCGTTTCCATTTTCCAATAGGGTGAAAATACCATTTTGAATTTGCTGGTTTTGTTCGATTGTGTATATCGGAGTATGGCATAGTTCTCCGCCGTTATCATTTACACACAGCACATCGCGGTCGTCGGTAAAGGTTCCCAGATAGCCAAAAGGCATCTTCTGACTTGTGCATTCGAGCCAAATGGTGTCTTTCTGAAGTGGCACCCTCAAAATAGCATGATTGAAATAGCTGTGTACAAAATCTGTATGCTGCAGGTTATTGCTTTCCCCGGCTTTCACCAAAGTGTAATTGGATGGAATATGAACCACTTTAAGCAGGGATTTCATATAGTTCGACAATGCTTTGCAATCACCGTACCCTTTTTCCGAAACCATTTCAGCCGGAAAACTTTGCCAGCCGCCTATTCCTAATTGTATGCCAACATAACGTGTTTTCGATTGCATGTATTCATACAATATTTTTACTTTTTCAATATCTGTCTGGCAGTCTTTGGTGAGTTTTGTGATTTGTGCCTTCTCTTCTTCAGGAATTTGATCGCGTCCCTGATTTAAAACAGCCGACCATTTCCCCAGACTGTTCCAGCTTTCTAAACTGCCTGGGTAATTATCCATTTCAAAATCCATCGGAGCCAGCAGAATTTGAGGAGATTGGGAGAGTACCCCTGTAGAGTAGGGTTCACTTTTTAAGGCAGGTAAACTATCAATAGCCCATTGGTAGATGTTCTGATCATTTATGCTTGTGGTGCTGATTGGATCTTTAAAATTGATGCATTTGTATCGTAATTTTTCTTCTGAAGGAATAATGACTTTCATTCTGGATTTTTCAACACCGACTAAATAGCCGGGATAGGCTTTCCAGCTTGGATAAACAAAAAGACCTTTGTAGTCTGACACCGATTCGTATTCAATAGTATATGGATATTGTTTCTGAATTGGTTCGTAAATTTTGAAACGTGAATCCCCGATCAGTTCACCCGCAGAGCTATAACTATAATCTTTAATTTCTGATTCCTTTACTTTTTTAATCACCTGGCCTAAGGAATTATAAATGGTGATTTTTAAGCTTTCCAGTGTTTCAAATTTGCTGTACCCAAAAGGAATTGATGCGTAATCTTCTCCTTTTTTATTTAGAATTGTAATCACCATTTTTTGTGTCAGGCTGGAGCTTTTTCTCGAGTGCACTGTAAATTCGGCTTCATCCAAACGAACTACGGCATTGGCATTTTTTTTAAGTTCGGCAGGAATTGTAAATGCAGGATATTTAAATGTTTCTTTTTTAGCAAAGGCAGGTGTAAGTAATAAATAGGTAATCAGACTTAGTAGTGTTAGTTGCTTCATTTTGTTTGTTTTTGATCTGATAAGTGTAGTCTTTTGTCAACTTTCAATCTTAATTGTACTTAACCGACAGGGCTTTGTAAAGCTCATCTAATATAGTAAACGAACATAAAAGAATGAATCTAAATCTGCATCTGCCTGGTTTTATCAATTAAAAAGAAACGGGTAATTTTAATTGTGCCGACTGCCGTCAATAAGAAAACCTTTTCTTTTAGGACGCTGAGAGTGATCTGCTCCGACTAAGAAAAGGCTTTTCATGATTTGGGTTTTATCAAAATTAATGAGGGAATATCAACATAAGTGATGCTCTCGCTTTTTATAAATCTGCTAATATTTCGTTTAGATATGCATTAAGGGTTTGTAAGCTTGAGAAACATTTTAAAATTTCATCGGAAAATTGTTCTGATAAAACGATCTGATCCGGCACCATTTTCCCGACCGCATAGTTTTTGAAATTTAGCAGGTCGATGTATTCAAAATCTTTAGGATAACCACGTGGAGCAGTTTTTAGTTTTTCACCGTACATTTCAGGAAAATGAGATGCAAATTCTTTATTCGTGATGATTTCTTTAAATTCCAGTGGGTTGTGAAATATTTCTTCACGAATGGCTTTAAGCACATTAGGTTCAGGCATGTAGCAACCGCCCCCTAAAAAACTTCCTTCGGGTTCAATATGAATGTAATAACCTCCATATCTGCTTTTCCGACCATTTTTAGCCAGAAAAGCTCCAAAATGTGTTTTGTAAGGTTGTTTATTTTCAGAAAACCGAACATCCCGGAATATTCTAAAAATGCAGTCTTTGGCATTTAGACCTGATAGATCCGGGTCGATGAGTTTGATTTGCTCTATGCTTAGTTCAACGAAAAGTTCAAAATCCTTTTTGGCCTTATCGTATTTTTCCTTGTTTGCATGAAACCAATCTTTGTTGTTGTTCACTCTTAGTTCGAGTAAGAACTCATAAATACTTTTGCTTAGCATATTGTCTTGTTAAAAGGTAATTACTTTATCGTTTTTTCGAAGGCATTAGCCTGCTTGTTTTTCCATGAACTTTGCATCAATACCTAAATTTTTCAAGTTGAGGAGAAACGCCGTACATATCAGCGCAGGCTTTGCACGCAAAAATGGATATCTTTTCTTCCTGCTTTTTTTTAGTGCATGTTTGAAACTCTGCATCTTGACTTAAACGTTTTGAATATAATTCCCAAACAATGAGCTTAACTTCGGCCCTCCAGCTTATTTTATTAGCATCATAGGTGTGCATATATACCTTTTAGGCACTGCAACACAGTCTCCACTTGTCCGGATTACATCTAATTTTTGTTTGGTTCATATTTTGTTTCTGACCCTTAGTGATTTGACTATAAGAATTTGTTGAAATTGAAAAAGATATCTAAAAGGAGGAGAAATATTGAGGGGAGAATATTTTTCATGGAGAAATACTTTTGATTAATAGATGAATATCATGTTTTTGGCTAAGAAATTTATTTTTTTTAATAAAAGATAAAATTAGTCAAGTCAAAAAAAGAGCCTTACGTCCTAAAATAAAAATTACTTATCAAAAAAAACAAACTTATTAATGATTAAACCCGTTATAAAGGTGAATATTGCAGGTAATTTAAAATAAAAAGAGCGAATGTGGAAATTACTACGAATATTAATTCTCTTGTTTCTGCTGATTCCGGTCATTTCGTGGATCAGTTGGAAGTTTAAAGATAAGGTTCAGATGAATCTCTTAGTTGTGGATAAAGCTTCTGTAAACAGCAATTATTCAGAACATCTGTCTTTTTTTTGGCTTGTCAATCAAAAACGATGGGTAAAATCGAATGGAGAGGAATACAACTTCGCAGAAGATTTTTACGGCTTTCATCCCGGAGATGATGGAAGGTATATGATCAAGGATCTGCGCATTTTTGAAAAACAAGGATTATCTGCGCTTGCTGATTCTCTGGATCTTGTGTTTTTTGCCGATACATACGGTATTTATAATTCCAACTGGAAAGATCATCCTGATTATGGAAAGGATACAATATCCTTATTTTATGGTGGATTACAAACGGCAGAGTTCAACTTGATAAGAGAGATGAAAAGAAAAGGCAAAACGATTATTGCAGAGTTTAATTTTTTCGCTTCACCTACTTCGGAACTGGTTCGAAAACAAACAGAACAATTGCTGGGGGTAAAATGGAGTGGTTGGGTTGGTAAATATTACTCTACTTTAGATACGGTCCTCGATCCGGAAATTCCTCGTTGGGTACCGGATTTGTATAAAAAGAATTACAGAAAAGAGTATGATTTTAAAAATGCCGGAATAGTCTTGGTTGATAATAATGAGAGAATCGTTATTCTGGACTCAAAAAGGCATTTAAACGGACATTTTCCCGTGTTGAAAAGTGAGTTGAGTACACAAATACAATACAATGTACCTGAATCGGTATATTATCCATTTTGGTTTGATATCAATTCAACCGATTCGCGTAACCATGTTTTGGCATGGTTCAATTTAGATGTGAATGAGGAAGGAAAGGCTTTATTGGATCAGTTTAATTTGCCCAAAAAGTTTCCGGCAATTTTGGAACACGATCAGGATTATCGATTTATTTATTTTGCCTGTGATTTTTCAGACAATGAAATGGGAATCTATTCTTCCTACTTTAATGGAGTTAATAAATTGAGCCGTGTATTTTACAATGCAAACCAGTTTAAAGACAGGGAAATGTTTTTCTGGAAGTATTACCGACCGTTTATGTCGACTGTGATGGATAGTATATCAGCAAGAAAGGACCAAGAGGTGGTGTTTGTGGATTAAGTTTAATATTGTATAGTTGGAGTGAGATATTCGTGTTTTATTTTTGAAGAAAGAGTTTTAATAAACATAAATTGTAATTTTGCATGCTGAAATTTTTATCTCTTGTTACGCTTTTACTATTCTGTATGATTGGGCACGGACTGGCCCAGGAATCTTCTGTGCCTAAGAAAAATAGTTTGGATGAATTTAAACGGGCGAGGGAATTGGCATTTGCAGGAAATCGGGAAGAAGCCCGAAGGATTTGTTATGAGATTTTGAATGAGAATCCTGAGTTTTACGATGCCGGAATATTAATCGGAAGAACTTTCGCCTGGGATAAAAATTTTAAATCAGGGAGAGAGGAATTGCAAAAGGTTTTGGATCTTGATTTTGATAATAGTGATGCCATATTTGCCATGATTGATCTGGAAAAATGGGCAGGAGATGCTAATAAAGCAGTTTTTTATTGTGAGTATGGTCTTTCTATCTTTCCCAATGAAGAGGCTTTTTTGGTTGAGAAAATTAAATTGCTGCAAGATATAGGAGAGGAAGATAAATCGCTGCTTGTTTTGGATGAATTATTGGAGCTGAATCCAGGCAGCGAAGAGGGCTTGGCTTTGATGGATAAATACAAGTCATCCAGAATGATTTATAAAGCGGTTTATCAGCATGATTACGAGTATTTCAAAGAACCGTACAATCGAAAGTGGCATTTAAGCTCGTTTCAATTGGCTCGGCGCAATAGCTGGGGTACTGTCATCGGGAAGATCAATTTAGGTGATTTGATTTTTGATGGTGAAAGTTTTTGGTCCGGGGGGGTCGCGAAACAATTTGAAATTGATGCCTATCCGCGTGTGACTAAAAAAAGTTATGCATATTTAAATTATGGATATTCTCCCGATAATTTGTTTCCTAAACATCGTGCAGGTGCAGAATTGTATCATAAATTACCAGAGGCATTTGGGTTCTCTGCAGGCATGCGGTTTCTTCAGTTCGATTCCGATGCGGGGAATAAGAATATTTATATTTATACAGCGTCGCTGGAAAAATATTACAGGAATTACTGGTTTTCTTTTCGAACCTACCTTACACCAAAAAATGGCAATGTCTCACAATCGTATTGGTTAACAACAAGGAGGTATTTAAGAGATTCGAAGAATTACATTGGACTGGAATTAGCTGCAGGTGTTTCGCCCGATGAACCCAGAGGAAATTTTTTGTCCCCGGATATGTACAAATACAAAAGTAGAAAAGTAAGATTGTCTTATCAGGATCGCTTAGGGACAGACCGTTTGCTTTACCTGCTTAAATTTGGTTATGAACGGGAAGAGTACCGGGTGAATGAAAAGAGAAATGTGCTTTCTTTTTCAGTGAAGTTGTCTTACCAATTTTAATGTCTTATGAACAGATTATTTCAATTAGTATTAGATAGTATTCACGAAGTTTGCATTCAGTTTCTTCAGTGTATATCTAATGCCTTGAATAAGGAAATTGAAGTCTTGGCAGGAAGGATAAGACATTCTGTTTATTGTGATATCCATAAAATGTATACCAATACAGAATTTGAGACAAATATTCATTCAGAAATTGGAAATGTGAACGGTGCCGGAGCTTTTGTTTCCGGCTTGAAATCATTTATAGATCAAGGGATAAAAGCGGTGAAAAAAGAGTTGGAAATTAAGAGGTAGGATGGAGATAAAGTTTTTATATATAATTTTAATTGAGATACTCGAGCGTGCTGACCATGTTCAGGGAATGGTATTCTCATTTTTTGATTTATCAAAGACATTTATTGAGAGAATCCAGTCAATTGTAAATTATGCATTTGAACGGCTTCCATACAATGTGCTGAATAGACTGATCATTTACATGATCCTTGTTTTCTTTATTGCATTGGCTTTGCTTCTTCCATCTATTCTGTTTTCTAAATTACACCTTTCTTATCAGAAGAAGAAAATGGAATTATTGCATCAAAAATATTCAAAATTAATTGTTCGGTTTTTGATCGATGATTTGTCGAAGAAGGAATTGGCAGATTTGAAAAGTATTAAGTCTAAATTTCATAGAAAGATATTGATAGCTGTTTTAATTTCAATTGATACGGCAGAAAGTAAGCAGGTGAGCAGTGAAATTAGAAAGTTGTATCTGGACATGAAATTAAATGAGGATTCTGTAAGAAAACTTCGTAAAAGATGGCACCATAAAATTAAAGGGATTCGTGAACTTAGTCACATGAGAGTAAAGAGTGAGAATAAAAACATTATGGAGTTTCTTAAAAGGCCGAATGAAATTCTTAGGATTGAATCTCAAATGGGATTGATTAAGTTGCTTCCTTTTGTGCCCTTTGCTTTTTTGGATTCTCAGGAAAAGCCGTTCACCATTTGGGAGCAGATTAATGTTTTTGATTTAATTCGCAAAAAGAGAATTGAAATACCTGAATTTCATCTGTGGCTCGATCACTGGAATGACTCTGTGGTGATGTTTTGTCTGGATATGATACGCGTTTTAAAACAAAGGGAAGCTGCACCCAAAGTGATGGAGTTGCTAAATCATGACAATGATTTGGTAAAAGGAAAGGTTATTAAAACTCTGATTGATTTGGAGAGTAAGGAGGCAGTTGTTAAATTAAAAGAGCTTTTTTTATTAGAGGAACTTCCTAATCAGATTAATATCATAAGATCGATTGGTAAATTGGGTTTGGAGAGTGAAATGAACTTTCTTGTAGAAAATATTAATGATGAGGAGTTTAAAATTAGGATGGAGTGCTGTAAGTCTCTGGTGCTTGTTGGTGAACCTGGTATTGTGAAGCTGCAATCACTTTCAGAAAACGGGGATGAAGAATTGAATAGGATAATTAGTCATGTTTTAGATCCAAGAATATGAATTACGATGAGTTTATAAGATTTATAAGTTATTTTTTGGATGGGATTTTTATTTCCTATGCATTTCTTTTAATTTTTAGTTACACACTCCTGAGTATAATTTCCGGACTTTCTCTGAATTATTATTTGAAGAAAAATAGTTTTGTGGACTATAATGTTATACTTGATTCTCCTCTGACTCCTTCGGTTTCGGTGCTTGTGCCGGCATTTAACGAGGCTAAAACCATTGTGGATAATATTGAGTCCATTTATACAATTCATTACAATAATTTTGATGTTATTATTATTAATGACGGGAGTACCGATTCAACGTTTGAGGAGATGCAGACGGCGTTTAAATTGGAGAAGGTCAATTTTGCTGTTAACATGGAGATTCCAACTAAAGAAGTGAGAGGAGTATATAAATCTATGCTTTCTACTTATTCCAATTTGGTGGTTATCGACAAGGAAAACGGAGGGAAAGCGGATGCTTTGAATGCAGGAATTAACGTATCGGATAAAGCTTTATTTATGGCTATTGATGCTGATTCTATTTTGGAGCCGGATGCCGTTTTGAAATTGGTAAAACCATTCTTGGAACGAACCGACAGAAGGGTGATTGCGGCTGGTGGTGTTGTTCGGATAGCCAACTCGTGTTTGGTTGAAAACGGAAGAATCGCCGATGTGAAAGTTCCCCGGAATATTTTGGCCAGAATGCAGGTTTTGGAATATACCCGCTCATTTTTAATGGGTAGAATGGCTTGGGCTCAGCTCGATGGATTGATTATTATTTCAGGTGCAATGGGAATGTTCGACCGGGAAGTGGTGGTACAAAGTGGCGGGTATGCGCATTCGATTGGTGAGGATATGGAATTGGTAGTTCGAATTCGAAGATATATGTCTGAGAATCGCGAGAAGTATAAGATTGAATATGTTCCTGATCCTTTGTGTTGGACAGAAGCTCCTGTGAATTTGAAAGTGTTTGGCAGACAGAGAAGTAGATGGACCCGTGGTACGATTGAAACACTGACTGATCATTCAAAAATATTTCTTTCTCCACAATATGGTTCCATGGGTTTGTTGGGATATCCTTTTTGGTTTTTGTTTGAGTGGTTAGCACCCCTTGTTGAAGTGCTGGGAATTATTTACATGACTGTTTTGTTTTTTACAGATAATTTAAGTTTGAGTTTTATACTGGTTACTTCTTTGTTTGTGTATACTTTTGCTGTGTTTTTTTCTACATGGGCAATCTTGTATGAGGAGTTAACTTTTCATCGTTACGAGCGGAAAATGGATGTTTTTCGCTTGTGGATTGCGGCTTTGTTAGAGCCATTTATTCTTCATCCTATAAGTTTATTTTTTGCTGTAAAAGGAAATGTAGAATATTTAATGGGGAATAGAAGTTGGGGTAAAATGGAGCGTAAAGGATTTCTTCACCGAAATGAGAAAATTAAAAAGAAAAGTTCCAGGTCCTAAATTAGTTTGTGTATCTGTTTCTAATGCTAATCTTCTGTCGCTTTTCCCCTTTCTATTAAATAGGAATGTAGAACTCGAATTTTGAACCAATGCCGATAGTCGATTCGAAGAATAATTCACCTTGTAAAAGTTCTGCCAATCCTTTTGAAATAGGGAGCCCAAGACCGGCCCCTCCAAATTGACGGGTGTATGCGTTTTCTACCTGCCCGAAACGTTCAAATATTATATTCTGTTTTTCTTTCGGAATGCCAATACCTGTATCTTCAACGGTAATATATAGTCTCGATTTTTCAATTCGGGATGATATGGTAATGTTGCCTTTTTCGGTAAATTTTAAAGCGTTATTTATTAAATTAATAAGGATCTGTTTAATCTTACCGGAGTCAGAATATATTTCATCTTGTGCAAGGGAGATCTTGTTGTTGAAACGAATTTCTATCTGATCTTTCTTGTATCTGATATTTTCCACTGCAAAAAGTAACTGCAGATCATCAATCATTTTTTTTACGGAAAAAACATTATTATTAACCTTCAGCTGGTTAACTTCCAAAGAAGAAATGTCAATTATATTGTTGATTATTTCTAAAAGTTGTTTCCCGTTTTGTGTAAGTATGTCAAGGTATTTTTCTTTTTTTTCCTGATCTAGATTCTCTTTTTGCAACAACTGACTGAAACCCAGTATTCCGTTCATTGGAGTTCGTATTTCATGACTCATATTGGCTAAAAATGCAGATTTTAAGCGGTCACTTTCTTCTGCATGTTTCAAGGCCAGGCTTAGTTTATTCTCTGCTTCTTTTATGGCTGAAATATCGACAATAAAAGCTAAAAATTCATGATTGATTAATTGAACTGCACTAATGTATACGGGAATGTCTTTGCCGGATGTGGTTTGAATGAATACTTCTCCCTGAATTTTACCACCGGTTAAGAGTTGATTTAAAAGGCTTTTGTTTTGTTCTTGATGTGAGGGAGAAAAAAGATCAAGGATAGAAATTTCCTTTAATTTTGATTCTGGAATTTCCAGCAGTTCAATAAAGGCCTGATTAGCAAAACTTAACTTTGTACTTGGTTTAAAAATAACAAGTCCGTTGGGAGATTCTTCAATGTAAGTTCTTAGTTTATTTTCACTGGAGATAAGAGCATTTTGTGTTTTTAATCTTTCAGATATGTCATTCATCAGCCAAATTTCTTTATTGTCAAACTTATAAGCGTGAAATTCAACATCCTTAAGCTCTCCATTCTTACATGTAATACTTGTAATTGAAGCAATGTTAAATTTGTTAATTTTATTTTCCAGATACAATTGTATCTGTTTCGACTTGTCTTTTGGGTAAAGGGTTGAAAACCATGAGTCGATATTTGGCAATTCAGAATTGGTATACCCGGTAATCTCAAATGTTTTTTTATTGGTGAACAGGCTTTCATCTTCTTCCACTAAAATAGCTCCTGACGGCAGATTTTCAATCATCTCACGAAATCTTTTTTCAGATTGCTTAAGGGCTGCTACAGTTCTGATTCTTTCTGATATTTCATTTTGCAATTCGATGTTTTTTTTGCGTAGGCTTGATGTCTGTTTCGAAACAGCTTTCTGCAATTGTTTGTTAAAGAAATACAAGTAGTAAGATATGGCAATTACGATAGCGCTAATTGATATAGCAATTCCAAGTATCCATTTAAGCCATGTAGGAGTGTTGTATGCCTCTTGTTGGTATATAAAACCTCTTAAGTCGTAATTTTTTGAGATCATTCCCATTTTAGAGCATATTTCGGCAATGTTTTCCCATCTGCCGGGATTGATATGGCCAATCTCGACATATTCATTCAGAATTAGTTTTTGAATTTCATTTGCTTCAAATTCTAAATGCGCCCTGGTTTTGTTTGTTGAATATTTTTCAAGAATTAAATCAATAATTTCTTTTTTATTCTCTAACGCATATTCCCAGCCCTTTTTGCTGGCTTCTATAAATGCCTTCACTCTTTGTGGGTGGTTTTCGATTTCTTTTTCACTTGTGAACAGGCAGTCACCATAAAAATCAATACCGTAGGTTTTGGGTGATATAATAGTGTACGGAATGTTTCTTTCTTTCAAAAAAAAGGCCTCGTTGGTAGAGTAAGCATTTAATACATCAGTTTTTCCATCAATTAAATCATTAATGTTGTATGTTGTGCTAATTCGGTTGATGTCATTTATTTGAATCCCTTCCTTATAAAAAATCGCCATCAGTTCCGGATCCCTGTATTCATCGAGCAACATGATTCTTTTGTTGATGAGATCATGCGCCGTATGAATGTTTGATTTTTGCAGGCAGATAAATATGGATGGAGAGCTTTGGAATATAGAGGCTAGTAAGACTATTGGTTTGTTGTTAAGGCGTTCTATTAGAAGATCGTTTGCTGCGATGCCGTAATCAGCCTCACCGTTTAGAACTTTACTAATTGAGTTTATTGTACCTCCTTCAATTAATTCAACTGTTAATCCAGCATCTTGATAAAACCCTTTGTGAAGAGCGGCATAATAGCCGGCAAATTGAAATTGATGGAAGTATTTAAGTTGTAGGGTGATTTTTTCGTTTTCACGTGATGTATTAGGCGGTAAACCGAAAGAGTATAAGTTTGATAGAAGTAAAAGAAGGACAAAAAAGCACCTTGAAAAAGTGCTTTGGATATGTTTATTTTCTTTTGTATTCATACCATCCTAAAATTGAAACGATTACCATTAAAGTTACATTTATCAGTTCAAGGAAAAAATTTTTAGACAGTATAATTTTAGGCTATGGCTCAAAGCCATTAAAATAAACCCCAAAAGTTAGATATAACAATTGGGGTTTTCTTTATTTGGAACAGGACTTGCTGTTTATTTTTGAGCCCAGTTTATTGATTCTGCGTTTAGCTGAGCCTTAATGTCTGCAAGGTTATTTGTGTTTTGATCGAAAGTTACGGTTTGACCATCAGGCTTGTATATGTGAATTAAATTCGCTTCAATATTTAGATCAACAAGTTTCTGAAGTTCTTTGTTGCCGTCTTTTAAACTCCATGAGTTATTTTCAGGATTGAAGATTAATTCTGCTGTATCGCCTTTATTAGCACCTTGAAGTTGTTCTATGTGAAATTTATTTTGCGTAGCTGTAATGCGGTATTTGTTGCCGTCTTTTTTTACGATTTGAACATCTTTATCATTTTCGGTCATGGTAACAGGATTATCTCCGGTCCAAAATTCAATGGTGTTTAATACAACACCGTCAACGAAAACAGCAACTTCGTAAACCGGAATAACAATAAATGCAAAAAATACCAGTGCGTTAATAAATTTGTCACCTACTGTGCCATTCCATTCATGTAAATTTTTTGTCAGGCGAAATGGCCCATAACATCCGGATTGTCCTATGCTTAGCACTAGGAAAAAACAGGCTAATAAAAACACATTTACTTTCTTCATTTGATTCATTTTTATTTGATTTAAAAGTTTGTATTTACTCATTCTAAGTTAACGTAGAATTTTATATGAAATTACAAATTATTTAAAATAAACATAGATAAACAAAAAATAAATGGCAGGGAACAAACATTGTACCTTGCCATTTGTGAGAAACGAGTTAGTTAGAAAGTGTTAGTGGTATGCTTTTTCTCCATGTTCATAGATGTCAAGACCTTCTTCCTCAACACGGGCAGATACTCTTAATCCAACGGTAATCTTTAATATTTTAAAGATAATATATGCTGTGCCTAAAGCCCATGCCGCAACTGCAGCAACACCTAAAACCTGAATTCCCAGCAGACTGAAACCTCCTCCGTAGAATACACCACCTTCTTTGGCGAAAAATCCGACTAAAATTGTTCCCAGGGCACCATTGATTCCGTGCACTGTTACAGCACCTACCGGATCATCAATTCGTAAAACTTTGTCAATAAATTCTACTCCAAATACGAGTACTGTACCAGCAATTAAGCCAATGATGATGGCAGATTCCGGCGATACAATATCACAACCAGCAGTAATTGCTACCAAGCCGGCTAATGAACCGTTCAGGCTTAAAGAAAGAGTAGGGCGTTTATAGCGAATCCAGCTAATTACCAGTGCGGCTATGGTACCTGCCGCGGCAGATAAATTGGTTGTCAGGAATATATGAGATATTGCAACTGTATTTGCTGTGCCGTTAGCGGCTAATTGAGAGCCTGCATTAAAACCAAACCATCCAAACCAAAGAATGAATACGCCAAGTGCGGCAAAGGTAAGATTGTGACCGGGAATGGCATTTACTTTGCCATTATATTTTCCTATTCTAGGGCCGATTATAGCGGCTCCGACAAGTCCCATCCATGCTCCAACGGAGTGAACAACAGTTGATCCGGCAAAATCGTGAAAGCCAAGTTCGCTTAACCATCCACCACCCCAAATCCAGTGCCCTGATATTGGGTAAACAATGGCTGTAGTCACAATACTAAAGAGCACGTAGGCTTTAAATTCAGTTCGTTCAGCGACAGCACCGGATACAATGGTAGCTGCTGTTGCTGCAAAAACGGTTTGGAACATTAAAAATGATAAGTCAATATCAGGTCTTACATCTTCCATAAATGGAAGTTTACCTATCAATCCTCCTATATCTGTGCCAAACATCAGGGCGTATCCAATGAGGAAAAATGCAATGGATCCAACAGCAAAGTCAACAAGATTTTTCATTAAAATATTAGCTGTGTTCTTTGATCTTGTAAAACCAGCTTCAGCCATGGCAAATCCTGGCTGCATAAACATAACAAGTGCTGTTGCTATTAAAACCCAAACAATATCAATTGAGTGTCCCGTTTCGGCAACGGCTGCTTGTAAAGTATTTAAAGTAAGTGTCTCTTCCATGATAGGTAATTTAAATTGTGAAAAATTAGTTGCTGATTACTCTTCGTCGTATAGGGAACGATCACCCGAATCACCTGTTCGAATACGGTAAGCATCCTCAACATTGTAAACGAAAATTCTTCCGTCTCCAACTTCTCCGGTGAAAGCATTTTCACGAATGCTTACAATACAGCTATCAACATATTTATCCCGCACAATGAAAGAAATTAATGTTCTTTCGATACTGCTGGTGTCGTAGATTACACCTCGATAAACTCTCTCTTCTACTGATTTTCCTACGCCTCTTACATCCCAAAATGACAAGTAGTCAATTCCGATATTGTGCAGGCCTTTTTTTACGTCTTCAAATTTTGTTTTACGGATAATTGCTTCGATCTTTTTCATGAGCTAATTGTTTAAATTGTTTTTTAAATCATACTCTTTCATTTTTGGCTGGTTGAAACACCGAGATTCCCCGGATTAAGGAATCTCGGGTTTCGGGTTTAGACCAAGCGTAAATTCGACCGTTGTCGAAAATTTGAAGAAAGGGATTGCTCTTTTTTATCTTCGGAATGCAATGTGGCTTTGTTTCGAAGAGCTAAATAATGTTTTTGCATGTGGTAAAAATTTAGGTTTTCTATAATAGTTAGTAAAAATGGTTTATTTCAATCAGACTATTCGGAATGTGGGGGTATCGGTTTATAAAATGTGGTTTTTTTTAATGTGACCCCTATATTTAATAGTTTGATTTTGTAAAAGTATTAAAAAAATCAAAAACACAATAGAAAAATAGGGGGTAATTTATAAAAAATGATGTTTTTAGTATTTATAACGATTACGATAAGGGGTATAAGGAAGAAAAATTGTTTTTTTTGAGATGACCCCCATATAAGGTTTGGTTTTGTATCGTAAAATGTCATGTAATTTATTACATGCAGCCTAAATCAGGTGTTGTTAATTTAAGTTTATATTATTGTAATTCTTTGAGTCTGAATTTGGATGCTTAAAATATTTTACTAATCTTTGTGGCATATCAAAAAAGAAAAAATGAAATTTACTGCAATTCATCATCATCATCATTATACTTACCAACCGGTGAGCTGAGGATGTTATGCAGTATTTCTAAAGATATTTTAACTAACATTTAAACGCCCGCTGGTAACAGTCGGGCGTTTTTTATTGCCTAAAACTGATACCAGAAGGCACCAAAATTTTTAACCATGGGAGAAAAATTAACAATTGCAGTACAAAAATCTGGAAGACTGCAGGAAGATTCCTTGCGAATTCTGAAAGAGTGTGGTATTTCCATCGATAATGGAAAAGATCAATTGAAAGCAAACGCTTCCAATTTTCCACTCGAAGTTTTATACCTAAGAAATTCAGATATTCCTCAGTACGTTCAGGATGGTGTCGCGGATATTGCTATCATAGGAGAGAATGTAATTATCGAAAAGCAAAAGGAACTTGAGATCCTTCAGAAATTAGGTTTTTCAAAGTGTAGGTTGGCAATGGCTTTGCCGAAAGATGTAGAGTATACAGGATTGGAGTATTTTAATGGGAAAAAATTAGCCACGTCCTATCCAAATTCCTTGCAGCAGTTTTTAGATGCCAATAACTTAGATTGTGAAATTCACGTAATTTCCGGTTCTGTTGAAATTGCGCCTAATATTGGTTTGGCCGATGGAATTTGCGATTTGGTGAGTTCCGGTAGTACATTGTTCAAGAATGGACTGGTTGAGGTGGAAGAGGTTTTGGTTTCGGAGGCCTGTTTGGTTGCGAATAAAAATATCAGCAATCTAAAGAGTGCTATATTGGAACGACTGCTGTTTCGAATGAAATCTGTTTTAGCCGCAAAAAACAACAAATATATTTTGCTGAATGCGCCCAATGATAAAGTGGAGGATATCATTAAGGTGCTGCCTGGAATGAAAAGCCCGACTGTATTGCCTTTGGCACAGGAAGGATGGAGTTCTATTCACTCTGTTATAAACGAGAATGATTTTTGGGGAGTCATTGATCAGTTAAAATTGAATGGTGCAGAAGGAATATTGATTATTCCAATTCAGAAAATGGTGTTGTAAGTTTAATTCCTACGAAAATGCAAGTAATAAAGTACCCGGCGAAAGAATCTTGGAATAGTGTATTAACTCGTCCTATCTTTAATGTGGATGAGTTAGAGGATGCCGTAAATCTGGTTTTTGGAGAAATAAAACGGGATGGCGATAAAGCGTTGTTTAAATATACCCTGCAGTATGATGGCGTAAATATTAATAAAACGGAAGTTAACCGAGCTGATATCGATGCATCGGAGAGTATGCTCGATGATGAATTAAAACAAGCTTTGGTAATTGCAGCAAAGAATATCCAGACATTTCATGAGGCTCAATTTCAGGATTCTGAGGTGATTGAGACAAGTGAAGGAGTTCGTTGCTGGAGGAAATCAACAGCAATCGAAAAGGTTGGTTTGTATGTTCCGGGTGGAAGCGCTCCTTTGTTTTCAACGGTGTTAATGTTAGGCATTCCTGCAAAATTGGCTGGTTGTGGTGAGCTTGTTCTTTGTACACCTCCAGGGAAGAATGGAAAAATTAATCCGGCCATTCTATATGCCTGCAAGTTGGTTGGAATCGATCGGGTTTTTCAGGTTGGCGGCATTCAGGCAATTGGAGGAATGGCATATGGAACCGAATCGATACCAAAAGTTCATAAAATATTCGGACCGGGAAATCAGTATGTGACTGCGGCCAAACAACGCGCAAATAGAATAGGAGTGGCAATTGATATGCCGGCGGGACCTTCGGAGGTAATGATTTTGGCTGATGAAACAGCAGAACCGGAATTTGTTGCCGCAGATTTATTGTCTCAGGCAGAGCATGGTACTGATAGTCAGGTGGTATTAGTGACTTGGGCTGAGCAGCTGATAGAAGGAGTTGAACAAGAACTCGAAAAACAATTGCAGGCTCTTTCGAGAAGAGATGTTGCTGCCAAAGCATTGGAGAACTCGAAAATTGTTTTGGTGAAATCAAAGGAAGAAGCTCTTGAATTAAGCAATTCGTATGCGCCGGAACATCTTATTGTATCAGTAAAAGATGAAGATTTGTTGATTGATGGAATCAAAAATGCCGGATCTGTTTTTTTAGGAAATTATACTCCGGAAAGTGCAGGTGATTATGCATCTGGAACCAATCACACCTTACCAACAAACGGAGCCGCAAAGGCGTATTCCGGTGTGAGTCTTGACTCTTTTATGAAGAGTATCAGCTTCCAAAAAATAAGTGAGAAGGGCTTGCTGAATTTGGGGCCTGTAATTGAAATCATGGCGAAAGCCGAACAATTGGATGCTCACAGTAATGCAGTAACGGTTCGTTTGAATAAGATAAAATTAAATTCATGATGGGAGCAAAAATAAAATCAAGCATAGACTTGAATAAATTGGTTCGGGCGAATGTGAAAAGACTGGTGCCGTATTCTTCTGCAAGAGATGAATTTTCAGGAAAGGGATCTGTCTTTTTGGATGCCAACGAAAATCCGTATGAAAATGGAGTAAATCGCTATCCGGATCCTATACAAAGAACATTAAAAGCACGTTTGGGAGAATTGAAAGCTGTGAATTCTGAAAATATGATTCTTGGAAATGGCAGTGATGAGGTTATTGATCTTTTGTTTAGAGCATTTTGTGAGCCGAATATCGATAATGTAATTATTTGTACGCCAACCTATGGGATGTATGAAGTTGCAGCAGGAATCAATGCGATTGAGAATCGTGAAGTGCCGCTTGATAAGGATTTTCAGCCGGATGTAAATGCTGTTCTTTCAGTTGCCGATCAGAATTCGAAACTGTTATTTCTATGTTCGCCGAATAATCCAACAGCTAATTTGTTGGATGAGAGTAAGCTTGTTGAATTACTGGATAAATTTAAAGGAATTGTTATTATTGATGAGGCTTACATTGATTTTGCTCCAGGCAAAACTATGGTAGATAAATTAGCCGATTATTCCAATTTAGTGATCCTGCAAACATTGTCAAAAGCATGGGGAATGGCAGGAATTCGTTTGGGTATTGGTTTGGCTTCCAGGGAAATAATCAATGTCTTGAACAGAATAAAGCCACCTTATAACGTGAATTGTCTGACTCAGACCAAAGCTCTTGAATTATTGGAAACTGTTGATTTGTATGAAGAGCAAGTGAAGAATATCATCGCAGAAAGAGAAGGTTTGATCACATTTTTGAATGGTTTGCCTTTTGTTGAGAAAGTATATCCTACTGATGCTAATTTTATTTTGATTCGTGTGAATGATGCAAGAGGCTTATATGATTATTTGCTTACCGATGAAATCATTATTCGGGACCGGTCAAAAATTCAAAGCCTGGGAAACTGTGTTCGCATTAGTATTGGTACAAGTGAGGAAAATGCGATTTTGAAAAATACATTAACAAAATTTGAATTGAAATCATGAAGGATACAACTACAAAAAAGAAAGTTCTGTTTATTGATAGAGATGGGACATTGATTCTGGAGCCTCCTGTTGATTATCAGGTGGATAGTCTGGAGAAATTGGAGTATTATCCTGGTGTTTTTAATGGACTGGCGAAAATTGTAAAGCAACTTGATTTTGAACTGGTGATGGTTACCAATCAGGATGGTTTGGGAACCGGTTCATATCCTGAGGATACCTTTTGGCCGGCTCAGAATAAAATGATGCAGGCATTTTCCAGTGAAGGAATTGAATTCGTAGATGTATGCATTGATAAAACTTTTCCTCATGAAAATGCACCAACAAGAAAACCAGGTACGGCTTTGTTGACAAAGTATTTCTCGGAGGAGTATGATTTGGAAAATTCGTTTGTGATTGGTGATCGTTGGACTGATGTTGAATTGGCTAAGAATTTGAATGCAAAAGCAATTTTTATTTCATCAAGTGGAAATATTGGTGATGATGAGTTGTCGGAATCGAAACAGGAACTGGAAGCTTGTATTAAATTGCGCACAGAATCGTGGGAGAAAATATATGAGTTTTTGCGCTTAAGTGAACGAACCGCAACGGTTGAAAGGAATACGAACGAAACAAAGATTAAAATTGTTTTGGATCTGGATGGTGAAGGAAAAGGCATATTTGATACAGGAATCGGATTTTTTGATCACATGCTCGATCAGATTGCCAAACACTCCGGAGTTAATTTGAGCGTTACCGTAAAAGGTGATTTGGAAGTTGATGAACATCACACCATAGAAGATACGGCAATTGCTTTGGGAGAAGCATTTAAGTTAGCTCTTGGCAATAAATTGGGATTGGATCGTTATGGTTTCTGTTTGCCGATGGATGACTGTTTGGCGCAGGTTGCTATTGATTTTGGAGGTAGAAATTGGTTGGTTTGGGAGGCTGAATTCAATCGCGAAATGATTGGAGGAATGCCAACAGAGATGTTTTTCCACTTTTTTAAGTCATTCTCCGATGGAGCTTCATGCAATCTGAATATCAAGGCCGAAGGACAAAATGAGCATCATAAAATAGAAGGCATTTTTAAAGCTTTGGCCAGAGCCATTCGCATGGCGATTCGAAGAGACGCAAATTGTTTGCAATTGCCATCTACGAAGGGGAAGCTTTAAAAGTTTAAATAAATGTGTAAGGGAAGTGATTTATCTAATCCCGGGAATTCGGGACTCTCATCTTAGTCTAAATAAAATGAAAGATCAGAAAATTGTTATCATCGATTATGATGCAGGAAATATTCAATCTGTAAAATATGCTTTTGAGCGATTGGGAATTACTCCTGTTGTCTCAAATAACGAAGAAGTGATTCGCAGTGCAGATAAAGTGATATTTCCCGGAGTTGGAGAAGCTGCCTGGGCCATGAATTCGCTTCGGAAGAATGGCTTGGATCAATTGATTCCTCAATTGACACAACCCGTGTTAGGTATTTGTTTGGGAATGCAGCTGATGTGCGAAAGCTCCGAAGAAAGTGATACAAAAGGATTGGGTATTTTCCCTCTGCAAGTAAAACGCTTTACCAATGAACGCAAAGTGCCTCACATGGGATGGAATCAGTTGGAGGAACTGAAAGGCAGTTTGTTTAAAGGAGTCTCTGAAATGGAATTTGCCTATTTTGTACATTCTTACTATGTGCCAAGTTCTTCGGAGACTGTTGCATCTTGTAACTATATATTGAATTTCAGTGCTTCACTTCAGAAAGATAATTTCTATGCTTGTCAGTTTCATCCTGAAAAATCGGGAGAAGTAGGAGTTAGGATACTCGAAAATTTTATCAATCTGTAAAAGGAATTGGAATTTACTGTGAGAAATTGGATAATGTGCACGAATCTCACACCTCATGTCTTATATCTAAAACAAATGACCAGAATAAAAATAATACCAGCTATCGATACCATAAAAGGCCGATGCGTTCGATTAACAAAAGGAGATTACGATACCGAAAAAGTATATAGTGAAGATCCGTTGCAGGTAGCAAAAGGCTTTGAAGAATTAGGAATTACCCGTCTGCATTTGGTTGATTTGGAAGGTGCTAAATCAGGACATATCTGCAATTCGGAAGTGTTGCGGAGAGTGGCTTCCGGAACCAATCTGAAAATCGATTTTGGTGGAGGAGTGAAATCTGATGAAGATATCGAATTGGCTTTTCAGTGCGGAGCGAATCAGGTTACAGGTGGCAGCATTGCCGTTTCGAATCCTGACATGTTCGAAAAATGGATGGAAAAATATGGTTCGGATAAAATGATTTTGGGAGCCGATGTTCGAAATGAAATGGTTTCAATTTCCGGATGGAAAGAAGATTCTGATTATCATTTGTTCAGGTTTTTGGAGAATTATCAGAAAAAAGGAGTGAAAACTGTAATCTGTACCGATATTTCGAAAGATGGAATGCTGCAGGGGCCAGCTGTTGAGTTGTATCAATCGGTAATGAAAGAATTTCCCAATTTAGAACTGGTTGCAAGCGGAGGAGTTGGTAATATCGAAGATGTTCGCATTTTGAATGAGATTGGCTGTTGGGGCGTGATTATCGGCAAGGCGATTTACGAAAATCGAATTGATATGAATGAATTGGTTAACGAATTTATCCTGTAAATATGCTGTCGAAACGAATAATACCCTGTTTGGATGTAAAAGACGGAAGAACGGTTAAAGGAGTTAATTTTGTCGATTTACGAGACGCCGGTGATGCTGTTGAATTGGCTGCGTATTATGCAGAGCAAGGAGCGGACGAATTGGTCTTTTTAGACATTACAGCCACTCATGAAAAGAGGAAAACACTTATTGATTTGGTGCAGAAAGTAGCAAAAGAACTAAATATACCTTTCACTGTTGGTGGAGGAATTTCTACACCGGAGGATGTTGGCATTCTCTTGAATGCCGGAGCTGATAAGGTATCCATAAATTCTTCGGCTGTCCGAAATCCAAAGCTAATATCAGACTTGGCTTCCCGATTCGGCAGTCAGTGCGTTGTTGTTGCCGTAGATGCCCGCTTTGCCGACGGCAAATGGGAAGTCTATTTAAATGGCGGAAGATTAGCTGCCGGAATTGATTTGTTCGATTGGATTCTGGAAGCAGAGAGATTGGGTGCAGGAGAAATCTTGTTTACGTCAATGAATCACGATGGAACCAAGAATGGATTTGCGAATGAAACTTTGGCGAAACTATCCGAGATGATAAATATTCCAATTATAGCTTCGGGCGGAGCTGGAAATATGGAACATTTTGCAGATACATTTACCGAAGGGAAGGCTGATGCCGCTTTGGCAGCCAGTGTTTTTCATTTTAAGGAAATAGAAATTCCCAATTTGAAAACATATCTAAAAAGTAAGAATATACCAGTAAGAATATAAACGAACCACAATTATAAAAGATGAATTTTAAAGATCTGACAAACCAAATTGATTTCGAAAAAGGAGAAGGACTTGTGCCTGCAATTATTCAAGATGTTAAAACACAAAAGGTGTTGATGCTGGGATACATGAATAAGGAATCGTACGAAAAAACAATCGAGACTGGAAAAGTGACTTTCTATAGCAGAAGTAAAAAAAGACTTTGGACCAAAGGAGAAGAAAGTGGTAATTTTCTTGAATTGAAAGATTTAAGTTTAGATTGTGATAATGACACTTTACTGATAAAAGTGGCACCGGTAGGTCCGGTTTGTCACAAAGGAACAGATACTTGCTGGGCAGAAGAGAACCAAGCATCTTCCATTGATTTTTTGCTGCAGTTGCAACAGGTGATTAATGAGAGAAAGAAGAATTTGTCTGAGAAATCTTATACCGCAAGTCTTTTTAATAAAGGAATTAATAAGATTGCCCAAAAGGTAGGAGAAGAGGCTGTTGAGCTGGTGATTGAAGCCAAAGATGACAATAAAGATTTATTTATGGGTGAAGCTGCTGATTTGATGTTTCATTACCTGGTGCTCCTTGCAGCTAAAGATTACAAGTTGGAAGAAGTCGTTAGCCTTTTGGTAGAACGCCACAGCAAATAAAAATTTATTTGAAAGAAAGAAAAGAGGGTGTCTAAAAAGTTTTGTTCTATTGTCATTCTGATCCCGATGAATCGGGACGAAGAATCTTTTACTTTAGAAAACAGCTGTTTCGTTCCGATAGCCATTGGGATCGGTTAACATGACAATCCATTACAAAATATTCCTTTTTGGACACCTTCTTAGTCGTATTTTAAAATGTGTTCATATGAATTTTTTCTTTTTTGAGAAAAGTTTCATCGCGACCTGCTTTCTCGCCATCTTTATAGCCGATAGCAATAATTGCCAGAATTTTAATATTTGCAGGCATGTTTACCACTTCCTGAATATAAGATTCTGCTGATTGCTCATCATTGTATTCTCTTTCTCTTATCTGAATCCAACAGGTTCCCAATCCCTCCTTTTCCGCTTGTAACTGAATAAAAGTGGATGCAATAGCACAATCTTCTATCCAAACATCACTTTTATCAGCGTCGCCTGCTACTACAATAGAACAAGCTGCATTTTTTAGGAATCCAGCTCCAAGTGGTTTGCAAACTGAAAGTTTATCATTGATTTCCTTTTGGTCAACAATTACAAATTCACATGGATATGAACTTTTTGATGAAGGAGCCAATAAGGCGGCTTGCATAATTCGCTCAAGTTTTGCTGCTTCGATAGGTTTGTCGGTAAATTTTCGAATGCTTCGGCGTTTATAAAATAATTCTAACATGAGTTTGGTTTTTAGCTTCTTTTCAAAAGTAGGAATAAATGTTTTTTTTTTCATCATGCTAAACCAGATTAGTACTGATGATGCAGCGGAATACCATCTTAAACTCCCGTAAATGTTATAAAGTTTAAATTCTAATGCTGAAAATTATCCTTAGATTTGAAAGTGGTAAAATGATTATTTTGTTACTTAATTTTAAATAAAAATAAATACGCTTCTTGATATGAGAACAACTTTACTAATCGTTTTGATGCTAACTGTTATTGCTTTGGGAAAGGCTCAGGATCAAGCGAGATCATACATGTGTTATCAAATTTCAAATTCAATTACTATCGATGGAATAATTAGTGATTCGGAGTGGGGAGATATAAATTGGTCAGAAAATTTTGTGGATATAGAAGGCGGTAAAAAGCCTTTGCCTACGTATAAAACTCATGTTAAAATGGCTTGGGATGAAGATTATTTTTATGTGGCTGCAGAATTGGAAGAACCTCATGTTTGGGGAAAGTTAAAGCAACGCGATACAGTAATATTTTACGATAATGATTTTGAGGTATTTATTGATCCTCAAGGGGATAATCACCGATATTATGAGTTTGAAATGAATGCATTAAATACCATTTGGGATTTGATGATCGCAAAACCATATCGTGATGGAGCACCGGCAATTAATGCGTGGGATATCAAAGGATTAAAATCGGCAACGGCTATTTACGGAACAATAAACAATTCTTCGGATAAAGACGAGAAATGGACATTGGAAATTGCTTTTCCCTGGGATGTATTAAAAGAATGTGCTCCTGAGCAGCGGAAGCCAAAAAACGGAGAACAATGGCGGGTTAATTTTTCACGGGTAAATTGGGATGTAAAAGCAGAAAAAGGGGCTTATTCCAAGTGCATTAATCCCGAAACAGGAAAAGCTTATCCGGAGCACAACTGGGTGTGGTCTCCGCAAGGTGTTATTGCTAT
This sequence comes from Labilibaculum sp., assembly GCF_963664555.1. Lineage (GTDB taxonomy): Bacteria > Bacteroidota > Bacteroidia > Bacteroidales > Marinifilaceae > Labilibaculum. The sequence continues at coordinate 3,428,447 of NZ_OY761461.1, read as the reverse complement.
GCATCAGCCGGAAACATGGGGGTATGTGCAGTTTTCAACAAATGTGGCAGGTAAGGGTGCTGATATTTTTGTTTCAGATGAAGATTATCCTTTAAAAATGGAGCTTATAAAATTGTATAATCATCAGAAGCAGTATTACAATGAGAAGGGATCTTATCAAAAAGAAGTAAAATCAGTTTTTCCTGTTCATGTAGAAATTACGAAATTGCAATTTCTAATTTATGCCAAAGGAAAAACCGGGAAAACCTGGTATATCGATCACGAAAGTAAGATTTGGAGTGAGTAGGAAGGAAGGTGTTGTTTTTGCAACATCTTTTTTTTATATGTTTATTTTAAATTCTTAATAAATATTTTAAATAAAGTGTTTTTTCAATTCTAAAATCAAATTTCATATGATTTGAATGTCAATTTTGAAAAATAGTAAGCAAGAATGGAAATAAATAAGGGAGAGTGATATTATAAAACGCCAATCGAATTATGTTGAGACATTGTTGTGCAATCATTAAGGTTTTAACAAATATTAACATTTTGCAGGATTGCTAATATTTAACAGAATAATTTAGTCTTGAGGGTTTAATATGTTGATTGTTAATAATTATGAATAAAAGATTTGAAGGTTTGAAATAGTATTTTGTATTTTAGGCTTACCTAATTATAATCTAATCTATTTTTAATATGAAGAATGTTAAATTACTATTCCTGATTATTGCAATGGCAGGTTTCTTGCCTAATGCTTTTTCGCAAGGGGTAACAACCTCTTCAATGCGGGGGAAAATTGTTGATTCAGGCAATGCTCCTGTTTTTGCGGCTACAATAGTCGCTACTCATACTCCTACCGGAACTCAGTATGGCACTATTACACAAGATGATGGTCGTTTTGATATCCGAAATATGAAAATTGGGGGACCTTACACAGTAACTGTAACTTTTATTGGTTATAGGGAAACGAAACAAGACAACATTTATTTGCAGTTGAATAAATCGGCCGAGATTAATCTTGTTCTTCACGAAGACAATGTTCAGATTGATGAAATCACAATTGTTTATGACAAGAACGACATAATTAGTCAGGACAGGACTGGAGCTCAGACCAATGTCAACCGAGAGAAAATTATCGCTTTACCGACAATTTCGAGGTCACAGGGTGATTTAACCAGATTAACGCCGGAATCGGATGGAAACAGTTTTGGAGGGCGAAACAATCTCTATAATAACTTCTCGTTGGATGGTTCGATTTTTAATAACTCCTTTGGATTGGATGTTTCTACTCCTGGAGGTCAGGCTGATGCTCAACCTGTTTCTTTAGATGCAATTGACCAAATTCAAGTTTCTTTGGCTCCTTTTGATGTTCGCGAAGGAGGTTTTACCGGGGCCGGTGTAAATGCGGTAACCAAATCGGGGACTAATGATTTTAAGGGGACAACTTACTACTATTTCCGTAATGAAAAGATGATTGGTAATAAGGTGAGTGGTTTAAAAGTAAAAAACTTCGATTTTAGCACAAAGCAATATGGAGTTAGTGTTGGAGGCCCGCTGATCAAAAATAAATTGTTCTTCTTCGTTAATTACGAGCAGGAAAGAAGAGATCAGCTAGCACATGGTTTTGTGGCTGATGATGGCACGAACAGAGGAAATTCGAATACAACTAGTGTGCCCGAAGCTGATATTAAAGCGGTTCAGAGTCATTTAAGAGACCGATGGGGTTATGATCCGGGTAGGTATCAGGGATATAACCACGAAACGTCGAATGATAAATTCTTGATTAAACTGGATGCGAATTTGTCGCGTAATCATAAATTAGTTCTTCGTTACAATATGCTGGATGCATGGAAAGATATTCTTCCGCATCCCGAAGCTGTTGGTGGTCGTGGGGCAACAAGTTACCGTTTGCCATTCGAAAATTCCTCCTACCGGATTTTTAATAAGATCAACTCAGTGGTTGGAGAATTAAATTCCAGATTTTCAAGTAAAATATCCAATAAATTATTGCTTGGATATACATCTTTCCGTGATAAGCGAAATCCACATTCTGAACCTTTTCCGGTTATCGATATTTTGAACGATCAAGGTCAGGTTGCAATTACTGCAGGTTCTGAAATGTTTTCAACGAGCAATGTTTTGAATCAGGATGTGTACCAAATTTCTGATAATTTAACTTACTATTCAGATCGTCATGCAATTACAGTTGGTTTTAATTATGAGCGGTTTAAATTCGAAAATTCATTCAACCTGTTCTATTATCCTTGGATTACAGCCTTTAGTACTCAGAATTTTTTAAATGATGATTTCGCCTATTTTGTTGGTAATCCAACGAATGATTTGAATCAAGATGTAACAGATGCCAATAAAAATGCTTTTGCATGGTCGGATGTTGATGTGGCTCAAATTGCTTTTTATGCTCAGGATGAGTTTCAGGTGAATGATGATCTGAAATTGACTTTGGGATTGCGTATTGATCTTCCTAAGTATTACAATGATATTCCACAAGATGAAGCTACCGACCGGGGAAAGAATTTTGATGGTTGGGTGAATGAAAAAGGAAATTCAGTGAGATTGGATCCTGCAACCTGGCCAAATTCTAATATTATGTGGTCGCCACGATTTGGATTTAATTATGATGTAAAAGGGGATAATACTATACAATTACGGGGAGGATCAGGAATTTTCACCGGTCGTATTCCTTTTGTTTGGTTAGGAAACCAATCTACCAATGCACGAATCGATGCTGGTTATGAATTTCAATTGAATTCAACTGCTGATGATTTTAAATATCCTCAGGTTTGGAAAAACAACCTGGCAATGGATGTGAAATTTGGAGATGGCTGGTTAGCAACTTTGGAGGGGATTTATTCGAAGGATGTTAATGCTGTTGTTCACAGAAATTACAATATGCTGCCACCATCAGGAAATCTGTCGGGAACAGGAGATACACGTGCTCGATTTGTCGGATTTAATGAGGTGAATATTTATTCAGCTTCTGCCGGATCAGAATCTTTTCTGGATGCTGGGGCAATCGTATTGGATAATACAAAAAAAGGGTATCAGTTTACAACAACGGCAAAGTTATCCAAACGATGGGATTCAGGTTTGTCAGCAGATGTTGCTTATACTTATTTAAGTGCAAAGGATTTGACTTCTATTCCAGCTGAAATTGCGGCAGATGCATTCCAAAGAAATCCTGTTGTTGGTAATCCAAACAGTCCGGCTTATTCTTGGTCAAGATATGGTTTGCAGCACAGAGTGATTGCTTCGGCTATGTATAAAGTAAGCTATGGTAAATTTGCTTCTTCGTTTGCAATATTCTACGAAGCCGGGAAAGGAAACCGTTACTCTTATACCTATACGGGTGATATTAATGGTGATGCCATTGCAAACAATGATTTAATTTATGTTCCAAGAAGTTCTGGAGATATTAATTTTGGTACGGTTGATGAAAATGGTGTTGGTGTTGTTGCTTCCAATGCTTCAGAACAATGGATAGCTCTGGATAAATTTATTAGTCAGGATAATTATCTGGAGGACAGAAGAGGAAAGTATGCTGAGCGTAACGGTGCCATGTTGCCTTGGTATGGACAATTGGATTTTCGATTCATGCAGGATTATAACTTTATGGCCGGCAAAAAGAAAAATACACTTCAATTTTCAATTGATGTTCTGAATTTAGGAAATATGATTAGTTCCAATTGGGGAGTTCGTCAATTTGCAAATACAACCAATCCAATCACTGTGAATGGTGTTGATGGTAACGGTACGCCATGGCTGCAGTTCGATCCAAATTTAAAGGATTCTTATATTGATGATGTATCCGTTAACTCAAAATGGCAATTGCAAATTGGATTGCGTTACATTTTCAACTAAAAAGAATTTAGCTTTAAAAAAATAGGCTGATATAAATCAAAGAGCTGTTGCAATGCAACGGCTCTTTTTTTGCGGCAAAAGCTTTGTTATGTATAAATCCTATTTATCTTTAGAATTCTGAATCATTTAGTAAACCAAACATGAGCACAGCAAAATTTATCTCAATCATTTTAGCCTTTTTTCTTCTTGTTTTTTCATGTAGTGTTCCTCCTAAATCAAAATCCTATGATAACGGGGTTGTGGTAACGGCTCATTATTTGGCTTCCGAAGTTGGGAGGGAAATATTGCAAAAAGGTGGAAATGCCTTCGATGCGGCTGTAGCCGTACAATTTGCGTTGGCGGTTGTCTACCCGCGAGCCGGAAATATTGCCGGAGGAGGTTTTGCTGTTATCCGAACTTCTAAGGGAGAGTACAATTCGCTGGACTTTAGAGAAACAGCACCAAAAGCTGCATTTGAACAGATGTATTGCGATGAGGATGGAAATGTTAATTCTGATTTGAGTCAAAAAGGGCATTTGGCCGTTGGAGTTCCGGGTACGGTTGATGGAATGGTTAAACTTCATCAGAAATACGGAAAAATGGAATGGAAGGCATTGCTGGTTCCAGCAATTAAGTTGGCAAAAAATGGTGTAGCTTTGAGTTTATTGGAAGCAAATAAATTAAACGATTATCGAGATCAGATAAAAAATCAGAATTTAGGAGAAGGTTCAAATCCGTATGTTGGAGTTAATTTTTTTAGGGAAGGAGACAGCTTAAAAAATACAGCCTTAGCAAGAGTATTGCTGCGAATAAAAGTAAACGGACGGGATGGGTTTTATGCTGGAGAAACTTCTGATTTAATCGTTTCAGAAATGGAGAGGAATGGTGGTATTATTACAGCTAAAGATCTTCAGGAGTATCAATCGGTCTGGAGAGTTCCTTTAATCGGAGATTATCGGGGACATAAAATTATTTCAATGCCTCCGCCATCAAGTGGAGGAGTTGCATTACTGCAATTATTAAGTGGTGCAGAGCAGTATAAAATGAATAAGTATAGTTTTGGATCTTTTGAGCACATCCATTTAATGGTGGAATTGGAGAGACGGGTTTATGCCGATCGGGCAACCTGGCTTGGTGATCCGGATTATTACGAGGTTCCGGTTAATCGATTAGTTGACGATGAATATTTAGAGAATCGATTTTCTGATATTGAAATGGACAAGAAAACAGACTCCCAGGATGTTAAGGCAGGTAGTGTTGAGGTAATTGAAAGTTTTGAAACCACTCATTTTTCCATTGCCGATGCGCAGGGAAATGCAATCGCTGTCACCACAACATTAAACGGCAATTACGGAAGTAAAGTGGTGGTTAAAGGGGGGGGCTTTTTCCTAAATAATGAAATGGATGATTTTAGCAGCAAACCAGGTTTCCCAAATCAGTTTGGATTGGTTGGTGGTGAGGCGAATGCCATTAAACCCGGAAAGCGAATGCTGAGCAGTATGACACCAACAATTGTGGAGAAAAATGGAAAACTGTTTATGGTATTAGGCTCTCCCGGAGGATCTACAATCATAACTTCAGTCTTTCAAAACATTATTAATACAATTGATTTTGAAATGTCATCTCAGCAAGTTGTTGATGCTCCCCGAATTCATTCACAATGGTTGCCCGATGAAGTGTATGTTGAAACAGATTTTCCATCGAAGGATGTTTTAAACAAGCTCGAAGCAACAGGACATGTAATAAAGGATCAATCAAAAATAGGTGTAATGGCTGCTGTTTTTGTTTCCGAATCGGGAGAATACATTGGTGTTGCAGATACTAAAAGGCATAAAGACAGCCGGGCGTCAGGTTATTAGTAAAAAAGGCAAATTTCAATCGAAATTTGCCTTTTTTGATTTTATGGTAGTTGGGTTAGAAATTTATTCTTGGTTTTAATTTCGCAAATAAAAATAATGGGCGGCCAGAATATCTTTTTTTAATCAGTAATAGCGACTTAATGAAACATGAAAAAGATAAACCCCAATAAATGTGTCAGGATAGAAACGAGGTTGGCTCGTCCCATTAGTAATTTGCTTCGTTTTAAAAGTAATAACTTTTTGAAAATATCAAACAGCTAAATAGGAATAATAGGCTTATTTTTTGTCAATCCAAATAAATTTAGTGCTAATATCCAGTTAAAAATGTCGTTTTATTATTGTAAAGCCAATTTCATTCCAGTAGATTTGTTGTTCATAAAAAAAGTAGAAGATGAGTCCAACATTCCCTCAAAAAGTAATTAAATATTGTCCCAAATGTGGCGGAGAGAAGTTTCTTTACAAAAGTGATAATTCATTTTTGTGTGAGAACTGTCATTTTCATTTGTATGTAAATGCTTCTGCTGCAGTCGCTGCTTTAATAGTTAACGAAAAAGGAGAGTTGTTACTTGCCAAACGAGCTGTTGAACCCCAGAAAGGAATGCTCGATTTACCAGGAGGCTTTGTGGATGTAATGGAAACAGCAGAACAGGCACTTTGTCGTGAAATTAAGGAAGAGCTAAATTTAGAAGTTGCAGAATTGTCCTATTTTATGTCTTATCCAAACGAATATGTTTTTGGTGGATTATCTGTATTTACCTTAGATTTGGCCTATCTTTGCAAAATAAAATCTTTTAAAGAAATTGATGCAAATGATGATATTGTGGGTTTTGAATTTATACATCCAAATAATATTTGTCAGGATGAAATTTGCTCAGGTTCAATAATTCAAATAATACAAGAATATAGTAAGATGACTGAACGCTAAAAAAATCACAAGATCCATTCTGTGAATTGTGATTTTTTATACTTCTGTTTTTTGCCTTTGTTTTTTAGCTCTGGCTAATTTCTTTTTCCGAACAGCATCATTATGGCATAGTGTAATGTTCAACATCTTTTTTGTGACATAGTTTGCGTCCGCATTCCACAGATTAGCATATTCATTAGCCATTATTTTAATCATTTCCTCATTTGCTCCAATTCTATAGAAATTTTTAATTCCTAAATCAAGATCAACATTTTTAAATTTGGTTCGATTTAAATCAACCAAATAGAATTTGAAATTTAAGCCTTCTTCTTTGATTAGTGTATTTCCTGGTGAATGATCGATAAAATACATGCCTTTTTTGTGAAAGTCATATGTGAAACGAGTAAATTCAATCAAAACCTTCTCGATTTCAGCGATCTCTTTCCCAATTAATTCTCTAAAGGTATAATCGCATTCTTCTTGAATTGATATATAGTAGCTGTTGCTTAAACCTCCATTTTTGTAAAACTCAATACAAGCAATTGGTTCAGGTGTTGATATTTCCATTTCTAAAAGCCTTGTAGCATAGTCGAAAGATCGTTTAGCTTTAGAATCTCTTAAGTATCGGTATGCATATTTATTGATAATGTTAGGAGTTTTGAATGACTTAACATTTATTTTAATCCCATCAATATCAATGATTTTTATTGTGTTTCGGCCATCCTGAATAATCTTACCCTGAGAGCTGAAAATATTTGGGATTTCCAGAATTTGGGTTTTAATATGATTGTAGATGGGATTTATTTGATAGTGCATTATTTAAACCGTTTTAATGATTTTCTTCTTCTAAAAAAACCTAATTCTCTTTTCTCAGGAACTCCATTTTCCGCAATATAGTTTTTTGCCGCTTCTAACATTCTTTTGCATGATTTACCATCAAAATAAGGATCGAAGTATTCAATTGCTTCCTTTCTTTTGTCCGCATACTCATCAAAAGTTATTTCTTTTTCAAAAGCTTCCGATAGTCGTAATGGATCCGTAATATCTCTCCAGTACTTTACCGGAGAAGCGTTTTTATAGGTTATGACGGGTTTGTCGAGTAATAGAAATTCAAAAACAACCGAAGATGAGTCGCTTATCATTACATCTGAAATCAGAAGGAATTTATTAATATCAACATCAGCCATCCAAAGCATATTTTTATTGGATGCTGCAATATTCTCATAATCCTTCATCCATTTTGGATCTGTTAACGGGTGAAATTTCAGAATTAATAAAACATCATCTCTTTCTTCCACAAATTTCTGTATCCCTTCTTGCATAAAAGGTAAGGAGGTGATTGAAGGAGGAAAAGTTGGTGCGTATAAAGCTATTTTCTTTTTATTGTATTTGAGTAGTAATTCTTGTTTGTAGTCATTGTATCTTGTCAGATCTCTCAAAATACTATCTCTTCTTGACCAGCCAGTCTCAACAACTTCAGCTTTCTGTCTATTCTTAAGCGATTTCTTATATCCATTAGTAAAATAAGGACCTTGAGTTAAATAAAGATCGAAATAATCACGAATTCTGAAGTATCTTTTCTCACCACACTCATAGCCATGTGATATTTGAATTTTAACTCCCGGCAGATCATAAGGAACTACATTACAAGGAACGAAGATTACTTCCGGCGAAAATTTATAAATGTCACTAATATTGTGAGTCCAAGGAACCTCCTTGTCGAAATGAGGGATGTTCTTTTCATGAATATACCATAGAATTTCATGGCAACCTTCCAAAATTGCTTCTGCATATATTGGTTCAACCATGGATATTGTATACTTCTGTTCGCAAAATAAAACTATTCTCATTCTGTTATTTTTAGGATCAATTTACTGGGTATGATGCGATATAAATTTGAGTTTATATTAAAATTAAATCTAGTGTTGAACTAAATTTGACTCTAGTATGCAAAGAAAACAAAAATTGTATTCTAATTCAATTTTACAGCACCAATTAAGCGATATTAGGAGTCTGGCAAGCCATTGATAAAACACATTTTTTATAAAAAACACAGATTATAATACCTATCTTTGTCCACTTGAATTTTAAATTTTGATGAGTAATGCAAAAAAAAGGTAGTCTTTTAATCGTTTTAATGTTTGTAGGTATAATTGTTTTTGCTCAGAAGAAAACTAATTACGAGGTAGGTGCTTCTTCAGCAGTTGGTACTGACAATAATCTTCCTTTTTGGCTTCATTCTAATCAAAATGGGATCGTGCCTACTCATGGTTATGTAATGGGTGATTTATCCCTTGGTATGAATTTTGAAGAAAATCAAAATGAGTCATTTGATTTTATGTGGAAAGCTTCAGGACTTGTTTATACAGGAAAAGAATCAAAGTTGATGGTTGATCAGCTATATGGCGGTATACGATGGAAGTTCATCCATTTTTATATTGGGCAAAAAAGTCATGCTCAAAAATATGACGGATTATCTTCAACTAATGGTGATTTATTGTATTCAAATAACTCGCGGGCATACCCTCAATATGAATTAAGTGTTCCGGAATGGACAAATGTACCCTACACAAAAGGCTTTATTTCTTTTAAAGGACTTTTATCTGATGGAATTACAATGGACAACAGGTATATTGATAATGCAAGAATTCATCACAAGAATTTTTACCTGCGGATTTTTGAAGATTACAAGCTGAGTGCAAGTGCAGGTATTGAACATTATGCATTGTGGGCAGGAACGCATCCTGTAAATGGTAATATTTCGGGCTCATTAAGCAAGTATATGAAGATTTTTATGATTGAAGGAGATGATGCCGGTTCTTTTAATAATGACGAGTACCGCTTAGGTAATCATATCGGAAGTTATCGATTTGATGTTTATTATAATGATGATAAATTTAGTTTGAATGCTTATCTCCAAACGGTTTTTGAAGATGGTTCAGGTAAACGGATGAACAATAACCCTGATGGTTTGTACGGCATCTACTATAAAAATAAAAAAAGTGATAATGCTCTAATTCAATCAGCTGTTATTGAATATTATCATACATCTTATCAAGGAGGATCGATTTTTCAGATAGGAGATCATATTTTAGGAGGGCGTGATAATTATTTTAATCATAGTGAATACCGATCAGGATGGACTCACCAAGGCAGAACAATTGGTTCGCCTTTATTTACGACCGGAACTAAAGATGGACACGTTGTAATCGCAAATAATCGCTTTAAGGCTGTTCATTTTGGTATTGGAGGCGAAATATTTGGTTTACCCTATAAAACATACTTTACTTACAGTAGCAATTATGGTACATATAATATTCCATACGCATCTAAATTGAAGCAATTTTCTGGATATGCAGAGGTGAATGTGCCCGTAAAACAGATCCCATTTAAAATTGATCTTGCCTGTGCTTTGGATCGAGGGAAATTACTTGGTGATAATCTGGGATTTTGGATTAGACTATCGAAAAAAGGAATTTTAAGTTCAAAAAAATCTTTGAAATAAGTTATTTTTATATGCCTGATAAAAGAAAATCATACTTTGCATTATTCTATTTAGAAAATAATTATTTCTTTCCTCATTTTATTTCTGTGATGGATGAGTTGAGAGTTAATGGGCTGTCTTTTGCGATTATAATTCCAGAAGAAAAATCAAGAAATCTTGAAGAACAAAATAAAACAACCATAGCCCATTGTTGTGAACATGGTATTGAGTATTTGCCTCTGAAACGGGAAGGATTAGTTTGTGAGTTTTTGGTATTTGGCAATTCGATTCAAGAAACCAATATTACTTTTAAGAAAACAGTATCAATTTTCCATGGATGTTGGGGAGGTAAAAATGTGTATTTGAGAGATGAGCTTACTCAATTTGATATTCGCTTTGTTGAAACAGATTTTATTCGTGAGAATATTCTTCGTGCACATCCAGAAAAGAAGGACAACACTGTTGTTGTTGGATATTCGAAATTAGATTTGTTACTGCGGAATGATGATGATGCAATTCGGAATTTAAGAAAAAAGTATTTTTTCGATCCAACTAAGAAAACCATTCTTTATGCACCTACATTTTATCCTTCATCAATTGGAAAAATCCCAGCCAACTTACCGAAGTTATTATCAAATTATAATATTATAATTAAACCTCATTTTTATATCTACATGAGGAAAAAATATTCTAGTGAGCTACGATTAATTCAAAAGTGGAATCAGCAGGATAATGTTTATTTCGCAGACTTATCGGAAAATTCACTGATCCCATTTATGCAGGTAGCAGATATTTTGGTATCTGATTTCTCAGCGGCTATTTATGAATTTGCCGCTATGAGAAAACCAGTAATCGTTAATCGTTTTGTAAAATCCAGATGGTATTATAAATTAATGCCAAACAAATTGAATAAGAGGCTGGATCTCTTTAATTTTGATTTGTGGAACGTAGGCGATAATGCCAATAATTACCAACAGATGGTTAGTTTGTTGAAAGAAAATTTAGAAAATAGCAATAAAAACATCAATCAAAGACAAGATTTAGTTAGAATGGTTGTGGGTGATGTGGATGGTAAAGTTGCTTATAGAATAGTGAAACATCTAAAATATATATATCATGAGCAAAAGTGTTTACATAGGGATGAGTGCCGATATCATTCATCCGGGGCATTTGAATATTATCAAAGAAGGCGAAAAGTTGGGTAGTGTTACTGTTGGTGTTCTTACAGATAAGGCAATTGCAAGTTATAAGCGTTTACCTTATTTGGATTACGAACAGAGAAAAATGATCGTTGAAAATATAAAAGGAGTTGAAAAAGTAATTCCTCAGGATTCTCTTGACTATGTACCAAACTTAATGAAGGTGAAACCTGATTTTGTTGTTCATGGTGATGATTGGAAAGAAGGAATTCAACAGGAAACCAGACAACGTGTAATCGACACCATCAAAGAATGGAATGGCAAGGTTATTGATGTTCCTTATACACAGGGGATTTCTTCTTCTAAATTAAATGAGAAGGTAAAGTCGATAGGAACGACTCCTGAAATAAGAATGAAGAGATTACGTCGGCTAATTCAAGCCAAACCTATTGTTCGTATTCTTGAATCTCACAGTGGATTGACTGGATTAATTGCAGAAAATGCTAAAGTGAGCGTAAATGGTTTAAATCAAGAGTTTGATGGAATGTGGTCAAGTAGTTTGACTGATTCTACCTCAAAGGGAAAGCCTGATATTGAGGCCGTTGATATTACAACCAGAATGCATGGTTTAAATGACACTTTGGAGTGTACAACGAAGCCTATAATTTACGATGGCGATACAGGAGGAAAAGTAGAACATTTTGTATTTACGGTTAGAACTCTGGAACGTCACGGTATTTCTGCAGTGATCATCGAAGATAAAACAGGTTTAAAAAAGAATTCTTTATTTGGAACATCAGTTGCTCAGACTCAGGATACAGTAGAAGATTTTTCGGCAAAAATTAAAGCCGGAAAACTAGCTCAGGTTACTGAAGATTTCATGATTATTGCACGTGTAGAAAGTTTGATTCTTGGAAGAACGGTAGAAGAGGCTTTGGAAAGAGCGCATGCGTATGTTAAAGCAGGTGCCGATGGAGTGATGATTCACAGCAAAGAGAATACAGGAGATGACATAAAAGAGTTCTGTGAACGATTTAGAGCTGATAACAAGAATACTCCGATTGTTGTTGTTCCATCTACATTTAATCACATTACAGAAGAGGAATTTAGCAAAATGGGTGTCAACGTTGTGATTTATGCAAATCACATGTTGCGAGCTTCTTATCCTGCAATGATGAATGTTGCAAAATCGATTCTTGCAAATGGACGTTCATCAGATGCCAATGATAAATGCATGCCAATAAAGGAAATCCTTGAATTAATCCCTGGTACTAAATAAGATTGGAATGATAGAATTAAAATCATTTTTTAAAAATCTGGAGAGCAATGATGTGAACTTCTATACAGGAGTTCCAGATTCTCTTTTAGCTTCTCTTTCAGCCTATATGTTTGACAATTATCCTGCAAACAAACACATTATAGCTTCTAACGAAGGAGCTGCAGTAGGTTTGGCCAGCGGGTATCATTTGGCAACCGGATTGGTTCCTGTTGTTTACATGCAAAATTCAGGAATTGGAAATGCTGTGAACCCTTTGCTGTCTTTGGCAGACGAGGATGTTTACAAAATCCCAATGATTCTTTTTGTTGGATGGCGTGGAGAACCTGGAGTGAAAGATGAACCGCAGCATGTAAAGCAGGGGAAAGTATCGAAAGATCTTTTCGATGCCATGCAGATTCCAAGTGACGTATTGAGTACGGATACTAAGGAAGCTAACAATCAGGTGAGTAAAGCACTTGCGTGCTGTAAAGAGAATTCAAGTCCTTATGTGTTTTTAGTTAAAAAGGAAACTTTCGAGACTTATAAACTAACAGCTAAGGATCCTGTAAATACTTATCCGGAAAGAGAAGAAGCCATTGAAAAAGTGGTTGAGATGATAGAGCAAGATTCTGTTGTTGTTTCTACTACCGGTAAGATTTCCAGAGAACTTTTTGAGATTAGAGAGAAGCACAACACGGGGCACGAGAAAGATTTTCTCACTGTTGGTTCAATGGGACATGCTTCTCAAATTGCCATGGGTATTGCCATGCATTCATCTAAGAAAGTGTATTGTTTTGATGGCGATGGAGCTATTATTATGCATACAGGTTCTTTTGGAATAATTGCGGCGGCTGATTGCAAGAATCTAAAGCATATTGTTTTCAATAACGGATCTCATGATTCAGTAGGAGGTCAGCCAACAGTTGGTTTTGATATTGATTTTGGTCAGATAGCAAAGGGGTTTGGATACAAAGAATCTTTTTTTGCAGATTCTCATGAGTCATTGAATTCAATTCTACCTCAGTTTATCGCTAGTGAAGGACCAGCTATATTGGAAATTCGTGTTAAAAAAGGTGCCCGAAACGAATTGGGAAGACCAACTACAACACCTGTTGAGAACAAGCTAAGCTTGATGAATTTTTTGAAAAATGATTGAGAATATATACATAGGTAAGGGAAGTATTTCCAACTTATCGGAAATATTGAAATTACACTCAGGCAAAAAGATATTTTTAGTAACAGGTAAATCCTCTTACACGAAATCCGGAGCTCAAAAAATAATGGAATCCCTTTTAAAAGGGATTCCATATTTTAGATTTTCTGATTTTGAAGAGAATCCTAAACTGGAAGATGTTGAGAAGGGAATTGGGCTTTTTAAAAAAGAGAACTGTGAATTAACCATTGCGATTGGTGGTGGAAGTGCGATTGACATCGCAAAACTGATTAATAGTTTATCAATGGTTCATGAGAATCTGGAAGAAACTATTAAGGCAAACCAATTGGAACAAAAGCCATTTCCTTTTGTTGCCATTCCAACAACTGCAGGAACCGGAAGTGAGGCAACCCATTTCGCGGTAATGTATATCAATGGAGAAAAATATTCCTTTGCACACAAGTACATTCTTCCAGAATATGTAATTGTAGATTCTCAGTTTACGTATTCTACACCAGCTTATCTTACTGCTTGCACGGGAGCGGATGCTTTTTGTCAGGCAGTAGAATCGATGTGGGCAACCGGAGGAAATTCAGAATCGAAAGAATATGCAGCAAAGGCAATTGGCTTGGTTTGGAATAATCTGGTGAGAGCAGTTTCAGATAACGATCATGCTTCGAAAGATGCAGTAATCGAGGGAGCTTATTGGGCCGGAAAAGCAATTAATATATCCAAGACAACTGCGAGTCATGCTTTGTCGTACAAAATGACGTCCTTGTTTGATGTGCCACACGGACATGCGGTAGCGATAACTTTAATTCATGTGATGCAAGCCAATTATGTATTTGCAAAGGAAGATATTCAACGAATTCTCTCGTTGATTAATGCAGATAATCTATCTGATGGTGTTGCAAAAATCGAAACATTTTGGTCAGAAATTGGTTTATGCATGAAGTTAAGTCAGTTGGGGATTGAAGAAAAGCAGATTTTTAAGCTATCCAATTGTAATCTGGAAAGGTTGAAGAATAACCCGGCATTGCTGACAAAAGAGTATATTGAAAATCTTTTCAGGAGTATTGTTTAAAACCCAAAAAGAGTAAAGCGGATACTTTATCGTTTTAGAATCTGTTCCCCCAACACTAAATCTCCTTCAAAAGTAATTTTGATGTTGGATTCATCACCTTCAACAATGTAGATGGCTTCTGTTGGTAGATATTTCAATACAACACCACAATCATCTGTTGCCACAAAATCAGGATCTTTTAAAGCAATTTCATAAGCTGATTTAATTGTATGGTAAGGGAAGGCCTGAGGCGTTTGTGCTCTTCTTAAAAAACTTCTTTGCGGAACAGAAATAATTTTGTTTTTCTCGTCAACTTCAAAAATGGTATCAACAGTTGTTATGGCAACAGCAACTGATTTTCCAGCATTAAGTTCTCGAATTACATTAGAAATAATTTCACTTGAAACAAAGGGGCGTACAGCATCATGAAAGATTAAGTTGATATTTTGTTCTTCTTGATATGCATGAATAGCAGCGAGACTTGAATCACTTCTTTCTTTGCCTCCAGGCAAAATGTGCTTCACTTTATTGAAGTTATTCTCTTTTACAATGCATTCAACTTCATGAATAAAATCAGCCTGCATAATGATGCATATTTCATCGATATCCGGGTGATTTTCAAACGCTTCGATTGAGTGCTGAATGATTGGTTTCTCTCCAAGAATCAGGAATTGTTTAGGTAATGATCCTCCCATACGTTTTCCGCTTCCTCCGGCCAATATAACAGCTGCATTTTTCATGTGTTTATAATTTGATTTTTAATTGCCATATAGCCTGTCCCGAACTTGTTTCGGGAGAACTTACCGTTTGCAAACAATTACCCCCATTGTGAGTTGATAATTATTTACTTACGGACGTTTCATTTTTCTGATATCAATTAACGTCTCGAAATTACAATTAAATCGACGTTTTAAAAAGCAAAAAAGAACCGTTCCAAAATTGATTTTGAAACGGTTTCTTTTGATATTTATCTGGAAGTAAGCTTTTACAGATATCTACTTAAAAATATCGTATTCACCTACATCCGAAAGAATTTCAAATCCATCTTCAGTTACTAAAACAGTATGTTCAAATTGAGCCGATAACTTCTTATCAATCGTACGGGCTGTCCAGCCATCTCTTTCATCAACAATAGCTCTTGGTTTCCCCAAATTAATCATTGGCTCAATGGTGAAAATCATACCTGCTTTCATTTTTGGCCCTGAATTTTTAGGCGCTATATGTTCAACCTGAGGCGCTTCGTGAAAGTCGATGCCAACACCATGACCGCAAAATTCGTAAACAACACTGTATTTTTTCCCTTTGGCAAACCGCCCAATCATAAAGCCGATATTGCCAAAGTAGTTGCCAGGTTTTACTTGCTCAATTCCTAAATACAAAGCATGCTCGGTATCTTCAACCAATTTTGCCGCTTGTTCCGAAATCTCACCAATAGTAAACATGGAGCTTGTATCGCCATAGTAACCATCTAAGATTGTCGTCACATCAATATTTAAAATATCACCATTTTTAAGAATGGTTTTTTCATCCGGAATACCGTGGCAGATCACATTATTTAAGGAAATACAACATGATTTTGGAAAACCATGATAATTTAAAGGCGCAGGTATTGCACCATTATTTCGAATGTATTCTTCAATTAATTGATTTAAGTATTCTGTGCTAACTCCTTCTTTAACGAAATCGCTAATGTATTTTAGAGTATTTCCGGCCAATTGAGCACTTTTTCGAATTCCTTCAATTTGCTCCGGAGTTTTAATAATTATTTCACTCATAATTTTGTGTTTGCAACAACCTGATTGTTTTGCATATTTAGGAAGGCAAAGGTCTGCATAGAAATTGAATTTTGCAAATCAAATTAGGCTTCTGATCCAATCTGTTTGCGGCAAAAAAAATTGACTGCAATAAGTAGGAGGCAAGCACAGAAAATCAAGATAAAAGAAGATTTATCCTGATTCGTGTGTTTTACTAATTTCTGCAACAGCGATATTTCAGTATTTAGAGTATCTTTTGAAGTCAAAAAAAACGGGAATGCTTCTTGCTTCGCGTCATTAATCATTTTCAAGTTGCCTTTTAAATTCATCTACATGCGATAAAGTTTCCTCGTCGAGACTTGGTTCTACCATGTCTTTGTACGATTGCAGGCTTTGAAGTATCGTTTCAGCAACAATCAACCTGGCGGTTGCCTTGTCGTCTGCAGGAACAACATACCAGGGAGCACAATCTTTTGATGTACGATTAATAGCATCTTCGTAACATTCCTGATATGAACTCCACGACTTTCGTTCCTTCAAATCATCTTTTGAAAACTTCCAGTTTTTTTCTTTGCGGCTAAGTCTTCGAAACAATCTCTTTTTCTGTTCCTCTTTGGAGAGATGTAAAAAGAATTTTAATATGATAGTTCCACTTTCGGCAATGTGCTCTTCAAAATTTACAATCCGTTCCATGCGCTTGTGATAAAAGGCATCGTCCAAATCGTTAAGACTGGTCACCGAAGGAATGTTTTCACCCAAAATATATTCCGGGTGTACCCGTGTAACCAAAACATTTTCGTAATGGGTGCGGTTAAAAACACAAATTTTGCCCCTTTGCGGCAGTGCCAAGTAATGCCGCCACAAAAAATCATGTTTTAATTCAGCTGAAGTAGGAGTTTTAAAACTATGTACCACAACACCTCTTGCGTTTACATCTTTAAATACTTCTCTAACCAAACTATCCTTTCCTGATGTGTCCATACCTTGCAGACAAATAAGCATATTGTATTTGCCATGGGCATACATTATATCCTGCAATTCGCTGATTTTTCTGCGGATGTGTTTTAGTTTTTCTTTCGCATCTTCAATTTCTTTGAAAGTGTCTGTCTTGGCTAAGCTTATATTTTTCGATATTTTATATTGATTGATATTCATAGGGAAGTTTATATTCAATTAAAAATAAGTATTTTTAGTGGCTTATAAAATTAATATTTATTCGGAATTGCGAGCTTACGTGTGCTGTTTTGATGGCATTTAGTTTAATTGTTATTCTCTGTATATGAGGTTTTGTTCCTTTGGATCAATATTATAAATTTTCCCGATACTATTTTAAAAGAACAATCAATATTATTACTCTTTTGATATGATGAAATTTGTTAGAATATGTTTTGTTTTCTTTTGTTTGATAACAACCTGCAGTCTTGCCAGAGGACAATATTTTAGTACCGGCCAAGACCCTGCCTCCATAAGATGGAAACAAATTAATACGAACGAATTTCAAATTATATTTCCTGAAGGGTATGAAGAAAAGGCCGGATATATGGCAGCTATTTTTCAGGATTTACTCTTAAAGGGAGGGAAGGATCTCCAACATCAACCTAAAAAGTTTTCTGTTGTAGTGCATACCCAAAGTGCAACCACAAATGGTATGGTAGCTTGGGCTCCGAAGCGAATGGAATTGTACAATACCTCTGCGCCCGATAATGATGCTCAGGTTTGGATTGATCATGTAACTACTCATGAATACCGGCATGTTATTCAGATGGATAAATTAGAACAGGGATTTACTCGTTTCTTGAATTATATATTTGGTCAGCAGTCTACCATTGTTGTGGTGGGGCTGTATTTACCTCCATGGTTTTTAGAAGGTGATGCTGTTTGTTCCGAAACAGCCTTAAGTGAGTCGGGGCGGGGACGATTGCCATTTTTTGAGCAGGAGCTGCGTGCTCAATTTATCGAAAAAGGCAACTATTCCTACGATAAGGCAATCAACGGATCGTATCAGGATTATGCCACTGATCGTTACAAGTTGGGCTATTATTTGGTTGGCAAAGCAAGAACCCATTATGGGGATCAACTTTGGGAGAAAACTCTCAGTCGGGTTGGGCGAAGACCTTTGGGATTAACAAGGTTTGCTGATGGAATTAAGCGGGGAATGAATGGGAAACGAGATTCTGTATTCGATTCGTTATCCGAAAAGCAAAAAGAGATTCTTGCCAAAGGAATAAAGGTAGAGGATATCAATTGGGAACAGGTAAAGGAGAAAAATACCCGGGCCGATGGCAAGCTGATGTTGTATTACGATACCATGAAGGAATTGCAATGGGAGTGGAAAGTTCAGGATGCACAATTGAATCTGACAGATTTTGAACCATTGGCAAATCGTGAGGAAATCTATACCAACAAGCGATTTCCTCATGTGAGTGAATCGGGCGAAGTAATTGTACTGAAAGAGGGTTTGGCGGATGCTGCATATTTCGAGAGAATCAGTAAAGAAGGGAAACAAGAGAAACTTTTCGTTCCCGGGTATGATTTTAATACTGGCTTCGACTATAGGAATGGCAAGCTCATTTGGTCAGAAAGAAAAGACCATTTGCGTTGGGAAAAAGCCGATAAAAGTGTTTTGGTAATTTATGATACCAAATTGAAAAGAAGAAGCAGGTTTAAGTACAGGAATAGCTTGTTTGCACCTGCTTTTTCGGAGGATGGGAAGCTGATTGCAGCTGTTGAAACAGATGATCCGGGTGATAATCATCTGGTAATAATCGATGCTGAAAGTAAGCTGATCGAACAACGAATTGATGCTGGAAAAGGTGAGTTTATTTTATCACCAAAGTGGGATGGGAACCAATCGATAGTATACATTTTGTTGAATAAAAAAGGAAAGAAATTGGTATCTCTCGATGTAAATTCCGGAAACAGAACCTGCTTGTTTTCTTCAGGGAAACAGGAAATATCTCAGCTAGAGGTAAGTAATGATCATATCTTTTTTACAGCCGGATTTACAGGAATTGATAATGTTTTTGCTTTTGAAAAATCAAGCAAAAAAATCTATCAGGTAACATCATCGAGGTTTGGTGCGCGCGATCTTCATGCAAATGGCAATCAACTTTATTATTCCGATTACACATCCGATGGCTATTTGCCCGTAAAAACAGATTACCAAGCCAATAATTGGAAGGAATGGGAGGGGGATTGCGCCGTATTTCCATTGGCAGAAAGTCTATCAGAGCAATTGGGTGAAAAGTTATCTCCCGACACAACAGATTTGGGTCGTTTTCAGGTGAAGAACTATTCGAAATTGGGCCATCTGTTCAATTTTCATTCCTGGGCTCCTCTGTTTATCGATGGGCTGGAACAGGAATCTGATATAGGCGTATCTGTTGCCTCGCAAAACAAGCTGAGTACTTTGTTAACTACCGTAGGGTATAAGAAAGAACAAGGCTATAAAAACGGGCAGTTTTATGTGAATATGTCCTATCGGGGATGGTTTCCAATTATCGATTCGAAACTAACTGTGGGGAATAAGGAAGCACAGTTTCCGACTCTTGCCGATCGGATTTCCCCCTCTCAGGTAGATACAATATTGGTTTATCGCAAACTAAAGCAGTGGGGATGGGAGAATAGCATTAGTTTGCCGTTCGATCTTTCAGGAGGAAAATATTCCACACGCATAATACCGAAAGTAACCTGCAGTTTGGCAAAGCTGGCCAATATAAAATATACGCCTTTAGCTACAACACAAGCAAATTCATTGGGCTTAGGCGAGTACGATTTTGGGGATAACAGTTTCTCTCAGGAGATCATGGAGTATCAGATTTTTGCCTATAACATTGCAAAAACGGCTCCGCGCGATGTGCAGTACCAATGGGCGCAAATACTGGAATTGAACTATCGCCACACGCCTTTTGGCGATTCCAGTCTGGGAGAAACATGGTCGGCCGAAAGTCATTTGTATTTTCCCGGATTTGTAAAGCATCATGGCATTAAATTGTATGGGGGATATCAAAACCGATCCAGCTATAATTCCCGTTTTTCAAATATGATTAAGAGTCCAAGGGGGATGACGGATATCTATGGTGAGGATATTTTCTCGACAGGTTTTGGTTATGCATTGCCTCTGTTTTATCCGGATTGGAATTTGGGTCCGTTGGTTTACTTTAAACGGGTAAAAATGAATGCTTTTTTCGATTATGGCTATCAGAAAGGAAAGGTTTTGGATCTGAATCAGAATCTGTTCAGTTATAAAGAGGCATTTACATCCTTTGGCGCTGAGCTAAGTACCGACTTGCATGTGCTTCGCTTTTCGGCTCCTGTCGATTTGGGAATTCGTGTCGGATATGAGGATCAAACGGGCAGTATGTTTGCGAATTTGTTGATATCCTTTTCTTTGAGTGCGTTTTAGGAATTCCAGTTGAGAAGAAAAATCTTGCGGTTGAGACGCAAAATCTTGCGTCTGTACGGGATTTTCGTTGAGATGAAAGATTTCCTCGTTGAGATTGAAAATCTTGTGGTTGAGACGCAAAATCTTGCGTCTGTACGATATTATTTATGGAATTTATCTTCTTCCCATTTTGCGGGATTATTTAGAATATAATTGTGTATTCGTTGGTAGGCGATATCATTTCTGATGATGTGATCGTGGTAAAGAGATTGCCAGGCAAATTCGATTTGGTGCATGGTGGCATATTTTTTCACACCAATTTTAAACCCGCGGACAATTGATGCCAGATTTTTGGATTGTGGCCCGAATTGGTTTTTTGTGGAGACACAAAATCTTGTGTCTTTACAATATCCATCATCTTTGTTGATCACAATTATTCCATGCACATGGTTGGGCATTACCACAAAGGCATCCAGCTGCACAAAGGGAAAGTGTTCGGGTATGGCCAGCCAAAAGCTTTCGGCCATTCTTCCGATTTCCGATAATTGCATCAGCCCATTTAGCACCTGCCCGAAAAAATGTTTCCTGTTTGCGGTACAGATGGTAACAAAATAGGGTGCATTTGCCCCGTAATCCCAGCTTTGCAAGCGGGTGGTTTTTATGCGGTATTTGTTTTGGTATTTGTCCACAGGTAAAACTCTGTTTATGTTTAAGGATTCAAGATTAGATTATTAAAAATATCTTGAATATCATCTGGTTGCAAAGCCCATCTAAATGCAGGATGTACCTCCCAATCATATCCAAAATCAACAAATGAATTTGATAAATATCTATTTTCCTCAAAATACTTTCTCTGAATAGTTCCGTCATCTAAAACTTTTCTCGCTGTCAAAAAATTTATCTTAAATAAGAATTGAGCTAAATCTTTGGCGGTGGCAGAGCGTCCATTCGTAAATGAAAAATTATTTTGCTGTTTAATATTATTTATCTTGATTTGAAGTTCAGCTGTCGAATAAATGTATCCATCCGCGGCAAATCTCTCTTTCTTAGTAGGTTTCATCCCAAAAATTAGTTTTTCGATCAGAGGTAATTCGGTACGATATTCATTGATTGTATCCTGAATTCTACCTTGGGAATATTCCTCAAATATTGCTTGAAAATGTGGTGACCGCAATAGATTCGAACCACTAGAATATGCTTGTTGAGCGGCTAGAGAGCATAACTTTACCAAATCACGTGGTCTTTTTCTTGTAAGTGACATTAAAATTCTATGTATTGCTACATCTTCCCATTTTCCTTTACCATAAAACCGTGGCTCAAATACTCTGTCTAGATAATGAATTAAGTGTTTTTGCGGGGTTTTCATTAGTTGTTCTTCATCGGATTTTTCACCAAAAAAAGTAAGAACTCGTTTAATTAGCAATACTAAGATCTCATGATTTGACCATTTATACCATACCACAGAACCTTCGATTTTATCAGTTGATTCATCAGAAGTGCGGACTAAATAATAAACATCTGATCTTAATGATACTTTAAATATTAAACCAGCATTATCGTTTGCTAAATCACGTATTGCATTTAATAATGTTGAAATTCGGTTGATATCATCCTTTTTACCTTGCCAACCTCGATCTAAGTCATCAAGATAAATAATAATTTTCTTAGTCTTTAAGAAATTGTTAATTGATTTAATTTGAATTGGTTGTAAGTCAATTTTATCTTTGAGAGATGTTACTGTTTCAGAAACAAAAGAGACTAATTTCACTCCAAACTGACTCAATTTTCCTGCAGTTTTCTCATCATATAAACCAAATTCATTTAATACTTTGGAGCCTATAATTTTAGTCAAACCAAGCTTCCATTGTCTAATTCTCAATAGGAAATTCTCGTCTGATTTTCCAAGCTCTGCAATATCATCAGGCTTTATTAAAATTGGTAAATTTCCATTTTCTTTTTCTTCAGCAATAGCGACTTTGAAAAGAGCAGACTTCCCAGTTCCTTTATGGCCAACAAGTATTCTTATTGGTAGATCAGAAACAACTCTAGCAAAAGTATCTTTTTTAAGATAATATTCTCGAAGCCTATCAATAGGTTCACTTTCTGCATCTTCAAAACCAAAAAGACTTTGTATAGTTTCATCTGAAAAAACTAATTTCTGATCTGTATTCATGGTATCTAGTTATTAATTTGCGTTTAAATTGATTCTGCTATCGATAAATTTAGGATATCATAAACCACCAATAATTAATTTGATAATAACAAAATTGTCCACCACACAACCAATGGTTTTGGTAATAGGCATATGGCTTACGATTTCGTAATTGTGTTTATCGCCCCATATAGGGTAGTAATGAACACATATTATTATGAATCACTAAATATGACATCAATTGGGTTCTTTATTTGACTAATATTTTGAGTCAAATAATGAGAGTAAATCCCATTTTTTATTTATAGTTGCCCTTTAAAAGTAAGCATAAAATAAAAACAGGAAAGCAGATTCACTTATTCATTATCAATATAAATAGTAAAGAAAGGCTTTGTGGGCGGGTGTTTGTGAGCTAGGATTGTTTGCTTGGTTTTGTTGGGGAAAAATGTTTTGTTGTTGTATTTGATCTGTTAATCAGCAATAAAGGTTTGTTGATTTGCGATTGGTTTTTGTGTTGTATTTTAGAGAATCTGATAAATTTAACATTTTTTACAATTGTACTCAAAGCCCAATAAACAGTATGAGCAGCTAAAGTAGGTGTGGTATTTTTAGCATAAGTATGGGTGTGTTTTACCGGTTATGGTTCTGATATGTCATTTTTATTGAGTAGTTTCAATCTGTTTTTGTTAAGCGGGGGAGACGATTGGCGGTAGAAGCAAATAGGAAAAAACAGGAAGAATCGTAAAATAGTAAACAGGTAACCCATTGGCCGAGCATCTTCAACTTTTGCGGGTAGGAAATGCAGCCAGTGGTAACAATGTAAACACCGAGTTGTTTAAGGTGTATCCGAGTATTTCGGGGGTGTTTGTTAACGAGAGCGATGGTTTCGACAAAAAGCGTCACACCATTCGTTTGAACCTGAACGCAGGCAGTCGGCTGACCGAGGCAGTTGGCAATATCGAATTGCGTAAGGTCGAAATATCTGTGGCACAGCCGGTGATTCAACAGTTCACCGATTTAAAAACCAAAGCCGTAAACGAGACTTTTAGTCCGGGTCAGATTGCTTCTCTAAAAGGATCGCTTTTAAAATTCGATGAGGCGGATGAAAATCAGGGAATCTTTTTTATTGCCGGTGATGGTACTGCCACTAAAGCAGGTAATGTTGTGAAAAACAAACCATCGGAATTGTTGTTTTTTGTACCCGATACTTTGAATACAGGCAGTTTTCAGGTAGAGGTGAGAGTTGCTTTAAAAGACAGTAAAAACATAAAAGTGGGACGCTTGTTAATCGACTTGTTACCTGTTGGTTAATTGTCTGATGTTATTTTAAATAGGCCGCAGCAAACAAACTATTATTGATTGTAATGAAAGCCAATTCTAACCAATTGGCTCTTATTTTTTTGTATTTTTACTGCTTATAATTATTTTAAGAATAAGACTGGTACTACTCCGATGCCTGGAGTAGTAGTGCTCCGATCGTTGGAGTAGTATACCTCCGATAATAGAACTAAGATTTTAAAAGCACTACATTAAAAAAAGGACTCTTTCGAGTCCTTTCTGTTTTGCTTATTTATTTTTTAGCAGATCGCGGATTTCGCTTAGCAGCACTTCCTCTTTGCTTGGAGTGGCTGGTGCCGCAGGTGCTTCTTCTGCTTTCTTTTCCATTTTCTCTTTCATTTTATTGAATGATTTTACAAGCATAAAAATAGCGAAGGCAACAATCAGGAAGGTAATAATTGCATTAATAAACAAACCATAAGCAATTGCTACCTCGCCAACAGCATCGCCGGCACCGGGTGCCGATTCCAGAACAGCCGACTGCAGAATTATTTTCAGATCAGAGAAATCAACTCCGCCTAATACAATTCCTACCGGAGGCATAATAATATCATTTACCAATGATTTAACAATGGCACCAAAGTAAAGAGCCATAATCAGACCGACAGCCATTTCAAGTACATTTCCTTTGGCTATAAATTTCTTGAATTCGTTCATAGAAAAAATGTTTAGTTCGTAGTAAGAAATGAAGGTAGTAATCCGAAAATCTTGACAGTATGTAATAAGGGGTGTTTGGAACTGTCAATGTATCAAATCACTAAGTCTGTTAAATGTACAAAATAAAAATGTATTGTCATTGGTTTTTTTTGCGCGTTTTGTTCTCCTTCACCATCAGGAGAAGGGCCGGGGATGAGGTGTAAAAATAAAAAAAGGACACGCAAGTGCGCATCCTTATCTATAATTTCAGAATCTGTTTACAACCAGATGTGTTCGCGTTAGTCTGCGTTCAGTTAGGTCAGTTCCACCAAGGTAATTTCGGGTGGCATACCAACCCGGCCGGGGAATCCGATATAACCAAAACCACGATTCACATAAAGGTATTGATTCCCTTGCTGGTACAATCCGCCCCAGCGGGGATATTTGTACTGTACCGGACTCCATTTTATGCCTGCCCGTTCGAGCCCAAATTGCATTCCATGTGTATGACCCGAGAAGGTAAGGGCAATATCAGTATCCAAAACCTGCGCATCCCAATGCGAAGGATCGTGACTCATCAAAATTTTAAAGGGCAGATTGGCCGATCCGTTGATGGCTTTTTGTAAATCGCCATGCTGAGGGAAAGGAGGTTTACCCCAGTTTTCGACACCAACCAGTGCAATTTCTTCACCATTTAATGATATGGTTTCCGATTCGTTCAGAAGCAGCTTAAAGCCCATTTCGTGGTGAAAATCTTTAATTGTTTGTAAATTTTGGGCTTTGTCGGCAGGTGATTTCCAGTAAGAATAATCACCGTAGTCGTGATTCCCCATGATGGAATATTTTCCAATTTTCGCATTCATTTTAGACAATATCGGTGCCCATCCTTCTGTTTCTTCGGCAAAGTTATTTACCAAATCGCCTGTGAATAGAATCAGGTCCGGTTCTTGTTCGTTGATCAGTTCAACAGCCTTGGTTATTTTCTCAAAATTCTTATTGAAACTGCCCAGATGCATGTCGGATATTTGAACGATTTTGAGCCCTTTAAATGACTTGGGAAGATGATCGAAGCTGATCTTTTCCCTCATTACCCTGTAGTTAAATTTCCCTTTGGTTACACCATATAAAATTGATGCAAACGGAATGGCTGCTAAAATCAATCCCATTTGATACAAAAACTCGGATCTCTCCATTTTTCTCTTCGAATTAAATTGTGGTACACTTTTTTTCTTTCTCTCCCCGAACCAATTAATGATTCCTGCAATCGCTCCTAGTATATCTTTTAATAGAACGAAAAGTACAAATACAAACTTTGGAATATAAAACAATGAAAAACCAGCTACCAGGTATCCAACATAGATATAGGTTTCAGATTGTTGTACATGCTTAATCCCGAACATAAACAGGGTAAAACCAGCAAAAACTAAAACTGAAATACCCCAAAACAGGATGCTTAATGATTGTCTTGCCGGTGAATATTTTATCCTGGCAATCAGAGGTTTCACACCACGGTAGGTATAAATGTCTACCAACAGCATAAATAGTAACAGAGGAATCAATAAATATACACTTGCTTTCATTCAAGTTATTATAAGTGGTTCATTGATTATTAAATAGGCCCAAATATAGACAATAAAATACAAGCAAGTCCTTAATTTTTGTTAAAATATGCTTATCTTCAAAGCTGTGTAATTCTTTACCAAAACCTACCCCGGTATCGCCATTTTACTGATGTAAGGACATTTTTTCATTATAAACCGATAGAGCAATGAGTGCTGAAATTCATGAATTGATAGACAAACGATGGAGTCCGAGAGCCTTTGGGGACAAAGAAATTGAACCTGCCAAGATTGAAAAATTATTCGAGGCTGCATCATTTGCCGCGTCTTGTTTTAATGAACAACCGTGGAGGTTTGTTTACGCAACAAAAGATTACCCGGAGCGATACGATCAATTGTTGTCTTGTTTGGGAGAGTTTAATCAGATGTGGGTAAAAACAGCACCCATGATTATTTTGACACTAGCTGCAAAAAAGTTTGCTCAGAATCAAAAAGAAAATCATCATGCGCGTCATGATTTGGGTTTGGCCATTGGAAACATGTCTGCTCAGGCAACGAGTATGGATTTATATATGCATCAAATGGCTGGTTTTAGTGTTGAAAAAGCTCGGGAGATGTTCGAAATTCCTTTCGATTTTGATATTGTAACAATGATCGCTGTTGGTTATAGAGGCGATCCAATGCAATTACCCGAAAATATTAGAGAAATGGAATCGAGTAAAAGGGAACGGCGTTCTTTGGATAAAATTTTGTTTGACGGCGATTGGGACGATATGAAATAAGATATAGATTATACAATTGGGCTTATCCTTAAGGATGAGCCTTTTTCTTTGAAAGTATTGGAAACTTGTTGTAACTTGAACGAAGCTCAACGGGTTAATTAGAAGTGTTTTGAATTGTAAATTTTCAGGATGTGAAACGTTCATAAAAGGCAGTTGCGGCATGCAGGGGCATGATTATTTACTCATGGTAATAAAATAAAAAATACAAACAGATGAAAGCGGTAGTTATGAAAAAATACGGGGCTCCGGATGTATTAGAGATAGCTAATCTTGCTCGTCCTCAGGTAGATCATAATCAGGTACTGGTTGAGGTTTATGCATCTTCTGTTAATCCTGTCGATTGGAAAATCCGTAAAGGCAGTTTGAAACTATTCATGAGAAAGAAACTGCCCTGTGTATTAGGAGGAGATATTGCTGGCCGAATTGTCGAAATTGGTAAAAATGTTCAGTTCTTTAGAGTCGGCGATGAGGTTTTTGGAAAAATTGATATTACAAAGAATGGTGCCTATGCTGAATATGTAGCTACCTCTGCATGTCATCTGGCATTAAAACCGCAAAAAATGAATTTTGAAGAGGCGGCAACTTTGCCTTTGGCAGGATTAACAGCACTGCAGGCACTTCGGAACATGGGTAATATCCGAAAAGGAATGAGTGTTTTGGTGAATGGTTGCTCGGGAGGTGTTGGGTCTTTTGCTGTGCAATTGGCTAAAGCTTACGACTGCAAGGTTACAGGGGTGTGCAGCAACAGAAATGTACAATTTGCAAAAGAGTTAGGTGCCGATCAGGTCGTTGACTATTTTGAACAAGATATTGTTTCGCTTCAGGAAGAGTATGACATTTTTTTCGATGTAGTAGGAAATCAGGAATATTCAAAAGTAAAACATATTTTGCAGCGGGGTGGGGTTTTTGTGACTACACTTCCTTCGTTCAATATTCTCTTGCTCGGATCTATTCATAATCTGGTTAGTTCAAAAAAAATGAAGAAGATCTTTGTACAGGAAAGTAAGGCAGATCTGGAATTATTGGCTGATTTTGTTGATGCAGGCCTTTTAAAAACTTACATCGATAAATCTTACGATCTAATTGATATTGACAAGGCTCATCAGTACAGTGAAACGGGCAGGGTGGTTGGAAAGCTGTCTTTAAAAATTGCCGAATAAACAGGAACCAATTCAGCAGGTTGGAATGCAATTGAATTATAGTAAAGATCCAGGCATCATTTGATGTCTGGATCTTTTTCTTGGTGATTTCCTTATCCTTTGGTTTTAATTCCACAACCAATTGCTTTTGTCGAAGTAACTTCTGGTTTTTTATTTTGTAAGAGTGCATCTACAGCATCCTCAACATATCTGCTTGTAACCTGAG
Organism: Labilibaculum sp.; assembly: GCF_963664555.1. Taxonomy (GTDB): domain Bacteria; phylum Bacteroidota; class Bacteroidia; order Bacteroidales; family Marinifilaceae; genus Labilibaculum. The sequence continues at coordinate 3,399,780 of NZ_OY761461.1, read as the reverse complement.
ATGCGTCTTTGTAATTGTTATCGATCGCACCAATATATTCCACTGTGTATTCTCCGCTCTTATTGCTTAAAATAAAAACGTGAGGAGTTTTGGTTGCGCCAAATCTTTTAAATACTTCCTGTGTTTCATCCATCAGATAAGGGAATGTAAATCCTTTTTCCTTTGCCCGTACAATCATATTGTCGAAAGAATCGCTTTCGTACAATTCCGGATCGTTTGGATTGATAGCAATTACCGGGAATCCTTTTTCCTTGTATTTTTTGTCAATTTCGAGAATCCGATCTTCATAAGCTACAGAATAAGGACAATGATTGCATGTGAAAATCACAATGAATCCTTTGGCATCCTTGTAATCGGCTAGCGAAATCTGTTTCCCATCAACATTTTTCAGTTTAAAGTCTTTCGCCTTGTCGCCTATCTGGTAGCCTTGAGCTCGTATTCCCATTGTGGCCAATATAAACAGACCCAAAATCAATACTTTCTTCATAATTATAAATTTTAATTCGGTTGATTATTTAATTTATCAATTGAGCCCGCCAATTCGTCGTACGAAATCTGACGGGTAAAAACTTTTCGAATCCCTTTTTTATAGATAAGAGTAGCAGGAAGAGCACCATCCCAGTCTTTATCAACTTTTCCAATCCAGCTATTTGCATCCGGATCATCGAGTAAAACAACTTCAGCATTTATATTTTTTTTCTTTAAAAAGCCGAGTAAGCGGTCTTCTACATTTTTTCCAAAATCGAGACTAACCAGTATTACTTTTACCTTTTTACCTGTATAATCTTTACGGATATCTTCAAATTCAGGAAGTTCTTCAACACATGGTTTGCACCACATCGCCCAAAAGTTAATCACGTAAGTGGTATCATTCTGATGATGAAGAATAGGTTCCAGGTCCTTAAAATTGTGGGATTTAATTTCCTGAGCGCTTACTGATTTTATTGAAATAATAAGCAAGCTAAGTAGTAATAATTGGTATCTAAATTTCATTTCCGATATATAAAGATATTGAAGTATTAAATATACTACTATTGGTTGAGAAAGTACAGGGGTGGTTGTTATTGATCTGTTAAAAATTAGAATCAATAAAAAAGATAGGTATTGAGAAGAATTACCAGCAGTCATATCATAACATTGAGAGGTTTAACGGCATTGCTGCCTGCATGAGTATGATAATTCTCAGGTTGTATGAAATATTTTTTTACCTTTGAAAAGAATTAGTACAGAAAGTATGAGTAATAATATGCATATCGGGCGATTTTTCTTTTTTAGCAGTTGTTGTTAGAAGAGGATTCACGTACTATTTAATTGATGATGAGCCTCTGTAAGGGCTCTTTTTTTTTTTGACTATATGAAACGTCCATATCAAAGCGATTTTGACACACAGAGGGATGATTATCTCAGAATGTTAAGTTCTCTCGAAACAAGTTCGGGACAGGCTATATGGTAATTAAAAATCAAATTATAAACACATGAAACGTCCATGTATAAAGCTTTCTACACACAGGGAAATGATTATATGGTAAGTTCCATCTGACAAAAACTTAAAATTATAAACAGATGAAAACAGTATTTTTTAAGAGTTGGTTTTTTATTTTTTTCTTTTTTAGCGGAGAGAAGAACAGGATTCCTATGAAATAAAATGTAATATTATTCACAAAGGGTCCTGATTAATCGGGACTCTTTTTTGTGATACAAAATCTAACTATAACCATGAAGAAAAGAAAAATTGTAATTCAAGGAGTTGAGGGGTGTTTTCACCATTTGGCTGCCAATGCCTATTACGGAGAAGATGTTGAAATTATTCCTGCCGGTAATTTCGCCACACTTGTTGAATTAATACAGGATGAATCGGTATGCGATGGTGGAATAATGGCGATTGAAAATTCTATTGCCGGAAGTATTCTTCAGAATTACGGGCTTCTTCAGGATTCCGGTCTTGTAATTGAAGGGGAGATATTTTTGAGAATTAAGCAAAATTTAATGGCTTTGCCCGGGCAAAAAATTGAAGATTTAAAAGAGGTTCATTCTCATCCAATGGCAATTCATCAGTGTCGTGCTTTCTTTCACGATCATCCAAATATTAAATTGGTGGAAATGGAGGATACGGCCTTAAGTGCGAAGAATGTAAGAAACAATCAATTGATGGGTGTGGGAGCTATTGCCGGTGATTATCCGGCAGAATTGTATGGATTGGAAATTATAGCTGAGGAAATTGAAAGCATAAAAGACAATCAAACCCGTTTTTTTGTTTTAAAGAGAAAGAAAGATGTTGTTCCAAACGGAGGGTACAATAAAGCATCACTATACTTTAGTACCAGTCATAAACCGGGGAGCTTGTCTTATATTTTGGATTGTTTTGCCAAGGAGAACATTAATCTTTCGAAGATTCAATCTTTACCAATTCCGGGTATCAATTGGCAATACTTTTTTCATGTCGATTTGGAATTTCAGGGGCCAAGGCAGTTTAGGAATGCCTTAGATAAAATATCAGACTATACGAAAGGAATGCAAGTATTGGGTACTTATAACAAAGGTATTGTGATCACCTAAAAGACTTTCATCGAGTCAAATATTTTGTCGATGCTTTTGGCAAGGATAATGTCTTTTTTTGTGATTTTACCCTTGGAGTGAGTGGTTAAAATTAGGCGTACATTTTTGTAATTGTACAGTTTAATATCTGGATGATGATTCATGTTTTCAGCTTCTGAAGCCACTAAGTTTATAAAATTTATCGCCTCAATGAAGTTTGGGAGTTCATAATTTTTAACCAATTTACTGTCAATTTCGCTCCAACCTTGATCCAATAATATATCCATGATATTTTCATTTAGTAATTAAAGATACGTAAAGTCTAAACCAAAGTAAATAGAAAACTACTGGGCAGCTATTTTGGCTGCCCAGTAATTTACATCTATGGTAAAAGATTAATTATGTGTTTTATAAAGCAAGCTCACGATCTAATTCTTCACCCATTATTTGGGCTCCACTATAAAGCACTGATCTTTCCTCTGCCTCCATATAAATATCGAATGGTAAGGAAATTTCATAGGTCGATTGAACTATTGCTGCGATATCATCTCTGGCACCTAAGTGTGTTCGCCAGTTGGTTTCTGTTTTGTCAAGAAGGTATGCATAAACAGGGCCGGAAAAATATGCGAAACAGTTTACAAAAGAAGGAGATTCCCACATTGAATGCAGCTTATTTTGCAAGTATATCTTTAAATCTTTATCGTTTCTGCATAGTTTTTGAGCTGTATATTCCGCCATGCCTTCATGAATCTCAAATCGATTCTCACAGCCGTCACATTTGCCAAACAAAGCTCTGCGGTAATGTCGAAAACAGAGCGCATCAGTAATTGCTTGTTTTTTATTTTCCCCCTCGCTTTGCAGCGCCAGTTCAAGTGCTTTCCACTCCAGTTTCAACCAAAAACGAGCTTCCATTTCGTCCATATGGTTGTTGTTATAAGGTTCTGGTTTCAAATCCATTTCAGGTTGAACACAATGAAATGCTTCATGAAGAATAATACATTGTTTTTCAATTTTATCTTCAGGCAATGGAAGTGGGATAACGGCCCAAATTTGATTGCCGATTTTGGCTGGTCCTTTTATCACATCAACAAAATTTGGGAGAATACCGGTGTAAATTTCATTATAGGGGTTTAAACCTAGCTTCTTGCTATTTTTATTTGAGTAGATTCTTCCATTTTCTTTATCGATCAAAAGAATTGGAACATCAAGAGTTCTTCCCCAAAGCATGCCATTGTCTTCCAAACACAAGGCTTTGGTATCCTTCAGAATATCCTCAATTTCTTTAAGTTCATATGACTTAGCCATACTCAATGAACAGGACATTAATTCTATGCCTAGAAAGAGGAAAATCCATATAAAACAATAGTTTTTCATTTGAGTTGGTTAATTCGTTAATTGTTTTTTAATTCAATAAAATTATGATTCGTATTAAATCATACTTGTTTTACACTTTTTATATATCAGGATTTGTGCCATTAGCTGTAATTGTGTGTGTGTCAGAATGTAGCGGACTTGGGTTGTTTTTATGCAGTCTTAATAGTGTTGGATATCGTACAGTTGGTGTTCGGATATGAACAATTTAAATGTTTGTGAGGCAACTACTAGAGTAGTAAACCTGTTTTTTCATTATCAATCCGCATTATTTTAATGAATCGGCACTCTAATTTTTTTTCCAAATAAATGGCTAATCAATTTACCTCGTTGCTTTGATTGATATAATTCTGTATCTTAAAATTGGAATAAGTAAGACAAATGCAAACGATCTTTTTAACCTTAATCTAATTGAATGAATAATTATTTGGAAATATTTGTTTTAATCATGGGGTTTTTAATTGTTGCAGTTGCTGCAAATAGAATCTCACGTTATTTTCCTAAGGTTAAATTACCTATTATAACAGGTCTTCTCTTTATTGGAATTCTCTCAGGACCATTTATTTTAAACTTCGTCCCGCTAAAGGCCATTACGCAACTGCATTTCATAAACGAAATATGTTTGGCTTTTATTGCTTTTGCTGCAGGGGCAGAACTTTACTTAAAGGAGTTGAAGGGAAGGATGAAAAGTATTAAATGGATGACTTTTAGTCAGCTTTTTTTTACATTTGGTTTGAGTGTTTTCGCGATTTTCTTTTTATCAAGAAGACTACCATTTATGGCACAGCTCGAATGGCAAGTGAAACTTGCCATTGCTTTGCTTGTTGGGACCATCTTTATTACCCGCTCTCCGGCATCTGCAATTGCAGTAATTAATGAGATGAGGGCGAAAGGGCCATATACACAAACCGCTATTGGAGTTACCGTAATAAAGGATGTTCTGGTAATCATTTTGTTTACCATTTGTTTTGCCATTTCCGGAGCTTTAATTTCTAAAGTTCCATTTGATATTTGGTTAGTTGTTATTCTAATTGGAGAATTATGTCTTTCTATTTTAATCGGTTTTTTGCTGGGTCAAACTATTAATTGGCTTTTGGCTCGTGGAATACCTACCATGCAAAAAGCCATTCTTCTCGTTGTAATGGGATATGGCATTTATTTGTTGGCTCATTTCGTAGGCGCAGAAAGCCAAAATTTACTTGGGTTTGAATTGTATATCGAACCTTTGTTGATTTGTATTATTGGAAGCTTTGTTGTAGTTAATTTTGGAAGCTATCGCAGAGAGTTTATTAAAATTATTGAATTGGTTGTTCCAACTATTTACATTATTTTTTATACTCTAACTGGTGCATCAGTTTCTTTAGATATTCTAGCTCAAACATGGGCGGTGGCACTGTTGTTCTTTGCAATTAGACTGATCAGTATGGCTATTGGGGCATTTATCGGAGGAACTTTAGGAGGTGATCCGTTCAGGATAAACAGGTTTTCGTGGATGCCATATGTTACTCAGGCTGGAGTTGCAATTGGATTAGTATCGGTAGTGGCAGTGAAATATCCCGACTGGGGGCCTCAATTTGGAGCTATATTAATTGGAGTTATTGTACTCAATGAGATATGCGGTCCGCCACTTTTTAAATGGTTTATTTTAATGGTTGGAGAGAGCCATAAGAAGAAAGAACTATTGCATGAAAATAAGATTCAAAAAGCGATTATTTTTGGTTTGGAGGGACAATCACTTGCTTTAGCACGTCAGTTAATGGAACATGGCTGGGTTGTTAAATTAGTAACCCGTAATGAGGAGAGAGCCAAGCTGGAATACCATGGGGTAGATGTAACTCATGTAAAAGAATTAAGTCTGATTGAATTAAAGAGACTTGAAGTGGATAAAGCCGATGCCATAGTATTATTGAACCAAGATGAGGAAAATCTTAAGTTTTGTGAATTAGCTTACGAGCATTTTGGGACCCGGGATGTGGTTGTTAGGGTAAATGAGAGGAGTTATGTAAGCAAGTTCCACGAGCTTGGAGCTCTGATTGTTGAACCCTCTACTGTAATGGTAAGCTTAATGGATCACCTGGTGCGATCACCTATTGCAACCTCATTGTTACTTGGTATGGAGAAAGATCAGGATACTGTAGACATTGAAATGCAAAATAAAGAATTGCATGGCATCACTTTAAGGGATCTGCAAATTCCTACTGATGTTATTATTTTGGCTACCAAACGTAATAATAACACCTTGATTTCAACTGGATATACACGACTTCGATTGGGTGATGTACTAACCGTTGTTGGTTCTGTGGAAAGCCTGGAAAAAGTTCGTTTAAAAATGGAAGATACAGACTTACCTAGTTATAATAAAGCTCGTTTTAAGGGGAAATCAATTTCGTTCAAAAGAAAGTCAATCAAGACCGATTTAGATTTACCAGGTTAAAAATACAGTAGTCCAGAATGCCAAAGGAACTACAGTATTCCAGATCACTTCTTCCCGATGGCGAGCCCGGTAAAGTCGTTCATTTTCGACTTGAAATCGAATTGACTGCAGCATCGCATCATAATTTTGTTGTGCTGTTATTTCCCGTTCTTTTTGAATGTTATCAAGATAAATAATTACCTCCCGGCTTTTATTTGGATTGCTGTTTAAGACTTCGATTAAATCAGATTCTGATTCGTTTAAACGATTTAGGTGGTAAAGTGCCATGCCTCTTTGTAGTCGTACTTCCGATAAATAAGGTTTTTTGCTCAACACATGATCAAAATCAAGAATTGCTTCGGCGTATTTCTTTAATTGCATTTTTGCGTATCCACGATCTTGAAAAATGGTGGAATAGTATGGCATAATATTAATTGCAGTGTCTAAGTAAAGGACGGCTTTTTCATATTCTCCCTGTAATATAAGCGTTCTCCCTTTATCATGATATTCCATGTATCTTTCAACATTCTGGGAAAATACACCGGAAAAACCGAAAATACCAATAACTAAAAACAACAGATTTTTCATCGCAAAACAATTTATATTCCATTAAATTATCTTGTAAATAATAACATAAATTGTACCAAACTGCATAAAAAAGAGGCTGTCTCAAATGAGATAGTCTCTTTTTCGTTTTATAGTTTTTTATATTTATCACTGATTTCTTATTTTAGAGATATGAAATTAGTCCCTCAAAAATCTCATTTCAAAGCCTATCATCAAAACCAGATGATTCTTTTTCCGCCTTCTCTCTCGGATTTCATATCATCTGAACACCCTGTTCGTACCATCAGCAGTATTATTGATGGTGTCCAGATAGATCGTATCCTTGAAAAATACAGTTATACGGGAGCAAAGGCCTATCATCCCAAAATGATGCTTAAGTTATTAGTTTATTCCTATTTGTGTAATGTATATTCCTCTCGAAAAATAGAGCAGGCGGCATCAGAAAATGTACATTTCATGTGGTTGTCAGGGATGCAAAAGCCAGATCACAATACGATTGCCCGCTTTAGAAGCAGTCGATTAAAAGGTGTTTTAAAGGAAGTGTTCAGTCAAGTAGTCCTGTTACTGGTAGATTCCGGACATATTGATCTACAAACCATATATGTCGATGGCACCAAGATCGAGGCCAATGCAAATAAGTTTTCGTTTGTTTGGGGTAAAGCCATTCAAAAGAATATCCAACGCATGAAGGATCGGTTGGGGGAACTTTGGGATTATACAGAGCAGGTAGCCAAATCGGATTTAGCAAATGTAAGTAAGCCCGATTTAAGTGATGTTGATCCAGAAAAAATAGAGCAGACCATTGAGACAATTAATGAGGCCTTGAGGGATAAGAAAGTGGATGCTAAGAAACGCCGGCAACTCAACTATGCCAAGAAGAATTATGCTGATAATCTCCGAAAAAACGAGCAAAAGCTAAAGATATTGGAAGAGCGAAATAGTTATTCAAAAACGGATCCGGATGCAACCTTTATGCGAATGAAGGATGACTATATGCAAAATGGTCAGCTAAAACCAGGATATAACCTGCAGTTTAGCACACAAAATCAATTCATTGTAAATTATTCAAACCATAATAATCCAACCGATACAAAAACCTTTATACCTCATATGAAAGAGGTTCAACAGTTGTATCCAGACAAACTAAACAGCGTATGTGCAGATTCCGGTTATGGGTCTGAGGAGAATTATGAATTTCTTGAAGCGGAAGGATTAACCTCTTTTGTGAAATACAATTACTTTCATAAAGAACAAAAGAAGGGAGCCAAAACTTATTGCGAGTTTCACCCCAACAATTTATTCTACGACTCTAAACAGGATATTTACTACTGCCCAATGGGACAAGTAATGAATCTTAAGAAGATAAAAAAGGAAAAAAGCCAAGCCGGTCATTTTAAGACAATCCATGTTTATCAAGCTCAAAACTGTAACGGATGCCCACTTAGGGGGATGTGTCACAAAGCAAAAGGTAATCGAACGATTCAGATCAATCACCGACTTAACGAATTAAGAAGTAAAGCACGAGAACATTTAACCTCAGAAGAAGGATTGAAGCACAGGAGTCAAAGACCGGTTGATGTAGAGGCCGCTTTTGGTAACCTTAAACACAATAAAGGATTTAAACGATTTTTACTTCGTGGCAAAGAAAAAGTAGAAATCGAAATGGGATTATTGGCTCTAGCCATAAATCTTAAGAAAATGAATAGTAGAAAAGTGGCCTAACGGCCTTTCTTAATTCTTTTGAAGTCCTATTTCCTCTATATGAAACCTCTGTTTTGCATATTGGAGGTAAAAAAGACTTCCAAAAACAAATAAGCAGTATAAGGCAGTTTAATCTCAAAAAAACAAAAGATCATGAAAAAGAGGATGTCTACTTTGTTATGAGACATCCTCTTAAAAATATCTAAGATATCCTTATGATTTCTTACAACATTCTTTTTTGCAGTCTTTAGTGCATTTTGTATCTGTCTTAGCTTCTTTAGTACAACAAGATTTTTTACTGTCTTTTTCACACTTTTCTGCTTTGGCTTCCTTTGTGCATTTTTTTGCCTTATCACATTTTTCAGCTTTAGCGTCTTTTGTGCAACAGGCTTTTGTGCAGTTTTTTTCACATTTTTTCTTTTCAACTTTTTTCTTCTCCTGATCCTGTTTTTGATCTTGATCCTGAGATAAAGAAATTTCATTATCGATGATTGAAATTGCAGGTTGTGCAGCAAAGCTTACTACATTTACAGCAAATACAAATAGAAGTCCAAATAATAACTTTTTCATGTTTTTTAATTTAAATGTTAATATAATTCGTTTTAGTCTTATTTTGAATTGTATTCTAAAGAACGTAAAAGATCTTTTTATCTCTTGTTAATAAATTGTTAAAGCATTAAAAACTCTTAAAATTTAAACTAATTTTGGCTTGTAAAAAGATCATAAAATAAGGATGTTAAGGAGGGGTATTAGGCTATGAGTTTGTTGTTTAAAAATACAATTCGAAAATTTAAAATATATAGAATCCAGATATTTATTGTTATATCAATAATTGTTCTGCTTCTTCTTCTTTTAATTCAAATTCGATGGATAAGCAGAGCCCGAAGCTTAAATGAAGAGCAATTCAATCATCGGGTTGGTTTGGCCTTGCATGAGTCCGTTGATGAGTTTACAAAGGATCAGGAAAGTTGTGAAAAGATGCGTGAGTGCATGTCTAAATCTAAATACAATGCTTCGGATAGTGAGCTTTTAAAGATGGAGGTGAGTCGCTTGGATTCTATTATTCATCAGCAATTCAAAAATTATCAGATTCAATCGCCATATACCATCGAAGTGCTTAGTACTGCTGACGAGCAGCCTAAAAGTAAATGCTTCTATTATAGTTTGCGGAAAGCATTAAGTCATGATAAGGCAATATTAAATGTCTATTTCCAAAAAAGAGAGAAGAATTTAATGGATAGCATGGGAAGTATGTTTATTTGCTCATTAATTCTCATCTTAATTCTTTGTACATTTTTCGGGATAACTGTTTTTTCATTGATTAATGACAAAAAAATTTTGGGTCGAACTACAGATCTAATAAATAATATCGCACACGAGTTTAAGACCCCAATGGCAACAATTTCATTGGCCAGTGGAATGTTAAAACGAAATAAGATTCATGCAGATCCCGATCAGGTTGTTCATTATTCAAGCATGATTTTTTCAGAGAATAATCGCTTGAAAAGTCAAGTAGATCAGTTGTTGAAACTGGCTTGTATGGAACGCGGAGAATTGCAGTTAAATTCAGATCAAATAAATTTGCACTCCTTATTAAAAGAGTGTTCCGATTTTATTTCCGTGCAATTGGCAGAGCGGGAAGGAACCATAACGTACAGGCTGAATGCGGAAAATGATATGGTTTGTGGTGATAAAGATTTACTGCAGAATGTATTGTTAAATCTTCTGGATAATGCAGTGAAGTATTCCGAATCTAAACCAGAAATAGAAGTTGAGACTAAAAACACGAATGGAGACCTTTATATTGCGGTAACCGATAAGGGAATTGGAATGACTAAAGAGGAGCAGAAGCATGTATTCGATAGATATTACAGAGCTCCAACCGGCGACTTGCATGATGTGAAAGGTTTTGGTATTGGCTTGTCCTATTCAAAAATGATCATTGATTCTCATAAAGGTTCAATAAATGTTTTGAGCAAAAGAAACTCTGGCAGTACCTTTACTATTGTTTTGCCATCAATCTAAAATTATTTTATGACCAATTCTAAAAATATATTGCTAGTTGAGGATGATTCTAATTTAGGTCTTGTTTTAAATGAATTTCTAAAAATGGAGGGCTTTTCGGTATGTTTAGCCCGAGATGGGGAGAAAGGATTCGAGTCTTTCTCTAATTCTAAGTTTGACCTTTGTTTATTGGATTGCATGATGCCAAAAATGGATGGTTTTACTTTGGGGAAAAAGATTCGTGAAATTAATCAAGAGGTTCCCATTATCTTTTTAACTGCGAAATCGCTGAAGGAGGATAAGTTAAAAGGTTTTGATTTGGGTGGAGATGATTATATCACGAAACCTTTTGATGAGGATGAGTTAGTCCGAAGAATTAATGCTGTATTAAAACGTGTTAACACAACACCCGAAATAAAAGAACAAATATTTAAAGTGGGAAAATTTATATACGATCATGCAAATCTTAATTTGACATTAAATGGAGAGGTTTCCCGTATTACCCAAAAGGAGGGTGATGTTTTGTATCTGCTATTGCAAAATAAAAACAACGTATTGCGAAGAGAAGATATCCTGGTAAACGTTTGGGGCGAGAATGATTATTTTATGGGACGAAGCCTGGATGTTTTTATTACGAAATTAAGGAAGCACTTAAAATTGGATTCTACCATAAAAATTGAAAATGTGCATGGAGTTGGTTTTATTTTATCAGAAAATAATTAAAATCCCAAACAACACATCAAAATCCATAAAAGTTGTAATTTTGAATCTGAAATTTAAAATCTGCAATTTGCCATGAGCATACCTCAAATAATTAACACTATTCTAGCGAAAATTCCTGCTGACGTAAAATTGGTAGCAGTATCAAAAACCAAACCTAAAGAGGATATAATAGAAGCCTATGAAGGTGGATACCGGATTTTTGGTGAAAATAAACCACAGGAATTAGCGCAAAAATATCACGAACTTCCCAAGGATATAGAATGGCATTTTATTGGTCATCTTCAGACCAATAAGGTAAAGTATATCGCACCGTTCGTGCAGCTTATCCATGCTGTTGATAGTATTAAATTACTGAAAGAAATTAATAGGCAGGCAGAGAAGAATAACAGAGTTATTAAATGCTTGCTGCAATTTCATATTGCTTCGGAGGAAACTAAATTTGGTCTTACTATTGATGAGGCAAAAGAACTGCTTACCTCGGAAGATTTTAATTCATTAAAATCAATTGAGATTGTGGGTGTAATGGGAATGGCTACATACACTAACAACGAAGTTCAGATTAGAAATGAGTTTGGTAATCTGAAATCCATATTTGAAAGTTTAAAATCCGATTTCTTTGCAGATAGAGAAGAATTTAAAGAAATTTCAATGGGAATGTCAGATGATTATATGCTGGCAATAAGTGAGGGAAGTACTATGATAAGAGTAGGAAGTACAATATTCGGATCGAGATATTAAATTCTGAGGATTTTAATAGTTTAAGTCACTACTAAGGATGTAAATATCTCTTTTGAATTTACTATATTTGTTCGTTACCGATTGAAAAATATTAAAAAATCAAATAGCATGATTAATCTTGAAACCACTTATATGGGATTGCAGTTAAAGAATCCTTTAATTGTCAGCAGTTCCGGACTTACAAATTCTGTAAGAAAAATTAAAATTATTGAAGAGAAAGGGGCTGGAGCAGTTGTTTTAAAGTCTTTATTCGAAGAACAAATCAGCAACGAAGCTAAAAATCTGATTGGTAAGGATCCTGCAAATACGAGTTATCCCGAAGCTGAAGATTATATTCAGACTTACATCAAAGGAAATTCTGTTTCAAATTATTTGACTCTTATCAAGGAAGCCAAGAAGGCTGTTTCGATTCCTGTAATTGCAAGTATCAATTGTGTTTCTTCATCGGATTGGACTTCTTTTGCTAAAGAAATTGAAAAAGCCGGCGCAGATGCTATTGAGCTAAATGTGTTTATCGTTCCAAGTGATAGAAACATGAGTTCTACACAATACGAAAATTTATATTACAATATATTTAATGCAGTTAAAAAGGAAGTGCATATTCCAATATCAATGAAGCTTGGAATATATTTCACCAATTTATTTTCTGTTGCTAATCGTTTAAATGCAGATGGAGCAGATGCATTGGTGCTGTTTAATCGTTTTTACGAACCTGATATCGATATTGAGAAAATGAAAATTACAAGTGCTGAGGTTTTGAGCTCTGCAAGTGATATTCGCAAATCTCTTCGTTGGGTTGGTATGTTGTCTGATAAAATTAAAGGAATCGATATTTCTGCTTCAACAGGTATTCATAATGGTGAGGCTGCAATCAAGCAATTGTTGGCAGGTGCTAAAACAGTACAGATTTGTTCGACTGTATATGAGCATGGTTTCGATCAGATTACCAATATATTGGGAGATATAACCAGTTGGATGAGCAAAAAAGGATTTAAGACTGTTGATGAATTTCGTGGCAGTTTAAATTATGGAAGCATTCAGAATCCAGGTTTGTATGAAAGAGCACAGTTTATGAGGTACTTTTCGAATAATGAAAAGGACGTTTTAATATAAAAAATAAAAGCCGCTTCAAAAGCGGCTTTTTCTTTCTTATAGTTGATCGATTATATGAATTGCTTCATGAAGTATTCCCTTTTTTTCAGGAGATACTTCTGAAATGGCATCCTTAAGTTTCGCCATCTCCACAGGCTTACTTTCTTCTGATATTTTTTCTGTAAGATTTTCGATTACAGTAAATGCTTCAAAGGAAGTTTCAAAATCAGACACAATTAACAAATCAACAAAAGTTGAGATGTATTTTGAAAAATCAATACTGGCTTCCCAGCAAATCGAGACTAGGATTTTTTTAATTGTTAAATACTTTTTATTAGCGATTGCCTCTATAATAATTTTAGCCGAATCCTGATTTTTTAGATCTGCAAGAAAATTATGGATTGATAATTGTATTTCCTTATCGGAATTAGAAATCATTAGATCTAACAGAGGTGCGATATCTTCTGGTTTTCCTTCTTTCCGTAATTGACTGATTGAATTGAGTACCACTTTATTATCCAAAGAGCTAAGTCCTAAGATTATGGAGTTGTGTAAGTCTTTTTTGCTAATATTGCTCATTAAATTGTTCATTTATTCGATGTAAAACTAGTAAATTTTATTTGTTTTATCGCCTCACTATGTCATCTGAATTTTAATTAGCCTGAGTTTGATTTAAGCCTAATTGATTGGGACAAAATAATTGAAGATAAAGGAAAGGACAGCTTTGAATTGCATTTTTTTTATAAAAAATATGTGTTTGCATATGTTGATTTTATAAGCAGAAATCATACAATAATTTTATATTGAGTGTTAGGAGATAAATAGTTTTGTGTAAAGAACATTAATTTTAAATTCAAAATATTCTTTTCCGTTTTATTTTGTATTGTGAAATATTTTTGAAAAAATAGATGTTATTTTCTTAGAAAATTGTAATTTAAATTCAATGAAAGTAAGATGTTAATCTTCAGAATGAGTTCAATGAGAAAAATTATTTGGAGTTTGGGAATTATACTACTGTTCAATTCATGCAATTTGTTTTCATCAAAAAATAAGGAGCAGGCATCTGGGGGAGAATTGTTGGATTATCAGTTGATGCAGGAAAATACGGAAAAGATGAAGAGAATTTTCTTTGTACTTCCCAGCCCAATTGAAATTTCTTTATTAATAAAAAAATCAGGAGTTCATTTTAGGGCAGATTTGTTGAATAATATGGAGAATTTACCTGGATATTCAACAAGCCCATCAAGATCAATAGCACTAGGTGTGTATTGTGCTGATTTAAGCTATGCAAGCTTGAATGAACAATATCAGATCTCAATTGAGTATCTGAATGTGTCCAGAAGTCTTGCAGAATCGTTAGGTGTACTCAGAACAGTTGGACAAGATAAAATTCGTTTGCTTGAAAGCAATGTGACAAATAAGGAGCTGATTGTTGATATTATATCTGAGATTTATATGGAATCGAATCAGCAATTACGTGAGCAGGACAGGTATCCACTGGCTACTTTGATGCTAATTGGAGGCTGGGTGGAGTGTCTGTATATAGCGACTCAGAGTGTTGACCTAAAAGAGAAGTCACATGAGGAATTAATCAAACAAATTTTAAATCAAAAATTGTCTGTTGAGATTGTAAAAACGATCCTGCGGGACAATAAGGCAGATCCAATTATTAAACCCATTTATCAGGATGTTTTGGAACTTGAGATATTATTTGAAATGAGTATAAAAGCTTCAGATATGAAAGAGGGGACTGATTTTATTGATTCTGTTGATGAATTGGGATTTGTAAAATTAGTTGCTAAAATAGGTGATATGAGAGATTATTTAGTTCATTAGTGTGAAAATAACTTAAGAGTTACACATACAGCATTTTTAATATGAAATATTATTTACTGTCGACCTTATTTGTATTCTTTTTTTCAGGTAATCCTGTATTTTCTCAATGTCGGGATTTTGCAAAAGAGCATTGTAAACCTAAACTTGAAAATTACATTCATGATGGCAATTACAATGGTGTAGTTTTAAATCAAGATGAGGAAGTTGAATTGCACAAAGTTTTTTTTAGCGGACAAAAATATCGTATAGTAGTTGGTTGTGAAGATAATATGCCAACAATGCATTTTAAAATTACCGACTCGGATCTGAATCTGATTTTTGACAATGAGGAAAGTAATTACTCCGATATTTTTGATTTTGAATTGGATGAGGCTAAAACACTAATCATATCTTTGGATTTTGTCAAAAAAGAAGATACAGAATCCCAACATGAAAGTGGTTGTGTCTCTATTTTATTTGGTTTAAAATTATAAAAAAAGGTTCCTAAAGAACCTTTTTTTTACAATTTTTCTTTTAAATATTGTCCCGTGTAGGATTCTGTGCAATGAATAGCATCTTCTGGAATTCCCTCAAAAACAATTTGTCCACCATTAATTCCACCTTCAGGACCTAAATCAATTAACCAATCAGCACATTTTATTATTTCCATATTGTGTTCTATAATAATTAGCGTATGTCCTCTTGATATAAGGGCATTAAATGCATCCATTAATTTATGGATATCATGAAAATGCAAGCCTGTTGTTGGTTCATCAAATACAAATAGGCAAGGTTCTGCTTTTTCTTTAGCCAAAAAGGAAGCAAGTTTTACTCTTTGACTTTCACCTCCACTTAAAGTGCTTGATGATTGTCCTAATTTTACGTAACCTAATCCTACATCAACCAGTGGTTGTAATCGCTGAACAATTTTCTTTTCGGTTGTACTTTTACCCTGGGAAAAGAATTCAACCGACTCGTTTACAGTCATCTCCAATACGTCATGAATGTTTTTTTGATTGTATCGAATTTGAAGGATATCATCTTTAAATCTTTTGCCCTTACAACTTTCGCATTGCAGGTAAATATCAGCCATAAACTGCATTTCTACCTTTATAATTCCTTCACCCTGACATTCATCACATCTGCCTCCGTCAATATTGAAGGAAAAATGTGAAGGTTTAAAACCACTATACTTTGATGCTTTTTGATCGGCGAATAATTTTCGGATCTCGTCATATGCTTTTAAGTAGGTAACAGGGTTCGATCGGGATGATTTACCAATTGGATTCTGATCGACAAACTCGATATCTTTAATAAGATGGAGATCGCCTTTAAGGGCATCAAAATGGCCGGTTTTGTCGGAGTATCCACCGTAATGTTTCTTTAGGGCCGGATACAAAATCGTCTTGATTAAAGAAGATTTTCCGGAGCCACTTACGCCGGTGATTACCGACATGATATTTAAAGGAAATTTAATGTTTAAACCTTTTAAATTATTTTCCCTTGCACCAATTATTTCAATGAAATTATTCCATTTTTTTCGTGCCGCAGGCACAGGAATCATCATTTTTCGGGATATGTATTGAGAAGTTAAACTTTTTGATGACTCTTTTAACTGATCAAGATTTCCTTGGAATACTACTTCTCCGCCAAGCCTGCCGGCATATGGCCCGATATCGATAAGTTCATCAGCAGCTAAAATTATATCTTCATCGTGCTCAACAACGATAACCGTATTTCCTAGATCGCGCAATTCCCTCAAAACTTTTATGAGCAATTCAGTGTCCCGTGAATGAAGTCCGATACTTGGTTCATCCAGAATGTATAGGGAACCAACAAGACTGCTTCCTAATGACGTTGCTAAATTAATTCGTTGAGATTCTCCACCGGACAGGCTGCTGGACAATCGATTAAGGGTTAGGTATCCCAATCCAACATCCGATAAGAAATTAATGCGGTTTTTAATATCTAAAAGTAACCGACTGGCAATTTTCTCATCCGTTTTATCCAAATGTAAATTCTGAAAAAAATCGTTGAGCTCATTCAATGGCATTAACACCAAATCCTGAATGTTTTTATCATTCACTTTTACATAGCCGGCTTCTTTCTTTAATCGGGTTCCTCTGCAGTCAGGGCAAACTGTTTTTCCTCTATAGCGAGATAACATAACCCGGTATTGAATCTTATATTGTTTTGCTTCCAGATATTTGAAAAAATCATTAAGCCCTTTAAAATGCTTGTTCCCAGTCCAAAGTAAAAGTTTTTCCTCTTCACTTAATTCAAAATAGGATCGATGAATGGGGAAATTAAATTTATCAGCAGAGTAGATTAATTTATTTTTCCATTCCTGCATTTTCTCACCCTTCCAGCAAACAACTGCATCGTCGTAGATGCTTAGTGTTTTGTTTGGGATAACCAGATCTTCATCAATACCAATTACCTTTCCAAAGCCTTCACAGGTTGGACATGCACCAAGTGGATTGTTAAAGCTGAATGTGTGAATATTTGGATCTTCAAATACAATTCCATCGGCCTCGAAACGATTCGAGAAAGCTTGGTAATCAGTATTTCCATTAATAGAAAGCAGGCATTCACCTTTTCCTTCGTAAAATGCAGTTTGCAGGGAATCAGCTATTCTGTTTTGAGTATCTTCATCTGAAGAAACTCTTATTCGATCAATTACGATATGGATTGGCTCATCATCTTGAAGAAGACCAGGATTCTCAATTGCTTCAAAAATCTTATGGATTTCTCCTTTATTTTCAACTCTTGAAAATCCTTGTTGAGATAAAACTTCCAGCTGCTCTTTTTTACTTCGGTCGCCATTGTGCATTTCCGCTAAAATAATTACCGGAACACCTTCTTCCTGACTAAGGATATACTTCACAACATCAGTAATGGAGTGCCTCTTTACGAGGGTATTTGAAATGGGCGAGTAGGTTCTCCCTATTCTTGCGAAAAGAAGTTTAAGATAATCGTAAATCTCTGTTGATGTGCCAACAGTTGAGCGTGGATTACGGGTATTTACCTTCTGTTCAATTGCGATGGCAGGAGGTATCCCTTTAATAAAATCAACCTCAGGCTTGTCAATTCGTCCTAAAAATTGTCTTGCATAAGAAGATAAACTTTCAACATACCTTCGTTGCCCTTCGGCGTAAAGAGTGTCAAATGCCAATGATGATTTTCCTGATCCTGATAGCCCTGTGATAACAATAAACTTATTTCTGGGAATCTTAAGGTCGATGTTCTTTAGATTATGAACTTTTGCCCCTTTTATATAAATGTATTTTTCTAAATTCTTGTCTGCCATATTTGTAATTCGACCCTAGATTAGGTTTCTTGTAAGTTTACTAAAATCGAATTTACAAAGATATTTAACTTCTAAACATTTTCAAATCTCATTAAAAATTAGTTTATTGCATGTTGTTAAGGATATTTATTAACCATCAATTAAAAAGGAGACATTGCTTATAGAATAATTTTTACACTGTTTAATTAATAGCTGTGAAATTGAGAAAGATTGATCCTACCGATTATGATCTCGTTAAGCAATTCATTGATGGTAATCCTGATAGCATTGATACTCTTGTAACCCGGCATAGGGACAGAGTATATACTTATATCTATCTAATCGTAAAAAACCATCAGCTTTCCGAAGATTTATTTCAGGATACCTTTATTAAGGTAATCCGATCGCTCCGTATGGGGAAATATCAAGACAATGGGAAATTTTTGGCCTGGGTGCTGCGAATAGCTCATAATTTAATTATAGATCATTTTAGAAAAGAGAAACAGAACAATACCTTTTCTAAAGATGATTATGAATTGGATATTTTCAATTCTTCTAAATATTGTGAAGGCAACTATGAAGATGAACTTATTCAAAATCAGATTCATGATGATGTTCGTAAATTGGTTGATGAACTTCCTGATGATCAGAGAGAAGTAGTAATTTTGCGGCATTATAAAGGTCTAAGTTTTAAGGAGATTGCCGAGCATACTGATGTTAGTATCAATACCGCTCTGGGGCGGATGAGATATGCGTTAATTAATATGCGGAAAACAATTGAAGAAAAAAACATGAGTCTAACTCTTTAGTAAGAATATATCATTTAAAAATAAATTGACTGGGAGGTCTAAGTTTTTCAGTCTTTTTTGATGCTGGATACTAAAAGGGAACTTTAAGCGTTAATTAGGACAATAGAAATAATTATTTGCCTATGAATGATGTTTATACTCTTTTAAATTTAGACCGTAAAAATACAGGACAAGAAATGATTTCGCTTATGGATCGGATTGCAAATTCAGATGTTTTCGAATCTGTTGAATTCGTTGAATATCTGGACAGATTCAAAGTAAAGTCTCAATCAAATCTTTTGCATCGTATTTTAGGATTTCGTCAGTCCACGAAAAATGTAAATCTGAAATTTCCAGATATTACAGAAATCACACTAAATTAAGAAATAGCCGGAGTATTTGTACTCCGGTTTTTTTGTCTCAAATTTTCTCAATTTAAAATTAAGTCGTATATTTAATATCAAAATGATATCAAACTAAATTATTATGAGAGAAGAAAAGAGTTATTCTGGAAAGTCAGGATTTTTAATGGTTTTTATTGTGCTGGCTATGTTGGTAATTGGCATATTGGGATTGGTAATGGTAAGGAACCCGTTCTTCGTTATTTTTATTCCTTTGATAATAGCTTTTATCCCGGGGTTTACAATCGTTAATCCAAACGAAACTTCAGTTTTAGTGCTGTTTGGAGCATATAAAGGAACCATAATGACCAATGGATTCTTTTGGGTAAATCCGTTTATGGTAAAAAAGAAAGTAAGTTTGAGAGCCCGGAATTTGGATAGTGATCCTATAAAGGTGAATGACAAAATTGGAAATCCAATTATGATTGGAGTTGTTTTGGTTTGGAGAGTTCGTGATACTTACAAAGCTGCTTTTGACGTGGATAACTTCGAACATTTTGTGAATATTCAGTCTGAGGCGGCTATTCGACATATGGCAGGTTCGTATCCGTATGATAATTTTGAGGACGAACAGGCTGAGATTACATTGCGTTCGGGAGGAAATAATGTAAGTGAATTGTTGGAAAGTGAGTTGACTAATCGATTGGAAATTGCCGGAATTGAAGTGATGGAAGCCAGAATTAACTACCTTGCATACGCTTCTGAAATTGCCGGAGCTATGCTGCGTCGTCAGCAGGCAACGGCAGTGGTTGCTGCACGTTTTAAAATTGTTGAAGGTGCCGTTAGTATGGTTGATATGGCATTGGAGCAATTGGCAGAAAAAAACATTGTTGATCTTGATGAGGATAAAAAAGCAACAATGGTCAGTAATTTGATGGTTGTGCTTTGTTCCGATAAAGATGTAACTCCTGTTGTAAATACCGGAACTTTGTATCAATAATTGATTAACTATGGCAAAAAAGAAATCATTTGTTCTGCGTCTTGATCCTGAGATGTACAAAAAGTTGGAAAGGTGGGCTGTTGATGAATTTCGTAGTACGAATGGACAAATTGAATGGATTTTGAATAAAGCCTTGAATGAAGCAGGACGGAAAAAAGATAATGGCACCGAAGATGCCGGCAAATTAGAAGAATAAAAAAAGCCCAAATGTTAAAATGTAACATTTGGGCTTAAGTTATAAAGAGGATTTTTTTAGTGATTTTTGCATGATGGAATTACCATCTTTATCGGATGCTTCAAATCCCATTTTCTCCATATATTTTAGATTCATTCCCGTGTCGAAATAAACGGAATTGATATCGTGTTTCTGTAAAATATCACTTAATTGATTGTACAAATAAGCACCAACTTTAAAGTCGCGGTACTGAGGTAATGCATAATCCAATTCAATTCTTAGTTCTGTTTGATCTTTGGATCCGATAAAAATTCCTGCAACTGCCATATCTCTTAGTACAAACATTCCCAATTGGCCTTTTCTCATTTTATAATCAGGAAAGAAACTCTTAATGTCCTTTTTATAAAAGTCAAGAAAATGTGTTAACAGCTCGTCATTTTCTTTTATCTCAATGATTTTAAAGTCTTCTTTTCGCTTATACATTTTCTGCAGATTGTACAGGTTTGCACAGACAATGAGAAAATTCATGATTCCTACAGGTAAAGAGCCAATTAAAAATCCGTAAGCAGAAAAAAGAATTGCTCCAGTCAAATTGTACCATCTCAATTTTACAATTGAAGTCATTGTTAAAGAAATCAAAACCAAAACTGAGGCTACATAGCCAATCCATTCAAGTAATTGAATGCCTAAGATATTATATTCCAGCATAATAAAATTAATTGTGAAAAAATAAATTTCGAAGAGGATTCAAAAATGGTTAGGGAATTCTAAAAAAAGCAGAAACCTTTCGTTAGAGAAAGGTTTCCAAATATACTAAACTTTTTTTTCTTACAATCCAGTCATTAAAAATAATGGTTGCATTTCGAAGCTGTTGTATTTCGGTCTTAATCGATCTGTATTGTAATATCGGTCAACATCCACCAATTTTTTAGAGCTGGTAACAATATCTATCGGAGCATTATCATATCTTCCATTGCGAAGTGTTATTAATCTGCCGTGAACTCCTTTAATGATTAAATCCAATGCCAGATTTCCAAATGCCATAGGAACTATGGAATCAATAGCATCCGGATCACCGCAACGAACCAGATAACCTAACTTTTGATTGATAACATTAATCGGTTTTGAATTGTTGTATTTTGGAGACAATTGTTTCAGGTGTTCGGATACACGGTCACCAATACCGCCTAATTTTCTATGTCCGTAATCGTCTCTGACATCATCCTGGAAAATCATATCCCCGCCTGAGAAACTAGCTCCTTCTGAAATTAACACAACCGAATAATGACTGGGATTTGAGAAGCGGTCCTGTATCATTAGCTCGGTTAAGCGTTCTATGTCAAAATTGTATTCTGGAATTACACATCGGTTTGCGGCACCGGCCAGTGTTGGTAAAATTGCTGTAAATCCCGCATAACGGCCGAAAACTTCCAACACCAGCAATCTTTCATGCGAACCAGCTGATGTTCTTAGGCTGTGCGTTAATGAAATGGTACGTGTGATACATGTACTAAATCCAATACAGTAGTCAGTTCCGGGAACATCGTTATCCATAGTTTTAGGTATGGCAATAACTTTAAATCCTTCTTTGTACAATCGTACACCATAACTAAGAGTATCGTCACCTCCAATTGGAATTAAATAGTCAATGTTCAGAAAAGCCAGATTGGCAAGAACTTCTTCTGTTAAATCATTAACATCTTCGTTGTATTTTTCTTTTAGATGTGTTGGAATTCTATCTCTTGAGGTTTTTGAAGGATTAACTCTGGAAGTGTGAAGAAATGTGCCGCCAGTTCTACCTACTTTGTTTACCAGCTCTTCACTTAATGAAATATAATTCTCGCTGTTATCTGATTTTTTATCTCGGATAATATCAATTAAGCCTCTCCAGCCTTTGCGAATGCCTATTACCTGATACCCTTCCCTTATTGCTCTGATTGTGACAGCACGAATAGCGGGATTTAATCCGGGAACATCACCACCACCTGTTAGAATTCCAATAATTCCTTTCGTTGAATTTGCCATAGTAATATCTTAAGTTACTGAAAACAATGTAATATCAGTATAAGATATCATTTTGTTAAGGGAAATTCAAACCAAATGAGGAGGAAGATTTGTTTATGGTAAGAGAATAAGGTAATTAAGAATAATTCTAATTACTAAAGGAGTAGGAAATAATGTTTGCACCCATTTTTAGTGCTTTTTGATGATTGATTTCTGTATCGTTATGAACAGAAGGATCTTCCCAGCCATCACCCAAATCAGTTTCGTAAGAATAAAAACAAACCAATCTGCCTTTGTGGAAAATGCCGAAGCCCTGGGGTGCTTTCCCATCGTGTTCATGTATTTTAGGAAGTCCGTTTGGGAATTCGTACACTTGATGATAAATTGGGTGAGAAAAGGGTAACTCAATCAGTTTTTCGTTCGGAAACACCTTTTTTATCTCGCGTCTGAAATAGGCATTTAAGCCATAGTTGTCATCAACATGAAGAAAGCCTCCACCTTCAAGGTACTTCCTTAAATTTGTAACTTCCTGATTGTTCAAAACAATATTTCCGTGCCCGGTTAAGTGAACAAAGGGATAGGAGAATAGCTCAGGACTTCCCACTTCTACAATATTGGCATCTTTATAGATGTTTGCAATGTTGTTGCGATTGCAAAATTCGATGAGATTGGGTAGTGATCCTGGATTTGCGTACCAATCACCTCCGCCATTGTATTTAAGTAAACCAATTCGAACTGATGTGTTTTGTGAAAAGGAGCACAAGCTAATGAGCAAAAAAAATGCGATATGAATTATTCTACTCATCAAATTATTATTGATTTTCTAAACTAATGATATTACAAGCTACAACTCCAGCTGTTTCTGTTCTCAAGCGGCTTTCTCCCAGACTGATCTCTTTAAAGCCATTTTCTTTAGCCAGATTTACTTCCTCAATACTGAAATCACCTTCCGGGCCAATTAAGATTAATGCATTTTGTTTTGCCTGATAAAGGTTTTTCAGATGCGTTTTTTCACCTTCGTTGCAGTGAGCTATGTATTTTTCTCCATCGAATGGGGATGTTACCAAATCGGAAAATTTGGTTTGTTCATTTAAAATTGGATGGTAAGCTTTAAGCGATTGTTTAACTGCAGAAGTAATTACTTTGAACAAACGTTCATGTTTCACAACCTTTCTCTCAGAGTGCTGGCATAGAAGAGGAGTGAATTCATGAATACCAATTTCGGTGCATTTTTCCATAAACCATTCTGTTCGATCCATATTTTTTGTAGGAGCCAGAGCAATGTGCAGCTGGTAATTCAGTTTCCCAAATTCCTTCTGAGTTTCAATGCACTCAACGGTGCATCTTTTAGGATGAGCATCAATTATTTTTGCTTTGTAAAGAGAGCCCTTGCCATCAATAAGATGAATAATATCTTCTTCTTTTAACCGAAGTACTCTAATGCAATGTTTTGATTCAATTTCATCCAATTGATAAAATTGATTTTGGATATCTGGTGTATAAAATAAGTTCATAAGCTTTCAGAAGTAATAAAAAACATGATGTTGCAAAGTTAGCTTATGTATTTCTTTTCACGGATTATTTTGAAATAAAAATTTACCAAACCATTGGTTGGTAAATTGCAGCCAGAATAAATGTTAGAACAGAAAAGATGAGGCCAAACATAAATATGGTATAGGAAATTCGTAAAAAACGATATTTTCTACCCAAAACCTTCCCCAGAAAATATTGGTCTCTTATTAAACTGTCATACAGGTCATCGTAATCCGACATCATTCCTTTTAATGCGTCTGAATAATCGGTAAGAGCCATTTTATGGAAATTTCCGAAAAACATTAAATTTACTCTCTTCTTTTTGATGTCTTCCTGCGAGAATGTTCCTGACGTAACAATAGGCCGGGTTGCCAATACAGAATACGTAATGGTGAACAAACATACTATCAAAAGAATAACACAAGGGATAATAAAATGAGGAACATCCATTATATTTTTGAAAATAAAGAAGATGGCCGAGATGATGATTGAATTGACAGAGATCATTAAGTTGGCTTTTTTATCGGCAATGGAACTTAAATTAATCTGATTTCTTGAAGTTACTTTAAACATGGTTTCAATGCCACGCTGCGGAGTTTTCAATTTTATGTTTTGTTGTTCCAGTTTGCTTACCATTTCGGTAAGTTTCTTTATTTCTTTAGACTGAAAACCAGCTACTTTCTCAACTACTTTTTGATAATTCACCTCTTTCTTTTTAGCCAAAGTTTTTTTGCCGTAATTGGTATGATAATGATGATCTTTTAAAAAACGCAAGGTTTCTTCCCAATACAATTTAGGGTGAATGTCGTGGTGAAGAATTCGACTTCTTTCTTCTCTCAGTTTTTCGGATATTTTTATGTAATCCTTTGTTGATAAGTGGTGTAAATCGGCATCGCAAAGAACATTACATATTTTTTCATCACAAGGAAGGTGCGGCATCTTTGTGTGTAAAATAGCTTCAGTTATTTGTTTTATTTTTTCCTCAGGGTAATTTTTTTCTTCGAGAAATTTTCTGGCATGTGCAGCGCTTATTTCTTCATGTTTAGCAAAGTTTTCATAGTAACCGGTGTCATGAAACCAGGCTGCTAAAATGAGATTTTCCATTTCGTCGGGAGATAATCCTGTTTCCAACCCGATTTTTTTTGCTTGTTTAACCACATTTTGAGTATGTTCCAAATTGTGATAGGTAAAGATAGGTTGGTGGGTACTTTCGATTAAATTAGTAACAAATGTTTCCGCTTCATGGATGATATTCATTTCTCTTTTTTTTCTAATGTTGACTAAATGAAATTGCAATGAATAAATATAGTCATTATAGTGGAAAACGATTTGAAAAATTTATAATAATGCCTTGCTTTCCTCTTTTTTGTTGGGAATTGAGCCTTATTTATGTAATTTTAAGTTCCTATTAAATCCGCAAAAGATACTTTCAAATAATGAACAGATTTTTAATTTTCTTTATTATTCTTCCAAGTTTTCTAGCCTTTTTTGAATCGTGTAAGCAGAAATCTGCTGATTTAAAAATGGTATATGAATTGGATTCTACCTATCAATTTCCTTACTCTTTAATGGACGCTGATGAGAAATATGATTTGAAAGATGAGCTAAGAGAGATTTCAGGATTATCTTATTATAATGATCACAGTTTACTTTGTGTGAACGATGAGAAAGGAATTATTTACAAGTACAGTCTAAAGAAGAAAGAGATTACGAAAAAATATGTATTTGATAAATCGGGAGATTATGAAGGCATTGAAGTTGTAGGTGATCAGGTTTTTGTATTGCGGTCAGATGGAAACATTTTTGCAGTTGATCATATGAAAAGTGAGGATATTTTATCTGTGAAAATTAAAACACAATTAAATGCAGGAAACGATACTGAAGGTTTAGGTTATGATTCCCAAAGCAATAGTCTTCTTGTTGCATGCAAAGGAAAACCCGGCATTAATAATGATTTTAAAGGGAAAAGAGCAATTTATAAGTATTCACTTGACTCAAATAAATTATCTGATTGTCCGGCCTATTTGATTGATCAGGAACAAATAAGGAGAATTCTTGATTTTGATGGATATACAAACTTTTCTGTGACATTGTTGGAAAGTATTAATCCATCGCAGGGAGATGTTACATTTCAACCATCGGCTGTGGCAATGCATCCCATCAGCAACAACTTGTATGTATTAGGATCTGTTGGTAAATTATTACTGGTGCTTAATCCGCAAGGCGATGTTTTGGCTATTGTGAAATTGAAACGCAAGCTATTTAGACAGCCGGAAGGAATTTGTTTTGCTCCTGATGGAACTATGTATATTTCCAATGAAGGAAAAGGAAGAGCTGCAAATATCTACCGGTTCAGCTACCGTAAATAAATTGCAATTTGATGAATGTATCTTAAATTTTAATAATACGATGAAGAGGATTTTATTATATATCAGTGTTTTCATTTCAATAAATACTGTATTTGCTCAAAATACTAAGTTGCCGGAAGCTCCTGCATCAACATTGCTCGATCATTCCATTTTTTTTATCGGTGATGTTGGCGAAGCTGCCATTGTTGATTCAAATATCGACATGCTAAAAGGTCAAATGAATGAAGTTGGGCAGAAAGGGACACTCGTATTTTTAGGCAACACTTTCCCGAAAGGATATTTAGAGGATGAATTAGAGGATATAGACGCAGAGAATTCGGATGTAATAAAATTGTTAAATTCATTAAAGGATTTTAAAGGACAACTTGTTTTTATTCCGGGCGAAAAAGAATGGAACGAGGGACGACGTCATGGATGGGAAGCCATACAGAATACCGAAACATTTGTAGAGGATTATTTGGATCGGGGAGATGTTTTTCTTCCTTCGGGAGGTTGTCCCGGCCCTGTAGAGATTGACTTAACGGATGAAGTGGTTTTACTGATTGTGGATTCACAGTGGTGGCTACACTTGGGAGATAAACCAGAGTCGGAGTGTGGTTTGGAAAGCAATGATGATTTTTTAATTCTATTAAATGATGCCATAAAAAGAAATAAGAATAAGAAAATTGTATTTGCCACGCATCATCCTATTTACAGTGCAGGAAAGCATGGAGGAAATTTTGCTTTTCCCGGTCCGGTAGAATTGTATCGGAAACTTTTTGGAACGCCGCAGGATTTTGCCTACCCTTTTTACAAACAGATGAGGTATATGTCTCGAAAAATTGGTGTGGGATACGATAACATTGTTGTTGTTGCAGCTCATGATAACAGCTTGCAATTCGCTAAAAAGGATGATTCCTTTTTTATTGTTTCAGGTTCGGGGAGCAAGAGTGACTACGTGTCTAAAAATAAAATGGATATAGCTATGCGTGAGGTTGGTTTCTCGCGAATTAATTTTTACTCAAATGATGAGGTTTGGCTGGAATTTTGGTCGGTGGGTGCTGAAGGAGAGAAAGAACCTCATCTGGCATTTAGGGAAAAACTATATACTAAGCATGTTCCTACAAAGGAAGATTTAATTAGCAGATACAAAGAGATTGATTATTCGGATAGTACTATAACTGTTGCTGCAAGTACGTTTTATGAAACAGATGGAAGATTAAAAACGAAAATTTTGGGGCAGAATTACCGAAAGGATTGGGCTGTGCCTATAACAGTTCCGGTTTTTGATATCGCAACGGAAAAAGGTGGACTGAAAATTTTGAAAAGAGGAGGAGGACAGCAAACCAGATCTTTAAGGTTAGAGGCCAAAGATGGGAAACAATATGTGTTACGCTCGGTAGAGAAGTATACCGAGAAAGCAATTCCTCCTGGATTGGAAGGAACCTTTGCTGCCAAAATTGTTCAGGATGGAATTTCCGAATCTTATCCTTATGCAGCTTTAGCTGTTCCAAAAATGGCGAAAGCAGTAGGTGTTTATCATACCAATCCAAAAATTGTTTATGTTCCCGATGATCCCCGCTTTGGAATTTATCAGGATGGTTTTAAGAATGAATTGTTTCTTTTCGAAGAGCGTCCCAACGGCGATGTATCTGATATGGATAATTTTGGGAACTCTCATGATATTTTAGGAACAGATAAGTTGCTTAAAAAGAGATTCAAAAATTCAGACCTTCAGATTGATGAAACTGCTGTGCTGCGAGCCCGTTTATTCGATATCTTTTTAAATGACTGGGATCGGCACGATGATCAGTGGAGGTGGGCAACCTTCAAAAAAGATGGCAAAACAATTGCGAGGCCGATTCCAAGAGACCGCGATCAGGCTTTTTTCTTTAGCGATGGAGCAATTCCCTGGTTGATTCGAAGAAAATGGGCTATGCCTAAATTTCAATCATTCGATTCAGTTGTAGAAAATGTGGTAGGACTGGGTTTTAATGCCCGTTATTTTGATCGAAATTTTTTACAATCCAAGGATAAAAATGATTGGATTGAAATGGCAAAGGAACTTCAAAGAAAATTAAGCGATGATGTTATTCAAGAATCGGTTAAAGGTTTGCCACAGGAAGTTTATGCAATTTCGGGTGACGAAATTACGCAAAAACTAAAGGCTCGAAGAGATCAGTTACCAGCATTGGCAGAGGAGTTTTATAATTTTTTGGCAAAAGAAGTTGATGTGGTAGGTACGAATGATAGCGAGAGTTTTGAAATTAAATGGATTGAAAATGGAAAATTAATTGTTGAAAGTTATCGGTTGAGTAGTAAAGGGAATAAAAAGGAACTGTTATTTCGTAGAACTTTTAGCAAGGATGAAACCAATGAGGTGAGAATTTTTGGCCTCGATGGAAAAGATAAGTTTAAGGTAAATGGAAATAACAAAAATGGAGTGAAACTTCGGATTATCGGAGGAAAAGGAAAAGATAAGTTTAAACTGGCAGATACCGGGAAACGAAATCTGCTTATTTACGACAAACCAAAAACTATTGTTAAGGGAGATGGAGCTTACAAGAAGAGATTCGGGAAAAGTTCTGAAGTAAATTCATACGATAGAAAAGCATTTAAGTATAATGTTGTAAGTCCTGGTGCCAACCTTAATTTCATTAGTGATGATGGTTTGGTTTTAGGAGCTGGTGTGAATGTTAAAAACCAGGGGTTTAAGAAAGAACCATATGGATCATTTCATAAATTTATTGTTAATTATGCATTTGCATATCCATCGGTAGAGTTAAAATATTCCGGTGAGTTTAAGCAGGTGTTTCGAAAAACTGATTTTCTGGCAGATATTCATTATAATACACCTAATTTTCAGGGCTACTATTACGGATTGGGAAATGAAACAGAAAAATCCAAAACCGATGATGATGCTTATAATAGGATTAGAATGGCTCAGTTTTTTATTCATCCACAATTAAAACAACAAGTTGGGGAGAACCATTTTATTTCAATTGGATCATTTTATCAACAACTGGAGTTGAAAGCCACACCAAATCGTTTCATAACCGATTTTACCAATCCAGATAATGATTTAAATCGTTTAACTGATTTTAATACCAGAAGATATTTAGGACTTAGTATCAATTATTTGTGGGATTCAAGGGACAATATGGTGCTTCCCGCAAGAGGAATTTATTGGTTATCCAGTTGGAAATACTATAAGGGATTGGAGAGTAATGATGATAATTTTTATAAAATGGAGACTGATATGCGAATGTATGTTAGTTTTGGCAGACCTCAAAGAACAATATTGGCGGTAAGGACCGGTGCCAGTCATAACAGTAATGGGTATTCATTTTATCAGGCGAATAAATTAGGTTTAAAATCAAATTTAAGAGGATATCGTCAGGATCGGTTCGCAGGAGATGATATTGTATTTCAAAACACTGATTTAAGACTTCGCATTGCTCGTTTTAAATCTTATTTTTTGGGAGGTGAAGTGGGTATTTTGGGTTTTAATGATTTTGGTAAGGTATGGGTTGATAATGAGAGTTCTAGTAAATGGCACCATGGATATGGCGGAGGAATTTGGCTTGCACCTTATAAATTAATGGTAATTACTGCTAATTTTAGCCATTCAATCGAAGATGATATTCTTTCAATCGAATTTAAATACTTGTTTTAGTTATTTAATATGATAATTGAATAAAACAATACATATTTACATTGAATACTAATAAAATTGAAATAATGGACGAAGAAAAGCCTAAACTTGATAATGGTAGAATACTCTTGGTAGAGGACGATTTCGTGAATGGTAAAATTATATCTCGTCTGTTGGAAATGGATAATATTCCTACCGATTGGGTGAAAAATGGTCGGGAAGCTCTTGATTTTTATCAGAAAAATAAAGAATCTGTTTTGATGGTGTTTATGGATTTGCAAATGCCTATTATAGATGGTTATCAGGCAACCGTTGCATTGCGGGAGAATGGGTTCGACAGACCAATTATTGCCATGACAGCAAATGCATTTTCTGATGATGATGTGAAATCTGCGGAAGCAGGAATGGACGATTTTCTGTTAAAACCGGTTTCAAAAATAGAATTGTTCACGATGGTTGAAAAGTGGATAAAGTGGGAAAGAAATGAATAAAAATTATATTACAGAATAAATTGTTTGGTTCCAAAAATCAGGAATCTGATTTTTTGTAAAATGTTCAAGAATATATTGCCTAAAAAACAAGAGGAGTAAAGCATGATAGTTTGTATAGCTGAGAAACCAAGTGTAGCACGTGAAATTGCCCTAATATTAGGTGCCAAAAGTAAAAAGGATGGATATTACGAAGGAAGCGGATATCAAATATCGTGGACTTTTGGTCATCTGTGTGGCTTGAAAGAACCTCATGAATACGATCTTAATTGGAAATACTGGCATTTAAACGATTTGCCAATTATTCCTCCGCGTTTTGGAATTCGGGTAATTCCTGATAAAGGCGTTCAGAAACAATTCGACACTCTTAAAAAGCTAATTGCAAATGCCACCGAAGTGATAAACTGTGGTGATGCAGGAATAGAAGGGGAAGTGATTCAACGATGGGTTTTGCACAAAGCTAAGTGTAAGGTGCCTGTTAAACGACTTTGGATTTCATCTCTAACGGAAGAGGCTATTCGTGATGGCTTTAATAATTTACGTGACAGCAAGGAGTTTGATAAGTTATACGCTGCTGGATCATCAAGATCCATTGGAGACTGGCTGTTGGGAATTAATGCAACACGACTTTACACACTTAAATATGCGAATGGTAAGTCGGTACTTTCAATTGGCCGTGTGCAAACACCTACTTTGGCTTTGATTGTGAATCGCCAAAAAGAGATTGATAATTTTATTCCTCAAACTTATTGGGAACTAAAAACCACTTATCGTGATGTGAGTTTTGCTGCGACTCATGGTCGGTTTGAACAAAAAGAGCAAGGGATTGAGTTTCTTGATAAAATTAATTCGGAACCATTCGAAATTGTATCGGTCGAGAAAAAGAGTGGAACAGAATTACCTCCCAGATTATATGATTTAACCTCATTGCAGGTAGATTGTAACCGGAAACTGGGTTTTTCGGCAGAAGATACGCTGCGAATGATTCAAAGTTTGTACGAGAAGAAACTAACCACTTACCCAAGAGTTGATACAACTTACCTTACCGATGATTTGTACAAAAAGATTCCGGGAATTCTTCAAAAGCTAACATCATTTAGCGAATTTACCGAGCCTCTTTTAAAAGCCAAAATAAAAAAATCGAAGAAGGTTTTTGATGATAAAAAGGTGACCGATCACCATGCCATTATTCCAACAGGTGTTGTGCCTGGGACTTTGTCGTATGATGAGAAACAGGTTTACGATATTGTAACCCGACGGTTTATTTCGGTATTCTATCCGGATTGTAAAGTGAGTAATACCACCGTTTTGGGAAAGGTGACCACCATAGATTTTAAAGCAACCGGGAAACAGATTTTGGAACCAGGATGGCGCGTTTTATATGCTAAAGACGGTAATATTGGCGATGGAGTTATTCTTCCTGATTTTGTGAAAGGGGAGAGTGGAGAACATACGCCCGATTTGGCCGAGAAACAGACGCAGGCTCCTAAATATTATTCGGAAGCAACTTTGCTTCGTGCCATGGAAACCGCCGGCAAACAGGTCGATGATGATGAGTTAAGGGATTTAATGAAAGAGAACGGAATTGGCCGTCCTTCCACCCGGGCGAATATTATTGAGACTCTGTTTAAAAGAAAGTACATTAAAAGAGACAAGAAACGACTCGAGGCTACTGTTACCGGAATTCAGTTAATTGATACGATTCAGAATGAACTGCTAAAATCGGCAGAACTTACCGGACAATGGGAAAAGAAGCTTCGGGAAATTGAGCTGGGCAACTACGAAGTAAATCAGTTTATGGCCGAATTGAAGAATATGGTTGTAGGAATTGTTTGGGACGTAAAATCGCGGAAAAATATCAGTCAAATTGAAGTGATTGATGAGGAGAAGGAAAAAGAAAAGAAAAAAGCAAAGGCAAAACCAGCAACCAAGAAGGAATTAATTTGTCCTAAATGCGGAGAAGGGAAGATTTTAAAAGGCAATAATGCCTGGGGATGCTCCAATTGGGGAAATGGATGTAAAATTCTTATTCCTTTTGAATTTGAAGGAAAGAAATTAACCGATAAGCAGGTTGAGGCATTGGTACTGAAAAAAATAACGCCTAAAATTAAGGGATTCGAAATTGATGGGAAAAAGCAAAATGGACAATTAGGCTTAACACCCGATTTCAGTATCGAGTTTATAGCCGGGGAAGCAGAATCATGGACTTGTCCGCTTTGCAAAACAGGTACACTATTAAAGGGGAATGCTGCCTATGGTTGCTCCAATTACCGAAATGGCTGCAGGTTTATTGTTCCTTTTGTTTTTATGGAGAAAAAACTCAGCGAAGCCCAAATAAAATCATTGGCAACTCAGGGAAAAACGCCTCTGATTAAAGGCTTTAAAGATCCGCAAACACAGGAAGTTGTTGATGGTAAATTGATTTTGGATAATCAGGGAAAAATAATTTTTGGGAAACAGTAATTGAAAATATTTCTTGTAGTGTTGCGTTAATCTGTAAGAGGTTATTTTTCTAATTTGCCATTCTTAGTACTTCCTTTTTAATACTTTCCATCATTATAGAATCTGATTTTTTTTCATCTGATAATCCTTTGGGCGATTGAGGAATTTGAAGAGGTTTATAATACTCTTTATCAAAATATATTTGGTCTTTTATTTCATATAAATAATTTGAGATTTTAAGAAAATCCATTAATCCATAGGTGAAAAGTTTCAAGGTGTCTTTTCTATTATGAACGATTTCAAATCTTAAGTTAGCGTGATGATTTAGGATATTACGTTTTTGTAATTTTGAGTAGATGGTTTCGAAATTCAAGGTGTCAGATTTGCTATACAGATATAAACGTTTTTCATAATTCATTTTACCCTTTATACCATCGTCTATTAAAACCTGAATAAAAACGCTATCATTGTTTTTAGTGATAATATCTGTTTGATAATCTTCTCCAGCGCAGATGCAAAAATTACTATAAACAACTAATGTGTCTAATTCCGTCATTAATTCGGAGAAATTTCCAATATCTCTCACTAAATTAAATGATCTATCAGTGGATTGACTATAAACCAATACTCTCGAGCTTAGAATTATTACTAAAATGAAGAACGTTTTCATGTTGCGATTATAATCATTATAAGTTTGTTAATAACATTCACCTACTTCGCCTCTTTATATTTCTTTGGGTACTCGTAAAAGGCCAGTTTTCCTGTTCTTACTTCAATGTCAGCCCACTCATCAACCTGAAAATCGATACCGATAACTGTGCATGTTGGAACAGCCTTATAAAACTCTTCGGTTAGGTTAAAGGCTAAATATTCAATGCTGGGGTTGTGTCCAACCACCATAACTGTTTCATTTTCTTTTCCCAACTGATCGAGTAAAGCGAGAAATTCGTTGGTTGTAAAACCATCGTATAAATCATCATTTTGCTCGATTTCATCAACTGGGTATTGCAGCGCATCAGCAAACAGCAAAGCAGTCTCAATAGCTCTGTTGGCCGGACTCGAAATCATCAAGTCAGGAATGATATTCTTTAAGAACAGCTTGTTGGCAATCAATTTGGAATCATTTATTCCTCTGTTCACCAAGCTGCGCTGATAATCCGAAATGTCGTATCGAATAACTTCTGTTTTTGCGTGTCTTACAAGAATAAGTCGTTTCATTGGGTTTTAAAGGTTTGGGTTAAAATAATATGATCTTAAACTGAATCTTTTGCTACACGGTTTTTTCTCGATTTACTCGCAATTTCTTTTTTGTTTAAGTAGGCAAAAATTTCCTTTTGCGATTGAATCTTCTTTACTTTTCCATTGATTGGAATGGGTAAGTTATTTAATTTCCCATCCAATATTCGGGCACTGACATTATCTTTAAGTTGTATGTTTAAAATATCAATCAGTTCTTTTTTTATTTTCTTATCATGAATAGGGAAAGCACATTCAATTCGCCGATGCAAATTTCGATTCATCCAATCAGCCGATGACAGGTACAGAAGCTCTTCACCCAAATTGTGAAAGTAAAAGATTCTTCCGTGCTCCAGAAATTGATCAACAATACGAATGATCCGAATGTTTTTTGCGTACGTTTTATTTGGTTTCAGACAACAAATTCCCCGAATGATGAGGTCAATTTTCACTCCATTTTCACTGGCTTCATATAATTTAGTGATCATATCACGTTCCTGAAGGCCATTCATTTTAAGAATAATATAGCCTTTATGTCCATTTTTTACATTCTGAATTTCCTGATCAATTAATCCAATTAAGCTTCTTCTCAAGTTAAATCGTCCAACCAAAAGTTTTCTGAACTCATATCCTTCAGTTTGATTTTCAAGATAATCAAAGAGTTGTTTTAGTTCAGTAATAATTACTTCATTCGAAGTTAGTAAACCATGGTCTGAATATATTTTGGCTGTTTTCTCGTTAAAATTTCCGGTACTTAAAAAGGCATAATCCTTTTTATCTCCTTTGCGCAATACCAAAGCTAGTTTGGCATGAACTTTAAGACCAGGAATACTGTCAATAATTTTTACGCCGGCTTTTCGCATTTCATTTGCAGATCTAAGATTGGCTTCTTCATCGAACCGGGCTTTTACTTCAACAAATACAGTCACCTTTTTGCCGTTTAAAGCGGCATTAATTAATGCATTTACAACGGCAGAATTATCAGCAACCCGATATTGCGTTGCTTTAATTTCGACAACTTTAGGGTCGACTGCAGCTTCGTTTAAAAAGCGAATTACATATTCGTACGATTGATAAGGAAAATGAAGAATCTGATCTTTTAGCCGAATGGTTTTAAAAACAGATTTATTGCCTTGTAAATCTTCCACTTTTAAGGGGTGAAACGATTCTATTTCTAATTCAGGATATTTTGGATTGGGAAAACCGAAAAAGTCCTGAAAATTATGATATCGTGCCCCCTTAACCATGTCATTGTTTTGCAGGTTAAAGGAGTCTTTTAAAAATTTCAAAAAATCTTTTGGGATCGAGGCATCATATAAAAAACGGGAAGGAGAACCTGTTTCCCGTTTTTTTAAACTGTTCTCAATCATTTTAATTAAATCGCCCGAATATTCATCTTCAATCAGCAAATCCGCATCCCGGCTAAGCTTAAAACTGTAGCTTGAATCAATCTTGTAACCTGGAAATAACAGCTTCATCCGCAATTTAATAATGTCGTCTAAAAACATGATAAAGTGCTTGCCATCCTTATCAGGCAATTCAATAAAGCGAGGGAAACGATGACTCGGAACTTTAATAATTGCATATCTTGAACGACGGGATCTTGGAGCTCTGGATTCTTCTTCTTTTTTGCTTTTTTTAAACAATTTAACTGCAATATAAATCACGTTATTTTGAAGAAAAGGCTGAATTTGCTTTTTTAACAATAGTATGGGTTGAACATGGGGCAACAAATTATCAAGAAAAAAATCTTTTACAAACTGATGATGTTCTTCGCACAAGTCTTGGTCTCGTATCAAAATGATATTCTCCTTTTCCAGTGCAGGAATAATTTCCTGCGTAAAAATGTTCCCAAATTCATTCTGCTGACGATCAACTTCAGCGTTGATATTTTTTAATATTGCATCAGGATTCTCTCTCAGAATATCTTTGTCTTCGGCAGGCAATTCGGTAAACCGTTTGTAGGTACCCAGGCGCACGCGATAAAATTCATCAAGGTTTGAAGAATATATAGCTAGAAATTTAATTCTTTCGTATAATGGCAATTTTGTATTCGAAGCCTCTTGTAATACTCTTTTATTGAAGGATAACCAACTTAAATCTCTATTTAGAAATTGATATTTTTGCATATGATGATTGACTAAGGACTATTTATCTACTTAGATAAAATTAATCATTTTTTTGTTTTGATGGCAATGAATCTCGGCTAATACAAGGTGATTTGGAGAATTGGTATTTTTTGTCAGCGAATGATAGTTTCGATCTGCTAACTTTAATTTGTGGAAATTGTTACGTTGGCATAGCTTAGGTTCTTCAAAAAATCAATGTATGCACCGTCTTTTTTAATCGACATTTTATGCTTTAATCCATTGGAAAATTCGAAGGACAGTTTCACATTCTTTTTTGATTCCCGTATGCGGATCATTTTAATATCCCGGAAGGCAAATTCCTTCCCATCCATCGCTTTGGCCTTTTTGTATTGTAATATCGAAATAATTGTTAGTCCAAAACTTATTAAGAGGACGGAAAGGAAAACAATCATTTCGTTTAGGGCTTCATCCTTATATGCACTGTAAATATTCAGCACATTTGAAATAACTAAAATGGGAATAATAATAATGGGCACAGTAAAACTGAGGAGATCCTTTTGGAAACTCAGTTTGGTGTAAGAGAATAAGATGTGACCGTTAAATGAGAATCTTGCTTTTACAGACTGATGATTTGTTGTGTTCATTCTTTTGCTTAGTTGTGAAGTAGAATCGGCTTTGTGTTATGTTTATATAAATATACGAAAAATTTGCAGTATTGAATTATTTATACCTAGTGTGTTGTTTGCTGCAATTTGTTTGCTAAAAAAAAACAGACATGAATTATTAGATTTTTAAAAGATACAAGAGTTTTGGTTTGCTTGTATAAATTGAAATTTTACTCCAGTCTTTTGC
This sequence comes from Labilibaculum sp., assembly GCF_963664555.1. Taxonomy (GTDB): domain Bacteria; phylum Bacteroidota; class Bacteroidia; order Bacteroidales; family Marinifilaceae; genus Labilibaculum. Next base: position 3,362,580 of record NZ_OY761461.1, on the reverse strand, counting down.
GGGGCTAAACTATTAATCGTGTAGAATTTGATACTAAATAAAAACAAGTCTTGTTTTTAGAATTAACGATTTATTTAATTGAGAATACAAAATCTCTAAAAGCCTGTATATTTGTAATCGCGATAAATCAAAATAAAAATGAAATGAAAGACGGAACTAAGAGAGGGGATATTCATCCAGGTTTAGTGGTGAAAATTGTGTTGAAAGCAGATCAGCGATCAGGAAAGTTGACGGAGGGGGTTGTGAAAAAGTTGTTAACCAATTCGCATTTGCATCCACATGGCATAAAGGTAATGCTTGAAGATGGGCAGGTTGGCCGTGTTAAGGAGATAATAGAATAGCACAAAATAATATCAGAGGCGCAGTATGCTGCGCCTCTGATATTATTAAATACTACAAATTAAATTGTTTTAGGAATTTCGTTTTCTGTGAACGGGGGCAGATAATATACGAATACGGATTTTTCTTTAACGGATCTTTAAATTCACGTTTGTCATCCTTGGTTTCGTGCAGTATGGTATTAAATTCCTCGTTCGATGATCTTACAAACATCACTCCATGGTGATATTCGAAAAAGAACCATGTCGATTTATCAATTTCAAGATACATAGTAAGACGGTTGCCACTTCGTTTTTTGTTCAATTCTATTTTTCCTTTTACACTTTTATTAATTTGTTTGTCGTTAATATTTCCAATTCCAATCTCTCCAATTGATTGATATGCCTTTGCTTCTTTGTCCCAGATAAAATCGAGATTATTGAAATACAGGGTATGCAAAAGCTCATTGGGCAGGGTTTTAAAAGTGCCGTTGAGATCCATTTCCTGCACGGCTAATTCGGCTCTTTTGCGGCCCATTATTTCAGTCAGGTTTCTGGTGTAGTTCTGTTTGTTGATGTTTGTGCGTTTTAAATTAGCCTGTGTAAATGCTGTTTCCATAATCTTCATGGCCTGATCATTCATAAAGAAATCAACACCAAAGATCAAGTCCAGGGTCACAATATCACTCGATAAATCGTGTTCGATAGCACCGGCTGAAATCTGTTTTATTTGTCCCAATCCGGCACCTAAATCAATCAAACCTTCTCCTCTCATATTACAATTGCCCTGATAGAACGAAAGGATACTTCCACTTGCGTCCATATCTTGTAATTTGTCTTTCGATGCAATTTGATAAGCCTGTAAATTCGGCTTATAGGTCAGGAATCCTCTTGCTTCCAATAGCACGTTGTCCGTGTAAAATATTCTGCGTGATAAAAATGATGAATAGATATGAATGGAATCATTCGTTAAGAAAAAACTATTGTAAAGCATCAGGCTTTCATCATCGGTTACGTGCAAATCAACAGGGATGTAAATTTCTTTCGGGTCAATCTGAGAATTGAAATCAAGCCATTTGTCGCCAATGCTTTCGCATTTGTTATGAATTTTGGTCTGACCATGAAAGAAAAGTGATTTTTCCCGTGCTTCCAGTCTCACTTTCCCTTTGTAGTCAAAATCAGGACTTAAGCTAAACGATTTTTCTTCCGGCAAATTTCCCATGGCAATAGTTTGTCCGAGGCTATCGACATCTATCACATCAAAAAACAGTTCCTGCTCATTTTCTTCGGCATCCAGGTAGGTGTAACTACCCGATCCGGAATAGGAGTTTTTGCTGTGAATATTTATGGTGGCATTAAAAATGTTGTGAAATGAATTAAGAGTGTCGGCAAGTACTATCGAGTTACGAAGCGTTTGTATCTGTCCCTCTTCTTCAATGTTCACATCTCCTTTGTCGGGATATATTTTTGCATCAGCAACAGCCAGATCTGTTACATATTTTGCTTTAATTGTATGGTCTATGGAATTGTATCGAGCCAATGGGGTAAGGAAACTTAGGGAATCCTGTTTCAGACTTGTCGAGATAAATTCGTTATAAGCTGTTTTTGGCAGGCTTTCCATTTTATCCTGATCCCATAAAGCGGCCAGTGAGTTTTTATCTTCGTTTCCAAATAGAAGCTCTTGCTGTTCCATTTCCCAGGCAAAACTATTGATGTAGGCCATGTATTTGTTCGATGGGAACTCGCTGATGCTTCCTTCTGTTGTGCTTGTAAACTGTCCGGTTCTGCTGATAAAGTCGATATGTGCTTTTACATCTTTACTTTCAAAGGCATAACCTTCCGAATCTGTATTTTTTAATTTGAAAATTGCTGTATCTGCAACAATGGTTTTAGGCGTGTAGGTAAAATAATCCGATTGAAGTTCAGCGTTTACCAATTCCATATTGCCAAGTCCGGTAATTTCTGTTGGAGTAATTTTCAGCGTTCCGGCAAGGGTTGCCAGCTTTTTATACATGTCGATAGGTAAGGCCGTACTCTTCACGTAAAGTTCTTCTTTGTACGGATACCATGTTGCAAAAATTTTCTCGCCGTTTACCTCAGGATTGTTCATATGCGAAGCCAGTTCCTTTAATTCGAAACTTTCGGCCTGAGTGGTCATAATTTCCGGTCTGAATACTAATTTTTCAGATTTTGTAATAGAGGTAAGGTAGTTTAGTGTTCCATCACCAATTAATCCTTCGTTAGAAAGGTGTATGCTATCAGTAAAAGTTCCTTTCCCGTAAACAGGCAATCCTTCTTTAGGCGTTACGTGGTAGAATCCCAGCGAATTATCATCATTAATGCTTAGAGTTTCTCTAAATGTTGGGAATATGCTGTCGGAAACAAAAGTTCCTTTTAACGAAATGTCTTCCTTTTTAAAGTCGTTTATATTGTTGATTGTGTAGGGATCAACCTTGAAATAGAATTCTTCCTTTTTATAGGCTCCATCCTGTATTTTTTTGCTGTCGTAGTACACAAAACAAGAATCAGAACTATTAAAAATCGGATATTCCGCGTAGTTTTTTAATCCCGACTTGTTGTTGGGATCATCAATTAATAAATTTCCTGTTATTTTTTCCAATACACTTCCCAATTGTGTTGTGTATCTTCTGCCATAGTTAGAAAGTGAATCAGTTACAATGTTTATTTGCAGAGAGTCAATCAGGTCGAGGTCAATTTTGAACTTTTCGTAAGAGAAATTAAAATCCTTCCCGTACATATCCAGTAATCCGGCCATTATTTTTCCATCGAACTGGAAATCACGATTCTTTTTAAGGGTTATTTTCTGATGCTTCGGAAAGATCACCACATTTTGAGAATCACTTACAGCAATGTGTTTAACACCGTTAATATCCAAATTGTAACTTCCCATTCGAAGAGTAGCATCATCTTCATTATTTTCTGTTTGCGTGGTGAAACGAATTACGTCATAATCCTGTCGTCCCATTCCCGATTTAATGTAATCGGTAAGTCGTTGTTGTAATGTAACTTCATCGGTGTTTCTATTGTAGATTACGAAGCCTTGAAACGATAAGCCAATAATTTGCTGGCGCACATGGTTAACCGGTTTTTTAATGAAGTTGGCGTATTCCATTGCGGTAAATGTTTCTACGTAAGAATAATCGGCATATTTACGCAGTAAAACCAGCGGATTCTCCTGATCCATGCCCTGAATTTTCATGAATCGGTTGAGACTAAAATAATTCATCGACTCGAAATGAGCCTGACGACTGGTAGCGCCTTTCATACTTCCAAAGTGCATTAAATTTTCATCCATATTCCATACCAACATTCCAAAATCCATAATCAGATTGTGATAGGTGTTGAAGTAGGGACTCAAGGCAATTCCTTCTCCTTCTCGGATTAAATTAACTTCTTTTTTGTCTGGGTAGTATTGAAACAACAGTCCGGGGTGATAAATTTGACAGGTGTCGATCAGGATTTCAATTTCGGTATCTTTTCCAACAACACGATTGTTGTTAAATGAGAAGTGTTCCGATCGTGCCCGTAAAAATAAGGTATCATGTCTGGATAACTCTATTACAGATGGGATTTCGGGACTTCCTTTTCCCAAAAATTTTGCCCCGTGAATGGCAACACCTCCCTTGTAATTAAGATTTTCGAATAGATTTTTAATTTCGATTTCTTTTTCGAAGGATTCAAAACGAGGGTAGATTGCCAAAGATGGATCTTTCACTGAGTTCATCTTCTCAGAGAGACTGCCCTCAATTTTATCATCAAAAAGTTCTTTGTTGTAATAGCTGACAGTATCAACCTGGAAAGATGTTTTTTGGGTGTCAACAGAGTAAGAATCAAATACAGCGTATTCTTCTGTATCGCTTTTCCCCGCTCTGGTCCATGTTACTTTTCCTTTGTTTCCATTCCAGATTTTTTCAAACGGATGATATATTCCGCTTGTATTGTATATGCAGGAACTGTCGCGTTGTGCGATGCAATATAGGTCTGCCTGATCGAATTGGATACTTAGTACTTTATCGAAGAGAAACTTGAATTTTGCATTCTCACATTTCCATTTGGCAGCGTACGATTCATTTATTATTGTATCCTTTAAAAGGTTTTGTGTTTGAATTAGAAAGTCTTGTGTTGCACTTAACTTATTCTTTTTATCACTGATCTGATGGATTAAACCCTTCTCCCAATTGGAATAATCCTTTTTGTCACGATTTTGTTGCTGAAACAACATCAGTGTTTCGAAATAGTTGTAAAAATCAGGAAACGATCTTGCTTTTCTCGACAGGAAAATATCACATATCTGGTAGATGTTCTGTCGTCTGTCTTTTGTCATTTCCGGCGAAAACCAGAAGGCGGGGAATTGCTCTTTAAACTCTTTGCTTTCTTTTTTTTTGGTTGGATGATCCATGAACTTCAAAAAATCATCTTGAAAGATGATTGAGTCATGAGAAAATGACTTGATACTTTGTGCTAAAACGGATTGGGTTGAAATTATTATTCCCAAAAAAAGAATAACGGAGAAGAGAAGCTTATTCATTGTAAATGAAGTTTCGGGTATGGATATATTTGCAAAGGTAATTTAACAAATTTGATGGGATCTGAAAAGTAAAACGCCGGTTCTCTGTCTTCTTTATAGAATAACAGATACCGGCAAAATATTGTATTTTACTTTTTTGAGAAACGAACAGCAACCCAATTTAAATCAACTTTGTGGCTGATGTATTCTAAATTGTTTTTTTCAGCTTCCTCTTTAATGTGCTTTAAATCTTCAGTATAAAATCCACTCATCACCAATTCTCCGTTTTGCGGAAGACAGGCAACGTAATGTTTCATGTCGTTAAGCAATATGTTTCTGTTGATGTTGGCCAAAACAACATCATATTGTTTTCCTTCCAATAAAGCTGCATCACCCAAAAAAACAGATACATTATCAGCCTTATTGTTTTTGATATTTTCCAGTGAGTTGGTATAAGGCCATTCGTCAATATCAATCGCATCTACTTTTTCAGCGTTTCGTTTCGATGCCAAAATTGCAAGCAGACTGGTGCCACAGCCCATATCCAAGACTGATTTCCCTTCCAGATCCAATTCAAGAATGCTCTGAACCATTAACGAAGTGGTAGAGTGGTGTCCTGTTCCAAACGACATTTTTGGATCAATTACGATATCGTAAGGAACTTTTGGAGTGTCGGTATGGAAAGAGGCTCTGATCACTACCTGATCTGAGATGATAACCGGACTGAAATTGGATTCCCAAAGCGCGTTCCAATCCTGAGATGCAATTGTTTTGTTCGAGTAGCTCAATTTAAAAGGAGCATTCGGCAACTGATTAATGCTAAGTTGCTCTACCTCTTTCATATCAAACAGAGGCGCCTGTATGTATGCTTCAACAGCATCTTCACTTTGTGTAAAACTCTCGTAATCCAACTCGCCAAGTTCTGCAATTAATATTTCTGCAATTTCTTCAGAGAAAGGTTGGATCTGACATTTCAGTTCGATATAATCCATTTTTTATTTGTCTAATAATAGTATGGGTAACAAGTTAATTTAATCCTGATCAAAAAACAAAAGCCGACACTGGTGTATCGGCTTTAATCGTATGTGTTTACGCTATTAAAAAGCAGTAATAATTCCCATGAAATCTTCTGCATTAAGAGAAGCTCCACCAATTAAACCTCCGTCTACATCAGGGTTTTCGAATAATTCTTTCGCATTGGAAGGTTTGCAGCTTCCTCCGTAAAGAATAGATGTATTATCTGCAACTTCCTGACCATATTGAGCAACCAAAGTCTGACGAATAAATGCGTGCATTTCCTGAGCCTGAGCAGAAGAAGCTGTTACACCTGTTCCAATAGCCCAAACTGGTTCGTAAGCCAACACAACTTTCCCAAAATCTTCAGCTGATAAGTTGAATAATCCTTCTGCAATCTGGCTTTTTACAACATCAAAATGTTTTTCAGATTGACGTTCTTCCAAAACCTCACCAAAACAGAAAATTGGAGTAAGACCGTTTTCAAGACTTAGAGCTACTTTTTTAACCAACTTCTCACTGGTTTCGCCATAGTATTCTCTGCGTTCCGAGTGACCTAGAATTACGTATTTACTGCCTGTTGATTTAATCATCGAAGCCGAAACCTCTCCTGTGTAGGCTCCGCTAACTTCATCGGCACAGTTTTGAGCAGCAACACCAATTTTATCGCCAACAATTTTGTTCACTTCAGTTAGGTGAATAAAAGGGGTACCAATAACAACATCTACACCATTAAGCTCAGTTTTCTCAACTAAATCATTGATTTGTCCCGCCAATACAATACCTTCTTCAAGTGTATTGTTCATTTTCCAGTTTCCTGCAACAATTTTCTTTCTCATAATCGTAATCTGTTTTTTGCTTCTGCAAGTCGTATTCTTATCAAACTGAAAAGAACAAGAAGCAATAGCAAAGTTGAAGTAATACTAATAATAAATAGATTGATATTTAGTGTTTGATGTTTTGTAATAGAGTAGGCCGCAAGATCGCCTTGAAGCTGATTTGTTCCGGGAAAATCTCTGAAATGCCATTTGTCAAGAATGGTTCCTTTTTTGAGTAGAACTAAACCTGGATTCGAACGAATGATTGTTTTTAATTGAATCTCGTCGGTGTTGTAAAAATCAAAAGGCAGCTCATTAGTGGTTTTAAAGCCTTGCATAACATCTTCACCCGAAGCAGTAAGGCCAATAAACTGTATGTTGTTCCCGAGAGCGTAGAATGCAAGTTCTTTAATTTTTAGTAAAGCACTTTCGTTAATTTCACTAAGGTTTTTTGAAACCAAAAGGAAAGTATATCCATTGTCGGATAAAACCATATTGGTAATGTCTCCTTCTGTCTCATTCGAGATTGAAAAATCATGAATCGGAGGAGTGTATCCTTCTTTTATTTTTATTTGCTCAGAATCAACATATTTCCAGCTTGTATCCTGCCATGGATAATTGGTTTCGTCAAATTCTTTTACCACGCCATCTTTTTGATACTTAAAAAGACTTCGGTATTCGTCAGCGGGAGCTCCCTCCGGAATTCTCATTCCATCAGAAATATTGGCGCCGATATGGTACGGTCTAAAATCGATAAGAGGCAAATGACGATAAGAGTAGGTTGAGATCCATACGGAAACAATAAGGGCGAATCCAATCAGTAAATTTTGTTCCCAAATTGGATGCTGATTTTCATCCTTTTTCCTTCTTAAAAAGATCACTAAAGTGAACGCAAGAATTACAATGTTTTTCCAGAACGTTTCCCAATTGCTTAGAACCAATGCATCTCCAAAACATCCGCAGTCGGTTACAGGATTTTGAATTGCTAAAATAAATGTAAGAGGGGTGAAAAAAAGCATAAACAGGAGTGCCAACCATGCGGTAATATTTTTTCTGCTGTTGAATATCAAGGCCATCCCAAGGGTGAATTCGAGAGTAGATAAAAGAATTGCAAGAGGAAAAGCAATCTCTTTTAAAGCATCTGTGCCAAAGGCCAGAAAATAATCTGTAAACTTGAAGGTAGATCCCATAGGATCAACAGCTTTTACAAATCCGGAGAAGATAAAAATAAGACCAACAAAAAGACGACTTACAAATTGTAATACTCTCATAATTCAATGAATCATATTAGGCGTTTTCGAACTCAATTTTAATTAATCCAAAAACCGCGTAGTTAATCATATCGAAATAGTTGGCATCAATACCTTCTGATATTAATGTTTTCCCTTGCAGATCTTCAATTTGCTTGGTTCTGTTAATTTTCATCAGGATTAAGTCTGTATACGAGCTTACCCTCATGCTTCGCCAAGCTTCATCGTAATCGTGATTTTTGGCTTCCATTAATTCTTTGGCTTCAGCAAAATATTTAGAATACAACTCAAGAGCTTTTTCATTAGCGAGCTCTTCCTCAGAGGGTCCAAGTTCCAGTTGTATAATGCCCATAATGGCATAATTTACAATTCCGATAAACTCATCCCGGATATTATCCTCTATTTTGCTTACTCCTTTGATCTCAAGACTTCTTATCCGCTGTGCTTTAATGTATATTTGATCGGTTATGGAACTTGGACGAAGAATTCTCCAGGCGGTCCCGTAATCGTGCATTTTTTTTGTGAAGATATCTGTACAGATTTTAATAATCGAATTGTACTGTTGGTCTGTTTTATTCATAATTAGTGTTAGAAATTTCCTTTGTAAAAGTAAGAAAATAGCTTAAGACATGGTATTTTATTTTACTTTTGCTTCGAAATTTGTTCAAAAAAAACGGTGATGCAAAATTACAAAACAAATTGTTTTAACAGCGATAATCTTTCTATTAAGTGTGGGGATCGGTCAATAAATTTTGAAAAGCCTTTGGTTATGGGGATTCTGAATCTCACTCCCGACTCATTTTATGATGGCGGTTCTTATCTTAACAAAACAGCCATTTTGAAACGAAGCGAGCAAATTTTGTCCGAAGGAGCTGAAATTATTGATCTTGGGGCTTACTCTACTCGTCCTGGTGCTGCAGATGTTTCAGCTGAGGAAGAAATTCTCAGAATGCTTCCGGCAGTAGAATGTATTCGAAAGGAATTTCCAAATTGTTTATTGTCTATCGATACTTTTAGAGCGGAAGTAGCTAAAAGAACTGTCACCGATTTTGGAGCCTGCATTATTAATGATATCTCAGGAGGAACGATGGATGATAAAATGTTCTCTGTTATTGGAGAACTAAAAGTTCCATATATCATGATGCATATCAAGGGAACGCCCCAAACAATGCAGCAAAATCCGGTTTATCATCATTTAGTGAATGACATGCTTGCTTTTTTTCGATCGCAGATTAAAGGTTTGAATGAATTCGGAGCCAAAGACATTATTATTGATCCCGGTTTTGGATTTGGGAAAACGTTGGATCATAATTATGAAATTATAGCTAATTTACAGGAATTTAAGCAGCTTGACTTGCCAATATTGATTGGTGTGTCGCGTAAGTCGATGATTTATAAATTTTTAGGTGGGGACCCGTCTACGAGTTTGAATGGCACTACTGCGTTGAATATGATGGCATTGGATCAGGGAGCGGATATTCTGAGAGTACACGATGTGAAAGAAGCTGTTGAATGCGTAAAGCTGTATTCAAAGATCAAATCCTCATTGCAGTAATATGTCCAATAAAATTGTAATTTTGTTAACATACTGAATTTAATAGAAAAAAAATGACCGCAGCATTTATTACACTTGGACTTTTTGATATTCTTGATATTTTACTGGTTGCCTTTTTACTTTATCAGGTTTACATGTTAATCAAAGGAACTGTTGCTATCAATATATTTGTTGGGTTGTCTCTTTTTTATCTAATGTGGTTGTTGGTCCGTGCCCTAAATATGGAATTGTTAAGTAGTATTCTTGGGCAGTTTATTGGAGTGGGGGTAATTGCATTAATTATTGTATTTCAACAGGAAATCAGGAGGTTTCTTCTTTTGCTTGGAACCAGATATAATGTGAGCCAGAAGTTTAATTTGAATAATTGGTTTGCTCTTGATGAAAGAGGAATTCCGGATATCGAAATCAGATCAGTTGTTAGCGCATGTGAACACATGTCAAAAACGAAAACTGGTGCTCTGATTGTAATCGCAAAAAATATGGATTTACAAAATTATGCGGATACAGGACAAATTTTAAAAGCAAGGGTATCAAAAAACCTTTTGGAAACTATTTTTTTTAAAAATTCACCTCTTCACGACGGGGCTGTTATTTGGGCTAATAATAGAATACTTGCAGCACGATGTATATTGCCTGTTACGGATGATACAAATATTCCGGGCAGCCTCGGATTAAGACATCGGGCAGCGATTGGAATGACTCAGGCAACCGACTCTCATGTAATAACAGTCTCTGAGGAAACAGGAAACATATCGTATGTTATGGGAGGGAATATTAAGGTGAGGATTACAACAAACGAATTACGAAAATTTTTGGAGGGAGATTTTTCAAGTTTTATCATTTAAATTCAAAGAAATGAAAATTGGAATTACCGGGGGATCAGGTTTAATTGGTTCTCATTTAACAGAAAAATTAAGAGGTGATTTTAATGCTGATATTCTTTTAATTCCAAGAAAACTCCTTTACGGAAATGTTCAGGATCTTTGCAGTTTTATTAAATCTTGCGAAGTTATTATTCATCTTTCCGGTGCTTCTGTAATTTGCAGGTGGAATCCCAAAAACAAACAAATCCTGCGTAGTAGCCGCATTACCACAACTAAAAATCTGAGCAATGCAATTGGTTTGATGGAAATTAAACCTAAGTTATTTATTTCAACTTCCGCAGTGGGGATTTACGACCCCAAACATACACACAACGAGTATAGTACAAAATTTTCGAATGATTTCTTAGGTGAACTTTGTATTGATTGGGAAAAGGCTGCCAATGAGGTAAAAAAACAAGCTGTTCGAACAGTAATTTTTCGCTTAGGTGTTGTTTTGAGCGACAAAGGAGGGGCTTTGGCAAAAGCTCTGCCAATTTTTCGGTATGCTTTAGGCGGTAAGTTGGGAAATGGAAATCAAGCATTTCCGTTTATTCATATAAAAGATCTTATTAATGCCTATTCTTATGTTATTTTAAATAAAGAAATGGAGGGAACGTACAATCTAACAGCTCCTGAATTAATTACGAATCGGGACTATACCAAAGCACTTAGTTCTTTTTTAAATAGACCTGCATTTTTTCATGTTCCTGCATCAATTCTCAGAGTCCTTTTGGGGGAAGGTTCAAATGTTCTTCTTTCAGGCCAGAGAGTTGTTCCTGAACGCCTTGTAAATTCAGGGTTTATGTTCGATTTTCCAACTTTACGCGCTACTCTTAATTCATTTTCAAGTTGCAAATTATCAAACTCTTAATAGCCGTTTTCGGATAGTTAGCCACTGTTATATGTATTCCTAAGTACGTTAAGTTACCTTTAATCATAAAGAGGTTGATTTTTTGGTGCATTAGCTTTAATTTTGATTAAACAATCTTAGTATGGAATAAATAGTGCCCTGTGAGGGTATTTTTTTTCTTTTAAAGTGTGTGCCACTAACTCGAAACCTATGGAATTGGATTTTACACCCCAATTATTGATTGTTGATGACCGTGCCGAAAACTTGGAATTACTAAAAGCCTTGTTGGGAAAGTTGCATGTTGACCTAGAGTTAATTCAATCACCAATAAAAGCTTTGCAGGATATCGAGAATAAGGAATATGCTCTTATCATTCTTGATGTTCAAATGCCACAGATGGATGGATTTTTACTTGCTCAAAAAATTCGAAGTGGTCATGTGAATAAATCAACACCAATAATTTTTTTAACAGCAATATTTTTAGATAAACAAAGTGAATCAAAGGCCTATAAATGCGGTGGTGTTGACTTTATTATGAAACCATTTGATCATGCAATCTTAATTAATAAGATCAATATCTTTTTGGAATTATATACCAATCGGAAATTGGTTGAATCACAGAATAAGAAGTTAACTTTCGCTCTTAACGAGAAGGATTTGTTAGAGGGGCGTTTACGAAATCTTGCATCCAATTACCGATCTATTCTGGAGGGGCAATCGGAGCTTATTTTGAAAATGGATAGCTTGCATAGGGTGGAATTTGCGAACAAAGCATTTACCGATTTTTTCAATTATACTTTAGATGGCATTTCTAAAGATTCTTTGGCTTCTGTTAATTTAGTTTTGAGAGAGCAATTGATTCAGGGAATTGAGAAGCTGAATGGTAAGAAAAAACTAACAACTTTTGAAGGTCAGATCATAAATTCGGTGGGAAATAACGTTTGTTTGGAATGGACTATTTATAAGGAGATCGAATTTGATGATACCCATTATTTGGCAATTGGCCGTGATGTTTCGGAACGAAAGCAATTAAAAGATTCATTAGTTAAGAAAGAGAGTGTTTTAAGGAAGATTCAAAAGAAAGCCAAAATTGGAAGTTTTGAATGGGATTCTTATTCTAAAATTATTCGTGGTTCGGATGAGTTTTTACGAATTTATGATATTTCGTCTGTAGATAAAGAAAATATTTTTGAGGAAATTAAGTTGAAAACCCATGTTGATGATAAGGAGGTAATTGAACGCATGCTCTTGAATCTGCCCGAAAAAAATCAAAAAATAGAGTTTGAACATCGATATATTTATAACAATGGAGAAATTAAACATTTCAAAATTGAGATGTACAGTGAATACCGTGAACTAGAGGATGTATTTAATCTATATGGTCTTGTTTCAGATATTTCTCAGAAAAAAACTTTGGAGTTGACATTTAAAGAGAGTCTAAGTCTTGAAAATGATGCATACAGTGACAAGGCTATTTTTGAGTTGAATGAAAAAAACCAAATCAGCTATTTGAATGATTACGCATGTAAATTTCTTGAATGTCATGAATTAAAAGACACTAAGGGTTTAGAATTCACTCAGTTTTTTAAGGATGAGGACACAAAGAAAATTAAAAAAATATTGAATTTGTCAAATTCAAAAAAAGGCTTTGTTTTTGAATTGTTGTCGATTGTTACCAAAAAACAAGCATTGAAACGAATTGTTTTGGCCGCTCATTCAACCTTGGTGAATAATAAAAAAGGTGTGCGTGGCATAATGATGGAAATAGTTACAAATGGTGAAGTTGGAAATAATTCTGTTGAGTATAAGGATATTATAACTGGTTTAAAGCGACAAGAGCAGGAATTTGAAGATAAAACGAATAAGCTAAAAGAGAAAGTTGAAAAAGAGCTCAGAATCAATGATTTTCACCGTCAGTTATTATTAAAGAAATCGGAGCTTGAATCTCTTGGCAAAATGGCAAGCTCAATGGTGAATGAGATTAATCAGCCCTTAACTGGAATTTCGATGATTATGGATAATATTCTTCTGCGCTTATCGATGAATAATATTGATGAAGGGTACATCCGGGAAAAATGTTCGCAGGTATTTACTGACATCGATCGTATCAAGAAATACTTATCACAAATCGGTATTTATAATTCCTCTCAAAAGGAAAATACCCAAGAGCTAATTGATATAAAAAGTCTCCTTAATGATTCCATAAGCCTGATTAAGAAACAATACAAAACAAAAAATGTTGAGATTTCGTTTGAAGCATGTTCCGATGATTTATACGTAACAGGTAATAAATATAAGCTTCAGAAGGTTGTTGTAGATATATTAAACAATGCTTACGAATCTATTGACTACAGACATCTATCTTCAAATACAAAGAGAAAAGTTGAATGGATTAAAATTACTGCTGAGTTAGTGAATAAAAATGTAGTAATAGCAATTAAGGATAATGGCAGTGGAATTGATCCAGATAATCTCAATTATATTTTCGAACCATTTTTTACGACCAAACCATCAGGTATTGGCTCAGGACTCGGGTTGTATATTAGTAAAGGAATAGTACAGAAAATGAATGGGCAAATTACAGTTAGCAGCAGAAAAAACGAATTTACCGAAATGAAATTGATATTGCCTTTTGAATTTGAGAATTCAAAACAAGCAATCAAATTTGAAAATAATTAATCATTAGTAAAGTCCACTTCATATGGTATCTATAAGTAATTTAAGAATATTGATTTTAGATGATGAGAAGCTGGTTCGTGATGAATTGGAAGAATTTCTAATTGATCCTAATTTTAGAATATTTAAAGCCGGAAGTCCTTCAGAAGCTTTTGATATTATGGATAAAAATGAGATTCATATAGCTATTGTTGATGTTAATTTGCCTGAAATGAATGGCTTGAATGTTTTGGAAAAAGTTAAGCACGATTTTCCAGAAATCGAAGTAATCATGATTAGTGGATACAGTGAGATGGATTCTGTTATTCATTCGATGCGTTTGGGAGCCTCAGATTTTTTCACAAAACCATTTCGCTTGCGTGACGTCGAAAGTGCGATCGAACGAACAAAAAAGTTCGTCCACCTAAAAAAAAGCTTGTCAGAAGTTAAACGAAACTATTCTATTATTTCAGAAGAGTTTTATAAGGCTATGGGATACGAAATTATCGGAGATAGTCCGCAGATGAAGAATTTAATTAACCTCATTGGAAAAGTTGCTAAAACAGAGAATACTTCGGTGCTTATAACGGGCGAAAGTGGAACGGGTAAGGAGTTGGTAGCTCGAGCCATTCATTATTTAAGCAGTAGAAAGGAGAATTATTTTTATGCAGTAAATTGCAGTGCTATTCCGGAGTCACTTTTTGAAAGTGAATTTTTCGGACACACCAAAGGAGCGTTTACCGGAGCTTCCGCATCTAAAGTAGGATGGTTTGAAGCGGCAAATAAAGGGACTCTTTTTTTGGATGAAATTGGAGACATGCAACTGAATCTTCAAACCAAATTTTTAAGGGTCTTAGAAGATCGGAAAATCATGAAAGTTGGTTCCAATATCGAAATTCCATTTGACACAAGAATCATTGCTGCCACGAATCAAAATATAGAAGGACTTCATTCCGAAAAGGGATTTCGTCTGGATTTGTACCACAGAATTAGTTCTTTTATTATCCATTTGGAGCCTTTGAGGAACAGGAAAGAAGACATTCCCTTACTCCTGGATTATTTTGTGAAATATTTTAACCGTGTAATGGGGAAAAGCATAAATGAGATTGATGGAGCTGTTATTCGACGATTACTTTCTTATGAATTTCCCGGCAACGTGAGGGAGCTGAAAAATATGGTTGAACGAGCTGTTATTATTTGTGATATGAATCGATTAAGTTTATCGCATTTCCAACTTACTCATCCAAAAGAAGAAAAACGAAAGATTAATTTTTCCTCTGATGAAAATCTGGATCTTGAATTGGTTGAGATGGATTGCATTCGTAAAGCATTGGAAAGATCTAATAATAACAAATCTAAAGCTGCCGATCTTCTAAATATTACGTGGCAATCTCTCGATAGGCGAATAAAAAAATATAAAATTGAACTTTAATATCTGATTCCTAATCAGATATTTTTTTTTCTCCAATATTGGAGGATTATACTCACGATTACCTCCTTTTTCACCTAAAGAGCATAGAATCAGGATCGCCGAAATTTTCTCTTATATCCGATTTTTATTGTATCCGATAGTGGATAAAGTATTGAGAAATGACTTGCTTGCAAGCAGATCAGGCAGTTAAGGTATTGGTTTTAGTTTTCTTAAATATTCATATCCGTAAACGGATAATGTTCCTAATAAAAATTTACAGTTTGTATTGATGTAATTATTTGATTTTCAATGTTATGTGTTTTACGGTATGCCGATTGATAAAGGAAATGTGTTGTAAACAATTATTAGTGTATGGATGTGTTAATACTGGAAGGTAACTCATTGAAAATTCTTCCTTCATCAGATGAACCTATGAATATCTTATTTGTTAAAGAAAATAGATCTCTTATTGATGAGCTGAAAGAATACATTCAGAGTTTGGATGCCAAAGCATATTTTGCTGATGATACTGCCGAAATGGAAATTATTTTAAATCAGACAACCATTGATTTGGTAATTATACCCTTAAAGGCTTTATCTGATATGGATGTGCTAAAATTCATTAATGATAATTTTAAAGAAACCAAAGTTGTTATTACGGTGGACCGCGATGAAAAATCTTCGAAGTTGGAAAACCGAAAAGCACTCTATATGAATTACGAATTGCTTCAGAAGCAACTTCGTTTATTCGATTTAAAAAAAGCTATTGGTTCCGGACTTGATTATAGTCCGAACTAATATTTTGCTCTATTCACTTTTCAACCAACCATGTAGATTGATTAAAAAATTTACAAAAAATGAATTTGAACCAAGGAAGCAAATGAAACGATCATTTGTTTCCGGTTCAAGTTTTTAAAAGAAACCTTAATCTCAATTGTTAAATTATAAAACTGAAGTTATGAAGCAGGAAGTTCAGGATGATTTAGTTAGAATTAAAGACAGACTCAGAATTCTTGATGATAAGAAGAAGAAAGTTGCCAAGATTATTGGTGTTACAGATGTGTATTTGTCTTATATTCTTAATGGAAAACGACCATTGACCACAACTGTTAAGTCAAAACTCTTTGATTACTTAGGCCTTAGTTAATTTTTTTTGACCAATGCCGTTTAACTAATATTAATAATCAGGTAATTATTCATGACTCATGGAAGGATTGCCTGATTTTTATTTAATTACAAACAGCATCTGATTAATTGATTGGATATATTTTGTAAATTGTGTGTAAGTAATAGGTAATCAATGTTTAAGCTATATTAAACAACTTCTTTGTTTTTCTTTTTTTTAATATCTGCCAAGTATGAAATCTGTATTTCGAATAGTACTTTTTCACCTCTTTTTGTCTTCAAATTTAGCATTTGGTCAGGGACAGGCTGGGATATGGTATTTTGGAGAAAATGCAGGCTTGGATTTTAATGTAAGCCCTTCTGTTGCTTTAACCGATGGTAGTTTAAATACAGAGGAAGGTTGTTCAACTGTTTGTACGTTGCAAGGAGACCTGTTATTTTATACAGATGGAGTTACAGTGTATAATAAGACCCATGCAGTAATGGCTAATGGAACAGGTTTGGATGGCAACTCTTCAGCAACCCAATCTTCAATAATTGTACAGCAGCCGGGAAGTGCGACACTCTATTATATATTTACTGTTGATGCTCATCAAAATGCTCTTCGGAATGGTTTAAATTACTCGATTGTTGATTTATCACAAAATGGTGGACTTGGTGCTGTGACAGTTAAAAATACGGTTTTGTATGGAAGTGAGGTTTGCGAAAAAGTAACCGCGGTTAAACATGCTAATGGTACTGATTTTTGGGTTCTTATGCATCCATGGGATACGCGTGATTTTTATGCCTACGAATTTACTGCAGCAGGTATTTCGACACCGGTAATTAGTACCATTGGAGTACGACACGATGGAGATAGGAGATCTGCAATTGGTTATATGAAAATGTCACCTAACGGATCGAAACTGGCTGTCGCAATTTATACTCAGGATAGAGTTGAATTATTCGATTTTAATACAGCAACAGGTAATGTTTCCAATCCAATTCAATTAAATAACTACGCAACACCATACGGAATTGAATTTTCTCCCTCGGGTGAATATTTATATGTCAGTTTATTCACCAGTGGAGATTTGTATCAGTTTAATATTTCATCGAATAATCAGGCAACGATTAATGGATCTGCTCAAGTTATTGGAAGTGGACCGTGGTTGTATGGTGCAATTCAATTGGCTCCGGATAATAGAATTTACATGGCCAAAACAAATACTGACGGAACAACCGGAAGTCTAAATTTGGATGTAATTAATAATCCGGATATTGCCGGAGCTGGGGCAAATTTTGTAGCTGATTCGAAAAATTTATCTGGAAGAAGATGTCGGTTAGGTTTGCCAAATTTTGTGACCAGTATTTTCACCCTTGAGTTTGCCTATCAGCATGACTGTCTGGGAGACAATACTGAGTTTACAATCAGTTCCGATTTGGCAAATATTTCAAGCGCAAGCTGGAATTTTGGTGATGGAACTGTATTAACTTCTAATACCAGTCCTTTCACAGTAAATCATATTTACGGAACAGCAAACATCTACAATGTTAATTTAGAGGTTAGTTTGATTTCAGGTGGAACAGATAATGTTACTCAAGCTGTGGCAATACGTTCTTTGCCAATAGTTAATGATCAATCACAGTCTGTTTGGGAAGATCTTCAAGGTACAGGAATTGCAACAGGTATAGATTTGACTTTTTTGGAAGGCGCTGTTAGTAGTCTGGCTGGAGCAACTTTCACATGGTATTCTGATGCCAGCCTAACAACTCTTGTCCCTGATGCCACTGCCGTTATGGTTAATAACGGACAACAATTTTGGGTTGAGGTGAATGATGGTTTTTGCAGCAGTATTGCTGTTGTAACTTATACGGTGAATTCTTTACCAAAAGCTTTGGACCAAAATATTACTCTTTGCGAAGATAATTACAATACGGGTATTGTTTCCAATATTGACCTAACATTTCTCGAAGCAGCAATCACAAATAATAATGGTTTCACTGTAACATGGTTCCATGATCTTGCTTTGACACAGCCAGTAATAAATTCTAATAATAGGATAGTTTCCAATGGTGAAGTTTTTTATGCTCAGGTATCAACAGGTACTGAGACAAGTATTGCCACTGTTACTTACACTATTGAGACACTTCCCGAGGGGAATGATGTTTCTATTCAAATTTGGGAAGATAGTTTTGGTTCAGGAACAGCTTCGGGTGTTGATTTAACATCCTATAATATACAGGTTGCGGGATCAAATAATATCGTATGGTATTTTGATGCAGCATTAACAAATCCAATTGTAAATACAACTAACCTTGTTGTGAATGATCAGGAAGTTTTTTACGCATATATTGACAATGGATCATGTTTAAATCGCGGAAGTATCAAGTTCACAATACGATCATCGCCAATTGCAAATAATTTAGATATAGATGTGTGCGAGGATGTGTTTGGAAGTGGGATTGCATCTAATATTGATTTGTTGTTGCTTAATAGTGCTGTAAATGGAGGAACAGCTAGTAGCGTAAATTGGTTTACAGATGCCACATTATTAACTCCTGTAGCAAACCCTTCAAATGTAAGTGTCACAAGCGGGCAGGTGTTTTATGTTCTTGTTCAAAGTGCCGGCGAGTCGAATACGGCCACAGTTGCCTACACGGTTCTTGCTTTACCAATTGCGAATAACCAAAGTATTGTTGAATTTGAAGATGTGCCCGGATCTATGATTTCTCTTGGCGTAGATTTAAGTTTTCACAATAATATGATACTTGGCGGGCAATCAAACTCAATTGATTGGTACTTAGATCTTGGTCTTACAAATTTGGTTCCTGATCCAACAAATCAAGATGTTGCAGATGGTGATGTTTTTTATGTTTTGGTTTCGAATGGAACATGTTCAAATGTTGCAACTGTTGATTTTTCAGTGGTTAACACACCAATTGCCAGAAATGTATTTCCCGTTGTATGTGAAGATGTTGTTGGAACCGGTACTGCTTTGGTTGATTTAAATTTACTTGAGAATCAAATTAATGAAGGAAATGGTGATTCATTTGCATGGTATAGTGATTGGCCAACAGAACCCAATGGATTACCCACGAATGTAATTCCTGACCCTGCAAATGTAATTGCTGCAAATGACGATCGTTTTTTTGCATCAATAAGCGATGCCTTTAATACGAATGTTGCCACCGTTACTTATACCGTTAATTCATTACCCGGTGCTGTCAATCAAACTGTTGAGGTTTGGGAAGACACTTTTGGAACAGGTTTGGCGACAGGAATAAATTTGTTAGCTTATAATTCACTGGTTTCAAGCAATTCAATATCGTGGTATGAAGATGTTTTGCATTCAATTCCTGTGTTAACTCCCGATAATGTAAGTGTAACAACAGGAGACAATTATTATGCCTTAGTGGATGACGGTACTTGCCAAAACTCTGCAATTATAACATTTACTGTTCGAAATTTACCTGAAGCAAATAATTTGCAGGTTGAGTTATGTGAAGATGTTGCGGGAAGTGGTTTACTGACATCCTATGATCTGTCTCAATTAGAGCCTGCAGTAAACAATGATCCGGGAACAGTTAAAGAATGGTTTTTTGATTTAGCCTTGAGTTTGCCAGTTCCAAATCCTATGAACACAGCCATTTCCAATGGAGACAGTTTTTTTGTTCGTGTAAGTTTTGGTGTGGAGAGTAATGTTGGAAGAATTGATTTTGCAATCAATGCCTTGCCTGAAGCTCAAAACCATCAAGTCTCCTTATGTGAAGATGTTTTCAATTCCAGGCAAGTGAGAGGAGAAAATTTGAATGATTACTATTCTGATATTACAACATCAGCAACCAGTACAATTATTTGGTATTCTGAAGCAACTTATTCCAATCCTGTTTTAAATACTCAAAATGTTCTGATCTCAGACGGAGATGTATATTACGCAAGAGTTTGGAATGGTGTCTGCGAGAATTTTGCAGAACTATCATTTGCTATTTTAGCCTTGCCTCAAACCACAAATGTTAACGAGGTAGTTTGTGAAGAGAGTTTTGGATCTTCCTCATTGTCTGGAATAAACCTTACCAATTACAATTTGCAGGTAAGTAACGATCCTGCTGCAAATGTGCAATGGTTCGAAGATGACCAATTGAATATTCCTGTAGTAAATCCTGCGGATGTAACGATCTTTAATCAAAGTTCATATTATGCCCTTGCCACTAATGCGAGTTCATGCGATAATACTGGAAGATTAAATTTCATAGTTAACCCATTGCCGGAAGCAAATGATCTAAGTATAGAATTGTGTGAGGATTTTTTGGGAACAGGAGAGGTTGTGAATTATGATCTGACTGCGCTTAATAATCAGGTAACATCAAATATATCTGTTACGGTAAGTTGGTATGAAGATGTTGATTTACTTCTTCCTGTTTTAAATCCACTTAAACTAACAATTCGTTCCAATGAAAGTTATTTTGCTAAAATAGAAAATGGATGCGCTAATTCCTCGGTGATTGATTTTACTGTTCATGATAAGCCATTTTTTGATTTAGGAATGGATACAACAATATTTTACACCGAATCAAAAATATTATCACCCTCAATAGATGTGAGGTTCTTACCAGGCAATTATTTATGGCAGGATGGCACTACGGCCTCAACTTATACGGTAACTGAAGAAGGAAAGTACTTTCTGGAATATACAGACATGCATGGCTGCAGAGGGATGGATTCCATCATGGTTTATGTTGATCGGTATCGAATATTTGTTCCTAATGCTTTCACACCTGACGGAAATGGTGTCAATGATACTTTTGGTCCGTTAATTACAGGTGATATTGCTGGTGAAGATATTGAGATGTTTATATACAATCGTTGGGGGGAGCTGATTTATACATTTACTGATTTGGGGCAGGGTTGGGATGGTACCTATAAAGGGAAGAAAGCAAATACAGGAGTATATGTTTGGATCTTGATTGTTAATGGGAAAGTTCGTCAGGATGGAAATGTTTCTTTAATTAGATAAAATGGTAAAATGGAGGTTTATTTATATCGTTTGTTGTTTGTTTTTGACTTCATTGGTCAAGGCTCAGGACGTTGAGTTCTCTCAGTTTTACGCAAACCGGCTTTATCTTAATCCTGCCTTTGCAGGATCAGAGTATGTTCCAACTTTAGGAATGTCATATCGGAATCAATGGCCTCAGAATAATCGCCCTTTTGTTACTTATAGTGCTTCCTATGATCAATTTGTTGATTTGATGAATGGAGGACTGGGAATATTAATTCTTCAGGATAATCAGGGACAAGGAGCAATTAAAACAACCACAGCTTCCGGAATGTATTCATACTCCTTGGATATTAATCGAAATCTATCAATGAATGTTGGATTCAAGGCTGGTTATATTCAACGGAAATTGGATTGGAGTTCATTTGTGTTTTCAGATATGATAGATCCATTGTATGGAGTGATTTATCCTTCCAGAGAAGTTCAGCCAAGCAATTTGAGCAAATCGTACTGGGATTTTTCCATGGGCATCATCGTGAATTACAAAAGTATTTATTTTGGAGGTGTAATTGATCATCTATCAGAACCTAATGAAGCTTTTAATTCAGAACAAAATGCAGCGGTTTTACCTCGTAAATATACAGTACATGCAGGAGCAAATATTTCGATGGGATATTCTCGTGGTTTAATGAAGAGCAATTATACAATTTCGCCAAATATATTGTATCAACGGCAATTGAATTTTGAGCAAATAAATTACGGGATGTATTTATCCAGAAATAACTGGGTTGTTGGTGCTTGGTTTCGTCATAATCTTTCCTTCGATTTTGATGCATTCATTTTTTTGATTGGTTACCAAACTGATAAAATTAGAATTGGTTATTCCTATGATTATGTGGTGTCTAATTTGGTGAAAACAAATTCAGGAGCTCACGAGATATCACTTAGCTATTTATTGGGAAAGGCAAAATCTTCTTGTTCGGGAACTCATTTTTTAAGAAAGAAAAGAAGAATACGTGCTATTCGATGTCCTAAATTTTAAGATGAATGAATGGAATATTGTTAACAATCAGGTTGTTGGAGTTTAATTATTCTTAACTGGTTAACAAAAGTTAAGATTCCTTAAGAGTAGTCTATTGAATTTGGTATTGTTATGATATTAAATTTAGAAATGATATATTTATGTTGTAATGATCATTGATTTTATTGAAATTCAAATGAGATATTTTTATAGGGTTTTACTATTAATTTTTCTTTTTATGTTTTTTGTTCCTCTCACGGAAACGAAGGGGCAGGAAACAGAAGATGTGAGTGACTCAATAAAAACATTAAAAATACTTCAACAAACACTTGATGATATTGTCGAAAAAAATACGGTCTATGAAAATGTAGGTTCTGAAATGGAAGTTGATGGTTTGGTTATGGATGAAACAATTACCAAAGTAGGGCGTGATTTCTATGATATGTTTTTTTCCGTTTGGATCGCGCCTCAAAAAGCGAAAAATTTCACCATCACGATTAAAGAAATGGTTTTACCAGGCCTGGCAACTCAGATTATTGTTTTGGTAAATGATAATGAAGTATTTAAACAAAGAGTGCAGCCACGCTATGAAGTGTTGGAACAAATGTCCCAATATGCCAATCAAATGGCGATGCAATTTTTAAATAATTACGAAAAAATGAATGCCCAACTTGAGGATGAAGATCAACAGGGAACGGGAATGTTTTGAACTTTAAACTGTGAACCATGAATATTATAAAAATAGTATTTGTTTTGTCTTTTCTGAGTTTGTTATTCTCAACAGAATCTATGGCTCAGGATTTTGTGTATAAACCAATAAATTCATCTTTTGGGGGTGATCAGTACAATTACAATTGGTTATTGAATTCTGCTACCCAGCAAAATAGAATTGAAGATCCAAATGCGGATAGTGCATTAAATAATGATCCGTTGGATGATTTTCAGGATAATCTGAACCGACAAATTTTGAATCAATTATCAAGTAAATTGGTTAACTCTATTTTTGGCGATAACAATCAACTTGAAACCGGTTCGTATAATCTTGGAAATTACAAGGTGGATATTTCCGAAGATGCCAGTGGTGTTACTGTGAATGTAAGTGATATCACAAACGGAAATTTTACAAATATTGTTATTCCCAGTTATTAATAAATAATTACCCGCTAATTCCCTATATATGTTTAAATGTATACGCCACTACTATAGTATTTTAATTTTACTGCCTCTCATCAATGGATGTGTTCCATATTTTAATCAGCCTTTAAGTGAACAAAGAGCAGAAATTGGAGCCGAAACGCCAGCAAGGAAAAGTTTGGTTGGCTTACCTGAGCCAAAAGAAAAGATGGTTGCTGCAGTGTATAAATTTCGCGATCAGACCGGGCAATACAAACCTTCAGATAATGGAGCCAATTGGTCGACTGCGGTTACTCAGGGAACCACATCAATACTCTTAAAAGCAATTGAAGAATCGGGTTGGTTTATTCCTATTGAAAGAGAAGGTTTATCTAATTTATTGAATGAAAGGAAAATTATACGATCAAGCCGTGCAAATTATGCCGGTCAGAATGAAAGTTCTCAATTATTGCCACCTCTTTTGTTTGCCGGGTTGGTATTGGAAGGTGGTGTTATTAGTTACGATGCCAATGTTCTGACTGGTGGTGCTGGATTAAAGTATTTTGGTGCTGGTGCTTCTGGTCAATATCGGCAAGATAGGGTAACAGTTTATCTTCGGGCTATTTCTACAAGTAATGGTCGAATTCTAAAGACTGTGTATACTTCAAAAATGATTCTTTCTCAAAAATTGGATGCTAGTATTTTTCGATATGTTAAGTTCAAACGTCTGCTTGAGGCTGAGGTTGGTTTCACCTATAATGAACCATCTGAAATGGCTGTGAAAGAAGCAATAGAGAAAGCTGTAGAGTCATTAATTATTGAAGGAGTAATTGAAGGTCTTTGGGATTTGAAGAATCCGGAAGATGTTAATTCAGATGTAATAACAAAATATGTTGAAGGGAAAGAGGATAATCAGGGAGCTGATTTCTTTGATCAGTTAGTTACCCCACGTCGCCGTAAATTTGGTTTAGGTTTTAATGGCGGATCATGGTTGTATATGGGAGATTATAAGCACACAGAGATGGAAGCAATGGCTGGTGTGTCTTTATTGTACGATACTCAAACAGCATTGCAGTTTGGACTTAATTTTAGCCGGGGAGATCTTGCAACAACAAATTATTTTCAAAGAACTTATAATTCTCTGGATATAACGGCTAAATATCGTTTATTACCTTATAAAGATTGGACTCCGTATATTGAAGGTGGCTTGGGTGTTTTTTCGGAACATGAAAAATCTATCTATACTATAGATCTTTCAAATTCCATATATACTCAGGCATTATATGGAGTTGGGGTGGAATTTTTATTTAATGATCGTATTGGCTTGAATTTGTCTGTATTGAATCATTATATATTCAATGACAATATAGATGGATTGAAACAAGGAAATTTTAATGATTATTTTTGGGAAGGGAAAATCGGCTTGAATTTCTATTTTGATAAGATTTGGGATAGAAATAAGAAGAAAAAAAACAGAAAAGAAAAAATACAAAAAAAAGTAGAAAGTCAGTCTACATCTACTGAATAAAATAGTAACAAGTTGTTAACGGGGCCGGATATTTATCCGGCCCTTTTTTTGTTTGAGTTATTCTCGTCCAATTGCATGTAAATATATTGCAATCAACAATTTACATCATTAAGTTTAATTTTCATTAACCTTTTATGTTGAATTTAAAACTTTGATTCATATTCATCAATTTCTTGGTTATATTCATCATATTATTTTGATGTTTGATGTAATCTAATATTATAAATTCAATAGATCTATTTACTTTTAATTAGAATTTAAAAACATAAAACATAAATTATCAAGTAAAAATCAATCAACAACCAAATTAGTAAAACTTTTAAATCAGGGTGACCTGATCTATTCACTTTAAACCTTAAAAAATTTACAAACCATGAAAAAGATTTTATTCATCTTTTTAGCAGTACTATGTACTGGGGTAGTTTCGTTTGCCCAAATCAACCAATCCAGCGTTAACCAAGTTGGTAATGACAATTTGTCTGCAGTAGAACAAGTAGGTGTTCTGAATATCAATGACATTTATCAAAATGGGACCGATAATATCGCTGACGTTAAGCAATACGGATTTCTAAACATGTCATTTCTAGATCAGTATGGTGTAGGGAATGAGTATTATGCAACTCAGTCTGTGACTAATTTTTCAAGAGCTTTACAAGTTGGAAGTTATAATCTTGCAGAGGTTGATCAGTTAGGATTTAATGCATCTTATATTTCTCAATTTTGGGGAAGTTACAATAAGGCAGACGTAGATCAATTTGGATTTCTTAATATGTCTGTTATCAGTCAATTTTTAAGTTATCATGAAACTGCAGATGTGTTCCAGTTTGGATTTTTAAATTCGGCTAATGTAATGCAAACAGGTGGTCGGTATGATGAGGCAACCATAAGTCAATGGGGTGTTTTAAATAATGCAAACATTTATCAAACACTAACAACTAGAAATTCAGCACTTGTATCCCAACGAGGATTTGCTAACTATGGTCTGGTTAATCAATTTATGGGACGTCGTAATAATGCTGAAGTTTCTCAGAATGGATCTATGAATTACGCATTTGTTGATCAGTTTTTTGGAGCAGGGAATAGTTCAGTTGTTATGCAAAAAGGTAAAAATAACCTTGTATGGACAAAACAAGTAGGTGGTATTTTTAATAAAATTGATGTGGATCAGGAAGGCAAATTCAATGAGGCATATGCTTTTCAGAATGGAGGATTTTTTAATAAATCTGCAGTTATGCAAAAGGGGAAAAATAATGTTGCAGTAACTGAGCAAGATGGTGGTTTTGCCAACTTTGCAGCCATTAATCAAAGAGGACGTGGAAATGAAGCTTCTGTTGCACAGCTTGATGGAGCTTTTAATCGTAGTCTGATTTCTCAACAAGGAAGAAGAAATACTGCTGAAATACTTCAGGATGGTGGAATCTTTAATAACGCTGTTGTAACACAAAGAGGCAAGATGAATGAAGCTTCTGTATACCAATTACGTGGTTGGTCTAATGCAGCTGATGTTGAGCAGTATGGCAAAGGAAATGATGCCAAAATAACTCAGGTTGACGGGGCGTTTAACAATGCATATATTGGACAAGATGGTAAATTTAATGAGGCTGAAATTCTTCAGGTAGAAAATTTTGGCAGTTATGCAGGTGTTGCACAAATAGGCGACGAAAACTATGCATATATTGAACAATTTGCAACAGGTAATACTTTTGCAGGTATCATTCAGGTTGGTAATGGTAATGCAGCAGGAATTGGTCAATATGAAGTGGATAATAGTTTCGCTTTAATTCAGCAATATGGTGATGACAACGCAGCTGTTTCTATTCAGGCGTTTGGAGAAAATAATGTAGCATTTACAACTCAGGTTGGTGCTGAAAATGTATCTTATACACAACAAGTAGGAAGTAACAATTTCGTAAGTGTTTACCAAAATGGTTATGGTCACTCTTCGTTTGTTTCTCAATATGGAAATGGAAATTCAGCCACTGTTAGTCAGTACAATGGGTTCTAATTAGTAATCAGAATATCTGATTGAATTATAATATTTAAGACCGTCAAATTTGGATTTTTATTCGATTTTGACGGTTTTTTAATTTCCTGTATTTAAGACACCTTAAACTTTTGTTTAAGTTTTCTTATTCTTTTTTAGAATGAATAAATATTAGCATAAAAGAGACTTGGTTTAATCACTGAATCAGTGACGTTTGTGTAAAAACATGAGTGGTTGGAAAGGCTTTTGCTTAATTTAGATAAAAAGATCGAAGGATGCTATAAGTGCATTATTAGATCAGTCAGAGCTCTTAAACCTTTAAAATTGATTTTTAAAATTAATTCACTTTAAACCTTTAAAAAATTCAACCATGAAAAAATTTTTATTTTTATTTGTAGCTGTTGTTTTTGCAGTATCTTCTGCATTTGCACAGGTAAACAATTCGAATGTCAACCAAACAGGTTGGCTGAACACTGCTGGTGTAACTCAGGTGGGCTGGTTTAATAGCAGTGATGTTGATCAGCTTGGAATGTGGAATGGTGCAACTGTTGATCAAACAGGTTTTGCTAATTACTCAAGCATCGATCAATTTCTTGTTGGCAACACTGCTGATGTAACTCAGGATGGTGCTTTTAATGGTTCTTACGTTGATCAGGTAGGCTTTTTTAATTCTGCTGTTGTTGATCAAATGGGACTTGGTAACATGTCAGGAATTATGCAGATGGGAATGTTTAATTCTGTTGCTGTAAGTCAGTATGGTCTTTTCAATATGTCTAATGTTTTGCAGTATGGATTTTTAAATTCGGCAGGTGTAACTCAATTAGGATTAGCAAACTATTCTTCTGTTTTGCAAGGGAATCATGCAAATACTGCAAGTGTGCTTCAGTGGGGTGCATTTAATAACAGTGATGTATATCAAATGGGTGCTCACAGTAGCGCTATGGTAAGTCAATTTGGCATGTATAATTCTGCATCTATTTCTCAAATGTACACTTATATGTCAACTGCAGAAATTCTACAAGTAGGTAGAGCAAATAGAGCAAGTACAATGCAAAGAGGTGGACATCACAACCATGCATACATTAACCAGTGGGGATATCGTAATTTAGCAAGCACAACTCAGTTAGGAGGAAGTTTTAATAATGCTTCTATCACTCAGTTAAGAGCATTCAATAGAGCCACAACTACACAAATTGGTGGTTATTCTAATAGTGCAACTATTCATCAAAATGGTTATTTTAACAGAGCTTCAACTTTCCAAAGAGGTGGAGTGGATAATGATGCTTCTATAGATCAAAACGGTTGGGCTAATGGCGCAAGAACTGTTCAGATTGGTGGAGATCATAATGATGCTAAAACAACTCAAATTGGTTCCCGGAACTGGGCATTTGTTGAGCAAATTGGTGAGTCAAAAGGTAAAGTAAATGTAATGCAGGATGGTTATAGAAACTTTGCGGATGTAACTCAAAAGTTTGGTACAGGTGATAGAGCAAGAGTTAACCAAAAAGGATCATTCCAAACAGCTTATGTATCACAACTTTATGGAACCAGAAATAAAGCAAAAGTTGTTCAGAGAGATCATGGTAACACAGCAATCGTTGATCAAATTTGGGGAGTGAAGAATAGTGCCGATGTATTTCAGAAAGGCGAGCATAACTTCGCATTTGTTGGCCAATTTGGTGGATCAGATTCTGATGCTGCAGTTGAGCAAAGAGGTGATAACAACCGCGGTTGGGTATTCCAGTTCGATCAAGAAGAAAGTTTAGCTGACATCTTGCAGGATGGTGACGGTAACGTTGCTGTGATTGGTCAAATTGATGGAGCTAGAAACCAAGCTTTCATTATTCAAACAGGTGATGATAATACAGCTTTAACTTACCAGTTTGGTGACGACAACTACTCATTCCTTGAGCAAGTTGGTAACGATCATTTCGGTTTGGTTATTCAGGATGGTAACGACAACTTCGCTGTAACTCAGCAAGGAAATGCAGGAACTATCTTTGTAACTCCATAATTACAAAATATTTAAAAGAAAAAATTCCCGCTTCGGCGGGATTTTTTTCCTCTAAAAGTTTTCACAAACCTTTCTATGTCAGTAATTATTCGAAAATATTTATGGTTTGCTCTGTTCGTATTTGGCTTCGGTAATCTAGTAGGACAAAATTATAATGTTGAAGATCAGATTCTAAATGAGTTAAATTACGGTGCTGTTGATGCCATTCATGCTGAAACAAAAGTTTTGGCTATCCAATCAGGAAATGAAAACGAATTGATACTTCATCAATTTAGTCAGGAACAGTTGGCCATTATTCAGCAAGTAGGAATGGAGAACTTGATTAAGGCAATACAAAAAGGAGATTCTAATCTCTTGGAACTTTTACAATCAGGTGATAGAAACTTTATTGAATCCTTACTTCAAGGGAAAAACATTTCCACTAGCGTTCATCAATATGGTGATAACAATTCATTGCAACAAGAAGTTATTGGGAATAATAAGAGCTTTGAAATTACTCAAGCTGGTAATGACAACCAATTAGAGATTGATTCTGGATTGGCAAATAACGGAATGATTGTAACTCAGGTTGGAACTGGTATGAATGTAATAATAAAAAGTGGTTTGTGAATACAGAGCAGGTTTAATTTGACGGGATGTCCTTTTACGGGCATCCCTTTTTTTTTAAGATAATTTAGAGAATAGGTACTTTTTTTTGAAGTTATTATAGTAATTTAACGAACTGCATATTGGTTCGTTTCTAAATATTAAATAAATTTAGAAATGCAATATCAAAGTTAGTTAGGAATGCACGCAAAACTTGTTGTTTTAGTTGTTATGTGCTTTACTTTAAATGCCGTAGGAGGGATGGGGCAGTTGCCGGTTGAAGCATCAATTGTGATAGAAAGTGAGGTTCAAAATCACTTACTTAAGGCAAATGTTAAAAATATTGGAAGTAATGCTTTAACATTAAGATATATTTTTGTGGTGACAAAAAATGGGGTTGCAGGAACTTCCAAAACTACCCAGAAAGGAACCTTTACTGTTTTGGAGAAGAACATTTCTTCACTTTCTGAATCAAGAATAAATCTTAGAAAAGGTGATAAGTTAATGGCTAAATTGTTAATTTATCAGGATAACATGATTGTTGCTCAAGATTCGGTTGTTTTCCACGGAGATAATTATTAATTTAAAAAAAATAAAATTGACAATATATATGAGACAATTCTACCTACTCTTCAGATCTTTTAGCCTATTATTTCTGTCTGCAATTATATTTTCCTGTAATGAAAATACTGTTGATCCGGAATTATTCGGTTCAATAAGTGGTACTGTTAAAACTTCCGAGGAGGCAGGAAGTTTGCCAATGGAAGGAGTCAGTATTACAACAAATCCAGGAACTACATCTGTAACAACTAATTCAGATGGGTATTTCAATCTGAAAGAAGTTAAAGTTGGAGATGTAACTGTCAATGCTAAAAAAGAAGGTTATACTGCCGTAAGTACACCGGTTAAGGTTCAGGAAGGAAAAGAATTGGTTATGCAGGTAGTTATGGGAATTGCTCCCCTTGATTCAAAAATTCCTGATGATATAACATATGTTTCACCATTGGATATACAGGATGATGAAACTAAACTTCCAAACAAAGTAAATCTAGTTTGGAGGAATGGGGAAACGGAAAAGGGTGATACTTTACGTTTTGATGTGATTTTATATGAAGGTGCAGATGATGCGGAAGGAACAAAAGTTGTGTCGAATATTTTAGATACAACTTACATGGTAAAAAACTTAAAGTTTGAAACAACTTACCTTTGGAAAGTTGTGGCCAGAAATAAACAATTGGATGAAGTTGAAGGGAAGAAATGGCGATTTACAATAGAAGATTATCCTAATAATGGGTATTTGTTTGTTAAAGATACTCTTGGAAGTAGGGATATTTACTCGTGGGATTTAGCAGAAAATCATCTGGTTCGGTTAACTAAGGATGGAGGCAGTGAAGTTTCTCCTAGAATTTCGCCAAATGAAGAATTAATTGCATATTCTTCGAATAAGTCCGGCGAATATCATATTTATACGATGGATACTAAAGGAAAGAATGTTGTAAAGGTAACAAATGACAAGCCTTTGGTAAGTTATAATAATAGTGGAACTGGTTTTGTTTGGTCTCCTGAGGGGGATCAGATTCTTTATGGCCATTATGGCGATCTTTATACTATAAATTATAATGGAACCGGAGAAAATAAAATTGCGAATGCTCCTGTAAATCGTCAGTTTAAATCTTGTGACTGGAGTGATCACTTTAATAATTCGTCACAGGAAAAAATTGCTGTTCTAACACAAGGAGAGAAACCATATGATAATGAAATTTATTTAATGGATTCTGATGGCGCGAATTTATTTTTACTGGTTGCGAATTTAGAAGGAACGATTTCCAGCCCGCACTTTTCACCTGATGGAACAAAGGTGATTTTTTCTTTGGATTCTTTATTTCAGGACGATGATGGCAGACAGCTAAACGCGAAAATTTATAGTGTGAATGTTGATGGAACAAATATTGTAAATTTATCTGGTGATGATAAACCAGCTGGAACAAATGATCTTCAGGCTAGATATACCGAAACAGGTGGTAAAATTGTTTTTATGAATGTAGCCAATGATAATGAAGGAGAGAAGAGTATTTGGATCATGGATCCTGATGGAAGTAACCGGGAAAAGATTATCTCTAATGGAGAGATGCCTGATTTGTACAATCCTTAGAGTATTAAAACTTTAGAATATAGTTTTAATCTTAAAAAGATACCAACATAAAAAAAGCTTTCCAATTTTGGAAAGCTTTTATATTTTTTTGAAAGAGGTAATTAGAATCTTCTTTCTTTGATTCTGGCTTTTTTACCTGTAAGTGCACGTAGATAGAAAATTCTTGCTCTTCTAACACGACCTCTTTTGTTCACTTCAATTTTATCAATGAATGGAGAACAAAGTGGAATGATTCTTTCAACACCTACGTTACCAGACATTTTTCTGATTGTAAAAGTTTTAGTTGTGCCAGTACCTTTAATCTGAATAACAACACCTCTAAAAATCTGGATTCTTTCTTTGTTTCCCTCTTTAATTTTGTAAGAAACACTAATAGTATCCCCAGCTTTGAATTCAGGATTTTGAACACCTGTAGCGAAAGCTTCTTCTGCAATTTTAATTAAATCCATTGTCTTAATTTGTTAAAGTTCACGAGCGCAATGTAAACATATTCATCTGTTACCATGTCAGAGATTACGCACGAATTCGACGCGAAATTAATAAAAAAATCTATAAATACATCCTAATGAAGTTATTTTTTCTTTATGATTCTTAATTCATAAAAATAATCGGATATCTGATGGATGTGCTTAGTTATAAAAAGGTTTAAATAAATAAGGAACAAAAAAAAGGAACTCAAAAGGTTCCTTTTTTAGTATTTGTTAGTTGTTAATGGGCATTGCCAACAACTTTTAGCTTGTCTCCTGTTGTTTTTACAATTGTCTTGTAAAATTCTTCGCTATATCCAGGTTGTTTAACTTTTGGATTTTGATTGCTGCCATCTTTTTCTTTAATGTTTCCATCCATAAATTTTGCAAAAAGGTAGCCATAAAAATCTTTCCATTCTGCCACAAGATTATTTCCTTGGTTACAAGAGAAATCTGTTAAGAATTCAATTGCTGTGGCTTTGTTTTTCTTAAACATTCCTTCAGCAGCCAGATCAATAATATTGGTGAAAGCAAGGTACTTAGTCTCTAAAGCCTTTTGTTTAGCTGCAATTTCGGGATGTATTTCATTATAACGGGTATAGGCAAAATTACTCACCTGATTGAATACCCAAAATGCAGATTTACTTGTGAAATCCATCATTTTTCCATTTCCAACGGCAAATGTTGCTGGAACTCTGGTAATTCCACAATATACAGGGAAATAAACTGATGAAGATGCATCATCAACACCAAACCAGTTAATACCACCAACGGCATCAGGCAACCAGTTTCTACTTTGAGCAACAAACGAGAAGCCTGTTTGTTGAGTAGCAGTAGCACGTTCATTACAATACGCAACACCATCTACCTTCCAGGTTAGAGGTCTCCATCGGTATGGATTTCCGTAAGGGCCCGCACCCATATCTTTTGACATATCTAAATCTGTACCTTCTAAATGATTTCTCATGAAATCCATTACTTCAAGGACATTGATTTTGTGGTCCGGTTTAATCCACAAAGGCATTCTGTTGGTAGCATAACCTTTATCGTCGTGTTCAATCTTTCCCTTGCAATAGTCAAAATATTGATCCATTCCTTCTTTTACATCATTAAAGAAAGACCATACTCTAATTTCACAAAATCTGGCACCGCCAAAATCAACTGGAGCATATGTGTCAGAAAAACTAAAATCTTTATTTTTTCCGTCCTTAGGATAGTATCCTTTTTCTTTTGCAAATGAGATAACATCTTTTGCGTAAATATTCTGAACTTCAGGATTAAATATTTTATCCATTTTATCTGAAGAGATTGAGGTTTTACCTTCTAATGGAAAAGTAGTGATTCGGGCTTGATTTGCGTGACCGCTAACATATCCGTCGGGAATCATACGAGCTACCCAAACTGCACCTTTTTCACCATTTCCTTTACCAATCATCTCTAAAATCCAAACTTCATTAGCATCAGAAATTGAGAATGACTCACCAGAACTGTAATAGCCATAGGTTTCAACAAGCTCAGTCATTACTTTAATCGCTTCACGTGCGTTTTTTGATCTCTGTAAAGATAGGTAGATAAGACTTCCGTAATCAATTATAGCTCCCTCTTGAGATCCTAATTCTGAGCGGCCTCCATAAGTAGTTTCTCCAATGGCTACCTGAAATTCATTCATGTTACCAACTACAGAATATGTGTGAGAAATTTGAGGGATTTCACCAAGTAATTTTCCGGTATCCCATTCGTAAACATTAATCATTGTTCCTTCTGCCCAATCTGCAGCAGGACGAAAATATAGTTCTCCGTATAATACATGCGAATCTGCTGCATATGTAATCATATTAGAACCATCGGTGGAAGCTCCACGGGTTATTAGGTAATTCGTGCATGCTCTGGCACTTGGAGTTGAAAAAGCAGACACCAACATTAGAAGAGCAGCAACTACAAAAATCTTTTTCATGTTTAACTATTTTAAATGTATTCAATACTGAATTAAACCGTTTTCGGTGGTACAAAAATAAAAAAAAATCAGTAGATAAAAATGATAAAAGTCTTGATTTATCAGACTATAGATAGTGTTTGAATGGATTTATGGAAATCTGAAGTTTTTAGTATAGACATATTGAATTACCAGATAAAATTAGTTGTGAATATTTCCTCGTTGTCAACTTGATCTGTCACCCTTACTTGCAACTGATGATTTTTATTCGGAGCTAATCTTTTGCTGTCAAAAACATAAAATAAAAGATCATTTTTAGCGTCATATTCAAATAGCACCCATTTACCATCAATTGATCCTTCGTATGATTTTATCCCTGACAGTTCATCTTTAATGGTGAATCTGATTGATTTCTGTCCGTTTAGGGATTTAAGGTTAAAATTGGTAATGGGTTGAATCATAGGAGGAATTGTATCCATGCTTACGGCAAATTTTCCAAAATACCTCGACTTTGTTTTTACTGAATCATCGAAATAAATTCCCCCTTCGTTTGTTGGTTCTCCTTTTTCATCTATTCGGACTATAAGGAGCTTATTGGATTTTCCCTTAGGTATAGATTTGGGCTTTATTGAGATTGTATAATAGTTGTGTACTGGAACTTTTTCACTGTTTATGGAGTGAATATCCGAAAGATAGTTTGAATCTTGTTCCGCGGAATAGGTAAACGGAATGTTTGTATAGAAACTATTCTTTGGAAATTTTAATTCTAGATTTTCTTTTTTGAAAATGTTCTCTTTTTTATAGTTCATTAATATTTCAAAATCACCTTCCGGAAAAATCTTTTCAATTTCGTTTCCTGCTGCGTAAATTCTAAGAGTGCTTTTATTCAGATTTGCATCAGAAACAAGAAAATCAATTTTGTAATCAGTGCTCTTTTTAAACTTAAAGATCCCATTGTCTTTCATCTTCGAATAAATACTAAGTTGATTATTTGGCTCTTTAAAAGTTTTATGAATACGTTTGTTCTGCGATACATTTAATTCGTAATCAAGGTGACTGTTGATGTAGGTCGATTCGTCAAAAGAAAACTCTTCAAAAGAATAACTTGAGATTAATGTGTCATTTATTTTCATTTTCATGTCAAAAATGCCGCACTTTCCCCATGTATTATCCATATAGTCATTTGTTTCAAGAGCAAATCCAATATTTCCCAGTAATTTCAGTTTAGGATCACCTTTTAAATGAAATGCATTGTTATAGAAAGTAACCGGAAAGTTTTGTCTGCTGTTAAAACCATTTACATTGCTTGCAGAATCGAGAGGGTAGGCATATAAATTGAATATTTTTGGTGGGGTAGTATCTTTTATTTTGAAACCAAAAAGTAATGGATTAAGAGGATGTTCCGATTTTGTATCTCTTATTTCGAAATGCAAATGCGGACCAGCAGATGAACCTGTATTTCCTGAAAATGCAATTACAGTGCCTTTTTTAATTAACATTTCATCCTTGTTTATATTTAAATCAAATTCGAAACTGTTGTTTTGATATTGATATGACTTGACAAATTCCTCAATATCCTTGTTGAAATGATCAAGATGAGCAAAAACAGAGGTGTAACCATTTGGATGATCGATATAAATTGCTTTTCCATAACCTCCTGAGGATATTTTAATTCTGCTTACGAAACCATCAGCAACCGCGTATACTTTTTTACCTGTTGTAAATGTTCTGATATCGATACCGGAATGAAAATGATTGTTACGGAGTTCTGCAAAGTTACCTGATAATGTTATGTCAAAATCAACGGGTGAGCGAAAATAATTTTGAGGGAATATTATACTCTGAGAGTATATTTGTTTAGAAAATGAAAATAGTAATAACAATAGTATGAGAATTGTGGATGTTCTGGTTATCTTCATATTATAAATACTGGTTTTGTGAAAGGATTATCAAAACTACAAAAAAACCTATTTTTTCTGAAATGATTTACAAAATACAAACTAATATATTTGATAATCTTCTCAGCAATGTTAATTTTGTAAAAGAAAAATTTTAATGATGGATCAAGAGCCAAACGAAGTACTGAATAGTTTGAAAGGACAAATTTCGGAACTGATTTTGTTGTACCGGAAATCTAAACAGGAGAAAGAATCTTTAATTCATGAGAAATTGGAGCTCATGGAAAAGCTTGAAATTCTGAAAAGGGAAAGGGAAGAACTCGACCATCAATACAATACATTAAAGTTAGCCAAAACATTTGCTGCGAATAGCGGCGATTCGCAGGAGGCTAAGGTTAAAATTAACCGAATTGTGCGGGAGATTGATAAATGTATTGCTCTTTTAAACAGGTAGAATTTGTTTATGGACGAAAAACTTTCAAT
Organism: Labilibaculum sp.; assembly: GCF_963664555.1. Lineage (GTDB taxonomy): Bacteria > Bacteroidota > Bacteroidia > Bacteroidales > Marinifilaceae > Labilibaculum. The sequence goes on along the minus strand of NZ_OY761461.1, from coordinate 3,326,040 downwards.
AAGAGTTAATGTAGCGGATCGGTTTTATCCTTTGAAGATAGATCGTAACCAGGAAGAGGTTATCCGGAAAGCTGCAAAAATGATTAATGAAAAAGTATTGCAATACAAACAACGATATAAAGATAAAGATACTCAGGATTTTTTAGCAATGGCTTCGTTACAGTACGTAATTAAAGTTATTGAAGCTGAAAATAAAACTGATGTTTCCCCGGTTCTTGAAGAGGTCAAGGCAATGGAGCAGGAGTTAAGAGAATTTTTAGATAAAGAGTAGTTTACATTCTTAGTAGGAAAGTTGTAACCCGCATTATTTCTTAAGCTGATCGCAATTTTAATGTTTTGTAGTCATTTTTCTTGTATCTTTTGGTGCGATAAGAGTGGTCTATTGAACGTTATTTTTGTAAGCCTGAGTGATAGTACGGGTTGCATTTTATATATATAATAATACTGACTTAATATTCTATGATATGATTGAAATAATAATAGGGTCCATTGCGTTTGTTGGTGGTGGCATTGTTTCTTACTTTGTTTTGCAAAAGACTCTTAAAGCCAGAAGCAGCTCAATAATTAGGGATGCCCAATCGGAAGCGGAAGTGATCAAAAAAGATAAGATTCTTCAGGCAAAAGAGAAATTTTTCCAATTGAAAACAGAGCATGAGAAACAAATCAACTCAAGAAATAATAAATTACTTGCAGCTGAGACGAAATACAAACAAAGGGAAAATGCTTTAAATCAACGAATAGATGAATTTCAGCGCAAAAAGAAAGAGGTTGATATCGTTCGTGAGAATTTGACCGTTCAAATTGATTTGGTGGAAAGAAAATCTGATGAGTTGGAGAAGGCAAAAAAGCAGCAAATCGAGCAGTTGGAAAAGATTTCCGGTTTATCCGGAGAAGAGGCCAAAACTCAATTGATCGATTCTATGCGTGATGTAGCGAAAACCGAGGCCATGTCTTACGTGAATGAAATCATGGAAGAGGCCAAGATGACAGCTAATATGGAAGCTAAAAAAGTAGTTGTGAAAACGATCCAACGTGTAGCTACTGAAACAGCGATAGAAAATTCAGTTACGATTTTTCATATTGAATCGGATGAAATAAAAGGTAGAATTATTGGTCGTGAAGGTCGCAACATTCGTGCTTTGGAAGCTGCTACCGGTATTGAGATAATAGTAGATGACACTCCTGAAGCTATTGTTCTTTCTGGTTTTGATCCTGTTAGACGTGAGATTGCCAGATTGGCATTGCATCAATTGGTTACTGATGGGCGTATTCACCCGGCAAGAATTGAAGAAGTTGTTAATAAGGTTCGTAAGCAGATCGAAGAAGAAATTATTGAGACTGGAAAACGCACTGCAATTGACTTGGGTGTTCATGGATTGCATCCTGAATTGATTCGTTTGGTTGGTAAAATGAAGTATCGTTCATCTTACGGACAAAATTTATTGCAGCACTCGCGGGAAACAGCTAATCTTTGTGCTATCATGGCAACTGAGCTTGGATTGAATGCGAAAAGAGCGAAACGTGCTGGTCTGTTGCATGATATTGGAAAGGTGCCGGATGAAGAGCCGGAATTACCACATGCAATTTTGGGTATGAAATTGGCTGAAAAATACAAAGAGAAGCCGGATATCTGTAATGCTATTGGTGCTCACCATGACGAAATTGAAATGACATCGATGATTTCTCCAATTATTCAGGCTTGTGATGCTATTTCAGGTGCACGTCCTGGAGCAAGAAGAGAAATTGTAGAGTCATATATCAAGAGATTGAAGGATCTTGAGAATTTGGCATTATCGCATCCTGGTGTGCTTAAAACATATGCTATTCAGGCAGGTAGAGAATTGAGGGTAATTGTTGGAAGCGATAAAGTTTCTGATAAAGAAGCTGAAACATTGTCCTTAGATATTGCTCAAAAGATTCAGGACGAAATGACCTATCCTGGCCAGGTTAAGATTACTGTAATTAGAGAAACAAGAGCGATTAATTACGCGAAGTAATAAAATATATAAATTAGTAAAAAGCCCGTTTCTTAATGAAACGGGCTTTTTTTATATGGAGCGAAACAATTCTTTGAAATTGGGTATGAAGCTATTTAGGTTCAGTTTTTTGTACACATTAATTTCATGTTGAACCAATCTTTTTATCATACTTGTGTTGGATGCTAATTTATAGAACTGGGCTTTGTTTGCGATATTTTTAGCTTTGATGATTTGTTGTAAATCCTTTTGTCCGAATACTGTCCCTTTATCAATAGGATTGATGTAAAAAAGAATAGACTTGGTGTTTTCCATATTTGATTTGGCAGCTAATTCATCTTTATAACAAAGTATAACACTGTCAGGAAGATTTATACCGTATACGGGAATGTTTAGTTCTTGGGCGATACCTGCATAAATAATTGCAATTATTATATAATTGCCATGTTTTTGCGATAAAACAGTGCTGATGTCACCATCCCAATTTGTTGGTTGATTGGGCGAGAGAGCTTGATAGTTGTATATGTTGTAGAAAAAATGATTTAGAATCTTAATTTTTTCTAATGCGGTAAGATTATCGTTTAGTTCTAAACTTACATCATCTTTTATTTTCTGAATGCTTTTTCGGATAGGATCTATCAACAGATTTGGATTGTAACTTTTATTCACCAGAATCGCGCCATCTATTAGGTTCGGATTTTTAGCGGAACTCCACGCGACAAGCTCTTTCTTAACGGTCTTAAACTGAATTTTGTTGATTACCATTTCCAGTCTTTCCTGAAAGAGGGGACTCTTTGATTCCAGCCAGAAATCTTCCAGTTGTGGTATTGCACTAACCGCTAGCTCTATTAGTTCTTTTTCGACACTTCTATAAATTTCTTTATCAGGATCATCCAGTAAGGATAATAGAGCTTCTAACTTATTCTTATTCATGATAATAGCTTTAGTCCTCAATAAATATAGTAAAACCCGCAAGGAAAAGCAATCTTGCGGGTTAAATATTTGATAGTAAGGGCAAAAGCTATTTACTTAGTCGATCTAAAACGGTTTGAATTAGTTTTTTTATCGTTGGATGATAATCTTTGCTTGCATCTTTGGTAATTCTATTCGCAATTATTGCACAAACAGCAACCGACTCATGTCCTAACATTGCTGAAAGTCCAAATATTGCCGAACTTTCCATTTCGTAATTGGTGATTTTCTCTCCTTTGTATTCGAATTTTTCGATTTTATCATTCAAATCAGGATCCAAAGTCTGAAGGCGAAGAACTCTGCCCTGAGGTCCGTAAAATCCATTCGCCGAGATAGTAACACCTCTGGTCATGTCGCCGCCATCTAAAATGTCCAATAGGCTTTTTGATGCGGGAACAACATAGGGAGAAGCTAGTTTATGATCCCAATTCACATACTTCTTAAATGCATCTTCAAAATCCAATTCGGATACGGAATCTCTGTCGGCATAAAAATTTAGCATTCCGTCAAATCCTATCGATTTGTTGGATAGCAAAAAGGAATCAACAGGAATATTTCCCTGTAAAGCTCCGGAAGTTCCAATTCTAACCAAATTTAAAGTGGTGTGCTCTTTTTTAGGTGTTCGTGTTTCCAAATCGATATTCACCAAAGCATCTAGTTCGTTCACTACAATGTCTATATTGTCGGTGCCAATTCCTGTTGAAAGAACCGAAAATCGTTTTCCTTTATAGCTTCCGGTTTTTGTTACAAACTCGCGGTTTGATATCGTACATTCCACACTGTCAAAATAACTGGCAACTAACTCAACACGTCCGGGATCTCCAACGAGAATTACTGTGTCAGCAAGATGTTCCGGTTTAAGGTGTAAGTGAAAAACACTTCCGTCAGGATTTATTATTAATTCTGATGATTTTATTTTTTCCATGATTTTTAAAATTTACAAGAGTAAAGAGCCGAAAATATGTAAAAAAACTCAATCTTCAAACTAACCAAATAGTTTCTTTTGATAAGAGACGTGATTTTCAAATTTACCCATGCAAGATTCTTCAAAATCTGACATAATTGTACTATATTTAACAAGAATTAGAAATATAATTGAAATACAAAATCATGAAGAAGCAACCTTATTTTTTAATTGTTCTGGGAATTTTGGCCGTAATTTTGGTCTTATCAGGATCGAGTATGTTCGTTACTTTACAACCAGGTGAACGTGGAGTTATTTTCCGTAAATTTTCCGGAGGACTGGACAAAGAGCATGTTGCTCAACCAGGATTTCATATTATTGCTCCTTGGAATAAGATGAATGTTTATATAGTTCGTGAGCAGAAAAGTGAAGAAACCATGGATGTTTTGGATAAAAGTGGTTTATCACTAAATATTGATGTGTCTGTTCGATTCAATCCGGAGTACAATAAAATTGGATATTTGCACGAGATTTTTGGTAAAGATTATATTAATCAGTTAGTTATTCCTGAGGTTAGATCATCGGTGAGACAGGTAGCTGGTAGATATAATGCTGAAGAAATTTATTCTACAAAAAGAAAAGAAGTTGAAGATGCTATCATTCAAGAGACTTCTATTATTCTGAAAAAGAATAACATTCAAATGAAGGCCTTGTTAATTCGTTCGATTAATCTTCCTGCGAAAATTAAAACAGCTATTGAAAGTAAATTACAGCAGGAACAAGAAGCTCTTGCCTATCAGTTTAGATTGGATAAAGAAAAAAGTGAGGCAGAAAGAAAGAGAATTGCTGCCGACGGTGAAGCTGTTGCGAATAAAATTATTAATAGTAGTTTAACTGAGGCCCTTTTGAAAATGAGAGGAATTGAGGCTACCATTAAGCTTTCTGAATCTCCAAACTCTAAAGTTGTAGTTATTGGAAGTGGAAAAGATGGAATGCCATTGATTCTTGGAAACAACTAAAGTATTAAAATGAGATTTTCATAACCGCTTGAGCAATCAAGCGGTTTTTTTTATGTCCGTAGGCGAACAGCATTGTTCCGTAAACGTTCAGTTTATTTTGAACGAAAAATAAGTAAGTGTCTGTAAATTAAGTGTTGGTGTTGTGTTGGCATAAAATATGATAGTAGTGTGAGAGTTACCACATTAGTTATTGCTAAACCCCTAAAAGATTGTTGCCACCATGAAGAGAGTGCTGTTGCTGACTTGTCTGATTACAAGCTTATTTGTTTTGCCCGCATATAGTTTAACTCTCAAAAAAGAACTTACTGCTGTTCGGGTTATAAATAAACCCGAGATTGACGGACATCTTACTGATGATGTATGGAAAGGGGTTCCGATTGCCGGAGATTTTATTCAGTATGAGCCATCGAATGGCAAACCATCCAATTTTAAAACAGAAGCGAAATTTATTTATACGGATCATTCCATTATTGTTGGTGTGATGATGTATGATAACAATTCTGATGGAATTCTTAAGGAATTGAGTAAGCGTGATGAACTGAATAATACTGATTTCTTATCTCTGCTTATCGATCCGTTCAACAATGGTCTTGATGCTTTTGAGTTTATTGTTACTCCGGCAGGAGTGCAGTGGGACGCCAAAGTTGTAAAGGGCAATGAAGATTCAAGTTGGGATGCTGTTTGGAATAGTGCCGTCATGATTAATGAGAATGGCTGGAGTGCCGAAATAGAAATTCCTTATTCAGCATTGCGTTTTCCCGCCAAAGAAATTCAGGAATGGGGAATGAATATCGTTCGTAACATTCAGAGTGTGCGTGAAAAGGTTACATGGAATTTTATTGATAAGGAAGAATCTGGCTGGGTGAGTCAGAGTGGTGTGCTCAAAGGAATTGAGAATGTAAATCCTCCGGTTCGCCTGTCGTTTACGCCTTATTTCTCAACATATTTCGATAAATCTTCTGATGAATCGTCTGTTGATGTGAATTACAGGGGAGGAATGGATTTAAAATACGGAATCAACGAAAGTTATACTTTGGATATGATGCTGGTTCCTGATTTTGGACAGGTACAGTCTGATGATGAGATTCTTAATTTATCGCCCTTTGAGGTAAAATTCGATGAGAACAGACAGTTTTTTACCGAGGCCACAGAGTTATTCAATCGTGGAGAGATTTTCTATTCGCGAAGAATTGGGGGACGTCCTTTTCATATGGATGACTTAGAAGATCAGTTAAAAGAGAATGAGGACATCACAGAAAATCCGATAGAGACAAAAATTATCAATGCAACAAAAATATCAGGCCGGAATACCAAGGGTTTAGGAATTGGTGTTTTTAATGCGATGACTAAAAATACTTATGCCGAACTTACTGATACCCTTTCGGGAGAGAGCAGGAAGGTAAAGACTCAACCATTTTCGAATTACAATATGTTGGTGTTCGATCAGAGTTTAAAAAACGAGTCGTATGTCAGTTTGTTTAATACAAATGTGTACATGCCTGAGCTGGAATATGTTGCCAATGTTAGTGGAACAGAGTTTGAATTCAGGAACAAAGAACGATCGTATGGTTTAAAAGGAAAGGGTATTGTTTCTTCCCGATTCGGGAAAGGAGAATCCGATGAAATTGGTCATTATCATGAGCTGGAGTTTGGCAGAATTAAGGGGAAATTTAACTGGGATTTTTACCACAGAATGATTTCGGATAAATACAATCCTAACGATATGGGGTATTTGAATCGAAACAATGTGATTCTGAATAATCTGAACTTATACTATAACAATTCTGAGCCAAAAGGTTCTGTTTTGGTAAGAAACTGGAACATACAATTGAGTCACGAGGCAAGATATAAACCAAGAAGATTTTCCAGGTTTACGATATATTACAATGGGCAAATGAAATTTAAAAGTTATACCGATGTGGGTATTTATGGTAATTTCCGACCATTGCATCAGTACGATTGGGACGAGCCCAGAGTTGACGGATGGAAGCTAAGAAAAGGATCATCAGCATTTGCCGGAGCGTGGATTTCATCTGATTACAGGAAGGCATTGGCCATTGATGTTCGGGGTGAATATGGGAAAAGATTGGGGGGCGATAATTTGCAGGTGTTCGAGTTTGAGATCGAGCCCCGTTACCGTTTCAGCGATCGCTTTGTGATGAGTTATCAGCTGGAATGGGGAAGGAGTTTGAATGATTTGGGATATGTTGATGATGAGGAAATTGATGGCAGAACGAAAGTTTATATCGGAGACAGAAACAATTCTTATTTGGAAAATAAGCTGACAGGAAGTTTGATTTTCAACAATAAAAGCTCATTAACAATGAAGCTTAGGCATTACTGGGCAAAAGCTGAATACAACAGCTTTTATGCTTTGCAATCGGATGGCCGGTTAAATGCCACTGATTACAACGAGAACAACGACATCAATTTTAACAGCTTTACCATTGACATGGTTTACTCGTGGAGATTCGCTCCGGGAAGTGAATTAGCAATAGTCTGGAAGAATTCGATATTTAATGAGGACGATAAAGTTGCCCATCGTTTTGTGAATAATTTAAAAAATACATTCGACGCAACGCAGTTTAACAGCTTGTCTGTTAAAATGATCTATTACATCGACTACATGTCGTTAAAACGAAAAGGTTAGTAGCCTGCTTAAATTTTGCAGATGTAACTTGCTGCAAAAGCTGATGGAAAATTTGCTTTGTGATTAGGGGTAATTCTGCAAGGCATGTATATTTTTTACTAGTGTGATTAGTTAGTATTAAGTAATGATGGTAAAAAGCAGCAGACTTTCGTTTGCTGCTTTTGTATTTAAGTTTAAATTTGTACAAAAAAAATAGAAATACGATGATACAAAGAATTCAGTCTTTATACCTGTTAGGGAGTTTTGTTTTAATTGCAGTCATGTTCTTTTTTCCTTTGGCGGAATTGGTTGATGCATCAGGTGCAGTATATCAATTTTTATACCGGGGAATTCCTGCGTTGCAGGAAGGGGAGCCTGCCGTTTTTAATGCCATGCCGGTTGCCATTTTATTAAGCATTATTGCCTTAATTAGTTTTGTTACTATTTTCTTATTCAAGAAAAGAATGCTTCAGATTCGTTTAACTGTGTTTAATATGATTTGCATGATTGGTGCAATGGGACTAATCTATTACAGTATAAGCAGTCAGGCAAAAGAACTAAATGCCATTACAAGTTATAGTCTTATTAATGCATTCCCATTGATTGCATTGGTGCTAAGTTATTTGGCAATACGCGAAATTGGTAAAGATGAAGCGTTAATCCGCTCTATGGATCGGATACGGTAAGCGCCCCAAGAATAAACAAACAAAACCGGCTTTTGAGCCGGTTTTTTGTTAGTTATTAGTTGAGAGTTATAAATTATGAGTTAAAAGTTATGAGTGTGAGGTAATAATCTCCTTCGACCTTTGGACTATTCCAGACTTTTCAAGACCTTTCGACTTTTTGACCTTCGACTTTTAGACCCTTCAAGACCTTTCCTGACCTTTCGATTTTTGACCTTTGTCTTCAAGCCAGACGGGCTGTTCTTTTATCATTACCATAAAAGAACCAAAAGGGCTAGGCTGCAGTTCTTCGTTACCTGGACATGCTACATTTGTTGGTACAATGGTTACGCCCGAAATTCTTATATTTAAATTATGGCGAAACATTATGAAACAGAATTTAAGTTGATGATTGTGAATCTACTTAAATCGGGACAAAGCGCGAAGCAAGTGTCTGAAGATTACGGATTAAACGACAGCATGATTCGAAGATGGCGAAGAGAAACATTAAGCAATAAAGAATCTTTCACAGGAAAAGGTAATATTTCTTTAAGTCCGGAACAGCAAGAGATATCCCAGTTAAGAGCAGAATTAAAAGAAACTAGATTAGAACGTGATATATTAAAAAAGGCGGTCAGCATCTTCTCCAAGAGCGACAATTGATCTATAATTTTATGGATAAGCATAAAAAGATATATCCTGTTGGGAAGATGTGTAAGCATTTAAAAGTAAGCCGGAATTCATATTACCACTGGAAGTCAATTAAACTTACCAAAAAGAAGTACTCAAGAAAAGCGATTCTGGTAAATGAGATTAAAAAGATATTTAAAGACAGTAGACAAACCTATGGAAGTCCGCGTATTCAGGTTGAATTGGAGAAGATTGGATATAAAATATCTAGAACTTATGTTGGTAAACTAATGAAGGCAGAAAACATTCGGTTCAAGCCTAAAAAGCGATTTATTAATACAACTTACTCTAAGCATGGTTATAAGATTGAAAAAAACACTCTTGACCGGCAATTTAAAGTTGAACAGCTAGGTAAAGTATGGGTATCTGACATTACTTATATTAGAGTTAATGACAAGTGGATTTACCTCACAACGATGATTGATTTGGCGGATAGACAAGTTGTTGGTTGGTCGTTAAGTAAAGATATGACCTATGAAAACACGGTTCTTAAGGCATGGAATATTGCACGTAAGCGAAGACAAATAATAGATGGATTTATTCTTCATTCGGATAGGGGCGTTCAATATGCCTGCAATAAAATAAGGGATATTTTTATGGATAATGATAAGATAAACAGAAGCATGAGCAGAAAGGGAAACTGTTGGGATAATGCCGTAGCTGAAAGCTTTTTTAAAACGATCAAGTCGGAAATGATATACCGAAACAAGTTTAAATCATTTACTCATGCATATAACCATGTATACGATTACATCGAAAATTGGTACAATGTTAAAAGAATACACTCTAGTTTGGGATATAAAACACCTTTAGAAAAAGAAATTGAATTAAGAGCTTATTATAAATTAGCGGCCTAATCTTTTTGTACCATATTTTGTTGCAATTCCAACCCATTACGGTTCAAAGTCTAAACAGAATAATATTCTTTCGTACCTCGCTCATGGAATTCTGTTTTTAACGACTTTTTCACCTATGGGGCCCACCGTCGAACTGAATGCCAATTGGTGCGCTGATTGATGAATTTCTACCAGTCATACTTTTCGACCTTCGACTTTTAGACCCTTCAAGACCTTTCCAGACCCTTTCCAGACCCTTTCAAGACTTTTCCTAACCTTTCGTCTTTTTAATTTTTTCCTTGGTTTTCTTTTTCATTACCGAGTAGCCAAAACGACCGATTAGCTCTCCCAATTCGAAGTAGTGGCCGTGCGAGTAAACCAAAGGACCCGATTGGGCCAATGAGAATTCCCCTTTTTCGTTGATGTATCGCTCGTCGGCCTGAACGTTTACCACTTCGGCCATAAACATATCGTGCGAACCCAATTCCACTATTTTAGTCACCTTGCACTCTATGCTCAGTGGCGATTCCTCGATAATGGGAGCAGCTATTTCTTTCGATTTTCCGGGAGTAAGTTTCATTTCCTTGAATTTGTCGAAATTCTTACCTGATTTCACGCCGCACCAATCGGTGGCATAGGCCAAATCTTTCGTGGTAAGGTTAATTACAAACTCGCCGCTTTCTTTAATGATGTTGTAAGAATGACGGTTCTTGCGAACAGATATGTAGCACATGGCCGGATCGGAGCAAATGGTTCCTGTCCAGGCAATGGTGATGATGTTATAATTTTCGGGTGTGCTGCCGCAGCTTACCATTACGGCAGGCAGGGGATAAACCATGGTTCCGGGTTTCCAGTGTTGTTTTGTCATACTTGTAGCGTTTTAGTGTCGCTAAAATACAAATAACTGTTTCTTTACCGATAAGATGCACACAATTAATCCAAACAAATTCAAATTTCCTTACATTTGTTGCTCACAAACACAGGCAGGCCACACGTTGCTTTGCTAAAACAACATAAGCATGAATAAGGATATTGAAAATATACAGTTAGACGCCATAAAGCTCGAAAGTGAAGGGGACTTTCGTTCTGCTTTGGAAAAATACAAGGAGCTTGCTTTGGCTGAGCCGCAAAATATCGAGGCACTTTTTAAGCTGGCAGAAATGCACCACCAGTTGGGTGAATTGCCAAAAGCGCTGAGTGCCTACATCCGCGTAGCCGATCTGCAGTCAGATCATAAAAAAGCAAATGTAAAAATCGAGATGATTAAATCGATCATGGATTTTTTCAATCCCGATTTGTACAATCCTTAAACAGACAAGGATCTACGGAGTTTACAAAAGCCTAACAATTTGGATTGTTAGGCTTTTGTTGTATTAAAACTATTGTTCAAAAGATGCTCTATCTTCATTAACTAGAAGACTACTTAGCATTAGTGAAAGTTTGTTTGATAATTCATCGGCGTCTTGATAAATAATAATGTTTTGAGATTTTATATCGAAGGGCATATTGTTGATGTCTCTAGTAATTAATAATGTTGGTTTTCCAATCGCTTGGGCAATTCCTAGTTCATAAAAAACATTTGGGTTACGACCATCTATATTTGCAATAATAATTCGTGATTCCATTATTTTATTAAGAATGTAAGTGAAAATATCTCCGGTTATAAATTCTTCATCACCTTTAAAACATTTAAATCCCATTCGATGGCATATTGCTTCAACATCATAAAAAGTTTCTCTTTCACTGTCAATAAAAGGTGTCAAATAGAAAACTTGATCTTTTTTCACTTCAATTTTTTCTGAATTGATTCCAAAGTTGTTGAAGAATGAACTATTGAATGCTCTTTTTTTATCAAAAAATGTATCGTTAATGATTGGTTTATAGGATAAAAGTAGATGGTTAACTTCTTTCCATCTATCAGAATCTTGCATCATTTTTTGATTAATGTCTATTAACTTTTTTTCAAAGAATGTTCGCATATACGAAAGTTCTGCTTTTGTCTGTTTTAATTCATTGTGTTTTTCTTTTTTGCGTTGTATGTAAAACAGAATAAGTATTAGTGTCGAAGACATTGTTGTTATAATTAACAACCCAATGTATATAAATTCATTTGTCATTATAATGTATTTAAATAGATGATGCCAGTTAGTGAAATTCCTGATATAATATAGTTTAAGATCCCTAAAGCTCCACAGGAAACTAAATTATTGTTAATCAATTTTTCTACGGAATGTCTCCAGATAATAACAGTGAATAGAGCAAGGAGAATTTCAAATAAAAGTAATATAACTCCAAGTGGGACGTTCCCGGAGCTTTTGGTTAGAAATGTAATAGTTAAGGTTACGGATATGAATAATAAATCAATTGGTATCTCTAAGAAGGCTTGTCCATATGTGATGTCATGAATGTCTTTTCCAGTAAACATTTTCATTCCAATTGTAATAGAGAAAATTATTATTGGGATAAAAATTATGAAGTAGTTAGATGTTAATTCTTCCATAATAGGGTAAGGTTTTGTAAAATTTCATCTAAAATACATACAGTTAATAAATATTCAAAATATTGTTAAGTATTTTATTTTATTGCTGCCATTAGGCTTTCGCCCTTGGTTTTATAATGCTATCTAATACCCATTCAATACCCCCACCAAACACTCACGAGCACCATCTTCACTCAGTAAAAGCCCTGTCTGTAACATTGTCGTGGTATGGTTAACGTACTAAAAGCCCGGTTCGTACTGTTTTGGTGGGCATCTTAACCTGCTGTTTGCCCTGCCGGCAATTTTTTGGGTGGTGCCCGCACAAGTGTGAGCCTGCTTCGCACTGTTGGCATTGAGGCTGGCAGTGGTGCAGGAGCACTTCGTAAAAGTGCGGGGGAGGTTTGCAGGTTTGCCGGGGGGCAAAGCAAACTTGGCAGGTAGGCTGGCAATGCCGTGAGATGCAATTTCTCCATTGGAATTGCAACAAAATATGGTACAAAAAGATTAGGCCGCTAATTTATAATAAGCTCTTAATTCAATTTCTTTTTCTAAAGGTGTTTTATATCCCAAACTAGAGTGTATTCTTTTAACATTGTACCAATTTTCGATGTAATCGTATACATGGTTATATGCATGAGTAAATGATTTAAACTTGTTTCGGTATATCATTTCCGACTTGATCGTTTTAAAAAAGCTTTCAGCTACGGCATTATCCCAACAGTTTCCCTTTCTGCTCATGCTTCTGTTTATCTTATCATTATCCATAAAAATATCCCTTATTTTATTGCAGGCATATTGAACGCCCCTATCCGAATGAAGAATAAATCCATCTATTATTTGTCTTCGCTTACGTGCAATATTCCATGCCTTAAGAACCGTGTTTTCATAGGTCATATCTTTACTTAACGACCAACCAACAACTTGTCTATCCGCCAAATCAATCATCGTTGTGAGGTAAATCCACTTGTCATTAACTCTAATATAAGTAATGTCAGATACCCATACTTTACCTAGCTGTTCAACTTTAAATTGCCGGTCAAGAGTGTTTTTTTCAATCTTATAACCATGCTTAGAGTAAGTTGTATTAATAAATCGCTTTTTAGGCTTGAACCGAATGTTTTCTGCCTTCATTAGTTTACCAACATAAGTTCTAGATATTTTATATCCAATCTTCTCCAATTCAACCTGAATACGCGGACTTCCATAGGTTTGTCTACTGTCTTTAAATATCTTTTTAATCTCATTTACCAGAATCGCTTTTCTTGAGTACTTCTTTTTGGTAAGTTTAATTGACTTCCAGTGGTAATATGAATTCCGGCTTACTTTTAAATGCTTACACATCTTCCCAACAGGATATATCTTTTTATGCTTATCCATAAAATTATAGATCAATTGTCGCTCTTGGAGAAGATGCTGACCGCCTTTTTTAATATATCACGTTCTAATCTAGTTTCTTTTAATTCTGCTCTTAACTGGGATATCTCTTGCTGTTCCGGACTTAAAGAAATATTACCTTTTCCTGTGAAAGATTCTTTATTGCTTAATGTTTCTCTTCGCCATCTTCGAATCATGCTGTCGTTTAATCCGTAATCTTCAGACACTTGCTTCGCGCTTTGTCCCGATTTAAGTAGATTCACAATCATCAACTTAAATTCTGTTTCATAATGTTTCGCCATAATTTAAATATAAGAATTTCGGGCGTAACCATTGTACCAACAAATGTAGCATGTCCACATTTTATTGAGGGCCTGTACCAATGCAGGGCAGCAAACCAAAGGTGCGGGAAGGGCTTCAGGCTATGCAGGGCTGTTTCATTTTTAGCTTGTTTGGATATCTGCAAAGGAAAACGGCTGATTTCGTTGTTTAGTTTGAATGTAAATAAGAATATTCGAAGTGGTGTGTGCTTATGTTTTACTGATGTTTCGCTGATTTTACTTTTGGCAGACAGGAGTATTGGCTTGCGTATTTTTAGGAGTAGAACAATATAATTTTAATTATTGCTTTTTTGTTAATCAGTAAAATGATAACTTAGATAGATTCAATATTAACGTAATAAACATACTTCATGATTAAGTATCCTTTGTTTTACCGCATGCGTATTGCCGAATATCTAACCTTTACGGCCCGTGTTTACAGTCTGATAACAAATGCTGTTACAGATAGTGTTACTTTTGAGCCTTTCAAAAGCAGAATCGAAAATTCGAAAGGCAGGCTTGAGGAATCGGGCAAGAAAGTGAACACGCAGTTGTTAACTATAAATGTAACCGGATGCGACAGCAGGAGAGATCAGGCAATGATTGCCTTTGCAACTTTTGCCGAGGCATGTTCGAAACGTTTAAATCCTGTTGTTAGCGAAGCGGGCAAAGCAATTCTGAATGAAATAGAAAGTTATGGCAGTGGCATTACCCGCCTCCCGATGTTAGAGGAATCGGCTGTTCTTACTGCTTTGTTTGCAAAAATAAAAAACAGTCCGTTTTTAAGCGGCTGTTTGCAAAACATGCTTGGAGAGCCATGGTTGGAAGAGCTTGAAAAAGCGGAACAGGAATTTACCGAAGCAGTTGAGGCAAGAGGGAATGCGAAACTGGATCGGAACGAGGAGATTCGCAGCGAGATGTGTAAAGAAATCAGAAAAGAGTTTGAGACCTTTTTTAAATATTTGGATGTGATGTGTGATTTAAATACAGATCCTGCTTATTCGAAATTGGTGAAAGAAATAAACATTGTATCGGAAGAAACCAATGCACTTTTACAGCAGCGTGCAGGGCGGTCTGCTAAGGATGTTGTGGAAGAAATCAGCACAGGCGAATAATTTTTCTTGTTGTTTTATGGGTTCGATACCGTTTTGGTATCTGGGGTTAGTACCGGAGGCATTCAATTGTTTCCGGTATTTTTATGCTTTAAATCAGTGGCATAAATACTGTTTTTAATCGTTTGCCCGATTCTCTCCCGATCGGTTTTACCGGCAATACGATGCTTTCCTGATGATTTCCGGTTTTGTTGGTGATGCTGTCGGGCAGCAATTCGGTTGTTTTTGGTGCTGGCATCAAAGCCGATTGCTCAATGATTGTTTGCGAAGGACTAACACATGGTGCAACTGGTGTGCAAACAGGATGCTGTGGCATTGGCTTGCTGGCCGGGTTGTTTAATCGTGCCTCGAACAAGCTTTTTTGTTTTGCGCTTAATTTTGAAATTGTGATTTAGCCCCCTGAATACGGCAGTACCGGATATATTTAACGCTCTTTCGATATGGTGTACCTGCAGCATGACTCACTTTTTTTACCTGTGGCTTATTGCGCTTTTAATCCACTGCAGGTATGCACATTATTTCTACATTCGTGCAATATTAGTGCAACAGGTAAAAGTCTATTGCACGGCCTTTCATTTGATTTATTATTTTTGCACTGATTAAAATCGTGTTGATAATCAGTATTTACTAATGTTTTGATGCTTTAGTATCTGATGTATTTTCCTCTTGGAAAAATTAAAAACAGACAATCGATTGCACAATTCAATTACATTTTATTACTTTGCAGCAGGCAAACAGGTAAAATTGTGCCGGGAATAAATGTCAAAAAAGAGATTGTACTAATTTATAAACACAGATATCATGGGATTGAAATACGAAGAAAGATATGCAACACATCCTGCAGATGCAAAGAGTTACGATACAACCCGATTACGGGATGAGTATTTGGTTCAGAATTTAATGGAAGAAGGAAGCATTCATCTGACCTACTCTCAGTACGACAGGATTATTGTAGGCGGAGCCGTTCCGGTAAAAGAAGCATTGACATTGGAAGCAATCGATCCATTAAAAGCGGACTATTTTTTGGAGAGAAGAGAATTGGGTGTTGTGAATGTTGGCGGAAAAGGCAGCGTACGTGTTGACGGTGCAGTTTATGAGCTGGACTACAAAGAGGCCCTTTATGTTGGAAAAGGCAATAAGGAAATCGTTTTTGCCAGTGCGGATGCTGCTTCACCTGCCCATTTTTATTTAAACTCGGCTCCTGCCCACGAGGTTTTTCCAAATGTAAAAATCGGACACGAAGATGCTATTGTTGTTGAGTTGGGTGAGCCTGAAAATTCAAACCGCAGAACATTGCGCAAATTGATTGTTTCGGATACCATCAAGACCAATCAGCTGCAAATGGGAATGACTGAGCTGCATCCCGGAAGTGTTTGGAACACCATGCCTGCCCATACACACAGCCGAAGAATGGAAGCGTACTTCTATTTTGAAGTTCCCAAAGGACAGGCTATCTGTCATTTTATGGGCGATCCGAAAGAAACCCGTCACATCTGGATGGCCAATGAAGAAGCTGTTTTTTCACCTACCTGGTCGATTCACTCGGCAGCAGGAACAAGTAACTACACATTTATTTGGGGAATGGGCGGCGAAAATCTGAATTACGGCGATATGGATGTTTGTCAGCCGGATGAATTGCGTTAGTATGAATTAGTTTGTTGTGTATCATTGTAAAATATAAGTTATGATTTTGGATTTATTTAAGTTGGACGGCAAGGTTGCTTTGGTAACCGGAGCTACTCATGGTATTGGAATGGCTATCGCAACAGCATTGGCCGAAGCAGGCGCTCAGATTGTAGTAAATGATATTTCGAAAGAAAATCTGGATCGCGGAATCGCCGATTACGCAAAAAAAGGCATTGATTGTAAAGGTTACATTTTCGATGTAACAGATGAGGCCGGAGTAATTGCGGGTGTTGACCAGATAGAGGCAGAAGTCGGACCGATTGGAATTTTGGTAAACAATGCAGGTATTATCATGCGGGTGCCAATGCAGGATATGGAAGTGAAAGATTACCGCAAGGTAATTGATATCGATTTGGTAGGTCCTTTCATCATGGGCAAATATGTTGGACGAAAAATGATTGAACGCCGCGAAGGAAAAATCATCAACATCTGTTCGATGATGAGTGAGCTGGGACGCAACGACGTTTGTGCTTATGCATCGGCAAAAGGCGGTTTAAAAATGCTGACTAAAAACATGGCTACCGAGTGGGCAAAATATGGTATTCAGACCAATGGAATCGGACCTGGATATTTTGCAACCTCACAAACAGCCGCCATCCGCGAAGACGGTCATCCTTTTAACGAGTTCATTATTAGCAGAACACCTGCTGCACGTTGGGGAGATCCTGAAGATTTGGGAGGTACAGCAGTATTCCTTGCATCAAAGGCATCCGATTTTGTAAACGGACATGTGGTTTACGTTGATGGTGGTATTTTGGCAACCATTGGCAAACCTTCGAATGAAGAATAATATAGATAGTAAGTTAGATTAGAAGTTAGCAGTGTGAAAGAATAAGAGTGGGTAATTTGATTGCCGCAGAGTCGTGAATCAAAACCCTTCTTATTTTTTTATTGACAGGAAGAGCAATGCTGTATTCGCAAGAATACTACATTGCTTTTTTTATGCAATTCATATTTGTACCCGGTTACCATCAAAACTCATCTTATAAAATATTGCTTTTTAACTATGTCTGCCTTAAAAATGATGCAAGCGAAACCCGGCTGTCTTTTGCTTTTTTGCCTTGATTCAGTTGGGAATTGGCCCATTCTATTTAAAGGTAGTTTTGAAATTAAATAGGCAGCAGGAACAAAGCTCTGCCTGAAGTGGAAATTTCAGATAGAGCCTTGCTGTGAAAATTATTTCACTTATTTTTTGATTGATTTGCTCCAGGTGTAAAATAAATCTGTCCAGGAGCTCACATGCCCTTTGTTAAAACCAAAAGAAAAGCCGTGGCCTCCGGTCGAGAAGATATGCATTTCTGCAGAAACGCCATTGCTGATTAAGCTTTCGTATATCAACAAGCTGTTTTTTACAGGCACCCCATTGTCATCGGATGCATGAATAAGAAAAGCAGGTGGTGTATCGCCGGTAACCTGTAAGTCGTTGCAGAATTTATTGACTAATTTTTCATTGGGATTTTCCCCCAATAAATTTCGCTTCGATCCTTGATGCGTAATCCCTTCTTTCATGCTGATTACAGGATAGATGAGTGCCATAAAATCGGGACGGGCACTTTCTAAATCAATATCGTCAGCTGCAGGGTACATCAATTCATTATAATGTGTGCCCAGTGTTGAAGCCAGGTGCCCGCCGGCAGAAAAGCCCATTACGCCTATTTCATTTTTATGAATGTTGTACTTTTCAGCATTAAACCGGATTGTTTTTAAAGCTCTCATCGCATCTTGTAAGGGGGCTTTGTAACTTTTGATCACCGACTGAGAGTCCGGCAATCTGTATTTTAGAACAAAGGCCGTAATTCCCTTTGAGTTTAGCCATTTTGCGATGTCGGTACCTTCCGAGTCGTATGCCAGAATTCGATACCCGCCACCAGGGCAAATAAGAACAGCCTGACCGTTTGCATTTTTTTTGGCAGGGGTGAATACTTCTATTGTAGGCGTTTGTACTTTCGAAATCCGAACAACATCTGTTGCATTTATAACTTCTGTTTCATTTGAAACTTTGTGGTTTGGCATCTCATTCGGCCATAGAGGAATAATGTTATTCTGACCAAATATATTGAACGAATACACACTAATAAGTAACAAGAGAAGACCTGTTTTTTTCATGATTTATATTTTATTGATTTTGGAAAATAAATTTACGATTATTCGATGAATTGCCGATGTAATATGATGTTTAAATGGGCAGGTGATTCTATTCTGTGGTAACCAAAAGCAGTTTTAAATCGGTATTGGTTCTGCTTTTTCCTTTCGCCATAAAAACAGCAGTAAAATAGGTCGAATTGTCCAAATAAGATGCAGTGAATTTTTGCAGGGAGTCGGTATTTGTGAAATATTCTACTGTTGAACAGACGCCTATGTCGTGATCCGAAAAGAAAACGAATTGATCGTGATTATTTGGACCATTATATTTAGATACAATTGTATATTCGGATACAAGTCCTTCGGTGAATAAATTAAATGTGGTGTCCTTTATACTTGGGTGTTTCGAGAAATACAGTTTGGAATCTTTAATTTTGTAGTATTGATTTGCTTCATTAAAAAAATGGATAAACAAATTGTTATTTTTAATTGGGCCGGCGTAAATTGTATTTCCATCTTTTAAATCAGCAATGGAAGTTTGGCTTGAAAAATGAATGTTAAAATCAGTATCGTATTTGTCGAACAGAGAAGTAATTTTTTGGCTGGTAATGGCTCCCATACCGGTCATGTACGTGTAATTGGCAGGAGAAAGCTCGTTTTTAAGCTTTGGGTTGTTGTCGCAGAACTGATAAAATTCCTCAATGCTGTTGATTGTATAATCGCGGTTCCATCCAAAGGCACCGGTTGCCGTATTGCCCATAACACCAAAAGCGTCACCAATAATTAGTTTCGGTTTGGTTTCATCCACAACAAAGGAATTCCAGATGGCAGGTGCTTTTTGAGGTATTTTACTAAGGGCAAACAGCAATAAAACAACAAATAGTACTACGTAAGGTATGTATAAGGATAATTTTATTTTTTTAACTGCGCTTTCTTTGTTTTTTTTCATTGAAAACATCAATTGATACTGACCTTTTTCAATGTGCAGTCTGCAGGCATCTTCTTTGCCTTCGTTTTCGTAATACCGGGCAATTTTTTTTCTCAGATTATAAACATTAACCCGCACTCTGGGACTGCTTTTTTCTGTACTCTTTGATTCTCCAAAAAATTCTATTTCAATTAATTTTTCTTTCAGATCGGTTCCTTTTATTGTTTCTTCGAATAGATAGGAAAGTAAGGAACTACTTGTCGGAGCTTTGGAAAATGTTTTACTATTCCTGATTTTCGCAATAATAAGCCGTTTGTTATCTAAAGAGATATTCATTAAAGAAGAATTTTCAGTTTTCGGGTTTGGTTTGTAATGGTTGGTTTTACAATGCTTTAGGTTTAGTGTTAACCGTTATAAGTACCGTTAAAGCAATGTTAAAGATAAACAAAATGCTTGGAATCGTTTCATTTGTAATACTGATTTTTGAAAGCACAAATAATTTAAGTTTTTCAAAGTGGAAGGATGAATGATTTTCAAATTAAAATATAGAATGATGAAAAATAAAGTTTTCGCGGTCATCTGCTTCTTATTTATGTCAACAGTAGTTTTAGGACAACAAAACACATTGACAAATGATGGAGCATGGTGTTGGTTTTCTGCACCTGGAGCAATTTACAAACACAATGGAAAGGCTGAAGTTGTAACTGGTTGGGTCACTTCCGATGGATCGATTGAAGCTGCGACTTTGAATCTGGAAACTAAAACGAGTTACATTCAAACGGTAAGTCCGAAGTTGGATAAAGACGATCATGCCAATCCTTCTTTTATTGAGTTGAACAACAAAGATGTGCTGATGTTTTATACCAAGCATTTCGATCAGGCTGTGCGCATGAATAAATTGCCGGCAAAGAAAGATTCCAAAGATTTTGGTGCAACTTCCTTTAAAGAGGTGTTTAGCGAGGAGCAATTTAAATTGTATCCGCGAAAGTGTGTTACTTATGCAAATCCGATCGCTTTAAAAAAGGAAAAAAACAGGTTGTTTTGTTTTGGCCGGTGGACAGGTTTTAAACCCAACATGATGTGGTCGGATGACAATGGCGAAACTTTTAATCCGGCTCAGGTTTTTATAACGAATCAACCATTTAACGATGACAATCGTCCTTATGTACGGTACTATTCCGATGGAAAATCAAAAATACACATCATATTTACCGATGGACATCCGCGAAAAGAACCAACCAATTCTGTTTATTACGCCTGTTACGAAAAGGGTGCATTCTGGAGAGCTGATGGAACAAAAATTTGTGATTTAAATCAGATTCCTTTTGAGCCTAAAGAAGCAACAGTGGTGTATAAGGCAACTGAAAAATCGGGGAGAGCATGGGTGTATGATATTTCTGCTGACAAAAAAGGGAACCCGGTAATTTTATATGCACGCTATCCGAAAGAAACCGAACATTTGTATCATTACGCTCAATATATAAAAGGGGAATGGATCGATAATGAGATTTGTAATTCGGGGAAATGGTTTCCTCAAACACCCGAAGGAAAAACGGAACGGGAACCGCATTATTCTGCGGGTTTAACTTTTCATCCATTAAAGCCTAATACAATTTATTTATCGAGAAATGTGAAGGGAGTTTTTGAAATTGAGAAAAGAGTGACTTCAGATTTTGGTAAAACATGGGAAGTAACTCCAATTACGCAGCATTCAAAATATGACAATGTTCGTCCTATTGTTCCTAAAAACATGAAAAAAGGCGATAAAACAGTTGTGTTGTGGATGGAAAACGAGAAGTACATTCATTACACAAATTTTAAAAGCAGAATTAAATATTTTCTGGATTAGAAATCATTAAACGATACAATAATGAGAATCACAAAATTTATATCAGTATTAGTTATTTGCCTGTTGTTTGGTGCGGGTAATTTATTTGCACAAGGCAATTTTATTACGAATGTTAATGGTCGCACCCATCAAAGCCTGAACGGCAAGTGGAAGTATATTTTGGATCAGTATGAAACCGGGCAGATCGGTTTTAGTCCTTTGTATAAAAACAGTAAAGCAAAATCGAAGAGCGATAGGGTAGAGTACAGTTTTGATGACGCACAAACTTTATGGGTTCCCGGTTCCTGGAATTCGCAAAAAGAAGAGTTGTATTATTACGAAGGAAGCATTTGGTTCCGAAAAACCTTCGATTACCAGCCCAAGCATAAAAACTCCAGAATATTTATATATGTGGGGGCTGCAAACTATAAAACTACTTTTTCATTTAATGGGAAAAAATTGGGTGTGCACGAAGGTGGATTTACTCCATTTAGTTTTGAGGTAACCGATTTACTAAAAAAGCAGGATAATTTTTTGATTTTAGGAGTTAGTAACCGACGAGAGAAGGATTATATTCCGGCCATGGTAACCGATTGGTACAATCATGGAGGAATTACCCGCAATGTGAAAATTGTAGAGGTCCCTCAAACCTATATTGATGATTACACACTGGTTTTACAAAAGGAGTCGTTGAATAAAAAAACGCGTGTGGTAAAAGGTTCTGTTCAGCTTGCCGGCAGCAATTATCCTGACAAGGCAAAAGTTGAAATTAAGGAATTGGGAGTTGCTGCTGAAGTTTCCATAAACAAAGAGGGAAGAGGTGAGTTTGCATTTAGCTCAAAAAAGATGAGCTTGTGGTCGCCCGAAAATCCTAAGCTTTACGATGTAAAACTGATTGCGGGAGAAGATGAGCTTACTGATAGAATTGGTTTTAGAACTTTAGAGACAGAGGGAAAAGAAATCCTGTTAAATGGGAAGCCGGTTTTTCTTCGCGGCGTTTCCATTCATGATGAAAATCCGGTTCGAAGAGACAGAGCGCATTCAATGGATGATGCAAAGTTGTTGTTGGGTTGGGCAAAGGAAATGGGTTGTAATTTTGCCCGCCTGGCACATTACCCGCATCAGGAAAATATTGTTCGTTTGGCCGATGAAATGGGAATTTTACTTTGGGAAGAATTGCCGTTGTATTGGGGAATCGACTGGAAGAGTGAAGAGGTTTTGGAAAAGGCGAAAATTCAGTATGGAGAGCTAATCAGAAGAGATAAAAACAGAGCGTCCTCTATAATTTGGTCTATTGCAAATGAAACTGTGCCCGGCGATGCGCGAAATCACTTTTTAAGAGAAGTAGCTTCACATGTACGTTCGTTGGACAGTACCCGTTTGTTGAGTGCTGCCTGCAAAAAAGATGGTTGGGAAGATGGACTGGCCGGTGATAATTACAAAGTGAGTGATCCGATTGCCGAAGTTTTTGATATTGTAAGTTTTAATGAATATCAGGGATGGTACGGCGGATCTCCTGAAACCTGCCGGAACAAACGTTTCACAATAGAATACAATAAACCGGTAATTATTAGTGAGTTTGGCGGAGGTGCTTTGGAAGGATTTCATGCCGATAAGGAAACGCGTTGGAGTGAAGAATATCAGGAGTATATGTATCAGGAGAATTTGTCCATGTTCGATAAAATTGAAGGTGTAGTTGGATTAACACCATGGATTTTGGTCGACTTTATGACACCGCTTCGTCAATTGCCCGATGTGCAGGATGGCTGGAACCGAAAAGGATTGGTTTCGGAGTCGGGAGCCAAGAAAAAAGCTTTCTATATTATGCAGAACTATTACAAAAAGAAAAAAGAGGAGTATAAATAGCCTGATGTTTATGTCAATCAGGATGAAATGAACAGTGATTAATCTTTTGAATAAACAAGAAGCCCAATTCCCATGAGTTGGGCTTTGTTTTATAAAAAACGATATTGAGCAATAGACTGCATTAGCAATTTAAAATCAATTAAATTTCAGATATTTTTTTTAATATGAGTTTTGATGTTAATTTGGTATTCGCTTATTTTTACAAGTGAAACAACCCTTTAAGCATCATTTTTATGAACAAACGAATTCTCCTGATACAAGTTTTGCTTGTTTCACTCTTGCTTTTTTCATGCAAAAAGCCAACACCTAAAGATTTAGCAAAAGAAAATTTAATTCCTCAGCCTGCCAGTCTTGTTGCAACAGGCAGTTCTTTCGATTGGACTGCAAAAACAAAAATTTATGTGCAGGAAAATCAGGAGGGCAGTCAACAAGTGGCAAATTATTTGGCAAAGCTGATTGCTCCGTCAACGGGATTTACTCCTGAAGTGAAAAGAGTAACAAATCCGGCCGATAAAAAAGGAATTGTTCTGATTCTGTCGGATGATACTATTTCCGGTGATGAAGCGTACACATTAAAGATTACTGAAAGAAGAGTTGTTCTGGAAGCGCATCAGCCAGCGGGATTGTTTCGGGGAGTGCAAACCATCAGACAACTGCTCCCGGCAAAAATAGAATTGGATAGTGTTCAAACGGGGCCTTGGGAACTGGCCAGCGGTATCATTCAGGATGCACCAAATTATCAGTACCGCGGGGCAATGCTGGATGTGGCACGTCACTTTTTCGGAGTGGAAGATGTGAAGCGGTTTATTGATTTGATTGCGGCTTACAAAATGAATGTGCTGCACCTGCACCTTACAGATGATCAGGGCTGGAGAATTGAAATCAAGTCGTGGCCCAATTTAACAACTCATGGTGGAAGCACACAGGTAGGTGGCGAAAAAGGTGGGTTTTACACTCAGGATCAGTACCTCGAAATTGTAAACTATGCGCAGGAAAGATTCATAACTGTTATTCCTGAGATTGATATGCCCGGTCATACCAATGCTGCTTTGGCTTCATATGCCCAGTTAAATGCCAACAACAAAGTTACCGGATTGTATACCGGCACCAATGTTGGTTTTAGTACGCTGGCCACAGATAAGGAGATTACCTATAAATTTATAGATGATGTGATTGGCGAATTGGCAGCCCTTACACCAGGTGAATACATTCACATTGGTGGCGATGAGTCGAATGCAACCAAAAAGAAAGATTACATCAGCTTTGTAAATCGGGTGCAGAAGATTGTAAGCAGGCACAAGAAAAAAATGATTGGTTGGGCCGATGTGGCCGCAGCCGAATTGGAAGAAAACTCTCTGGCTCAATTTTGGCAAACCAAGCCTGATAATGCGATAAAGGCCGTAAATCAAAATGTGAAAATCATTATGTCGCCTGCCAACCGTGCCTACCTCGACATGCAATATGATTCCATTTGTCCGTTGGGCTTGCATTGGGCGGGTTATGTTGATGTGAAAAAGGCTTACGATTGGAGTATTGAAAACTTTGTGGAAGGCATCAGTAAAGAAAATATTGTGGGAATTGAAGCACCATTATGGGGAGAAACAATTGAGACAATGGATGACATTGAATACCTTGTTTTTCCGCGATTGCCGGGTTATGCCGAATTAGGATGGTCGAAAAATGCAGACAAAAGCTGGGACGAGTATAGAATCCGTTTGGGAAATCAGAAAGAACGTTTCGGGTACATGAATATTAACTATTATCAATCGCCTTTAATTCCTTGGGTTGATCAAGGAAGAGAAAAAATAATTAGTGTTTCTGTAAAATAGGAAACCTTAGTCAAATTATTCCGTAAATAGCTTCACTGCTAACACTTTAAATAAAAGCATGATGTATACAAACTTATCTGAAATACAGAAACAATATTTTTATAATTTGTGTGGTGAAACCTGTCAATCATTAAAAACAAAGGGGCGCTTTAAAACAAGCAAGCCTTATAACAATGAGTATTATAAATTCTCTCCCTGGGGATTTGAATATTTTTTTGATGTTGAAAAAGGTTATCTAATATGTATATTGTCGCATCATATGATTGATAACAGAATTTATGGCTGGGATTACCAAGGGAATGAATTATCAGATTATATTATTTATAAATATTTTAAAAAGAATAAAGTAGCTTAAGAAATAAATATCTGTGTAAACAGATAAGACAATTGTAATGGTTTACCCGACTCCTTAAAAGAGTCGGGTTTTTTTATGCGAATGCATGTCTTTTTATCCTGCTTGAAAAGCAGCTGTAAATTTTGCGATATAAATGTTTTGTTAGCTAGTTTGAGTTTTGTAGATTCGGGGAGTAAATATAATAAGTGGTCATTATCGCCTGATATAGGTCGGTAAACACACCTTTTTATAATTATGAAATAAATACCATTGCGTTTATATTAGCCTAACCAAATAAAATCAAAATGTCAGGGCCTAATAAACTTCTAAATAGAGTTTTGGAATATGCAAAAACACAGAATAAGCAAGGACGTTTCATAATTGGCAAAACGAAACAAATAACGAAATGAATGCTTTTTTGATAGCAATAGGTATTGGTCTTACAGCTGGTTTGATCGACATTACTCCAATGATAATTCAGAGACTTGATAAGCGGGATATCATCTCAGCTTTTGTACACTATTTCGCACTTGGATTAATTATTCCATTTGTGAATTGGGGATTGACTGCGTGGATGACAGGAATGATTATCGCTTTACTGACCGCCATACCGGTAATGATTGTTGTTTATCCAAAAGACAAAAAAGCAATTGTTCCAATGATACTGTTTTCGTTGCTATTGGGTGCGGGAATCGGAATTGCCGGAGTAAAATTTATTGGGTAGAAGGTGGCGGGATTATTCATAAAATAGAAAACGCATCCACACTATAAGTTTCAGGAATATCAAAAAAATACAACAAAAAGCGAATAATTAAATCGACTATAAATTTATTTTAATGACCTGTATTTATCGACTATTAATTTTCAGTTTAGTACTGATTCCAAATCTTACCAAAGCACAATCAAATATCGAACTTTTTAATCAAAAGGATTTATCGGGATGGTATGCCTATGAACCGGAATCGGGAAAACATGAAAATGCCCTAGAGCTCTTCGCTGTCGATCAGCAGATGATTCGTTTGTATGGTAACAAGGCAGGCTACCTAATGTCTGAGCAATCATTTGATAATTTTCAATTATGCGTAGAATTCCGGTGGAATACCGATTCAACATTCGTAAGAAAAAGCAACAAAAAAAACAGCGGAATTACTTATTTGGTTCCAAAAGAAAGCCGCGATACCTTGTGGCCTAAGGGAGTGCAGTTTCAGGTAAAAGAAGGTGCGACAGGAGATTTTATTTTTCTTCAGAATGTTACACTACGAATTAATGGAGTGCAAACAGAACCTGGACGAAGTGTGGTTGCCAAACGTTTTACAGATGCAAGCAATGCAATTGGAGAATGGAATACTGCAGTTATTACAGTAGTAAATGGTAAAATTAAACAGGAGCTGAATGGTAAACTGGTAAACGAGGGAGTCGAATCTTCGGTTTCGAAAGGTCGTATTTTATTGCAATATGAAGGTTATCCGATTGATTTTCGTAAGGTGCAGATTAAGAAATTATAATGGCTTCAATTAGGCCTATTTGTACCGGTAGATTGTTTTGATATGGTGATGAGTAAAAAAATATTCAGGAAGTATAATTAAATTAGAATGACATGCATTATTTGAAATGTAACAATTGCGGACACTTAAACGAGCTTAAATCGGAATACATGACTTTTTGTACAAAGTGCAGCAAAAAGCTCGGGAACAATTACTCTGATTGGAAAGTTCGTAATTCAGATCAATCATTTGAAGAATACAAACAAGCCGTGTGCACTACCGAATCCATCGATTTATCAAAGGAATCACCAAAAGTAAAAAATAAGAAAGGTCTTAAATATTGGATCGCATTTGCTGTAGCATTTGCAATTTTTTATGCCATTGGACAAATTGGAGGTGAAAGTTTAGCCGGATTATTTCGGAAAACAACATTCGATAAGGCATTAATTGAGACTGCAAGCGAACTTAATGAATCGTGCCCGATTATGATCGATAATGCCACCAGACTTGACAATGCAATTGCATTGCCCGACAATGTTTTTCAATACAATTACACACTTATTGGTATGAGTAAGGATTCCGTAAACATTGAAGAATTAAAAAGTTACTTGGAGCCGACCATTACCAATTACGTGAAAACGAATCCCGACATGCAGAGCATGAGAGATAATAAAGTACAAATGAAGTATTATTATAAGGACAAGTCGGGAGTTTATTTATTTACCATTTCGGTAAAACCAGAACAATACGAATAATAATAAATACGGGTTTTAATACAGCAGTTTCTTAATTTGTATAGTTCTGTTGGTGAAATAAAATGAAGGGTTTGCTTCTGCGGCAATAGCTTATCAGCTAATGCAAATAGGAGTGCAGGCTGTACTGAAATTATTTAAAAAGTAATTGTTGCAAAAACATTTTAAATCAAGCAATGAAAGTCGTTTCCACAAATATTGGCGAAAGCTTGGAAATAAATTATCACGGAAAAATTGAAAAAACCGGCATGTATAAATATGCAGTTGATCAGGCAATTTTTCTTGGTAAAGATGATGTTGTCAGGGATGCAGTAATCGACAGAAGGTATCATGGAGGTGCAGATAAAGCCTGTTACTGGTATTCGGAAAAGCATTATGAATTTTGGAAAAAGAAATTTCCGAATTTGGATTGGGATTTTGGAATGTTTGGTGAAAATTTAACCATTTCTGACCTGGATGAAGGAGCTATTAAAATTGGTGATGTTTTTCAAGTAGGAAATGCCAGGGTTCAGGTTAGCCAGCCCCGGCAACCGTGTTACAAACTAAATTATCGTTTCAATTGTGACAGTATGGTTCGCCAATTTATAGATGCTGGTTTTCCGGGTGTATATATTCGTGTACTTATGGAAGGAGAAGTAGGGAAAGGAGATGAGTTAATTTTGTTGGAAAGGCGGGAGGAAAGCTTATCGATAAGAGAAGTGTACAATCTGTTGTATGAATCTTCCAAAGATCAATTGAAACTTGAGAAGGCATTGTCTGATCCGGCACTGGCCACAAGTTGTAAAAGAGATTTGAATAAATAAGAAAGGACAGCCACTGCTGTCCTTTTGTATATTAATTTCCTAATATTATTTTTCGAATTAAGGCTTCATGATCAGTAGCGCTTACATCCATATTAAATCCTATTTTATAAATCAAGCCATTGTACCAGGTGTAATATTGCGATGAGCCGGTCGATTCTTTGTCCATAAGTTTGTCATCATCAATATATTTGTAATAGTCAAACATTCTAGGCCAGCTTCCTGATGCAGGTTTGTAATACATGGGATGAGTTCCTTCCAAAACTAATTTTTCATACCCCATAATGTTTTCTTCCATTGCTAATGTGGCCTCTTCATCAGCGAAGGGATCTTCGGGGTATTGCGTAATCGAGATGATAAAGAAATCTTTAAAATTGGTTTGATAGCCAGTTGTGTTCTCCAAATAAGAAAATTGAATTTGAAACACCAATTTGTTGAAGGCATTCCACGAAGTAACAATATTAGCTTCTTGCTGAGCAACAGCAAATGGCAAATCACTTTGCGATATCAGATTTATTTTGTCCCTCATAACTGAAGGAATACTTGATATAGCTTCCGAAAAGCTCACCGGAGCATAATAGTCTACTTTTTCGCGGAATTCTAATAATTCAAAATCATAGTTGTAGGTATGTTGTCTTCCATCTACTTCATTTAAACTTTCCAGTAATGCTTGGTTTTCATCAATATAACCGGAATGCTCGTTGTCTTTTGCACATGAAAAACTTCCAATAATGAAAAGTATAATGAAATAATAATGACGTCTCATAATGATGTAATTAGGTAAATTGATAGTAACAATACAAACATACGTAAAAATTGATTTTATGTTCTGTCATGTTTAAAATTAAATAAACAAATCAAGATTTTTTCACCTGACTTACTCAAGTTTCGTATGCTCTCTAAAACACACTCATACGGACAAATGGTTTGGTTAATGTTCTCACTATCAGCAATTACAAGTGTTATGATTACATCAGATCTAGGTTTTGATTTAATGCCGGTAACAGTAATAACATCAGGTGCATAGCCTTATATTTTCTCCATATTGGTAAATTTTATTGTCACGTACCTTATGAGAGTTAATGAATTTTTATGTTTTAAGGTTTTTTGTTGGTGGAGTTATGGGTAAACCTCCAAGGCTTCACAAACTGTTTTGTAGGCTCGTGGGTAAACCTCCAAGCTCAAATAAGGACTTTTCGGAGTCATGGGTAAACCTCCAAGGCTTCACAAACTGTTTTGTGGGCTCGTGGGTAAACCTCCAAGCTCAAACAAAGACAGTTTGGAGTCATGGGTAAACCTCCAAGACATTCTATTGTTTTAGGCTATTTGAGCATAAATAACCATGTAGTTTATAAATCATTTGTTTCTCCTGGTTTTAAAATATTAACTCTCATGCGAAACTTGAGTTATACCGATTTAATATCAAAATGGAACTACTACATTTGCCAGCTCCCATGCAGTTAAAAACACCAATTGGGATACTCTGTTTACAGCCTGAAAATCAATTTTTTCGGCCGTATCGCTTGCTTTGTGGTAGTCGGCATGTAATCCATTAAAATAAAAAACAGCAGGAATGCCATGCTTCACAAATGATGCTTGATCCGAAGCCTGATACAGAAAATTATCAGGTGTATCATATTTGTAATCAAGACGTAATTTTGTACTGATCTTATTTATGCTATCGGATATGACTTTCAATTTGGGTTTGAGATGATTGGTTCCCAAAAGATAAATATAATCTGTGGTATCATTTAATTCATCGTGTCGGCCCAGCATATCCAAATTTAAATTTCCAACGATATTTGATAAGGGAAACGGTGGGTTGTCTACAAAATATTTCGATCCGCACAAACCTTTTTCTTCTCCTGTAAATGCAATAAAAAGGATGCTGCGTTTTGTTTTATGGCCATTATCATTGGCTTCTTGAAATTTTCTTGCAATTTCGATGATTGCGGCAGTTCCTGATGCATTATCATTCGCTCCATTGAATATTTCACCATCTTTTTTTCCAATATGATCGTAATGGGCTGAGATAACTAATATTTCCTTATTTTTATTGGTTCCCGGTAAAAAAGCCAGCACATTTTCAGTATTTACTTCCTTGTATTTCAGGTCGAAATTAAAAGTGAATTTACAGATTTTCTGTTCTGTTTTATTCATTTGGTTTGTCTCTAAAATCTGTTTTAATCTTTTGGGTTTTATTTGGAGAAGTGCACAGGCAACCGGATTTGAGATTGCACCCTGATAGGTGCGCATTCTGTTTTTATATTTGGTAAAGGCTTTGGCAGAGCCGATGGAATCAAAAGGATTGAAATTGTTATTCATCTCTGATTTTAAATTCATTCCTCTCGCGGATATTGTTTTCCCTTTTTCAATTAGTTCCTTGTATTGACTGTTCTTATTGGGATTGCAAAACAGTACCAATTTGGCTTTGGAAGTCTGCGCAATATCATTCGATTTTATAGCCGCGGCGTAAAGATTGGTGCTTAAGAATAGAACAGCCTTGTTGGAAAAATTTTTGTTTATATAACTTGTGTCCGGAGCAGTTCCCAAAAAAACCAGATCCATATTATCTTTTGAATAATTAGTGAATCCTGATATCAGAATGTCCTCGTAATTTTTAAATACTTTATCAAAGGTCTGAATTTCAGCATTAGCTTGCTCCTTTTTGTAGATGGGGAAATTCTGAAAATATCCCGAACGGTCTTTGTTTCCATTAGGATTGTTTACACCTGCATTTATGAATTGCTGACAGATGTATTGGGCGGCAAGCTTTTGTCCTTTACTTCCAGTGTCTCTTCCTTCCATATTATCAGAGGATAGTATTACAATATCGTTTTGTATTTTATTGGTCGATAGTGATTTGGAATAGTGCAGGGCGATACTGTCTTGTGCACTTGAATGAAAAAAATTACTTACAGATATAAAAAGGATAATGATGGTCGATCGCATGAGAAATACTTTAATTATGAAATAGGGAAATTAAATTACTAAAATTTGTTTTTCGATTCGCATTTGGCTTTTATTTATTTGCTGTTTAAGTAAGGGATTAGAAGGCATTTTTATTTCTCATTTTTAGCTCTAATGTCGTAACTTTAACTAAATAAGGAATTTGAATCATGAAAACCTTCAGCCTTGTTATACTATTGATTGTTTCATTAGGAAGATATAGTGAAGTTGCTAATTGGCAAGAGATGGAATTTGGGAAACTTCGGGTAAACATGGTCATCGAACAGATAATTAATAGAGGTGTGACTGATGCACTTGTTATTGGCGCGATGGAAAAAGTGGAAAGGCATTTGTTTGTTCCGGCAAACTTAAGGAGTTTCGCATATCAGGATCGTCCATTGCCTATTGGGGAAGGACAAACCATTTCACAGCCTTATATTGTTGCTTATATGAGTCAGCTGCTCGATTTGAGTTCGAAAAGCCGTGTTTTGGAAATTGGAACCGGATCCGGATATCAAGCGGCTATATTGGGAGAGATCTGTTCTGAAGTATACTCCATAGAAATTATTGAATCCTTACAGAAAAGAGCCTCTTTTGTTCTGGATTCTTTAAAATATGAAAATGTAAAGACCTTTTGTGGAGATGGATATCAGGGTTTGGCAGACAAAGCTCCATTTGATGGAATTATTGTGACTTGTTCACCTACAGCAATCCCCAAGGCTTTAATTGCCCAACTGGCAGAAGGGGGCAGATTGGTAATTCCTGTAGGGAAAAAGAATGTTAAGAAGTTGGTTCTTTTAAAAAAAGAAAATGGGAAAATAAGCAAACGGATTGATTTACCTGTTCGATTTGTTCCCATGGTCAATGAAAAAGGAAAATCCTATTAAGCTTATTTTTTCTTTTTATAGACCCCTTCAAACTGAATACTCCAAATTTTACCTTCGTCGATTGTTGATTCCCAAACCTGTTTTACATCACCATTTGGCATAACTATCCAGCTAATTCGATGAAGAGATTGAGCTTCTCCCATATTGGAGTCAGTGCCGCTTAGTAGTACCATTTTCCCATTTTCAAAATTTCCTTTCAATAGCAGATTGTTTCCATTTTTATCAATCCAGATTTGCTGCCATTTATTAATTTTTTCATTGTAAAAGCTATAGCTTGTACCTGTAAAACTTTCTTTTTCCGAGACCCAGTTTTCTTGCAGCAGGTTGCCATTTTGCTGTAAACTAATTGTGTTGTGACCTACAAGTTCATCATTGGTGAACACATCCCATTCTCCCAACCAAAAATCGAATAAGCGATTTGGAGAAATAGTATTTTTTGTATTTGTATTTTGCGAAAAGGAGGTTAAATGTGAAAGAATAAAAATGAAAAAAAATAAGCGTTTCATGAGGCAATTTTTGAAAGTGAAACAAATAATAAAGTCAAAAATTTATTTGGGATTTATTCTTCAAGATAAGTTAAACATCGTTCCAGTCTGCTTTTTAGTTCGTGTGCAAAAGGTTGTAATGCTTCATTTTCAATTACATTAAAAGCCGCTGTTGGATCCATAATTGAAATGTCAACATGACCATTATCTTGTTCAATAACAGTTACATTACAAGGCATCATTATGCCAATTTGATCTTCTACCTGAAACGCTTTGTAAGCAAATGATGGATTACAGGCACCTAGAATCCGGTATTTTTTGAAATTAACATCCAATTTTTCTTTTAAAGTAGCTTTCACATCAATATCGGTTAATATGCCAAACCCTTCGGTTTGAAGCGCTCTGGTCACACGGTCAATGGCATCATCAAATTTAAAATTCGTACTTCGGCGGATAAAATAGCTCATCGTTTTATTTATTTAGGTGTAAATTAATAGCACTACATAATTTTAAGGTAACAATTAAGTTATGAAAAAATGCTTAAACAGTGAAAAAATAAAAATGATGACTAGATGTTCTGGTTGTATTTTGATTTGTTATACTTTCTTCTTGGCGAGAGTTCGCAGGCTTTAATTAAAAACCAAATTAAGAGTGAGAAGGCGAGAATCCTTAAATATCCCAACACTGGCTCATATTCTATTCCTAACGGACCTGGTACATAACGGGTAAGCATAATTATACTAAGAGGGATAAAAATAAGCATCAATACAATAAGAAGTATTGCTGCTTCCTTATGAACTCTTCTGATCAAAAGACCAACACCACTAACAATTAGAACAAATCCTAAAATTGTAATTATTTCGTAAGTTGAGTTGGAAATAGCCGCGAATATATGCTCAAAAAGATTTGGAATAAGTATGTGCATTGCCCCTATAGTAATGAAGCCAATTCCATAAGAAAAACGCAAATGATCATTTTTAGAAAATTTCATGAGGTATTTACTGAAGCGGGAGGTGATCCGCACCAAAATGTATAAAATTAATATGACGAGTAAAAAAAGCATCGGCTGATTATTTATAAATGCATGGTTTTCAGTTAATATACGAATTTGATGTTTGGCTTGCAAGTGCCTGAGTATAAAACTTTATGGTGTTAAACGCAAAAGACCACATTATGAAAATGTGGTCTTTTTATAGTCAATCTGGAATTATTTGTCTTATTAACTTTTGGACTTAGTGGTAATTAGTACGGCACCATTTTTAGCTTCTTCACCGTATTTTTCAATTGCATGTACACCTTTTAGCACATCAATACTTTCAATATCATTAGGATTTATTTCTTCAACTTTTTCTGCTGATGTTATTTTCCCATCAACAACATAAATTGGAGGATTTTTTATTGAATCCAACTTCATTTTTACAGCATGCTTCTTATTCGCTTTGCTGGTCATTTCAACGACTCCATTTTTACCTTTCTTTCCGTATTTTTCAAGTGCGGGTTCACCTTTTAGTACTGTAATACTTTCAATACTGTCAGGATTGATTTTTTCTGATTCTTTTTTTGAAAGTTTTTTTCCATCAATGATATATATGGCATTATCAATTTTGATGGGATCTTTAAATTCGGAACCTTTGGAATTGATTTCAATAGCTCCGTATTGAGCACTTTCTCCATATTTCATTACTGCATCTTTGCCTTTTAATACGTTCATACTCTCAATATCGTCAGGATTAATTCTTGAGACAGCTTCTACGGGAGTTTTTATTCCATCAAGAATGTATAATGGGGGATTCCCGGTATTTCCAAATTTAAGCTTAGCAGAGGAATTATTTTTTTGATTATTTGATTTACAGGTGATCACAATAACTCCATTTTTAGCTTCTTCACCATACAATGCTTTTGACGCTTCATCTTTTAGAACACTTATGGAAGCAATATCGTCTGGAGACATTTGATCCATTTGGTCACTAGTAATTTTTTCACCATCTAAAATGATAAGCGGTTGTTTATTTGCATTTTCGGGTGAAATAGAACGTAACATAGTTCCACTTTGCATTGGTATTCTATAACCTCTTCTAATATTAGTTATGGGTGTTGTCAAATCTTGATGAAATACTCTTGTAACTAATTCAGGAGAGTTGTAGTTAAGAGAACTTGTTGGATTATTTTTTATAAATTCCTCTAAGTCCTTCCGATATTCATCAGAATTAACTCTCTTTAATTCTTCCTGAATTCTTGTCTTGCTTTCTTTAATTTGTTGATTTATTTTTTCCTGAAATTCAGGAGACTCAATTTTTTTCAGTTGTTGTTGAATGTTCACACGTTGTTCTTTCAATTGGTTTTCAAATTCTCCCGACTCGAATTTCACCTTCTTTTGTTCCAAAGATTCCTTCGCGCTTTCAAGCTGTTTTTCAAGTTGATTTTGAAATTCCTTTGAATTCAATTGTTCAAGAGTTTCGCTTAACTTGGTTCTAATTTTTTCTTTTTCCTTTTCATCCAATTGAGAATTCTCCTCAATTTCTTTCAAATGATTTTCAAGTTCTTTTTTCTGTAATTCTTGTTGTTTGGCGTAATTACCATCAGACAATTCTTTTAACTGTTTGTCGATTTCAATTTGCTGTTCTTTCATTTCATTTTGGAACTCAACGGAATTAAAATCAAGATCTTTTAATCCCTGCTGAAGCTCTTTACGCATTTGGTCAACATCAAGGTCAATTTTTATGTCCTTCATTTCTCTTTCTGCCGACCTCATTGCTTCCAACTGCTCTTTTATGATCTCATCGGCCTTCATTTTCACCCATTTGTCTGATTTTACAGAATCTTTTGGGAAACTAAATTCAGGAGTTTCAAAAGAACTGAAAGGCATTTCTACAGTTGGAGGTAGTAGAGGCATAGTTGGCATAACAGGTATCGAAGGCATTTCCGATAGTTCCATTTCTTCTACCTCAGTTACTTCTTCAAGCTCAATCTCAGTTGCAGCTGTGTCTGTTTGTTTTATTGCCTCTTTTTTCTTCTTTTTCTGATCATTTTTTGAGCTTGCATTCATCAAATCAAGAGGAAGTGCTTCTTTGTGAAAGGACTTCTCAGGTTGATCCGAAGTTTTGTCAAGGATGTTGATTTTCGAAAATAATGCTTTTTGAGAATCAGTATTCCCTGAAATAGCAAAATTCGAAATTAGGAACAAGCCTGCGAATAAGAGCGTGAACACACCACTAAGCATGAATCGTTCACTCCTTGGATTGGTTGAAGCTTTAGGTCTAAGAATACGTTTAATTCGATTCAAAACTTTTCCCTTTTTACCAGAGAATCCTAAAACCATTTCGTACTGTTTTTTTCTGATTGCTTCCATATTATTTAATGCTTTAATTAGAGTTAAGGATTCACCACAAACCTTAACCGCCAGATCGTCACAAATGTGCTCTCTTTCGGCATTTACCACAGAAGATAGCCACCAAACTACAGGATGATAAAAGAATATTAGTTCAATAATTCCTTGAATGAATTGCAGCAAGTAATCGTGTCGACGAATATGTGCCAATTCATGTGCTATGATAATTTCCAATTGATTTTCGGGAATTCCACTTAGCATGGAAACCGGAATTAGAACAATTGGCTTAAAATATCCAATTACAGAAGGGATCTCGAGCAGGCCCGATTCCTTAAACAGAATGTTTTGTTTGAGATTGTATTTTGTCACCAAGCTATCAGCAATTGCCTTAAAGTTGGTGCGTAAAGGATAGGTTAAGTGCTTTTTTAATTTAAGGGTGTGAATGTATTTTAAGATGAGATTAATGGAAAGGAAGAGCATTCCAATCATCCAGATTTGAATCAAATAAGGAAATGAGTTTTCCAATTGAATTTGTAATTGCTTCCACAATTTGGCAAAGAATGTTTCATCTTGCGGAATGATGCCTGAAGTTTGCAGTTGAACCTTAAAATCAGACAAATAAATGCTGGTGCTTGATGGGATGTATCGGTAAAATGTAATTGCTGATGCAGCACAAATTAGAATGAGCCCCAAGCCTGATAGGGTATAGCGAAATTTTGCATTGTCTTTTGAGATAAATCGGAATATCAACCAAATAATCCCCCCAATTACTGCAGCTTGCCAAACAGAATGAATTAAAGTCCAGCCAATAGCGTGACTCAATTCGTAAAAATCGAAATTATTTATCAGTTTCATTTTGAGCCGGGTTTTCGATGTTATCAATTAATTTTTTAATTTCATTCAGTTCCTTTGTTGAGCATTTTTGATTGCCTAAAGCTTGCAGAACCATTCCAGAAGTGGATCCACCAAATAAAGTGGATATGAATTTATCGATTAACTGATTTTTAGTTTCTTTTTCTTCTACAACAGCCTTGTAAATATGAGTTCTTGAATTCATATCACGTTCAAGGATTCCTTTCTCAGTCATTATTTGCATTACCTTAAGCGTTGTAGTATAACCTACATTTCTTTCCGATTTCAATTTGTCATTTACAAATCGAACATTCGATGGACCGTAGGTCCAAAGGACTTGTAGAATTTCCAATTCTGCTTCGGTTGGCTTAATCTTCTGTGGCATATTATTGTGGTGATTTCCGTTATACGATTAATTTCGTAGATAAAGATATACGAAACTTGTCGTATTACAAAATTTTAATACGATATATTTCGTAGATGAATAGGTTTTGGTTAATATTCTTAATGAAAAATGAATATAAATACGTAGTCAATATGCTATTACTCTTTACTTCCCGCTTTTTTTTTCGTAATTTGAATAGTAGCCCCTCAATTCTCAAATTGTGTGGGGTGGAAGTAAGAACCAGAAATCAAAACCCAATTGGTATCGCCAATTAAAGGTTGTAAAGACCTTCTGTAGAGTGGACATTTTTAACCATTAGACCCAAAGATTATGCCTATTCGTAAATTAAAAGAGTTTTTAGATGAGCGACATATTAAATATGTAACGATTCGGCATTCATCAGCCTACACCGCCCAGCAAATTGCTGCATCGGCCCATATCCCTGGTAAAATGCTTGCAAAAACAGTAATGATTAAGGTAGATGGAAGGATGTGTATGGCTGTTCTGCCCGCATCTTATTTGATTGACTTTGATTTATTAAAACAAATGCTGGGTTGTAAAAAGGTAGAGCTGGCGCATGAGCAAGATTTTAAAGATATATTTCCACAATGTGAAGTGGGAGCTATGCCTCCGTTTGGAAATTTATATGGACTGGAGGTTTATGTGGCTGAAAGTTTAGTTGAAGACGATGATATCGTGTTTAATGCAGGAACTCATACAGAGCTTATTATGCTTTCGTATGAAGATTTTCATAATTTAGTTGAACCTATTACATTAAAGTTTACGCATAAAAGTTATGCGTAATTAAGTAAAATGAAACGTCCATGAGTAAATAATTATCAAGATACAATCAAACATGATTATTTACGAATGGTAAGTTTCATCTGATAGTAACAAGAAAATTATAAACAGATGAAACAAATAATTGATTCTTTTTCTGTTCTTACTTCTTTTTAAATTTCAGATCGTTTTCTTGAATTCCTTTGCAACAGGCACATGGCTGCAGCTTGTTGGTTTTCTGCTTTTATAATTTGCATTTGACCGGTTGTAGTTATTGTTTTTGAATCAACAGCATATGAGGTAAAAATTCCATAGCCGCAATTAACGTTGGAATGAAGATTTACCTTCTTGTAAAAAGGTAAGTCATCACGATTGTAATAAGCGGTTAATGAACGTTCATACTTGAAGTAATCGGATGTAATGTGGTACAATTCCAATTTGTATTGCTGATTTACTTCTGAATTATTAAATAATTCATTGAAAGCATATATCGAAATGCTGCAATTTTCTCCGTCAATATTTTCATCGGAGAAAGTGTGACTGCCACGAAGCATATTTTGCTGTATTCCAATTGAATTTTCGGATAAATTGCCATTGAAAATAATGTTATCGCTATAAAAATTTATATCTGAGAAAGAAATTCCATTATATGCTTTTAGCAGAATCATGTAATAATTTTCCTGCAATGCTGTATCATCAAATTGAAATGTAAATTCCAGTTTACCTTCTTCCTTAATTTGATAAGAAAGACTGGTAATTGGAACTTTTCGTAATGTTTTGGTTGCAGATTCAGCAGTTTCCAAATCAGGATGCGAAACTTCAATTTGATAGGAATTACCAGCTGTTACTGCATATGAATTTAAGGAATACCATCCATCGTTTTCATGTTTCATTTTTCCTAACAACTGATTGTTTTTTTTTATGATGATGTTGGCATCAGACAAAGTAGTATTGGTATATTGTTCCTGAAAAACTGAACTTTTGCTTACATGAACCCGGAGTAAACTATCTGCTCCAAGCAACGAATTGACAACCAATTTCGGTTCCTCTTCAGGAATGGGAACTTGAAGTTCTTTTTCGCAGGAAAAATGAAAAAACAGCAGGCAAATATTGAGAAAAAGTAATTGATACTTCATAATATCTTTTCTTAAAATTTATAGGAATAACTTACACTTGGTAGAAAAGCGAACAAACTAATTTGCTTTAAGCTGTAATTGGTAGTGCCAAATTCGTTTCGGGTTTCACTTATGGAGACGTAATTTGCATTTTTTCTGTTGTACACATTGTTGATACTAATATTCCATGTTCTTATTCCATGTTTCTTAAATTTTCTAAAATTGATTGAGAAATCCATTCTGTGATAATCCGGCAGCCGAAACCTATTTCGATGAGAAAAAATTGGCGTTGAAGAAATTTCTCCCGGATAATAGGGTGAAATAGAACTTATATTTGTTGAAGAAAGTGTCGCAGGCAG
This sequence comes from Labilibaculum sp., assembly GCF_963664555.1. Lineage (GTDB taxonomy): Bacteria > Bacteroidota > Bacteroidia > Bacteroidales > Marinifilaceae > Labilibaculum. Next base: position 3,286,338 of record NZ_OY761461.1, on the reverse strand, counting down.
GCCACTTCCATACATCCAGGCAAGGGTAAAATCAATTTTTTTACTTAATTTTTGGTTGAGTAGGAAAGAGAAATCGTGACGGCGATCGTAAGGAGAAGCAAATGTTTTTCCACCATTTATTTCCGGATATTTCACAAACGATTTGGAAAATGTGTATGCCATATTTCCTGTAGTTTTGCCATTGCTTTTACTCAGATTAATCTCCAAGCCATTGCTCCACGATTTTCCTGCCTCTACTATACTTTCCCAGTCGGCACTCACATTTTGAAAAAAGTATTCATCGCTGAATTCCAGAGTGTTGCGTGATAATTTGTGATAATATTCAGCAGTTAATTTTACTGATTTAGAGAAGGAATAATTGGTACCTCCGGTATATTGAAAGGAATCGATTGGTTTAATTTTACTTGTTACAGGCAGCCAAAGATCAGTTGGCAAACTAAGAGAACTGCTTGTAACCAGATGAAGGTATTGAGTCATCTGCGAAAAACTTCCTGTTACAGTCCATTTGGGATACAAATGATATTGGGCACTAAACCTCGGTTCTACAGTTGAGTAGTAAGTTCCTTCTACAATAAAGTTACTCCATCGGGATCCTATATTTAGGAGGAATTTTTTTCCGAATTGAATTTGACACTCCCCAAACAGGATTAATTCTTTTGAGCTGATAATTTGATTGTTGTATGTGTTTTGTTCGTTTTGATTACTATTTCGGTACAGTTCACTGCCGGGTTTGGTGTGATGCAGTGAGCTTTCCATTCCAAATTTCAAGTAGTGTTTCGAGTCGGGAATCCAATCGAATTCCGATTTAAGTGTGAAATCACGAATGCCTGATCTAAATTGATAATTGTAGTTTTCCTTAAAACTTTCACCTTCATTTTGTATGGATTTCTTATCCTTAACTAAAAAGGTATATCTGCTTAGTATCAAAGAAGTATTTCCGAAAAGGTGATTGCTGTATATATGGTTCCAGCGAAGAGAATTTGTAAAATTACCCCATCCAACTTTATTTTCGGTTTTCTCTTTGTACGTATATGTTAGTTGATCGGTATTTTTTAAATCAATCAGATCGCCGCCCCAATAGGTGCTGAAGAAAATTTTGTCGCGTTGAGAGAATTTATGTGTGAGCTTAAAATTTAAATCGCCAAAATAGTAGCCGCCGGTTACATCGCTATCCGCTAGTTTTAAGATGCCTTTTACTAGTAAATCGAGATAGGAGCGCCGAACCGAAAGATTGAATGTTGTTTTGTCCTTTTTAATTGGTCCGTGCAGGTTAAATTTGGCGGTTAGAAGTCCAATACTAAAATCGCCACCCAATTTTTTTGAATTCCCGTCTTTCATGCGAATATCAAGAACGGAAGAAACACGACCGCCATAATGTGCGGGGAAACCTCCTTTTATCAGTTTTACATGGTTTATAGCATCAGGATTAAAAATAGAAAATAAGCCGAACAAATGCGAGGAATAGTAAACAGGAACATCATCGAGAAGAATTAAATTCTGAGCAGGTGAACCGTTTCGTACGATAAATCCTCCAAGACCTTCGTTCGAGGACTGAACTCCAGGAAATTGGATTAGATTCTGAAATAAATCATTTTCGCCTAAAATTCCTGAATTGCTGAACTTCTCGGAAGTAAGTGTATTGCTGCTTACGAATTGATGGTTGATGTTATTGTCTTTTTGATCAGCAACCACTTTAATTTCGTTAAGAATGGTTTTTGGCTCCAGAGAAATGTTAATACAGGTATCCTGCTTTAGGTGTAATTCAATGATGGCATTCTGATAGCCCACATAGGAGATTTGCAGCTTATGGACTTTTTGGTTGAGAGAAAAGCTATAAAAGCCAAAGTTGTTACTAATTGTACCTGTGTAATTTTCTAAATTAATAATGTTGGCATTAATAAGAGATTCGCCTGTTTTGGAATCGGTTATGAATCCGCTAATGCTGTATTTTCGTTCTGATGGAGGAATACCGACTAAAAATATTTTATTTTTTTTGATGATAATTTTAAATGCTTTTGTATCAAGAATCTCGTTCAGAAAGTATTTTAGACTTCCTGTTAAGGCAGGAAGTTCGATGTATTGATTTGTGTTTAATTCGCTGGTGTAGCTAAATTCAGCACCAGTTTGCTTACTTATTTCGCTCAATAATTCATGAAGAGGATAGGCAATATTTGGAAACTTTAATTGCTTAGACATCAAGGACTCCTGACAAAATGCCGAAGAGGAGAGAAGAAGGAAAGAAAATAGAATTAATAATTTTCTCATGAAGAGTGTCTGTTCAAAATAAATATTTGTCAAATTTACAATATGTTATTATAAACAACAAAGGGAAGCCCGAAGGCTTCCTTTTATAGTTTTACAGAACTCCGAAAAGGAGCAGTTCGTAAACTTATTGTTGAAAATTAATTAACTCTTTTAAATATATATCTGGTAATGTAGATTCCTTTTCCATCCCCTTTACCGCTGTCACTTTCAACACCACTGGTTACAAAAGCAAGTTCCCAACCTTCAGCACTTAGCTTGTTTATTTTCGATGATGTTAATGCATCGTTTGAAGCAATGTTTTGGAAATTGATACCGGCTATACTATAAAAGTTCAATAATTTTGTTTCAGCAAATTTAGACACTTTTGCATCAGAACGTTTTACATCACCTTGATCACTTTTTTTACCATCGGTTCTTTCTGTTGTAAACGCTTCTGCATCAATGGCGTCTTTTTCTTCAATTAACCGGGAACGTCCAATTCCCATAGGAACAATTGATTCTACAGAAGTAATAACCTTGTACTCTACGGTTTGAGCTTGTGATTCAAATCCAAATCCTAATGCGATAATTGCAATAAATAAAAGCTTCTTCATTTTTCTATTTTAATAATTATTAATATGCTAATTTAATTTTTTTTTTGAATTATTCACAAAGACAAATTGGTTTTCTGATAGAATTATTTTTTTGATTCTCCTTTTGAATTCAGGCTCTAGAAAGCAATTCCTAGTGTCAGTCCTGCTCTTAATGTAAAGCCATCCCAGGTGTCGGTATCGAAATCATCTTCGACTCCGGATTTTGCATCTACATCAATGCTTGTATAGCCTGGACCAAAAAACCATTCGAAGCTTACTCTTTTCTTAAAAATATACTGCTGACCAATAATTAAACCGGCTCCCAATCCATTTAAGGTGGCTTCATCATTTGCTTCATTCTCCAAATTATAATGCAGATAACGGGCGTAAGGAGCTACAAAAAATCCCTTTGGTGCCGGTGAATCTGAAAGATAAAACCGGTATTCAGGAGTAATACCCCAACCTCTTACTTTGGTGTCGTCCCAGGAATTGCCTGTGTACAAAAGTCCCAATTGGATACTGCTGTTGTCGTTCAGCTTATGCTCTGCAAAAAATGATCCTGTTCGCACCAACGGACTTAGTAAATTGGCTTTAATTACTGTGTTCTGTGCTTTTGTAAAGCTTATGCCGGCAAGCATGATAAAAGCGAACAATACGATTTTGTTTCTCATTGTTTTAAAATTTCGATTTAGTTTTTACCATCAGAAATGGTCAAATGATTTCCTTTTTGTGTAATATGAACTTTTAAAAGAAGTTCCAATTCATCAATTACTTTGTTGATAGTTGCATTCGAAAATGAATTGGTGTAGGTAAGAGTATCCAGTCTGGCACACCTGTTTGTAATTTTTACACCGTAATAATTCTCAAGATCATCGAAAACATTTGCCATCGGCGTGTTCTTGAATGTAAGTACATCGGTTTTCCAAGAGTTGAAGTTTAATTCTTCGTTTTTCGATTCGCTTACTTTTCGTTTTTGAATCACTCCTTTTTCTCCTTTAGTTAGGTAAACTGTTTCCTGAGTTTTTCGATTTTTCAAACTAACTTTGCCGGAGTTTACGCTTACAACAGTTGTTCCGTCCAATTTATTTTTAACATTGAAGCTGGTACCCAAAACTTCAATAATTGCATCTCCGGAATTAATTATAAATGGTTTGGCAGGATCTGGCTTTACCTGAAAGTAAGCTTCCCCTTCCATCTCAATATTTCGTACTTTTGAATTGAAATATTTAGGATAAATAATTTTACTTTCCTTGTTTAAGAAGACCTCTGTTCCGTCAGCCAACACAATTTGATTTTTGCTTTGCAGGCTTTTGCATTGCGCGTATTTACCAAATCCTGGTGTTGTCTGATATAGGTAAACCAAACTAAGCGAGAGCAAAACAAGAACAGTGGCCGCATACCTCATAAACAGGTTTACTTTTTTCAGTTGAACTGTTTTTCCTGATTTTGCTTTTATGATTTTCCAATCAGCGGCTTCATCAATTTTTTGGAACACTTCAATTTCTTTGCTCGAATTCCAGATTTTCTGGATTGTAAGAAAGGTAGCTTTGTTTGCAGAATCAGCTTGCATCCACTTCTGGAATTCCTGCTTGTCCTGATCAGAAGAAGTTTCCTCTAAAATGGCTTTTAAAAGCTGTTCGTCGATATGTTGATTGTTCTGTTTCATTTTGCTGTTTCTAATGGTAAGACAAATAAGAATGACCGCACACGTACTTGAATTCAAAAAAATGAAAAATTTATTTCAATGCGTTGAATAGGTAAATAATAAGGAGTGATGCCAGCATCGGGCCAATTGTTATCCGTAAGCTTTTTAGAGCTTTCGAGATTTGTGTTTCGACTGTACGTTTCGAAATTCCTAACTGATCTGCAATTTCCTGATTGGTGAAACCATCTATTCGGTTCAGCTTAAATATTCGCTGACATTGTTCAGGCAATTCATCAATGGCTTTAAAAAGGGCATATTCCAATTCGGTCTGTTCTAAAATTTTATCAGCTTGCAAGCTAAAACCAGAACTTAAATATTTAATGTTCTCATGATGAGTGTTATGGTTTTTTCTTTGTTTGATGGTATTTAGGCAGGCATTTCGAACCGAAGTAAACAAATGTGCCTTGGCTGATGTATGTATATTTACGGTTTCACGATTATCGAAGAGATGAACAAAAACATCTTGAACAACCTCCCTCGAATCATCTAAATCGGATAGGAATTTATTGGCATAGGCTGTTAAAACAGAATAGTGCTCTTTAAAAAGTTGTTCTATTCTTGTTTCCGTCAGGTTTTCGAACTGTTGGGTTTTTAGTGCGTGTTCCATTTATTACTAATAGACTGGTTTGTGCGTGCAATACTTTATTTAAAAGGGGAATTTAACCTCTTTCTAAGCAATAGACAATTAAAAAGGGCAGCACACGTATCATAAAATGAAAAAAAATTGTTTTTCTGTGAATAAACATGGTGCTTTCACTTTTGTTTTTTACTGAAAGCCTTACTGATAGTGGGCACTTCAGTTTTTAATAAATAAGAGAGGTTCCCCAACATGAAATAGGAACTTGTTAGGAGCGAAGGCTTTATTTTTATTTCAGAATGTCCTTCGTCCGCGAGGGAAGGCTGTTTTTCCCTTCTTAAACTCCTTCCGCATCAATGCGAAGGCTATTTTTCCTACGTAAACCTCCTTTCGCTTTAATGTGGAGGCTATTTTTCTCACGTAAACCTCCTTTCGCTCTAATGCGGAGGTCTTTTTCTCATCAAAACACTTGTTTCACATCAATGCTAAGGTATTATTCTTATCATTAACCCAGCTCGCATTACTGCGAAGGTATTAGCAAGCAGCTTAAAGAACCATCCGCGAGAAGCGGAAGGACTTTGGCTATCAAAATGTTCTCTTCGCTTTAGTGCGAAGTAGGTTCCATGTACAATTTGGAACAATAAAAGGAAGTGAACTGGAAGTAATTCTTTGCTGCGATACATTCTGCTGTGAGCGAGATATAACAACACCGAAACTGGAGGGCTTCGGTGTTGTTTCTTTGGTGTAAAGCGGTAAGTATTGATGGAATCTGTAATTCCATTTTAATTTTCAATTTCTCCAAAATTTTTTTTGTTGATTCGAATGATCCAAGCTGAAATGGCTTTGGAATTGGTTACTAAAAGATATCCAAATAGATATTGAAACAAAGAACAAATAGCATAGATAAGCGATGCTTTTTCTTGAGGGAAGTCTCTGGTTAGGTGGCTTATTATCTGACTAATGCTTGATATGATATATGGAAAATGAAAAATGAGAATGTACAGCCCAAAAATCACCAATGAAATTTCCAGAATTTTACTGTAATTAGGATCGATAGCTAAATTGATGTCAAAATCTTCCTTACAGATTTTCTTCGCGACTTTTGATGATTTAAAGATTAATAAATAGCCAATGATAAAAGTGATTATTCCTCCTGCCAAGAATAGTCCCAAACCAACAAAATCCATATAATCTGGAATATTTTGAGTGAACATCGATTTGATAAAATGCAGGTCTTTAAGATAAAGAAGTGCTGCAATAATTACATAGATTCCAAAGATTTTAAGGGCAAGGTCAATAATATCGGATTTTTTCATTTTTAGGATTTGATTTTGTTAAAACATGAAAATACTGATGTTTTTTAATAAAAGACCTAATTATGCTAATGGAATGTTTCTATATTATGACTTGTTTGAAAGTCAACTGATCTGCATTTTTCAAAAAAAAGGCTTTGCAATTGTGCAAAGCCTTTTAGTTTATGTTTTTGATTCGATCTAGCTTAAATACAAGGCAATGGAAACACCAATAAAGGTACCGATGATGTAACCCAAAATACCAACCAGAATTCCGGGTGTTACGAGCTTCTTTTGTCCCATTGAAGCAGCCATTGGAGCCGCAACCGATGGTCCCATAATGTTTGCTGCCGATGAAATTACTACCTCGTAAACATCCAGTTTAAAGAGTTTGGCCAAAGCGAGCATAAACAGGAAATGAAAGATCATAATGGTTAGGTAAAATCCCAGTACAGCAGGGCCAATGCTAAATATCTGTGTCATGTTGGTGGCTGCACCAATCACCGCCAAAAAGATGTACATCATCCACAAACCAAGCGAGAAGGCTGTGTCTTCCAATGGTTTTAGTCTTTTGGGGAATAGATTGGCTGCAAGCACTGCTAAAACTGTAATCACCAATATGCTAAGGTTTAGTTTGGTGTGCAGTAAGTCTTGAAGATAGGGAGACAGAAGGTTTCCCAGTCCTGCAATTAATGCTGCAATAAAAACAGAAACGGCTATCCGTTCCAAACTCATCGGGAATTGTGTTTTTTCGGATTTTGAAGCGTCTTCTACTTCATTTTCTTTCTTTGGTTTTACAAAAAAACGGGATAAGAACAAAAGGGAAGGAGTTAGGAACAGGAAGAGTGTATACAAATTCGATACAAAATTATCAACAGCAATGGTTGCCGTAAATAAGGGATTGGTACTGAAATTTAAGATCTCGGCAGCAGCAATAAAATTAACACTTCCACCAATAAGTGTGGCAGCAATTACACCTGCTGTATTTCCTGAATCCGAACCTAAATCAATTAACCAAAATGCAATAAAACAACCCAGAACAATTCCAATAGCACCCAAAATATAGGCAACCAGTAGCTTCCCACTTTCTTTTACAATTTTAAGGATGTTGGAACTGAACAGCAGCATGGGAATAGAAATAGGGATAAAATAGGAGAATACCATATCGTATACATCTACTTTAATGGTTGGGTTTGATGCTACCGGCACCACGCCAGCCATTGCAAGCAACGACATGGAAATCATGGTAACCAAAATTCCGGATAGTTTACCAAACCATTTTTTGTGTTCGGAATAGAGACCAAAAGCAGCAGCTCCGGCTATCACGAAAAACAAGGTTAAATTGCTTTCGGGAGATATTAGTGATTGCATAGTTGATTGATTTAGATTAGGAGGAACGAATATATTTCGATTTTTGCCGAAATGCAAAGAATCAGGCCTATTTATTGTTGTCAGGTATAGAGTTTATCCTTAAAAAAAGAACCTCAAATCCATTTTGGTTTTGAGGTTTTGTTTATTTCGTATTGCTTACTTTTTTTTCTTTTTCGCTGCCTTTTTCGCAGGAGTTTTCTTTTTCACACTTTTCTTTTTCGGATTTTGCAGAAAATCTTCTGCTTCGTCCATTAGTTCTTTTAAGCTTTTCGAGTAATCTTCAGAAAAATCGATAGTTGCAGTGTATTCTCCTTTCGATATGTCCATTACCTGAATTTCGGTGCCGGTGAACTCTTCTATTTCAGCTAATAATTGTTTTTCATCTGTTGGGTCGCAGAAAGAAATGGCCAAACCTTTTTGAACACCACGTCCGGTTCTACCCACACGGTGAACGTAATTTTCGGCGACATCGGGCATGTCATAATTTACCACATAATCAACATTAGGAATGTCGATACCGCGGGCACTTACATCTGTTGCGATCAAGATTTTTACTTTTCCTGTTTTAAAAGCATTTAAGGCAATCAAACGATCATCCTGTTCGCGGTCTCCATGAATGGTTTGTGTTTCTATTCCTACACGTTCCATGGCTTTGTGAACACGTTCCGCTCTTACTTTGGTTCGCACAAAAACAAGTATTTTGCTTTCCTGATGTTCTTTAATCATTCGTTCCAAAAAGAAACGCTTATCATCCATTTTCACAAAGGCAACTCCATGCTCTACGTTCTTGGATACAGGATCTTTAGGTGATATCTGAATACGAATTGCACTTCGAACCAGAGAATAGGCCAGCTTTTTAATTTTGGGCGTGATTGTCGCTGAAAAAAACAAGGTTTGACGATTCTTTGGAAGAAAACGAATCAAATCCTGTATGTCTTTTATAAAACCCAAATCCAACATGTGATCGGCTTCATCCAAAACCAGGGTTTCTACTTTATCAAGCTGAATAAAACCCTGACTGGTTAAATCGAACATTCTGCCGGGTGTTGTAATTAATACGTCTATTCCAACTTGTAAACTTGCAATCTGAGGAGCTTGTTCAACACCTCCGAACACACAAAAACTGGTTACTTTGGTATGTTTTCCAATTTTTTGAAAAACTTCGGTAATTTGAATGGCCAGCTCGCGGGTAGGAACCATTACGACACATTTAATGCCGTTACTGCTTTTGTTATTCTTAGCTTTGTGCAGTTTATCGATAATAGGAATCGCAAATGCCGCTGTTTTTCCTGTTCCGGTTTGTGCAATGGCAAGCACATCTTCTCCCCGCACAATTGGAGGAATGGCTTTGAATTGAATGTCGGTTGGTCTGTTAAAACCCAAACCGTCTAAATTTCTTTTAATATCGGGGGAAAAACTATATTGACTAAATTTCATTTTTTGTATTCAGATGATTTTATTGTGCAAAGATAGGTGTAAAATATGGTTTTGTTGAATTAGCAAGATGCTTGTTGCTAAATAGGGAACATCATTTATGCTTTTGCTGTTTTTTCCAGTATTCTGGTTTCTGTCCAATATCTGAAATAGCCGTAACCTCCTATTACAATAGTACCAATAAAAGTTAATCCATTGGAAAGAATTCCGAAGCTGATTCCTGCATTCGGATCCAACTGAAAGGCAAGGAATAATTGAAGAAGTAGAAAATGAGTGGTTCCAATTCCTCCCGGACTTGGCAAAGCCCAGCCAATGCCGCCAATAAACAGAATCACAATAGCAAAACTCATTGAATAGCTTGACGTTTCAGGCAAACAAAGCAGGTAGATGTAGTTTAAGACAACAAGCATTGTCCAAATTAAAAGTGTTAAAACTATAAACTGAAATCTCTTTTTAAGAAGTAAGCCTTGCTTAAGCGATAGAAACATGCTTTGTAAGAATGTAACTATTTTTTTTATTGGACGACGCTCTGATTTTTTTATTCTGCGTAAGCTAACCAGGAAAAGGATAAAAAGAACAAGTATGGCAATTGGAATTACATACAAATAGCGGTAGCCGTAAATATGAGAAATTCCACCAATAGTAGAGTCCATAATTCCCTGTAAACGATCCAGTTCAATCCAAAATACAGCAAACACACCAAGACCCAAAATCAGTAAATCGTAAGCCCGCTCGGCCATAACGCTTCCCATGGATACAGATACCGGAACATTTGTTGTTTTTTGAAGAGATGTACAACGAATTATTTCTCCGAATTTTGGAGTAAAGCTATTCACAAAATAGCCGAGTAGGACGGAGGTTAGGACTTTATCAGATTTTGGTTTTTCGCCGGATTCTTCAATTAGCAACTTCCAACGTAAGGCTCTTAGGTAAAAAACGATGAATAAACATACGAAGCTAAGCAGTATAAAAAAATAGTCAGCATTGGCCAGGCTTTCCCAAACCGGAGCCATTGGTTTTTCACGTAAGGTGAGAAACAAGAATACGGAACCAATTATTATTCCAATTGAATTTTGTATTATTTTTTTTATTCGACTTCCCATTTAATAACGTTACTGATTTATTTTTTTTGCAAAGAAATACAAAAATAGGAAGACTTTTAGAATTTTTTGTTTCAAAGGAAAATTATAATATCATGAAATGTTTATTTCCTGATTGTTTCATAAGCTTCCTGCAGCCAGTTTTTTAATTGCTGATCAAATTCAGATAACTCCCCAATAGCAAGGCGGTGAAGTACCCGGTTTTTAGATATTCGTTTGCACAGGTAAATTGGAAATTGATCTTCTTCCCTTTGCAATTGAAACTCCAATATCAGATGATTCTTTTTTGTGTAAACAGATAAAAAAGTTGCTCCGATCTTAAATTGAACACAGGTCTTTAAATAAATAATTTTAAGGTTCTTGAATGTTAACATGTAGGATAGAAGTATTTCAAATAATTCTGAAATAGCTGGACTCATTTTTTGTAAATGAGTTTCTTTATCGCTTATAAGGCAGGAGTGATATTGGTTTGGACCAGATAAGCTTCTTTTGCAGGTGGGACAAATGTAAGTCATTGAGGATTTTTAATTCAATTCTATTCAGCATTGCTTGTATCCATTGCAACCTGCTGCATGCTGCTGCTGATTCTTTTAATGGCTTCTTTAATATTGTCTTCGGGCTTAATAAATGTCTGGTTACCCCAGAATTTGGGATCGTAACTTAGTTTTTCAGTTGAAAGAATTGTTGTTGGCGCAATTGTTTCGCGATGCTTAAATTTCCGGACATTGATGGTGTCCAATTTCGTTGTTGCCATTTCGAAAGTTGTAGAGAAGGTCTGTGAAAACAATTTTCTTTTATTTTTCACTTTAAATTTTAAATTCCCAAGCGTGTGATTCAAAAAATACTTTCCATCTATATTTCGATAGTTTACAGAATATAGAACCTGTGTTGGTCTTACTTTTATTTTGGGATTCCCCTTACTAATAAATCGGTTGGTTAGTTCGGGCAATCGATCTTGATTATAGCCAAATTCTGCACCAATAATAGCTAAACTTCCTGTTTCAATAATGAGTTTGCCTTCTAAAAGAGGCGTGCTCATGAATGGTTTGGGTTCAAAATCAATAACATAAACAGACTTGTTGTTGAAAGTACTGATATCGGATAAGCGGTAGCTGTATAAATCTATAAATTCAGGATCTAAAAATTCAGGGCGGTTTTTTACAATGTCTAACATCAAACAACCTTGAATACCTCCTTTTAATCGAAATGATATGGTATCCAGACGGGATACATCATAAATTTTGCGACTCTTAAATACTTTTACTTTATCTGTTAGATTGTTTTCGGAGTAAGGATTTTTATAAATTTCTAAAACAGATTCGAGATAAATCATATACTTACTGTTTTTATGCACAGATTCCCGATAGAATGAGGTGAGATTGGAAGCGTTTTTTGGGTAATTAATTTCTATTTTATTTACGGCCGCTTTTAGTATTGATTTAGGATCGTTGTTTCGGATTACTACCTCCTGAAGGGAAATGAAATCCTCTTTTAATTTAATTTGAAGTTGCTTATTTGAGATATCGGAAACAGGGATCTCGAAATTTTTAAATCCAACATAGGAAACAATAAGTGTGTCTTTACTATTTTCTGATGAAAGAGTAAGGGCAAATTCCCCATCCTGATTGCTAATTGTTCCAATATGTTTGCCTCTAATCCCAATGCTCGCGTATGGCAGAGGTATTTTAGCTGATTGATTCGTTACTTTGCCACTAATGTTTCGGTACGAAATGTAAGGAATGATGCTCGAAGTAAGGGGTTTATCTGTTTTGTATTTTGTGGGAACAATAATGATATGTCTGTTTACTACTTGAAACGTAAGGCTTGTATCCTGCACTATTTTCCTCAGCAAAATTTCAAATTCAACTTCATCAGCCTTAAGGTTTAGCTTCTTTTGATTTGCAAATAAATCAGAATTGTAGGTGAAATAGCAGTTGTTTTTTGCGGCAATAGAATCCAATGCATCATTAATGCTTAGTTCTGTAATATCAATAGATATCTTATTCTGCAAGAGTGAATTCTGTGCATTGGAAGTATGAGAAGAACATACGATAAGTACAAGCAGAGCATTTAAAATGATGCTTTGTACTAAATTTTGATATGTTTTTCTGCTTTTCATTTTAGCAATAAATTATTTCAGTTCTTTTTAATTGTAATTTGAGAACCATTCTTCTCGTAAGTCAGGTTATGTGGTCTGCATAAGTTTTCCAGAACATCATTAAGAGGTGTTTTATTGAATGATGTTGTGATCGGTAAATGCTGAATTGCAGTGTCGTTAAATTCAATGTTAACCTGATAGGTTCGGTTAATAACCTTAGCTACATCCTGTAAACTCATCGCTTTAAAAACCATCAACTGAGTTTTCCAGGAAAGATAGTTTTCATCGTTCTGTGTTCTTTTTTCCAGAAAATCTTCCTGCAAAACTCCAAAATCGCCCTTTTCAAGAATAATTTTTTTGTCCGGTTCTTTTGCAAGCGAGAATTGAACCTTACCCGATTCAACCAAAACTTCAACGTGCTTGTTGGAGGCATTCACGTTGAATGAGGTACCTAAAACCTTAATTTCAGCGTTGCTCACCGAAATAATGAATGGTTTAGCGGGATTTTTAGCGATTGAGAAAAAAGCTTCTCCGGTTAACTTTACCCTTCTTTCTTTTCCTGCAAATGATCTCTGGTAAACCAATTCCGATTTGCCATTAAGTGTTACGACAGAACCATCAGCCAATGTAATGGATTTACCACTTTCATTTAATTGTGATGAAATACTTTGGTAAGGAGCAAATTTGTTATTGTAAACATGATATGATGCAAATCCAAGGCCAATGGCAATAATTAACATGACTGCAATCTGCATAAGTTTTTTGGTGTTTTGGATTGAAAATAAAGGAACTACCTTAATGGTATTTGCCTTTTTTAGATCGCTTAAATTGGATTTTACCGCCGACCATGCCAAATCAACATTAAATTGTTGTTGAATTTCGTTTACTTCCTGAATAAGATTCAAATCTTTATCGGATGCCGAAACAATTTCTGCATACTCAGGATTGGTGTCAATCAACTTTTCAAATGCCAATTTTTCCTCTGCACTCATCTCTCCACTAAGGTATTTCGAAATGATTTCCCACTCTATTTTATGTGATGTTTTTTCTTTCATTTTGTTTATAGCACAATAATTCCAACGTAATCCTTTAAATTTTTCCGGAAGGCTTTTAATGCCTTTCCCATATTTGCTTCAACAGTCTTAACCGAAATTGATAATTTATCGGCAATCTCCTGGTATTTTAAGCCTTCAAACCTACTCATTTTAAATATTTTACTGCAGCGTTCGGGTAAATTTGTCAGAGTTTTTTGAACAATGTTGTAAATTTCTTTTTCTTCAACCGAATCTATTGGTAATGAGCTTTCCTGTTTGTTGTTTTTAATGTATTCTTCGTACTGCGTTTTTACGCCTCTTTTACGCAAAACCTGTAAACTATTAAAATAAGTTGCTTTATAAAGGTATGCTTTTAATGAGGTGTGTATTTTTAAATCTTTTCTGTTTTCCCATAATTGACAAAACAATTCCTGAACAATTTCTTCAGCCTGATCTGTATCTTTTACAAATCGTAGAGCGTAATGACATAGTAAAGGGTAATATGCTCTGAATAACTTTTCAAACTCCTGTAAATTACCTCTTTGTATGTGCTTAAGTATAGTATTTGTATCTTCCGGCATTTTCGTATCTCTTCCGTATTTTAAAAAGCTTTTAATACTTTCTAAGTTAGGATTTTTCAATCATTAGAGGAAAGATCTGCAATAATATTGTTGGTATTTCTTTTCTCCATAATCGAATTATTATGGATGAAAAGAACCGTTCTGAATTTTCCCATGTTTCCCCAAGCATGAGTGAACGGTTCTTTTCTGGTTTAGAATTCAGTTGTTAAAGGTTGTAGGAAAACTAATTCCGTTATGCTTTGAATTCAAATCTTTATTGTTTGGCTTTTCTCTTCAATTTTCGAATTGCCGATTCGATAGATTGGTCGGGTTCAATAGTATTGTATTCCCCCCAAAAATTAGCATCAGCAAAGTTGTTTACCTCTTCAACCATTATTTGATTTGCTCTAAATTTCTCATCACCTCTAAAGCGCACAACATTCTGTTCGTCACGGTCGGTAATTGCAATTTCAGTCATTGCACTATAATTGGTGTTGAATAGTTTACGTTTCCAGTTGCATTTAAAATTAATTTCACCTCTGGCATAATTGAAATACCATTTGCCGTCTTTTTCAGTATAGTTAACCAAGTAATCGGCTGAGGTTGGAGTTACTTTTACACCTACCGGTTTGCGTTTAATGAACATTCGACTGGCTTCATCTTCATTACTTAGGTTTAAACTAAACTTTGCACTTGACAAGGCTAAATTTGTTGATTCGATAAACAGCAATCCGTAATACAATGGAATATCTATATTTTCTTTTTGTTTAAACTCAATTACGTAATGAATCTTGTCATTAATTTTAGTGATTGATTTGATTGAAAAATTATAGTTTTCGATGAAGTCTTCGGAAAGCAGATTGTAAGGGTTTTTCACCACATCTAAAAGTAGTGATGTGTGCGGTCCGCCTTGTAATTTAAACAACAATGTATCCATTTTCTTTACATCCTGACTTTTACGTCCTTTGTAAATTTGAATCTGATCATCTTTTAATTGTTTGTATCCTGCTTTATGAACGTTTACAACAGCTTCGGATATAGCGACATAAGTTCTGTTTTTCTTAATTGTCTCACGATAAAACCCCTTCATCATATTTGGGCCTTTAGGGTAGTTTTGACCTACTTTAGCCAAAATACTTTTTACTAAAAACAGAGGATCTAATGGATAAATGTTAATTTGGTCTAAAGGAATAGTTACAGATTCCAGTTTTAAAATATTTTTCTTTTCCTTTAATGAAGAAATGGGGACTTCGAGATTTTTGTATCCAATATAGGTGATTTCAATCTTGCTGACAGGAAGATCTTTAGCAATTTTCAATAGAAATTCACCATCGCTGTTCGATACTGTTGCAACATTAACACCTTTAACAGCAATAGTTGCAAACATAAGAGGTTCATTCGTTTTGTTATCTTGAATTTTCCCTTTGTAAACATTGTATTTTAAGGTGTCAATTACCTGTTGTACTTTGGCTTTTTCATTCTTAACATTATTTCCCTCCGCGGCCATTGCATTGCTGAAAGAGAAAAACAAAAATGCAGAAAGAATGATTCCGAAATAAAATCTAATTTTTGTTTTCATGGCGATTTATTTTATTTAATAATAATTTTAAAGATAGGAGAAAACCGATCGTGTATATTCTTGCTTCTACTACTATGATGCTTTGTGGATAAAATACCCTATCATTTTTTTATTTTTTTTTTCGCTGGTGTTTTTTACAAGTTTTAGATGTTCTATATTTATCTAAAATGATATAAATAATTTCTCTGCTAACAAGGGGGATAATATATATGGATGTGAAGCATACAATTAAATAAATATTAGAGGGCTTGGTTTATGAGAGTAGATTATTGTAAAGAGAATCTTATTTTAAAAGTATTCCCGACTGTAGGTGGCTGTTTTGAAGAGGGATGGAATGTTCTGAAGAATCATTTTTTAATTTTATTACTTGCAATCATTATTTACGGCATTATTGACATGCCTATGGGACTTAATCAAATGGGATGGGATAACAGCGATTCATTTAAGATCGGTTTGGTTTCATTTAAATTTCTTGGATTTATCTATTATCTATTGATTGTTACCCCATTTAGTTATGGAGTAGATTGGATGTTTCTGAAAGCATCAAGAAAAATAGAACCCCAATTCGAAGAGATATTAGATGGCTTTAAAAAGTATTTGTTGGTGATATTAAGTCATTTGTTGGTGATTGGAATAGTTGGAGTAGGTTTTCTGTTTCTTATTATTCCGGGAATTTATTTGGTTTGCAAGTTGATTTTTGTTCCTTTTTTAATCATGGATAAAAAGGTAGATCCAATTCAGGCAGTAAAGCTTAGTTTCTATTTAAGCAAAGGATACTTTTGGACTATTTTTGGAATGGCTGTTTTATCCTTTTTTGTATTGATTTTAGGACTTATTTGTCTGTTTGTAGGAGTATTTGTCTCGATAGTTTGGATACACTCTTCTTTTGCTGTTTTATACAAAGCGTTAGACGATTTGCATTTTGAGGAGGCTTGTGAATTAGCCGGTATTTCTCCTGAAAGCGTAATGAGCTAGAATTTAAATGTTTATATCAAAAGAAAGGGAGACCATTTTTGATCTCCCTTTTTATATTGTAAGTTTTAAACCTATTTAATCAGGTGTCTTGATAAATCAAGCATTCGAACAATTGGTGCTTTTGCTTTTTCCATTACATCATCGGGTAAGATGATTTCAGGTTGTTCGTTTTTTAATGCCAAGTATAACTTCTCCATTGTGTTTAGTTTCATATAAGCACAATCATTACAAGAACATGTCTCATCTGCAGGCACAATTAAAAATTCTTTGTCAGGAGAATCTTTTTGCATCTGATGAAGAATGCCTGTTTCAGTAGCTATAATGAATTTTTTGGACGCACTGTTTTTGGTGTAATCTAACATTGCTGTGGTTGAGCCAACAAAATCGGCAAGTAACAATACCGGATGTGCGCATTCCGGGTGAGCAACAAGTGTAGCGTCAGGATTTTCGATTTTCATTTTCATGATTCTTTCTGAAGAAAGAATATCGTGAACTTCGCAGGTTCCATCCCAAAGAACCATTTGTCTGCCAGTGACCTCATTAATGTATCGCCCAAGATTTTTATCCGGAGCAAAAATAATTTTTTGATCTTTTGGAAAGGATTCAACGATTTGAACTGCATTTCCCGACGTGCAGATCACATCTGATAAAGTCTTGATTTCGGCAGTACAATTGATATATGAAATTACAATGTGATCGGGGTGAAGTGCTTTAAACTTTCGAAAATCGTCAGCCGGACACGATTCTGCAAGAGAACAACCGGCCGCTAAATCGGGTAGGAGTACCTTTCTTGCAGGATTTAAAATTTTGGCTGTTTCAGCCATAAAATGAACGCCGGCAAACAAAATAATGTCAGCATCTACTTCCGAAGCTTTTTGCGCCAGAGCAAGACTATCACCTTTAAAATCGGCTATTTCCTGGATGTCAGGAGTTTGATAGTAGTGAGCAAGAATAACTGCATTCTTTTCTTTTGCTAATTGAAGAACCTTATCTCTCATCAAGTAAATATTTGCTTAGTCTCTCGTTAGGTTAACGAATGCAAATATCCTTAAATTATCGCGAAAATCAAACCATTACTGTATGTTTTGGTTTTTAAAAGTCTTATTTTGACTGAGGAATGCGCAGGTAAAATGTACTTCCTTCGCCAAAGGTGCTTTCAACCCAAATTTTACCTCCATTCGCTTCGGCAAATTCTTTGCATAGCAAAAGGCCTAATCCTGTTCCTTTTTCGCCGGCAGTTCCTGTTGATTTGTATTTTAAATCGATACGGAAAAGTTTATCAATATTTTCCTTGGCAATGCCAATACCATGATCTATAATTTGAACTTCCAGAAAGTCATTTTTATCTTGTATGTCAATCTCAATCTGACTTTTTGGCTCTGAGAATTTTATTGCATTGTTAATGAGATTTCTAACAATTAAGCTGCACATATTTTGATCAGCAAAAGCAAGATTTTTTTCTGAATTAAGCATAACAATTTTGATTTCTTTCTTGTCTGCAGATGCCTTATACAAACAAATTGACTGCTCAACCAAATCTGTCAGGTTAAATATTTCAGCATGAAAATCAATTTTATTTGTTTGTGATTTTGACCATGTCAATAGATTTTCCAGCAAGGTATAAATGTGTTTTACCGATTCATGAATTTTTTGAATCCCTGTTCTTTTTTCCTCATCTTCTACTAAATCATAATTTTCCTGAATCATTTCACTTATTGAAAGCAGACTTGTAAATGGATTTTTTAAATCGTGAGAAATGATTCGAAAGAACTTGTCTTTTGTGGCAATCAATTCTTTTAATTGCAGATTTGTGCTGCTGATTCTTTCATTTTGTTGAATTAGTAATTTATTGGTTCTGGTATTAAGCAGAAATCGGTAAATAAAAATTGTAATTATGGTTCCAATTATTATTTCGATTAGAATAAACCACCATGTCAGGTAAAATGGAGGAAATATTTCAATGAACAGTTCTTTCGGATGTTCACTCCATTGTCCATCTTGATTTTGAGCTTTAACCTGAAAAATGTATTCCCCGGGAGAAAGATTTGAGTAGGAAACATAGTTTCTATTTCCAAAATTAACCCACTTTTGTTCAAGACCCTGCAGCCGATAGGTGTAGTTTATTTTGTCTGAAGAATAAGAGGATAAAGACGAAAATTCGATGGAGAAGAATCGGTAATCGTAATCCAGCTCAATACTATCCGTGTAGGCTATACTTTTTTTGAGATAATAGGAATCAGTTTCTTTTGAGTAATGAATTAGATTATTGGAATTTTTATTTGTGGAGTGATCAACGAGAACTTCCTGTCCGTGTATTTCGAGTTTGGTTAGAACAATATTGTAACGTCTTTCCTCAATTAAATTTAAATTCGGATCAATAACATTTAAACCATAAACGCCTCCAAAATATAATTTACCACTTTTGCCTCTATGAAAAGCTCCTCCGTTAAATTCTTTGCTTTGTAATCCATCATCAACCGTAAAGTTTTTTACTGAGTAGTCTTGTGTTGAAAATCTGCAAATTCCATTATTCGTACTCAGCCAGAGGTTTCCAAAATTATCAGGTAATATTCCATAAATAACATTGTTGGGTAAACCTTCCTTCGTGCCAAAATGAGAAAATATACCTGTTTGGGCATCAAAACAATTTAATTTATTGTTTGTTCCAAGCCAAAATTTGCCATTTATGTCTTCGTAAACAGAGAAAACAACATTGTCCGACAGACCATCTTTCGTATTTTCGTTGTATTGATAACTTTTAAATGTGTTGGTTTTTTTATCGTAAATATTTAAACCACCACCGTATGTGCCGATCCATAACAGGCCTTTCGAATCCTCATATATTGTTGAATAAATAAAGTTGTTCGACAAGCTTTCGGTATTACCTTCTATGTGTTTGTATTGCGTGAAATTGTGGTTTTTTTCATGGTAACGATTCAATCCTCCCCGGGTTCCAACCCAAATAATTCCTTCACTGTCTTCAAAAATTACCCGAACAGAATTATCACAAAGAGAGGTGCTGTCGTTTGGTATGTGTTTGTATTGAGTTTTATTACCTGTTAGGGGGTTTAGTTTGAATAATCCTTCCCCATCTGTTCCTATCCAAATATTATTTTTCCTGTCTTCAAGTACTTTTCGTATTGTCGAATAGGGATAATTATCTGATTCCCGCACATCGTAATGAACAAAACTATCCCTTTTTACGATGTATTTTGAAATCCCTTTGTTGTTTGTTCCAATCCACAGGTCTCCATTGTGATCTTCCCATGCAGACCACACAAAGTTGCTGATTAAACTGTTTTCACTTAAAGGATTGTTTTTAAGGAGTTCAAATTTATGTGATTGGGGGTCATAGATGCTGATTCCGGCACCAAATGTTCCAATCCAAATAATTCCATTTCTATCTTCGTAAATACAGTTTATTGAGTTTTCCGATAAACTTTGAGGATCTGCAGAATTGTTTGTATAGTGTGATGTTTGATTGGTTGATGGATTAATCCTATATATGCCTGAACCAAATGTACCAAACCAGATTTCTTCACTGTTGCTTTTTAATATTGGTTTGTTTGTATTTATCGAAAGACTGTTAGTTACCTCGAACGAGCTTATTGCTTTCTGGAAATTTTCAGAAGAGTGATCTTTTCTGAATAGAGCTTTATTGGTAGCTACCCATAAGCCATTTGCCGAGTCGGACGAAATGTTTTCTATATGCAGTCCGCTTAAAAAGTTATGTGAATCTTCGGTCAGCGAATCTCTTGAAATGGAAAGTAAACCATTGTTGGTGCCAACCCATAAATATTTATCGGTTCTTACAAGACTTGTTACATTCCACCTTGAGTCAGACTTAGGAAGTTCTATTTCTTTGAATGATTGCTTTTCAAACTCATAATAAAAAAGTCCGAGTTCAGAGCCGACCCAAAAGTTATTATTGTCGGCAAGAAAGCAATTGATCTTTGAATTTAAACCTTTGGCATATTCATTCTTCTCAATCATTCCCAGTTTTGTATTGATGCAGGTAATTCCTTTTAGACTGCCTATCCACAATCGATTGCTATGGTCTTCAAATAGATGTGTAATTGTGTCGTTGCTTAACTGGCGGTTAGGTTCGATGCCTCTGTACTGTGTGAAAATTTCTGTTACCGGATTAAATCGGGTCAATCCACCTCTTGAGCCAAACCATAAATTTCCAGAATTATCTTCAATTATCTGTTCGATCCATTTGTAGGAAATACTATTGGTGTTTTCAGGATTACTTCTGTAAATTGTGAAGTTTTTACCATCGTAACGATTCAAGCCATCTTCTGTTCCAAACCACATAAATCCTTTTGAGTCTTGAAAAATACAGTAAACAGAGCTCAGAGACAGACCTTCGTTGATGGTAATTCTTTTGAATCGAATATTATTTTGCTGTGAAAAAAGGGTGAGATTACAAAATAGCCCAACAATAAATAGAATCAGTTTCGATCTGGTCATTGGATGTAGAGGTTATAGTTCGTGATACAAATTAGTGAAAATTTATGATAGTTTTTAATTTCTGAATTGGCAATTGTGTTTGCCAGCTTTTTTTGAATAAATAATTAACAGAAATTATGCATTTATATATAGAATACATACATTTATTACTTGTTAAGTATTAATTAAGTCACAAAAAATTAAACAAATGAAATTAATTAACCTACAAAAACTGGATAGTAGCAAATCTGGTTTAAGTAAATTAAAAGTCATTATGGGGATAGGGCTTTTGTTGTTATTATTCTGTCATTCAAGTTTTGGACAAAATACAAGGGGCTTTGCAGGATCATCCAATATGATAATTCAAGCAAATTCTATGAAATTGTTTCAAGGGAATGTCGTGAATGATCCAAATTTGCTTAATTTAAGAAGAAAAAAATCACAAATTGGATCTTTTTACTTATGTGAAGATTGGAAAAAAGCTGATATCTATCTGGTATCAGATAGTAGTGTTATTAAAGACATGGAAACTCGAATAGATCTGCAAAGGAGTGAGCTGGAAATTAAGTATAAGGGAGAGGTAAAGGTATTGCCAAGCTATCGGGTAAAAAGTATTGTCTTTACTAATAATGAGGAGTTGTATGTTACTGAAAATTTATTGGAATCGACAGAAAAAGGGTTTTATAAGGTATTAATTGATGATGATAATTCTCTGTTATGCAGATATAATACTAAAATACAGCCATCAAATTATAACATACAATTGGATGCAGGACAAAAATCGAGTAAGATTATAAAAGAATTTAGTTACTTTGTTTATGAGGGAACCAAATTAATTCAATTGGGAAAAACGAAAAGTAAATTAAAGAAACAATTTAGTGATCAACCTAAATTGTATGATTTTATTAATCTGAACAAGATTAATCCTAAAAATGAAAAAAGTTTAATTTCTTTTGTTAGTTTTTTAAATGAAAATCATTTAAATGCAAACTAACTTAAATTGAGTGTTGACTTTTTTCAAACTAAAAGTTATCTCATCAGAGGTAACTTTTTTTATTATTACTATTGTAAAATGAAAACATCTCTACTCGAAATATGTTGTTACTCTGTTCAATCAGCGATTATAGCAGAACAGTCTGGTGCAGATCGAATTGAATTGTGTGCTGGCGTTCATGAAGGAGGAACTACTCCCAGTGCTTCGTGTATCAAAATAACTAAAGAATCAGTTCGTATTCCTGTGCATGTAATTATCAGACCTCGAGGAGCCGATTTCTGCTATTCTGATATTGAGTTTGAGTGTATGAAACTCGATATAAAAAACTGCAAACAAAATGGGGTAAATGGTATTGTTTCTGGTGTTTTACTTTCTGATGGAAGTATTGATTTGGAAAGAACTAAGGAACTTATTGATTTGGCAAAACCAATGAATTTCACTTTTCACAGAGCTTTTGATATGGTGAAGGATTATTTTAAAGCTTTGGAACAATTAATAGAGATGGGAGCCGATCGAATTCTCACATCCGGAGGAGAGCAAACTGCCGAATTGGGTAAAGATTTACTGAAAGATTTGCTTGAAAAAGCAAGTGGACGGATAGTGATCATGCCGGGAAGTGGAATCAATCATGAAAATATTTTGAGCTTGAAAAATAGTACTGGAGCTAGAGAATTTCATTGTTCTGCAAAGTCTTTGGTGAGAGGTAAAATGGAATATCAGAATCCTAAAATTGCAATGGGAGGTGAAGAAAATGTACCTGAATTTGAATTTTACGAGGCAGATTCCGAGAAAATTCGTAAAATTGCAGACATCCTAAAAGCCGAGGACTAATAATTAATTATTTTACTAATGAGGAAGATTTCTATCCTTCTGCTTAGTCTCATTTTCTTTTGGGGCTGTTCCGATGTACATTTTATCAAAGACAATGTGGTTCGTGTAAAAGTTTCCAAGCGATTCGAAGAACGAAAAAAAATTGCATCTAATCGATCCGATGAACTTTTCTCAGTATTTCAAGAAAATATTACTACCAAAGAAAATGAAGCATTGCAGTTTTTATATGCTTACATGCCTTTGTGCGATTTAGCCGATTACAATGGCGATTTCTTCTTAAAACAAGTCAGATCTTCGTTTGAGGCCAGAGAAAGTTTTGAGTGGGGAAAGCAGGTGCCGGATGAATTGTTTCGCCATTTTGTATTACCATATCGTGTTAATAATGAAAACCTGGATTCGGCCCGATGGGTATTTCTTAAAGAGTTGAAACCAAGACTAAAAGGCATGTCGATGAAAGAGGCAGTGCTGGAAGTGAATCATTGGTGTCATGAGAAAGTAAATTACGCGCCGACAGATAGCCGCACAAGCGGGCCTCTTAGCATTGTGAGAACATCTTGGGGAAGATGCGGTGAAGAATCCACATTTACGGTTACAGCTTTGCGATCTGTAGGTATTCCTGCCAGACAGGTTTATACGCCACGTTGGGCACATAGCGATGATAATCATGCTTGGGTGGAAGTTTGGACGGATGGGAAATGGTCATACTTAGGTGCTTGTGAACCAGAACCAGATTTAAATATGGGTTGGTTTACCGAACCTGCCCGCAGGGCAATGCTGGTTCATACCAAAGTGTTTGGTGATTTTGAGGGAGATTATGAAGTTGTAAAGCGTTCAGATAATTTCACTGAGATTAATGTGGTGGAAAACTACGCTGATGTGAAGAAAATTTATGTGCAGGTCTTCGATCGATCAGGAAACTCAGTTGAAAATGCAAAAGTAGATTTTGGATTGTATAACTATGCTGAGTTTTATCCAATTGCCAGTAAAAGTACCGATTCTAATGGGTTGGCTTTCCTAACTACAGGCTTGGGTGATTTAATGATTTGGGCTGGTAAAGAAGGAGAGTATGCTGGCAGGAAAATCAACGTAAGGCAAACCGATACTCTTCGTTTGGAATTAGGACGTGGTTTTTACGGAGAGCAAATTGCCGATTTAAATATGGTTCCTCCGGTAGAGAAAGATCCTTATTCGGTTGATGAGAGTAAAAAGAAGCAAAATGATATTCGCTTGTCTTATGAAGACAGTATGCGAATGCAATATAGAACCACATTTATAGATTCAGTCACGGCCTGTAAATTAGCTGAGGAGAAATCTTTGGATAATGAAACCGTCTGGAATTGCTTTAAGAAAAGTCAAGGAAATTGGAAAGAGATTCAAAAATTTATAGAATCAACATCTGCTGGAAATAGTGCTTTTGCATTAGATCTTCTTGATTTAATTGCTGATAAGGATTTACGTGATACCCGATCTGAAATATTGGAAGATCATTTGAATAATACGATTGAAAAATACAGGTTACAAGATTACGATTCCAAGGAGCTTTATTTGAAATATGTTTTGAATCCAAGAATCAGCAATGAGTGTTTAATTGCTTACCGCGGATACTTGCAAAAGGCGTTTCAAGATAAATTTACCGGCGAGCGATCTGAGATAGTTGAGCAAATTAAACAATGGATTTTAGATGAAATACAAATCACCGAAGAGGAGAATTATTACAATTTGCCAATTACTCCAAAGGGTGTTTATGAGCTGAGAATCTCAAATGCGGAGTCGCGTGATGTATTGTTTGTTGCTCTTTGCAGAAGTTTGGGAATTCCTTCGCGTTTGGAGCCAGCAGAAAAAACACCGCAGTATTTCGATGGCAAAGAATGGTTGAATGTTTACTTCGAAAAACAAATAGTTAATCAGCCAATTACGGGTTTTCTGATGTTGAATAAAACTGCAAAGGATTTTGATCCGGCTTATTATATGCATTTTACAATCGGAAAAATGATTGATGGTGTTTATGAAAGTCTTGATTATGGCTGGGATTCTAAATTATCTGATTTGCCTTCAAAACTGGAATTGGAAGTCGGGAAATATAGATTGGTAACAGGCAAACGTGGCGCTGATGGAACCGTTTATGCTCATTTAAATCATTTTGAGATCAAGAAAGATGAGACCTCTAGAATTAATTTGGTGTTTAGGGATCCAAAACTTGAGAGTAAATTACTCGGTCATTTGAATATGGATAGGAAGCTTATTAATGATAGTGGGGAAGAAGTAAGCCTTAAATCATTAGGAAACAAAGGAAGAATTCTGCTGATGTGGCTGGAGCCGGGAAAAGAACCAACCCGACATTTAATGGAAGAGTTTAAGGACGTGAAAATGCGGTACAAAGAATGGGATGGGAATATTATTGTTTTGCAGACTGAGGAAATAGCTGCGGAGAATTTCTCAGAAGCTTTTTTTGCCAATATGCCGTCCAATTATAAGTTGTGTAAAGACAATAATAATGAACTGATTGCATTGGCTAAAAAGGAGCTGGGTGTTTCTGGTAAAATTGAAAAGCCACTAATTTTGGTTCTAAATTCCGGTGGTGATATTAAATTCTCTTCACGCGGATATAAAATTGGGATTCATGAGCATGTGCTCAAAGTTTTGGAAGAATAAAGATCCCGTGATCGAATAAAAAAATGCCGCTTCAATTATTTGAAGCGGCATTTTTATCTTGAAAATATTTTGTACTTCTCGGTATAAAAGTCTAATTGTAAAGTTCTTTTGCAAAACTGCCTTCTACCTTATTCCCCAATAAAAGTTCTTCAATAGTAGCAGCAATATCAGTAAAAGAGGTTCTGGTTCCCAAATCAACATTTTGTTTGATATTTTTACCAAACACCATTATTGGAATGTACTCTCTTGTGTGATCAGTTCCAGGGTAAGTGGGATCACATCCGTGATCGGCAGTCAGAATTAAAATTTCATCGTCCTTTAAATTTGCCTGAATTTGTGGCAAATAACAATCAAATTCCTCCAAAGCAGCTTTATATCCTTCCGGATTTCTACGATGTCCAAACATCATATCAAAATCGACGAGATTCGTGAAGATCAAACCTTTTGAATCTTCTTTTAAAGCAATCAGAGTTTTGTTGATTCCATCCTCATTATCCTTATTGGTTCCGCGGGAGTCGGTAATTCCTTGCCCTGCAAAAATATCTTTTGTTTTACCAATACCGATAACATCCAATCCGCTTTCGCTTAGGCGATCGAGAACAGTAGGAGCGGGTGGCGTAACAGAATAATCGTGACGATTTGCTGTTCTGGCAAAATTTCCTTCACCGCTTCCCAGGTACGGACGTGCAATTACACGCGCTACAGGTTCATGTTCGGAGCAAATTTCCAAAGCGATTTCACAGGCCCGGTACAATTCTTCCAAAGGAATAATTTCTTCGTGAGCAGCAATCTGAAAAACAGGATCGGCAGAAGTATATACAATCCAGTTCCCAGTTTTCATTTGCTCTTCTCCGTATTCGTCAAGAATAGCAGTTCCTGAAGCAGGCTTGTTAGCTATTACTTTTCTGCCGGTTCTTTCTTCAAATAATTGAATGGTTTTTTCTGAAAATCCATTCGCATAGGTAGGGAAAGCACGTTCCAGCTTAACTCCTGCAATCTCCCAGTGACCGGTTGTTGTATCTTTTCCCTTGGAAGCTTCGGCAGCCTTTCCGTAGGCTCCGTTTGTGTTGTTGCATGATGCAACACCTACAATGTCAGTAAGGTTGCCAAGACCTAGTTTCTGCATATTTGGTAAATTAATACCATTACAATGTTTGGCAATATTTCCAAATGTATTGGAGCCAACATCTCCAAATTCTTCAGCATCTGGTAAATATCCAACGCCAGCGCTATCCAGCACCACAATTGTAGCGCGTTCTATTTTAGGAATCATAAACTTGTGTTTAAAGTGTATAAAATATACTGATGAAGGGTTGTTTAGGTAGTGAGGCAAAGGTAAATAAAAAGGCCGGAAAAGTAAAATAGGAATGGCTAAAAAGCCGGAGATTGTATTTTACGGATAGATTTATTATTGGTGAGGCTTAAAAAATAAATCCCCCAGACAATTATATGCCCGGGGGATGAGATATAAAGGTTTAATTTAGACTTAATTGTATAAGCTTTCTCTTTGCTCTTTGATTTTCTCACTGGATATATAATCATCGTAATCCATTAATTTGTCAATGATTCCATTCGGAGTTAATTCAATAACACGGGTAGAAATTGTTTGAATAAATTCGTGGTCATGAGACGACATCAATACGGTACCACCAAAGTTGATCAATGAATTATTGAATGATTGAATGGATTCCAGATCCAGGTGATTGGTTGGTGTATCCAAAACCAACAGGTTGGCATTTTTCAACATCATTCTTGAAACCATACAACGAACTTTTTCACCTCCTGAAAGAACATTTGCTTTTTTGTAAATATCCTCACCAGAGAAAAGCATTTTGCCAAGATATCCCCGCAGATAAACTTCGCTGGTATCACTGGAATATTGAGCTAACCAATCGATTAAAGTAATTGGTTCCTGAAAGAATTCATTATTGTCAAGTGGTAAATAGGCCGGTGTAATCGTAACTCCCCATTCAAAATTACCACTGTCGGCTTTTTCAATTCCGTTAATAATATCGAAAAGGGCAGACATAGCACGTGGATCTCTGGAAAGGAATACCACTTTTTCACCTTTTTCGATTGTGAATTCAACGTCTTTAAATAGAACCTCTCCATCTAAGCTTTTACTTAAACCTGAACAAGAGAAAATTTTATCTCCGGCCTCACGTTCCTGCTGAAAAATAATACCAGGATAACGACGGGTAGAGGCTTGAATATCTGAGATGTTCAGCTTGTCGATCATCTTTTTTCGGGAAGTTGTTTGCTTCGATTTGGCGACATTGGCACTGAATCGGGCAATAAATTCCTGAAGTTCTTTTTTCTTTTCTTCGGCTTTCTTATTTTGATTTGCCTGCTGACGGGCAGCTAACTGACTGGATTCGTACCAGAAGCTGTAGTTCCCAGAGAACATTTTCACTTTTCCAAAATCGATATCAACAATATCGGTACATACCGAATCTAAAAAGTGACGGTCATGCGATACTACAATAACTGTATTTTCGAAGTTGGCCAGATAATTTTCCAACCACATTACTGTTTCAAGGTCAAGATCATTGGTAGGCTCATCGAGAAGCAAGTTGTCGGGGTTTCCAAAAAGAGCCTGCGCCAACAGCACACGAACTTTTTCCTTACCACTCAGTTCTTTCATTAGTTTGTAATGAAGAGCTTCTTTAATGCCCAGACCGCTTAATAATTCTGCAGCCCCGCTTTCAGCATTCCAGCCATCCATTTCGGCAAACTGCTCTTCCAGTTCCGATGCTTTAATTCCATCAGCTTCCGAAAAATCAGGTTTTGCGTAAATATCGTTTTTCTCCTGCAATACGGCCCACAATTCTGCGTGACCCATAATTACCGTATCTAGAACTGTAAACTCATCAAATTCAAAGTGATTCTGCTTTAAAACGGCCATTCTTTCACCAGGTTCCATCGATATTGATCCTGTTGTAGAATCCAACTCACCGGAAATGATTTTTATTAGGGTAGACTTACCGGCACCATTTGCACCAATAACTCCGTAGCAGTTTCCAGGGGTGAATTTTATATTAACATCCTGAAAAAGAGGTTTTTTACCAAATTGAATAGATAAATTTGAAACTGAAATCATACACTTATTTCCTTTAATTATTAAGGCTGCAAAATTAGTGATTTTTATTTTAGATCTAATCCAATTGAATGATTAACTTTTAAGTAATTTTTAAAGAAAAGAAACCTGTGCAAAAAAAAACAGGTTTAATTTGAATTTGCGTTTGAAGTAAGAATGGATGCAATTTCATTTGTATTTTCGGCAGCAGGAATCGTAATCCGGAAGGTTGTTCCCAAATTTAAAGTGCTCTCAACCCATATTTCCCCTTTATTTTGTTCAATAAATTGCTTGCAGAGCAGTAAACCTAATCCGTTTCCTTTTTCGCCATTGGTTCCAATATAAGATTGAGAATGATCTACTTCAAAAAGATGTGCAATTTGATCTTGAGCAATTCCTATCCCGCTATCTTTTATCCAAAGTTCAACGAACTGATCTCTTTGTTTTGCCCCAATAGCAATGATTCCTCCTGCTGGAGTGAATTTCAGTGAGTTGTTAATTAAGTTACGAATTACTGTATCGAGCATTTGGCGGTCGGCAAAAACAAAAAGGGTTTCTTCAAGTAGTAACTGAAGGTGGATGTTTTTCTGTTTCGCAACACTCGAATAGGTTCGAAGATTATTTTCTAAAAGTGGTTTAAGAGAGAGAATAACAGGTTTGCAGGGCAGTTTACCTGATTGATTTAAAGACCAGGATAGAAGATTGTCGGTTAGACTCAATACATTACTTATGCATTCTTCCATGTCGTTGCAGCTTTCCTCGAGTAATTGATATTTCCTTTGCTGAATAAAAATTTTGATCAACTGGGCAATATTATATACAGATGCTAAAGGAGAGCGCAGATCGTGCGAAATGATTTGAAACAACCTGTTTTTGGTTTTGTTGGAATCCGATAATGCCTCGTTTTTTTGGTCTAAGAGAGTTTTATGCCATTGAATCCTCTCATTTTGCAATTGCAGTAATTGATGTGTTTTTTTATTTCTGTAATACGAACGGACAATAAAAATAGCGTAGCCAAGCAGTAAAATCAACAATACTATTAAACTGTTTCGTTGCCACATTTTACTTTTGTTCTCTTTTTCCAATAAAGTAATTTGCGTTTCTTTTTTCTCCGATTCGTATTTTTCCTGAATCTCTGCAATCTGTTTTAGATTTTCATGGTTGAAAATACTGTCTTTTAGCAGTTCATACTCAGAGAAATAGTGCAATGCACTATCCGCTACATGTAAACGTGTGAAAATTTTAAAGAGTTCTTCATTACAATCTTTTTGGTATTCAATGTTTTTGGACTTTATCGCAAGAGCAAGAGCCTTTTTGCGATACTCCAATGCATCTTTATAATTGTTTTGCGCATAAAAAACATGAGCAAGACTATTGATGGTAGATATTAAAAGGTTTTTATTTCCAATTTTTTCTTTTAATTCCAAACTTTGGTTTAAGTATTCCAACGCCATTGAATATTGCCTCATTTCAAAAAAACAAGAGCCTATGTTGTGATAGGTTTGCGCTAGTTTATACTTATTGGGGGCCTCTTTTAAAACATCAAGATTTTTTTTGTAATAATCTAACGCTTCTTGAAAATTATTCTGAATGGAAAGTATGTTGGCAATATTCGTATTTGAGGTATACAAGAAAGAAATTTGATTCCGCTCTTTGTAAATTTTTTCAGCCTTGTAATAATATTCCAGGGCTTTGTTGTGTTTTTTTAAAGCCTTATATATTAGTCCAATACTGTTGTAGGATAAGGGTAGCTCAAAGGTATTGTTGTTGTTTTCGAAATATTCCATACAAGTAAATAAATCAACAATAGCCAGATTGTATTTATTCATATTTCGATAAACGATTCCTCTGTTTAAATAGGTGTTATTTATACCAAGAGAATCGTTGGATAGTATGAATTTATCAAGAGCTTTATTAAAAAAAGATATTGACTGAGTATAGTCTTCCTTACGAAAATGTACTAAAGCAATACGAATGAGGGCATTTCCAGCTCCTGAGTGGTTTTCGGATTTTTCTGCATACTTTATAGCTTCCTTTGCATAATGAATTGCTTCAACTGGTAATTTTCGATAGTTTTTGCCTGTCCATTCATTTAAGAATTCAATTTTTAAATGAATGTCTGAAATAGAATCTAATTTTTTGTCAATAGAATCTAAATTCTGAGTAAAAGCTAAGGGCTTTGCTACAAATATAAATATGATTAATAACAAAACAAGTTTTCTCATACCAAATTCGATTAAAACTATTGAGCAATTTAAGGTGAAAAAATGAATGATAAAAATCGGATTACTAAATTATAAGTTTCCAATATTTATTATTCTTTTGTAAGTACTATTAGCTAAGGGTTGGTTGTTTCGGCATCATCATAATTCACATCAGTTCTTTTTTCTTCAACAGCATTTACAATTGAGGAACTCAAAGGCGATGAGTCAACTATAAACATACTCACTTTTTTGATTTCTTCTGAAGGTCCTTGTTTTAGCGGAACTGCGAATTCAACAATATCCGTTTCTAACGAACCGTTAGTGGTTACAGTAGCTGTTACTGACCATACTTTTTTTCCGTCTATTTCTATAAGTTCTTGTTCTATAGAACTAAGTGCATAGTCTTTTGGTAAAGAAACTACGGAATTAATAGTATAAACTCCAGTTGATGCTGATTTTGTAAGGTTTACGAAGGGTTTAAATAATTTCATATGTTTTTAATTTTAAGTTTTTGCCATATGGAACTTACCATGCTGGAATAATCATCTCTCTGTGTGTCAGAATATCCTTGGCATGGACGTTTCATAAGTAAATGTTCGTTTGTGATTATTAATTTAAAGTAAACATTTACGAGCATTAAGAAAAAATGTTAGTATTCAATTAAATTTAATTCAAAATTTTCTGAATAGCTTTCAATTCCATTGCTTCAAAATGTAAATTTGCAACAGAATTTATATTTTGGTCGAGTTGATTCACTGAACTTGCGCCAACCAAAACCGAAGTAATTCGTTCATCTTTTAGCAGCCAGGCAATGGCCATTTGAGCTAAACTTTGCCCTCGCTTTTCGGCAATTGCATTCAGAGCTTTAACTTTATTTATTACTTTTTCAGTAATCTGCTCTTTTTGCAAAAAACCATGCGATTTGGCAGCTCTCGAACCTTCAGGAATCCCTTTCAAATATTTATTGGTCAACATTCCTTGTGCCAAAGGAGAGAAGGCGATGCCTCCAATTCCATCTTCTTCCAAAACATCTAACAAGCCATTTTCAACCCAACGCTCGAACATCGAATATTTTGGCTGATGAATAAGGCACGGAGTTCCCAGTTCCCGTAATATTCTTGAGGCTTCGCGTGTTTGATCGGCACTGTAATTTGAAATGCCAGCATACAATGCCTTACCCTGACGGACAACTTGATCCAGTGCCATCATGGTTTCCTCAATGGGTGTATTGGGATCGGGACGATGAGAATAGAAGATATCTACATAATCGAGTCCCATTCTTTTCAAACTTTGATCCAGGCTTGAAACCAAATATTTTCGTGATCCCCAATCACCATATGGCCCGGACCACATTTTATATCCTGCTTTAGTCGAAATAATCATTTCGTCACGATATTGTTTCAAATCTTCTTTCAGAATTTTTCCGAAATTTTCTTCAGCAGAACCTGGAGGTGGTCCATAATTGTTGGCCAAATCGAAATGGGTAATTCCCCGGTCAAAAGCATGAAAAATAATTTTTCTGAACTCATTATAGACATCTACATGTCCGAAATTATGCCACAATCCTAAAGAAATTGCAGGCAGTAATAAACCACTTTGCCCACATCTTCGGTAGGGCATATCATCATATCTGTTTTCAGATGCTTTGTACATAGTTATTCAAATTTTATACGAAAAGTGAAGATAGTAAGAAATGTTTAAACATGTTCGAATGTGAGCGAATCAGAATCGAATATTTCAATGAGAACAAGCAAAACAAAAAAAACCACAGAAATTTCTGTGGTTTAAAATATAGTATGAGTTTTTATAAGGTTTTTTTCAAGGAGAAAAAGAACTCAATCCCCTTTTCTTTTCGTTTTTTAACAAATATTCTTCCTTTGTGATAGGCAACCGCATTTTTCACGATCGATAAACCTAAACCCGTACCACCCATTTTTCTTGACCGGCCATGATCTCCGCGGTAAAACCGTTCAAAAATACGTGGCAAATGCTCTTCTTTTATTCCAATTCCATTATCGGTAACCGAGAAGTAATGGTAATTTGTATCTTCGAAATAATGTGTGAGTTTAATTTTACATCCTTCTCCGGCGTATTTTATCGAGTTATCTATTAAATTTCTGAAAATAGAATCCAACAATTCCGAATTACCTTTTACTTTAAGATCCGAAGGGAAGTTTAGTTCAATTTCCATTTTGGTTTCTGCCAGTTTTAATTCAAAATCGGTGAGCATCTCCTGAACCATTTCTTTTACATTCACCTCTTCAATGGCAAACAATTCATTGGCTTCTTCAATTTTTGTGAGAAAAGAAATATCCTGAATTAAATTCGATAAACGATTAATCTGCAGACACGAACGTTCAATGAATTGTACTTTTTTATCTTCATCCATAGTCGGATTATCCTTAATGGTTTCCAAAAATCCGGAAACGGCTGTTACAGGAGTTTTTAGCTCGTGTGCTATGTTCAAAGTCATTTCCTGTTTAATAGTTTTCTCATTTTCCATTTTGGTGATGTCGTTTACCGAGATTTCGAAATTACCGTCGGTAAAAACAACTACTTGGAAAAGAAACACTTTATGTCCGATTGTAATGGTTTTTTTCGTACTGATTATATCAACGTTCGGGATGTAATTTGTTCCCAGTTTTTTGATGTTTGTATCGATAAAATCAGTGATTTCTTTTAATTCCGGAAGCTCGAACAGTTCCTGATAGTTATGACTTGAAATGTGAGCCAAATAATTGATGTAATCGATAAAATGACTGTTCCATAGAATCAGGTTCTTTTTTTTATCAAATATGGCAACACCTTCCTGTGCAATCTGAAGGTGCATAATTAACTTTTCTTTCTCCTGACTTAAAGCCTCGGTTGTTTTGGTAAGTTTGCGGTAAATTTTTACAATTTGGTGACTAATTTCACCCAATTCTGTTTTTCCAAAATCCTCATTGGGATCTATTTCTCTGTTATGAGCAGCATTAATAGCAAATTTCCGGAGCTTGGCAATCGAATTTCCAAAATGCTCGGTGGCGTAAATCAGAAACACTACGGTTACACCAAACAAACCAAACAGAAAGTAAAAGAATAGGGTGTTGGCTTTTAAAAAGCTAAGTACACTTTCATTGATTGGAAGCGCAGTTCGAACAAAGTATTCGTAATAGTTTTTGGAATAGTAGTAATAGGATTGTCCGGTAGAGCCGGATAAACGGATGTTACTTCCTTTTTGAGAATGCAAAGACTTTTGAACTTCAGGGCGGTTGAGGTGATTATCAAGTCTTTCTATATTGTCAACATACGAATCGTACACAACTTTACCTTTTGCGGTAATCACTGAAATTCTAATGTCTTTATCTGGCATTAAGGCACGCAATGAGTCAACTTCCGAAAAATTAAGAGTTTTATCCAAGTCTTTTTTTCGGATGAGTTCATGAACCTGTTGCGTATAAATATTCAGAGCATATTCCAGTTTCTCTCTTCGATACAATCTCTCCTGACTGTATTGAAATCCTCCAATTAATACTGAGAAAATCAAAACGATGATGAAGAAGAAAAAGAACAATCTCTTTTTGTATTTTGATCCGGATTTTTGAATGGGTTTTTGCATGGATTTATAAATTTGGGACATTAGTTTGTTTTAGGTTCAAAATAGTAACCGTAGCCAGATTTCGTTTTAATAAATTTGTGATGCTCACCAATTTTCTTTCGTATTCGTCTTACATTAACATCCACTGTACGGTCGCCAATCGAGCTGTCGTTTGTCCAGATAATACTCATTATTTCTTCTCTGGAATATATTCTTCCCTGATGACTGATCAGCAATCGGAGTATTTCGTATTCAGTTTTTGTTAAACCAACATCTTGATCATTAATGCACACTTTTTTTGAGTCTGAGATCATTTTAAAATCATCGAACTTAAAGTCAAGGTCATTTTCTGAATCAGAAAAAATGCGTTTGCAAATTACATTAATTCTTGCAATAATTTCTTTTACCGAGAAAGGTTTGGATACATAATCATCTGCGCCTGCATTGAACCCAATAAGTTTATCTGCCTCGCTTGTTTTCGCCGTAATAAAAAGTATTGCTTTTTCCGCCAGATCAGGATTCCTTCGAATTATTTTTGCTAAATCGAGCCCTGATATTTCACCCATCATGATATCTAAAAGAAAAAAATCATAAGTTTGAAGCTCCAATTTTAAGGCTTGTTCTGCAGAATAGGCAACATCTACATCAAATCCTTCCTGTTTAAGGTTGAATTGGAGGATTTCGCATAAATCCTCTTCGTCATCAACTACTAATATTTTTAAATCCTTCATGGTTTTTAATTAAAAAGTTGAGTTTCAAGTTTTAGTAGTTCGCCAACTTTTATCGTTTTTTATTGATCCTCTTCAGGCAATTCCATATGGCGCAGATCAATGCCTTGCAGATAATATATTGATGCTTCTGCAATATTGGTTGCGTTGTCTGCTATTCTCTCGATGTTACCTAATATGCTGTTAAAATTCAACAGGTTAAAAATTTCGGTTGGTTCACTGCCTTTCGGAGAATTTTTTCGAATCATTCGTTTCAAAATTTTCGATTGCATTTCGTCAACGATCTCATCATTTTTAATGGTCCAGATAGCATACTCACGATCCCCGTCCTCAAAGGAGATTAATGCTTTTTTAACCATTTCGGCGCTTATCGACAGCATGTTTAAAACCGAATCTTTATGATTTTCATGAATTGTTGGCGGCTCCATTTTATGAAAAAAGCGCATGATGTTATTCAGCTGATCACCAATTCTTTCAATATGGCCAATCATCCTAAAGTACGAGATTAAAAGGCGTAAATCACTTGCCATAGGATGTTGCAAACCAATTGTTTCAATGATGTTGTCACTCATTTTTATTTCGAACTGATCAATTTTATTTTCATTCTTTTTAAACGTGTCTATAAGTTCTTTTTCTATTTTATCCAAGCCATGATTGACCACCTCTTCTAAAATATCAAACTGTTGAAAAAGCAGTGTTTGCATTTTAGCGAAATCATTATCAAGCTTATCGAATTTTTTATCTTTTTTAATTGACATAGTATGCGAATTTGTGTTGTTAGTATAAGAATTCCTGTTTTGTTGAAAAATCAACCAAATTTTCCGGTTAGGTATTCTTCCGTACGTTTGTCTTTTGGCATGGTAAACATCTGTTTGGTTTTGCCATATTCAACCAATTCGCCCAAATACATAAACATCGAATAGTCTGATATTCTTGCTGCCTGCGACATGTTGTGCGTAACCAAAACAATTGTAAAATCCTTCTTCAGTTTTACCAGCAGATCTTCAATTTTTGCTGTTGCAATCGGATCCAATGCAGATGTAGGTTCATCCAACAGGATAATTTCAGGAGTGTAGGCAAGTGCCCGTGCAATACAAAGGCGTTGCTGTTGTCCTCCCGATAGAAATGTTCCTTTGTTGTGAAGGGAATCTTTTACCTCGCTCCACAAACCAACCTCACGTAAAGATTTCTCAACAATTTCATCTTTTTCTTTTCTTTTTAATTTAATTCCATTTAAAAGATAACCAGCAATTACATTGTCGTAAATACTCATAGTCGGAAAAGGGTTTGGACGTTGAAAAACCATTCCAATCTTTCTTCTCAGTAAAATAGGATTCATCTTATAAATATCTTCTTCGCCAAGATAAACAGAACCTTTGTTGTGCGTATCAGGATACAATTCGTGCATTCGGTTAATGGCTCTAAGCAATGTGCTTTTACCACAACCCGAAGGTCCCATAATTGCTGTGATTTTATTTTTTGCAATTCCCGCAGAAACATCATTAATCGAATATTTGTCTCCGCCGTAGGAAACAGAAAGTTTATCGATGTTTAAAATAGGAGATTCTATTTTTTCAATTGGGTTTTGCATCATGTTGTTGACTTTATAAGGTTGTGCTTTTACTTCAGCTTCTACTTCTACTTCTACTTCTACTTCTACTTCTACTTCTACTTCTACTTCTTTTTTTTCTAATACTGTACTTTCCATCTTTTTGCGATTGCTTTAGCGGTAAGATTTAAACATAAAATCAAAATTAACAGGAACAAGGATGCACTCCAAATCATATCTACAAGGTTTGGATCGTTGTAAAACTCCCAAACCAATAGGGGAATAGCACTTGATGGTTCTGTAATATCTGTGCTGATTGCAGCACTTCCCAGAGCTGTCAGCATTAATGGAGCCGTTTCTCCCGCAATTCTTGATATCCCAA
The DNA here is from genome assembly GCF_963664555.1 of Labilibaculum sp. GTDB lineage: Bacteria > Bacteroidota > Bacteroidia > Bacteroidales > Marinifilaceae > Labilibaculum. The sequence goes on along the minus strand of NZ_OY761461.1, from coordinate 3,249,331 downwards.
GAATTACACCCGTAAGAATTCCGCTGATACCTGATGGAAGCACGACTCTTAGCATGGTTTTGTGATAGGGAACGCCTAAAGAAAGAGCGGCTTCCTTTAAGGTTTCGGGTATCATTTTTAAAGTTTCCTCTGTTGAGCGTACAATGGATGGCAACATCATGATAGAAAGGGCAACACTTCCTGCTAAGCCGGAAAAGCCGGCAGTTATTGGTTTCACCACCCAAATGTATCCGATAACACCAAGTACAATGGATGGAACTCCTTGCAGCATGTCTACTATAAAACGAACCACACCGGCAAATTTACCTTTCGAATTTTCGGACAGATACATGCCGCAAATAATCCCTACAGGAATAGCAATCAATGAAGCCATTCCAACAATAATTAATGTGCCGACTATTCCGTTGGCTATACCGCCGGGAATAATTTCATTGTTTTTAACAGCAACCATTGCTTCCATGGTGTCTGGTGCAACTTTATAAAAGAAGCTGAGGTTAATTTGTTTGTATCCCTTTTTTATCAACTCGAAAAGAATAAGAAAAAGAGGGACACTTGAGAGGAATGCCAAAAATATAAGTGTGTAGGTGAATAGCTTATCTTTAAGCAATCGTCCTTTTAACTTAGCATTTGATATTTGAGCAGATGTATTCATTCTATATATCTTATTTCGGTTAAGCCGATAATTTTTTCATGATTAATTTGCCGATGTAGTTTACAATACCTGTAATTACAAATAAGAGCAATCCTATTTCTACCAGCGAGGTGTATTTTAATCCATCGGCTTCGCCAAATTGATTGGCGATTAAACTTGCCATGGTATTTCCTAAATCGAAAATTCCGCTTGGAATTTTGTTGGAGTTGCCAATCAGCATGGTTACTGCCATTGTTTCTCCAATTGCTCTTCCTAATGCAAGAATGTATCCTGCAAATATGCCCGAGCCTGCATTGGGGATAATCACTGTTTTCACCACCTCGTATCGGGTAGCACCCAGGGAATATGCCGCTTCTTTTAAGCTGCCTGGAACCATCGAAATAACTTCCGATCCAAGAGAAGATGCGTAAGGTATGATCATGATTGCGAGAACTATGGAAGATGTAAAAATTCCAAATCCCTGAGCGTTTAGTCCTAAGTCGGTAATTATGGGTCGTAAAGCATAAAATCCCCATAAACCGTAAACTACGGATGGGATTCCCGCCAAAAGATCAATTACAGACCGTAAAAAGGATGGTAATTTGCCATTTTTGAAATATTCGCCTAAAAAAAGTGAGATGGAAAAGGCGAATGGAAATGTTATTAGTAGTGCAAGAATTGAAGTGACCAGCGTTCCAATAATAAAGGGAAGAGCGCCGTAGGATTCTCTTCCTTGAGTTGGATTCCAGTCTGTCGAATAAATAAAACCAAAACCAAATTCCTTAAATGAGGGAATTGATCCAATAAATAGGGTAGTTACAATTCCTATAGCAATTAGTACTATTAAAACGCCACTGCCAATTAAAAGATATCGAAATATTTTTTCGCTGTTCATAAGCTTTTAGCGGTTCCTGTTAAATGAAGAACTTGCTCCCAATTAAGTCTGGAGAACTTTTTTATTGTATGAATACAAATAAACTGGAAGCAAGTTCAATATTGTAATTAATCAGTTTGTTATTGTAAAGACTTACCCTTGTAGGTAACGGTACTCAAAACAGCTTTTGCTTTGGCTACTGCAGTTTCGGGAAGTGGAGCATAATGAACTTTGGTTGTTTCTTTTTGCGCATCAGCACTAATCGCCCAATCAATTAATTTTATAGTTTGCACAGCCTGATCAAGACTTCTGTTCTTGTAATTCTGCTCTTTGTAAATGATTAACCATGTAAAGCTTGAAATAGGATATCCGTCTACAGCGTCAGTATTTGTTAAGCTAACCCTTGTATCAGCCGGCATTTCACCTTTTGCCGATGCACTTACCGATTCAACAGAAGGCTTGATAAAGTTACCTGCTAAATTTTGAATGCTCGCTACAGGAATGTCCTGAGCAAATGCGTACTCCGATCCAATATAACCAATTGCACCAGCGGTTTGGCTGATAGTTCCGGCAACTCCTGGATTTCCTTTCGCACCAATTCCAACAGGCCATTGCAATGCTTTTCCCGTGCCAATTTTTTCTTTCCAATCGGCACTAACTTTGCTCATGTAATCGCTGAAAATGAAAGTTGTTCCACTTCCATCAGAACGATAAACTACAGTAATGGCCAAATCGGGTAGCTTAACACCTGGATTTACAGCTGCAATTTTAGCATCGTTCCAGTTTGTGATTTTACCCATGAAAATACCTTCCATCAGTTCAGGAGTGAATTTTAGTTCTGGCTTTTCAGGAAGATTGTATGCTGCAACAACTGCACCCAAGCAGGTTGGAATATGAAGCACTTCACCTGGCATTTCAGCTAATTTAGCATCGTTTAAAAATGCGTCACTAGCACCAAAATCTACAATTTCATCTTTCAGACTGCGAATTCCTCCGCCTGATCCGATTCCACCATAAGTAACCAACAGACCTTTTTCTGATGAGTAGTTTTTGAAAATTTTGTTGTAAAATGGTTGTGGGAAAGTTGCACCAGCACCAGTAATGGTTTCCGCTTTCTCAGTTGTTTTTGCTTTTTCTTTTCCTGAGCCTCCACAACCAGCCATAAGGGCAACGGCAATAACAGCAGTTAGAAGCAGTTGAAATTTTTTCATCTTTTTAAGATTTTAGTTTAGAACTATTGTTCCTGTATTTATTAAATTATTTATATTTCACTCTCAACAACAGATAAGAAACAAGCTCCTCATCTTTTGGTACTACAATGTTATGAAGCTAATATTACAGGAATGTTACAGGAATGTTAAATAAACGTTACATCTTTTAAGTTGCTGAATAATAGCGTGTAAGTGCTGTGTTTTTTGAAAATAAATAAGGAATGCATCATTTTGGGGATGATTTTACCCCCGTATAAAGATTGGATAATTTGTAGAATCAACTTTAAAGTCCGATTATTGAACTATTAATTCACATTTTCAATGAAAAATAAATTAAATGTAAAAGTTGATATGCAGTTGGCTGCAGAATTGATTCGGAATTCGGGATCGATGATTGCATTTACCGGAGCCGGTGTTTCGGTGGAGAGTGGAATTCCTCCTTTTCGGGGCCCGGAAGGCCTATGGAGCCGATACGATCCGCAATGTCTGGATTTGGATTTCTTTCATTCTCACCCCAAAGAATCATGGACAGCCATTAAATCGATATTTTATGATTTTTTTGGAAAGGCAAAATTTAACGAGGCTCATCGGGTGTTGTCCGATTTTGAGGCAAAAGGATTGCTAAAGGCACTTGTAACGCAGAATATCGATAATTTACATCAGATGGCAGGATCTAAAAATGTTCTGGAATTTCATGGGAACTCTCAGAAATTAATTTGTCCGCATTGCAGGAAAATCTATTTGCCCGAAGAAGTTGACTTGAATGTTTTGCCACCCAGATGCCATGCAGACAAACAAATATTAAAGCCCGATTTTGTTTTTTTCGGGGAAGGCATACCCGAAGAAGCTTACCGCAGATCTCTTTTGGCAGCACAAAAGGCCGATGTGGTTTTAATTATAGGAACCACAGGAGAGGTTATGCCTGCTGCCATGATTCCTGCTGAGGCAAAGCAGGCAGGTGCAGTAATTATCGAAATCAATACAGAAGTATCCAATTATACCAATCAGATTACAGATATCTTTTTAAAAGGGAAGGCGAGTGAAGTGTTGCTGGAATTGGAGGGGTTGATTAGTTAGGATAGTTAAGCTAGTGGTTTGCTGAAAGCGTTTGTTTTCACTTATCATGCAAGGTTGATACTGCGGGAAAGTTAAGTTATTAGCTTGATAAATTGGGAAACACGCCATTTTATAATGGCGTGTGCTGAGATTTTGTTTAGTTTTGATATTGCATAGTAAGCCATTTGTTCTGGACTTTGTATTTTTCATCTAGCTTTTTAAATATCTCTTCTGAAGCGATACATAGTTTAATTAATTTTCTTTCGTTTGGTCCATGACTTTTTCTAAGAAAATATATTTCAATAATATCTATAAAAAGGAATAAGTGTAAATTGTTGTAATAGCTATTAAAAAGCATTTCTTGAATAGTATCATTTTCAATTTTATCTATATACTTAAGTAAGAGATTCACATTTCTAAAAATGATAGTTATTCCATCCAAACAGGATTTATATACTGGTCCAATTGATACATTATCGTGTAACCTATCCAATGCCTCAAGTGTATTAGTTATTGCATCGACACCAAATTTATCAGGAAAAGTTCTAGTGTTATTTGAAATAGTAGTATGATGTGCATTAACTTTTTGAGTTTTTATCTTTTCAATAACCTCTTTCTGAATTCTATCACAAAACTCTACAATTTGCATGTCATTTTTACTCTGTTTTTCCTCCATTAGGGCACTAATCTGTATTTTATTAGCTGCCATTTGTTGCTTGAAAGAATAGTATACTAGTAGTGCACCAATTAATGTAAGCACAGGAGTGGTTATACCTCCAATAGTGTCACCTATTTGACCAGTTTCAGTAAAATCAAAACCTATAGATAATTGACTAATTAAAGAAGGTGCTAGTATCAAGGTAGCTACTCCAAATCCTAGGGCATAATTTGCTTTGCGTTCGTACTTTTTCTCGTTTGCGTCAAAATCTTCTTTTATTTTACTCCACATATAGCATTGTTTTATTAGAGGGATACGAAATTAACAATTCTAATTAACATGTGACGTTGTTGTATTGATTATTTGTTAAATTCGTAGATCATTAAAATACGAAACCAATGTTTGCTAAAACTTTTGCCTCTCTAAGAGATAATATTATTCAAAAAACAACGAATCCATTTTTAGGTACTGTTATAATTGTATGGCTATTCCATAACTGGAAGTTGGTATTTGGTGTATTTAATTTTGATAAGGCTTGGACTCTTGAAAAGAAATGGGAGTTTATTGGAGGATATTTAGAGCCAATTAAATTTACTACTAATCTTGTTGAATGTTTGATCATATCAGTAGTGGTGTTAATTATTACTTATTTCCTTCTCAATTTCAGTAGACTAATTATAAACTTCTATGAGAAAAAAGTGACACCGTTTGTTTATAAGATGACGGATGTGAATTCTGTAGTTTTAAAGAGTACGTACCAACAACTAGAAAAGGAAAGAGACTTACTTGAAAAGCGATTAGAGGAAGAGAGAGGTCGCAGGGTTGAGATGCAAAACGAGAATGAAAAATTAGAGCAGAGAATATTGGGATTTACTAAATCAAGCAATAAACCCTTTAGAGAGAATGATATTGAAAGTGATGTGCTCAATAAAATTGAAAAGGAGTATTCTATAAAAGAGTTAGAGGATTTAATAGAGACAATTGCTGGAGATAATCCATCAGATTATACACCTTTAGTAAAATTCTTAAGTCAATATGACTATATACAGGATACAGATAAATTTGGTGCAATAGGTACTATATATAAATTTACAGCTAGTGGATTAAAGTTAAAGCAGGAGTATTTAAAGCAATATAAGCTTAAACAGAATCCTAGATAAGTATTAAGAATATTTTAATAATTGAAGACGCATTGACGGAAAGTTGTGATAACCAATACAGAATTATTTCTGCCAAGAAAATCCAGTGAAATATTGTTGAAATTGGAGGCCTTGATTCTACAGAATAGATAAGTTACCCATTTGATTGTTTGGCTTTTGTAAGTGATGAATTAAGATTAAAAATCGATTGAAAAGTATTGGTAGCAGTTTCAAAATCCAAATTCATAAAGTAAAATAGGGGAAAATATTTTATATTTGTTTTCGATTTTCGAATGAGCTTGTGATGAATCACAAATTAAATCATTGGAAATCTTAGGTTTGAAAACCGGGGAATCCGGTTCATGTATTGAAAGTTAAAAAATCAAAATAGAATTTCATGAAGTTATTAGAAGGAAAAACAGCTATTGTTACCGGTGCATCCCGTGGTATTGGTAAAGCAGTTGCAATCGAATTTGCAAAACAAGGTGCTAATGTTGCTTTTACTGATTTGTTCTACAATGAGCAGGCAATCGAAACTGAAAAAGAAATTGCTTCTTACGGCGTAAAAGCCAAAGGATATGCATCGGATGCAAGTAACTTTGCTGATACTGACAGAGTAGTTAATGAAATTGTAGCAGAATTTGGTGCTATTGATATTTTAGTAAACAACGCTGGTATCACTAAAGATACTTTGTTAATGCGTATGACTGAAGAGCAGTGGGATATGGTGATTAACGTGAATTTGAAATCTGTATTCAACTTTACCAAAGCAGCTCAAAAAACAATGTTGAAGCAACGTAGTGGTTCTATCATCAACATGAGTTCTGTTGTAGGTGTTAGCGGAAATGCCGGTCAGGCTAACTATTCAGCTTCTAAAGCAGGAATTATTGGCTTTACAAAATCAGTAGCTAAAGAATTGGGTTCCCGTGGAATTCGTTCCAATGCAATTGCTCCGGGTTTTATTATCACAGAAATGACAGGAAAACTTCCTGAAGATGTTGTGAAAGAATGGGCTGGTAAAATTCCTTTGAAAAGAGGCGGTACTCCTGAAGAAATTGCAAAAACATGTGTTTATTTAGGTTCCGATCTTTCTTCATACGTAACCGGACAAACCATTCACGTTTGTGGTGGTATGAACATGTAAGAAATTGCAAAATCATATTTCAAAGCCATCCTTCGGGGTGGCTTTTTTGTTTTCAATCCCTGTAAAGGAGGGACAAAAGTAAAATCTGGCTTGTGCCAGGTGCACTCCAAACTATTTTTTGATGGTCTGGCTTGCGCCGGATGCTCACCAAACTATTTTTTGATAGTCTGGCTTGCGCCGGATGCTCACCAAACTGTTTTTTGATGGTCTGGTTTGTGCCAGGTGCTCACCAAACTATTTTTTGATGGTCTGGTTTGTGCCAGGTGCTCACCAAACTTTTTTTTGATTGTCTGGCTTGTGCCGGATACTCTCCAAACTTTTTTTTGATTGTCTGGCTTGCGCCGGATGCTCTCCAAACTTTTTTTTGATTGTCTGGCTTGTGCCGGATGCTCACCAAACTTTTTTTTTGATAGCTGAATGGAGATGTCTTTCCTTTTTGCATCCCGAAAAGGAACGGAATAAACTACAATTCACTACAATGATTCTACAGTTGAATTCATTTCATTTTTCTTTCTACTAAGTATTTCGGAATATTGTATCGTAGGAAATAAAACAAAAGACATAAAAACAAACATTAATCCATACGATATGAAAAAATATATTCACTTTTTAGTAATTATGGCGGCCGTATTACTAAATCCGGCTGACGACTGTTTTGCAGTTAAACCTGATAAAGAGATTAGGATTAGTTGGAATTCGAACTGGAATACTGAAAATCTTAAAATTTCGACCAATGGAGATATTGAATTCAATGATAATTATACAGATATAAAATCCATATCGGATAATGGGTATCTGAAAATCAGCATGGTGAGTTTTGGGATGAAACGAAAACTATATGTTAGTTCGGAAGACGGGCGTGTTGTTTACAGATATTTTGAGGGAAATAAGGAGGTGAATTTTGAACCCAAAGGCAGGGAATGGATGAAAAAGGTTTTGCCTGATGTTGTCCGCAATTCAGGGCTCGATTTGGAAAAACGTGTCAACAAGATTTATCAGAAAAAAGGCATTACCGGCTTTTTATCGGAGCTTGAGCAAACCGACAGTGATTATTACAGTTCAAGAATGGTAGAATATCTTTTGAAGAATAATAAGCTGAGTAAGTCTGAACTGCAGAGTTTGCTTCGGGAATTTCCTTACCGGATTAATTCGGATTATGAGTTGTCTCAAATCTATAAAAAGTACAACCCCGTATTTTTGGAAGACGCAGATGTTTCGGCCGAATTTTTTCACAGTCTGGCAGAATTATCTTCAAACTACGAACTATCGCAGGTGCTGTCATCAGTTTACAAACTGAATGAGTTAACCAACGAAAACTTCACGCTTTTTATTAATGCTTTTGATGAAATTTCATCGGATTACGAAAAATCCAATTTGATGAAGCTGGCTTTGCATGATGACAAGCTTACCAATGAACAATTAACTGTTTTGCTTAAGGAAGTGGAAGATCTTTCATCGGATTACGAAAAATCTCAGATTATTAAATCATTGCTGAACGCAGATGGACTCTCAGAGAAAAATCTGAATGAAATAATTGAACTAACCCGCAGCTTATCATCCGATTATGAAATGACACAGATTATTGGTTCAATGATAAAGAGAGGTTTGCTGAATAAGTCGAATCTGGATGAATTTAATGAATTGATTCAAGAGATATCATCTGATTATTCCTATACGCAGATATTGAATGAGTTGGTTGGATATGAGGCCTTAGGCACCGATCGTTTTGACTTATTGATAAAAGCATCCGATAATATTTCTTCATCTTACGAGTTGAGTAAATTCTACAATTATTTGTTAAATCAGGAAGACTTAACTGTAGAACAGCAGTTGAAATTAATTTCGAAAGCTGAGAATATTTCTTCCAACTACGAATTAGCAAATTTTTTAATCAAGGCAAGTCAGAAAATGGATTTGGAGAATGAGAAGATTCGGGCGGCACTAATTAATGCCACACAGGAAATTAGTTCGGAATATGAATATGGAAAGGTGATGAAAGCAATTTATTCCCGCAATAAACTCAAATAGATCTGAAAGTAAATTTAGAAATCAGATCAGCGGTTAATGGTTTGCTTTCAGCATGTGCAATAGTGCATAGGTCTAATTTGAATTGGTATACCGTACAAATAAAAATTGATTGGCTTATCTTTAATTGGAAATTAGATTGGCCAAAAAAATCCCATAAAAGCAATGAATAAGTACCTGCGTTTTTTTATCATCAGTCCTGTTCTTGGAATTTTGTGCTATATGCTGGCCTTTTATGGTCATGTAGGCGAATTGCCTGGTGCTGAATTTAAATTCAACGGTTATTTACCCAGCGCTGTATTTGGTTTGTGGGCCGGTTTTTCGGCATTGGGAATAGGGCAGTATTTAAACAGGAACTTTAACTGGCGCCAAAAACATGCGCTTCGTTTTCTAATTCAATGTGTTTTGCTGTATGTGGTAGGTTTGGTACTGGTGGCAATTTATTCCGAAATGTTTTTAATATCGCTGCGCACCGAACTAACTTATACCCAGTTTTGGTTGATGTATAAAGATGAATTCTTTAAATCGGTCATCATTCTTTTTATTCTGGTATTTGTTTATTCCCTTTTGGATTTTGTAGTGTATTCTTACAATCAGATGAAGGAAGAGGAGATTCGTTCGGCAGAGATGATCAACAATCAGCTTAATCTGCAGTTCGAAGCGTTAAAATCTCAATTGGATCCTCACTTTTTGTTTAATTCCCTGAATACAATTTCTTCGTTGCTGTACAAAGATGCCGAAAAGGCAGAACGCTTCATCCGAATGTTTGCTGAAAGTTATCGCTTTATATTTAAACAGAACGATCAGCCATTAATTCCTTTGCAAAAGGAGCTGGATTTTGTTCAGGCTTATAATTATTTGTTAGAGGTTCGGTTTCAGGAAGCATACGAATTAAAGATCAACTTACCTGATGACGTTTTAAAAAGCTACGTTCCCCCATTGAGTGTGCAAATGCTGGTTGAAAATGCAATTAAACACAATTTGATATCGCAGACTACGCCGCTTGCTGTGGAAATTGATTCAGAGAAGAATTATTTGTGCGTTCGAAACAATATCAATCCGTTGCGGGAGCAACCGGAATCATTTCAAATTGGCATCGAAAATATTCGAAAGAGATATTCCTATTTTACCGAAGAGACAATTCTTCTGGATAAAAATGAACACTTTAAAGTCAGTTTACCACTGATTGCTCAATTGAAATAATTAAGATGCAAAACCAATAGAATTGGCTGTTAATTATGAAGACTAACTATTTAAATCATCTGCTTTACAGGATATGTGCACCACCATTGGTTGCTGTATTTGTTTACCTGTTGATATTACTAATATTCGATCGACTCTCTGAAATTGGAAATAATTTTAGTCCTGAAGAATTACTCTTTTTGGGAATTGTAACTTTTGCCTTGTTTGAAGTATACCGCTTTTGGATTTACCAAACGGAGAAAATCGGCTATTTAAAAGAACGGGTTTTACTGAAATCTCTTTTCTTGTTTATTGGGAGTTTTATCCTCACAATTGTACTTGTTTTTGCATTCTTTTCACTCTACTTCATTTATTTTTTGGGACTAAGCGAGTTTAGAGCCGAATTAATCTCTTTTCTCATCGTATTCACTTTGGTCGGTATTTTATATCATCTTTTTTATACGAGTATCCGCTTTTTAGATCAGCAAAAGGTTCTTTTGCTGGAGAAAGAGGAAATGAATCGAAAAAATATAGAGTTTGAACTGCAAGTCTTTAAGAACAAGATTAATCCTGATTTTTTATATCAATCACTGGAAAGTGTGATTGGTCTGATTCGGAAAAAAGAAGTTGATCAGGCAGAAAAGTTCATCGATGATCTGGCCTTATTTTACCGACGGATATTAGGAAACAGATACTCCGAGATTGTTTCGATCGAGGAGGAAATTCAGAAAGTGAATCAGTATTTACTGATCAGAAATAATAAATACAACAACAATTTTATCGTTAATTGGAACATTGCATCATCTTTAAAAGAGATTTATGTTGTTCCCAATACTATTTTGCAGGTATTGCAAATGATTGAATATTATCAAATGGTTGATTTGAATATCAAATTGGCTGTTGATGTGAGCGAAAACGAGGATTATATTGTATTTCATTTTTTATCTTCGGAGCGGTTAACTCCGGTTCCTAAATTAAATTTTCAAATGAAAACTCTAAAAAAAGCCATTGGCTTTTATTCAAATAAGGAGCTTGTTTGGGATCGAGGCGTAGAGTTTACAAAAATTTTCATTCCAAAAATTGATTTAGAAGACTAGCAAATTACGAAACCACATATCCCCAAAATTATGAATGTAGTTATTATAGAAGATGAAGTGTTGGCTGCCGATAAGTTGGAGCGTTTGCTGCAAAAGTACGACCCTAAAATAAAGGTGATTGATCGATTCGATTCAGTTACCGACTCCTCTATATGGTTGGGAAATCCATCAAACAAAGTTGATTTGATTTTTTTGGATATTCATTTGGTTGATGGACTGAGCTTCGAAATATTTAATAGAGTTCAGGTTCAAACACCTATTATTTTTACTACGGCATACAACGAATATGCTTTAAATGCATTTAAATTAAATAGCATCGATTATCTGCTAAAGCCGGTAACATTTGATAATCTGTATACCAGTCTGAAAAAATTGGAGAATTTCAAGGAATCCTTAAGCGGAGCAGGGGAGATGAGAAATTTAGAGGAGTTGAGCAATGCTTTGGCTAGCATTCAAAAAAATTACAAAACCCGTTTCATGGTAAAAATCGGCGAAAAACTAAGATCTTTTAAGGCAGAGGATATTTCTGTGTTTTATGCCGATGGCAGAGATGTTTTTATTTTGTTGAAAGAAGGCAACCGCTACATTATCGATTACAAAATGGAAGAGCTTCAGGATTTGCTGAATCCGCAACAATTTTATCGGATCAGCCGCTCGTTTATCGTTAATATCAATTCAATAAACGGTGTGTCGGTTCATTCCAATTCACGTCTTAAAGTAGATTTGTCGCAGGAATTTGACAGGGAATTGATTGTAAGCAGAGAAAAGGTTGGCAGCTTTAAAGATTGGTTTAACGGAATTGGGTAGTTTTCTTGCTTTAGAAGCTAAGCCTTCAGTGTTAAATGAACAGCAAAACTAAAATGCTGACAGCACAGAATTCTGTACTATGGATCGTACAGTGTACACGAATTAGTTTTTTGTTTGGAAATTAAAAGCCGGAAATTTTTGTATTATGAATGTTTAGACTAATTTTAAATAAGAAGTTTAAATATTCACTAAAAAATAATGATTTCCATGAAAACTTTACAATCAAAAATTGGAGCAGGCCTTCTAATCTTGTTCATGCTCTTGCTTGGGGCTTCATCAAAAACGTACGCTCATTGCGAGATTCCCTGCGGAATTTATGCCGATTCTCTTCGGATCATCATGTTGTCGGAAGATATTGAAACCATTGAGAAAAGCATGAAAAAGATTACTGAATTATCATCGACCGAAAAAGCAGACTACAATCAACTGGTTCGATGGATCACAAATAAGGAAGATCATGCCAATAAAATTCAGGATATTGCTACCCAGTACTTCATGTTTCAAAGGGTAAAAGTTTCAGATGATCCTAAAATAATGGCTAAAAATGCAAAACTTCTGGCTGTTCTGCACGAAATTTGTGTTTATGCAATGAAGTCTAAACAAACTACAGATCTAACATATGTTGAGAAGTTGAAGCAGGCAGTTCAAGAGCTTTCTCATTTGTATTTTGGAGAGGAAGAGCATCATCATCATTAAAAATTCAGGACGGATGAATGGATTTGTCCGGCAATTGGTAAAATCAGAATATAAATTGTTGGGATTTTCACAAGTAGAGAGAATCCCAATTTTTTATTCCTTTTTAAGTAAGATATAGGCACCAAAAGTTTTATTCTGAAATGGACTTACCAGTGGCAGATATCCACTCCGCCATTTTCCATCCTGCATTTCAAATGGGTATTTATCTGTCATTTCCAGATGAAATTGATCGAAACTTGCTTTGAATTGATTGAAGATTTTAAAATTTCCCTTTGTGTTTGGGTGAATTTTTTTGTTTAAAAAAAGAGCAAGAGTGCTCATGTTGTATCGAAGATTAATTTCCAAACAGGGATGAATTCTTAGCTTTTCTTCACGATCCAAAACCAACATACAATCAACTCCAAAATAACCGGTATAATTGGTTGCAATATCCGAATCCGAAAGAATTTTCGACATGCAGGTTTGTAGTTCGAGAATTTTGTTTTCAGTTAATAATGCTTTTATTTCTGAAGGAATACCACCAAGGTAATTACTCAAATATTGTCCTTTCGAATCGGTTTCAAAAAATCCCAATCCCAGATAATCTAATTCCCCTTTCCCGTTGCAATAATATTGAAGCGAGAAATCGAATACTTTATTTAAAAAAGGTTCAACCATTACATAGGATTGTGAAGCAAGTATCCCATTAATTGATTGAACAATGGATTCATTTAAAGTGGCGTACCGAAGAATCTGTATGCCTCTTCCTGCTGAGCTTAATGGTGCTTTAATTACAATTTGCTTCCATTTGCTCATTAGGTTCTCAACCTCTGAAACACTGGTGCAGATTTTGGCTGTTTGATCTATATTAATGAATAATGAATTTTTGGAACAATTGATTGCCTCTTTTACAACTTCCAGTGCTTTTTTACGGCAGTATAACTCACGATGCTCTTCTTTCCAGAAAGCATTGGGCTGATTTAAAAAATTGATGCTGCATGATTCTTTAAAGGGTTTAAGAATATGATGAATTCTAGGACTCCACCCCCAGGGATGAAGACTGCCTTTTGGCATTTTAATAAAATCAGAGTCTGCTAATGCTGCGCTTAGTGGTTTGAAATTTGGTAAGCTTAGGCCCGCCTTTGTCAGTAGGTTAATGAATTGCTGGTCAGGCAATTTATGAACCATTACGGTGTCCATTTTACCGGCAAAAAACAGGGGTAATACATCCAGATCATGCTCAAACTTTGTTAAGGTTTTATTGGGCATAAAACTAACAGTTCCGTTAGCAATAGCCATTTCGCAGGTTGGATTGTAAATAAATATTTTGGGGGTAATTTCAGTTTGTACCATTCAAATTCATATCTTTTCAACTTTACAAAAGTAGGTGAAATCTGCTTATCTTTGGTTTTCCAACATAAATATATAAATATGATTTTTCCCAATAAATTAGTTCACGGTCGCTTAATAAAGCGGTACAAAAGATTTTTAGCTGATATTGAGTTGGATAATGGAGAGATTGTTGTTGCGCATACTTCTAATTCGGGTAGCATGAAATCTTGTTTGGAAGAAGGGGCAGAGGTGTACTTAACTTTCGTTGATGATCCCAAACGCAAAACCAAGTATACCTGGGAAATGATCAGGATCAACGGGTCTTGGGTAGGAATTAATACTTCAGTTCCGAATTTACTGGTTTACGAAGCCGTCAAAAATCAAGAAATTGGTGCTTTGAGAGGATATTCGTTCGTAAAAAGAGAGGTGAAATTTGGAGATAGTCGTTTTGATGTTTTTGCTTCGAATGAAATAGAAGAGTGCTTTATCGAAGTGAAAAATGTAAGTATGAAAGTTGGTGATTATGCTTGTTTTCCGGATGCAGTAACCACCCGGGGAAAAAAGCACTTAAATACATTAATGCAGGTAAAGAAAGAAGGCAAAAGAGCCGTGATGGTTTATGTGATTCAACGAACAGATGTTGAAAAATTTTCACCTGCATATGATATTGATCCGGATTATGCAATGGCTTTAAAAGAAGCTTACGAGAATGGAGTGGAGGTTTATCCGATCCAGGCAATTGTTACGCCGGAACATATTGAGCTGGGAGAACTATTGCCTCTCGAATTGGAATAAGTACTTAAACGAAGTACTTTTGCCAGCCTAAAAAGAAAGAACATGAATACCGAAGCACAAAACGAATTGGAAAGATATCGCGGATTAAGAAATGAAGTTAGCGAATTGAGTGAGAAGTTAGCCAACCTGCATAAAGATGAAATGGCTTGCAAAAAAGGTTGTTCGGAGTGTTGCATGCATTTTTCGGTTTTGCCGGTGGAGTATTTCAGCATCTTACAGGAATTGAAAGCAAACCCACCCAAAGAGTATCAGAAATTGGATGAAGAAGCCGACGATTGTAATTTCCTGATTCATGATTCGTGTCAAATTTATCAATCCCGGCCTTTTATTTGCCGGACACACGGATTGCCTTTGTTATTTATGAGTCCTGATGGCGATGATTGGGAATTATCAACTTGTCCGTTAAATTTTACCGGTTTTGAGGATTTTCATAGCGAGAATACCTTTCTTCAGGATACTTACAACAGTAAATTATTCCTAATTAATCAGGAATTTGTTAAGAATTACGAAGCCGAAAAGTTTGGCGATTTTGACATGATTTCTATGAATCGTTTGGTTGAGGATTTGAACAAATAGAACCTGTCTGGTATTTAATCAGCAACAATCATTTTCTTTGCGGAGTTACTTTTTCTGCGCCGGGAAAACAAAAAGTGCCGCCGATAACTGTAGCTGTTTGCTCGAGGATTGGAACACGCAATTTTGGGAAAATGGATTCTTTCAGATTGATCACAACATTTTCATTTGAAGTCCGTTTTCCGCGAAATAGGTTCGATGGGGTGAGAGTATTTGGATTTTCCTTTAAAACAGGTTCCTCAAGATCAGAGAGTGTGCTGACCAAAGAGTCACAAATCAATAAATTGGTAATAAAACCAAAGTCGCCTCCGTCTTTAAGTAAGCCTAAATTATATTTAGGTGTCACAGCAAAGTGATATCCTTTATTTTTTGGGTTCGTATTTTTGACTGCATCTGCAATCGGAAATCCATTGTACCATCCTGTATTTGATTCAGATTCCCATTTTTTAGGAAGGATATTGAACATCGTAACTCCGTAATATTCCATTCCCAGTATTCCATTTTCCATTGTTCCCGCATTGAATGGGAGAAGAAGCGATGTTATCGAATCAGGCAAGCAGTATAAAATACTGTCGGTTATTGTTTCATTGTAGGTAATAATTTGCACATTGATTGGGTTTGGATTGTTTATTTTTATCTCAATTTTTATCGATTTTCGATTATTTTTCAGCTCTGTTCTCAGTTGATCAATTGAGTTTGAGATTGTATAGGCAACCTGATATGATTCTGAAATAGTACCGGTATTTGGATTTATTGTTTTCATTCCACCATTTGCGTTTGTCGGATTACAGGTATTCTCTGTAAGTTGATATAATGCCCATCGACCTTGAGGAATGGAATCAGTTAGTTGTTCGGTTTCGCCTGTATTATAATATATATTAGTGAGCAGATTGGAATAAGCGTTGGGAAATCCGCCTGCATGCGATAGTGATGCTAAATATTTTGAATCTTTCGATGGTTGTACCCGTGCACTTACATAGTTGAAAGTTCCCTCATTGAATATTCCATTTATATTTTGATAGTACCACTTCAAACTACCTTGTGACGGGTATTGAATAAGAGTTATCTGTTCCTGATAGAAGCAAGCAATTCCTTTGTTTATTGCATCTGTAAGTATAGGGTAGAGCGATTCTGATGCCGGATGCAGTGTATCCGTATCATTTTTCAGATTGTTATACTTAGCAATTTCATAAGTGTCTGTTCGATATGAAAGAGCAATAGATGTTAGGAGCGGAAGAAAAAGTATTTTCACTATAGATTTAGTCATCACAAATATTCTTTTTTACGATAATGATAGCATCTATGTAATATGTGAAGACCCGCTGAAAAGCAGGTCTTCCAAAGATTTACCTCCATTGTGGGAGCAGGTATTTGCTGCAATAGGCTAAGCACCTGGGTTTGTAATTGCACCGCCAATAGCATATGCACTTTGCTGTAGTTCAGGAACACTAACGATAGCATCCGAAGCTGAGAATGTAACTGTAAATGAACTGTTGTCAGAACTTTCTTTGTATGAGTTTTTGTAAACTCCCTGACTGAAGCTTCCAAGTTTAATAAAACCAAAAAGTGTCAGATTTCCCGATGCATGTTCTTCCCAACTTTCCTTAAATTTTTTAAAATTCGCATTTCGATATGTGATTTCAACTGTTGGGTAGTTAGCAATTAAAAGGTTGTTCAGCATACCAAAGTTCCCACCATTTGTAAAAGTGTCCATATTGAAAGTTGGTCTAATCACAAACTTAAACCCGCTGATATCCTTTTCTGCATTAGCTACAGCTTGAGAAATTGGATCAGCATAATACCATCCTTTTTCAGTAGCTTGTTGCCATGCTGTAGGAGCCATTGGTATCATTGCATATCCTTCCCATTTCATTGAAACGGAACAATCAGTACTTGTTCCTTCAGCTTTCGACATGTCGTATGAGCCTCCGCCTGAAAGTCCGAATTTCAACCAGGAACCAACACTAAATCCGGCCTGACCTTCAATGTGTACATTCATTTCACTTCCTGAAGCTGATTGTGTTTCCATTTTAATTTCAATGGTACGGCCTTTGTTTTGTAAGTCGTTTGAAATCTCCTGTTTTGATTTATTGATACCGTACCCAACATTAAATTGGTCCGAAATTTCTCCGTTATTAGGATTTATCGTTTTAATTCCTCCATTCTTTTTTGAAGGAGATTGAGTGCATTTTTTTAATGATGTAAGGATCCATGAACCGTTTTGCAGTGTATCTTGCAAAGCATTTACCGGACTCATTATGTTTAGATAAATAGAAACATCTGAAATTACCTGATCACTTGATGCAGGGCGGTTAGGCAATAATTTTTTTAAGTTTCTGGCTTCGGTCATTTCGGTATAGCTGATTGGGCTTTCGCCTGCAGCTTCTTTTCCACTCCAAACACTACCAAAAATATAACCAATAATGTAGTCCAGTTTGGTTTTCACACTTGCATCTTTCATATCTTCTTCAGAGATGTTGCCATAACAAGTTTGGTAATCAGAAACTACAGTGTTTCCCTGTGTCGAAGCATTTTTAGTTGCCTGATCCAACTGTCCTTGATCATTTCTGTTTAATGAGTATGCAATTGAATTTAACACTTGAACATAAGCGTTTGGAAAACTTCCGGACGCTCCAAGCTTAGCAGTGTTTGTAATATCTCCTGGAGCTACGACTGAATTAATGTAATTGTAAGTTGATTCGTTGAAAATATTGTTGCCATTTTGCCAGTTCCATAGAAAATCGCCTTGAGATGGATATTGAATTGGATACAATGGAGATTTAAAAATTGAAGCGACTGCCTCTTGGGCCTTTTTTTGCAATTCTGCGTAGAATTCATCTCCACCTGGTTGGCTGTTTGCAACTAGTGTGGCAACATTTTCCATTTCTTTTGTTGAATTTTTCATAAAATTGTCATTTTTTATTTTTCATGATGTTATAGATCTTTTTATTATCCATAGCATGCCACAGAGTTTCTGTGGTCTTTGTTTTAATCAGTTCAAATGATTTGTAATTGATGACTTATTTATCCTAATCATGTAAATTTTATGTGTACAATTGATTTGCGGCATTAAATTTCATTAATGTAAAAAAATAATTCGTTGATGACATTAAATAATGTTTTGGTCATTGATTTTTTGTAAATATTCTTAAAAATAATTCGTAAAAAAAAACATATGAGTGAAATGCAAAAAATTCTTAGTAGGGAGTACGAAAAGTTGAGTAAAGGGAATTTTAGAATGGCTTTTTTGGGGAATATTTATAGTTTTGGAAGAAAATTCATTGTAGGCTCTGATTTATAAATCAGTTAAGGTTTTAAGAATATTTGTTTCTGTTTTTTGCAGGAAAAAAGGTGATATTGAACTATCGCAATGTTCCGGCTTTTTACCAGAATTTGTCTGAATATAATTTTATTGTTGATTAGTTTTGAGGCTGAACCAGTGTTACTTATAATAAAAATTTTGGATTTAAGCTAAATTCTGTTGTAACTTACGAACTAGAGTAGTGGCTAATTTTTAAAATTTCAGGTTATGGGAGCAACGAAAATTATACCAAAAGATGATTTATTGAAGAAAGATATTCTAAATATTGCTTTGGAAATTTTTGTGAGAGATGGTTATTTTTCAACTACAGGAGCAATGATTGCAAGTGAAGTTGGTATTAATGAAGAAAAGTTATTTTCTCTGTTTGAAACGAAGGAGAATTTGCTTCACACCATTGTTGCTGAGGCGGTACATTTGATATTTGATGGAATAGATCCAAATCAGGATGGAAAATTGCAGGAAGTTGAATTACTGTTTTTTATTAATGATTATTTTGATTCTGTTGAGAAAAATCTGGAATTCTTTCGGCTTTTCTATTCTTTGAGACTTCAGCCTGGAGTTGTTGACCAGTACAAACATGAATTACACGAGATCGTAATCCCGAAATTAAATATAATAAGAAAATATTTTAATAAGGAAGGTACTGAAAATCCAAAGATGGAAACCCGGTTTCTTGTCTCGATGCTGGATGGAATTGCTATGAATTTTGTTTTGGAACCTGATGGTTATCCAATTGATGAGATGCAGCAAAAAGTCTTGAATATGTACACTAAAAAAGCAGAAATTGAAGATTAGCTTTTACCGATTTTTTTTTATTAGCCTTGCCCTTTTAAGTTGAGATTATATATATAAAAGAATCCGGTTCACAATATGAACCGGATTTTTTATGTTTTTAATTTAAAATCTGCTAAAGGCAAATAGCCTGTAGTTAAGCTTTCAAATTATTTTAAACCACGTTTGATTAATAAAGCATCAATATTTGGTTCAGTACCTCTAAATTTTTTGTACAATTCCATTGGATCTTCAGTACCGCCTTTGGCTAGAACGTTATTGCGGAAAGCGGCAGCAGTTTCTTTGTTGAATAAACCTGTTTCCTTGAACGCTTGAAAAGCATCAGAATCCAATACTCCAGCCCAAATGTATGCGTAATATCCTGAAGAATATCCACCACTAAAAATATGAGCAAAGTAAGTAGAACGATATCTGGAATAGATTTCTGGAATCAAGCCAATTGATTTCAAGTAATCATCTTCGAATTTTGCAACATCGATATCCTGAACTTCAGATAAAGTATGATATTTCATATCTAACAGCGAAGCGGCAAGGTATTCAACTGTAGCAAATCCTTGATTAAATTTGCCAGCATCCTGAACTTTTTTTACCAATTCAACAGGAATAACCTCTCCGGTTTGGTAATGTTTGGCATACAATGCTAACATTTCTGGCTCTAAACACCAGTTTTCCATTACCTGTGATGGCAATTCAACAAAATCACGTGAAACAGCAGTACCCGAAAGAGTATTGTATTTACACCTTGAAAGGAATCCGTGCAAAGCGTGGCCAAATTCGTGGAATAAAGTTTCTACTTCATCAACACTTAACAAAGCTGGCTGATTGCCTACAGGCTTGGTAAAGTTACATACGTTGCAAATAATTGGAGTGATAGCATTTTCTGTTTCCCAACCTGATTGCTTGCGGAAACTGTTCATCCATGCACCACCACGCTTCGAAGCTCTGGGGAAATAATCTAAATAGAAGATGCCAATGTGAGTTCCATCTTCTTCCTGAAGTTCCCAGGTTTGAACATCCTTATTATATTTTGAGATATCAGTTCTTTCAATGAAATTGATTCCATAAAGGCGGTGAGCCAATTCGAAAGCACCATCGCGGACGTTATTAATTTCGAAATATGGACGAAGTTCAGACTCGTCTAAATTGTATTTTACTTTTTTTACTTTCTCAGCATAGTACCACCAGTCGTAAGATGCTAGTTTGAATTTACCACCTTCTTTGTCAATCATTTTTTGCATTTCAGCAGCTTCCAGTTTTGCATTTGGAAGAGCTGCATCCCATAGCTTATTCAATAATTCAAATACTTTCTCTGGAGTCTTTGCCATATTCTCAGCAAGAATATAATCTGCATGACTCTTAAATCCAAATAATTGAGCTCTTTCTACTCTTAGGTTAGCAATTTCTGACAATACTTTTTTGTTGTCGAACTCATTGTCGTTATTACAACGGTTCACATAACCCATGTAGATTTTTTTTCTTAACTCGCGATTATCTGCGTACTGAAGAAAAGGAAGCATACTTGGCTTGTCTAATGTGAAAGCCCATTTTCCTTCTTCTCCTTTTGCAGTTGCAGTTTCAGCGGCAGCTGCTTTTACAGATTCCGAAAGACCGGCTAAATCATTTTCATTATCGATAAGCAATACAAACGCATTGTTTTCTGCCAATTGGTTTTCTCCAAACTGCAGAGTTAATAAAGATAATTTTTCATCGATTACACGAAGTTTTGCTTTTTTACCGGCATCTAAATCGGCGCCGCCACGAACAAAACCTTTGTAAGTTTTCTCAAGAAGTGTATTTGCTTCAGTATCTAGGTTTAAATTGTCTTTTTGTTCGTAAACAGCCTTAACTCTTTTAAATAAATTTTCGTTTAGGTCGATGTCAGCACCATATTTTGTTAATTCAGGAGCCAATCTTTTCGAAAGAGCCTGAATTGAATCATTGGTGTCTGAGCCCGAAAGATTAAAAAACACATTGCTGACTTTAGTCAACAATTGTCCTGCTTTATCCATGGCTTCAATCGTATTTTCGAAAGTTGGTGCTTCAGTATTGTTGGCAATAGCATCAATTTCCACACGACCTTGCCTCATACCTTCAGTGAAAGCAGGTTCGAAGTGCTCAAATTTAATTAAATCAAAAGGAGCTGTTTGGTGAGGAGTGTTGTAGTCTGCAAAAAACGGATTTTCAGTCTTTTGCTCACTTTTGTTACTATTGCAAGCGGTTAAACCGATACCTGCAACAAGTACATAAAGAAAAGTCTTTTTCACGTTGTTAGGTTTAGTATTAGTACTTATAGAATGTTTGCCTGCCAAATTAGTAAAATCTGACTGGTTTTCCTTATGATTTGTTTAGTTTTCGCAGCATACTTGCTGCAATTTAGAATTAAAATGTTTGGAATGTAAAATGAATAAGGGAAGGTTTTGTTTTTTTGATATTGGGAGATTGGAAATCAGTTTTAAACCAATTTTTTTCTGCAATTTTTTTTATTTGAATTAACTGTTTGCTTTCCGGAATTTCTGTTTGCACTTTTTGGTGAAAAACTAAGGTAAAATGCGATCCACAGGATGAATAATACGATGGAAATCGAAGCGAATTTGTTAAAGTATAAGCCTTTTATAGAAAAAATGATCGCATTTTGTGGATCTTTCTTTGAGTGAAGAATCTGAAATTTTTTTCCAATAGGATATTCAACATTCTCAGGACCTTTTAAAGTAAATTGCTTTTGATTTGCTTCGTAAGCAATAACGGAATAAAAAGAGAGTAACATGCCGGTGTTTTCTTCTACTATTTTTACTACTACGCCTTCTGTTTTTTCACCGTACGCTATAAGCTTCCAATTTGCATAAATTGGAATTAGCAGTATTAAAATCGTAATAATAAGAAATTTAAATCCTGAAATTTTCATTTTGTACAGATATTTATCAGTAATAAATATAATGAAATTTGTACAAAAAAAAGAGACTGCCTCTTGATAAGAATAACAGTCTCTTTAAATGCTTTATCTCTTATTCTTTATTCAGGATAATTCAAATTCTCATCAGTAAGATGTTCTAAAACCTCAGTTTTAAATTTGTTTGATTCCCATCTTGCCATTGGTAAATCGTGGCTCATGTAATTTCCACATTCTATCTTGTTTGTTCCTGGAATCTCATCATTAAAATTAGCCATGAAACCGAACATTTCCTGAGTTACCTTTACGATATCTTTTGATTCCAGATCGCCGCTAAAAATTGCATAAAAACCCGTACGACAACCCATTGGGCCGAAATAAATCGTGCGGTCTGCCCATTCTTTATGGTTTCTTAAAAAGGTAGCACCCAAATGCTCCATGGTGTGCATGGCTGGTATATCCATTGCCGGTTCCTGATTTGGCAATTTAGTTCGGATATCGAAACTTGTTAATGTCTCGGCTCCAACTTTATCCTTGCGGGAAACATAGATCCCTCTTTTTAATTTATTGTGATCTACTGTAAAGCTTTGTATCTTTTCCATTTTCTTTTTTTTATTTCTGATTTCCTAACTCACGTATCATTTCAGTCACCATTTTGGCTGAATTTACCGCGGCTATTTCTACAAATTCCTGATATTCCATTGCATTCTCTTGTCCTGCAATATCCGAAATAGATCGGATAACCACAAATGGAATATTGAATTGATAACAGGTTTGTGCAATTGCGGCACCCTCCATTTCCACAGCTTCGGCTGCAGGGAATAATGTTTTTATCTTGTTGGTTGCTTCAGCATTATTCATGAATTGATCGCCTGTTAGAATACATGCCTTTTTTGTCTGTAAATCAGTTAACTGATGAACCGATTTTTCGGCCAAAGAAATTAATTTTTCGTTAGCGGCAAAGCTTGTCGGCATTCCGGGAACTTGTCCTATTTTGTACCCAAAAACAGTACAATCCATATCATGATGAATAACTTCCTCGGATATTACGATATCACCAACTTTTAAATCACCGGGGAAACCTCCTGCTGCACCTGTGTTGATTATATAATCAGGTTTAAAGTTGTCGATGAGTAAAGTTGCCCCGATAGCTGCATTTACTTTTCCAATACCCGATTGAAGCAAAACAATTTCAACATTGTTTAAAGTACCTGTATAAAAAACAAAGGAGCCTTTTTTCTGTTCTTTTCTATTGGACAATTGATCGCGAAGCTTCACAACTTCGACTTCCATTGCACCTATAATTCCAATTTTCATACTTAATAAGATTTCTGATGAGAGCAATAAGTGATTAGACTATTTATCTTCACACTCTTAAATACTTCGTCAATTCTCAAGTTTGTCAACTTTTTTTGTGAATTGCCAAAGGTACAAAACTATCTTCCTGTTCACTCAAGCCCGATTAACTTTATTGGTTGTTTTTTCACCGGTCTAAAATTTCAATTCAAAATCCATTTAAACAAAATTTAATTAACTTCATGGTTCAAATAAGAAAAAGTTATTGAATGACCTTAAAACAATTAAAATACGCTTTGGCCTTAGGCCGTTTGGGAAGTTACATCGGTGTTGCCAAATCTATGGGAGTATCGCAGCCGGCTGTTAGTTTGCAGATACAGGCTTTAGAGGATGAGTTGGGTATTATTCTTTTCGATCGGTCGACCAAAAATGTGGAACCGACCTTAAATGGAATTGCTTTTTTGGAAAAAGCACAACTTTTGGTGACAGAATCGAAGCAACTGGAAGATTTTGCCATTCAATTGTCTGAAGAAATTCAGGGAGAGGTTTGCCTGGGCGTTATTCCAACCTTATCGCCATTTCTTGTGCCTTTGTTTATCGATGAGTTGAATAAAAAGTATCCCAGGATTAAAATAAGGATTCAGGAGGCAATTACCGAAGATATTTTGCGGGGAATTAAAACCGGAACTTTTCATGGTGGAATTATCTCAACACCAATTGAATTGAAAAGTAATTTGGATTTGGCTCCCTTATTTTACGAGCAGTTTTATTTGTATGTGTCTGATAAACATGAGTTGTATTCACAGGATAAAATAGACATTAATAAATTGGATTATTCGGATGTTTGGTTGCTAAGAGAAGGAAACTGTTTTATGGATCAGGTGACTAATATTTGCAGTATTCAATCGAATCAGAACGGAAATTTTGTTTATGAGAGCAATAATATAGATGCACTTCGAAGAATTGTTGAATACAAAGGAGGAATTACTTTTTTGCCGGAACTTTCTACTTTGATGATTCCTTCGGAGCAGGAGGAAATGATAAAGGAGATTAAAGGGAGGAAGAAGGTGAGAGAGGTGACTATGGTTTCATTAAAAACAGAAGTGAGACGAAATCTGTTAAATGTAATTAATCAGGTTATTAAAGATAGTGTTCCTTCGCAAATGCTTAGTGGAGAAGATAAGGAAATTGTAAAAACTAATTTTATAGAAAAATGATTGCTAAAACTAACGGGACACCGTATTATGCTGTTATATTTTCATCAATAAAAACAACGGCTGATAATGGCTATTCAGAAATGGCTGAATCTATGATGGAATTGGCCAAAAGACAAGCAGGATTTTTAGGTGTTGAATCAGCAAGGGAGGAGACTGGAATAACGGTTTCTTATTGGGAGAGTTTAGATGCAATTAAAAAATGGCAGGCACATCCCGCTCATCAAATTGCTCAGGAAAGAGGCAAAGAGAATTGGTACGAAAAATATGCTGTTCGAATCTGTAAGGTGGAATCGGATTATTTTTTCGAGAAATAGTGTTTCGGATTCATAAATGTAACCCAAATCCCTAAAGGGGATTTAGGGGTGAATGCTGTAAAACGAGCCTTATTTCTTCGAAAACAAGCCTACCACCCAAATTAGCACAATAGCTCCTACTGTTGCAGATATAAGCAAACCAAAGAATCCATTTAAATGTATCCCAAAAATACCAAAGATTGTACCTCCTATAAAGGAACCAATAACACCTAAAATCAGGTTGATTATCATGCCATAACCACGACCTTTTAATAAAATGCTCGCAATCCATCCGGCTACAAGTCCAATTAGTAAAAAAATAAGATAGTTCATGTGTTGAGAATTAGTGCCTTATTAAATTACTAAAATTTCTTAAAACAAAAACAATCCTTTTATTGTTGATTACTTGTCTTGCATTGCAATGGATTTTTGAATGGATAAGAATAATTATTAACTTCATTTTTGCAATGAAAATGGAATATTCAAAGCTGAAATTTTATGGAAAATATGATAGAAACAAAGAGTCGTCAAGATTTATTGGTGACTAAAACACCGATATTGAACCAAGGGAATCCAGAAGAAAAAAGAAAAGAGATTCTCAACTATTTTAGAAAGACATGGGAATTGGATGAACTCCTATACGATTGCTTAAACGGACAAGAGGCATTTTTACACCGGGCTGATCCATTGCGCCATCCTCTGGCTTTTTATTTTGGACATACAGCCACCTTTTTCGTAAATAAATTGATATTGGCAGGAATCATCACCGATAGATTAAATCCAAAATTTGAATCGATGTTTGCTGTGGGAGTGGACGAAATGTCGTGGGATGATTTGAATGACAAACATTACGAATGGCCAACGATGCAGGAAACTCTGGCATATCGTAATGAAGCAAAGAAGATGATTGAGAAGCTGATTTTAGAGCTTCCGCTGAAAATTCCTATCAATTGGGAAAGTCAGTTTTGGGTAATACTGATGGGAATAGAGCATCAGCGAATTCATATCGAAACATCATCGGTACTGATTCGTCAGTTGCCCATCTATTTGATAAAACCCAATTTGTTGTTTAAGATTTGTAAGGAATGGGGAAATGCTCCGGTCAATGAATTGTTAAAAGTGAAATCGGGAAAGGTAAGAATAGGAAAAGGCAAGGACAATGCCTTGTATGGCTGGGACAATGAGTTTGGAGAATTCCAGTCTAAAATTAAATCATTTCATGCATCTAAGTTTTTGGTTACGAATGAGGAGTTTAAGGCTTTTGTTGACGATGATGGATACAAAACAGAAAAATGGTGGACGGAAGAAGGCTGGGGCTGGGTGACTTATAAAAAATGTGAGCATCCTTTGTGGTGGCTGAAAGAAGGAAGCGAATGGAAGCTTCGTACCATGCTCGAGATGATTGAAATGCCTTGGAATTGGCCTGTTGAGGTAAATTATCTGGAAGCAAAGGCTTTCTGTAACTGGAAATCTGCGAAGACAGGCAAAACTTTGCGTCTGCCAACCGAGGCAGAGTATTATCGCTTACGAGATTCATTAAAAATTGCAGATCAACCTGAATGGGAAACGGCTCCCGGGAATATTAATTTGGAGCATTACGCTTCATCCTGTCCTGTGGATAAATTTGAAACCGGTGGTTTTTATGATGTAATTGGTAACGTTTGGCAATGGACAGAGATGCCTATTTCAGGTTTGGATGGTTTTGAGATTCATCCGTTTTACGATGATTTTTCAACGCCAACTTTTGATGCCAAGCACAATCTGATTAAAGGTGGTTCCTGGATATCGACAGGAAATCTGGCCATTCGCGATTCCCGTTATGCTTTTCGGCGTCATTTTTTTCAACATGCTGGTTTTCGATACATTGAATCAGATCAGGAGGTGCTAATTGAAACAGATTACTATGAAACGGATGGTTTAGTATCGCAATATTGTGAATTCCAGTATGGAAAGGAATATTTTGGTGTGAAAGATTATTCTAAAACTTGTCTTGCTTTTATCAAAGATCATTTAAAAAGTCTGAACAAAGGAAATGCACTGGATATAGGATGTGCAACGGGCAGAACAACTTTCGAGTTGGCGAAATATTTTGATAAGGTAACAGGTTTGGATTTTTCAGCCCGTTTCATTCGTATTGGAACTCAGTTGAAAGAAACCGGAAAATTAAAGTATATCCGACAGGAAGAAGGGAAACTGACAAGTTATCAGGAAATTAAGTTAGATGATTGCGGCTTGGATTCTGTTCGCGATAAAGTTGAATTTTTTCAAGCAGATGCCTGCAATTTAAAACCCATTTATACCGGATACGATTTGGTGTTTGCAGGCAATTTAATCGACAGACTGTACGATCCGATTCAATTTTTGCAAGAGATGCATTTTCGGATCAATGATGGTGGAATTTTGGTTCTCACTTCACCCTATACTTGGCTGGAAGAATTTACCGAGGCTGATAAGTGGGTAGGAGGATTCCGAAAAGATGGAGAACCTTACACAACATTAGATGGTTTAAAGGAGGTTTTAAAAGACCATTTTGAATTACTGGATGAGCCCAAGGATGTTCCTTTTGTAATTCGCGAAACATCGCGGAAATTTCAACATACCATATCGCAGATGACGGTTTGGAGAAAGAAATAATTCATGAAAACAAAAGAACCGCATTACACAATTGCGGTTCTTTTTTGTTAGTTTCGGTTAAAATTGGAATGAAACACCAGCATTAAAACCAATCCATACAAATAATTTGTTTTTACTGCTTGTATGATCGTAGATCGTGTGGGGAATGTCTATTGTTCCATATTGTTCACCAACTTTCTTATTGGTTATGTAAGCATTAAGGGTAGGGCCGGCAAAGAGGGAACATTGAGGAGTAAAGTGAAAATGAAAATTGGTTTGCAATGTGTTTAAAAGATTTAATTCACTCCAGTCGTTATCGTATACCAATTGGTTTGATGTTGCTTCAATGGATAACTTGTATCTTTGACCAATGGGGAGTAAACTTCCAAATCCGGTGCCGTATTTAAAAAGATCTTTGCCCTTGTATCTATCAAATCCAACTGTAAATAGGGTATAGAAATGCTCAACACCCATTTTGTAGTTTAAATTAGCGTGAATAACATCATTGGTAGAAATTTCAAGCGCATAATAACCTCCTTTTACAATAGAGAAAAGGCCTATTGGTGTGCCGCTTTCAAGGCTGTCGACAAGATTAAAAACACCTATTTGACTTCCTTTTAGGATTTTTGCATAGTTGAAAGCTCCTATTTGCACACCATTTAATTTGTTTTTGGTGATGTTTGCCGTGGACAACTGAAACCCCTTGGCATTTTCTTTTGTGATATTGGCAACACCGGATATCATTACTCCATTTGAATTCCTGGAATTAATATTGCCTACACCAGAAAGCTGAAATCCTTTTGCATCATCAATTATCAAGTTAGCGACTCCGGCAATTATACAGCCATCTGCTTTGTTTCTGGTAACATTAGTAACTCCGGCAAGTTGAAATCCATTTGTTTTTCCTTGGTTGTAATTCGCTAAGCCGCCAATTTCCATTTTATTTACACCACCATTAATCCCTATCAGTAAGTTAAAGGAATAATCGTTGATGTAGTTGATTGAATTTGTTCCATTGGTTCCGATAGGAGAAACAAAGCCGACTTGATATTTTGTGTGGTTTTGGGCAATAGCCGGGCTTACTAAGCTCAGTATCATGCATGCTAGTACAATTCTTACTTTTGTCATTTCTATAAATTTGATTTTATGATCTTATAGAAGGAGGACAATTGTAGTGGGAGATACCCCTATTTACAATTTCAAAAAAATGATGCTAGGAAAGAAAATAAGAAGAATGCAGAAGTGCATCCATATCTTTTCATGTTCTTTGTGTTGAATCAGATTATAAATGTTTAGAATCTAAGGCCGAATTGCCAGCCAAGCCAATATTGATTTTTAAGTGTTGCAACAGCTTGATCCAGATAATAATTTCCAAAATACATGGTGTTTTTACTGGAGAAATTAATTTTTGAAATCTGATTTTGTTCTTTATCCGGACTACAGAAATTGTAAGATGGACCCGTACTAAGGGTGATGTTTTTATTCAGTTTAATTGTAAGACCCAGCTGAGCCCGGTACAGATCACCGGCAAAAACATCGTAGTCTGAATCAGTGTTAAAAAGGGAAGAACCAGACACATCCAGATTGACTGAAAATTTACGGTTGGTATTGCTTGTGCAGCCAATACCATAAGCAGCGTTAAGATATTTACCCGCTCCAATTTTTAGAAAACTGTAAAGATTTTTGCCACCCGTTTTGTAGGCTGCATTAAAGTAGAACGACTCATCGGTTGAAAGTTCCCATTTGTGGTAGCCGTTTTTAATGATATTCACCAATCCAATCGGAAAACCATTTTCAATAGTGTCGGCAAAATTGATGAGACCAATTTGTATGCCCCTCAACTTGTCTGTTTGATTGTAAATCCCAGATATTTGCACCCCATTGGTTGTCCCTCTCACCATATTAATTGCCCCCGAAATTTGAAGACCATCTACCGAGTTTGCCTGATTGTAGACACCACCAACCTGCAGATTAATTCGCTCACCACCATGCAGATTAATTCCTCCACTGATTTGTCCGTTCCAACCTCTGTAGGGGACGCTGTCCAATGATTTTGCCGCAGCAGAATTTATGGCTCCACTCATTTGAAGGCCTTTTATATCGCCTTTTACTCTGTTAATTACTCCAGCTAGTTGAACTCCATCCATGTTTCCCAGATTTGTATTGACAACACCGGAAGCTTGAACACCATGCACATCTTCACCCACTACGTTCGCAACGCCGGAAATTTGGACACCATTCATTTCCTGCCGGATGATATTGGCTACGCTTCCAATTTCGAACCCCTCAATATTTGCCGAATATCCGGCGATAATATTCATAGATAATTTGTTTGTAACCAGTCCATTTGTTAATTGATTGGTTCCCCAAGAGGGAATAAATGATACCTGAACAAATCGTACTTCTTTCACATTGAGGTTGTTGGAGATATAGAGCGCTTTGTTCGTCACCATCAGGTTGACAAAACCAATATCCTGCAACTCTTTATTGGTGTAGGCCCAATTAATTGCTTTGGTTCTGGAATGTAAGTTTTGGGCAAAAGCTGGTTCTGTTTTAAAGATGCTTTGTGCCTGCCATGGTTTAAGAACAATATTTAGCTGTTGTTTTTTACCAGCCTGAACATAGACAATGGTGTCTTTGTATCCTTTGCAGCTAAAGTTAATAGCAGAATTTTGATTGCCTTCTAAATGCAGCAGGTATTTTCCGTTAGGATTGGTAATGAATGAAGCTTGCCGATTCACCTCATAAACAATTGCATTTTCGAGTGGATTTCCGTTTGAATTTGTAATCACACCAGATAAAACCCACATTGTACTGCTCAAACCAGACTTATTTTTCGATTGTAAGATAACATGCGAACCGATCACTTTATAGGTCAATCTTCCTTTAAAAAGTTCATCCAATATTTCTTCGAGAGATTGATGCTTGCCCTTAATCGAAATCATTTTACTTGGGTCGAGTAACATTGCATCGAAAGAGAAGTTAAAGCCTCCTAGTTTCTCTAGAATAAACATTGTTGTTTCCGTACTTTGATTTGTAACTTCCAGGTTGATCTTCTTTTCCAGAAAGTTTTGAGCCTGTATCTTCATGGTGCAGAGAATACAGGCTATTGTTATTGATAGAATCAGGGCAATTTTATTCATTCTTTTCCGGGTATGATATCATAAACGTGTTTTCTTTTTTGCTGTAAGTTAAGTTAAATGTCTTTGAGATAACTTTAATCACATTTTCAGCATTTTCATCAATGAATGAAGAAGAGTAGTACAGATTGTTTATTTCAGGATTGTCTGATTTTATAGTGATTTGATAACAGGATTCAAGTACTTTGAATACTTCTTTTAAGGGTTTATTTCTGAAAGACAATCTCTTATCAACCCAGAAAAAAGCCGAAGAATTGCTTGTCAATCTTATAATAGTATCTTGTTGGCTCGAAATTAAGCCTCCTTCGTTATTGGTTAAAATCATGTGCAAGGTATCGGTTTGAGTTTTATTTGGGCGGAATAGTTCTACTTTACCGGAATTCACATCCACAAGAATATCTCCGTTTTCTTTCATCTTCACCTGAAAGCTTGTCCCCAATACCTTAACGCCGCCAATACCTGCATTAACAATAAATGGTCTGAGAGTGTCTCTTTTCACAGTAAAGAAAGCTTCACCTTGCAAATTTACAATGCGTTGCTTGGTTTTTGAGGTGTGGTAGCTAATGTGAGCGAACTTATTCAAATAAATTTTTGATCCATCAGGTAAACTATCCTGAATGGTAGATTGGCTGGTGTTGGTCAGTAAGAATTCTTCTGTTTGAGTATAATCATCGGAATACCAATTGAAAATACCAAAAAGAATAAGAATGAATGCCGCTGCAGAGCTGATTAAAGCAATTCTAAATCGGGAAAACCGTTGAATAGACGGGGAGAGGGTTTTTTCATGCTGATCCAACCGGGAAGATAGCTTTGCCCACGCTGATTTTTTATTAACCGAAATTGGATGAGGATTTAATTTGCCGCTTTCCAGCCAAATTTGTTCCAATTGATCTAAATGTCTGCGGTTTTCGTCCTTTTCTTCCAGCCAACGAATAACCATGTTTTGCTCTTCCTTGTTGGTTTCACCCAAAAGGAATTTGGCAAGGAATGTATCATTAATATGTAGGTTATCGTTTTTCATGCACAATTAATTTCTCTTAATCGGGTATTGCTTTTATTTGGTGTATTGTTCTTTATAAGTATGACAATTGTAATTGTGTTTAACCCTATTCACCGTTAAAAAAATGATGGAAGAATAGAAGCAGCAACGGGAGATAGTCTGCCAATTCCTTTCGCAAAAATTGCAGGGCTTTTCCCATTTGATTTTCTACTGTTTTAACAGATATCCCCAATTTATCAGCTATTTCTTTGTATTTGAGTTGCTCATATCTGCTTAGAATAAATATTTTCCTTCGTTGTTCTGGTAACAGATCAATACTGCTTCTGATTTTAAGTTCCAATTCGGAAACATTCATCGGATCATTTTCCAGGCGTTCGGAATATTCGATTTCTTGTCGGTTATGTTCTTTGTATTTTTCGCGGATATTGATGTGTTTAATCAGATTTAGACTGGAGTTTCGAACGGCACGGAATAAATAGGATTCCATTGAACTTTCAATGTGAATATCGTGTCGGTGAATCCATAGTTTGAAAAAAACTTCCTGAACAACTTCTTCGGATCCTTCTTCTTCTTTCAGAAAATTATAGGCATAAGAACACAAACGACTGTAATGGGCGTTAAACAAAGTTTCGAAATCTATTCTGTTAATACATTCCGATCGTATTGTTTCTTCTGTAGTCAATGTTAAGCTAGTTAAGAGCAACAAAGGTAAATGTTTTTTTTATGATGTAAATTAATTAAAGCTCTGATATATAAATAGAATGCCACGCAAGGAACGTTTTTTGCGATTCTTGCGTGGTGTTTATTTGTTTTAGTCTGTTTTATTTAGCCTTAGAAGTAAAGTATATACTGCAAACTAGGCAATAAAGACAGTTGTTCACCATCTTCTATTTTATGAGTTGCTTCATTATATCTTTCCAATATTTTGGTCTTATTATTACTTGCATTTTTAATATCAAATTTGAATTCATGCTGGGTTTTTTTGCGGTTTAGTTTGTAGGAGAACGAAACATCCAGAATAAAAAGATCATCTCCTTGTTTGCTGAATTCACTATTGGCGAGATATACCGTTTCTCCAGCCTTCTGGCTTTTCATCAAATCTACAGGTGTATAATATTGTCCTCCTCTGAATGTTATTTTTCCATTTAAACCAATTCTGTTCTGATCATTTTGTCCAACTTTATACTCTTTTCCAATAAGCAGATTGGTCGCATAATTTCCATTGTATCTTGAATTGCGTTCAATACCATCTAAGGCTGTAAATTTTGATTCGTATAAAGATCCGGTAAGCAAATAGTAAAAATTGTTATGGAAGAATCGTTCCAGACTTAACTCCAAACCGTAGTTTTTACCAGTACCTTCGTTTACAAAATCAAAATTGGCCAAACCCTCTTTTATATCCTGAAGTACTATTTTACTGTTTGGGTCGTTTTCAACAGCTACGTCATATAAATCCTGATAATAGGCCTCTGCTTTTAAATGCAGGTTGTAGTTCAGCTGATTGTTATAGCCAAGTACATAGTGTATGGCTTTGCTCATTTTTAAATTTTTGTTTGGCGTGTAGGTATTGTTTTCATTATCATGCAATTGAACGAAATAGGTGGACAGACTCTCTGTTTTGCTATGCATACCAAAGCCAAAGGAAAATGATTGGTTGGATAAAAACTGATACTTCAATCCAACTCTTGGTTCAATGGTGTAATCATTATTCAATTTAAAATAACTTGCATGCACTCCGCTTACTACAGTGAAGTCTGATGTAATTCTGTATTTCCAGTTCACAAAGGATTGGAATAAATGAGACTTACCTTCGGAATTTACATCTGTTGTAAATGCTCCGGTATTTTTAAAGTCGTTAACACTCTTGATGTCAAAACCCAAACGGGTGTATTCAATTCCGGCCTTTACACTGTTTTTAGCATTTAGTTTTGTGTTGAATGTGCTGACATATTTAAAGTAATTGTGTTGATATTTTTCATTTAAGGCAACAAACATAGTATTGTCATCACCTAAGATTCTTGATTCATTTTGAGTATTGGTTGCTGAGTAGGCTAAAGTGTTTTTCAGGTACGATTTTTTACCAATGGGCAAAAGGTTTGATATTCCAATTACAGTAAGATCTGAATTGACATTGTATTCCCCAAGAGTAATCGTTTCCTCATCATTCTCTTCCTTAGCCAGGATGTTGCTTTTTCCCAAAAGACCAAATAGAGTGAATTTACCAGCTTTTTGGGTAGGGAGTACAATTTTAAACGATCCATCCTGATATTTGGGAACACCATCGAAATCTACCAATCCGATATTATCCAACAGTTCAAGTGAAGAATAGCGATAGTTGGCTAAATAAGAGCCGGAGTAATTCTTTTTTAGAGGACCTTCAACAGTAAAATCGATACCATAAGTGCTAAATCCAAAGGCCTGTTCGTGTTTGGCGTTATTACCCGAACGTAAATTAATATCGAATATTCCGGAATAGGCATTTCCGTATTCTGCAGTGAAGGCACCCGTGAAGAAATCGGAATTGCTCAGCATGCTGCTGTTTAGAGCATTAATTGCACCTCCGGTTGATCCTTCGTCGGCAAAATGATTTGGATTTGGTATTTCTATTCCTTCCATTCGCCATTGAATTCCCTTGGGAGAGTTGCCTCGTACAATAATTTCATTTGAGCCCTCACCGTCGCCCGAAACACCGGCATAACCTGATACCATACGGGCAGGGTCGTTCAAAGATCCCGAATACCTGCTGGTTTCTTCAACGGTGAAAGCCTGACCACTTACAGTAGCCATTTTATTCAAAGTTTCGTGTTTGGCTGTTTTCGGATGAACTGTTACCTCTTCGATATGTGTAAGCGATTCGATTAATTCAATTTTCAGAACAACTTCTTTAGCTGAACCTATTTCAATATTTGCGATGTTTTTTGCTTCGTAGCCTAAACAGCTAATGTGTATGGAAATTCGGCCAATAGAGACCTGCTTTAAAATGAAATTGCCATCCATGTCACTCGCCGTTCCCTTAAATGGATCGGAATTTAGAATCACAATATTAGCTCCAATAAGTCCTTGTTTGGTTTCATGATCGATGATGGTTCCCCGAATGGTTTGGGAGTACAGTTTACTATTTGATTGTGCTTTGGATTCCTGATTCCATGCAAGAATCAACAGTAACATTAACAGGTAATTTCTTACTTTCATGATTTTTATTTCGCATTATTATTCTTAAAATCATCAGGAAGACAATTGAAGAAAGAAATACCCCTACTGCGAAACGGAAAAAATGATTTTAATGCGAAAAGTTTTTTTGAGATCCTTTTCAGGTGATTTTAATGACACCCTCCTTTTTTATTGGTAATGTAGCCACGGTTTAATAGAATAAGATAAAGTAGTCTTTTTATGTTATAAAGTAGGTTTAAATTTTTCGATATAAATGTTTTGTTAGCTAATTTCTGTTTTGTAGATTCGGGAATTGAAACAGATAAATGATCTATTTCAGATAAATACGAAACGAAAATTACAATTTTATGAATTTAAAATTTTACCAGCAAAAAGGATTTAAAGCAACACTTTGTGCTGCCATTATTCTTATTGCAATACCTATTGTAACCGATTTGTACAAAGAATATTTTGTATCAGAAACCGGGCATTTTAAAATAATGGGTGGTTTAAGTATTATTCTGGCCATTGGCTTGCTTGCAAAATGGAAATTTGTTCGGCACATTGCAGGAATTCTAACAGGATTTATTTTGTTTGCCACAATATTCATGGCTTTTGCAATGGGCCTGAATTACGCTATGGCATATACAGCATTATTCATCACACTGATTGTACTTTTGGTTTTGCTGAACTCAAAATCGGTTACTGTTTATATGAATTCAAAGTAAGTTTTATCTAAGAAATAGTATCTATCAAAAAGAAAAATCTTAAACCAATATGAATAAAACAAAACAAAACTTTCAGCAGTACCAACGCAGCAGTATCCTTATTCATGCTGCCTTATTAACTGGTCAGGTGTTTTTCGCATCCTTTGCCGTTTTTATCAATCAAACACAAGGAGCAGTTGTGGCCGGCGATGAAGTGTTGCGCACTATGTTCATGATTATGATACCCTTGTTTTTTCTGGTAACTTTTGTCGTTAGCAAATTGGTTGCCGGAAAAAAGCTAAAGCTGGCAAAAGAAGTGGCTGAATTAAAAACTAAAATGGAATCCTATAGAGCAGTTAATATCATTAAATATGCTTTGCTTGAAGGAACAGTGTTTTTTGCAATTATTACCTATTTGCTTACCGGCGAATTACTCTTGCTGGGTTTTGCCGTTATGATTATGCTGCTGTTCGCAACTTATTACCCAACTAAAGAGAAATTGGTTCGGGAATTGGAATTAAATCGTGAGGAGCAGGCTATTTTGGAAGATCCTGCTGCAATTGTTGCTGAGGTAGTTCAGCGTTAAAACCTCAAGCAAATCTTTGAAATGGAATAGGTTTTCTCAGTTGGGTAATAATTACAGTAAATTTTAAAAAAAAAGATATTCGAAAAATGTAACTAATAGTTATGCTTGCCAACTAACTATATGTACACAAACTATAAATATGGTGAATAAGGAAAATAAGTTTAATGATATTGTCACGGATAATGGCGAAAGAATTAGGCGGATTTGCAGCTATTACAGTCCCAATCACGAGGATAGGAAAGATATGTATCAGGATATTTTGGTTAATATCTGGAAAAGCCTTGATTCTTTTAGGGGTGACGCATCAATCAACACTTGGATCTATCGGATTGCAGTAAATACTTCTTTGGGTTTTACCGGAAAAGCATTCAAACAAATGCAGATGATTGTAGATGTCGATACTGAAAATCTTTCTCTTCTGTTTGATGAAGGCACAAAGGAAAAGCTCGAGCAGGAAGCTCAGTTGAATCAACTGCAAATTGAGCTAAATCAAATGTCGGTAATCGATAAATCACTGATGTCGCTCATGCTCGAAGGTCTTTCGATGCGGGAAATTGCTGATGTTATTGGCATTACCGAGCCCAATGTAAAAGTGAAGATTCATAGAATTAAAGAGCAGTTAAAATCTAAATTATCAGGAGGCAAGCATGAATAACAGTAAGATTTCACAGGATACAAACGGTATGGGATCGTTTATCGATAAATTAAAAAAGGAAGATAATAGTTATGGTAATTTAAGCAGGGGAATGCAGATTTTCTATCTTGTAATGATGATAATTTATTCGGCTAGGACCGTAGTTGAATATTTAGAGACAAGAGAAGTTCGCGATTTGGTTAGCGGATTTTGTATGCCAATTGCATTTTTGATTTTCGTAATTGTTTTTGGAAAATTTCATAAAGAATTTAAATATGTTGATTATTCTTTACCTACAATAAGTATGTTGAAGAATGTTGTCAAAAGATACAGACCTTTTCAATTCAAAAATATTTGGGTGTTTGTTGCCATGCTGATTGTTAATTTTGGATTAAGCCTGAAGTTATCAGGCGATGATAATTTCGTTGAATTTCAGCTTATTTTTTGGGTAGTAATGATTGCAGCAGTTTTGATTGGTTTACTGGTATGGCGGATAAAATATAAAGTTCTTTACGACAATGCTTTGGCTCTTATTACTGAATTAGAGGGTGAGTAATACAAAAAATAATGAATGTAAATATATGATATCGGCTTTAATTTTCTAATAATTATAAAAATACAATGAAGAACAATAAATTAATGATGAGTATGGTCACTTTGTGTTTGTACTTTGTTTTGAAAAGATTTACAGCAACTCCTGACTTTTTGCTTGGGATATTGATAGGTACTTCTATTTGTTTTAGTCTAATTGGTCTATTGTCAATTGAGAGGTATCAACGACTGAAAAAATGGAAAAGAAGAGTGCTTGGTTTTGGAAAATAAGTTTTGAGTTTCTTTTTTCACAAAAATAAAGATTGCCAATTGGTGCGGGTGATAAGCTCGTGCCTTTTTTGCAATAGGAATACTTACCTAATCAACTTCATTTTCCCAAAAACATTCGATACTACCAAAAGGGGGCCATTTTCCGATTCAAGTGTAAATTCACTGGTAAACAAGTTACTCTGATAGCGGAGCTGATTGCAATCTTTCAGGTACTCGGCATTATGATATAGTTTTACAAATTGATGGGAATCTTTACGCCCCGTTTTATCTCCGGAAATGTATTTCATTGTTATTGAATGATCCGAATCTGACCAGGAAAAAGAACAGACATCATTTGTTTCTGTATTTCGCCAATCACCATTCATTATAATGTTCATCATTTCCGTTGAGTTCATAGCTGTTTGTTTTAAGATTTTGGGTTACTAAAAGTTACGAAATCTTCAGGGATTTATATCAAAAACATTTTTAGCACGAATAAGAAAAGTTGAATAATGCAAAAAAAAGACGAGATTCGAAAATCGCGTCTTTTTTTGCTTAAACTTTTTCAGGTTTCCAACTCTCCAATTTAATTAAATCGGGAAAAGCTTTGGGTTTATAAATTGATTTTCCTTCAAAAACCCGCAAACATTCCTGAATTCCCTCACTAATACTTGGGTGAGGATGAACGTTTTGCCGAATGTCTTTCAGAGTTCTTTTTTGTGTGATTTGGTAGGCAATAGAAGTAATTAGAGTAGAAGCCTGCGGCCCTGCAGCACGCATGCCCAATATTCGATCCTTACCATCATCGCTTACAATAATTTTCACAAATCCATCGGTAGCACGCATGGCAACAGCACGGTTTACCAATGAGTTTGAATAGGTTGCAACTTTGTATGGAATACCACTTTTTCGGCAGGCTTTCTCGTTCAAACCAACAGCCGCCACTTCAGGTTTAAAGAACATTAATGTTGACATATTTGAGTAGTCCAACGGATATTCTGAATTGCCATACAAAGCTTCAACAATATATCTGCCCTGCAGCTCGGCAACCGAATACAATTGTGCATGCCCCGATACATCACCTGCAGCAAAAATGTTGCACGATTGAAAATTGTCTGTGGCACAAACTTCATTAATATCAAGATAACCACGATTTGTAGTGTTGATTCCAACATTTTCCAGTCCAATATTATCCAGGTTCGGCATTCTTCCAATAGCTACAATAGCCACATCTACCTCTATTACTGTTGAATGACCATCCTGATAATCCAGTACAACTTCTAAAAAATCCGGACGTTTTCGAATTGTTCTTAAATTTGCCGTGTGATGTATAATTACACCGTTGCTTTCTAAATTTTTCCCAACAAAATTACTCAAATCATCATCTTCATAAGGAATTACCTTATGCTGTCGATCCAATAAGTGTACTTCTGTCTGGTTGTAATTGGAAAAAATAGTGGCGTATTCACAACCAATAATTCCCGAGCCAATAATAATCATTCGTTCCGGAAATTCTTTTAAATCCATTATGCCTTCCGAATCAATAATTCTCTCATTATCAATCTTAACGTCAGGCATTGGGCGCGGACGGGAACCTGTTGCAATAATGAAATTATCGCCTTTGATTTGCTCTATTTTGTCGTTGGAAATCACCTCAACAGTATGCGAATCGACAAATTTTCCCCAGCCGTATTTTAAAGTAATATTTCCACAAGTCTCCGAAGGTTTCGAATAAGTCTCAATTTGCGACAGCATCTGCAATTGCTTTTGTTTTGCTGCCTGTATAATGGTTTGTTGAACTTTTTTGTAATCTACATTTAAACCCGATGCCCGGTAACCTCTCATTACCGAGGATGCGATTGAGAAATCGCGGGATAATTCCCACATCGCCTTCGAAGTTAAAGCACCATTCATAATACCGGCACCTCCCAAATGATTCGCCTCGATGATACAAACAGATTTCTTAAAATCGATGGCACGCATTGCTGCTGAGAAACCTGCAGGGCCGCTTCCCAAGACAACAAGGTCGTATTTTTCTATATCCATAAAAACTTTTGTTTGTTGTTTTAAATGGCTGGATTTCGTGCACATTGTATTTGAATAAGATACACTTGAAGCAGGAAGAATTGCAGCCATTTTTGTGTTTCCTGCGAAATTAGGTAGAAAGATATAAATAAAAGTGCAAACCCATAAGCTTTTATATGTTTTGCGGATAAAAAAGTCTTTTTCTTACGTTTGGTGTGTCTTATTTATAGTTTGATTTTGAGGAGTTGTTAGTAATGTAATTCTTCATTTTTCAACTTCTGATAAGTGTGTTTATACAAAATTTTGTGCAGTAAAAGTCCCTCTTGTAAGTTCTCGTCACTCATCTCGTTTTCGTGCTCAATAAAATTTGCTGTTTCAAGTAAGTATACATCATCTCTAAGGTTTTGGTATTCCTGTTCAATTAAATGTATATCAGCAAATATAAGATAGGGCAGACGACTTAATACTGCCTTTCTCTGATCGTTATATTCATCCAAATCCTTGGCTTTGTTATCCGCAAAATAGAATTCCTGTAAACTATCAACAAACGAATCATCACAACTTTTCATCAGAATAATGCGATCTTTTCTTAAGCGAAAAAGTTCTGCCGGATCTTCTTCAGGAGCTAAATTTTCTTCTTTTTCAATTCCTCTGGTAATAAACAGATAGGAGAGATGAGCCAGTCCAATATTTTGTTCTTCATCGTCAATCAAATCAAAATGGAGCATCATGATAATTGCCTTTCCCAATTGGGAAATTGCAGTATCATCCCAAAGTAAGAAAGGATCTTTTTTAAGAATCAAATAAATGGCATTCAAGTCTTTATTACAAGCCCTTATTTTTCCGTTTTGCCCTTTCTCAATAGCTTGTAATATTAGCTTTCGAAGCTGTTCTTCTGAAGATGTCATGTTATGGGATATTTATTTTTTAGAGGATATAAAGGTAGCAATTATCCTTTTATCAATGGAGGATGAATATTTATTCTACAAAAAAAGAAGCCCAAACGGACTTCTTTTTATATGAGGGACAATGAAATGCAAATTATACAATTTCTATGTTTTTGTGATCTGTTATTTTCTCACAATAGTGGCATTTCAGGGTAATAGGAGAATTATTTATCACTTTAAAGCGAGTGGTCACAGCTTCTACATTTGTAATGCATTTTGGATTCATACATTTAGCAATACCAATAACTTTTTCAGGCGATTCTACAATTTTCTTTTCTGCAACTTTGTAATCACGAATGATATTTAGTTTTGCATGCGGAGCAATTAGTGAGATTTTATTGATTTCTTCATCTTCAAAAAATTTGTCGGAAATTTTGATGATGGCTTTCTTTCCCAATAGTTTACTTTCCAGATTGTTTCCAAAAGTCACTGAGTTTTTACTTTTGTCCAATCCTAAAATGGTAATTACCTGAAAAAGATATTCGGCAGGAATATGATCAATTACGGTTCCGTTTTCAATAGCGCTTACTTGCAATTCTTTTTTTGTGTTCATATGATGATGTGCTTTATTCGTGAGTATGAATTTATAGATTAAGAGCTTTTGCTATGATAGCTTGTCTGGCATAAACACCATTTAAAGCTTGTTCAAAATAATAGGCTTTTGGATTGGTATCAACATCCACAGCTATTTCATTTACTCTTGGAAGCGGGTGAAGAATTCTCATGTTATCCTTCGTGTTGTCAAGCATATCGTTTTTTAAGATGTACACATTTTTTACTTTTTCATATTCCAAAGGGTCAGCAAACCGTTCTTTTTGAACACGAGTCATATACAAAATATCAGCATCGTTAATAATATCATTAAATTCGGTGTGTTCGAAATATTTGATATTGTTTTTTTTCATGAAAATTTTGTACGCACGAGGAATTTCCAATTCGGGTGGAGCAATAAAATGGAAGGTAGGATTGAAGTGAGAAAGTGCCATCAATAAAGAATGAACAGTACGACCGTATTTAAGGTCGCCTACCATAAAAATATTCAGGTTTTCGAGTGTTCCCTGAGTTTTCATGATGGAATAAAGATCGAGCATGGTTTGACTTGGATGCTGGTTGGCACCATCTCCGGCATTAATAACAGGAACATCAGATACTTCAGATGCATATCGGGCAGAACCTTCAATTGGATGACGCATAACAATAAGGTCGCAATAGTTACTCACCATTTTAGTGGTATCCTTTAAAGTTTCCCCTTTAGTAACGCTTGATGACGAAGAATCGGTGAATCCAACAATTCTTCCACCCATGCGACTAATTGCAGTTTCGAAGCTTAATCGTGTACGGGTTGACGGCTCAAAAAACAATGAAGCAACAACTTTGCCTTCTAATAAGTTGCAGTTAGGATTTTTTTCGAACTCAGCAGCTCTAGCTAATACTTCCAGGATTTCCTCTTTTGTGTAGTCGTCGATCGATACTAAACTTTTGTTATCCATTGATTAAAAATTAAGTGTGTTTATAATATGATTGTTTTTTTTGGACAAAAAAAAACCAACAATTACTATAATTGATAGTAATGTTGGGTTTTTTGATAAATATTCTTGAAAAGGATTATCTAAATAGCCGAAGCGGGAATTAATCCTTAAATCATGTTTACTTCGAAATAAATAATGGAAAATGTGTAAAAAGGAGTAAAGGTCTTTACTTCTTTTGGTATAGTTGGCGGTTCTAGATTGAATTAGTTGTATCTCCATTCTAGATTACAAATATAGGCATAAATTATTCTGAAAATCAAATCAGAAATCGATTAATTATTAACATTTTTTTTGAGTGAAAAAATCAGTCGGGAAATGGATTGGTATATAATGTTGATATCGAAAGAACTAAATGGTTTTGACGTATTCTGTTTTCACACTATCGATCTTCGAAAATTTTTCGATGATTTTACCGACCTCACTTTGACGGATACTTAAGGTGATTTGGCAAGTTAGGTTAAAATCCTGCCCCAATTGTTCCGGTTGGTCATCTTTGATAATTTTCATTACATCATTCATAACCAGATAATCGAAATTAACATCGTAAATATCATTTACAGTCTTTTCAATTATTTCGGCATTGGAAATGGCATCAGCAGCAGCTGTTTTGTATGCATGTATTAAACCACTTACACCTAGTTTAGTCCCACCAAAGTAGCGAATAACTACGATTAGTATATTGGTGATATCATTCGATAGTATTTGACCTAAAATGGGTTTCCCAGCTGTAGATGAAGGTTCGCCATCATCATTTGCCCTGTATTCAGATTTATCAGCGCCAAGCATATATGCATAGCAATGATGGCGGGCATCGTAGTATTCTTTTTTTAGGTTGGCGATATGCTCTTTTATTTCCTCTTCGCTGGTTACGGGGTAGGCATATGCAATGAATTTACTTCCTTTTTCCTTGTACAGGCCTTCCGATGCCAGATTGATTGTTTTGTAAGTATCGTTGCTCATTCCTTGTTCAAAATACTCGTTGAGTTAATTTGTTAGGATAAAAATAGCAATAAATGCCAGCAGTATTCCCAATATATTTACTTTGTTCAGTTTTTCTCTGAAAATGCTCAAACCTATAAATACGGAACAAGCTACAATACCAATGTTTACAATGCTGAAAACCACTGAGCTGTCAAATCCTGAATTATTTAATGAGGCAATTAGGAAATAAAGTGAGCCAAAATTAGCAAGTCCTAAAATACTTCCTCCAACCAAAACTTTTGGACGGAACAGGTCACGAAATTTATCTTTACGAATAAGTAAAGTGATTAATCCTGCCATGCTTGCAATCGCAAAAAGCAGAGTCGAAAATTCTTCTGTTCCTCCGGAATTTAAGTACTCCTGTTGCGCATATTTAACTAATGAATCAACGGTTCCTGCTCCAAAAAAAAGGAGTATTGGCAACCAAATATACCTGCGATTTATCTTGCTGCCCTGTTCTTTATAAATACTCAGTAATACCGCACTAATTGCAATCATCATCCCGAAAATTTTTTTGGCAGTTATGGCTTCCTGATAGTACATGATGGAAAAAAGCAAGGGAAGAACAAAGGACATTTTACTAGCCAGAGTAGTTACCGATATGCCTGCTTTTTGTGTCGATCGGCCAATGATAAAGAATACGATGATAAAAAGAACTCCAATTAATATGGATATATTGAACCAGTCTTGTTGAATAAGATTCCTAAAATTGAATGTCGTGTTTGTTAGGAAATAACCACATAAAGAAGCCGTTATATAATTTATAATAATAGCGAGAAGAATATCAATTTTGAA
Source organism: Labilibaculum sp. (assembly GCF_963664555.1). GTDB lineage: Bacteria > Bacteroidota > Bacteroidia > Bacteroidales > Marinifilaceae > Labilibaculum. Next base: position 3,205,417 of record NZ_OY761461.1, on the reverse strand, counting down.
TTTCTCCAGATATTTAAAAGTGATAAATATTCCAGTAGAAGTTATAACAGCGAAAAGTAGATTGAGCATAGTCTTAATTTTTGCGCAAAGTAGTGAAAAATACTTTACCTAAAATTAGAAAAGCAGATTCAAAATGAATCTGCTTTCAGGGTAGTAATATAATAGTTAGTAATAAAATTACATTTTTAGTTTCTTGTCGATTTCGTCAATTTGAGTTTTGAAACCTCTGTCAGTATCAATCAAATTGTTTACCGTTTTGCAGGCATGTAACACTGTAGCATGATCCTTTTTTCCAATTTGCGAACCAATGGAAGCTAAAGAAGCTTTTGTTAGTGTTTTCGAGAAGTACATTGCTATTTGTCTGGCCTGTACAATTTCTCTTTTTCTAGTTTTTACCTGCAACACATCAATTGGTAATGAAAAATGATCGCAAACTACTTTTTGAATGTAATCAATAGAAAGCTCTCGCTTTGTATTTTTCACCAACCTGTCGATAATGGTTACAGCCAGTTCAAGATTAAGTTCTTTTTTATTTAAGGTAGACTGAGCTAATAAAGAAATTAATGCTCCTTCCAATTCTCTAACATTATTAGTTACATGACTTGCGATGTATTCAATAACTTCGTTATCAAGTACAATACCATCTTTATATGCTTTCTGATGTAAAATCCGGACTCTGGTTTCGTAATCCGGATTCTGCAGATCCGCCGAAAGTCCCCATTTAAATCTTGAAAGCAAACGATTCTCCATTCCCTTCAACTCAATTGGAGCCTTATCAGAAGTAAGAATTAACTGCTTGCCTGATTGATGAAGATGGTTAAATATATGGAAAAATGTATTTTGTGTTTTTTCCTTTCCTGCTAATTCCTGAATATCATCAATAATTAAAACATCAATCATTTGATAAAAATGAAGAAAGTCATTCTTATTATTATTTCTGATTGCTTCAGTAAATTGTGTTTGGAATTTGTTTGCACTTACATACAATACTGTTTTATCCTGATACAATTCTTTTGTTTTAATTCCAATTGCCTGAGCCAGGTGAGTTTTTCCCAGACCGGAATCACCATACAATACCAATGGATTAAAAGCTGTACCTCCAGGATTTTCAGAAACAGCCACACCCGCTGATCTTGCAAGTCTATTGCAATCACCTTCAATAAAGTTTGCAAATGAATAATCAGGATTTAATTGCGAATCAATGTGCAATTTCTTAATTCCAGGAATAACAAAAGGATTTCGAATAGTTAGTTCTTCTTTATCAGAAGGCATACTAACCGGACGATTTTTTGTGCTTGTGCCATTATTTCCAGGAACTACAACTGAAAAAGGTTTAGAATTTGCAATGTGATTATTCTCCATCACAACATTGTATTCCAATTTAGCACTGTTGCCAATTTCTTTTCGCAGTGTTTTTCTTAGAATATCAATGTATTGCTCCTCCAAATATTCGTAGAAAAAATGGCTTGGTACTTGCAATGTCAGGATCTGGTTCTCCAAGTTTAATGGTACGATTGGTTCGAACCATGTTTTGTAACTTATCGGGGGCACGTTGTCCTTTATTACAGCCAAGCAATTATTCCAAACCTGGAGGTGATGATTATTCATTTCTGTGTCAGTGTTTTAAAAATGTAGGGTGTGCTAAATTTTGCTTATGCAAGATTGTCAAAAAAAAAATGAAAAAAAAATTATTTAACTATTGACTTTTAAAAAACATTTATTACTCTATATAAAACAAGGGATACAGAAACGTAAAAAAAAAGAAATAATTTAAAGTGCTAATAAACAGTTATTTACGCATGTATTTTGTTTAACTTTCTGGTTGTTAGTGATTTCCGAATAGGATACTTTAAGGTCTTAAATACGCAATCTGTAATCAATCTAAAGTAAACATAAAACAGGGTGTGTTAAGTGGGTTATTAAACTGATCTTACAAGGTAGAGATTCAGTTGTTTAAGTTGTTTTGATTTACTATAATCACAGACGTTAAATATAAGTCAATTCTCAGGGCTTATCTTAATTATAAAGGCATCAGGGAAATCATCACGAATTTTTTTAAGTTGTCTGATAATATCCTTATAGTTTTGAGTTTCTCCAATTGTGTATTTATATCTTCCGTTGAAATAGATTTCTTCAATTTTTCTGTGTCCTTTAAATGCCGTGTCATCCAAAGGTATTTGGGAGGCAGAAGACATAATTTGAACCTTATAGTAAACTTGATTTTCTTTATCTCTTTTCTTTTGAGATTTTTCAGAATCCATATAAACAGTTTTTCCTGTGTCAAATAATGAAAAGTGCATGTATTTTTTAGGATTGTTCTTTACATCGATTAGTAAATTGGTCAGGCTGTTTGATGCGGCTTCCAGATTTGTGTATAAGGTATCGTTATTAATTAATAAGCCCATGGAACCTTCTCCTGCATTTATTTTTTCAAGAATTGCATTTGTTTGTTTGAGGGTTGCTTTTGCATTATTTATGGTTTGTGCAATATTGGTAGCAGATAAGGAATCACTAATATTTGAAAAATTAGATAGAATAGTAGATACGTTTTTATTGTTGTCTTTTAAATTTCCTGTTATTGAATCCACATTTGCAAAAATATTTTCGAAATGACTTTTTTGTCCGGTAATGATCGTATCGAGAGTACCGGACGCATTTTCAAGTTTTTTAAAAGTTTGTTCAATACTACCAAAGCTTCTGGTTAAATTATCACGTGTGCTCTCATTAAATATATACTGTATTACTGTAAGTACTGAATCAACACCAGACATTAATTTTTCAGCCTTTTTCTTAAGAGGTAACATCTGCATGCTTACCTGTTCTTTTAAATCACCTTCAATACTTCCCTTAATTGTATCACCTGTTTGAAGCAGGGTTTTTCCTTTTCCGGGAATAATTTTAATCTCCTTTGTACCCATGATGTCTGCACTCTCAATTCGGGCAACAGAATTGGCAGGAAGTTTAAATTGATCAGAGATTGCAAATTCAACCAGAAGATGGTCTGCCGAGGCACCGCTAAATTTAATGGATTTAATTTGGCCAACTTTATAGCCCTTTAATGTAACAGAGCTTGATTTTTTTAATCCATCAACCCTTTCGTATCTTGCATAAAAAACTTGTTCGCTGGAGAATACATTAAACCCTTTAAGAAAGTTAACGCCCCAAATTAAAATTACAATGGCTCCAATAACAACAAGTCCTATTTTTGCGTCTTTTGAAAATTTCATAATTCGGTATTTTAATTTAAGATTGGGTTGTTGTGCGTAATTTGATGGTAAAACTACTTATGTTTTTTGAAGTTTTTTTGCTTTTGACAGGGAAATTCGTTTTCCATTGTAAAATACAACCACAAAACAATCATTAATTACTTTTCTAATTTCTTTTTGAAGTACAACTATCTCGTTGTACTTGTCAGTAGACCCAACAGTATATTTATAAACTCCATCGCTCATACGCTCTTTAATATTTTCGAGATGATTAAAGGCTTTAGAATTTAAAGGTATTTGTTTTGAAGAAGATTTTACCTGAATACAATACTCCAGTGATGAACTTGTTTGCGTTTCGTTAATTACAGGCGTTGCTGCAGTTGTGTCAATACTCACTAATTCTACTTTCTTTTCCAAGACTACGCTGGATTCTTCAACTTTATCTTTGTAATCGCGAAAAGCTCTGAAAATTGCACTGGCTAGATAATCTTGATTTTCAGCATGCTTCAGGTAGTTAGCTTCGGCAGGATTCGAGACAAAACCAACTTCTACTAATATTGATGGCATACTGACTTGCTTCAGAACCCAGAATCCGGCTTCACGAACACCTCTCGAGTGACGGCCTACTCTTGTCTTAAATTGAAATTCGGTTAATTCTGCCAAATTAATACTGTTTTCCCTATTCATACCTTGTAATAAATTAAATATGATATAGGAGGCAGGATTTTGAGGATCGAATCCTTCGTATTTTGTGCTGTAATCATCTTCGTAGAGCATTACAGCATTTTCTTTCATCGCAACGGCTAAATTTTCTTTTGTTTTATGCAAGCCTAAAGTATAAGTTTCAGTTCCGCTAATGGAAGAATTATCATTTGCATTGGCATGAATGGATATGAATAAATCAGCTTTGTTTTGGTTTGCAATTTCTGATCTTCTATCCAAAGGAATAAAAACATCCGTTTTTCGGGTGTAGATAACATTAACATTAGGAAAATATTTTTCTATATAAGCTCCTAATTTAAGTGCAATACTTAAAACAACGTCCTTTTCGTTCAGAATTTTGCTTATGGCACCAGGGTCTTTTCCCCCATGACCAGCATCAATAACTACAGTATTGATCTTGGAATGATTGCTTTGCGATACAGCAACAAGAGGTTGAAGTATAATGATGCATAGCAGTAATAAAACGACTGATGATCTTGTAATTAGACCACGATATATGTATTCCGGAATAATGTTCATTAGAAAAATCTTCATAAAAGAACTTAAAAAATGTTTTTGAAGTTCGTTTCGATTAGGGAATATAGCACTTTTATTTGTATTTTTGGCGTCCTAAGAAAGCGTGACTGTTAAATTTGGTCAAACTAACTTGGCGCTGTTTAATTCGATTATTTTACAAAAATAACAGATAAAAATTGCAATTGAAATTACTACAAAGGGTTTTTATTATTTTCATTGGAATAGTATTTCCATTGAGTAGCTTCGGGTTTATTAATCTGACTAATGATTTTGATAACGATCAGTCAGTTACAGAATGGAATCGTGAGAATTTTTCACACTTGTTGGAAGATAAAATATTTGAAAAAGATACTTTGTTAAAAGTTTCGTCCGATACAATAGTGTCCGATTCTGTTGAAAAGGAGAAGAAAGCTTTTTTCGAAGCGACTATTGAATACAATTCCGATGATACAATTGTTTTTTCTCTTACCGGACAAAAGGTGTTTTTAACCAAGAATGCGTTTGTAAAATATGGTGAGATTGAGTTAAGGGCCTATTACATTGAGCTTGACCTGGAAAAGAAAGAAGCTTTTGCTTACGGGATAAAAGATTCAACGGGAACATTTATTGATACTCCTGAATTTAAAGATGGTGCTGAAGAATTTACCTGTAAAGAGCTTAAATACAATTTTGATACAGGAAAGGGACTGGTAAATGAAATTATTACCGAGCAGGAAGGTGGATTCGTTCATTCTGAAATCACCAAACGTATCGATGACAAAACTTTTTATCTCAGAAATGGAAAATATACGACCTGTGATCATCCTCATCCGCATTTTTATGTGAAAATGACCAAGGCCAAGATGATTAAGGATGATAAAATAGTTTCGGGGCCATTGTATTTGGTACTGGAAGATGTACCTATGCCTATCGGTTTGCCCTTCGCTTTATTTCCTTTTAGTTCATCTTATTCGTCAGGAATAATTGTTCCAAGTTATGGTGAAGAACAACGAAGAGGATTTAATCTTCGTGGAGGAGGTTATTATTGGGCTATCAATGAATATCTGGATTTGGCCGTTACCGGTGATATTTTTGCCAATGGATCGTGGGGTGGGTATATGGAATCCAGTTACAAGAAGAGATACCGCTTCAGCGGTAACATTGCAACAGAATATCATTCCAATACTTATGGCGATAAAGGATTATCAGATTATTCAGAATCGACAGATTTTGCGATTCGCTGGAATCATACTCAGGATTCAAAGGCCAATCCTTATCGGACATTTTCAGCTTCGGTAAACTTTTCGACCAGTAATAATGACAGAAACAACTCACAATCGATACAAAAGATTACAAATAATCAGAAGCAATCAAGTATTTCGTACAGTAAAAAATGGGCCGATAGTCCGTTTAGTTTGAATGCCAGTTTGCGTCACTCACAGAATAGCAGGGATACAACAATTTCTCTCACCTTGCCAAGTATGTCATTAAATATGACTCAGATTTACCCGTTTCGTGCAAAAGGGAAAAGTACTAATTTAAGGTGGTACGATAAGGTGGGAGTGAGCTATTCATCAAAATTGGAAAATAGAATTAATACCAAAGAATATAAGTTGATGAAATCATCATTAGCCACCGATTGGCAGAATGGTTATCAGCATAGTATTCCAATTAGTACCAACTTCAAATTAAGCAAAGATCTTACCCTTTCGCCAACCTTAAACTATCAAGGTGTTTTGTATTCCAAATCAATCCGTAAAAGTTGGGATTCCAGCTTGAATGATGGAGATGGTGGTGTTCGAACGGATACGATTCAGGGGTTTAAGTATGCACACAATTATTCGACCAGTGCCTCGCTTTCGTTGAGTCCTAAAATTTATGGAATGTACACGTTTAAGGAAAGCTCCAAATTAGCCGCTATCAGACACGTGATGACTCCAAGTATTAGTGTGAGTTATACGCCTGAAATGGGAGTTCCAAGAAGTAAATATTATAAAACTTACCGAAACGAAGCTACAGGTAAGGATGTTGAGTATTCAATATTTGATAAGAGTTTATACGGAACTCCGAGTGGAGCACAGGAATCGGGAAGCATTAGTTTTGGCTTGGATAATAATGTTGAGGCGAAAATGCGTACGGCAAATGATTCAACCGGAACAGAGGAGTTTAAAAAGGTGAAAATCATAGAAAGCTTAAAATTTTCTACATCATATAACATGTTTGCCGATTCATTAAATTGGTCGGTTATCAGAATGACAGGAAGAACGAAGCTTTTTAATCAAAAATTGGGATTAAGTGTCGGATCAACTGTCGATCCGTACAAGTTGAATGCTGGTAATCAAAGAATAGATGAATTTGGGCTACGATTAACAAATGCTAACATCGATTTGGATTTTGGTTTGTCAGCAAAAGATCTAAAAGGAGATAGCGGGAAGGACAAAAAAGATGATAAGACTGATGAGCCATGGAGAGATACAAGATATGTTGATTTTGACATTCCCTGGTCGTTTTCTATTGATTATGGCTGGACTTATTCGAAATCAACAAACAAAAAAAGTACAGTCCGTCAGAATGTTGGGATGAATGGAAATATTAGTTTAACTCCAAAATGGAAGGTGAGTTTTTCTACAGGGTATGATTTTACAGATAAAGAAGTAACAGCCTCTCAATTTACAATTACCCGCGATTTGCACTGTTGGCAAATGTCTTTTAATGCCATTCCATTCGGAGCCTATCAATCTTATAACTTCCGAATCAATGTTGAATCTTCGATTTTGGCCGATTTAAAGTATGAAAAGAAACAGGCTTGGCAGGATGTAAATTTTTAAAATCAGGCAGCTATAATATGATAAGGCCGGTATGTTTTCATGCCGGTCTTTTTTATTTCCAAGCGAGAATCCAATTTTTAAGAATCTCTTTGCCGTATTGTGTCATGATGGATTCAGGATGAAACTGAACACCGCATAAATCGAGTTCTTTGTGGCGGATGGCCATAATTACATCATGTTCATCTGTTGCGGTGATACGCAGACAATCAGGGAAATTATTTTTCGATAATGCCCAGGAATGATACCTGCCCGAATTGAACTGAGAAGGAATATTCTTAAACAGAAGTTCGTTATCGTCTGTAAGTAATGTAGCTTTTGGAACTCCATGAACAATTTCCTTCAGGTTGATTAATTCAGCACCGAAATATTCTCCAATGTATTGCATACCCAGACAAACGCCAAGTATCGATTTAGTATTGGCATACCGATCCAGTATTTCGCCCATTACTTTTATGTCTTTAGGCAGTCCGGGGCCGGGAGAAAAAATGAGTTTGTCACAATTTTCTATTTGTTTCCAGTTGACTTGATCATTCCGCATAACAATTACCTGTTCGCAAAACTGCTCAACAATATGAACCAAATTGTAGGTAAAAGAGTCGTAATTATCTATGATTACTATTCTCATTCAAGCTTTTTTATTTTAACTTTGATGTCGCAAAATAAGCGAAATTTTTACAAACACTAAGAGTAAACAAAATGAAAAAAACTATTAATTCAGAAAAGGCACCAAAAGCAATCGGACCATACAGTCAGGCTGTCGAAGCTAACGGAACACTTTACATTTCAGGTCAGCTTCCAGTTGATGTTGCAACAGGAAAATTTGTAGAAGGCGGTGTTAAGGAGCAAACCGAACAAGTAATGAAGAATATCGGTTATATTTTAGAAGAAGCAGGCTATACCTACAAGGATGTTGTTAAATCGACATGCTTATTGAGCGATATTTCTGGTTTTGCTGAAATGAATGCCGTTTACGGTGAATATTACAAAGAAGAATGTCCTGCCCGTGCCGCTTTTGCCGTTAAAGATCTTCCCTTAGGTGCATTGATTGAAATAGAGACCATTGCAGTGAAATAAATTCACCGTAAGTTAAAATAGATAAGGCTGCGAATTTTCGAATTGGCAGCCTTTTTTCTCAGTAAAGGCTCACTTGCTGCACGATGTGGTCTTTCTTTAAAATAATTCAGTCAATGAAACTTAAAATCTACTTTTTACTCCTCATTAGTTTCGTTTTTGTTACTAGCTCTGCTGCACAAAATTTTTTTAAGAAACAACAGATCTCTTTACTCAACCAATGGGATCTTTTAGATACACTTAGTAATCAGTCGGGATTGTTTAAGGTAAAGCAATACAAACCGGTATATATATTATTGGGTAACTATTCCAACAACATCAATCAAAAACCTCAAAGTGATAACCCCAATAATTCAGTATCCGATAATATGTCGCTAAAACAGGTTGAGGTTAAATTTCAAATCAGTTTTAAAACGAAGGTTTTTAATGACTTAATGGGATCAAAACTGGGTGGTGATATATGGATGGGATATACTCAAACCTCCAGATGGCAAGTGTACAACCCCGATTTGTCTCGTCCATTTCGAGAGACGAACTACGAACCCGAAATCATGTATATCATGTCGACTCCATATAAAATATGTGGAATAAAGGGCATCTTTGCAGGGATTGGATTAAATCATCAAAGTAACGGACGATCCGATCCTTTGTCGCGTAGTTGGAATAGGCTGATTGCGCAAATAGCCTGGGAAAGCAAAAATTTAAGTATCATATTTAAACCCTGGTTACGTATTCAAGAGCCTGCCGACAAAGATAATAATCCGAATATTCAAAACTATATGGGCAGGGGAGAGCTAATGGCAGCTTATGGCAAAGGGCGGCACGATATTAGTCTGATTGCCCGACACTCTATGCGCTTTGGTAAGAATAATAGGGGAAGCTTTCAAATTGATTATGCCTTACAAATTTGGGATAATTTAAAACTAAATGCTCAATTATTTCACGGTTATGGCGAGAGTCTGATTGATTTTAACCACAAACAAACAACAATTGGTATAGGTCTTTCGCTTACTCAGTGGAGGTAGAACTTATTCTAAAATAGTCACCCATTACTACTATTGCTGTAAAATAAATTCTCTGAAACTTTAACAGGAAAAGTAAAGGCTGCGAATTTCCGAATTGGCAGCCTTTTGTGTGTTCTGGTCGGTTTTTAAATACAGCTATGCTGATCGTAATAGAGTAGGTTCTTACTGTGATGAATGCCTAATTTCTGCGGTTTAATTTTTGGGTCATCGCTATGGCATCATTCCTTTACTGATAATTATTTGCCCGAATAGTAAGCATTGTTTTTGAGCCAATTATTTGTTTGTATGAAAGCAATTGATTTTGCAATCTTTTCAAATTTCCCTGAATAAGGATCCTCTGCCCAATGATTGGTGACACCAGAAAGGAAATCATCATCATTTTTATCCAGATCATCTATTGTATCAAAAAAGTTTTTGCTATTGTAGAAGCTTATGGTTTGTTGTCCCGTATTTGGTATAACTCATTGATTGTATGATATTGTAATTCTCTGCTAAGTAATAACTTATTTTAAGAATACCTTTTTTTGTTCTGCATAAAGCTATGTTTTGCAGTTTTATGTCTTTGGGTTAAAAAATAGATGATTGGCCCGGCTACAGGAGGCAGAAATGCCAACACCATTCTAAATCCGCCATTTCTTTCATTAATGTGGTTAATAGCATCAATAATGGCAAACAGGTGAAGGGCAAGTGTAAATAATGTGATTAGATAGTTCATGATTTAGGTTTTTTTGTTTTTAACCCCTAAATCTAAGCATAATCCTCCAAGGCGGAAACCATAATTGATATAAATTATGATTCGAATTGTAAATGATATTTGTTTGTTGATAAAGCGTTAAGCTTAATCCCTGTTGGTTTATCCTAAATTAAGAAGCCAAAGTTGGTTGCAGGTAAGTTCTTGCTGTTTCGGGTAGCTTGGTTTAAAATGCAAACCTGTTAAAACCGATATACGGTTGGCGGAATGCTTCAACGCGACGGTCAGGAATTGCTGCGCGATGGTGGAATACTTCAACGCACCGGTCATGAATGGCTGCGCGATGGCGGAATGCTTCAACGCACCGGTCATGAATTGCTGCGCAGTGGCGGAATACTTCAACGCACTAGTCAGGAATTGCTGCGCAATGGCGGAATGTCTCAACGCAGCAGCGAACAATTAGTAAGCACGGGTACAAAAAGGCATTCGTGCAAAAATATCAATTAAATGTGCAGGTGTTTGTATTTACCCATAAATTAAACAGAATGGAATCTTCGGCTTTGTGAAGCTTGCTGGTATTGATGATAATTTATTTTTGTTTAAATTTTAGATTGCTTGTTTTAAAACATTCTAAATTATAATTGTATTTGGAATACAATGTGTTACGCTTTGTGGCGGTTTGCTTGTCTTTTTTGGAAAATGGATGCCAAATAGTAAAACAGTACATATTAATATCATTAAGTATTATTTGTATGTAATCATAAGTGTTTGTAGATTCAATAAATATTATTTAACAAACAAAACAGATATTTAATATGAATGATTCTAGATTTTACCATTGCTCCGATGCGGTTTTTATTTCCTGGGCAAGTAATTTTATTAATTTAATTAAAGAAGAGCAGGCAAAGTTTTCTGTTTTTTCGGTGTATTTTACTCCTGAGAGAATTGCAGAAATTGAAGTTCTTTTTAACGAGGCAAATAATATCCCTTCCGATAAGGTGTATATTGATATTCAGGCCGAGGCTACGGCTGCCGTTAACAGTTGTGTCGAAAAGTGTGCGAAGTTTTTCCAGGCGTGCAAGTTTGATATAGAAATGGTGTTTGCCAACAAAAAACACATCTGGAATCAATTCGGTTTTAACGACTACGAAGAGGCCCGAAAATCGGGTAGGAATATGTTCATGTTTTATTCCGATTTTTTATTGATTGCCAACCTTCATAAGGAAGCTCTGTTGAAAGGAGCATGGAAAGAGGAAACCTACCTTAAGATTGCGGATTATAAAGATAGTTTAAAGATATATATGGATCAGCAAACTAAGTGCAGGGTAGATCGCAGCCGTGCTGCCGACGAGCGCGTGGTAAGCTTAAATAAATTGTACGAAATGCTATCCATGTATCAAAAAGCGGCAAAAATTATATACATCGATAATGAGGAGATGCTGAAATGGTTTAAATTTCCTGTTACGGTGAATGGCAAAAAAGAGGAAGCTGAGGTACCGCTTGTTGAGGCGGAGAAAGATCTTGATTGATGTATTGTTTTTTTGTTTAAACCCTCGGATTGTAACGATTCGAGGGTTTTTTATTGGTGTAAAACAGTTTTCTCTCCTTCCATTTATGGAATCATTAGAAACGGGCATGTGAGGGGGAGTAAAAAAAGCCCCGGGAATTCCGAGGCTAATCTGTTATCCCAATTCATTTTACTTCTGCGAAATCGTATTGTCAGTTTTGCGTGTGTAGGTAAATCTGGCTTGAGGATTCCATGTTTTTCCTTCATCCTGAGAAACTTTGTTTTCTACAGTGAAACTGTTATCATCAACAATAGTGTATATGAATTGTTTGCAGTTTCTTGTCGGATTTTTCTCATCCGTAAAGTTGATTTTTGTATCCTCAAAAACAAGTGCATCATTAATAAAGTCACCTTGAAAAATATCGATGGAAGAAGTCAGATCGTTAAACGCTGCAATTCGGTACATTTTAGTATCCCCGTTGTAAGAATAGTTGATACTTAGGCTTGTAGGGAAGCCATTTTCGCAGCTCATTTTTTCATGAAGTAAATTTGTCGAGGCATAATTGATGTTCGATTCTGTAAGTCCGGCCTCCTGATATTTTCCTTTGCGTCCCATAAATTCCATTTTCACTACCCAGTCACCTTTCAGAAAATCCAACTTACTCATTTCTTCTCTTTGGGGCATTACCAGCAGATTCTTATCAAATTCAGGATTGATTTCAATTTCTTCAATTTGAATCATTCTGTCGCGTTGCCAAAATAATCGTTCGGTAAAAAAGGGGATCACCAATCCGTCAACAGTTCTGAAATCGTCGAAAAATACTTCTGCAGGGATCGATTGAGCGAAATCCACCCATGGAGTTTCACATTTGTATTCCAAATAAGTTTTTGCATCTAAATACCAGGTTTCTGAGGTGCCATTTGCCTTTGTTAATTTTAGAGTGAATACTTCAGTGCCATCAATATCACTTTTGCCAACAAATTCGACTTTATGTCCCTTTTCTTTGTACTTGTAAAAAGGGGTGAAAAATTCCGCTTTTTGTTCAAATACATCTGTTTCATTTTTATTGATGTTACGGGCGTAAAGTATTTCCTGCCAAGGATCAATCGTCCAGCCTTTTTTGCCATCATAGGATTCAATTACGTGCTGTTCTCCTAAATGAAAATCAGCGTAATAGCAAGCCTTATTGGTTTTGAATGCAGTATAGTCTTTTTCCAGACTGAAAGCGGTAAATTTACCCGTTAGTTTCATTGTTTTAACGGCTTCCCATTTCTCCTTGCCACCGTGGGCTTCTATGTGTTTGTCTATAATTTCATCTGCTGTTTGGGCGAATAGTATGGAAGGAAAACAAATAGAAAGGATGACAAGAATGACTTGAAATTTTCTTCGTTTCATGATCAATTTTTTTAGTTTTGAGAAATTAGTTTTTTGATAAATCGTAACAAGCCATTTCTGTTAGGTTTCTTACGTAAAGCTTACCATTTGCAAATGAAGGTGCGGTCCATGATTTTCCGTCAAGAGCCTGGAAGCTACCAATTTCGGTGTAGATCTCAGGTGTGGCTTTTACCTGAATTACTTTTCCTTTATCGGATAAGACCAGTAACTGATCATTTACACAAATTAAACTGCCCTTGCCAAAACCTCTTTTTGTCCATTTTTTTTCTCCCGTTTCAAGAGAAACACATTGGAGAGCGGCGGTATGAAATCCATAAACACAACCCTCGTGGTAGATCGATGATGAATAATCATTTTTCATACTGGTTCCCTGTGTAATTTCTGCCGGTTTGTTGTTTTTTATCTCCAGAACTACGAAACCAGCACTTCTTACCGATGAAACAAATACTTTGTTGGTGTCGAAAACAACAGGCATTGCCATCGTGTTGGCCGAAGCAGATTTATAAGTCCAAAGTGTATCACCTTGAGTATTTAAGGAATGTAATTGTCTTCCATTGGCGAAAATAATATTTTTCACATTATCAATTGTTGCAATAGCGGGAGAACTATAGGTTGGAATTCCTGCTCCATTATTCCACAGTTCATCACCAGTGTTTTTATCAAAGCTCATAAATGCTCTTTTTTCAGTTCCGCCGACTTCAACAATTAAATTATTGTCTATCAGTACAGGAGAGGATGAAAATGCCCATTGAGGTTTCGCGCTTTTATATTTGGCCATAAAATCAACCTGCCAAAGTAGTTTGCCATCTTTCTTTGAACAGGCAGTCAGCTTTCCGTAACTGCTTAAACCATAGATATTGTTGTCTCCAATTACCGGAGTCGATCGTGGCCCATCACCAAAGGTGTCGAAGAAACAAGAATCAACTTTAGTTCTCCACAGTTCATTGCCGGTTTTTGCATCAAATGCAGCAATGTATTCAGAACCAGTAATGCTGTCAGTTTTATCGCTAATCATCGTATATAACTTGTCTTCTGAAATGGTGAGTTCCGAAAAGCCTGCACCTATTTTTTTCTTCCAAAGAAGTTTTGGTCCATTGGCCGGAAATTGATCAAGATTAATAGGTTCGGTTGCGATTCCATTTCTATTGGCTCCTCTAAATTGGTTCCAACTTTCCGGTTTTGTTTCTTGTGCATTTGCAAAAGGGATTTGCAAAACCATTAAAAGGCAAATAAGTAACAAATTAAGTGTTGTCTTTTTCATGATAGATGTTGAAATTTTGGGTAAATGTTTCTTCTAGCGCTTGTAAATCAAAATGTTCATGCTGTTTGCCCGATCAAACATCAAGCCATATCCATGAACTGTCATCTGATTAGAAATTTACGATTTGTACAGGTGTTTCGATCTGTTTAAAATTTGTTCGTATTTGAACAGTATGTGTACGAATTTGTAATACGTAAAAATTTATTTTATTGGGATTTGTGCAATTGGTTGCGAATTATTTAAAATGCATATGAATAGTATTGATGTGTTCTAGAATAGTATTATATATCTGATATATAAACCATAAATTCTGAGATTTGTATGACTAAAGGTCAAAGGTCAAAGGTCAAAGGTCAAAGGTCAAAGGGGAAATATCTCAGTTGAGCTATACAGATAATACAAGGAGGATAATATGGATGTCTTTAAGCCTGTTTATACGGAGCAAAACGATTGTCAGGATTGTTACAAATGCATAAGGGAATGTAAATTGAAAGCCATTAAGGTGGTTAATAATTCAGCTCAGATTCTTCACGATGATTGTATTTACTGCGGAACCTGTACTTTAATTTGCCCGGTGAATGCAAAGAAAGTGCGCGATGATGTAAAGAAAGTGAAGGGTTTATTGAAGCGCAGCCCAAAAGTAATTGTTTCTTTGGCACCATCATTTGTTACCGAATTCCCAAATCTGTCCGACGGGCAAATTACAGCCGCATTAAAATCATTGGGATTTGCACATGTGTCTGAAACTGCACTGGGGGCTCAGGAGGTCTCAAAAAATGTGGCGGAATTTATCGGAAAACAGGACAAAGGAATTTATATTTCTTCAGCCTGTCCATCGGTTGTTGAGATGATCTGTAAACATTATCCAAAATATAAAAATTACATTACCCCGTTTTTATCGCCGCTTTTAACCCATTCCAAATTTCTTAAAGCTGCGTACGGGGAAGATTGTCATGTTGTTTTTATTGGCCCTTGTATTGCAAAAAAATCCGAAAGTGATCAGTTTCCTGAATTATTAGATGCCGCGCTTACTTTTTCGGATCTTAGGAAATGGTTCGAAGATGAAAATATCGATCCTTATTTATTTTCGGAGGAAGAAAATGAAGAGGTTTTTGTTCCAGGAAAAGCAGGAAGGGGCGTGCTTTATCCGATTGATGGAGGAATGATTATGGGAGTGAAGAAAAATACCACTGCAACCGATGCTGTTTACATGACTTTCTCCGGGATCAATAACATTCAATCGGTTTTGTCCGATTTGGATAAATACAAGAAATCGACAGTGATGTTTCTGGAACTTTTGGCATGCGATGGCGGTTGTGTAAACGGACCGGGAACGGATAAGTCTTATTCAACAGCGATTAAGCGCTTAGAGGTGATCAATAAGCTTGGTAAAGATCAGGGGTTTCAGTTGGAAACTGATTTTTCAATTGAAAGAACATTTGATTCAATTCTTCCGATAGAGAGAAGAGAACATGCTGAGAGTAGTATTAAAGAGGCACTTACCATGGTTGGAAAGTACTCCGATAAAGATGAAATTAATTGTGGTGGTTGTGGTTATAACAGCTGCAGGGAGTTTGCAGGAGCGCTGCTTGAAGATCGGTCGGAACCAAACATGTGCGTATCATACATGCGTAAAATAGCACACGATAAATCGTCAGCACTTTTGCGCAAGATTCCTTCGGGAGTAGTTATTGTCGATGATCAATTAAAAATCAGAGAAGCAAATTTGAGTTTTGCCCGAATGATGGGGTCTGAGATTGAACAATTGTACGAAACGGTTCCTGGTTTGGTTGATGCTGATCTGATTAAAATTGCTCCATTTCACAAGTTGTTTTCTTCGGTACTATCAACTGGCGTTGATAATCTGGAAAGAGATATTCGTTTTGGAAACAAAATGTTTCACATCACACTTTTTAGTATTCATAAACACAAAATAGCAGGAGCCATTCTTCGGGATATGTCGCAGCCGTTCATTCAACGGGAAGAGGTGATCTCAAGAGCAAAATCGGTAAATCAGAAAAATCTGGAGACCGTGCAGAAAATAGCCTATTTATTGGGTGAAAATGCTTCTGAAACAGAGGAAATGCTCAATTCAATTGTCGAATTTTATACTCTTTCACAGGATTAACAGTAGCGTATGTCATCCAATTTTTATATTGAAGTAGAGTGCCGGCAAAAAAATTATGCCGGTCAGTCCATTTGCGGGGATGTATTTATGTCGCGGAAAATAAAAGAGGAGGGAAGAACGATTCTGGTATTATCCGATGGATTGGGAAGTGGTGTGAAAGCAAATGTGCTGGGTACACTTACCGCATCGATGATTCTCAACTACATGAAAGTGAATAAAGATATTCGTAAAGCGGCCGAAGTAATCATGAAAACACTTCCTGTTTGCAGCAAACGAAAAGCAAGTTATTCTACTTTTACCATTGTTGAAATTGAATGCGATGGGGAGACCCGGATTATTCGTTATGATAGTCCGGAGTGTTTAATTTTGCGTGGATTGGAAAGCTTCACACCCGATTGTGAAGAGTTGCGTCTTTCCGGGGATCATAATCAAGGAAAGGTACTGTATTCGTATCGGTTTATGGCTCAGAAAGAAGACCGGATTGTATTCTGCTCCGATGGAGTTACCAATTCGGGAATGGGAAGTACCCGATGGCCATTTGGCTGGGGCTTCGATAATCTGGATGCCTATGTAAAAGGTTTGGTACGCAGACAGCCATTTTTATCTGCCCGGCAATTGGGTGCTGCGGTTGTTGACAGAGCGTGTGCAAATTACGGAAACAAGCCCAAGGACGATACTTCATGTGGGGTACTCTATTTTCGGGAGCCAAGAAATTTATTAATATGTACGGGACCTCCCTATGAAAAATCGAAGGACGCACAGTTAGCCAAACAGGTTGTGGAATTTGTGGGTAAGAAAGTAGTTTGCGGGGGCACAACAGCCGGTATTATCTCTCGTGAAATTCAGGCTCCAATTGAGGTCGAATTAACAATTACTGATTCAGAATTGCCACCAATATCCCATATTAATGGTATCGATTTGGTGACCGAAGGGATTTTAACTTTGGGTAAAGTGTATCGCTTACTTAAAAATCACAAGCAAAATTTTTCATTGCAACACGGGCCGGCAGATCAGCTGGTTCGGGTTTTATTGGAAAGCGATAAGATTTTTATTATTAACGGAACAAAGATAAATGTAGCGCATCAGGATCCTAATTTACCAATGGAATTAGAGATACGCAGAACCGTTGTAAAGAATATTGTTGCACTACTGGAGGAAAAGTTTTTAAAAGAAGTAGATCTTAGTTATATTTAAAATGAAATATTACTCATATTAAACATGGGGTATTGTTGATTGAATTTCCATTTGGTGGGTAGTCTTGTTGGTGAATTGGAAGAAAATAACAATCCTCATGAAACAGATCATAAAGACAATTACTAAATGGCCGAAAAAATCGAAATTACCATTTGTTTGGGAAGCTCCTGTTTCTCAAGAGGTAACGGGAAAGCTTTAAAAGCGATTAATACCTTTTTGGAAGAAAATAAATTGAAAGACAAGGTGTTTTTTCATGGTGAATTGTGTACAGGGAATTGTGCCAAAGGACCTATTTTAAAAATTGGAGATGAACTGTACGAAGAAGTCGATCCGGATAGTGTAGTTGAAAT
Source organism: Labilibaculum sp. (assembly GCF_963664555.1). Taxonomy (GTDB): domain Bacteria; phylum Bacteroidota; class Bacteroidia; order Bacteroidales; family Marinifilaceae; genus Labilibaculum. The sequence continues at coordinate 3,187,542 of NZ_OY761461.1, read as the reverse complement.
ATTAAACGACGTTTTTGGGCTTGTTTAATTAAGTGTCTTTCAATCTTAAAAAACTCATTATGCCATTAATTGTAACCAATAAGAATAAGTGTAATCTCAGTTATACATGTATTCGGGTTTGTCCGGCCAAAGCAATCAAAATAAAGAATGATTTTGCAAACATTATTAAAAGCAGATGTATTGGTTGTGGAAATTGTGTTACCGTTTGTGCCCAAAATGCTATAGAATATAGAAGTTCGGAAGATTTGGTTAAGCAATTATTAGCAGATACCGAGCCTGTCGTTGCCATTTGTGATCCAAGTATTTCCGGAGAGTTTGATGATATTCTGGATTTTCGGAATTTTGTTGGTATGATTAGAGCCCTGGGTTTTGATTATGTTGTTGAAGCCGCCTTTGGTGCAGATTTGGTGGCCTACCGCTACAAGGAATTGTTCAAGAATTTTCATGGGAAGTATTATATCTCAACAAAATGCCCGGCTCTGGTAAATAATATTGAGAATTTTCATCCCGGATTAGTTGATAATTTGGCACCAATTGTACCGCCAGGTATTGCCATGGCAAAAGTGGTCCGAAAAAAGTATGGCAAAAATGTTAAGATTGTTTCTTTATCGCCTTGTGTTGCCAGTAAAGATGATGTTAAAGCATTTAATGGAACTGACGGAAGTGTTCATGCAGTTTTAAGTTTTGCCGAATTAAGAAAGCTGTTTACCGAGTACGGAGTTTCGGAAAACTCTGTTGAATTCTCTGAGTTTGATCCTCCATTCGCTCGATTGGGAGGCTTATTTCCAATTAGTCACGGTCTGTTTCAGGCTGCGGATATTGATATATCCATGCTAAATGGTGGGATTATTAGTACCGAGGGAAGAAATAATTTTCTTCGGTCGATCAATGAGTTTAAAACTCAGCACGACCTTTATCAGCATCTTGATTTATTTTATTGCGAAGGTTGTATCATGGGACCTGGAACTTCGCCGGGAGGGCGTAAATTTTCACGGCGTTCGAAAGTAATTCGTTATGTGCGCAAAAGGCTAAAAACTTTTGATGAGGTAGAATGGCAGCATGAAATTAATGAATACAGTGATCTTGATTTGAGCAGAGGATTTAAATCAAATGGCATAGAACTGCCTGTTCCTTCTGAAGAAGAAATAATGGATGTTTTGGTGGAGATGGGAAAAGGCAAAATTGAAGATCAGTTAGGTTGCGGTTCTTGCGGTTATGAATCTTGCAGGGAATTTGCCATCGCAAAATGTCAAGGTCTGGCCAATTACGAAATGTGTTCTTCTTTTACAATTAAAAATATGAACAGTTACATAAAGCGGCTGGGAAATATTAATTCAAAATTAACAAAAACCGAAGCCGCTTTAAAGGAATCGGAAAGAATTGCAAACGAAGAAAGAATTATTGCACAGGAGGCTTCAGAAACGGTGTCTGCCATGCTGCAGAAACTTCCATCGGGTGTTGTAATTGTCGACGAGAGGTTGAAAGTGATTGAGTCGAATAAAACTTTCGTTGATTTATTGGGTGAAGAGACTAGAATGCTAAATGAAATTATTCCCGGATTAGTTGATGCTGACTTAACAAAATTGATCAGTTTTCATAAATTTTTTTCTACAGTAATTTTAAACGGGGAGGATATTTTAAACAAGGATGTGCATTTTGGAAACAGGTTGTTTAATGTTTCGGTTTTTACCATTAAAAAGAATAAGATTGTTGGTGGTATTATTCGCGATTTATATGCTCCTGAAGTAAGGAGGGAAGAGGTTATTGGCAGAGCTAGAGCGGTTATTAAAGAGAATCTTCAAACAGTGCAGCAAATTGCCTTTTTATTAGGTGAGAGTGCTTCCAAAACGGAAAAATTACTAAGTTCGATCATTAAGTCCCATGCTTCGGGGGAAGAAGGGAAAGGCGAATAATGGACGATAAATTTCATATAGATATAGACTGTCAGCAACTCTTTCATCATGGTGAAATGATTTGCGGTGATGTATTTCTTTCCAAGAGAATTAAAGAGGAAAACAGAACAATTGCCGTGTTAAGTGATGGCATGGGAAGTGGTGTAAAAGCCAATGTTCTGGCAACTTTAACTGCATCTATGGCAATGAATTTTACAGCAGAGCATAAGGATGTAAAAACCATTGCCGAAATTATTATGAACACGCTTCCAGTATGCAGTGTTCGTAAAGTAAGCTATTCAACCTTCACGATCATAGATATTGAATTTGATGGAACAACACGTATCATTGAGTTCGATAATCCTTTGTGTGTGGTAATGCGTGGTTCGGAGGTTTTCGATCCGGGATGGAGAACAATTCTGCTTGACAGTGAAGAAAATCAGGGCAAAGAACTTAGAACTTGTGAATTTAATGCCCGGAAAGAAGACCGTATCCTGTTTTGGTCCGATGGAATTATGCAGTCGGGAATGGGAAGCAGGGAATTGCCTTTCGGATGGGGACATGAAAGTGCTTTAAAATTTGTTACTAATATTGTAAAATCGACTCCTTACATATCGGCCCGAAATTTAGGTTTGCAATTGGTGAAAAAAGCAGCCAGGAACGATCAGGATGAGCTAAAGGACGATACAAGTGCTGGTGTAATTTACTATCGGGAACCGCGTAAACTTTTAATTTGTACAGGTCCTCCTTACGAAAAGGATAAGGATGCTGAGTTGGCCATGAGAGTTTATCACTTTAAAGGGAAAAAAATTATTTGCGGCGGAACAACGGCCGAAATTTTGGGTCGTGAATTAAACTTGAAATTTGCCGCCGGAATGAAAATTACTGACCCTGAATTACCGCCGGCGTCTTATATGGAAAGCATAAACTTGGTAACCGAAGGCATTCTTACAATTGGAAAAGTTGCCCGGATTTTAGGGGATTACAACAGTGATTACGATCTGGGAGATGGACCTGCAGATCAGATCGTTCACTATCTCTTGCAGAGTGATAAAATCTCTATTATTTCCGGAACAAGAATTAATTTTGCTCACCAAGACCCAAGCTTACCTATTGAATTGGAGATCCGAAGAACTGTTGTGAAAAAAATAGTAAGTCTTCTTGAGGATAAATTTTTAAAAGATGTTAATCTAACCTTCATTTAGATTTGGTGTATTCTGATTAAATGTAAACAGAAAGTAAATCTAATAATTTTTGACTTGGTATTGGTTTGGCAATATAATCATCACAACCGGCATTCAAACTCTTAACCCGGTCTTCGGACATTGCATATGCTGTTTGTGAAATTATTGGAATCTTTGGATCTTGTTTCTTGATGATTTTGGTAGCCTCAAAACCGTTCATGAGGGGCATTTGAATGTCCATTAATATTAAGTCAACCTTATTGTTGCTAAACATTTCAATGGCATCGGCCCCATTTTTTGCCCAAAGAACTTCAGCCCCTGTTTTTCGGATTACCTCTTCCAAAAATAGAAAATTAGATTCTACATCTTCTGCGATAAGAATGGTTTTTGAGGACCAATTACGTTCGGTTAAATTCATGGGGTATGATTTGGTGTTCTAAATTGGTTTTTTACTTAATTCAAATTTATATAAAATAATTAGGATTTAAAAGAACTTGTTTAATATAAATACTCTTTTAAAAATGAGTTTGTTAAATGTTCATGTTCGTTGATGGAATTAGATTTTCGGATATTAACTTTTTACATTTATAAGTAAATTATCTGATGAGCTTAAAGTAAATTTTTTTCTTTTGGTAGGGGATACTAATTGTTTTACGGTAATAGGTTGACATTCCTTTCTTAATTGCTATTTTTGATAATTATTGATTGAAATATACCTGCATGATCTCTAAATTAATCCGATCCGGGCTACTTATTAGCTTAACTCTTTTTTGGCTGTCCACAAAGGCTCAAATCTCTTATGGTGGTGAACCTTTATTTAAAACGGGGAAGTTAAAGTCAGAATTGTCAACGATTTATTTGCCTCGTTTTGAGATGACAAAAATGAGCAAGGCGAACGAACAGGTCGGAGGTAAAAGTTACCTTAAGTATGCTCAATATGCTTATAAATACACCACAAGTTATAATTCCTTAAGTAGTGGTAAATGGCAGGTTTTAGATGATGGCAGAAGAGTCTGGCGGATATCGGTTTCATCGCCCGGAGCATATTCTTTAGGATTGATTTTTTCAAAATTCAGAATTCCGGCAGGCAGTCAGATGTTTGTGTACAATAATCAATCGAACCGTATACTTGGAGGCTACAATGAAAAAAACAATAAAGAATCGGGCAGGTTTTCGGTTGAACCTTTGCAGGGAGATGAAATAACTGTAGAATATATAGAGCCTTTACATCCTGATTTTATTGCAGATTTAGAAATTGGAAGTGTGCTGCATGACTATAAAAATATTTTTAATCAGCTGCAAGGAGCGGAATCTTTGTTAAAAACATCAGGAACATGTAATGTGAATATTAATTGTGCGGAAGGAGATGCCTGGCAGGTTGAAAAACGATCTGTCTGTCATATTTTGTATAGTGGTTACATTGCGTCGGGTGCCCTGATAAATAATACCGGCTATGATGGAAGGCCTTTTTTACTGACAGCTCATCATGCGATCGATAATCAAGAAGATGCAGATGTTGCCATTTTCGTTTTTAATTATGAGGCTGTAGATTGTGAATCCTCTGTTGGTTCAAAATCGCAATCTATCTCTGGATCAAGTTTGCTGGCTACAACAAGCAGGTTGGATTTTACGCTGTTAGAGTTGTCTGTGATGCCTCCGGCATCTTATTCACCCTATTATATTGGTTGGGACAGATCGGGTAGAGTGCCAACAAATACAACCTGCATTCATCACCCAAATGGAGATGTGAAAAAAATATCTGCTGATTATGATGCACCATTAACGGATTCTTATTCGGATACAAAGTTTACATTCGAACCAAACACACATTGGTTGGTTTTAGAATGGGATTTAGGAACTACAGAAGGCGGATCTTCCGGCTCACCATTATTTGATGAAAACCATCGCTTGATTGGAGATTTAACAGGAGGAGAGGCTAATTGTGACAATCCGGTATACGATTACTTTGCAAAGTTTTCAGAAAGTTGGGCCAATTATTCCGAAGCGAATCAGCAATTGAAATTTTGGCTGGATCCATTGAGTTTAGGTGTGGAAACGCTTGATGGTGTTGATCCATACAAAGGATTAAGAGCAGTTATTACTGTATCTAAGGATAGCATTTGTTATGAATCTCAAGTTACTTTCACGGATGTTTCATTAGGTGAACCTGATGAGTTTTACTGGAATTTTGGTGATGGAGCCACTCCTCAGACTTCAATAGAGAAAGGACCTCATGTTGTGAATTATAGCAATCCGGGTCTCAAGCGAGTTAAATTAATTGTGCGAAAGAATGGAGTTGCCGATAGTGTTGTGCGTTCTGTTTTGGCTATGGATGTTCCGGTGGCAAATTTTGATTATACCGTTGAAAGGAATAAAGTTCAAATGAGTAACACTTCGGTTGAAGGAATAACTTACGATTGGAATTTTGGTGACGGAGCAGTTTCTGAAGAAGAAAACCCTAGTCACACTTATGCCGGGACTGGAAAATATACAATAAAGCTTAGCACTGAAAATTTGTGTGGCGTGAATTCAACCTCAAAACAAATAACAACAACTTATGATGATTTATTAAGGATTTATCCAAATCCATCCGGTGGTGCTTTTACGGTTGATTTAAGCCGGATAGTCTATTTGCGAATTACATGGAAAGTATTTGATCTAAAAGGAGCTCAAATTCGTTCAGGAGTTGTTTCCAGCTACGAAAGTATGGTTAATTTTAATCTTAAGGGGTTATCTTCAGGAGTCTATATTTTAAACTTGAATATTGATGGTGTTGATTTGAAAAGAAAACTCCTGCTGACAAAGTAAAAGATAGTCTCATTCTATTTTTTAAGCAATAGAATGAGAACTAATGTTGTTATTTTTCAATTTTTTGAAATGAAGTTACAATTCCTTTGATTAATGCAGACGAAAAACCTTGATGTTCCATCTCATTTAACCCTACAATTGTACAACCTTTTGGTGTAGTAACCTTGTCAATTTCCGATTCGGGGTGATCATTATTAATTTGGAGCATTTCGGCAGCACCTTTCACTGTTTGAGATACTATTTGTTTGGCGGTATTGGCATCAAAACCAATTTGAATTCCACCTTGAATCATTGCACGAATAAAACGGAACACAAAAGCAATTCCACAAGCGCCTAAAATGGTGGCCGCTTCCATTAATTCTTCATTAATAATCAGGCTTTCTCCAACACAGTCGAAAATGGCTTTAATGTTTTTTGTTTCTATCTGAGAAGCATTTTTGCCACAAATACAAGTTGTTGATTCAGATATATTGGCAGCAATATTTGGCATAGCTCTAAAAACCGGTATTTTATGATCCAGCATTTCTGAAATTTCTTCGGTTGTTAGGCCGGTCGCCAGTGAAACAAGTACATGATGTCCTTCAGTGATTTCACCTTTAATTTCTTTTATTATTTTACCAACATTATAAGGTTTTACGGCAACTAAAATAATATTGGAATTTCTAACAGCTTCACAGTTATCCGATGTAATTGCGGCTCCCTCTGAGGCTAAATCGGCTATTAAATCAATATTTCTTCTTGTTGCGGTTACATGACCCGAGTTAAAAGTATCATTATTCAAAAGTCCTTTAACAATTGATCGACCTAAATTACCACAACCAATAACGCAAATTTTTTGATCATTCATATTCATTCATATTTGTCTAATGCCACGATTTAACTATAAGTTAATTAAATCCAAATAAAACCGGGCTTAAAATATTTGTAAGAAAATAAGGAGGTGTGTATAATTTTTATTCGTGCATAAAAGTACAATTTTTTTTGAAATCAGAAGAATGAAAAATTTCATCTGTTGATTATATACTACAGTAATTGTTTATTGTAGTAGGTTGCTTAATAATAGGTGTGTATGTGTTGATTTTTAATGTTTTAAAATCAAGAGTGGGCAGACCACTATTTTCTTTTTGAAAATTATTTTTGAATGATAAAAAAAAATCATATTTTTGGTAAACCGATTTAGTAAACCGATTTAGCAATAAAATCCAGTGAAGAAGAAGTCAATTAAGGATATAGCCCAAGATTTAGGAGTTTCAAAAACTACAGTCTCATTCGTTTTAAATAAAAAAGGAGATGAAAAGAACATCAGTAAAAAAACTCAAAAAGTAATATTGGATTACATCGAAGAGGTAGGCTATCAACCGAATCAAATTGCGAAGAGTTTAAAGAATGGTACTACTAATACCATTGGCTATCTGGTTCCTGATATTTCGAATCCATTTTATGCTAAAATCGGACGGATGATTGAAGATCTACTTTGGGAAAAAGGATATCATTTACTAATTGGGAGTACCGATGAGAAAAAAGAGAAAGAAGAGCTGCTGCTCAATATGTTCGTAAACAGGCAGGTTGATGGATTAATTATTGCGTCTTGTTTTATAAAAGGAGATGTTTTAAAATCTCTTTCCAGGCAAAATTTCCCAATGGTTTTTTTCGATCGGGAAGACCCTGAATTTTTAGCCAATTATATTTTGGTTGAAAACAAAAATCCGATGAAGGAAGCCATTCAGAAAACAATAGATAAAGGAGCAAAAAAAATTGGTCTGTTGTCAATTACACCTGATGTTTATTCATTAAAACTGAGGATAGATGGGTACAAGCAGGCATTAACAGATAATGCTTTGGAATATGATGAAAATTTACTTCGAATTGTAGATTACAATCATATTAAAGAAAGTGCTCAAAAAGAATTGAAATACTTGATTGAAGCTGGGGTTGATGTAGTTGTTTTTACTAATAATCAGATTACTGCTACGGCTATTTGGTTAATGAATATGCATTATCCTGAAAAGGTAAAAGAAATCACTTTTGTAAGTTTCGATAATCTGGACATTTTTGATTATTCGATGCCTAGAGTAATTTCTATTGCACAACCTATAATGAGTATTGCCAGGCAATCTGTAGATATTCTGGAGGAAGTAATTAAAAACAAAGAAAGTAAGAATACAAGAATAGAATTGAAACCTAAATTAATAGAACGTTAATAATAAGAGTCGACAATGAAGAATAATTATCTAAAATCAGGGCCAATTTTTTTGGCATTCTTGTGCATGGGATTTGGTGATGTTGTAGGGCCGCTTACAAGTCAGTTACAAAGCGAATATGAGTTGAGTAACGTTTTGGCTGGATTGGTAACCTTTATGGGGTTTATCATGTTTGGTTTGCTTTCCGTTCCAATGGGATTGTATCAGGATAGAAAAGGAAAAAAACGAGTATTGCTTCTTGGTATGCTGGCAGCGCTAGTAGGTTTAGTCTTACCTATATTAGGCAATTTCTCATCATTTGGATTGTTATTAGGATCATTATTGCTGTTAGGAACAGGTGCTACTTTGCTGCAGGTTGCAGGGAATCCAATTATGAGAGATGTGTCACCTGAAGGAAAATATTCTAGAAATTTATCATTCGGACAGTTTATTAAGGCAATCGGTTCTTTGTCGGGTGCTTTAATTCCATTGTTGGCTGCTAAGTATTGGGGATTGGACTGGAAACTTTTGTTCCCAATTTATTCCGGTATTCTTTTAGTTGCAGCAATTTATTTATATGTTGTTACTATTGAAGAGAAAAAAGATGATTCAGCATCTCCAGCTTCGTTTGGTTCAGTTCTCGCTTTGTTGAAAAATCCATATGTTTTCTTTATGGTTTTAGCTATTTTCTTATATGTTGGTTCAGAGGTAAGTATGAGTGCTAAACTTCCAAACTATTTGTCTGAAAAATTCAGCTATGATATTAAAGAGTTAGGTTTGTGGGGAACCTTATTTTTCTTCATTGCTTTAATGACCGGTCGCTTTTTGGGAGGCGTAATTTTGAATTGGATGTCTCCTTCAAGATTTTTGAAAATTACAACTCTTTTATCTTTAATTGGGATTGCCGGACTTTATATTGCAACAAGTTCGATAATGGGATTTGCTGCAATATTTTTAATTGGATTGGGATTTGCTAATATTTTCCCATTGGTATTTTCAATAGCAATTGATGCAATGCCGGAGAGGAGTAACGAAATTTCAGGTTTGATGGTGACAGCTATTATTGGAGGTGCAATTGTACCTGTAATATTTGGAGCTGTAGCAGATGTTTTCTCACTTATGGGTGGTTTTGTTGTTACGCTGGTGTGTATTGGTTACATTTTTGGATTGTCGTTTTACAAAAGAAAGTAAGAAAGCATATGAATATTTGGAATGATAAAAGAGTTGTGATGACTCTTGATGCAGGAGGAACAAATTTTGTTTTTTCGGCAATGAAAAGCGGAGAAGAAATAGTTGAACCAATTCGTAAGCCGTCAAATGCAGATCAACTTGATTTGTGTTTGAAAACAATTGTTGACGGATTTCAGGAAGTTATGAATCTGCTTGCAGAGAAACCTGTTGCAATTAGTTTTGCATTTCCGGGACCTGCCGATTACAAAAATGGAATCATTGGTGATTTGCCAAACCTTCCTGCATTTAGAGGAGGAGTTGCCTTAGGACCAATGCTTGAAGAGAAATTCTCAATACCGGTTTTTATTAATAATGACGGTGATTTATTTGCTTATGGCGAAGCCTTGGGAGGCGTATTGCCAGCTATCAATAAGCGTTTGGAAGAAGAAAATAGTCCTAAGCGTTATCGCAATTTAATTGGCGTAACTCTTGGTACCGGATTTGGAGGCGGATTAGTGCACAATAACGAATTGTTTATTGGCGATAATTCCATTGCAACAGAGGTTTGGTTAACCAGTTCAAGAGTTTTTCCTGATCGTTTTGCTGAAGAGGGAATAAGTACCCGGGCTATCCAAAGAACATTTCTGGAAAATGCAAAAGGTAAGTATTCCGATGAATTGATGCCAAAAGATGTTTATGATTTGGCAGTTGATAATAGTCATCCAGATCAAAAAGCAGCTCTAAAGGCATTTGAACTGTTTGGAACATGTTTAGGAGATAGTTTGGCTAATCTTTTAACCATTACCGATGGTATTGCTGTTATTGGTGGAGGGTTAACTGGTGCTCATGATTTATATATGCCTGCAGCTTTGAAAGAGATGAATGGAAATTGCTTCACTGCAGGTGGAGAATCTCTTCCTCGTTTGGTACAAAAGATCTACAATATTGATAACGATGAAGAATTTAAAGAATTTGCTTCAGATTGTTCAATAGATATACAAATACCAGGAACAGATAAAACGATTAAATATGATCCAAATCCTCGTTTAGCAGTTTGTTTCAGCAAGCTTGGAGCAAGTAAAGCGATTGCAATCGGAGCATATGCATTTGCATTGAAGAATTTGCAGTAGTAGTGTGCTGCCTTCGGATTGAGAAGCAAATTTGTTTCTCTTTCCGAACCTTTTTCATAAGAAGGATGAATTTTAGATTAGTTTAAAAACCAGGTGTGAACTTGGTTTTTTTTATGGATTAAACTGTCGTATTTTCTGAAACGATCTCTTTAAATGAGTATTGATATTTTTCGTTGTATAATTTCACATAGAGTTTAATGTAGTTTTCGTAAGTCTCCATTGCCAAGCTATGCTTTCCTTGTATGGAAAGGAGATTGCATTTCACCCGAAGGGCGGTTTCATTCATCTGATCGAATTCAAAAATAACATTTGAAATGGCCAAACGTATGCTTGGTTCAAAATCGAATTTAGTTAATAATTCCTCAAGAGTACTTACAATTGTCCCGGTTGTTTTGTCTTTAAAAGAATCCAGCCATTCAGGAATTATATCGCGAAGAAGAGTACCTCTGTGTAATATCTGAATTATTTCTTCTGTTTTATCACTATCCGAATTTGTTATTTGGGTACTAATACATTTCTGAATGTGCGCCAAATCACAGAAAATGTTCTCTTCGAGTACCATCTTCCAATAATTATTGTCGAAAGTAATTTCAACGCCTTGAATATCTTCTAAAATACCACGTAATTTTTTAATATTAACACCTCTGTTGTTTTTGGCTTTGTCTTCAGGTTTATCAGGCCAAAGGAATTCCTGAATTCTTCTTGATGAAATTCCTTTTCCATCTTCAAGCGAATACAATAGTATTAAAAGAAACAATTCTTTAAGAGTAGGACTAAAGCGGTAAGTGATGTCTTTGCTTTTTTTATCAAAAACTTGAAATCCACCAAACAAAAGGATAGAATTTACTTGTGGAATTTTAAAAGTCGGCAGAGTTTCCTGAATTGTGTAAATTGAAGCATTTTCTAATTTTTCATTTTTGATTTTAGCTCTTATTTTTCTTCTCACAAAAATTATCAGGAACAATAGGATCGTGGCCAAAAAAATGTAGAATAATTTTATGGAGAAAGGAAGGGAATGATTATTCATATTCAATTCTGTATCTGCTCCAGGCTCATAGCTTATAGAATACATAGACACCTTATAGGTTTCAGCATCTGCATCAGTTTCTTGTGAAGTAAGTGCAATCAATTTATTCTCACTTTCCCAATAATAAAGATCAGCGAAAGATTTAATGTCAACAAATTCGTAAGGTATACTATCGCCAATGAAATATAGTTTTGGATTATTAATAAATCCTTTTGCTATTCTAAGATAAGTACTGCTTTTTTGACAAGGAAATAGTAATGTGTAAAAGGCACTGTCTTTTTTAGTTACCTTTAATGAATTAACGGGTAGGTATTGAAATTGATCATTTTGCTGCAGTTCCCATAGTTTCTTTATCTCATTCTTCCCGAAATCAATCCGGTAAAGGTCGTAGTAAAACTCTTTTCCTAAAATCTGTTTTCCAAGAGAATTTCCCAGTCCTCCAAATAAATAAACAACATTACTGTTTTCAGCCGAAAATCCAAGCGAACTGCAATACCGAGGTCCGATAACATCTCCTTTAAGCTTGAGCTCAGTCCACACTTTACTTTTTTCGTTAAATGATTTAACTGAATTGGAATAGGAATAGTAGCCGTATCCGCACAAAGTAGTTATTTGGTGATTACCTGGATGAATCAGCTTGTTGTGATGCCACCACTTTGGCAGGTCATTAGTTACACTGTCGGCATGATTCCAGCTTTGATTGACTGAATTGTAAGTTGAAAGATCGTTTTGATTTAAACTATACGAAACTAATTGATTGTTACTGTCAATTATAAGCTGTTGTGATTTTTCAAAAACAGGGTATCCGGAATTTTTATTGTTTGTACTTAAAGTGCCTGCTTTTAATGAGTAGGTGCTTGTAACACCATTTTTAAGAACAAAATGAATTGTTTCATTTTTTTTATCATATGCCATCGATGGCAATGAGGAAAATGATAAAGTTTTTATTTTTGTCCATCGATTGTGATAATCAATTACCCAATCGGGATTATATAGTTTAGCAGTTCTACTTGATAAAATGTCTTTAAGTTCATCGTTGGCAACTTTTCGAAATGGCCACAAATGTTTTGGTGTTCCGTCAATGTGAATGGCCAAATCTTTTATAGACATCGAGGGAACTTCATCGATAAAAAAGCCATACTTGTTTATTACACCTAATGATAAGGAAAACTCAGAGGTTTTTGGAAATTGAATTGAATTCTTAAAGTGATTCTCTCCAAGAGTTAAGGCAATCTCTCCATTTTCACTATCAATTTCAAGTTGGAATGGAATCCATCTGTTTCGAAGAAGGTTTAATGCATTAAAATTACAATGAAACTTAGTTTCTTTTTTATTGTGAATTACGTATAAATCCGGTTCCCTATAGGTAACCTGTATTAAGTTTTTATCATGTTCCTCTTTTAAAGATAGAATTTCCCCATAATGAGTTTCCGTTTCCCGTAAAGAAAGCATAAAGGCAATGGTGAAGTTTTGGGTATATGAAATATTATTCTTGTGTGTAATATCAATCCCAGTCCGATTCTCTTTCGAAACCTCGTTGGATTTAAAATAAATACCGTGGTCGGCATAAAGAGAAAGGGAAGATATAATTAAGGCAAATAATGCAAGTAGAAATTTCATTATTATTTATGAGGTTTGTTAATTTCCAAATATATCGAAATATACCAAGACTTTAAAGATAAAAGCCTAAAAAGACTATGTTTGATGGATTAATTTTAACGAAAGGTTTTGCTTGTGATGAAACAGAAAAACATATAGAAATGTAGTTTTTTTCATTATGTAGTCTTTTATTTTGTTTGTGCTTTTGAAAGATTTAGATTCTTAATTTTTACAATTGATTGTACAAGCTAATAGGATTGCCAATGCTCATCAAAAATATGAGAACATTCAATTAATCTTCAAGAATAGACAAAGTTGACCTGCTGACATAAAAGAATAAAAATGAGATGTTTAAGTCTTGATTAATGATTTTTGATACTGCATTAATTCAATATTAATCGTGAATTAATACGTTTGCGCTAATATTGGAGCTAGAAAAAAACAACACTTTTTTCGTTCATTGTATAATTAATAATTCTAACTATGAAGAAATGCTATTTACGAAATCTTCATTCAAGCCTGGCTAACCCATTAGGACTTGGAAGTAAGATTGGGATTTTTACTTTGCTTTGCGTGATGATGGTTCTTCCATTTTCTGCGAATGCAAACGTTAACAGTTTAACTGAAGAAAATTCATCTGTTTCTGCGACACAACAAGTGGTTACGGGTGTTATTACTGAAGACTCAGGAATGTCACTTCCTGGAGTATCAGTTGTTGTTAAAGGTACTACAATTGGAACGGTAACTGATATCGATGGAAAATTCGAGATCACTGTTCCTGAATCAACCAGTATTCTGGTTTTTAGCTTTGTTGGTATGCAAACACAAGAAATTACAGTTGGTTCTCAATCTGTAATTAATCTTGTTATGGCCACTGATGCTTTACAAGTAGATGAGGTAATTGTTACTGCATTAGGTATTAAAAGAGAAAAGAAAGCACTTGGTTATGCTGTTCAGGATGTAAAAGCTGATGAGTTAACACAAGGAGGTAATTCTGATTTAGTAAGTTCTCTTCAAGGGAAAGTTGCTGGGGTACAGATTAACCAATCTGGTGGTGGCGTTGGTGGAACATCAAGAATCGAGATTAGGGGAGCTAGTTCTTTAAGTGGGAACAATGAACCTCTTTGGGTGGTTGATGGAGTCCCATTTGATAACGGAAATAGTCGTGAAGGAGATATTTGGGGAGGAACATCGAGAGCAGGTGGTGCTTTTGATTTAAATCCTAATGATATAGAGTCTGTTTCTGTATTGAAGGGACCGAATGCTGCAGCTCTTTACGGAGAACGTGGTGGTAATGGTGTTGTTTTGGTTACAACTAAGAAAGGAGCACGGGGTAAAGGTCTGGGAATTTCTTATTCTGGTGGGTTTACTGTATCTGAAGCTGCTTATATGTTGGATCTTCAGGATAAGTATGGACAAGGTTCCAATGGAGTGTATGATAAGAATGGAACTTCTTCGTGGGGACCGGAAATGAAAGGTCAAATGCTGGAATCATGGACTGGTGAAACCATTGCATACGAAGGTCAAAAAGATCGTTTAAAAGATTTTACAAGAACAGGTACTACACAAAAACATAATGTTTCTTTAACCGGAGGTAATGAAGAAGGTGCTTATCGTGTTTCTTTAGGAAAGGATATCATGAATGGTATTTATGAAGACCATAAAGTGGAGAAATTGACTTTCGATTTAAGAGCTGATTACGATATTAATAAGTGGTTAAATATTGATACAAAAGTTTCATTCTTTAATACAAAAGGCAATGAGCGTCCTGAAATTGGTAATTATTCTTATGTTTCGTATTATAATACAATGCCAATGAATATTCGTAATCAGGATTTGGCTCCAGGTTATGATATTCTTGCAGGACAACATGTTGAAAAGTTGTATAAGGCACCTAGTGCTAATTTAAGGAATCCATACTTCTTACAAGCTCAAACAACCAATTACGACGAGAAAAATAGAACCTTCGGTTACATTTCCGCAAATTTGAAACTGACATCAGATTTGAAAGCAAAATTTAAGTATGGAATGGATTTTTATCAATTCTCTGCTGTTGAAGGATATATGTATGCTGATAATGTTGATAAAGCTACAAGACCAAATTATAACCCAAGTCAGACAAATTTTAAGGAAGAAAATTATGAATTTCTATTGTCTTACAATAAAGAAATTAATCAAGACTTTACTATTGGTATAAATGTAGGTGCTAATAATATGAAGCGTCATTTTGATGAGCTAAAGGCAACCTCTGGTAAATTATCATCTGAAGGGGATTTTTTCTTAGCTGCAGGGTCAAATATAAATGCTGAAGAGAGAATCGAGGAGTCAGAAGTACGCTCTATCTACGGTTTTGGTCAGTTGGCATACAAAAATATGTTATTTCTTGATTTTACAGCACGTAATGATTGGTCATCTACACTTACTGCGGCTAATGCAGAATTCGATAATTCATATTTTTATCCTTCAGTAAGTTTGAGTGGTATTGTTTCTGAAATGACAGAATTGCCGGAATGGATTTCATTTGCAAAAGTTAGAGGTTCATGGGCGCAGGTTGGTAAAGCCACAGACGCTTATGCTACAAGTCAACTATACAAATTAAGAGGCTGGAATTATGATCTAACTGTTGGAGATGTTCCTAGTGTTGCAGTTGTGAAAGATTTAAAACCAGAAATTTCGACATCTTGGGAGTTAGGTTTGGATTTAAGAATTCTAAATAATCGTGTCGGATTAGATTTTACTTATTACAACGAGGAGACGAAAAACCAAATATTAAAGGTGGAAGCTATTCAAAGTTCAGGTTTCGAGTATGCTTTAATAAATGCTGGTCTTATCACGAATAAAGGATTTGAAGTTATGTTGACTACAGTTCCTGTTAAATATAAAGATTTAAAAGTTGGTTTAGATTTTAATTTTGCAAAAAATGAAGGTATCCTAAATAAATTGACAGATGATGTTGAAAGACATGATTTTGGTGGTGGTGTTTTAGGTTTGCCAGGTAAAAAACTTGGAGTTATTACAGGTTCAGTTTATGAGCGCGATGATAGTGGAAATATTATTGTTGATGGTGATGGTTTGATGAAAGTTGCACAAGGAACGGATCATATTTTAGGAAATATTCAACCTGACTGGACAGGGTCAATTAACTTAAGTGTTGATTATAAAGGATTATTCTTATCAGCTCTTGTTTCTGTTCAGGAAGGTGGCGATATTTTATCATCTTCAGAACAGGGAGCTACTTCTTCCGGTACAGCAAAAAGGACTGATGAAAATAATAGAATGTCATTATTTGTTGACGGTGTTACGGTTGATGGAGGAGCAAATCATGTTATGGTTTCTGCAGAAGAATACTGGAGACAATTATCTAAAGTGAGTGAGGAGTTTGTCTACGATGCTTCATACATGAAATTAAAAGAAGTTGCAATTGGATATAATCTGCCAAAGTCTCTTTTGAGTAGGATTCCAAACAATCCAGTGAAGACTGCAAGAATATCTTTAGTTGGTAGAAACTTATTTTATTTCTATAAAGATACTCCAGGAACTGCTCCTGATGCAAGTGCATATAGCTCTTCTTTTGCGGCGCAAGCATTTGATTTTTCTCCGGTTCCGGCAACAAGAACATACGGATTCTCGCTTAACGTTGGATTTTAATTGATAAACGATATGAAAAAGATAAAAATTATATTATTTGTATTGGGATTGTTTGTGATGAGCAGCGGTTGTTCTGACGATTTTGGGGATATGAATGTTGACCCAAATTCTACAACCAAAGTAGAGCCGAAATTTTTCCTTAATGCAATGCAACAAGAAGTATTCGCTAATTATCAGCGAAATGTAAATTTATATCCTGATTTGTACTCTCAGTATTGGGCAAATACAGTATCTGGATTTGGATCTCCTCGGTACGAATATGTTGATGGTTGGATTGGAAATCAGTGGAAGGAGCATTATACCAGACATTTAAGACAGGATCTTGCCATGCAGGAAGCATATGGAGATAATGAATTTTTTGTTGATGCTATTGCGATCAAAGAAATTTGGATGTGTTACTGGTGGTCACGTATGACCGATACTTATGGTGATATGCCTTATTTCGGTGCAGGAGTTGGTGATGCAGTTCCATATTCATCTCAGCAAGAAATTTATGCCGATTTATTCACTAGATTGAATGTAGCTATTAATAATATTACTGGTGGTGAAGAGCAATATAATTACACAGATGATTATGATTTGATCTACGGTGGTGATGCATTGCAATGGCGTAAGTTTGGTAATTCTCTACGTTTGCGTTTAGCAATGCGTATTTCGAATGCCGATCCTGAAAAAGCTCAGGCTGAAGCTCAAGCTGCAGTTAGTGGCCCTGGAGGATTATTAGTTAGTAATGCAGATGTTGTTAAAGTTCCTATGTGGAGTAAAGGATGGTTTGATTACTTGCACCAAATGGCTTGGAATTGGAACAATATACGTATGTCGAAAACCTTTTCCAATTACTTATATAACCAGTCATCGGTAGGAGAAGATCCAAGAGCACCTAAATGGTTTGCTTATCAGGTTTTTAACGAAGATCTTAAAAAGGTAGAACCTAAAACTAAGGAAGAGGCAGGATTTCCAATTTATAATGGAATTGAAAATGGATTTAATCTTGTTCAAAGTGATGCTGATGAAGTATTTGCAACAATCAATTTAGAAGGTGGCTATGTTGATTTTGTTGGAAGTGAAGATGATGATATGTATTGTCCGGTAATGTTCTATTCGGAGGTTAAATTTTTGGAAGCTGAGGCAGCATTAAGAGGATGGATTTCAGGAGATGCAAATGCATTGTACAAGGAAGGAGTTCAGGCATCTATGGATTATGTTGGTGTAGATGAAAATGATGCAACTGCTTATTTAAGTGGATTAACTACTCTGACGGGAGCCAATGAAAATCAATTAAAACAGATTATTACTCAAAAATGGTTGGCTAACTTTCCAAATGGAGTGGAAGGCTGGGCTGATTTTAGAAGAACAGATTATCCGGATATTACTTTACCAAAAAGCGGAGTTAGCGGAAGTTCGACTGTTGCTGCAGGTACTTGGGTAAAAAGAATTAGTTATCCAGATAACGCACATCAACAAGATGAGGAAAATATGCCTTCTCTTTTAAATACACGAGATTTGGATAGAATGGATATTCGTGTGTGGTGGGATACAGCAGATACCAAAACCAAAGATGGTAGTGGATTAATGAATAGCAATTTTTAATTAAAAATTTAATGAAAGTGTTCTGATTACATCATTAACAGAACACTTCATTTAAACTTTGTTATATGAAAACAATAAAATTTAACATAAAAATGTTGTCTTATCTGGCTGCTATTTTGATGGTTTTCACCTTCGCAGCATGTGATGATGACAATAAAAGTGCAGGGAATTTTGAGACGGGCTCTCTTGATGCTTTGATTACTGAAGCAGAAGGCTTAATTGCAACCAGTGTTGAAGGAATTAATGCCGGCGATTTTAAACCAGGGGCAAAAAAAGAACTTCAGGAAGTGGTTGATTGGGCTTATTGGCGTATCGAAAATTCTGATAAACAGGAAGATATTGCTGATGCTGTGGTGAAATTGCAACGTTACATTGATATTTTTAAGGCAAATACAGTTGCAATAGCAATGCCTTGGATTCAGCAGGAAGAAGGAACAGGGATTCAAATTTCAGATAATATCAAACCTGTTTTTACCAAAAGTTTTACGATTGAGACTCAGATTTATGTTGTCAACTTAGCTCAAAAAGGTTATTCAAACAATATTTTTGCAACCGAGCAGGATGGTCCGGATAGTGGTTTCGTAATTCGTTATTTCAGCGATGGTGTTATACATCTTAACGTGGGTACCGCTGAAGGTTGGAAAGATGTCAAAACTGAACCCGGTATTATAAAATCCGGTGAGTGGATGCAAATTGCTTTTGTAAACGAAATTACCAGCCAAAAATTATACGTAAATGGAGTTGAGGTATTATCTCAAACACAAACTTATTTGCCGGGAGCTGATAAAAATTTCATTCTGGGTAATGGACCAACTTGGACAGATCGTATTGTAAATGCTCTATTGAAAGACGTAAGAGTTTGGAAAGGTGCTCGTACAGCTTCTGAAATTGCTGATAACAAAACTGCTGCATTGGATGGAACTGAAGCAAACCTTGAAATGTTATTTCCTTTGAGTGCAAATTTAGGTGATTCATTTAAGGATGTTACAGGAAACTATACTGCAACAATTAAAGGGAAAGTTGAATGGGTGTCTGCACCTCCGGTAATTGTTTTAGATAAAACGAATTTGGAAGCAGCAATTCTTGAAATAACAGAATTTAAAGCAACAATAGTAGAAGGTGATCAAGACGGAGATTATCCTGTTGGAACTATTGCCTATATCGATGCTTTGATTGTAGATGCAAATGATGCATTGATAAATGAAGGACGTCAAGACAAGTTGGATGAAATGGCTAAATCATTAACTGGTAAAATTACCTTGATCAATAAAATGTTAGTTGCTGATACAGATGGTATTTTTATTGATCATGATAATCCTGCTGCTGTAGGTTTAAGAATTACTCCTAACTATACTCCACAAGGGGATTATACTGTAGAGTTTAACGTAAAAGTTAAATCACTATTTGGATATGGTGCCGGAGAGTTTTTTAACAACGGAGAGTATGGTGTTTGGGTATATGGTTATGATGAGTTAACTGAAGAGAATGTTCTTAATTCAGGTGGCCTTTGGAATTTTACTAATGCTGGTGCAGGTTGGCAAGGTCCAAAAACAGAGCCTTTGGTAATGAAGACTGGAGTATGGCAACATGTTGCTCTTGTTCATGACAATACCGCGCGCACAACAAAAATATTTGTTGATGGTGTTGAAGAAGCTTTATTTGAGGATATAGGAGCACCAAACAACTCCGGTTGGGGTGAAATGTGGCTAGGTAATGGCTGGGGCAAGATGGATGGTTACATGAAAGATTTCCGTTTATGGGATGTTGCCCGCGATGTGACTGATCTGGATGCGGCTATCGATGGTACCGAAACTGGTTTGAATGTTTATTTCCCATTGGATAGGGTTAGTGGCGTTAAGTTTGCCGATAAAACAGGAAATTATCAAGGTGACATGAGAGGAATCTCTTGGAATGTAATTGAAGACTAATAGTTTGACTAAATAATTTAGGAGCTGTCGGTTGACAGCTCCTATTTCTAATTTTTACCTTTTTCAAAGGAAAATTATATTTGATTAAAAGGGTTTGCTTCCGCCTTACTATAATGGAAGGAATTTTTTTCAGCCTTTTTGTAAAAAGGTGCATAACACAGATAATTAAATAGCCTAGAGCTACAACATATATCAGCATATTATAAAACTTAAGAACTAGAACCAGATGCTATACCAAAATTCTCTTAAATCACTAATTCTAATGTCTCTGGCAATTACTACTCTATTTTCTTGTAGTAACAGAGACTCCAAAGGTGCCGAAGGTGATTACATTCAATTTGTTGATCCTCTAATTGGATCGGCAGGACACGGGCATGTTTTTGTAGGTGCAAGTGTCCCTTTTGGAGCCATTCAGGCCGGCCCAAGCAACTTCCATAAAGGCTGGGATTGGTGTTCATCGTATCATTATTCAGATAGCATTGTTAAAGGTTTTTCTCATTTGCATTTAAGTGGAACCGGATGTACTGATTTAGGTGAATTTTTATTGATGCCTGCTGTTGGCGATGTAAAAATGAATCCAGGTTCTCAGGAAAATCCGGAAAATGGTTACGCTTCCTATTACAGTCATAAAACAGAGAAGGTAGAACCGGGTTATTACAAAGTGCATTTGGATACTTATAATGTAGATATTGAAATGACGACGAGTGAACGTGTGGCTCTTCATAAAATTACATTTCCGAAATCGGATCAGGCTAAAATAATTCTTGATTTACAGGAAGGAAATGGAGATACCGCTACCGAAACATTTTTTCATCAAGTAAACGATACAATTGTAGCCGGTTATCGTTTTTCAACTGGTTGGGCTGAAGATCAAAGAGAATATTTCGCAATGGTTCTATCAAAGCCAGTTAAAGATATTGCAGTATACAATGGGGACAAATTAGTAGACGGAGATGCGGCGAAAGGAACAGCTGTGAAAGCATGCCTGGGATTTGAAACATCGTCTTCTGAAGAAGTTCAAGTCAAATTTGGAATGTCACCAGTCAGCATGGAAAATGCTTTGGCAAATATTAAGACTGAAATGAAATCATGGGATTTTCAACAAATTCTTGCTGAAAATCAAGCGAAATGGAATAAAGAACTGTCTAAAATTGAGATTAAAACGAAAGATTTAAAAAAGAAGAAAGTATTTTACACAGCAATGTATCACACACTTATCGCTCCTAATTTATTTAATGATGTCAATGGCGATTACCGTGGTGTTGATAAGGAAGTATATAGAAACGCTGGCTTTACAAATTACACTTTATTTTCCTTATGGGATACTTATCGTACAGCTCACCCTTTATATACGTTAACGCAACATGAACGTGTTCCGGATATGATTAATTCAATGCTGACAATTTACAAGCAGCAAGGGAAATTACCGGTTTGGCATTTAAGAGGAAACGAAACCAATACAATGGTTGGCTACAGTGCAGTTCCGGTTGTTGTTGATGCATGTTTGAAAGGATTTGAAGGGATAGACTATGAATTAGCATACGAAGCGGTAAAAGCAACGGCTATGGGCGATTTTGAACCAGGCGTTAAAGAGTTACAGGAATACGGTTTCATTCCGTGTGATATGATGCATGAATCGGTGGCAAGTGCTATGGAATATGCAATTAGTGATTGGGCAATTAGCAAACTGGCTGAAAAATTGGGGAAAACTGATGATGTAAAATATTTTGAGGACAGAGCCAATGCATATACCAAATATTTTGATCCAAAAGATCGGTTTATGAAAGGGAAAATGAAAGATGGTTCCTGGAGAACACCTTTCGATCCTTACTCAGCACAACATCGTGTAAACGATTATTGTGAAGGGAATGCATGGCAGTATTTATGGTTGGTTCCGCAAGATCCGGAAGGATTAATTTCTCTTTTGGGAGGCGAGAAGCCATTTCTGAATAAATTGGATAGTCTTTTCTCAATTTCTTCTGAATTGGAAGAAGGAGCTTCATCAGATATTTCAGGTTTAATTGGCCAATATGCACACGGAAACGAACCAAGTCATCACATCACTTATTTGTATGCTTATGCAGGTGAGCAATTCAAAACGGCCGACAAGGTTCGTTACATTATGAATGAATTGTATACCGATCAAACAGATGGTTTGTGCGGGAACGAAGATTGTGGGCAAATGTCTGCCTGGTATGTAATGTCTTCCATGGGATTCTATCCCGTTAATCCAAGCAATGGTGCTTATGTTTTTGGCAGCCCTTTGTTCGATGAAGCAAGTATTAATCTTCCTGCAAATAAGAAGTTTACCATCAAAGCAAACAACAACAGTGATGATAATATTTACATTCAGTCTGCTACTTTAAACGGATTGGAGTATACAAAATCATTCATTACACACAAAGATATTTTAAACGGTGGAGTGCTGACATTCGAGATGGGAGCTGCACCAAATCCTAATTTTGGAAAATCAATTCAAGATAGACCTAAATCAATTGTTTACTAGTATGATAATGAAGAAAGCAAACGTATTATTATTGTTATTTGTTGCGGTTTTATCTGCATGTGGAGGAAAGAAAGCGACAACTACAGAAAAGACATTGGTTGATTTTGTAAATCCATTAATGGGAACCGATTCTGACTATTCTTTGTCAAATGGGAATACATATCCGGCTGTTGCATTGCCGTGGGGAATGAATTTCTGGACACCACAGACCGGTGAAATGGGAAATGGCTGGTGTTATGCCTATGATGCAAAAAAAATCAGAGGTATAAAACAAACCCATCAACCAAGTCCGTGGATAAACGACTACGCTGCATTTTCATTAATGGCCGTTACCGGTGATTTAAAATTTAAAGAGGACGAAAGAGCATCCTGGTTTTCACATAAAGCTGAAGTGTCGAAACCAAACTACTATAAAGTTTACCTGGCGGATTATGATGTTACCGCCGAAATAACACCTACAGAACGAGCGGCTGTTTTTCGCTTTACGTTTCCGGAAAATGAGTCATCTTATATTTTGTTGGACGCATTTTTTAAAGGATCTGAAGTGACAATTCTTCCGAAAGAAAGAAAAATAATCGGTTACTGCAGAAATAACAGCGGTGGTGTTCCTGATAACTTCCACAACTACTTTGTTGCCGAATTCGATAAAGAATTTGAGGTAACACATACTTGGAATGGAGACAAATTAACTGAAAATTCACTGAAAGCAAGCGGAGAGCATGTTGGTGCTGTTATTGGATTTAAAACTCAAAAAGGAGAGGAAGTTCATGTGAAAGTAGCTTCATCTTTTGTAAGTCCTGAACAGGCACAATTGAATTTGGACCGGGAAATTGGAACTAAAAATTTTAATAAGGTATTAACCGACGCTGAATCGGCATGGGAAAAGGAGCTTTCCCGAATTAAAGTGGAAGGTGGAACCGATGATCAATTAAAGACATTTTATTCCTGCTTGTACAGGGTGCTTTTATTCCCCCGCAAGTTTCATGAAATTAACGATAATAATGAAGTAATTCATTACAGCCCTTACAATGGTAAGGTACTGCCCGGCTATATGTTTACAGATAATGGCTTTTGGGATACATTCCGGGCAGTCTTTCCATTTTTTACATTAATGTATCCTGATATTAACGCTCAGATTATGGAAGGATTAGCCAACACTTACAAAGAGAGTGGTTGGTTGCCCGAGTGGGCGAGTCCTGGTCACAGAGGATGCATGATTGGTTCGAATTCGGCTTCTTTAATAGCAGATTCTTACCTAAAAGGAATTCGCGGATATGATATTGAAACATTGTACGAAGCAATTCTTAAGAATACAAAAGGATACAATGAAGATATTACCTCTGTTGGACGTTATGGAGCAGATTATTACAATGAGTTGGGCTATGTTCCTTATGATGTGAATATCAATGAGAATACTGCCAGAACATTAGAGTACGCTTACGCGGATTTCTGTATTTGGAAATTAGCTCAGGAATTGGGACGTCCGCAGGAAGAAATTGATTTGTTTGCTAAAAGAGCTCAAAACTTTAAGAATGTATTCGATCAGGAATCAGGTTTGATGAGAGGGAAAAATCAAGATGGTACATTTCAGTCTCCATTTAATCCGTTGAAATGGGGCGATGCTTTTACCGAAGGAAACAGTCTGCATTACACTTGGTCAGTATTTCAGGATGTTAATGGCTTAATTGATTTGATGGGGGGAAAGGAAAAGTTCATTTCTACTTTAGATGGCGTTTTTAATATGCCTCCTAAGTTTGATGATTCTTATTATGGTGGTACAATTCACGAGATTCGTGAAATGCAGATTGCAAACATGGGGAATTATGCACATGGTAATCAGCCCATTCAACACATGATCTACTTGTACAATTTTGCTGGACAGCCATGGAAAGCGCAGGCAAGAGTTCGTGAGGTAATGGATAAGCTCTACACTCCGCAGGCCGACGGTTATTGTGGGGATGAGGATAACGGACAAACTTCTGCCTGGTACGTGTTTAGTTCAATGGGCTTTTATCCCGTGTGTCCCGGAACCGATGAGTATGTTTTTGGTGCTCCGCTTTTCGATAAAATTACTTTGAGCCTCGAAAATGGAAAAACGTTTACAATTTCAAGTACTGATAATTCATCAGATCATGTTTTTGTGGATGACATCAAGTTAAACGGAAAGTCTTATGGAGCAAATTTCATTAAACACAATGACATTTTAAACGGGGGAAATCTTGAATTTAATATGTCGGCACAACCAAATAAGGTGAGAGGAACTACTAAAGAAAGTTTTCCATATTCTATGAGTAAATAAGAAAGAATGATATTAGCATATCAAATATAACGGAAGGCTTGCAAACATGAGTTTGTAGGCCTTTGTTGTATGAAACTGATGAATCAATCTAAAAGTAAGTGATATGATACGAGTTAGGGCACAATTGTTACTGTTATCTTTTCTTTTTGGATTTTTTGGAAATTGCTTATTTGCACAGGAGAATCCAGCTTGGATGATTGAAGCAAATGATTATACCAATTATACAGGAATATCAGTTGCAAATGGACGAATAGGAATTCTTCCTTCAGCCGATCCAGGAAAAACCAAATCGATTATTCTGAACAATGTTTACGATAAGGAATCGAAATTTGGTGTTAGTAAAGTGTTGTTGGGAATTAATTTTGCAAATATTGAAATAGTTGTCAATCAAGACACGCTTTCTACTGCAAATTGTTCCAATTGGAAACAAGTGCTGAATATGAAATCTGCTTCGTTCGCAACATCATGTCAGTTTAAAGAATATGCCGAGATATCTTTTACGCTTTATGCATTAAGAGGAATGCCTTATTCCGGATTGGTAGACGTGAAAATAAAATCCCTGCAAAAGGAATTAGAATTTAAGGTGAATGGACAAATTGTTTGTCCAAGTGAATATAAAGATGTGACTTCTGATTTTAGGATTTTACAAGATTTGGATGCACGAATGCCAATATTGCAGACTGTAGCAGAGAGTCCGTTTGGGAAACACGATTTGGCAACCAGTGCAGCATTTATATTTGAAGGCGAAACACCCGATTTAAAGCACAATTTGAAAGATCCTTTTACCAATGAACTGGGCTTTTCTAAATCTTTGAAAAAAGAGGAAGAATATAAATTTGCCTGGTGTGGATCGGTTTGTACATCGCAGAATTTTACAGATCCGAAAAGTGAATCGGAACGAATGGTTATTTTTCAGCTACTGGGAAATAAACAAGCCGTGATTAATCGTCATAAAGAACTTTGGTCTGAATTGTGGAAAGGTGATGTTGAAATTGAAGGAGATCCGGAGTCTCAGCAAGATATCCGTTTGGCATTGTTTCATTTGTATTCTTTTGCCAGAGATGACTCTAATTTGAGCATTGCTCCAATGGGTTTATCATCTCAAGGCTATAACGGACATGTATTCTGGGATACTGAAATATGGATGTTTCCACCTCTTTTGGTTTTCAATCAGAAAATTGCAAAATCTTTACTGAATTACAGATTTGACAGACTGGAAATGGCAAAGAAGAAGGCTCAGAATTATGGCTATACAGGTGCCATGTTTCCATGGGAATCGGATGATACAGGTGAAGAGGCGACGCCAACCTGGGCTTTGACGGGAACCTTCGAGCATCATATTACAGCAGATATTGCTATCGCTTTTTGGAATTATTTCAGAACTACAGGAGATAAGGAGTGGTTGAGAGAGATTGGATTTCCGGTACTGAAAGAAGTTGCTGATTTTTGGGTAAGTCGTTCTGTTCAGAATCATGATGGTAGTTATTCCATTAACAATGTAGTTGGTGCGAATGAATTCTATCATCATGCCAATGATAATGCCTTTACCAATGGATCGGCGAAAACCGCTTTGCAATTTGCTGTTGAGGCGGGAGAAATTCTCAAAAAAGAAGGCAATCCTCGTTGGGCTAATGCAGCCAAAGGATTAAAGTTTCATTATTTTGAGGATGGTGTGACCAAAGAGAATTCGGAATACAATGGGGAGGTTATTAAACAGGCAGATGTTAACTTATTGGCCTATCCTTTTGCAATTGTTACTAAACCCGAAGAAATAAGAAGAGATTTGGAATACTATGAGTCTAAGATTGCTCCGGAAGGTCCGGCAATGTCTTATTCTGTTTTAGGCGTATTGTATGCACGATTGGGTGATCCGGAAAAAGCATTTGAACTTTTCAAGAAAGCTTATGTGCCCAATAAACGACCGCCATTTGGAGCACTTTCCGAATCTGCTTATAGTAATAATCCGTATTTCGCGACAGGAGCTGGCGGTATGCTGCAAACAGTTCTTTTCGGATTTGGAGGATTACATTTTACAGAGAATGGAATAGAACAAGAAAATCCGTGTTTGCCAAAACAATGGAGGAAATTAACCATAAAGGGTGTAGGCCCCGAATTAAAAACTTATGTGATTGAGTAATTATGAATAAAATGACAATTGTAGTATTGCTGTCAGTCTTGCTGTTTTCTGCATGCGAATCGAGTAAAAGCGTTGACTTGTTATCACCCAATGGTGAAATTGCTTTTGACCTGAAAGTGAATGAGAATGGACAGGCGTTTTATAAGCTTCAAACCAATAAAAATCAAATATTCTCTGATTCAAGATTAGGGATGGAATTGCGGGAAGATTCTTTGTTTACCGATGGCTTGCGAATTATTAATGTAGTAAGAAATGAAAAGAATGAGAATTGGAAACCAGTTTGGGGACCAAATGATAGCATACTCGAAAAGTACAATGAGCTAATAGTTTCCTTAAAAAATCATGCAAATAATGATTTGAAGTTATATGTGCGTTTGTTCGATGATGGATTGGGTTTCAGATATGAAATCCCTCAGCAAAATGGCATCGATAGTATTAACATTACTAAGGAATTAACAGAATTCAATTTTGCTAAAAATGGAACAGCATGGTCGATTCCTGCAAATTTTGATTCTTATGAAATGCTTTATAGAACTACCCAATTAAGCGAAGTACCAGATGCGAATACACCAATTACGGTAAAAATGGAATCGGGTTATTACGTGAGTATTCATGAGGCAAACCTGACGAATTATGCAGGAATGACTTTGAAGAATACGGGTAGCACTAATTTTCAAGCGAATTTGGTTCCTTGGCCCGATGGAGTGAAAGTAAAAGCAAAAGGTTCATTACTGTCTCCATGGAGAACAGTAATGCTATGCAAAAATGCGGCAGGCTTAGTTGAATCGAATTTAATTCAGAATTTGAATGAGCCTTGTGCAATTCCAGATACGAAATGGATTCAACCCATGAAATATGTTGGTATTTGGTGGGGAATGCATTTGGGGGTTGAAACCTGGACTCCGGGGCCAATTCATGGAGCGACAACCACAAATATGAAAAAATACATTGATTTTGCTGCAGATAACAATATTCAGGCAGTTTTGGCCGAAGGTTGGAACACAGGCTGGGAAAATTGGGGGAAGCCAAAGGCATTCGATCAGGTAACATCTTATCCCGATTTCGATTTTGATGAAATTGTGAGCTATGCAAAGTCAAAAGGCGTTGAATTAATAGGACATCACGAAACAGGCGGAGATTATATCTTTTATGAAGAAAGTATGGATAAAGCCTTTTCGAAATTGCATGATAATGGCATTAGGGTAGTGAAAACAGGATATGCCGGACCAATTCCTAACGGTCAGTTTCATCACGGACAAAAAATGGTACAACATTATCGAAAAGTAGTGGAAACTGCGGCCAAATATCATTTGATGGTGGATGCACACGAACCAATAAAAGCGACAGGAATCAGCCGTACTTATCCAAACATGATGACACGCGAAGGAGCCCGGGGAATGGAATGGAACGGATGGAGTGAGGGAAATCCGCCGGAGCATCATGTTATTTTGCCATTTACCCGTTGTTTGGGAGGATCAATTGATTACACGCCTGGAACTTTTGATATTTTGTACAAAAACCGAAAGGATTACATTAAATGGAACAGCAACGACAAAGGCAATAGCCGGGTAAATACCACCTTAGCGAAGCAATTGGCTTTGTGGGTTTGTTTGTACAGTCCTTTGCAAATGGCTTCTGATATGATTAGTAATTACGAAGATCAGCCGGCTTTTCAGTTTTTTGTGAATCTGCCGGCAGATTTCGAAGAATCTAAAGTATTGGCAGCAGAAATTGGAGATGTATATGCTGTTGCCCGTCGGAAAGATTCGAATTGGTACATTGGTGCCATTACCGATGAAAATACCAGAGAAATTGATTTGGATTTAGGCTTTTTGGATGCAGAAAAAAAGTACGAAGCAACCATTTATTCTGATACAGATAACACTAGCTTAAGTGACAATCCAACCGAAATAAAAATTTTTAAAATGGACGTAGACTGCAAAACAAAATTGCATGTGAAAATGCAGAATAGTGGAGGACAGGCTATCGAAATTAGAGAAGCTAAAGGATAAATTTTTAAACAGTTTCTAAGTCTTTGGTTATTTTTATAAGGATTAATGAATGTAACGAGTGATTAATCTTAAAATTAATCTGCTTTTAATCCATAAAGCTTTTATTTGACTAATAGATTAGAAATTAGTAACCGTTCGGGGAAGAGCTTGGCTGGCCCAATTCCCGTTCGGTATTATTTTAATTTAGAATTACAACCTAACAAAACTCAACTTGATGAAGCGCTTATCAGGAATTTTGATTCTGTTTTTTCTAAGCATAAATGGTTTTGCTCAATTTGTCGATTACGTAAATCCATTTATTGGAACGACTAATTTTGGTACCACAAATCCGGGAGCAATTGTACCACGGGGAATGGTCTCAGTAAGTCCGTTTAATGTTTCCGGATCCGATTTGAATACCTACGACAAAGATGCCCGATGGTGGTCAACACCATATTCCTGGGATAATTCTTTTCTTACCGGATTTTCACATGTAAACCTAAGTGGTGTTGGTTGTCCCGATTTGGGCGTTATTTTATTGATGCCGACTACCGGTGAAGTCAATGCAGATCATAAAGCATACGGATCTATCATGACAAATCAGGAGGCGACACCAGGTTATTATGCAACCGACTTGGAAAAGTATGGAATTAAAGCAGAGCTGAGTTCTACCAAAAGAACCGGTATCAGTCGCTATACTTTTCCAAAAGGGAAATCGAATGTACTTTTAAATTTAGGTTTGGGTTTAACCAACGAAACGGGTGCAAAGGTTAGGATCGTAAACAATCAGGAAATAGAAGGTTCCCGCATGACAGGAAGTTTTTGTTACAATGATGGTTCGGAACGTCCGGTTTATTTTGTGGCACGCTTCAGTAAAAAAGCGGAAGAATTTGGGGTGTGGAAAAAAATGCCCGAAATGCAAGCCGAATCTGCCTGGAGCGATACCGATGGTCAGTTCAAATATTACAAAAACTACACACAGGAGTTATTTGGTGACGAAATTGGAGCTTATTTTACATTTGATACCAACACGAACGAACAAATAATTGCAGAAGTTGGCGTATCATATGTAAGTATTGCCAATGCAAGAATGAATTTGAATGCTGAATCGAATCAGTTCGATTTTGACAAAACAAGATTGCAGGCTGCACAGGAATGGAATAGTACTTTGAGCAGGGTAAAAGTGGAAGGCGGAACCGAAGACCAAAAAACAATATTTTATACCGCTTTGTATCACACGCAAATTCATCCAAACATCATAAACGATGTAAACGGACAATATCCGGCTATGGAATCTTTCGAAATTCGCGAGACCAAAGATTGCAATCGTTATACCGTATTTTCTTTGTGGGATACTTATCGAAATTTCCACCCATTAATGGCCTTGTTATATCCTCAGGAGCAGCAAGACATGGTTCGATCGATGGTAGACATGTACAAGGAAAGCGGATGGTTACCAAAATGGGAGCTAAACAGCAAAGAAACACACGTTATGGAAGGTGATCCGGCAATTCCGGTTATTGTTGATTCTTACTTGCGTGGATTAACAGATTTTGATGTAGAAGCTGCCTATTCTGCAATGGTGAAATCTGCAACGACTGAAGGGAAAAATAACAAACTGCGGCCAGATATCGATCATTATTTAGCAAAAGGATATGTGCCTTTGGTTGAGGAGTTTGACAACTCGGTTTCTCATGCTTTGGAATATTATATTGCCGATTGGAATTTGGCACAATTCGCCAAGGCTCTTGATAAAAAGGAGGATTACAAGAAATTCCTGAATCAATCTCTTCGTTACAAAGAATATTTCGATCAGAAATTCGGAATGATTCGCCCTCGCTTGGGAAATGGTGATTTCTTAACAAATTTTGATCCAAAACAAGGCGAAAACTTTGAACCAAGCCCAGGCTTTCACGAAGGAACAGCATGGCAATATACCTTTTGTGTTCCGCACGATATAAAAGGCCTGACCCAATTAATGGGCGGAAAGAAGAAGTTTGTAAACAAATTACAGATGGTTTTTGACGAAGGATTGTTCGATATGGCGAATGAACCAGATATTCACTATCCATACTTATTCAACTATACCAAAGGTGAAGAGTGGAGAACGCAAAAAGAAGTTCGCCGATTAATCGATACTTATTACAAAAATGCTCCTGATGGCATACCTGGGAATGACGACTGCGGCACCTTATCTGCATGGGTAATCTACAGCATGATGGGAATATACCCTGTTTGTCCGGGAGATACCGATTATGCTATTACAAGCCCTGTTTTCGATAGAATAACCATACAGCTCGATCCCGAATTTTATTCAGGAAAAACTTTTGAAATCATTATACATCGTAAGAATAAAGGCGATTTGTTTATTGATAAAATGATGATTGATGGAAAGAAACAAAACTCTTATTTCATTACTCACAAAACAATAAGCGAAGGAGGAAAACTGGAATTTTTTCTAAAAAAATAAAATCTAATAACACCTGTTAAATACTAATGTCAAAAACCAATAACAAACCAAAACATCCGGCTACTTGGATTCCCACTGCATATTTTGCGATGGGCTTACCATTTGTCGCTATTGCTCAAGCATCCGTGCTTATGTTTAAGAGTTTCGAAATTTCCGATTCGTTAATTGCATTTTGGACCTCGCTCATCATGTTGCCTTGGACATTAAAACCACTATGGAGTCCAATATTGGAAATGTTTAAAACAAAAAAGCATTTTGTTGTTGCAACGCAACTTGTAACAGGATTTACATTCGCTCTGGTCGCATTGGCCCTGCCATTCGATAGTTTTTTTACCTATTCTATTGCTTTATTAGCTGTTATCGCCGTTAGTGGTGCAACCCACGATATTGCTGCCGATGGAGTTTACCTAAGTGTTTTATCAGGAAAAGAACAAGCAAAATATATTGGATGGCAAGGTGCGTCGTATAACATTGCAAAAATTTTAACTGCTGGTGCTTTTGTTTATTTAGCAGGTATTCTCGAAGAACGTTTTGGTGTATTACATGCTTGGATGGCTGTTATGCTTACCTACTCAATAATAATGATTTCATTGGCTTTGTATCATATTAAAATGTTACCATCAGGAGGAAATGCAAGCAGCGAAGTTGCATCGTTAAATGAGGGATTTAAAACCTTGTGGGATGTTATAAAAACCTTTTTCCAGAAAAAACACATTGGTTGGTTTATTGTTTTTATCATCTTGTACCGATTTACCGAAGGCTTTGCCATTAAAATAGCACCTTTGTTTTTTAAAGCCACAATCGAAGAGGGAGGTTTGGGACTTAGCACTTCGCAAATAGGCATTATTTATGGCGTATTTGGTTCCGGAGCTTTTGTTCTGGGTTCAATTATAGCAGGCTATTATATTTCCGCACGGGGATTAAAAAAATCTTTATTCACTCTTGTTTGTATTTTTAATGTTCAATTCATAATTTACGCTCTATT
The DNA here is from genome assembly GCF_963664555.1 of Labilibaculum sp. Lineage (GTDB taxonomy): Bacteria > Bacteroidota > Bacteroidia > Bacteroidales > Marinifilaceae > Labilibaculum. Next base: position 3,154,998 of record NZ_OY761461.1, on the reverse strand, counting down.
GGCCGTTTACCGCCCGGAAAGTATATTTCTAATTGGATCTGCAGTTGTGGTTGAATACTTTGTATATGGTTTTGGCTTTGTGGGTTTAATGTTGTTTATGATGCAGCAAGTTGCTCCGGGGAAATATAAAATGGCTCACTATGCATTTGCTACAGGAATCATGAATCTTGGTATTATGCTGCCGGGTATGTTAAGTGGTTTTATGAGCGATTGGTTAGGCTATAAGTTATTTTTTATATGCATACTTGTTGTTGTAATTCCATCTCTGTTAGTCGCAAAATTTGTTCCTTTTGTTCATTCTGAAGAAAGCGAAGCAGATGAAAATAAAATTTAATTTTTATTAGATGAACTTATCTATACTCGATCTATCGATAATTGTAGGATACATTATTTTAAGCATATTTATTGGTTATTTTTTATCATTGAAAGTATCGAAAAACCTTTCCAATTACTTTTTGGGAGGAAATAAAATACCATGGTACATGCTTGGAATTTCGAATGCGTCGGGTATGTTCGATATCACCGGTACCATGTGGACGGTTACCATTTTGTTCGTTTATGGTTTAAAGTCATTGTGGATTCCATGGTTGTGGCCGGTTTGGAATCAAATTTTCCTGATGATGTTTATGGCTATTTGGTTACGGCGTTCGAATGTAATGACAGGAGCTGAGTGGTTGAAAACCCGTTTTGGTGATGGCAGAGGATCACAACTTTCGCATTTAATAGTTGTTCTGTTTGCCATTATTAGTGTAATTGGCTTTATAACCTACGGATTTGTCGGCGTTGGTAAATTTGCACAAACATTTTTTCCCTGGGATTTACACACCTCTGTTTTCGGACTAGGCATAAAATCGGAGAACATGTACGCCATAGTCATTATGGGATTAACCACTTTGTATGTTGTAAAAGGGGGAATGTATTCCGTAGTTTTTACCGAAGTTCTTCAGTTTGTAATTATGACCATTGCCTGTATCATGGTAGGTGTAATTGCGGTATCCTTAGTTACTCCGGAGCAGATTGCTGCAGCCGTGCCTGCAGGTTGGGCCGATATTTCTTTTGGCTGGACTCTTGATTTGGATTGGAGCAATCTAATTCCTGCAGTAAACCACAAAATTGATGTCGACGGCTATAATTTGTTCTCGGTTTTAATGATGATGATGATTTTTAAAGGGGTATTGGTGAGTATTGCCGGACCGGTTCCCAGTTACGACATGCAGCGTATACTTTCTACCGAAACACCTAAAGATGCAGCTAAAATGAGTGGAATTGTATCTTTGGTACTATTCGTTCCCCGTTATTTGATGATTGCTGGGCTGGCAGTATTGGCATTGGTTTATCTGGCTCCCGAATTCAATAAGATGGGCAATAATATCGATTTTGAAATGGTCTTGCCGTATGCCTTGAATAATTTTATTCCCGATGGAGCCAAAGGATTATTACTGGCAGGATTAATCGCGGCCTTCATGTCCACTTTTGCAGCAAATGTAAATGCCGGACCCGCCTATATTGTAAACGATATTTATAAAAAATTCATCAATCCGAATGCATCTCAAAAGAAATACATTCGAATGAGTTATTTGGCATCATTCGCTGTGGTAATTGTTGGAATATTCTTCGGTTTTTTTGCCGAAAGTATCGACACCGTTATGAAATGGCTGGTAGGAGCATTATTTGGCGGCTATACAGCATCAAACCTTTTAAAATGGGTATGGTGGAGATTCAATGGCTATGGCTATTTTTATGGAATGCTTGCCGGTTTAATAGCTTCGTTGGTGGCACCTCTTGCGTTGCCCGAGGTATCACCAATTTATGCTTTTCCCTTCATTTTCCTATTCTCTTTTGCCGCATCGCTTATTGGTAGTTTGGTTACCAAACCTGAATCCGATGAGGTATTAATTAAATTCTACGAAAGTGTTCGTCCATGGGGATTCTGGAAACCGGTTTATTTAAAGTTGAAAGCTCAGAATCCTAAAGCGAAGCCGAATAACGATTTTTTAAAAGACATGTTCAACTGCACAATAGGTGCAGGATGGCAAATGATGTTACCACTCATCCCAATCTATTTTGTGATTGGAAGGTACACTTCATTGTCATGGATCGTGGCACTATTTATAATAACGAGCATTATCCTCTATTTTACATGGTACAAAAAGCTGGAAGATTATCCTGCAGATTATAAGTTTTGTAAAAATGAAACCAAAGAAAACTAAAACGATATTGATAGAATCAAATTCATAAAGAATAAACGAAGCAAAAATGACTAGTAAAGCAAATATGCCTTGGGAAGACAGGCCGGAAGGATGTAAGGATGTGATGTGGAGATTTTCTCAAAATCCTGTTATTGGAAGGTACGACATACCAACATCCAACAGTATTTTTAATAGTGCAGTAGTTCCTTTCGGGGAGGGCTTTGCCGGAGTATTCCGTTGCGATAATAAATCGGTGCAAATGAATATTTTTGCCGGTTTCAGTAAAGATGGAATCAATTGGGACATCAATCACGATCCCATTCAAATGGTTGCAGGCAACACCGATATGATCGATTCCGATTACAAATACGATCCCCGTGTTTGTTGGATCGAAGATCGTTATTGGATTACCTGGTGCAACGGGTACCACGGACCAACAATCGGTATCGCTTACACCTTCGATTTTAAGACATTTCACCAGTGCGAAAATGCATTTTTACCATTCAACCGTAACGGCGTTTTGTTTCCTGAGAAAATTGATGGAAAATACGCAATGCTAAGCCGCCCAAGCGATAACGGACACACACCTTTCGGTGATATTTATATCTCTTACAGTCCCGATATGAAATATTGGGGAGAGCACCGTTGTGTAATGAAGGTATCAAATTTCACCGATAGTGCATGGCAGTGTACCAAAATTGGAGCCGGTTCAGTTCCTGTCCGCACCAACGAAGGTTGGCTGATGTTTTACCACGGGGTAATCAATACCTGCAACGGATTCCGTTATTCGATGGGAGCAGCCCTTCTGGATCTGGAAAATCCCGATAAGGTCTTGTACCGATCACAGCCGTATTTATTGGCTCCGGCAGCACCTTACGAGTTGGTTGGCGATGTGCCTAATGTAGTGTTTCCATGTGCTGCATTAACCGAAGGAAATAAAGTTGCCGTTTATTATGGCGCAGCAGATACCGTAGTCGGAATGAGCTTTGCTTACATCGATGAGCTGATCGATTTTATAAAAAACAATTCATTATAATTAGGTTAGTTTTGATTTTAATTGGCTGATACTTTCGGGTGTCAGCCTTTTTTTATGGGCGTTTCCTTCGGGCGGGCTTTCTATTACAACTCCTCGCTCATTCTTCGCTGTGGGGTTTTCATTTTAATCCCTAACGCATTCTCAAAATTAGAAGTCCATCATGCTCTGACTCTAAGCAAGCCAAACATGTCAGGGTATGACTTGATCCAAAATAATTTTCTATGAATTTTGATAACGTCTGTAGCTGTTCATTTAGATACGAAGTACTGCAATATTTGCAGCAACAAATGATCAAAATAGAAAACGGTGCAGCGCACCGAAGCCTTAGTATTTGTAGTCTGTAATAATCAAAAGTTTAAACACGGAGTTTTGACATGAAGTCCGGAGATCGGGATCCGTTTCGTGAAGAATGCGTTAAGAACAAAAAGCTGACTGAGCAAAGCTGTTACTTTTTAGACCTGACTGTTTTCCAAAAATAGTCAGGTCTAAACTATTAAATCTTCTCTTTTTTTTCAGCTTGATTGTTCCACCTTACATTTCTCCATTTTTGTTGTTCTTCTTTCGATAGGAATGTCCAGGCAACAATCCGGCTCTTTTTGTTTCCTTGTCCCATTGGTAAGGTTTCCACTTTAACAGCTTCAGCCACAGTAAGAGCCTGGTAAACACTTTTAAGGTTCGATTCTTTCGAGATGAGTGTAGAAAACCAAAAACACGATTTCGCAAATTTCTTACTCTGATTAATCATGTTTCTAACAAAGCGTTCTTCGCCGCCATCACACCATAATTCGTTGCTTTGTCCGGCAAAATTAAGACTAGGCTTTGTTACTTTTTCGGTAGAAAGGTTTCTTGTTTTGCGCATGGTTCCTTCCAATGCATCTTTAGCCGAGGCATGAAAAGGAGGGTTGCAAATCGATAAATCAACCAATTCATCCTTTGGAATAACACCGTAAAAATAATCTTTGGGATTCTCTTGAAGTACACATTTCACATTTCCCTTTAGCGAAGGATTCGAAGCGATAATTTTCTCAGCAGAATCAATAGCAACAGGGTCAATATCCGAACCAATAAACGACCATCCGTACTCATTGTTCCCAATAATAGGATAAATGCAATTCGCACCTACGCCAATATCTACGCAAGTAAATTTATTGCCTGCAGGAATTTTACCATAGTTGTTCTGTTGCAGCAAATCAGCAATATGATGAATGTAATCTGCTCTTCCCGGAATAGGAGGGCACAAGTAATTTTCAGGAATATCCCAGTCACTAAGTCCATAATGATGCATGAGCAATGCTTTATTAAGCATTTTTACCGCATCTGCGTTCGCAAAATCAATCGATTCATCCTCGTACTTATTCAGAATAACAAATGGAGCTAATTCCGGACACGTTTCTACCAGTTTTTTAAAATCGTATCGGTTACGATTTTTATTTCTGGGATGCAAACTGGGTTTCTCTTTTGGGTGTTTTCTCTTCTTATCTGGCATAGATATAATTCTCTAATTTGAATCTGCTAAATTAGAACATTAATGGAAGAAAGTCGCCTTTATTCCAAAATTGGAAATCCATTTTTTTTATTTGTCAACAAAAGAACATTTAAGACAGGAAATTAGATGTTGAATCTGATTCATAACTTGACATTTTCACAAGACAGACTAATAAAAACAATGCAACCAGCAGATCAATAGAGAAACAGAAGTCCTTACCGGAAGAAGCTTGGTGATGTTTCGGGCAGCGGGATTTTCTTCTTTTATTAACAATAGTTTTTTTGACCCCGAAGCCAAAACTTTTGGGTTCAATCGAGGTTCGAACCATGCTGTGCCGTGTCTTTTTTGAATGAAAGGGTGGTTCGAGCCACGATGAGGTGTGGTATTTTTAGGTCCGTTCGAGTATCAAGGCACGCTTAGTCGTGGTTTTTTTGATGCAAACTGTGTTTCGATACTCGACTAAGGTGCTTCGATGCTTGATGTTGGAGTCTCGATACTTGATTGAGGTGCTTCGATCCTTGATATTGAAGCACCGATGTTCGACTGAGATGTCTTGAGGCATAAGATTTGAGCTGTAAACGCTTTATTATACAGATAAAAAAGAGGTTGTCCTTTTGGAACAACCTCATTTAATTATCTGTTAAGATATTTATTTCATTTTGTATGCGTCGTTGTGAACAGCATTAATTGCTCTTCCCGAAGGATCGGCGTTGTTGCGGAACGATGCATCCCAAGCTAAAGCTTCAGGAGTACTACAGGCAATAGATGGCACCGATGGTACACATGCTGCGGCTGTATCCGAAGGGAAGTGTCCTTCAAATATGGTTCTATAGTAATATTCTTCTTTCGACATTGGAGGATTAACAGAAAAACGAAATTTAGCATTTGCCAATTGTTCATCAGAAACTTCCTTTGCTGCAACTTCTTTCAAAGTATCAATCCAACTGTAACCCACACCATCAGAGAACTGTTCTTTTTGTCTCCAGGCTACACTTTCAGGCAAATAGTCTTCGAATGCTTTACGCAGCACCCATTTTTCCATTTTTCCATCTTTAGCCATTTTGTCTTCCGGGTTGATTCTCATTGCAATATCAAGAAATTCTTTGTCCAGAAACGGCACACGACTTTCAACACCCCAGGAACACATCGATTTATTCGAACGTAAACAGTCGTAAAGATGAAGTTTACCTAATTTTCGGATGCACTCTTTATGAAATTCTTCGGCATTAGGAGCTTTATGGAAATATAAATACCCACCAAACATTTCGTCAGCACCTTCGCCGGAAAGAACCATTTTAATTCCCATCGATTTAATAACCCGGGCCATTAAATACATAGGAGTAGAAGCACGAACAGTAGTTACATCGTAAGTTTCAAGATGATAGATAACATCACGAATAGCATCCAGTCCTTCCTGAACAGTAAAGGTAACTTCATGGTGAATTGTATCGATATGATCAGCTACTTTGCGAGAGGCAGCCAAGTCAGGAGAACCTACCAAACCAATAGCAAAAGAGTGTAATTGAGGATACCATGCATCTTTCTGATCACCAGACTCAACACGTTTTGCGGCATATTTTTTTGCAATAGCCGATATTACAGATGAATCTAAGCCCCCGGAAAGTAATACTCCATAAGGTACATCAGACATCAATTGACGATGAACAGCATCTTCCAATCCTTGGCGAAGCGCGGCCATATCGGTTTTGTTGTCTTTTACATTTTCGTAATCTTTCCAGTCCCGCTGATACCATTCCTTTACAACTCCATCTTTGCTGTATAAGAATTTGCCAGGTAAAAATTCCTCAATTTTATTGCAGTATCCTTCCAATGCTTTTAGTTCTGAAGCCACGTAGTAGTTACCATATTTGTCCCATCCCTGGTACAATGGGATTATTCCCATATGGTCTCGTCCAATCAGGTAACAATCGTTCTTTTTATCGTATAAGGCAAAGGCAAAAATACCATTTAGATCATCGATAAAATCGATGCCTTTTTGCTGATATAAGGCAAGAATGACTTCACAATCAGATTTTGTCAGGAACTCATAGGATCCGTTCATCTGATTTCGAATGTCCATGTGATTATAGATTTCTCCATTAACAGCCAAAGCCAAATTCCCGTCTTTGCTGTAAAGTGGTTGTCCTCCTGACTGAGGATCTACAATCGATAGTCTCTCATGCGACAAAATCGCTTTCTCATCACAAAATATTCCAGACCAATCCGGACCTCTGTGACGAATTTTTTTAGACATTTCTAAAATTTGAGGGCGCAACACCTGGGCGTCTACCTTCAAATCAAAAACTCCTACAAATCCACACATAAAAAAATGTTTAATAGTTATTTTATCAGCTTGTAAAAATATGGTTAAGCCTTTTCAATTTGGTATTAATCGTTGAAAATACGATTTTCAATTTATTTTCTACTATGTTTTATTTTCTATATCGTTTGCAGGTAGGTAGAAAAGATTGTTTTATAAGAATAATTCGAAAACAGAGGCTGTTTATTGATTAAGCCGCTGTTTTTTGGGGTAATAGGGGAATATAATTTTTGATAAGAAAAAAGGACACTTTTTGAAGTGTCCTTATGCTTAATTTGTTTTATTCTGAAATTCGTGATCAAGAAAAGTTTTAAGAGTTTCAATATCCAGCCGTTTGGCGATAATTTTTTTATCCTTGTCAAGCAGATATATGGTTGGAGTGCTAAAAACATCGTAATAAATTCTAAAATTGGTCTGATAGTGGGGATCGTAACAATTTATAAAATCAAATAAGTTTTTATCGGCAATAAAGTTTTCCCATTCTTCTTTTTCGTTTTGAGTGCATACCGCAAAAACCTTTACTCCTAATTGTTTGTATTTGTCTAAAATGTCAGTCTTTAATTTAGGTGTAGAAGTTTTACAGTGACCGCAATCGGGTTCCCAAAAATATAAAATAGTGAATGGTGCTTCTACTTCATGCAAACGAACAAACTCTCCTTCGGGCGTTTCCATTTTTAGATCCTGTGCTTTCATTCCAATTAAATTGAATTGAAGTTTTATTACCCGCTCGCGAATATTGGCAAGTAAAGTTGAATCGGCCCAATTAGCTTCTCCGCTTAGGTAGTATTTTTTTGCCAGACTAACGAAGGCTGCATCCATTCCCATAATTTTGCTTTTTACGGCATAGTTAAGTGAAAATTGCACAAGATATTGGAAGAATTCTTCATCAGATCGTGATTTTTCAATAATGTCGGTTGCTTCCTTTACGATTGTATCCGGACTTTGAACCAAAATTTTCTCATAAAAAAACTCCAATTTGTTTTTAAGAATAGGAGTTCTTAAAAAACGGTTGTCGGCGAAATCTACGTAATCGAAATAATGGTTTTTATTGTATAGATAGGCTTTTTTCTTGATCTCCTGATCTCTGTCTGGAGTAGATTCAGGAATTTTTTTTGAAAAATCGGGAACTTTTGGTGATAAGGTCAACTGTGCAAATTTAGAAACAAAACTGCCATCCGGATATTCCTGATTCAGTTTTTGAATATAGGCACGTACTTCAACATCCGCTTTTTTATAAGCTTCCTGATATTTCTCTTTTTCTTTCTCATTGTCCTTGTTTGCTTTGTATGCTTCCTGAATTTTTTTTGAGTTCTCGTTTTGGGCTTTCATGAATTTTTGAAAGTTGTGAAATGCTTCACTCTCTTTAGCACCGGTTATTTTAATAGTTTCTATAAAGTTAATTGGATCTGCAGACAAGGCAAATTCCTGATCTTTACCAATTAACAGATCGAAATACTTTTGAGAAGGAAGATAGATTACATAGATGCCTTCATCCAATTGTTTCGCTTTGCTAAATAAGCCTTTGCCATTAATTAATTGCGTAGTGTCATCAGCAAATATCCGGCCGTCAAAATAGTGTGCTAAGTAAGCAGTACTATCGGTACTGCCAACTAAGGTAAGGTGTATATTGTATTTTTGTGCATTGCTTACAAAAGAGGATATCAGGCAAATGCCTGCACAGAAAAGAGTAATAAATTGTTTCTTCATTTTTATAATAATGTTGATAAGCATAATTGAAAGCGAAAATTACAAAACTTTTTTTAAAATGAAACGACCATTACAGGCAATTGTGACACACAGGGGGCTGATTATTGGTTCATGGTAAGTTCCATATGGCAAAAACTTACAGATGCAAACATATGAAATTAGATTTGCAGGAATTGCCGGGGAATCTGATCTTTATCTGGCTTGTTATCTATTTGCTGTTATTAAATAAGGATCAGGACAAATATTGATCCATGGAATTACAATTTGTATGTTTTTTTGAATGAAATACTACTATTGGAGATTGCTGTGGCAGGTCAGATATTTTCGTATTTTTTCCAATAGCAGGGGGGCATTAATTGGTTTGGAAATATAATCAGTACAACCAACAGCAATACATTTTTCTTTTTCTTCAGCCATAGCATATGCTGTTTGGGCAATAACGGGAATGGATGGATGTGTTTCTCTAATTTTGTTAATTGCTTCAAAACCATTCATTATCGGCATGTTAATGTCAAGCAGTATCAAATCAGGTGTTTGCAAACCAATAAGGTTTAATAATTCTTTTCCATTCGCGGCATGTTTTAATTTAACCTCTGTAGATTGCAACAACTCTTCAAGCAAAAGAAAAGATGAGATATCATCTTCAGCGATATAAACAAGACATTTTGAAAGGTTTATATTATTCGGGATTTGCGGAATCACATTTTTTTCGATGACAGGTTTGCTTTGTTTGGATATTGGTATTGTAAAATGAAATGTACTGCCTTTGTCAACCTCCGATTCAATCCAGATTTCTCCTCCTAAAAGATGAACTAAACCTTTTACAATACTAAGGCCGATACCTGTTCCTTCTTGTAAATTTTGATTCTCAATTTGTCTGAATCGCTCAAAAATTAGTTGAAACATTTCTTCATGAATACCGAAACCCGTATCCTTTACATATAGATGAACCATCGAATCAACAGGTGATATCGAATAACCAATTTCTACAAAACCTTTTTTAGTGTATTTGAAAGCATTGGAAACCAGATTGTACACGATTTGTCTGAATCGTGTTGGATCGCAGGATATATATAGATTTTTAGTGTTTGGTGGGAGGTTTAATTGAAGTGTAATATCATTTTTGCCTTTTACGATCTTAGTCATGCTTTGAGATTCTTTAATTTCATAAAGTAATTCGTTCAAAAGACAGGATTTCATATTCATTTTTAGTTGTTTCGATTCAAGTTTTGAAACATCAATAATATCATCAATAATTTGAAGTAGGTGTTCACTGCTCGACTGAACCAACTTTAAAAATTTATGTCTTCTCTCAAGGGAAAGATTGGGTTGGCTTAATAAATCCGAGAAACCAATAATTGTATTCATAGGAGTTCGTATTTCATGACTCATATTGGCTAAAAAAGCTGACTTTAAATGATCACTCTCTATGGCTTTTTCTTTTGCTTTTTCAAGCTCTATATTGGTTTTAAGAATCGCAGAATTAATTGTTTTGTACTCCAAATTTAGAGATTCATATTCTTTATTTTTACTCTCAAGTTCAGCGTTTAATTTTAAGAATTCATCATTTTTTTGTTTTAACTCAATATCCGATTCTTTAAGACTGGTAATATCAGTAGCAAGTTCAAAGCGAACTATTCGTCCATCGATCCACTCTATGGCTAAATCTGAAATGTAATACCACCTATTGGTAAGGGGGTTATTAAATTCCCAGTTGTAAATTTCTGATGGTTTGCCATTGTTTATAATTAAATGATTTGTGCAAAAACTACATGGTTCTGTTTTACCTGCCTGCATAGTAGAAAAGCATTTCATTCCGATATTATCACCAAACTTATCTTTCATTCTCTTGTTCATGAATAGAATTTCGTGTGTCTCAATATCAGCAGCATAAACAAAAGCATCAATACTATCCATTACAAGTTCGAAAATGTTTTGACTTTTTTGAAGAGCAGTTTCAGATTCCTTACGAAATGTTATATCCGTTGTTGAAACATATGCAATAAATTTATCACTATGTTTTGTATAAAAAAGTTTAATAATCACTTCAACAACGTCTCCTTCAAGTGTTTTTACTTTCGCTTCTTTTTCAAACGAGTTTTCACCATCAATAATAGCCAACAGTTCCTCTTTAAAAACAGAAAGTGATTCAGGTAGAAATGTCTTTGCTAAATTTCCTATTAGATCTTTTTTTGATTTGGCTTTGTATAAATTCACCGTAGCTTGGTTAACATCTAGAATAATTACCTGCTGAGCTAATTCAGTTAATATTTCCGGATGCTCATTAAAATAACTTCTGAAATCAGTTACTCCTTTAGATTTAAGGTTCTCTATACTTAGCATTAAAACTGTGAAATCCTCCTCCCAAAGAGACTCCGGGGAGTTTTCAAATAAGGCTTTGTACTTATTCGTTGTTTCTCTTAATTCGGAGTTAAGCTTCGAAAGATCAGAGATGGCATCTTTGAGATCTTGTGTTTTGGTTTCAACCTCCTCATGTAAAATTTCCTGTTCAGTAATATCAATAAAATATTCAATCACATGGGTAATTTCTTGATCAGTATTGAATATTGGACTGGCATGAACCCAAATACTTTTGGTTTCCCCCTTAATACTTACATTGTTGAGTTTGGTTTTTATGGATTTTTTTTCCTCCAAAACCATGTTCACAGAACATTTGCAATGATTTTTTGTGCTGTAATTATTTGGATTGGAGAAAATAAGATTGCAGCAATCTTGATTGACAATAAAATTCGGTTCATTTGAATCAATGACTCTATATGTATCTACTTCAATTATATAGTATGGGTAGGGTAAAGATTTAATTATTTCGTGATGCAAGTCATTCTTCATCTTAACTTCTCTAGATATATTTTAACCTTAAGATATTTAAAAAAATATATTCATCGTGTTTTTTGTAATGAAATAATACATATTTATTAGGATCTGTAAATGTAGATATTCTGATGAACTAATAAAATTAATGGCTGCAGAAGAAAAAATACTTTTGCAGCCATTGCTTATTTTTTAATGAACGTGCTCCTTTTTTTTAAGAATAGCATCTAAAATCTCTTCTTTTTTTATCTTTTTTGTACAGAAGAACCAATCGTAGCAGTGAACATCTTCGTCTGTGTTTTCCATTCGGTCGTTGGCAACACCACACGATCCTGCGGGAGGAACAATTACTTCATCTCCAGGACGCCAATCGGCCGGAGTTGCTACTGAGAATTTATCAGCAGTTTGCAGTGCAACCACTACACGGTATATTTCATCGAAATTTCGACCTAAACTTAAAGGATAATAAATAATTGTACGGATAATTCCATGAGGATCAATGAAGAATACAGCCCGAACTGCTTTTGTGCTGTCTTCTCCAGGTTGAATCATGCCGTACATATTTGCCACTTCCATGGTAATATCTTCGATTAAAGGGAATTTGACTTCTATGTTTTTCATCCCTTTATATTTAATTTTCTCCTTAATTGTCCGTAACCAGGCAATATGGCTATATAAACCATCGATTGATAAGCCTACTAACTTACAATTAGCTTCTTGAAATTGGCCTTCCATGCTTGCAAAAGTCATGAATTCTGAAGTACATACAGGAGTGAAGTCGGCAGGATGGCTAAACAGTATGACCCACGAGCCACTGTAGTCATTCGGAAAATGAATATTCCCCTGAGTAGTAACTGCTCTAAATTCGGGAGCTTTATCACCGATACGTGGCATTGGAATTACGCTTCTCTCATTCTTTTCTTCCATGATTCAAGGTTTAAAAGGTGATTGTTTTTTTTGACATCGCATTGAAATTGGAAGACCTGTGACTTACATTACAAGCTGAAAATTTGTTCCAATTAAATAAGTGTTCTTAAAAGGAAAAAATTGTCTTACCAATTCATACTATAAAATTAACGAACTCAATTAGGTAAGGGAGATAACCCAATATTTTTGATTCCTCAGGAGGGAATCTTAGGGGGTTAGAACAAATTTTCATTCATCCTCAGGTCTAGAATTAAAGTTAACTCATTGAATGATGGATGTCAAGTTAAATGCTTGATGGAGAGGTAATTTTAAATCAGTTTTAATAAGTTTAGACTTGGGGTTTATGCTTTTACAATTTTAACGGGATCAATTTCAAGCCACCCGTATGCTTCCTCATGGGAATGAAAAACTTTCGCATTTTGAATTCGGACCTGAATTTCGAACAGCATAGCCATTGAGGTGTCATACGATTCACTTACAATAATGGCGCATTTATTTGCGATCGGACTGTACTTTTGGTATTCCTCAATGTAGTCATCTAAATCATTGATGTTTAAGATTACTTTAGCTTGTGTAAAATCGGCAATCACATGATAGGTTTCATCAAATAAAGAATCTTCACGAGTACTTAGTGTGTGGCGTATTAAATCATTCCATTTGAAATAACCGTAATAGTATTCATTAATCAGTTTTAAATCTGGAGATATTTTGTATTTGAATTTCATTCCTATTTCTTTTCAATTAAATATATGAAGATCAATTTGGTTAAGCAAAAATAAGGAGGGAACATTGGCTGAAGAGTTTTTATAAATAAAAAAAAAGCTGCCCTAAAAAGAGCAACTTTTAATTGTAGTAGTAATGTTTATTTTTTAATTAACCGAAATTTCTATCGTCCCAGCATCGGTAACAGCACCATTGCTTACTGCAATATCTTCAACTTCTTTTTCGGCGAATCCATCAACAGGCATTAAATCAATCTTGTATGTGCCTGCTTGCAATCCTTTAATAAGGAAACTTCCGTTTTCTTCGGCAATGGTCGAGATCGTATCCAAACCGATTATTGCATGAATAGTTGGAAGTGCTTCAGCTGGAGATATAGTTCCAGAAATGGCGCCACTTGTCGCTTCGTTAAAAGTTCTGATTACAGGTTTTAGTTTGTATTTGCCATTCCCTGTTGAAACAATAGAACGGGCAGCATCAAAATCTATCCATAATTTGTACTCAATTCCAGCTAAGAAATCATCGTGAATTTGAAATTTCAAACCAGAAGTCTGAGCAGAAGGAGTATCCAAATCATAAGAAACACCATCAATAACTACCGAGTTATTTGCGCCAAGAATCAATCGCATTTGAGAAACAGTGCCACTTGGCATTTCCTGATCTACCAAAAGAGTATCTAAACCGTTATTGAACTCCAATAAGTCATAAATACCAGCATTTAATAAATTCATTTCCTGCCATCCATCTTCTGTGTTTTCATCGTTTGATGAATGAAATTGAATAGCCTGAATATCAATATTAACCTTATCGTATTGTGCGGGAGCATCTGTTAATCTAATTTTTACAGGAGTTGTAAGTTTTACATTGTCATCGGAACATTGGATAAAAATCAATGATAAAATTACAAGACTGATTGCACTTAGTGATTTAAAAATCTTCATTGTGTGTTAAATTTTAATTAAAGTTTATTAACTGAAAACGTTAGAAAAATAATTTTGTTTCTTTTTAATGACTCGAGAAAGCCAATAAACGTGCCAGATATTACTCTTTATACAGTAAAATGTATGGTATCAATAAGATGATGAAAATTAAAATGGATCTAATATTTTGAAGATTGACAAAATATGGGGAAGTGTTCTACATGTTTTCCCCAATTCCTCAATTTAAATAGGAAAAGTAGGAGTGTTCCTTTATTTTTGATTTGTAAGTAATAAATCAATAGAAAGGAAACACCACTTTTTACTGTTATTTGTAATTACTGCAGGAATTAAGTTAATTGTAAATTACACCACCTGCTTTTGCAATATTTAGAATGCGGAAGCATTTCTTACAATCCGGATATTTTTTAATCTGTTTATTTCGGGTTAATTTGAATTTCTGCACTGACCCGCACAAATGATTTGTAATCGTTTGTGTGTTAAATAACTTTAAAAAAACAAGGTTTTTTGAGGTGTGTAACCTCAAGTAAAGCGATTATTCGTTAAGATTGCGATCCTCCTGCTAAAAATTAAATCTATTAATTAATTGCTTAATTTATTATTATGAAGAATTTACAACAACTGGTTCAGTGGACAAGATTTGGATTGGTTTCAGCATTTTTTATTGTTCTTATTGTTGAACTTGCTTTGGGCGTTTTGGCTATTGGCGGTGAGTATTCAATTTTAAGTATTCATAAAAGTTTGAATATATCAATATGGAAGAACATATTGGGAATTTCTTTGATTATTGTGGAGATTATTATTTCGGAGATGATGTATAAAAAGAAATTGGAATATGTGGGTTTGTTTGATAGTTTGGAAGAAAAACTAAAATATTTTAGAAAAGCATTTTCTTTTAAAATGTTATTTGGAGCATTAACAGGAATTGTAGCCATACTTGCTTATTCACTAACTGAAAATTTGATTTGGTTTTTGCCATGGATTATGGTGTTGTATACCTTGAGTAAGTCCTTTCCATTTAAGTGGACATTGGTGCATGCAATGCAAATAGAAAATGAAGAAGACAGGGAATTATTCTAAGATGAATTAATCTTGTATTTTGAGATGGGTGCAGGCGTAAAACGTTCTCTTGAATCATGTTTTACGCTGTTTTTGTGTATCTATTCCTGCTAAAACAGGGGACAAAATGATTTGTTATCCGGTTATTTTATGGCATTTTTGATGCTTCACCTCTGGCTTTAGTCATAGGATTTTGAGAGCAGTTCAGTATTTTTAGTCATCATTCTTAATTCTGAATTGATTAAGCTATCTTTGCGGACTATTTAAATTATTTGTTGTGGAAAACTTTAAGGAATTAGGCGTAAATAAAGATATTATCAAGGGATTAAACGATCTTAATATTATTAAGCCTACTCAAATACAAGCAGAAGTGATATCGGTACTTCTTCAGGCTAACACCGATTTAATTGGACAGGCTCAAACGGGTACAGGTAAAACAGCAGCCTTCGGAATCCCTTTACTACAAAGAATCAACACCAAATCAGACAAAGTGCAAGGTTTGATTCTTTGTCCAACCCGCGAGTTGGGACAGCAAATTGCAAAACAATTGTTCAAGTTTACCAAGTACTCCGATAAGATTTTCACAGAATCGGTTTATGGTGGTGAACAAATTGACCGGCAAATTAGTGCTTTGCGTCGTCCAACTCATATCATTGTGGCGACTCCAGGTCGATTGATTGACTTGGTGAAGAGAAAAGCAGTTGATTTGAGTCATGTAAAGACTGTAATTTTGGATGAGGCTGATGAAATGATGAGCATGGGTTTTAAAACGCAGTTGGATGAGATTTTAACTCACCTGTCGCGTGTAGAAAACCGATGGTTGTTCTCGGCTACTATGCCTCAGGAAATTATGCAGATTATTAAAAGACACTTTTCTCCCAGCGCGCATAAAATTGAGGTGAGTGGACGAAATGTAGTAAATAAAAATATTCAGCATCAGTTTCTGATTTGCGAAGACAATGAAAAATTGAACATCCTGATTCAGTTTTTAAAATCGGAGCAAAAAAACAGGGGTGTGGTGTTTTGTAAAACCAAGGCTTCGGCACAGGTTTTGGCCAAGCAGTTAATTGCAAAAAATATTCCTACCGATGCCATTCACGGCGATTTAAAACAGATTGAACGAGATAAGGTAATGCGGGCTTTTAAAAACGAAAGCCTGAGAATTTTGGTTGCTACAGATATTGCTGCCCGCGGAATTGATATTGTAGATCTTTCGTTTGTTGTGCATTATGAATTGCCCGATAAGGAAGAGTATTACACACACCGCAGCGGTCGAACTGCACGTGCAGGTAAAGAGGGTGTTTCGCTGTCGTTGGTAAATAGCAAGGAGCTTAAAAACCTCCGTTATTTCCAAAAAACGTTAAACATTGCCTTCAACCAAATCAGACCAAGAAAATAAATAGCTCTTGTTCATAAAAATATATCGAAGAGATCTTGCTAGCAGGATCTCTTTTTTTGTAAGATTATTTCACAGTCATAAAATTGCAGTAAACCTTTAACTAATGCTAGGTTAATACACATTTTTAGTTCCGTTAAAGTTCATTCTAAATTCAGACGGAGTACAGTCTTGTTTTTTCTTGAATATTCTATTAAAGTTGGAAATGTTGTTGAAGCCGCAATCGAAACAAATTTCCGCGATGCTCTTGTTGGTTTCAATTAATAGCCGGGTAGCTATTCCCAAACGAATTTCAATAACAAATTCAACAAAAGATTTCCCTGTTCGTTGCTTTATCAAGCGACTAAATGATATTACTGACATGTTTATAAGTGCAGCCGCATCCTCAAGCTTAATTTTTTGCTGGAAATTGTCTTGTATGTACTTGTAAATTCGTTCAATTCTTTCACTATTGTGAAAATCATTCTGGCGGTGAAATGACATATTTGTAAGTAAATGTTGTTCTCTGGAAATAGCGAGATCATATAATAATGATTGAAATGCTAAATAACTGTCGAAACCTCTTTTCTGACTAAGAGCAATTAGTTTTGGTTCCACCATTCTTGTCGTATCCTCTGAAAATAAAATACCTCTGTTGGCATTGTTGAGCAGTTCCCGTATGGGTTTAAGCATATTTCTATTCAGAGTATTATCATCGAATAATTCTCTGGGGAATTGTATTGTGATTTCATGCAGAAGTTCTTTGCTATCGTTTTTGTAATTTTCCCATCCATGATAAAGATTAGGACCTACCATAACTAATTCTTTGTTTTGGATTTCCCCAATGTGATCTCCAATGATTCTTTTTCCTCCTTTTGCTTTATGTATGTAGTTAATTTCGAATTCAGGATGGAAGTGAATTGGAAAGTTAAAAGCATTTCTTTCTCTGTCAAATATTAGGAAACAATCATTCTCTTGCAAAGGGGTTATTTCTCTGTGAATATGGTCTTTCATAGCTTGTAATTTTATGCAAAACTACTTAAAATGATGTGATAGTACAATAGATGGTGGTTGAATTGTACTATTTAAGATGAATATTTGGATTGTAGAGTTAAGTTCTGGTAAATATATTGTGTGTTTTAGCTGTGTTTTCGGGTTCTGTGTCATTTAGTTATTTTGTTATTTGATTGAATAAGAGGTGGTTTCGTTTATTTTTTGATGTTGCAAATCATTTTTATTAGAAATGATAATAAAGTATCATCTTACGATTGAAAAATACTTGACCGAGGGGTGCAAACGATATAATTTTGAGATGTAATTATTAAGGGAATTTTTCACAGATGAGAAAGTTGCAATTAAAAAGAATATATAAAAACAATAATGTAATGATAATACCGAAAATAACAGCTGTTATAGGTCTGTCTGTGTTGATGGCTTGCTCCCAAAAACCAGTTGATAAAACCATCAATTCAATTGCAGAACAATTGAAATCTGTGAAAGGAAAAGGAATTCTTTTTGGACATCAGGATGATTTGGCATATGGAAAGAATTGGGCTTATGTGGATGGAGAGTCGGATGTGAAACGGGTTGCCGGAGATTATCCGGCCATGTTCGGCTGGGAATTAGGTGGTATAGAACTTCAACACACGCACAATTTGGATAACGTTCCTTTTTCGGACATGAAGCGATTGGCAATAAAAGGGTATTTAATGGGAGGAATCAATACGTTTAGCTGGCATCCTTTTTCGGTTGTTAATGGAGAAAGTTCATGGAATACCGAAAACGATGTCGTGAAGCATATTTTGCCAAATGGATCACATCACAACGAGTTTTTGATTCAATTGGATAGGGTTGCTGATTTCTTTAAATCCTTGAAAACAGATGATGGAACCGCAATGCCTTTTATTTTTCGTCCGTGGCACGAAATGGATGGTGCTTGGTTTTGGTGGGGAACAAAAAACTGCACAGCAGAAGAAGTAAAGGAGTTATTTCGGTTCACCATAAACTATTTAAAAAACAAAAAAGGACTGACTCAAATGTTGGTGGCCTATTCTCCTGACCGAAATTTTTCAACTATTGAAGAATACTTGAACTGGTATCCCGGTGATGATGTGGTTGATATTATAGGAATGGACAATTATTACGATTTAAAAATACCTGATGGCGAAAAGGAAGCTGTTAAAAAATTATACATTCTAATTGCTTATGCAAAAGAGAAGAACAAATTGGCAGCGCTGACAGAAACTGGTTTGGAGAATGTTTCTGATTCCTTGTGGTTTACTAAAAAACTGGGCAAAGTGCTTGGTGATTCATTAATCAGCAAAGAATTAAGTTATGTAATGGTTTGGAGGAGTGACCCAAAGGTTCATTTCTTTTTTCCCTACGAAAATCATTCGTCAGCCACTGATGCCAGGAACTTTTTAGATCAACCTGAAATGCTTTTACTGACCGATTTTAATAAACTGAAAAAAATAAATAATTAAACTTTTGGTATGAATAAAGAGTTGTTTGCAGAACGAATAAAATTGATTCGTGAAAAACATGAAGAATTGTTGGGAAGAAAGAATGAAAAACTGTTTAGTACCAATGGCATATACAATCGGTATGCAAACCCTATTGTAACAAGAGATCATTTGCCATTGCAGTGGCGGTTTGATTTTAATCCAGATACCAATCTGTTTTTTATGGAGCGTATCGGGTTTAATGCAGTATTTAATGCGGGTGCTGTTAAAATTGATGGTAAATATCTTTTAGTGGTTCGTGTTGAAGGAAACGATAGAAAGTCGTTTTTTGCTATTGCCGAAAGTTCAAATGGGGTGGATAATTTTAAATTTTGGGATCGGCCAGTAAGCATGCCTCAAACTGAAGATGAGGATACTAATGTCTACGATATGCGTTTGACGAAACATGATGATGGATGGATTTACGGTGTGTTTTGTACTGAACGAAAAGACCCAGATGCACCAGATGGGGACACTTCAAGCGCAGTAGCTTCAGCTGGTATTGCCAGAACGAAAGATTTAGTGAGTTGGGAACGTTTGGCTGATTTAAAATCGACTTCAGGACAGCAGCGTAATGTGGTGTTATTTCCTCACTTAATAGAGGGAAAGTATGCATTTTTTACCCGTCCGCAGGATGGTTTTATTGATACAGGAAAAGGCGGAGGAATTGGTTTTGGCTTGTCTAAAACAATTGAGAATGCAGAAGTGGTAAATGAAATCATTGTTGATGCCAAAACCTATCACACCATTTACGAGGTGAAAAACGGATTAGGACCGACGCCAATCCGTACCGGTAAAGGATGGTTGCATCTGGCACACGGAGTTCGGAATACTGCTGCAGGATTAAGATATACCTTATACATGTTCATGACGGATCTGGAAAAGCCATGGGTGATTACTCACAAACCGCATGGTCATTTTATTGCTCCCTTGCAATCTGAGCGTGTAGGTGATGTTTCGAATGTAGTTTTTTCGAATGGGTGGATTGCTGATGAAGATCACAGCGTGAAAATTTATTATGCTTCTTCGGATACGCGAATGCATGTGGCAACATCAACTGTAGATCAATTAGTTGACTATTGCATTAATTCGCCGCAAGATAAATTTCACTCACATCAATCTGTCAATACAATTAACGAATTGATTGATGAAAATCTAAATTTCACAAATGTGTTAAAATAATAAAGTAATCTGCCCAAAGGCTATATTCTATGCCACCCTACTGATGTTTAAAGACAAAATAATGCGCTGTGTCATCACTTATGTTGTTTTTGTAACTATTAACTAATGATGAGTAAAATACAATTACAGAGTGTAATGTGTAAATAAATTTAACCTTTTAAATTTAAATCTATATTTTATGAACAAGAGTCTACAAATCTTGGTTATTGTTTTCTTGTTTTGTTCACAGCAATTGGCTTACGGACAAAATAAAATAATAACCGGAACAATAACAGATGATCAAATGCTCCCATTACCGGGGGTTTCCATTGTAATTAAAGGTACCACGCAAGGTACTATCAGCGATGTTGACGGAAATTATAGTTTCTCTATTCCAGAGGGTAAAACTGTTCTTGTATTTTCCTTTATTGGTTTTAAAGACAAAATTATCGATGCATCTAAACTTACTTCGTTGAATGTGAAAATGGAAGTTGAAACAGAAGGTTTGGATGAAGTAGTAGTGGTTGGATATGGTAAGATGAAAAAAAGTGATTTGACAGGAGCTGTTAGTTCTGTAAAAACAGACGAGCTTAAGGGAATGACTATTTCCAATGCTGATCAAATGCTTAAAGGAAGATTGGCTGGTGTTCAGGTTACTCAAAATTCCGGAGCTCCTGGTGGAGCAGCATCCATTCGTATACGTGGGGCTTCATCAATCAACAATTCCAACGAACCACTTTATGTTATTGATGGTATTCCATTTAGCGGTGAAGGATCAGAAATTGGTGGTTTTGCCTGGGCAGGTGGAACTGGTGGACAAACAAAGGTGAATCCTTTATCTACCATTTCTCCATCAGATATTGTATCTATGGATGTTTTGAAAGATGCATCAGCAACAGCAATATATGGAGCCGCAGGAGCCAATGGTGTTGTAATTATTCAAACCCGAAGGGGGCAATCCGGTGAGGCAAAGATTAGCTACGAAGGCTACATGGCATTTCAAAAAGTTGCCAAAACGATCGATATGATGAACTTGAGAGATTATGCTAAATATCAGGTTGAACTAGGAGAATTCACGCAAAATGAAGTTGATGAGGCATATAAGGATCCTTCTATTTTGGGAGAAGGTACAGATTGGCAGGATGCAATTTTTCGAACAGCACCATTGCAATCGCATCAACTATCATTAACCGCAGGATCAGAAAAATTTAAACTCGCTGCAAGTGTAGGTTATATGAATCAGGATGGTATCATATTTGGCTCTGGTTTTGAACGATATAATTCACGTCTTAATGTTGATGGAGAGGTTCGTAAATGGCTTAAAATGGGTGCTTCTCTTGCTGTTACACATACCGATGAAACAATAACGCGTCAAGATGGTACAGATGGTGTGATTATGCAGGCTTTAACTATGCAGCCTTCCGTACCGGTATTCAACTTTGACGGTACATGGGCAGGTCCAGGGGATATTAACGGCGCCTCTCAGTACAATCCGGTTTGGTTAGCCAAAATGCAAAACAATACATTGACTCGAAATCGTGCCATGGGGAATGTGTATTTGTCAATTGATCCGGTGAAAAATTTGAATATCCGAAGTGAGTTTGGTTATGATATTTCGAGTAGCAAAAATAAAAGTTTTATTCCGACCTACGATTTTGGTCTGATTGAATCGAACCTTAATAAGATGATGCAGCGCGAAGACAATTCTGTATACTGGTTATGGAAAAATTATGCAACATATAATTTCAAGCTGGAAAAACATGGTTTTAGTATCATGGTAGGTGTGGAGATGTCCAAAAATGCATGGGAAGGGACTTCATTAATTAAGCAAGGTTTTACAACTGATGATATTTTTGTAATGACAGAAGACGGCGATTTTGTATCTAATGATGGTTGGAAAGATGAAGCGACCAGTTCTTCGGTATTTGGTCGACTCAACTATAATTATGATGACAGATACCTTGTAACTGCAACCATGCGTGCGGATGGATCTTCGAAGTTTGGAGGAGATAACAAATGGGGATATTTTCCTTCTGCAGCTGTCGCGTGGAGAGTTTCGCAGGAATCATTTCTTAAAGATTCTGAATTAGTCAGCAACTTGAAATTAAGATTAGGTTATGGTATGGTAGGTAATAGCAATATTGGGACTTATAAATACGGTTCTGCTATGCATACCATGACGACTCCTTTAGGAACAGCTTACCGATTGGCCAATGTATCAAATCCAAAACTAAAATGGGAAGCATCTCAACAATACAATGCTGGTATTGATATGGGGATTATTCAAAATAAAATCTCTTTAACAGTTGATATGTATCGAAAATCAACTAAAGACCTATTGATGCAGGTTTCAATTCCTTCCTATCTGGGGGACAAAGATGAATATTCAGGAATTGCTGCTCCTTATGTTAATATTGGAGAGACTCGGAACCAAGGGGTTGAGATATCTTTGAATACGATAAACATATCGAATAATAATTTTAAATGGTCTTCTGATGTTGTGGTTTCAGTAAACAGAAATAAGGTGCTTGCCTTAAATGATGATTCTCAGGTGCTTTATGGGAATTTGGATTGGTGGAGTGAATTCCAAACAGCTACAGCTATTATGGTTGGTCAACCGATGGGAGTGTATTATGGATACAAAACTGATCGTTTATTTACCAATGAAGAAGATATATTAAACTCACCTGTTCAAGTTGAAGATCCGGGAAATTCTGATCTGAATTTATACAATCAGAAAACAGGAGTTTATGTGGGAGATATTAAATTTCAGGATTTAAATTCTGATGGGGTTATTGATGATAATGATCAGACTGTAATAGGAGATCCTAATCCTGAATTTACATTCGGATTTAATAATACTTTCAGCTATAAAAACTTTGAATTAACAGTTGGGATAAACGGTGTTTATGGTGGTGATGTTTTGAATTTTTCACGCGTAAGAACAGAGGGAATGACCTCTATCTGGGATAATCAGTCAAAGGCTGTTGTCAATCGTGCTCAGGTTGGTTCCGATGGTTCTGGTAATGCATATCTTCTAAATCCGGAAGCCAATATTCCTCGCCCGTCAACTAACGATTTTAACAGAAATACCAGGATGAGTGATCGTTGGATTGAAGATGGAAGTTATTTAAGGATATCCAATATTACACTTGGATACAGCATTCCAAAATCGGCTCTTAAGTTAGTCGGATTAAATAATGCTAAAATTTATGGGACTGTACAAAATGTCTTTACATGGACAAATTATTCTGGTTACGACCCTGAAGTTGGAGCTTACAATCAATCTGCATTGTATCAAAATATTGATATGGGACGTTATCCAACTCCTCGTACTTATACTTTTGGTATTAATGTTGGATTTTAAACTAAAAAATTAAGAAAATGAAAAATTTATTTAAAATCATATATTTTTTGATTGTTGTAATGACAATGGGTGGTTGTGACGATTTTCTGACTGTGGTGCCGCAGGATTCTCTTGTTGCAGAAAATTATTATACTTCTGAGGCTAATGTTAGGGCGAATACCGCATCGCTATATGGTAGTGTTTGGTGGGATTTTCATTCTCAATTTATGTGGTTGGCCGGAGACGAATTAGCAGGTGATTTGTATTATACCTATGATGCCGAAGGTCAGTTTTACTACAACAAGGTTGGAGCTGGTAATAAATTCAATAATACTGGCTGGGAAGGTTTGTATCGGGTAGTATCTTTTTCTAACTCGATTATAAATGATATGCCATCGGCAGCACGTGAAAACGGTATTTCAGAAGATGTAATACAAAAAGCGCTTGGCGAAGCCCGTTATATGAGAGCCGTTGCCTATTATTTTATAGCTGAAAACTGGGGAGAAGCGCCAATTATTGAAAATGCCACAGAGTTAATTACTTCAGGAAATGTCGCTGATATTTATGTTAATAAACATACACAGTCAAACCTATACAGATTCATGTGTGAAGATTTGGAGTTTGCAGCAGGTATTCTTTCAAAAACGGATGACGAAGGCCGCGTAACCAAATGGTCGGCATTAGGAATGTTGGCAAAAGTTTATGTAACAAGAGGAGCTTATGAGGGGAATAGCGAATACTTTAGCTTAGCCAAGGAATATGCCCGTCAGGTAATTGAAGATTCGAACCTGGCTTTGTATGATAATTTTTCTACAATGTTTGATGTAGAAGCGAATAATAGTTCAGAATCTCTTTTTTCTATTCAATGTATGGTAGGAAATTACGGCGATGGGAATTCACGAAATGTGAATTGGAGCCGGGGATCTCGTATTGCCGACCAAACATGGGGAGCAGGTAAGGGACCAACCATTTCTCTTCAGGAACTTTTTGCAGAACACCCTAATGATGCCCGCCGTAAATGGACTTATATGACCCATGGAGATTACTATGAAAATCTGGACAAGGCCAATGGTGGATACACATACCAATTCTCTTACCGCGATCCTGAAGATTTAGATACTCAGGTAGAATCGACGAATGGTATGTTAGCTCACATTAAAAAATATGTTATTGGTAAATCTGCTGACACGGGAGGACAAGTTGGAACAAATCAGGATGCAGGGAACAATATCTACGTTCAACGACTTTCTGATGTTTACTTTCTTTATGCCGAAGCATCAATGGGTTTAAGCGAAACAACCTCTGATGCAGCCGCTATTGGGTACATCAATAAGGTATTGGATACTCATGGTGCTGGTTACAATGTTTCTGCTCCTTTAACTTACATTGATTTGATTAAAGAGCGTCGTAAGGAATTTGCTTTTGAGGCTAATTCATGGTACGATATAAAACGTTACTACTATAGAAACAACACTGCAGCTATAGAATATTTAAATAGCATGAAAAGAGATCAGTTGTATGTGTTCGATTATAATAGTATGGATCAGGAGGGATTATCTACTGCTGACAAATATATTCTTGAGAACGATCGAAACTCTTATATAATAGGATGGGAAACTACTGATAATGGAGAATGGGATGGAGAACGTGTTAATAATATCGTTTTCAATAGTTCTTCAATGTATATTAGTTTACCAGCAGAGGTAACTACTAAAGCTCCTATCTTGCTTGAAGGTGCTGTTGACTATTATGGTGAATAGAATGTGTTGTGACTATAGTAAACTCCTTATCATTAAGGATAAAAAAAAAATAAACATATGAAACGTCCATGCCAAAGTGATTTTGACAAACAGAAGATGATTATTCCTGCATGGCAAGTTCTATATGGCAAATCAAAAACAAATTATAATCATATGAAAAACATACTAAAAATATTATCATTACTATTTGTAGTAATACTTGGTGTTACTGCCTGTAATGATGATGATAGTGATGGAGGTACACCTTCCATTCAATACGTACGTCCTACCGATGCGGCAGCTTCGGACTCTTTACTTGTAAGTGCTTCAATGGGGCAAACCATTGCAATAATAGGAAAAGACCTGCAAGGTGTTGTATCGGTTTATTTTAATGATCAACAAGCTAAATTAAATCCAAACTTTGTAACATCACATTCAATAGTTGTTACAGTACCTGGATCTATTCCTGATGAAGTAACAAATACGATTACATTAAATACTTCTTCGGGTAAAAGTTTGGTTTATGATTTTATAACTAAAATTACGCCTCCAAAGATTAAATCAGTAAGCTGCGAATGGGCAAAAGATGCTGCAGAAATTACGATTTATGGTTCCTACTTTTTCCCAACAGCAAATGGTGATATTAAAGTTTTATTTCCAGGTAATTTGCAGGCTGAAGTGCTTGAGTTTACCGACGAATATATTACGGCTGTCGTGCCAAACGGAACGATGAAAGGTTACATTACTGTAACAAATGATTATGGGACAGAGCGCACATCTTTTATTTTTAGAGATGACTCAGATATTTTTATTGATGGAGAAAATCCAACAGCATGGAATAATTGGGGATTATCTGATTTTGCCTCTGAAAATGGAATTTCGGGCAGTTATGTGAATTTTGAAGGAACAACTGGTTCTTGGGCATGGCCTGCAAATTCAATTCAATTATTATACATTAATCCTAATGCACAGCCTCTTGTTTCAGAGGGGGATGCAAGTGATTATGTGTTGAAATTTGAATGTTATTGTCATGAGTGGCATGATACTCCAATGTTAATTTGGTTTGACAACGACGGCAGCCACAATGTAGATGGTGCCAATGCTCAATATCACTGGAAACCATACAACAATAACGGCGTTTCTGAGAACTATGTTACCGATGATTGGATTACTGTAAGTATGCCAATTTCAGATTTTATTTATAGCAAAGATGAATCAGAAACAGATCGTGCTATAACAAGTCTGGGTGAACTTCAGAATTTAAATGTGATGTGGTTTGGTGCGGTTAACGAGTCAACTGCCGAATTCGGGTTGAAAATGTGGATTGATAATGTTCGCCTTGTGAATAGTAAAGAGTAAAAATCGAACAAAAACGTATTTTAGTTATGAAAAATAATATATATAATCGATTACGTATAGCATTAATATGCTTTACACTATTGGCTGGCATCTTTGTTGTTTCTTGCGACAAAGACGATGATAATGGGGGAAGTGTTGAGCTGTATTCGTTTGGTCCAAGCCCGGTTTTACGTGGGACTGATATTCATTTTATCGGACAGGATCTGGACTTAGTTACCTCTGTAGTTTTACCGGATAATATCGAGGTAAGCAATATCACTGTACTTAGTAGTTCTGAAATAACCATTACAGTACCGCAAGAGGCTGAACCTGGTCTTGTAATTTTAAAGTACAAAGGAGGTTCTATTACAACAAAATCAAGAATTGGGTACACCGAACCTTATTCGATCACATCAATTGCGCCTGTCGAAACAGCTGTTCGGGAAGGAGAAGAGGTTACAATTAGTGGTGATTACCTTAACAATATTGTTAAGGTTGTTTTTCAGGGAAATGCAAGTGTTGATTCTGCAAATTTTGTGTCTCAGTCTCGTAAAGAAATTGTTTTAAAAGTTCCAAAAGTGGCTGTTTCCGGTAAAATTATTGTAGAAGATGTTCATGAAAATCAACTTTATTCTGATTTAGAATTAACTATTTTACAACCAAGCCTAACAAGTTTCTCGCCAACGCTTGTTAAGGCTGGTGAAAACATAGTGATTAGTGGAGCAAATCTTGATTTGGTATCAGAAATTATTTTTTCCGGAGATTCTTTGGTTGTGGCTAAAGATTTTGTATCCGTTACTTCAACATCAATAGAAATTGTAAGTTCTGCTTATATTCAAGATGGTCCTATTGTCCTGAAGGCATATTCCGGCGTGGAAGTAATTAGTTCAGAATCCATAACAACTGTTGTCCCATCAGCACTTACTATTGCAGCAGTAAATCGTTACAGAGCAGAACTTGAAGTGCTTATTACCGGATCTGACCTTGATTTAACAACTTCGGTACAGTTTACAGGAGGAACTGCAATTACTGATTTCACCTATAATGGAACCGGTATTACTGTTGTTATACCGAATGATGCTGTTGATGGAGTCGTAACTCTTAATACCGCTTCAGGTAAAAGTGTACCAACAGATGCAATTGTGCTGGTAAAACCAATCATTGCAGATGTGACTCCAAATCCGGTGGATGCAAATAATGATATCACGATTACCGGTACAGATTTAGATTTGGTTAAATCGGTTACTTTTGGCAATGATTTAACGGTTGATGTAACTCCTGAATCCGGCACAAGTATAACTGTTACTGTTCCTATGGAGGCCACAACGGGTGAGTTGATCCTGACAATGATTAATGGAGCTGCCGTTAATACTTCTTCTGTAACTATAAATAGTCCTGATTATTGTTATATCCCGGTTCTTCCTGACTTCGAAACAGAGATTAATTCAGGTAAAGTATTTTCAATTGATGTGGTAAATGGTGCTGCATTAACAGAGGTAAAAGTTGATGGCAATACGACAAGTTCTTTTGTTGAAGGAACCACTATGTATGTGTTTATTCCAAGTAAGGCTAGTGGCAAAACCGAGTTAACTTTGATTTCTGCAACAGGAAGTATTTCATATACAATTTCAGTAATTGGCGTAAGTAGTATCGAAACTGTGATTATGAATGAGACTCATGATTTAGGATCATGGGCAAATGAAGCTGCTGGTGGAGCATTTCGTCTTTACAAACCTTCTTTTGAAGGAGTGAAGGCCGGGTCAATTTTGAAATTTTATTTTACAGTTTCAGGTACTCCCGGACAAATGCAGATTAATGATGCGAACTGGGGGCAACAGGCTATGCTTGAATTTACTGATGAAGTACAGACATCCTACGAAATGGAATTGACACAAGGATTTCTGGATCAGATATTAAATACAAGTGACGGATGGTCCGAAACTGCTATAGTAATACAAGGGCAAAATTTGGTTGTTTCAAAGGTGTCTGTTATTACTTTCGAGGCTTCAGCTTCTGAAACAATTTGGACAGGCTCACAAGTTATGCCTGGTGATTGGTCTGGGAATATTCAATTATCTGCTGATCTTTTTACTTCTGCAAATGTTGGCGATGTAATTCACGTAAAAGCCACAGATGTTCAGACTGGTGCACAAGGTTCGTTTAAAAATGGATCATGGACAGAAATAGCTGCCGGAACGGATTACTTTGATATAACCGGAGATTTTGAATTGACCATTACTGCTGATATTTTAACAGCATTGCAATCGGGAGGACTGATAATCAGTGGTCATGATTATACTGCGACAGAAGTTTCTATCGGGTCTTAATTAAATTTTAACTTATTTATTCAATAAACCTTATTGCTTTTTTTCTCGAAAGAGAAAAGCAATAAGGTTAAAATAATCAATAATGCTTCAAAAAAAAATTCTATATAATCAAGTAGTTAGAAGTTTGTTACTTATTTTATTTGTACTTTTTGTTTTATCATGTGGTGCTGAAAGTGGCCCGGATGAGCCTGAAGTACTTGAACCTCCACATTTGGTAAGCTCAAATCCTGAAGATGGGGCTACAGAGGTAGATACAAAAACAACCGCTATGCAATTGGTGTTTGAAAGCAACCTAATTGTTGTTTCAGAATCCAAATTTCACTTAAATAATAATGTTGTAAGCAGTGTAACTGCTGAAGAAAATGTTTTAACGGTAACTTTTTCAACTCTTCAGACTGAAACGGAATATACTTTGATCATTGATGCCTTGGCTTTAAAAGTAGTAAACGGAGCCGTAAATTCAGCCCAAATTTCAATAAGTTTTACAACTGCAGCAAACCAAGCTGTAGATATTACAAATATGCTTGCCGTTGATAATCCTTCCCCGGAAGCCACAAATCTGTATTCCTTTTTAAAGGAGAACTATGGGGAAAAAATAATTTCCTCTGCAATGGCCAATGTGAACTGGAACATCAACGAGGCCGAATGGGTGAAACAGCATACAGGGAAATATCCTGCAATTGCAACGTTTGATTACGTTCATTTGCCTTATTCTCCTGTCGATTGGGTTGATTATTCTGACATTTCTGTTGTTGAGGATTGGTGGAGCAACAATGGGATCATAAGTGCTGGATGGCACTGGATTGTTCCTACCTACGAAGGTTCTGCAGATTATACTTATAAACCGGAAGAAACAACTTTTAAGGCTTCAAATGTTACAATAGATGGCACTTGGGAAAATACGGTTGCCAAAGCTGATTTAGAAGAAATAGTTGGATACTTAAAATTGCTTCAGGTTAAAAACATCCCCGTTATTTGGCGGCCATTGCACGAAGCAGCAGGTAATACATATGAATATACGAATGGTGAAGCGTGGTTTTGGTGGGGTACTGACGGTGCAGATACCTACAAAGAACTTTGGGTTTTTATGTTCGATTATTTTAAAGCTCAAGGACTAAATAATTTGATATGGGTGTGGACTACACAAACAAAAGACAACGCCTTCTATCCTGGTGACAACTATGTTGATATCGTGGGAAGAGACATTTATAATAATGCTGAAGTAGCTTCTATTGCTGCTGAATTCAATACAATTCAGCAAACTTATCCTACTAAAATGATCACTCTAAGTGAATGTGGCAACACGGCTGATATTTCTGAACAATGGAATGCCGGAGCTAAATGGTCTTATTTTATGCCTTGGTACGATTACGAAAGAACAAATGATACAAATGAATCAGATTTTGCGGGTAACGTTCATGAACATGCCAATGTTGCTTGGTGGACGAATGCTTTTAGCAATACTTATGTAATTACACGAGAACAAATGCCTGATTTAAAGTAGAATATGTAAATGATATTTTATTTTAATGTGAATTCCCAAATGGATTAATAGATTGATGATGAGAGAAAAAAATAATTCACTGGAGCAATTTCTTTGTGAGATTAAACAAGAATGGTTCGATATACTTGATTATTGGGCAGAAAGTACAATTGACATGCAAAATGGTGGTTTCTATAGTGAGATTTCTAATAATAGTGAAGTCAATAGTGAAATTGCAAAGGGGGTTGTACTAAACACAAGAATTTTGTGGACATTTTCATCCGCATATAACCATAGTAAAAGTGAGAGATATCTTGAAATAGCCAAGCGGGCTTTTGATTATATTCTTGCATTTTTTTTGGATCATGAAAATGGTGGCTTATTTTGGGCTGTTGATGCTGTTGGAGGGGTTGTGAATGATAGAAAACAAGCTTATGCACAAGGATTTGGTATTTATGCTTTTTCGGAATATTACAAAGCTTCGAATGACGAAAATAGTCTTATGCAGGCTATAAATCTTTTTCATTTGCTGGAAAGCAAATATAAAGACAATGAGTTTGGTGGTTACATTGAGGCTTTGGGTAAAGACTGGCAGATGTTGGATGATATGCGATTGAGCGAAAAAGATGCAAATGAGCCAAAGTCAATGAATACGCACCTTCATATTATTGAACCTTATACTAACCTTTATCAGGTATGGAACAATGCTGAACTGAAGAATAGCATTAACAATTTGCTTACGATATTTTGCGATCGGATTTTTAATCAGCAAACGTCTCATTTCCAATTGTTTTTTGATATGGATTGGACAGTAAAATCCAATGAAATATCCTTTGGACATGATATTGAATCAGCTTGGTTGCTTAGTGATGCGGCAAGAGTGATTCATGATGAGAAATGGATTGAGAGAATGGAAACAATAGCTGTTCAGGTAACAGATAAAGTTATTCATGATGGAATGGATCGTGATGGCAGTGTTTTTTACGAGAAAATTGATGGACTTATTGATAAAGATAAACACTGGTGGGTTCAAGCCGAGGCGATTATAGGTTTGGTGGATACCTACAAAATAACAGAAAATAAAAAGTATTTAGACAGAGCCATTCAAATATGGACATTTGTTAAAGCCAATATTAAAGATGGTAAAGGCGGAGAATGGTTTTGGCGTGTTAATGAGGCAGGAAAACCTGTTCTTAGTGATTGTAAAGTTGGGTTTTGGAAGTGCCCATACCATAATACCAGAGCACTAATTGAAAGTTATAGCAGACTAAAAGAATAATCAGAATGAGAAAATTGTTTTTATTACTAATAATGATTGTGTTCAGCATTTGCGTGAATGCTCAGAAAGCAGAGAATTTGGCTTTAACTCCACCTATGGGTTGGAATAGTTGGAATACATTTGGTACAGATATAAATGAGCAGTTAGTGATGCAAACTGCTGATGCTTTTGTTGAATTAGGATTAAAAGAAGCCGGATATGAATATATTGTATTGGATGACGGATGGATGGCTAAGGAAAGAGATGAAAATAACAATCTGGTTCCGGATCCAAAGAAATTTCCTGGAGGAATAAAATCCATTGTTGATTATGTGCATTCAAAAGGTTTAAAATTTGGTTTGTACGAATGTGCCGGAAATCAAACCTGTGCTGGTTATCCCGGTAGCCGTGGTTTTGAATATCAGGATGCTAAACTTTTCGCCGAATGGGGAATTGATTTTTTGAAATATGACTGGTGCAATACCGAAAATTTAAATGCAAAAGGAGCTTATGAAACCATGAGAGATGCCTTGCATGCAAGTAAACAACCAATTGTTTTCAGTATTTGCGAATGGGGCGATAATGAGCCTTGGAAATGGGCAAAGGATATTGGACATTTGTGGAGAGTAACCGGTGATATTACCAATTGCTGGGATTGTGAAGTAGGTCATGGAAACTGGTCATCACGAGGCATTTGGCCAATTATTAATCTACGTAAAGACCTCCGGAAATTCGCAGGTCCGGGTCATTGGAACGATTTAGACATGATGGAGGTAGGGAACGGCATGACGGATTCGGAAGATCGTGTACATTTTGCCATGTGGAGTTTGTTGACCTCGCCTCTGATTTTAGGAAACGACCTCCGTAGCATGTCTAACGAAACATTGAAAACAATCGAAAATAAAAATGTAATTGCAGTCAATCAGGATGTTTTGGGTATTCAAGCTTATTGCCATCTGAAAAGTCCGGAATTGGAAATCTGGGTAAAACCTCTTGCCAATGAAGAATGGGCTGTGGCTTTTATTAACATGAGCAACGATGAATTACTCCTTACCTATGATTGGTGGAAACATCCAATAAACGATCAGCTAACTCACAAGCAATTGGAAAAGAAATACAAAAGTTACTCGATGTACGATCTGTATGCATCCAAAAATATCGGGTTAACCAATAAAAATCTTGAGTCAAAAATTAAAGGGCATGATGTTTTATTGCTAAAACTTAGTCCTCAGAAATAATAAAACCAGCAAAAGGGAAGCTGTGTTGAATGGCTTTTGCAAGTACGAACCTATCTGGAGTATTTATACACAGCTCCACTAAAAGCGAATAGAATGGATCAGAAAATCTGTTTAAAAGAAAAAATTGGATATAGTTTTGGCGATTTTGCATCTTCTATGTTTTGGAAGATCTTCTCCATGTTTCTCATGATTTTTTACACTGATGTGGTTGAGTTATCTCCTGCATCAGTTGGAACAATGTTGTTATTGACTCGTTTGTGGGATGGATTGAATGACCCGATTATGGGAATTGTTGCAGATAGAACCAGTACTTCGAAAGGAAAATTCAGACCCTATCTTTTATGGGTTGCCATTCCGTTTGGAATTATTGGGGTTTTAACCTTTTCCACTCCGGAATTTGGTCCGTCAGGGAAATTGATTTACGCCTATGTAACTTATACCTTAATGATGATGGTGTACACGGCAATTAATGTCCCTTATTCTTCCTTAATGGGAGTAATGACCGATAATTCGGATGAAAGAACATCTTTGGCTTCCTTCAGATTTATTGGTGCCTATTCCGGGGGAATCTTCATGACCGCTTCTATTCCATATTTATTGGATTTTTTTAGGGAAATAGGTTCAAGTGAAGCAGGCAGCTATCAATATTCTGTTGCAATTTATGCTGTTGTAGCAGCTTTCTTTTTCATCATGACTTATTTGTGGACAAAAGAGAGAGTAAAGCCATTGGAAGTGAAAAATTCGATTTGGAAAGATGTAAAAGATTTGGGGAAAAATGCACAGTGGTTTATTATGCTTGGCGCCGGTATTGCTGTGCTGATCTTCAATTCTCTTCGCGATGGAAGCATCATGTATTACTTCAAATATTTTATCAAAGATCAAACCGTTCCTTTACTTGGAGAAATGAAGTGGGATAAGTTGGCGGGTGCATATATGACCATTTGGTTGGTAACAAATATGATAGGAGTTTTGTTAGCCAAACCCGTTTCAGCAAGAATAGGAAAGAAGAAAACCTTTATTGGAGCAATGGTTTTGGCATCATTCTTCAGTATTGCCCTATATTGGCTGCAACCCGGACAAATAGGATTGATTTTTCTGCTCAACATTTTTATTGGAGTAACAGCTGGAATTGTATTGCCGCTAATCTGGTCGATGTACGCTGATATTGCCGATTATTCGGAATGGAAAACCGGACGACGCGCTACTGGATTGGTGTTTTCATCTTCCTCAATGTCGCAAAAAATGGGATGGACACTTGGAGGCGCCGTTACAGGTTGGCTGTTGGCCGCTTATGGTTTTGAGGCCAATGCTGAACAATCTTTCGAATCATTAAAAGGAATTCGCTTGATGATTAGTATTTATCCAGCCATTGGTGCCGCGCTTTCTGCTCTGTTTTTATTGCTGTATAAATTGAGCGATAAATATATGAAGCAAGTAATTTCCGAATTGGCTGAAAAGCGAAGATAGATCGTTGTGAGAAATCTTTTAAAAGAGTTTAATTTGTGGTTCGAATATTATTATGAACTAATTTTTTAAGATAAAATGAGAAAATTTCTATTTGTAAGTCTTCTAAGTTGCTTCTGTTTGTTTGGCTGTCAGGAGCGTGTTGTTAAAATTGCATGTATTGGCGATAGCATTACGCAAGGATTTGGAAGAGATAATCAGGATTCTTATCCAAATCAGATGAACGTGATGCTGGGTGAAAACAAAGAAGTGAGGAATTTTGGTGTTAGTGGCAGAACGATGCTGAGAAAAGGAGATCGCCCGCTATGGAAAGAAAGTGTATTTGCCGAAGCTGTTCAGTACAAAGCTGATATTGCAGTTATCTTATTGGGGACTAATGATTCAAAGCCTCAGAATTGGGATCAGTACAGCAATGAATTTTGCAGGAATTACCTGAGTATGATTGATACGCTAAAAACGACCAATCCGAAAATGCAGATTTATGTTTGTTATCCGCCACGTGCATTTGCTCAGGTTTGGGGAATTCGTGATTCGGTTATTGTAAATGGCGTTATTCCTGTTGTCGATTCTATTCTAACCCAAAGAGATGTTAAGTTGATTGATTTTCATTCTGCGATGTACGATAATGAAGATCTGTTTCCAGACAAAATTCATCCGAATAAAGCTGGATACAAACGAATGGCTGAAATTGTAGATGAGGCTATCAGTAAATAGAAATAGTATGGATTCAAGGAACTTGTTCATGGTTTTGAATTCATAATAAAATTTAAAAAACATATGAAACGTTCATGCCAAAGTGATTTTGACACAAAGGGGGATGATTATTGGTTCATGGTAAGTTCCATATGGCAATTTAAAAAACAAATTACAATCGTATGAAACACTTCAGAATCATCATTTTTTTGTTTGCACTGATATTTTCAGACGCGAACTGTTTTTCTCAGGAAATAAGTATGTCTCCTCTATTTGGCGATGGTATGGTTCTTCAGCGCGAGAAACCTATTTCCGTATTTGGTGAAGCTCCGGCTAACAAAAAAATAACTGTTCTCTTTAGAGATCAGTATAAACAAATAGTCGCAGATGAAAATGGAAAATGGAAAATTGAACTTGATTCTGAAGTTTATGGTGGTCCGAATAGTTTAACGGTGAAAACCAAAAATGAAACATTGGAAATTAAAGATGTTTATGTGGGCGAAGTTTGGATCTGTTCCGGTCAATCCAATATGGAAATGCCGCTTTTAGGCAATTGGGCTCATGTTAACAATGCTGAAGAAGAGGTTGCCCATGCAGACCATCCCAATATCCATCTTTTTATGGTTGACCGAAACACATCTTTTCAGCCTGAAACAAAAATGGAATCGAAAGGATGGAAAACATGCACTCCCGAGAGTTGTAAAGAATTTTCGGCGGTTGCTTATTTCTTTGGCCGCGATTTGGATGAATCGCTGGATATGCCCATTGGGTTAATCCAGACAGCTTGGGGTGGAACCGTAGCCGAAGCCTGGACGAGTGCTAAAACCTTAAAAAACATAGCTGATTTTCGGGAGAAAGTACTTCAAATTGAAAAAAATCCAACATCCAAAAAAGAGTTGGAACTAAAATACAAAAAAGACCTTGCTGCTTTTATTCAGGAAACAGGTGAGGCCGATAAAGGAATTAATGGTAAGGATACCATTTTTGCTTCGGTTGATTTGAATGATGCAGATTGGATGCCAATGGATCTGCCGGGGATGGTAGAAAGTACCAAAATTGGATCTGTTGATGGAAGTATTTGGTTCAGAAAAACCATCAGTATTTCTGATGAAAATGCAAATAAAGAAATGATTTTGCACATTGCAGCACCTGACGATGCCGATGAAACATGGTTTAATGGTGTAAAAGTGGGAGAGAGTACCGAATGGGATGTTCCCAGACAATACAAGCTGGCTTCGAATCTGGTAAAACCCGGTAAAAATGTAATTGCAATTCGTTTATCCGATTATCGGGGTGCCGGAGGTTTTATGGGAGAAGCTTCTCATTTTGCTTTAACATCGGAAGATGGATTTAGAATGGAATTGGCTAAAAACTGGAAATGCAAAGTCGGATATAATTTAAAAGACATCAAAACAATTCCAATAGAACTAAACGATCCCAATCAACCAGCAGTATTGTTTAATGCCATGATTAACCCTTTAATTCCATATAGTTTCCGTGGTGTAATTTGGTATCAGGGAGAAAGCAATGCCGGCAGAGCAAAGCAGTACGAAGAATTATTTCCTGCGATGATTAATGACTGGAGAAGCAAATGGGGCGGAGAAGATTTTCCCTTTGGTTTTGTGCAGCTGGCTTCTTATCTAAAGCGGAATACAGAACCTGTAAACGATAGCTGGGCCGAACTTCGCGAGGCGCAGCGCTTAACCCTCAAATTACCAAATACAGGAATGGCTGCAGCTATTGATATAGGAGATGCTAAAAACATCCATCCAGGCAACAAACAGGATATAGGAAAGCGTTTGGCTTTGTGGGCGCGAAACAAAGTTTATGGCGAGAATATTCCTTATTGCGGACCTGTTTACAAGGCTATGCATATAGAAAGTTCATCTCTTATAATCGAATTTGAAAATTGTTATGAAGGACTGGCAACTTCGGATAACAGGGAAGTAACCGGTTTTGCTGTTGCTGGTAAAGATGGTGTTTACCATTGGGCTAAGGCAAAAATTGAAGGGAATAAATTGAAGCTGACATCAGATCAGGTGACAGAACCTGTTTCGGTGCGTTACGCATGGAGTTCCAATCCCGATTGCAACTTAATCAATGCTGCGAAATTACCAGCGGGTCCTTTTGAAGCGAAATTGTAGATTCCAATGAACGTTCGTAGGAACTAATAGATTTAACAAACTTTGTCAAAAGCACAACCATCTCATGAACAATTACAGGTTGAATTTAATTGTATTACTATTTTTTACGGGACTATTCAATGCATGTCAACCCAATGAAATTCAAAACATGGAAACAAGGGAATTAAACTCCAACTGGACTTATCATCAGGCAAATGGTGAGTTGGCAGGAAAAGCGGCAGTGCCCGGAACCATTCACACCGATTTGCTTGCGAATAAACAGATTGAAGATCCGTTTTATCGTACAAACGAGAAAAGTCAGCAATGGATTGATAAAGGGGATTGGGAATACAGCAGTTCTTTTCAATTATCCGAAAAGGAAACGAACAAGCAAAATCTACTTCTCGATTTTAAAGGACTGGATACTTATGCCGATGTGTATGTTAACGATTCGTTGCTGCTGGAAGCCGATAATATGTTTCGGGAATGGGAAATCGATATCAAAAAGCTGGCAAAAGTCGGAGAGAATCAACTGCGTATTTATTTTCATTCACCGATAAAAAAAGGACTGGAATTATTAAAGGCATCAGCTTATACATATCCAGCAAGCAACGATCAATCAGAAAACGGTGGTTTGGGCGATAACAAGGTATCGGTTTTTACACGTAAAGCCGGTTATCATTATGGCTGGGATTGGGGGCCGCGTTTTGTGACTTCCGGTATTTGGCGGCCAATTGAGCTTAAAGCCTGGGATGAAGTTCGTATTGTAGATGTGTTCATTCAGCAAAAATCTGTGAAGAAGGAAGAAGCAAAACTGATAGCTGATTTTACTCTGGAAGCAAACGAAGGTTTTACAGGAAAAGTAATCATAAAAGATCAATCTACCGGCAAGGAATTGCTGACTAAGCAGGTTGAAATTGAAAAAGGAAGCAATTTGATTTCTGTTCCATTCAATATCGAAAATCCGAAATTGTGGTGGTCGAACGGATTGGGAGAGCCGAATAGGTATCAATTCGAAGCTCAGTTGGTAAAGGACAATTTTGTAATGGCCAAATATGTTGTAAATACAGGATTAAGAAGTCTGAAGTTGGTTCAGGAAAAAGATGAGGCAGGAGAGTCATTTTATTTTGAATTGAATGGTGTTGCTGTTTTTGCAAAAGGCGCAAATTACATTCCCAACGATAGTTTTTTGCCACGGGTTAGCAAAGCCGATTACGAAAAAGTTATTGCTGATGCAAAAGATGCCAATATGAACATGCTTCGGGTTTGGGGCGGCGGCACATACGAGAACGATATCTTTTATGATCTGTGCGATAAAAACGGCATCATGGTTTGGCAGGATTTCATGTTTGCCTGCTCCATGTATCCGGGCAATGAGGAATTTTTGGAAAATGTGAAACAGGAGGCCAAGGACAATATTGTGCGTTTGCGCAATCATCCATCCATTGCCCTTTGGTGTGGAAACAACGAAATAAATACAGCATGGAGTTATTTTTCCAAATCTGGTTGGGGTTGGAAAGAACTATATACCGAAGAACAACGGGAAGAAATTCAAAAGGCATACATGGATATTTTCCATGACATTTTACCGGATGCAGTTCATAAATATACCGATGGAGATGACTATTGGCCATCGTCGCCTCAGGCAGGATTCGAACCCGAAAAGCATGCTGCTTACAATAGCAGAAGCGGAGATATGCACTATTGGGGCGTGTGGCACGGATTGCATCCGTTCGAGGATTTTGACAAATACAAAGCTCGTTTCATGAGCGAATATGGTTTTCAATCTTTCCCCGATTTCGAAACAGTGAAAAAGTACACCTTACCGGAGGATTACAACATCGAATCGGAAGTGATGGCTTCTCATCAGCGAAGCGGAATAGGTAATTTACGCATTAAAGAATACATGGGTTGGGATTACAAAGTACCCACTGATTTTGAGGGATTTCTATACATGAGTCAGGTATTGCAGGCAAGGGGAATTAAAACTGCTGTTGAGGCACACCGACGGGCCAGACCTTACTGTATGGGAACTCTTTACTGGCAAATTAACGATTGCTGGCCGGTTGCCAGTTGGAGCAGTACCGATTATTATCACAAATGGAAAGCCATGCATTACATGCTTCGAAAAGCATATAAACCCGTTTTGGTATCTGCTTTTGCAAAAAATGATACTCTGTCCATTTATGGTGTTTCAGATTTATTGGTTGGGAAGAAGGGTGTTTTGAGTCTGAATCTGATCAGTTTTGAAGGAGAACAATTGTTCAAACAGGAAATTTATGTTGATTTGAAAGCCAATACCAGTTCGGTACTTTTCAAAAGCAGTCTTGCTGATCTACTTGGTAAATTCGATAAAAAGTTGGTTGTGCTGCAAATGGAAGTAAGAGCAGAGGATCAGCTTCTGGCTGACGGCAGGTACTATTTTGCCAAACCAAAAGATCAGCTTTTGCCCGAAGCTAAAATTGACGTACAATTGATTGAAAAAGAAGGCAGGCACTTTATGGAAGTTTCAGCCGATAAATTAGTTCGCGATTTATATCTGAATTTTAAGGATTCAGATATTAGATGTTCCGATAATTACTTTGATTTACTGCCGGGCGAAAAACGAAGCATAGAATTATCGGGTTCGGATGTGCCAAAGCAAAGCGATTTGCAAATAATGCATTTGCAGCAAATTTCCGAGTAAGAAAAACCACAGCACCTAAAAAATATCGGTGCTTTAATTGATAATAATTATGAACAAAACTCTACTCTTTTTATTAGCCGGCATGCTCATCGTATTTTCTGCTTGTCAGCAAAAAAATGAAGCCAACTTTGTTAAAGTGGCTAACAATGGATTCACGCTAAACGGAAAGGAATATAGCTTTAAAGGAGCCAATTATTGGCAGGGAATGAATCTGGGAGCGCCTCAATCGGGCGATCAGCAGCGATTGCTAAGGGAACTGGATGAGATGAAGGAATTAGGGATTACGAATTTGCGGATATTGGCTGCAAGTGAAGCGGACTCTTCTATGCGCTACTGTATCCATCCAGCCTTACAAACAGCTCCTGGAGTGTATAACAATGATATATGGCAAGGATTGGATTTCCTGCTTGCCGAAATGGGAAAAAGAGAGATGAAAGCGGTTATGGTGCTTGGTAATTTCTGGACCTGGAGTGGGGGATTTCCTCAGTATCTGCGCTGGGCAGGTATGGGTGAAGTTCCCTATCCTCAGGAGCCTCCAACTTCGTGGCAGCAGTTCACCGACTACTCCAAACAGTTTTTTAGCAACGATTCGGCGCAGGAGATGATGAAGAATCATATTAAAACCATTATTGGCAGAATTAATTCGATAAGCGGAAAAGCCTATAAAGATGATGCTGTGATTATGGCCTGGCAATTGGCGAACGAACCACGGGGTTACGATGTGCCTAAGCAATTGCAGAAATGGACGCGTGCCACTTCAGCCTATATCAAAAGCCTTGATTCAAATCATTTAGTGTGTTTGGGTACCGAAGGAAATACGGCCGATTTGGTTTCCGGTGTTAATGTTTTAATTGACAACAACGATTCAAATATCGATTACATAACCATGCACATCTGGGCACAAAACTGGGGTTGGTATAGTCCCGAACAAAGCGATTCGGTATACACTGAAATGCTTCAAAAGGTAAATTCTTATTGGGATGTTCATGTAGATGCAGCTAAAAAACTTCAAAAGCCAATAGTGCTCGAAGAATTTGGAATTGCCCGCGATGGTTCATCTTTTTCTCCCGACACAACGACCAATTGCCGTGATCGTTTTTTCGAATTTATTTTCAACAAAGTCAATGAATCCATAAAGAACAATGGAATGGTGAGAGGTGTAAATTTTTGGTCCTATTCAGGAGAAGGAAGACCTCTACATCCGGGAGAATTCTGGAAAAAGGGCGATACTTATTTAGGGGATCCTCCTCACGAATTGCAGGGATGGTATGGAGTGTATGATAAAGATTCTACAACTCTTGCAATCATAAAACGATGCTGTGAATCTAAATTTTAGTCATTCATCCACAGTTCGTGTTTGGGAAAACAGAAGCAATGAGACATCAGAAAGACGCGATTGTAATCGCGTCTTTCTTTTTGTAAAAACCCCAACCGCCGTAAAGCAATTGGGGCATGATTGAAAATATAGATGTGTAGTAGTTCCTATCTAACCAATATTCCAAGCTGTTCCAATGTTTGGCGTTCCGATTTTTCGTAAAACAGATCCAAACAGGCACGTAAATCCGAACAGTAGATCATTAATTCGTTAAAAGTCACTTGTTTTCGAACCGTGGCAACCTGAGCTTCACCATCCTCTTTTTCCGCTTTTATTTTCAGCTCATCAATTTTTTCCAATTGCTGTGCCATTTCAGTGATTCTTTCAGGGCCTAACTCAACCAATGCTAATTTATCCTGAATTACAACGTGCTGAAGAATGGCATTTGTAGTTTCATTACATAGGTTTTTCCAGTCAGCATAATTAGTCGGAACCTCTTTGTTTAAACGAAGAAGAGTGTTTAGTTCAGCGTTATTTTTGAAGAAGTAACGACCGGCTTTACGGATCTTCACCAATTCTTCATATATTTTGTCGTAAACAATTTTAAATTCACGATTTGCTTCTGTCGATTCAATTTTTTCCGAAGATTGGCTTTCGAAAGCTGCTTTTGCATTTTCGTAAAGCTTTATTCCAGCCAAAATGCGCTTTTCTGGATAAATTGATGCAATTCGTGTTTTAATAGCTTCGTTACCCGATAAACCATATACGAGTATTCTACATTCTTCTAATGATTTTTGTAAACTCTTTGGCATAACAATCTCTTTTTTTCAGGGTTAATTTTTTTGGTTGTTTATATCTTAAGATAAATAATATATTTACTTGTTTTAATGTTGTTGTTTAGGCTCTTTTTATATTGTGTTATTGTTTGTTTATTGTTGTGAAAGTGTTTTTTATTGTTGTAAAGTTTCTTATTTCAGTGTTGTAATTATTTGTAGGTATTTCATTCGAATTCTGAAAGTAATAATTAATTACAACAAAACAAAACAAAACATAAGTTGAATTTGTTTTGTTTCGTAGTTTAGAATTTATGTAAAAAGAATGTTTTTTTTGAATTGGAAGAGTGAGAAATACAATGGTGCTGTGGTTCTTCACTATTATGTATTGGGAATTCACTTTTGAGCACAGGGAAAGTGCTTTTTAGGCTCGGGAAGATGCTTTTTCCGACAAATTGTCGCTTTTGAGCATCGGGAAGTCACTTTTTGGTATCGGGAATGCGCTTTATGGCAGGGGGAAGCACTTTTAGGCAAGGGAAAGTAGTTTATCCTGAAATAGCTTGACACAAAAAGTCAAGAAAATGGAAATAGGAAAAGAATGTATGCTAACCGACCAAATGAGTGGTTTTAAAAAGGAGAGTATAAACTATAACAGTTATGAAATAAGTTTTCGTCGTTGGAATGTAGTTTAAAGATTTGCTTATTGTGAATTTTCCCTTTAGGGGAAGCGGTATTTATGGCAATGAAAGTGCAGATAGTGCTTTGTTCCGGCTCTGTGACAGCTATTTGTTTGCAGTGAAAATTTTACAAATACAATATTTCAGAAATTTTTTTCGTGGAAGAGCGCAAGTTTATTTGCGAATGGGTGTCTAAGCATTTAAATTCACAGAATCAGCATCGAAGTAATTTTACTATGATTGAAAAGGACTTGGTTGAACAACTTAAATCCGGAAACGAAACTGCATTTCGCCAGCTTGTAGAGACCTATCAGGCAATGGTGGTGAATACAGCTATGGGGATGATTCACAATCAGACGGATGCTGAAGACATTGCCCAGGATGTATTTATACAGGTTTATCATTCGATAGCTGATTTTAGGAGCGAGTCGAGTCTGAAAACCTGGTTGTACCGAATCACTATTACGCGCAGTTTAAATGCAATTCGGACCAGTAAAAGAAGAAAATTCTTTAGTCGGATCGAAGATTTTTTTCAGGGAAAGAAGGAAGAAATACAAGAGGGGTCGGGTTTTGTGAATCCCGATCGATATTTGGAGGAAAAGGATCATGCCAGAGCGATTCATGCAGCTTTGGATGCTTTGCCCGAAAATCAGAAAATTGCTTTTACATTGAGTAAGTATGAGGAACTGAGCTATGCAGAAATTGCTGAGTTGATGCAGATTTCGAAATCGTCGGTAGAGTCGCTGCTGTTTAGGGCAAAATCGAATTTGCAGAAAAAACTCATCGGGTATTACGAAAAGTTTAAGAAGTAGCGCAAGTTTTTATTAAGAGTGGTGTCCAATACTAAAAACAATACAAATGGAATGCAACGAGGTAAATAGCAAATTAATTTTTTATCTGGAAAAGGAACTTTTGAAAGATGAAATGCTGCAGGTGGAAAATCATTTGTCGAAGTGCAGTTCATGTTCCGATCGCTTGGTTTTACTTCAGTCGGCTATGGGAGTTATTGAGAAGGAGAAATTTTTACAGCCGAATCCATATTTTGTATCAAAAACGATGAACCGTTTTAAGGAAGAGCAAAGAAAAGCCAATCAGCCGGTTTTTACCAGACTATTAATGCCTGCCTTTGTGAGTATCCTGTTTGTATTGGCTATTGGATCGGGCATTTTTATGGGAGCAAATTTTGCTTCGGATACTGAAAATATTCAGCAATCGAATTTGATTGATCCCTATTTTAACGAAATAGATAACGAAACCATTGAATTGTTTTTTTTAAACGATGGATATCATGAATAAAGCGAATAAAATTTGGATGTGGCTGGCTTTAATTTTACTGGCAGTTAATTTGTCAACGATTGGTTCGTTTTGGTATCACATGCAGCAGGAGAAGAAAATTGTTGAAAATAAGGTGGAAATGCCGGATGAATTCAGAACAAGGTTTCTTAAAGAGCAATTGGGATTGGATGAGGAGAAGAGGATTATTTTTCGATCGCTGAACAGGAAGTACAATCAGGATGCGAATCAGATCATGAATCAGTTGAATGGCTTGCGGCAGGAAATGGTTCAGCAATTGGGAAATAAAAATTGCGATACTCTGGAACTGAAAAATATTGCCGGTGAGATTGGCGAGATGCATAGGGAGTTGAAATTGGCAACCGTTCAGTTTTATTTGGATATGAAGAGTGAATTGAATGAAGAGCAGCAGGCCAAATTATTCGATTTGTTTAGTCGGTTGCTGCAAAAGGATGAAGAGGTGAAAACACCGAAAGGCAGAAGAAGAGGCTGGGGACATGGCAATGGTCCCGGTGGTAGAAATCAATAGAGTTTTATTATAGATATTCTTTTTAGGAAGTGATTTTTATTGCATCCCGGGAGAAGTATGTCAAAAAATTAAATAAAAAA
Source organism: Labilibaculum sp. (assembly GCF_963664555.1). GTDB lineage: Bacteria > Bacteroidota > Bacteroidia > Bacteroidales > Marinifilaceae > Labilibaculum. The sequence goes on along the minus strand of NZ_OY761461.1, from coordinate 3,110,385 downwards.
AAGATCATGAAAACACAAAATTTAGTTAAAAATTTAGGATTACTGCTAATGGTAATCATGTTTACAATTCCTGCAGCCGACAGTTTTGCACAAAACAGACGCAGGGCAAATGATTGCAGTCAGATTTCAAATTTAACGGTTGAACAGAACAAACAGTTGACCGATTTGAGAGCAGATCATTTGAAAGTGATGGACGCTTTGCGTGCCGAAAGAAGGGCCGCTGTAAGTGATAGCGACAGAGCAAATGTGAGAGAAAAAATGCAGGCAGAATTAAGCAAACATACCAATGCTGTAAGTGCAGTGCTTACTCCTGAACAGCGTGAGCAATACCTGCAAAACAGAAACCCGAATGCACAGTGTTTTTCGGGAAAAGGAAGACGGGGAAGAGGTTGCGGTAATGGCTGCGGACAAGGCCGAAGAGGCAGGCAAGGTCGTGGAAACTGGTAATAAATACTATAAAATTGAAACTAAAATTTAGAAATCATGAAACGTCCATATATAAAGCTTTCTACACACAGGGAAATGATTATATGGTAAGTTCCATCTGACAAAAACTTAAAATTATAAACAGATGAAAAATAGAATGACAAAAATTTTGATCGCTTTTGTGCTGACCTTTGGCTTTTTTGCCTGCGATAATGAGGATGGAGGAACAGAAGCTTTGGCAAATTTGCCCTTGGTTGAAGTATCGGCCGAAGGATATACCGATATGATTGCTGTGAACTTAAAAACGGTATTGAGTTTGGAAACAACAGTTGCCGGGGAAAGTGAGCAGGAGGGCTTGTTGTTGATGCGCGAAGAGGAGTTGCTGGCTCATGATGTATACAGTTTGTTTGCTGATTTGTATGATGTAAGGATTTTCAGCAATATTACCCGTTCGGAATCAACTCATGCAGCAGCAGTATTAACTTTATTGAACTTATTCGGGATTGAAGATCCATCAACAGGAATTGCGGGGGAATACAAAAATGAGACCCTGCAGGCTTTGTATGATGAATTAATCGAAAAAGGAAAATTGTCAGTTGAAGAAGCCTTAAAGGCAGGCGCATTAATTGAGGAAGTGGATATTAAAGATTTAGAGGATTTGATGGCTGAAACTGAAAATGAGGATATTCTTTTGGTATATGATAATTTGCAGAGAGGTTCACGAAATCATTTGCGGGCATTTGTTCGGGTGTTAAGTACTTATGGTGTAGTTTATGAGCCTACAGTTTTAGGTGAGGATAATTTTAATGAGATCATTAATTCGGATACCGAACGCGGCAATGGTTGTTTGAATGATTATCAAAATAAATACAGAAATGGTAAAGGGAACGGAAACGGATGGAATTGATTTTCCGGGTTTAGAAAGATTGTAGGGTAATCTCGAAAATAAAGGCTGTTGATGCAATATCAATGGCCTTTTGTTCTTGGCAGAAGGGATAATCGTTTCTGAAATTTTTCTTAAGTTTGAATTTCGAAAGAATCAAAACATAAAAAACAGATATGGAAATTAGAAAAAATGAAACTCAGTTGGTTTGTATTGCCAGATTTATTGCGAATGAGGGCGAGGCCGATCAGTTAATCAAAAATTTACATGCTTTACTATTGCCAACGCATCAGGAGGGAGGCTGCATCCGATATGAATTAAATCAGAGTATCGATAATCCGCATGTAATTACTTTTGTAGAGAAGTTTTACGATCAGAAAACTTTCGATGAGCATTGCAGTCAAAAATATATTACAGACTTTTTTAATGATGGCAAGCCTGATCACGTTAAGGAATTTGATGTGAGCCTGCATAAGCAGATACTGCCCTAGCTTGGTTTAACCGCAAAGGAAACGCAAAGGTGCACAAAGTAAGAAAAAGGAAAGGAGTACTTCCTGTTATTTTGTGAAGTACTTTGTGGTAAAAAGTTGAGACAGAAAAAGAGGCAAACCGATCTGATTTGAGAAAATTTCGGTTTACCTCTTTTTAGTTCAGTTAAACTCTACTCGAAATGAGTTGAATTTAAGAGAATATTATTTTGCTTTGATCCATGGTTGACCCATTTTCAAAATTGTACGACCAGCAACGTCGTTAATAATGATGGCAGCCATCATGTACCAAGCGCATAATGCACAAATAATCAATTCGTATCCAGCTACCTCATCTAAAATTGGAAATCCAAAATGACCTAAGTCCAAAAGAATGAAACCAATAAGTAATGTAGTAAAAGTGGTAGCCATTGCAGCATGAATAAAGAATGATGCTACCCATAAAATAACAGTAAATAAGGTCCATGCAACCAGGTAATATCCAACATCAGTGGTCGATGATTTGTATACTCCGTAAAAATTCATCAGCCAGATAACACCTAAACCAATCCAAAATGAACCGTAACCGGAAAATGCTGCAAAACCGAAATTGTTGCCGTTTTTGTGCTCGAGCATACCAGCCATAAGCTGTGCCAGTCCACCAAAAACAAATCCCATTGCAACAACAGGACCTAATCCACACAATCCAATGTTATGAAACTGCAATAAAAGGGTTGTCAATCCAAACCCACCAAGTCCGACTACAGCCGGATTACCTAATTTTACGTTGCTCATCTTTATATTTTTATTCTGATTTTTCAGATCGCAAAACTAGCAATTTGATCAAAAGGCTGGTACTCTATCTAAGTAGTTATAAAACATGCTTTTAGGCTGTATTTTTGTTTTGTAATCTGTAAGCTCATGATAATTAAGGAATAAGCATCATTATTATTGGGGAAATAGAATTTTGATTGAAAGGAAATGATAATAAAAGGTCTGAAAAAGAGGAGGGAAGCACAGAAAGAATACAATCCTCATGTAAATACATACATGAGGATTGTGTCTAGTTAAAATTGGGGATATTTTATCGTCCAACCAACTCCAATTCTTTACTCGAAATATCTCTCATTTCAACTTTACGGATTTTCCCCGTTACGGTAGTTGGGAATTCGCTTGTGAATTTAAAATATTTTGGGATTTTGTAAGTCGCAATTTGTCCCTTGCAATAATCTCTAAGTTCTTCTTCAGTGGCCGATTTGCCTTCTTTAAACTTCACCCAAGCCATTACAACTTCGCCGTATTTGTAGTCGGGTACACCAATTACATATACTTCGCTAATGCTTTCGTGAGAATGAAAGAATTCTTCAATTTCGAACGGAGAAATGTTTTCACCACCGCGAATAATCAAGTCTTTTATTCTACCCGTAATGGTTACGTAACCGTCTTCGTCCATGCTTGCCAAATCACCGGTATGCATCCATCCGGCATTATCGATAACCGCTTTGGTTGCCTCTTCGTTGTTCCAATATTTAAGCATTACGGAGTATCCCCGGGTGCAGAATTCACCATTTTCGCCACGTGCAGCAATCTTTCCCGTTTCGGGATTGATAATCTTAATTTCCTGATGAGGATGAACCTTACCAACCGTTCCTACTCGTTTACTCAATTCATCATTAACAAATGTTTGAGTGGAAACAGGAGAGGTTTCTGTCATGCCATAGCAAATGGCTACTTCTTTCATGTTCATTTTTTCCTGAACCTCAAGCATTGCTTTTTCAGGACAGGATGCTCCCGCCATAATACCGGTGCGCAAACTGCTTAAATCATATTTTTTAAAATTAGGATGTTCGAGTTCCGCAATAAACATCAAAGGGACGCCGTAAAGTGAGGTGCATTTTTCGTTTTGAACGGTTTGCAATACGGTTTCAGCTTCGAATGCCTCACCCGGAATAACCATAGCAGAACCATGCGTAATGCATGCCATATTGCCTAATACCATTCCAAAGCAGTGGTAAAACGGTACCGGTATACAAACGCGGTCCGTTTCATTGTAATGCAATCGCTCACCAATAAAGTAACCGTTGTTTAAAATGTTGTGATGCGTTAAAGTGGCTCCTTTTGGAAAACCTGTAGTTCCTGAAGTGTATTGAATATTGATTGGATCATCAAACTGAAGTTGAGATTCTATTTCTTCGATTTGAGATGTTGAAATTCTCTTGCCAGCTTCAATCACCGCATGCCAATCCCGATCTAAAATTACAATTTGCTTTAGATGAATGCAGGATTGTCTCACCTCCTGAATAATTTCGATGTAGCTGGTTTTTCGAAATCCTTCCGACATAATCAAAATACTAATTTCTGATTGACGAAGGGCAAATTTAAGTTCTGCTGATTTATAGGCCGGATTAACATTTACCAGAATAGCGCCAATTCTGGCTGTGGCAAATTGAACAATTACCCACTCGTGTCTGTTTGGCGACCATATTCCAACCCGGTCTCCTTTTTCTACACCAAATGCAAGTAATCCTTTTGCAACGTCCTCAATTTGTTGCCAAAACTCAAGATATGTTGCTTTGTAATTTTGATAAGGTACAATTAAGGCATCTCTATCGCCAAATAATTCGACCGTTTTGCGAAGTCGTTCAGTAATTGTTTCGCCTAAAAGAGGCACATTCGAGCTTCCGTGCTCGTAAGATAGTTTGTTCATTCTTTTATGTGTAAATGAGCCAATTGAACACAATTAACCCGTGATGTGATTATCAGTAATACATCAATTAACAATTGAAAAACCATCTTTCGTAGTTTGCCGGAACCGGCTAAACTTTTTTGATTAGGAAGTAATAAAAGTTGTGATAGAGCCGTAACTCCTTGTTTTAATATGGGCGCAATTTATAAAAAATATTTTAGCAGGCAACAGCTGTCATAGTGATTGTGGAACATTTATTGGCTTGTGAATGGATTTAAATTTTGGTAGAAAACCCGAAAGACACAATTTATATGAATGATGAGAATAAAAAAGGAAGATTATTAATCTTCCCATATAATTGTTTTAAAATCATCAAAGAAAGGGCCAAATTGGATTTCTGAAATTTGATTGTTATCCAGCCAAAGATGCAGATTTTCATTAGGGAAAAATATCAATTCATGAGTTGGAAATTCTTCTGAACCAACGTCCTCAAATTCTGGCTCTCCAAGTTGAAAAAGTTCCAATTCAGCCAGCAGCATTTTTTTGCTCAAACCAACTTTAATAAATTGAAAAATACTGTACTGCTCATTGAGAACCGAGATATAGCTAAGTCTGTACTGATCGATAGCTTCAAACGTGAAGCTAAGCCCTTTGTCAATATATAAAAGAGTGATGCTTACTTCGTCAGGAGAAAGGGAATATTCTCCAACATCATCTGCGTTTCCCAGTATTTTTTCAACTTCGGCACGAAGCATGCCAAATTGAATTCCTAAGATACCTTTGCCCAATATGATGTCGTTTTTATTCATACAATTGCTTTTCAAACGGATATTTTAAACCAATTTGTTTCCTTACTTGATCCATTATTGATAATATGCTTTTACTTTTTATTAAAGGTACTACAGAACTTTCAATTGCTCCTTTTTTTAGTAATTCATTTACAGCAAAAGCTTCATGATTGTACCCAAGTTGCAATTCGTTATTGATAAACTCTAATTTTTCATCAGGACTTATCAAAAACGCTTTTTTAGCCATCCAAAATTGAGGGATTTCTATTCGTCCCTTGGTACCGTATATTACGGCCTCGTTTTTAAGTTCGGAAACAAAAGAACTTGAAATTTGTGCGATTCCGCCACTTTTATATTTCAATTGAATGCTGTTGTAATCATCAATACCTGTTTCAGAAAAATGAGCCATAGCCTGTATGTCTTCAATTTCCTCATCAAACACCAACTCAGCCATGGCAATACCATATATTCCAATATCCAATAAGGCACCACCCGCCAAATCTGGATTTGCCAACCGCATTTTTTCATCCATATTGCCAGTGTAACCAAAACTTACCTGTACTTGTTTAATTTCGCCTATTTTATCTTCCCGAATCCAATTTATGGCTTTAATAATGGCCGGCAGGTAATAGGTCCAAAGAGCTTCCATAAAAAATAAGTTCTTTTTTTTGGCCAAATTTTGAAGAATGGTAAATTCCGCTGAGTTTACTGTGACCGGTTTTTCGCACAATACAGATTTTCCATTATTCAGGCAGAGCCTGACATGTTCCAAATGAAAATTGTGAGGCGTAGCAATGTACACAAGGTCGATATCTGAATTTTTCACCATTTCTTCATAGGAAGAATATGCTTCCGGAATTTCAAATTCATTCGCAAATTCGTTGGAGCGGTTCTGTGATCTTGATGCAACAGCTAAAATAGTACCGTTTGTAACAACTTTAAAATCTTCTGCAAATTTCTTTGCTATTTTTCCTGCACCTAAAATTCCCCATTTAATAGTCATAAAAATATGTGTTTTCCAAATGTTTTATTCATAAGAATATAGAAATTAATTCTTATGAAAAACCATGATTTGCAAATAAAATTTCTGATTGTTAAATATAAGCTTTTGTGCCAAAAAGTGAAATGAAAAACAGTATTGTTTGAATGTGTTTTTTATTAATCGAATAAATTGCAAGTCTGAATTGGGCATTTTGTGTTTTTTTTTAATCAAGCTGTTGAATGTCAGCTGTAATTAATTCTGTTCGCATTTTTTATTGGAAGGAATTGATTGGAAAGCTTAGAGGAAATGTTTCTAAATAGTTAAAAAAAGTTTATCAAGCCATCCAAAATGTCTATTTTTATGCTTTCAAAATCAAAACATGAAAAAATGGCTATAGATTTTCGAGCTACTGAATATATTCTTGAGTCTTTACAGACAGGAAATAAATTTGAAGATGAAGGGTGGACTTTGGATGCTCCTGCTGAAGAAAAAGCTTGTTTGATAAGAACTAAATATCAAAAAAGGCAACTTGAACTTAAGGATAACTCATTGGGAATTTATAAGTTCGCCGATTGGTTGCCTGTCCACAGAATATTGGAAGGATCATCTGCTCCGGCAACTTATAAGAGTGAAGGATTGTCTAAATATTTGGGTTTAGAAAATTTATATATCACATTTAGTGGATACTGGCCCGAAAAAGGAGCAAATTTTAGAACCTGCTCTTTTAAAGAAACAGAGGCTTTTTCGGTAAGTGGCAGGTTGAGTGACACGGGACAAGTACTTGTGGTTGCATCTGCAGGAAATACTGCCCGTGCATTTGCAAGAGTATGTTCCGATAATCGTATTCCTTTGCTGCTTTGTGTTCCTGAGGATAATATTGATGCGCTTTGGTTCGATGAGCCAATTGAGGAGAATGTTAGATTGATTGCAACAAAATCGGGAAGCGATTATTTTGATGCGATTCATTTATCGAATCTGGCCTGTCAGCTGGACGGTTTCATTACTGAAGGCGGAGCTAAAAATGTGGCTCGAAGAGATGGAATGGGAACTACTGTTCTTTCTGCGGTAACAGAGATTGGCAAAATTCCTGATTATTATTTTCAGGCTGTTGGCAGCGGAACAGGAGCAATTGCTGCTTGGGAAGCTAATCTTCGCTTTATTGAAGACGGTCGTTTTGGTTCCAATAAAATGAAATTGATGGTGTCTCAGAATGCTCCATTTTTACCGATGTATGATGCATGGAAAGCTGATTCGAGGGAAATGTTGCCATTGGACGATAATTTGGCGAGAAAACAAGTGGAAGAAATCCTGGCCAAAGTGTTGTCGAATCGCAAACCTCCTTATTCAATTGTTGGAGGGATGTTTGATGCGATGAAGGACGCGGGTGGTGATGTGTTAAAGGCTACTAACGATGAAGCAATGGAAGCGGCCAAAATATTTGAAGAGACTGAAGGAAATGATATTCATCCTGCTTCTGCTGTTGCTGTAGCCAGTTTAATTAAATATGTGCAGGAAGGAAATATCAATAAAAAGGCTTGCATCATGCTGAATATAACCGGAGGAGGCGAAGAGCGTTTTAAAAGAGAAAAAGAGGTTTGTTATCTGAAACCATCTCATATCTTCGAAATTAATCCGGAACTAGATTCACTGAAAGAGGTGTTGGAGAAGCTCTTTAAAATAGAGTCTTCGGAAATAATATAAAAAGAAGCAGGCTTAAGGCCTGCTTTTTTATTGAAATCTATTTGAAGTTATTAATCAGTGAATCTACAATTTCGATGGCATCGATTATGCATTTTTCACAGATTCTTTCTTTTATATTATTTTTTTCAGCGTAAGCCTGTCCTTCTTCGGTATTTAGATTGCAGGCTATTAGTTCATTGCAATTTGTATAGTTGTGCTTTAGTACAAATTTGCGATTAAATTCCTGAATTAAAATTCGATTGTTTTCAGTTTGGAGCTGATGGTTGCTGTATTTTTTGCAGTTATGAATTCCCAAAACCATAAATGCACCGCTAACAGCACCACAGGTTTTTTGAAGCCTTCCCATTCCATCCCCAAATCCACTTGAAATTTGGTAAGCCAAATTATCATCAAATTTATAATCGTTGGCATATGGCAACAGCACCGACTGGGCACAATTCATTCCCGATTGAAATGCCTCTAAAGCTTGAGTTGCTTTTGAATTCATGAGAGTGATTTTGATAGGATTTGCAATACAATATCTTCTTTGTTGAAGTTAAAATTATTGGTTTGGGATAATTTCTATTTGTCATTTATTCAAACGGAGCGATTTCTAAACTTTTTGTGTAATTGTATCCCAATTCAAAAATTTCCTGAGCGTGATTTCCATTCAGAATTTCATATTCCCGCAAGCCGGTTGGCTCAATAAATAAAGAGCATCTTTCTTTGTGACGAATACTATTTGAGTGAACTCCTAACTGAAAAGTTCGGGATGCCACCTGAACCAGATTATCAAACTTTTCAATTTTATGAACCGGACTCACATTTACAGCAATAATTACATCGCATTTTTGCAATAAGGGAGAAATAGGAAGGTTGTCGAATAGTCCGCCATCGGAATACATTTTGCCATCAATCAGAACAGGAGCAAAGAGTACAGGAATGCTGGCCGAGGCTAAAAGATAAGTGCTTAAATCTCCTTCCTTAACATATTCAACCCTGCCATCGTTTAAATTCGATACTGTAACAAATAACGGAATTTGTAAATTTTCAATTTTCTTGATTTTAATGTGTTTTTGAATGTCTTCTTTTAATCCATCCAAACCAAACAATCCATATTTAGGATAATGCAATTTGGAGTAGGCCATCAGACTCTTATTTTTTAAAATCTTCAGCGTTTTTTCATAAGTGTAGCCTGAGGCAACAAAAGCACCAATTATTGCTCCCGCACTAACGCCGGAAATTAGATCGGGACGAATTCCTTTCTCTTCGAGTGCTTTTAATACACCCAAATGAGCAAAGCCCCGAACGCCTCCACCTCCTAGTGCTATTCCTATTTTCATCGATTACTGGGCTTTAAAATCCGGATTGTATATGATGCCAATAACATTTCCCCATGGATCTTTTACACTTGCTACCCAAAGTTCTCCCCCTACATTTGTAGGTTGTTCATGACCTACAGCACCCATTTCTATTAAATGTGAGAATGCTTTGTTAATATCATCAACTCCCCAGTATGATAAAACATTATCTGTTTTCGAAACATTTGAATCTGTCTCCGGCAAAAGGCCTAATTCAAATCCACCGATATTAAATCCAATGTAAAAATCTTCATCAAAATAGGGAGAAGTTTCAAAAGCTTTGGAGTACCAGTTTTTAGCTTTTGTGAGTTCATTTGTTTTGTATATGGTAGTTCGTAAGCCTAAAAAATGCTTTTTCATATCGGTTGATTATTCTTTAATAGAGTGTTAAAAATAGAGTGTTTCAGAATTGAATTTATCAATCCATAAATTACTCATTTGATTCTAATTTATCTATTTTAATTTCGTCTTTTAATCAAAAAAAATAGAGTTTGTGAATTTTGATAATGCCTTTTCGGATACTGGTTTTGATCTCTTTTTTAGCAACGGTTAACAGCGGTTAGCAAATAATAAAAGCATAATATTTGATTTTTAATGTCTCAATATCAACCTGCATCGGAATAAGTTAATATTCCTTCAGATATTATTGTTAAATACCATCAGATTATTCAATCTTTTCTCAAAATACATTTTGTAATTCAACTCTGGAATTCTTTCGGTTTAATCATGTTTTATTTGATATTTATGGATGTATTCAGAATACTAATTTTATCCATCATGTGTTATAATATTTGGTTGATAGCTTGAATCTGCCTTCGCACTATGCGAAATATTAAATTCATTACTTAGTAATGTTTTTGGACTTTACCTCAGAAAAAAGCAGACAAAGGAATAAAGGAAGTTGACTCAATTAAGGTGATATTTTATTATATTACCAAGTGATTTAAGGTGACTCTTAACTTAAAGTGGTTTCACATTGCAACGTAATATTTTGATAATGAGTAAAAAGGTGATAGTAGTTGTTGTGCTGGCAGTAGTTTTATTTCTCTCGGTTATTAGTGTGTTGATCATTAATGGCTTTCCTGATCTAACTTATGATTGGACTGTGGAATCAAAGTCGGTACTTAAACAATACATTAAGGTGTTGGGCTTTTTAAGTGTAATGGGACTGGTTTACACTTTCGTTGAAGGATTAAAAAAGGTTAAACTCGAAGATCAGGATGCAGAGAATGAGATTAAGCCATGATTTTTGTGACTCTCTTAGAATGAGCAAGAATCCGGAACTGGTTGAATTTGTTGGTGTTTTGGAAGATTAAGCAAAAAAAATAAGTTCTTACGTGATTTTTTTTTTAGGAAGTGGATATTTCTTTGAAAAAATGGTTTTATTTGCAAATTAAGGCAGTTAGTAACAACAAAAATATTTTATGAATACGTAAATGAAAAATACCTATTTTGATTTGATTGAACAGAGCTATTATTTTCCTCAGGAAGGCTTTGATTTACGCGATGATTATCTCACCTTTCAAGGCATTTCTATGAAATACCTTATAGAAAAACATGGTACTCCATTTAGATTCTTTTACCTTCCCCGAATAGGAGACCAAATAAAAAAAGCCCGGAATCTTTTCAATAAAGCGATAAAAAAAAATAATTACGCAGGTTCTTACGAGTATTGTTACTGTACAAAGTGCAATCACTTTGCCCATGTAATTGGCGAAGCATTAAAGCATAATGTTAATCTTGAGACATCATCAGCTTTTGATATTGATTTAATTTTAAATCTTCATAGAGATAAAAAAATTGATTTCGATCGAATAATTGTTCACAATGGTTACAAGACGGATGAGTATTTGAAAAAAATTCTGGAAATGCAGGAGGTTGGTTTTAAAAACAGCATCATCATTTTCGATAGTGTACAGGAATTAGACCGACTGGAGATATTGGCAAAAGACCGGGTTGTGAAAGTCGGTTTGCGAATGGCCATTAATGAGGAATCACAATCGGCCTATTATACTTCCAGAATGGGAATCCGCAGTAACGAAATTATTAATTTTTACAACGACAGAATTAAAAACAATCCAAAGTTTGAGCTGAAAATGCTTCATTTCTTTGTTGATTCAGGAATTAAGGATAGTTTGTACTATTGGGGTGAATTTCAGAAGGCATTAAAGGTATATTCAGAATTAAAAAAGGATAGTGAGAGTCTGGATTCATTTAATTTGGGTGGTGGTTTTCCAATACGTAACCATCTTGGATTCGAGTACCAATACGAATATATGATTAATGAAATTATTTCCAACATAAAGGATGCCTGCATGAAGGATGAAATTCCTGAACCGAATATCTATACCGAATTTGGTAAATATACTGTTGGAGAAAGTGGTGCGATTGTGTTTAAAGTACTGGAGCAGAAACAACAAAACGATACCGAATCATGGTATCTGATTGATAATAGTTTAATGAATACCATTCCTGATGCATGGTCTATTCACGAGAAATTTATTTTATTACCCATCAATAAATGGAAAAATGAATACAAACGTGTAAATATCGGTGGAATTAGCTGTGATCACTCGGATTATTACAATTCTGAAGATTTAAATCAGGAGGTTTTGCTCCCGAGCTATTCCAATGATGAGAAGGAACCATTGTATATTGGTTTTTTCCATACCGGAGCTTATCAGGATGCAATTAGCGGATATGGAGGTATTAAGCATTGTTTGATCCCATCACCAAAGCACGTTATTATTGATAGAGATGAAAAAGGCAATTTTTTCGATTACGTTTATCGTAATGAACAATCTGCCGATGAGATGTTTAAACTTTTAGGATACAAAAAATAAAGAAGTAATTGTTTCACAAATAAAATTGTAGAATTGGCACTGCAAGAGGTATAATAAGCCTAACTTTTTTAATTGCCAGATAGTATAATGCTTTGCTATAAATTTTAAAATCATGCAAAATAAAGGACCCGTTACTAAATTCATACTTGAACATTACAGACATTTTAATTCAGCCGCGTTGGTTGATGCTGCAGTTGCTTACGAAAAGCATTTATCGGAAGGAAAGAAGATGATGATTACTCTTGGTGGTGCTATGAGTACTGCCGAGTTAGGAAGATCATTGGCTGAAATGATTCGTCAGGATAAAGTTCATATTATCACTTGTACCGGAGCAAATTTAGAAGAAGATATCATGAATCTGGTTGCTCACTCGCATTACAAAAGAGTGCCTCATTACAGAGATTTAACTCCAGAGGACGAATGGGCTTTGTTGGAGAAAGGTTTAAATAGGGTAACAGATACATGTATTCCGGAAGAGGAAGCTTTTAGAAGATTACAAAAACACGTTTATAATATTTGGAAAGCAGCTGAAGATAATGGGGAGAGATATTTTCCACATGAGTTTATGTATAAACTGTTGCTTTCAGGAGTGTTGGAGCAATATTATGAAATTGATCCTAAAAATAGTTGGATGCTCGAAGCAGCCAGGAAAAACCTTCCGATTGTAGTTCCTGGTTGGGAAGATTCTACTATGGGAAATATTTTTGCATCCTACTGCTTAAAAGGAGAATTGAAGGCGTCGACTATGAAATCAGGAATTGAATACATGACTTGGTTGGCTGATTATTATACCAATAATGCAGGAGACCAAGGTATTGGGTTTTTCCAAATTGGCGGTGGTATAGCGGGAGATTTTCCAATATGTGTAGTTCCTATGTTGTATCAGGATATGGAAAGAACAAACACTCCTTTTTGGAGTTATTTCTGCCAAATTTCTGATTCTACAACAAGTTACGGATCATATTCGGGCGCTGTTCCAAACGAGAAAATTACTTGGGGTAAGTTAGGTATTGAAACGCCTAAATTTATCATTGAATCAGATGCTACAATAGTAGCACCCTTGGTTTTCGCATATCTATTAGGTTGGTAATTAATAATAAACCAAAATATTTCCATTTTTCGATAAACAAATTATTGTATGAAGAGCAGCAATAAACCGAGAGTAATCCAGAGCTACGAAAAGCTTAGTCAGGAGATACAGGAACAAATAAAATTGTATTATCCTGAGGGATATATGGATAATTTGATTGAATTCAGAAATCATAAGAATGAAATGGTAAGTGCTTTGCCATTTGAGACGGAGGATAAAATATACATGGTTCGTATGTCGGTTCGTAAAGCTCAGGAACTTATCGAAGATGATGACGATTTTGACGATGATGGAAACCTACTGGATAGTAAGAAGGAATCCTATGAAGATAAATACTCCGATTCTGATTCCGATTTTTTAATGTCTGACGATGACGAGGAAGTCGATACTATTGCGGACGATGAGGATGATATGGATGATGAATAGACGTTTAGCCGTTTATTCCCAACAGAAATAAAATAATTAGAGAAGGCGGTAAAATCATGTATTTTGATTTTACCGCCTTTTTTTGAATCGAATGTATTCCTATTCTCTAAAGTTTAAAGAAATAGCAGAATTTAATAAATTAAGGGACTAGGAAATCCTGCTATTTCAGTCAACCACTAACCACTAAATGTTTTTCTCTGCTACCGGAGAGAAGTCAACTTAGTTTTTTCTAATTTAATCAATTCGCACCATCGAGTTTAAGTTTCTTAAATTTGGTTGAGGGCAATGAAAAATATATTGTATAAATTTTCTTTTGAAATTTGAGAGAGTGAGAATCGTTTTTAAATAGAATTTCCTTTAAGTTAATTGAGCATTTAAATTACAAAATTAAAGGCGCAAATTCCAGTAAAAAAGGAAGTTTTATCTCGAAAAATGTGGGGTTTAAGGAATACTAATCCAAATAAATTTTTTTGTTATTTAAAATATTACCTGCCGTTCGAATTTTCAAAAGTTCAGAATATAAAAAGGGTTGTTTCATTATGGAAACAACCCTTTTATTTTACTGTGACGATATTGTTTATATGAATAGATTAATGTTTGATTTTTCAGCTTCTTCAAGATAAGTAGCTACACCTCCAATAGAAACACCTTCAAGCAATTCATCCTTATCAACTCCCATTACATCCATCGACATTTGACAAGCAATCATCTCAACACCATTTTCCATAGCTGTTTTTAATAAATCTTCAAGGGAGTCTACTTTTTTCGCCATCATTCTTTTTTTCATCATTTTAGAACCTAGACCCATCATATTCATTTTTGACAGCTTCAAATCATCTGCACTGTTTGCCATCATTTTGCTAAACATCTTGCCCATCAAATCTTTTTGAACTTTAGGTTTTTGAGCTTTTTTAATCACATTTAAGCCCCAAAAAGTGAAGAATAGGGTTACCTTATTTCCTGTGGCAGCCGCTCCATTAGCAATAACAAGTGATGCCAAAGCCCGATCTAATTCATCAGAAAAAACAACCATGGTTTTATTTTTTGCCAGGCTACCGTTTAAAACAGAACATTGTTCATCTTTCTTCTGTTTTTCAATAAGGGCAGATATAATTCCTTTATCAGACTCAAGGGAAATTAATTTATTTCCTGTCATGTTACACCACGATGCAACATCTTTCATAAATCCCTGATCCGTTACTTTTTGCAATAAACGATCGCCATTTTCAAGTTTGTCTATTTCTTTTTTTAGTTTGATAATTGGGCCAGGACATTGCAAACCGCAGGCATCTACTTCAATTGTTTTTATATCCGGCTTAGCTTCAGTTACAGTTTCAGCGGTTTTTGGTTTGCCTCGGTAAATATGGCTGTCTTTAGCAATATAACTCGATTCAAAAATATCTTCGTTACTTTGTTTGCAAGTGGCATGTTCGTAGGTTTTGTAGCCTCCACTTAAATTGTAAACTTCCGAAAATCCTTTTTGCATTAATATTCTTGCTGCAAAATAGCCACGTAAACCAACCCCGCAATAGATGATTATTTTTTTATCTCTTGGGATTTCGTCAAGGCGATTTCTTATTTGATCTACTTCAATATTTACGGCATCTTCAATTTGACCTAGTTCAAATTCGTCAGGAGTACGAACATCTAATATGAAATTGTTTGCTGCATGCAATTGGTTCAATTCATCCCAATGAATAATATTCACCAAACCTTCAATAATATTTCCTGCAGTAAATCCTGCTTGATTTACAGGATCTTTCGCCGATGAGTAGGGGGGAGCATAAGCATGTTCTATTTCTTGCAAATCGTAAATTGTTCCACCTTTTTTAAGCACCGTTGCAATTAAATCGGTTCTCTTATCAACACCTACATATCCAATTATTTGAGCACCATATAATTTTCCATTTTTGGGATCGAAAGTGATTTTTATGCTTGTAGGCATTGCTCCCGGATAATATCCTGCATGCGATCCTCCATGAGTAATATTAGAAACATATGAAATGCCTTCCTTTTTAAGAACCTTTTCGGCCAATCCAGTTGATCCAATGGTGAGATCAAATACCTTGGCTATGGCAGTTGCAATGGAACCTTTATATGATTGTTTGTGTCCCAGAACCAAATTGTTTGCTAAAATTCGACCTTGCTTATTGGCTGGACCTGCCAGGTATGCATTTGTATATTTACCGGTAATAGGATGAGGGAAAGCAATAGCATCACCTAAAGCATAAACATTAGGATCGCTGGTTTGAAGGTATTCGTTTACTTTAATACCTCCGTTAGGAGCCAACTCAATACCTGCTTCTTTAATTAATTTGGTTTCAGGTTTAACACCGATCGAAAGGATAACCATATCAGCGTCCACTTTTCTACCCGATTGCAAATGGATCTCAAGATGATCCGTATCTCTTTTGAACTGGCTAACGCCATCATTAAGATAAAATTCAACATTTTTAGTTTTCAAATGTTGATGCACAACAGCTGCCATTTCGTAATCAAGAGGCGTCATTACTTGTTCTGCCATTTCAATTATGGTAACCATCATACCTAAATGATGAAGGTTTTCAGCCATTTCCAGACCTATAAATCCCGCTCCAACAACGACAGCTTTCTTTGGTTTGTTTTCGTTGATGTAAGCTTTAATTTTGTCTGTGTCATTTACATTTCGAACTGTAAAAATTGCTTTGTCTTTTATACCAGGAATTGGTGGTTTTATTGGTTCTGCTCCTGGCGAAACAACCAATTTATCAAAGGTTTCAGTATAGCTTGTATTGTTGATGAGGTCGTTGATTTCTATTAATTTATTTTCACGATCAATTCTTACTACTTCGTTATTAATTCGAACATCGACATTTAATCTTTTCTTAAAGCTTTCAGGAGTCTGCAGCAACAGATTTTCTCTCTCTGTAATAACATCACCAACATAGTAGGGTAAACCGCAATTTGCATAGGAAATATGTTCGCCTCTTTCGAACATGATTATCTCTGCTGATTCATCCATTCTGCGCAAACGGGCAGCTGTTGTTGCTCCTCCTGCTACACCGCCAACTATTAAGTATTTTGCCATTGTTATATATTCTAAAAGTTATTTTGTTGCAATTATTATATGTAGATATCCACATATCTACAATGCAAAAGTAATCTTTCAGTAAAATTTAGCACCAATGCAATGCGTAATTTTAACATGTTGCTCAGCATGTTAAATCGATTGCATTGTGTTAAGATGTTGTTGTAGAGTGGATAGCGGTTTATTTTCGGTAGTGTTAAAAATCATTAAATGAGAATATTCCCATTATAGGGTTTGATTTGTTAGGCATTATTCATCTCTGCTAAAGAAATATGATTCGCATTGACAACAATTGAGATAATATTATTTTCTTTATAGTATAGAAGGTGAACATGATAAAATGTGAAAAGATTAATTTAAGTTTTCCTGGTCAACTCATATGCAAAGATCTTAGTTTCGAGGTTTTTGCAGGTGAGTCAATATGTTTTAGCGGACCATCAGGTAAGGGCAAATCTTCATTATTAAAAGTATTAATGGGATTTATTACACCACAATCCGGGAATATTCAAATTGACGGTTTAGAGTTGAATAGCGATACGATTGCAGCGATTCGAAACAAAATGATCTGGTTGCCGCAAAATAGTAATTTACCGGTTGATTCAGCCAATGAGCTATCTGATTTACTTCAAATGAATGCAGAACAAGTAGAAAGATTTCAACAATTTCAGGATCAGTTGGGAGTTAGGGAATGTGGATTTGATAAAAGTTTTGCTGAAATAAGCGGAGGACAAAAGCAAAGAATTGTTTTGGCTGCATGCTTAGGTCTTGATAAGCCAATAATCCTTCTGGATGAACCAGTTTCTGCTCTTGATGATCATTCCATCGATCTTCTCTTTGCTACATTGAATTCCTTGCCTGACAAAACAATAGTTTCAACTTCCCATAACAAGAAATGGATTGACTATTGCAACAGAACAATTGAGTTATGAAACGTCCATGCCAAAGATATTTTGACACACAGGGAGATGATTATTCCTGCATGGTAATTCCGAAAGCATTTGGGATCATATGGCAAAAGTTTAAAATTATAATCATATGAAAGAAATCGTTGACATAGGAATAGGGAGTTTGGCCTTGGGATTTTTGCTCATGGTTATTCCCATTGCAGGCTTCATCTATTTTAAAGTAAAAATTGTTAAAGAAACTGTTATTGCTTTAATTCGGATGGTGATGCAACTTTCTTTGGTCGCCTTTTATCTGGAATATATTTTTGCATGGAACAATGCCTGGGTAAATGTAATTTGGGTTTGTGTAATGATTTTGGTTGGTACTTTTACTACAATTAAGAGGGCAGGGCTTACCTACCGGTTTTTCATCCTTCCGTTTGCAATTTCAGGATTTATAAGTATTCTAATTTTGGATGCTTTCTTTCTAGGTTTTGTTATTCATCTCGACTATGTTTTTGATGCCCGTTACTTTATTCCTATATCAGGAATGGTGTTGGGAAATGCTTTAAATCATAACATTGTTGGTATCAGCAATTATTTTGGCAGGTTAACTAAGGAACAGGATTTGTATTATTTTCTTTTGGTGAACGGAAATAGCAGAAAGAATTCACTGGCACCATTTATCCGCTCGGCCATAAAAAGTGGTTTAAATCCATTAATAGCTACCATGTCTGTAATTGGTTTAATCTCCTTACCCGGGATGATGACAGGACAGATTTTAGGTGGAAGTTCTCCTATGGTCGCCATAAAATATCAGATATTAATTATGCTCGCCATATTTGTTGGTTGCTCTTTAAATCTAATGCTTAGTATTCTTCTGGCAAATCGTTTTGCATTCGACTCTTTTGGACGAATTAAAGCCAATTTATTTAAGAAATAGTATCCCTTGCCAGTTTATAAGAAGTTTTTGTTATTTTGTTGAATATCAATATAAAAACTTTGTAGTTTATTTTTACGCAACCGTTTTCGTTATTTGAACTAATTCTAAACTTCCTGCTTTGGTTTCTCTTTTGTTGATTTTAAACCAAATATTGGTATTTTAGTACCGAATATTAAAACAAGACTTGTTTTAATTCCAATTCACAAGCAAAAATATGGATTTTCTTGAAATTTATTTTTACGTTTGCGCCTACTTGGTAAGTTACCTTGAAATGTTTGGCGGACTATAAAATCCATTCCCTACCTCGATCCTTGTGATCAATTTTCTATTCTATTTTTTGAGTAAATGTAATTGATGTTTTAGTACATCAATAATTTTATAATCAGGCACTTTTTTTTTCTAAGTGTTGTAACTTATAGATTAATCAAAATAGTTAAACAAATACAACATGCAAAAGTCTTTATTATTAGGCGTTGAAGCCATTGCTCAAGGAGCAATTGATGGTGGAATGTCCGGAGTTTACGCGTACCCGGGAACTCCGTCTACTGAAATTACCGAATACATACAACATTCGAAACAAGCAAAAGAATTAAACATTCACAGCGATTGGGCTGCGAATGAGAAAACAGCCATGGAATCAGCTCTTGGTATGTCATATGCAGGAAAAAGAGCAATGGTTTGTATGAAGCACGTTGGATTGAACGTAGCTGCTGATTGTTTTATGAATGCTGCCATTACAGGAGCAAACGGAGGAATGTTGATCGTAGTTGCAGATGATCCATCTATGCACTCTTCTCAAAATGAGCAGGATTCCCGAGTATACGGTAAGTTTGCCATGATGCCGGTTTTAGAGCCGTCAAACCAACAGGAAGCATACGATATGGCTCGTTTCGGGTTCGAATTGTCAGAAGCTTTTGAGATTCCTGTTTTAATGAGAATTACGACTCGTTTGGCTCATTCCCGTGCTGGTGTTGCAAGATCTGCTGAGGTAATGGTACAAAATGAGTTGAAACTTCCTGAAGATAAGGTTCAATTCGTATTACTTCCAGCTATCGCGCGTAAGCGTTATAAGAAATTGTTAAGCAATCAGGAGAAATTCGAAGCCGCATCAGAAGATTCAGCTTATAATACATATTCCGATGCTGCTGATAAGTCAATGGGGATCATTGCTTGTGGTTTAGGATATAATTACTTAATGGAAAATTATCCTGATGGAGATTGTCCATATCCTGTTGTTAAGATCAGCCAGTACCCAATTCCACGCACAATGATCAAAAAGATCACCGGCGAGTGCGGTAAAGTATTGGTTTTGGAAGAAGGTTATCCTGTGATTGAGGAAATCCTGAAAGGATATTTGGAAAAAGAAGCTGTTATTGGCCGTTTGGATGGAACTCTGTCCCGTGATGGTGAGTTAACTCCGGATATGGTTGGCAGAGCTCTTGGATTTAAAATTGAAGAAAGTCTTGAAATACCAGATATTGTAGCTGCCCGTCCGCCGGCATTGTGTGTTGGATGCAGTCATATTGATGTGTACAAGGCGTTGAATGAGGTGATTGCAGAATATGGCGAAGGTCGTGTGTTTGCTGATATAGGTTGTTATACTTTGGGTGCTTTGCCTCCTTTTAATGCCATTAACTCTTGTGTGGATATGGGAGCATCAATTACTATGGCAAAAGGTGCTGCTGACGCTGGTTTAATTCCTTCGGTAGCCGTTATTGGTGATTCAACTTTTACGCACTCGGGAATGACTGGTTTATTGGATGCTGTTAATGAAAGGACTCCAATTACAGTAATTATTTCTGATAATGAATCGATCTCAATGACAGGTGGTCAGAAATCATCTGCTAAAGGCAAGTTGGAAGCAATTTGCGAAGGTTTAGGAGTAGAGAAGGAGCACATTCATGTATTACTTCCTGTGCCTAAGAAACATGATGAGATTAAGGAAATCTTCCGTAAGGAGTTTGAATACAAAGGGGTTTCTGTAATTATTCCACGCAGAGTATGTGTACAGAAGAATGTTAGAGATCAAAAAATAAAGAAAGCAAGTATGGCAAAAACAGCGGCTAAAGCTTAATTAAATATTAACCTGAAAAAAGTAAACAGATGAAACGGCCATGATTAACTAATTATTAAAATACACAAAAATAATTATTTGATCGATGGTAAGTTCCATCTGACCTTAATCAAAAAATTACAAACAGATGAAAACAGATATGGTTATAGCAGGTGTTGGTGGTCAAGGGATTTTATCCATTGCCGCTGCTTTAGGTTCTGCTGCACTAGACAACGATTTATATATGAAACAAGCTGAAACTCATGGTATGAGTCAGCGTGGAGGTGATGTTCAGTCATTCATGAGAATTTCGGATAAGCCTATTTATTCCGATTTAATTCCTAAAGGTGGTGCTGATATCATTTTATCAGTTGAGCCAATGGAAGCATTGCGTTACCTTCCTTACTTGAAAAAAGGTGGCTATGTGGTAACTAATTCAACTCCTTTTATCAATATTACTGATTATCCTGAGCAGGAAAAATTGGAAGCAACCATTAAAGCCTTGCCTAATTATGTATTGATTGACGCGGATAGAATAGCGAAAGAAGAAGTTGGTTCTGCGCGTGCGTTTAACTTTGTAATGTTGGGTGCTGCATCTCCGTTTATCGATGTTCCATTCGAATATTTGGAGGAAGGTATTCGTAAAATTTTCGCAAGAAAAGGGGAAGAAGTGGTAGATATGAATATTAAGGCTCTTCATGCAGGGCGTAAGTTCTCACAGGAAAACAAATAGTCAAAACTCAATTATTATAACTCAAAATCCCCGTTTGGAATTATTTCCTTACGGGGATTTTTTATAATTTGTGACAAGGAAATCAACAATGACTAAACTGGAAATTTGTGAGGTTTGAGTCAGTTACCCTATTAAAGTGTGCCATCATTTTCGTCTTATTCTTTGCCTTTACACTTGTTTTTATCCTTTGTTGTCTAAAATTTCACTAATTGTTCGCAGGCAGGTTGCAATTTCTCGTTTGAACGGGTGATTGGGCATAATTCCACTCTCTGCATCCAGCCCATTTAAAATACTCATCCAAATTGCACTTATGCCAAAACCAAGCAATACATTCTTTTTGTAATTTTCTACAAATACCTGTCGGTATTGTTCTGTGAAATTATTGAAATTAACTGCGATTTGAAAGGCATAGGAAGCGTCAGGATTTTCACCATTATGCATATGGTAATCTACTATTTTTACAAAATTCCAGGATAGTTTTTTAGATTCCGATTCTATTTCATCTCTTTTATCCTGATTTATATCCATATCATGTACACCTTTCAGAATCAAATGGTCGATATCTTCAGCGCAGATTGTGTTTTTTAATAATATAGGTTCCATATGTGTGGTTTTATTTATAAGAACACCTAAATTACTCGAAAAATATGAGATTTTACTATCAAACTCTTTGATTATTCAGGCTGAAAGAAAGGGGGATTGGCACATGCAGTAAAAAAAATAAATTCGTTTTAATATCTTAGATTTATTGAGATGAACTATATTGCCAAACTTGTTTTTCCGTTGACGAATAGTTTTCTTATGCTTTTTTTCGAAAGTGTTAAGGTTTTTGTTGTCAGGATCTTTCTATAGAGAACGAGAAAATTGAACCTTTCCCTTGTTCGCTTTCCACCCAAATTTCCCCATTGTTAAGTTCAATAAATTCTTTACAAAGAATTAAACCTAATCCTGTTCCAGTTTCTTTGCTCGTGCCGGATGTTGATTTATTTTCATCTATTTTAAAGAGCTTATCAATTTGTTGTTTTGTCATACCAACCCCTGAATCTGCAATAGAAATAATCAGCTTATTGCCTTTTTCTTTTGAAGAGATGTTTATTGTGCCTCCTTCATTCGTGAACTTGAGAGCATTGTTAATTAAGTTCATAATGACTGTTTCTATTGAGTTTTTATCAATTAGAACGTTGGACTGGGCAGGAACTAAATTAGTAATTGAGATTTTTTTAAGTTTGGCTGTAGCTTGATGTGGAAGAATACTATTTTGAATCAAGTTTGAGATATTCAGTACCTTTTTTTCGATTTTAATATTTCCTTGTTGAATTCTCGACCATGTCAATAAATTTTCCAGCAAACTAAAAGTGTTCTTGGAAGCTTCATGTAAATCATGAATATATATTTTTCGGTCATCATCACTCAATTCGTCGTATAATTCAGACAAGAGCTCGCACAAACCAACTAAAGCACTAAAGGGTGACCTTAAGTCATGTGCTATAATTGAGAAAAATTTATCTTTCGTACTGTTCGCAATTTCGAGTTCCAATTTCTGTTTTTCAATTATCTCATGAGATATTTTTTTTAATCGCGCTCTATTCAACAAAATTAGTACAAGAATAATTACCAAAAAGGCAACAATAATTAAAAAATTCTGGATTTGGTTTTGTTTTTCTGTATTCAATTGGGTTAGAGCAAGATCTTTTCGAAGATTTTCGTTTTCATTCTCTTTCAACTTTGTTTCAAATTTAGTTTGTAGTTCCGAAATTTGCTGTTGCCGCGTTCTGTTAAAGGTACTGTCTCTTAGATTCAATTCTTTTTGTTTGCAATCTAAAGCTTTTTTAAGTTGATTGGTTTGAGAGAAGTAATAGCTGTATATTTTATACAAATCAGATTTGTTATAATTGATATTGTGACTTTTTATAAGATCTTCGGCTTCTTCCAAACTGCATTTTGCCTGAAGGTATTCTTGTTTCATGGTTTGAAGTTGTCCAAGAAGAATAAGATTTACAATTAGTTGATTTGTTGACTTACTTTCCCTATTAAGTTTTATTGCATTATGCAAATAGCCTGTTGCCTCTTCTGTTTTGTTTAGCAAATAACTGGATTGTCCCAAATTTGCATAAACTTGGGCAATTTGGAGCTTATTGTTTAATTTTTCGTAGGCAGGTAAAGCTTCGTTAAAATACACTAAAGCTTTTTCGTGATCTGCCATTCGGCTGTAACAGGCACCCAAATTATTAAAAGCAGTTGCATAAGCAAGAGTTACATCGTTGGGATTTGATGCTGCAATTACCTTTTCGAAATAATTAATTGCTTTTTCAAGTTCCTCGTTATAAAGTAAAGTTGTTCCTATATTTAGCGACAGATTTGTTAATATATTCTTAAGTTGCAAACTGTCTGCTATATGGTAAGCCAACGTGAAATTTTCCAAAGCATTTTTATATTTACCCTGATTTAGATAATTAGCTGCAATGGTATTTAAACAGCGAAGCTTTAATTCTGGATATTTGGCAATTATTGCTTCTTGATATGCGTTTTGCAGATACAGAAGAGAACTGTCTGTTTGCCCTATAGCATATAAATAGTATCCCTTAAAATATTTTGATGAAATGCATTCTTTCTTAAGTGTATTACTTTTTGCTAATTTTAATGCCTTTTTGTTGTAGCCAATCGCATCATCAAGTTTTCCGGAATGTATTGATGCATAGGATAAAAAATTGAGAGCATTCACCCTGATACTATCAATTTGAAATCGGTAAGCTATTGAGTCAGCTTTTTTTGAATAGTATGTTAGCTGTTGAACGTCTTTATAGAATACTTCTTTTGCCAGAAGGTAGTAAATGTGGGCTTTTTCTTTTTTTTCAGATGTTTTTAATATTCGTTCCAGACTATCAATTTTAGCTTGTCCAAAACCAGATAACACAGAAAGAAAAAGGAGTATATATAAAGAAAAATATTTCATTTTTTGAACTTAAATGGGCAAATTATTTCAATTAAAATTGAACGGTTTTATCAATCGTTGTACGGCTTTATCATGAACTTGTTATCAAATGATTACGAAATAGTTAAGCCATAGGATAAGCATTAACCTGTAAAAATAAATAATTCACGACTGTAAATAGAAGGATAAAAATGGAAAAGCCAAACTTTGTTTGATAAAGCTGATTTAGTAACCGGACGTTTAGAATTTATTGGTTGAAGAGGTAAATTATTCATAATCTGAGGCTGGGAATTTTTAATCAGATAAACTATTGTACCAGTTTATCTGATTAAAGAGTATTATTTCCGATTATTCAATTTTATTTTCACCTGTATGTATTAAAAAAAACACAAAATTTATTCTTATATCTGAGAATAGATTTCCTAAACTACAATCTTGTTTTGTCAGTATTACTTATTGTTGACTTACGAAGTAAAGAATCGTTATTATCCATGTTGTGTTACATTTGATTTACTCCCAACTCTTAGAACCAAATAGCCAATTATTCCCGAGATAAATGAGCCGATCAAGATACCAATTTTAGCCGAATCGATAAATTCAGGATTGCTGATAAAAGCCAGATTAGCAATAAATATTGCCATTGTAAATCCTATCCCAGCCAGAAAGGATATTCCTACTACCTGAATGGCTTTAACTCCTTTAGGCAATTCGGCCAACTTCAGTTTAATACCGATTAAGGATATTAAGGATACACCAACACTGTTTCCAATGATTAAACAAAGGGCGATGTTAATTACCAAAGGCAGTTCCATATTTATATCTGTACCAAACTTGATTCCTGCATTTGATAATGCAAATACCGGCATAATAAAATAGGCAACCCAGTTGTGCAGTTTGTGTTCTAAATGTTGTAAGGGGGACTGCACCTGACTGGTCCAATCTTCCAAATTATCGATTTGTTCAATCTGATGATCAGAGAGGATTGGTTTTTCACATGTTTCTTCAATATCCTTGGCAATGCCCATTAATTTGCGGGAATAGGTCTTGATATCAATTTTTTGCCTGATGGGAATGGTAAATGCCATTATTACACCTGCAACTGTCGGATGAATGCCTGATTTTAAAAACAGATACCAAACGAGTATACCAATAATAAAAACGAAATAGGGAAAATAGATTTTCCGGTATGCCAGAAAGATTAGAATTGCAAGAGGAATTACCGCATATCCTAACAAAATCCATTGGATATCTCCACTGTAAAAAATTGCAATTACCAATACAGCAATCAGATCATCGACAATGGCAAAAGCGGTTAGAAACACTTTTAAACCCAAAGGAATTCTTTTTCCAAGAAGTTTAAGGATGGCGAGAGAGAATGCAATATCGGTTGCCATAGGAACTCCCCATGCGTTTGATGTGCTTTGATTGTTATTGAGTAAAAAGAACATCGCAACAGGAACCAGCATCCCGCCTAAAGCAGCGAAAAATGGAAAACTTGCTTTTCGAACCGTATTGAGTTCGCCAATTAAGAGTTCGCGTTTAATTTCCAACCCTATCAGGAAAAAGAAGACAGCCATTAAGCCATCGTTAATCCAAAGTATTATTGGTTTATTTAGTTCGAAATTAGATGTTGTTATCCCGATTTTATACTGCCATAATGAATCGTATAAATGAGAAAGAGGTGAGTTTGCCCAGATTAATGCAAGCAGAGTTGCTATAAAAAGCAGAATTCCACTAAAGCTTTCTATTTTAACAAATTTCTGAAATGGAGTGATGAGTAATTTATCTATCATAGAAGTAGGTTTTGTTCATTTAATTCGATTATGAATTTACGAAAAAATGATCTTTTATTCGCCATCACGAGTAATTATTCATGCAATAAACAGGTCGTTTTCACTGAAATTTTTTAGGTGTCAGTCATACTTACTTTTCTAATCTGGATATCGCGGGAATATTTTGATTGAAATCGGACTAGTTCGGTTTGATAATAGACGAAAATATGAACGTCAAATTGATGAATAAGAAAAGCCCTGTTTTTACAAGGGATGTTATGATATTAATTACGTCTTTGTGTAAGATTCTTTGTAATCAGTCTTTTGGCAGGCAATAAAATCAATTTGAGAGCTTTACTTCAGGTAAAGCTCTCAAATTTCATTACAGTTTTTTCAAATTATAAATATCTTTTCGTCTATCCTTTAAGTTACGTACACTACCAAACTGGTTCAATTCGCGAAGTAAGTCGATATCTACATCGGCAATTAGAATCATTTCGGTATTTGGCGTTGCTTCGGCTTTAATTCCATTGGCTGGAAAAGCAAAGTCGCAGGGGGTAAATACCATCGACTGGGCATATTGAATATCCATGTTGTGTACCTTTGGCAAGTTGCCTACACTACCTGCAATGGCAACGTAGCATTCATTTTCAATAGCCCTGGCCTGCGCACAGTTTCGAACCCGGGAATAGCCGTTTTGTGTATCGGTTAAAAACGGCACAAACAAAATATCCATTCCTTCGTCGGCCAGCAATCGACTCAATTCAGGAAATTCAACATCATAACAAATAAGGATGCCAATTTTCCCGCAATCGGTATCAAATACTTTCAATTCCGATCCGTTTTGCATGCCCCAAACTTTCACTTCGTCGGGTGTTGTGTGAAGTTTCTCATAACGCTCAATACTACCGTCTCGTTTGCACAAGTAACCAACGTTATACAATCGGTCATCTTTGATTTCAGGCAGACTACCGGAAATAATATTGATGTTGTAAGAAATGGCCAGTTCCGAAAATTTCTGAACGATGGTTTCTGTATGTTTAGCCAATTTTCTGATTGCCTCAGGCTCTGATAAATGATTGTCTTTAGCCATGAGAGGGGCATTAAAGAATTCTGGGAACAAGGCAAAGTCTGAACGGTAGCCTGAAACGGCATCCACAAAATATTCGGCTTGATGCATTAGCTCATCCAAATTGTTATAAGACCGCATTTGCCATTGAATCAAACCAAGCCGCACTACTTTTTTTATGATACTGGGTTTTTTATTCTTTTTCTCATAGTAAATATTATCCCATTCCAAAAGTACAGCATAGTCATTCGAATCTTCATCTCCTTCCAAATAGTTTTTCAGAATTTTGGACGGATGAAAATCATTGGAAACCTGAAAATTCAACACCGGGTCGTGAATTTCTTTTCTTCTTACTTTTTCGATGTACTCTTTTGGAGATAATTTATCGGCGTATTTGTGATAGTTTGGTATTCGTCCGCCAAAAGCGACTCCCTTCAGATTTAGACGTTCGCTCAATTCTTTTCGGTAATCGTACAATCGTCGGCCCAATCGTAAGCCACGAAACTCCGGTTTAATAAAAACATCGATTCCGTACAAAACATCTCCATCCGGATTGTGCGTCGAGAAAGTATAGTTTCCCGTTATTTCTTTGTAAGTGTGCTTGTCATCAAATTTACTATAGTCAACAATAATCGATAACGCACATCCAGCAATGTGATTATTGACTTTAATTACTACCTGACCGTCAGGGAAATTATCAATTAATGTTTTGATTTGATGTTCCCTCCAATATGAATTGGGCATACTTGTGTATGACTCAATCATAGCTTTTTTAAGTTCCTGATAATCATCTAAACTTAAGAAGGACAATTCGATGTTTTCTATTTCCTGCATTTTACAATTGGTAACAGAGAAGTATGTGTAACAGTGCACAAATCCTTCTGTTTGGAAAGATTAAATATAATAAAATTGTGAATATGTGCAATCTGTTTCTCCTTTAAGATAATGTTTAATTGACCTGTAAGACTAACACTTACCCCAAGCATTCTTACTCTCTAATCCGCACGAAAATGTGTTTGATATTACGTTTTCCACTATCTCTTTCATCAATTTCGAAATGTTGCTGCATTGATTTAAGTAGAGGGGTGAGTTTGTTAAATCCGTAGTTTCTAGGATCGAAATCGGGTTTCTTTTTGTTGATTAAAGAACCCAGTTCAGCAAGAAAAGCCCAGCCATCGTCGTCAGCAATGTCTTCAATCGAATTGATCAGTAAGTTGAGAAACTGTTTGTCAATCTTGTCAAATTTCTGTGTTTCGGCAGGTGTTGCAGTGGCTTCTTTCTTTTTCTCACGGATTTTTTTACCACTAATAATTTCGATATAAATGAATTTATCGCAGGCAACAATAAAAGGATTTGGCGTTTTCTTTTCTCCGATTCCAATTACAAGCATTCTTGATTCTCTTAGCCGTGTAGCCAGGCGGGTAAAATCACTATCGCTTGATACGAGACAGAAACCATCTACTTTACCATTGTGCAAAATGTCCATGGCATCAATAATCATTGCCGAATCGGTAGCATTTTTTCCGGTGGTGTAGGAGTATTGCTGAATAGGAGTAATTGCATGTTCAAGCAAGGCCGGTTTCCAACCCGCAACAGTAGGTTTTGTCCAATCGCCATAAATACGTTTAATGCTTGGTGTGCCTAATTTAGCTATTTCATCGAGCATTCCTTTAATGTTCGAATAGGGAATATTATCGGCATCAATCAGAACCGCAAGGTTCAAATCATTCGTTTCGTTCATAACTTTTTGTAATTAATAGTAGGACTAAGGTAAGGAATTGGATTGGAAATTAAGTTCTTTTATTGAAAAGAGTATTATGTTGTGTTCGTGATGTTTATTGATAATTACGCCGGTTTTTCTTGGTTATACGTCTTGATTCTAAGCTTGAAAATTGCTAAAATTGTCGGGTTGATAAGGGGGAAGATTGAATAGTAATTGAACGATTAACATAGGATGGATTATTTATTTGTTATCTGTTTAGCCATATTGGTTTTTTTTATGGCATCCATTTTTTCGAGACAATTAAGTCACATTTCCGATCAGATATTTATTTTCTGGTTGGTATTGGTATTTCTTGCTGAAATAACTTTTTTTCTTTCCTCTCAGAATTTATTTGAAGACTTTCATTGGGTTTATGAGTTTGCGTGTGGTAGTCATGTTTTGCATGGTACGGTTTTTTACTTTTATGTGTTAAGTCTTGTTGTTCCATTTTTTAAGTTTGAAAGAAAACACCTGCTTCATTTATTCCCTTTTGCAGTTTATATGGGCTACAAAACAACGACTAAATTATTGGGTTTGGTGGATTGTTTGGAAGAGGGTGGCTGTTCTCACTCCGATAACATTTACGCTGTAATTTCGGTGTATATGAAATTCCTTATTATTCTTGTCTATGTTATTGCGGCATACGCTGTAATATGGAAAATTAAAGAGGATGAGCAATTTAGAAAAACAAACCCTTATGGTGTAAAGTGGATATGTAGTATTGGGAATGGTGTTGTTATATTATTGGCTGCAGTTTTTTTTATAAGAATGCTCGATAGTTATAATGTTCATTTTATTATCGATCAGGTAATGCTCATCAATATTATCGTTTCAGTTTTTGTAATTTCGTTCGTTTATATTTATACGAAGTATGCCTATATTTTTGCACATCCATTTGGAAATGATCCCAGCTCAATAAAAGAGGTTAAGACCAAATTGGATGTAAATGGTAAGCAAGACGAAGATCAATACAGTAAAATTTGCACTTATATTGAAGAAAATGATTTGTTTAAAGATGGTGATTTAACACTTCGGAAACTTTCCTCGTTAATAAATATTCCAGAACACACCATTTCGCAGGTAATTAATCGGGTAACCGATCGATCTTATTCCGATTTTATAAATGCCTACCGAATCAATTTCTTTTTAAATCAAGTTGAGAACAATGCCCATGAAGAGCAAACTTTACTTTATATGGCATTTGAATGTGGTTTCAATTCTAAATCTTCTTTTAATCGGGTTTTTAAACAGTTTCACGATGTAACTCCTTCCGAATATATTAAATCAAAAGGTATTTAATATATTCATCCTCAAGTTTGATTGTGCTTATATATAAGGCATGATCAGTAAAATTCCTATGAATTAATTATGTTTTCTTCTTAAATACGCCTTTAATTTGATATTAAATTTCACAAGTAGTTTTGTTAGTGGTCGTTGAAATTGAATATTTGTGATCATTGATGTAGATTATGTTGTTCTTTATACTTATTACATATAGCGTATTAACTATTATAATATCACAGTGTTAGTCATGCTATTTTGCGATTTGATACACGTATAATTGTATCAAATCGTAAAATGGCACTTTTTATTAAGCTTAACTTTATTAATTAGAATGATATTTTGATTACCTATTCATGGATTTGTCAATTTTAAATTTCATATAAGAATGAAGTGAACAAGTAATCGTTTTTATTAATTCTTAATTTTTTTTTTATGAAAAAATTATTTTAGTGGTCCTAATGGGTATAATGTTATTGGCTGCTTGTTCTAAAAGTAGTCAAGAGGAAAATCAACTTACTTTTGCAGATATTGAAAAGGAGTTTGGTTTTGATAATCCACATACGGATTTTTCAAAAGAGCTAATATTGGATATTCCGGATCATGTTGACCCCCTGAAATCCGGATCGGGAAACAAGGTTTTTCCTGCGTAGGGAGAAGTCAAAAAGAGTGACAATCCGGCGGATACTGACCCCTTAGCTGAAAAGCGATCAACAAAAATCCGGATCATGTTGACCCCTCTTTTCAAAATAACACAGGTTTTGGTTCTTTAGTGGCAGAAAGTAGATGACCACTAAAACGAATGCAGATGGCTGGAAAACCAAAACCTATGAGTCAGATCAAACAATTACTGCGCTTGCATCAGCAAGGAAGCCCAAAGAAAACCATAGCCAGGGATCTGGGTGTAAGCAAGAATACCGTGAAGGCGTACCTGGATAAACTATCCCGATTGAAAACGGATGTTGACAGCCTGTTGTTGCTGGATGATCCCGTATTGGAAGCCAGGTTTCATCCCGGTAATCCAGCCTATAAGGACGAACGCTTTGAGCATTTTAAGGGAAAACTGAATTACTTTACCCGTGAACTGAAACGTACCGGAGTTACCAGAAAGCTATTGTGGGAAGAGTACCGTATGGATTATGCACAAGGCTACAGCCATACTCAGTTCTGCCATCACCTGTCACAACATTTGATTGCTTCCAAACCATCAATGGTACTGCAGCACCAGGCGGGCGAGAAGCTTTTTATCGACTTTGCCGGAAAGAAACTGAACTACGTGGATGTGCAGACCGGAGAGGTGATCCACTGTCAGGTCTTTGTGGCCTGCTTGCCTTATTCAGACTATAGTTTTGCCATGGCTGTAAAGAGTCAAAGTGTTGGTGATTTTTTATACGCTCTGGGATGTAGTCTGGAATACTTTGGAGGAGTCCCTCAGGTACTGGTACCGGATAACCTGAAGGCGGCCATCGTAAAAGCCAGCAGGTATGAACCCGATGTTAACCGGGCAATGGAGGATTTTGCCAACCATTACGGCACCACTGTGATTCCTACACGGGCACGCAAACCAAAGGACAAGGCACTTGTTGAGAACCAGGTTCGGCTGATCTACACAAGGATTTATGCAAAAATACGGAACCTGCAGTTTTTTAGTCTGAAAGACCTGAATCAGGCCATCGGCCAGAAGAACCGCGAACACAACCAGACCCGTATGCAGCAGAAGCCTTACTGCCGTGAAGAGCGTTTTCTCGCCGATGAGAAGCATCTGCTCAGCAGCTTACCGGAACAGCCTTTCGAGCTAAAATACTACCGGACACTTAAGGCAGCCAAGAATAATCACGTCTACCTGAGTGAAGACAAACACTACTATAGTGTGCCATTCGCCTACATTGGAGTGAAGGTAAAGGTCATTTACACCCGCTCCATGGTTTACATTTATGCCAAAGGCAAACAGGTCGCTGTGCACATACGAAGCTACGGTAAGGGAACCTACAGTACCGACCGGGAACACTTGTGTTCCGCCCACAACCATTACCTGGACCGAAGTCCCGGGTACTATCTTCGAAAAGCTCAGACAGGCTGTCCTGAACTCCATGAGTTAATCAGTATGGTCTTTAAGCAGAATAAGCATCCCGAACAGCTGTACCGGACCTGTGACGGACTCTTGAACCTGCATAGAAAAACCAATCCGGAAAACTTCAGGAAAGCCTGTAAGGTGGCCTTGAAATACGAGATCTGTTCGTACAGATTCCTGCTTAATGTGATCAATAACAAAACCTCAGACATGATAGATCAGATAAATAAACCGGCTTTACCCGAGCACCGGAATATCCGCGGAAAAGCCTATTACTCACAATCCACACTTAAATTGAATAGCTATGATGCAAATTGAAACCCAATTTAAACAATTACGACTGCATGGAATGAATCGAACCTGGATGGCTCTGCAGGAAACCAGAAGGCACCACGAACTCTCCCTGAGTGAAGGACTTGAAATACTACTTCAGGCCGAACAGCAGGAAAGAGAGCAAAAGCGCTTCGAGCGACTGGAAAAGAATGCCCGTTTTCGTTATCAGGCATCTATCGAAGAACTTAAGATGGAGGCTGCCAGAGGAGTAGATAAAACTCTGATTACAAGCTTGGCGACAGGCGATTACCTGTCGCGTGGTGAATCCGTACTAATCACAGGATCGACTGGTTGCGGAAAAAGCTTTTTAGCTTCGGCACTTGGTCATCAGGCGTGTGTGCAGGGCTTTAAAGTTGCCTACTACAACACGCAAAAGCTGTTGCAGAAAACCAAAGTAGCCCGCATCGAAGGAACCATTTACAAGTTCTTTGAAAAGGTGGCCAAAATGGATCTGCTAATACTCGATGATTTTGGGCTCTCTCATTTGGAACAACAGCAACAGTTGGATCTGATGGAGATGATCGAAGACAGGCATGGAAAAGCCTCCACTATTATCGCCAGTCAATTGCCCGTGGCCAGCTGGTTCGACATCATTGGAGAGGAAACCATAGCCGATGCAATTCTGGACCGTCTGGTACACACCTCATACCGAATCGAATTAAAAGGAGAAAGTTTAAGAAAAAAACGGTAATATTGTCAGACCATCAAGTTCATTGAACCTCAATTCTGTGAGGGGTCAGTATCACCCGGACAAGGGGTCAGCATCACCGGAATATGCAAATATTGAATAGGTACTCAACTTTAGAGAATTATAAGTTAGCATTAACCAATTTTTATGAAAATAAAGAAAAAGTTAAAACTGTACCTTGGGATCCTTGTAGTTTTAATGTTCAGTTAGATACGCCAGATGGTAGTGTGGATATTGAAGTACAAATGGATGAGTATGTTCTTGATATTGCAGAAGAAAATGATATTGATCTTCCGTATTCTTGTTGAGCAGGTGCGTGTTCTACATGTGCTGGTAAATTGATTGAAGGACTAATAAATCAAGATGCACAGACGT
Source organism: Labilibaculum sp. (assembly GCF_963664555.1). Classification (GTDB taxonomy): domain Bacteria; phylum Bacteroidota; class Bacteroidia; order Bacteroidales; family Marinifilaceae; genus Labilibaculum. The sequence goes on along the minus strand of NZ_OY761461.1, from coordinate 3,076,790 downwards.
TTCTCGATGATGATCAAATTGCAGCGGGATTTGTTCTTACATGTGTAACACAACCAGTATCTGATTGTAGAATAAGAACACATCAAGAGGAAGAGTTATTTTAAATTATAATATTTAGTTATGAGAAAGTTTCGATTTACATTGATTGTTATTTTTGCCGTTGGATTATCTGTAAATGCACAAAAATTGGATTCAGCTATAAGTGATTATAATTATTTTAATCATTCGTATAAATATTTGGATAGGGATTTTAACATTAAAATCGCACCGGAAAAATTTCAAGAATTTATAATAAGATACAAATTTTATCCAAAAATGATAAGAACTTGTAGTGATTCTCTAGGTGTTGTTTTAATGGGAGAGTTTAATGATTGGACTAAAGCTAGAATTGCACAACAAAGAATATTATTTAGTGAATTAAGGGCTAGTTACTATTTGTGGACTACAGAAGATAAAATAAGGCAGTTGTGTGATAAGTATTCATATAAATATGTATATGAGTTTTATGAATATTTTAGTTCGGAAGAAGATAAATGGGATACTGACATGAAGCTTTTTATGGCAGAATTACGAAAAAAAGTAATTGAACATACAGGAGATGAATCTGTATCGGAGATGACAAACAAGAAGTTCTTGAGATTTTCGTTATTGCATAGTCCTCAACGAATAAAAGACTCTGATGCGAAAAGAGCCAAACAGGCAAATGGTGATATTTCTTGTGGCAAAGAGAATTGTTGTCAAGACAAGACAAAGAAATAATTTACGGGATATAAAATTAAAGGTTGCAACATTAAAGTTGCAACCTTTTTTTTTGCTTAAAATACCAATATCGTGCGATTGTTTGTTTGATACTATCCAGGCAACTTTGTGCAGAAATAAGGTGAAAGCAAATATGAATGGAGTTTTTGTTTAGTATACCCTAATAAGAATGGGGGGAGGTGGTAAAAAATAATCATAGTTGTGTAGAACGCTTAAATATAGCATGATGATTTGCTTTTTTTAGAGTGATTCTAAGTAAAACTGTAATGATCTGAAAATGTGAAACAAAGCCGTATCAGAATGTGAAATGACACCTTTTTTGAAGTCGCAAATCGCAATTTGGAGCGATAGAGAAAAGATTGTTTAGCACTTTTCGGTCGAAATCAAAAAAAATAATTAATCACTGTTATGAGTAAAAAACGAGTTAGCCTTTTCAGAAATATATTACAGTTTTCTGTATTAGCTCTTATCATTTTCTTTTTTATAGGGAATCAGTTAGGTTTAGGAGCTGTAGATTTTGAGGCATATTGCCCAATGGGAGGAATTCAAGCCATATTAACTTTAATGCAAGACGGATTAATAGCATGTAATATGACCGTTACTCAAATGGTATTGGGTGCTATTTTCATTTTTACCGTATTGGTTTTGGGAAAATTATTTTGCAGTCATCTTTGTCCTTTAGGAACAGTTTCCGAAACTCTTGGAAAATTAGGTGATCGTTTAAAAATCCGCAGAGAAATTACTGGTATTCCAGATAAACTTCTTCGAAGTCTAAAATACATTCTTCTGTTTTTAACACTAACAATTACATTAAAAACAGGTGAGCTATTTTGCAAGGAATACGATCCATTTTATACCAGTATCACTTTATTTGGTCATCGGGTAAACTTTTTATATGCCACCATTTCCATATCCATATTTGTTATCGGGAATGTTGTGTTCAGGTTGTTTTGGTGCAAGTACATGTGTCCGCTGGGAGCAATCTCCAATATTTTTAAATATTGGGTTGGAGTAGCCATTGTTGTTGTTGTTTTAGGCGCTATGTATTTTTTCGAAGTAGGTATCGACATAGCATATATTGTTGGAATTATCTGTTTGGCAGGATATGCGTTAGAGATTTTCAAAATACAGACTAAAAAGCAATCCGTATTAAAAATAATCCGTCATACGCACGAATGCATCGATTGCGGCTTGTGCTCAAGAACTTGTCCTCAGGGAATTGATGTGGCAGATCTTGTTTTTGTTAAACATCCTGATTGTAATATCTGCGGCGATTGTGTTTCGGCTTGTCCTAAAGAGGGTGCTCTTACATTAAACGAGAAATTAAATGTAAAATGGCTGCCATCGGTAATCGTTGTTGTTCTGTTTGTAACAGGTTTACTAATTGGCAGTCAGTATAATCTTCCTACCGTATCTAAAGCATGGGGTAGTGCGGAGCAAATGAATAATTCAAAGGAATTTAAATTAGAGCATTTAAGTCACCTAACCTGTTTTAGCAGTTCGATGGGTTTTGTTCGCCAGATGAAGGAAGTGGAAGGAATATTGGCAGTATCTACTTATATCAGTGATCATTCAGCAAATATTGTTTACGATACTACAAAATTGAATGAATTAAGCATTCGAAAAATGCTTTACGCCAGAGCAAAACAGTTCATCGAAGCACCAGCTTTGGATCAGAATCTTGTGGTTCACAAATTGAGGTTTGAGCAATACATTTCAAAAGAAGATTTAGCTAAAATTTCAGAGAAACTAATTGGTACAAAAGTATATCAGTTGGAAACACAGTTCGATACTGAAATTAGAATGTTGGCTTTTTGTGATGCAGGTATAAGCGAAGAAACTATCGAAGGACTCATTAATACGGTGAAAATTGGACGCAAAACGCCTTACAAAGTTGTTGATGTTGTGCGATCACCTGTAGCTGTAAACGGTTTGGACTTAATGAAGCGTACCTTCCAAAAGTATCAGGTAACATTTAATAATTATAAAACTTATCCGAAAGAACAGCTGCGATCGTTTAAAGTCGATTTGATTGATTTCCCTAAGAATGAACAATTATTCAATCTGCTGGCAAATCATGTTGGCAAAAAATTTAATGGTGCCGTGGGAATCAACGCAACCTATGAAAATAATCCTGAGGTGAGATTCTTTTACATACAGGATATGGTTGAACCACAGGCTATCTCAGACTGGATAAGCAAAGATGAATTGACTCTGGAGTATACCAACGGAGAGGTGGAACAAAAGGCGAATCCATTTTTATTCGATATCAAAAAACCGAACCCATTAGACTAATTAAATAACCAATCTATGAAACAAATTTATTGTATAACACTTCTTGTATTGTTACAGCTTCATGTCTTTGCGCAGGGGTTAACAATTACAGGAATAGTAACTGAAGCTGGTGACAAATTGCCAATGCCCGGAGTTACAGTTCTCGAGAAAGGGACTTCGAATGGAGTAATTACCAATATCGATGGAGAATTTAAACTGAAGATTTCAAAAGCAGACGCTGTTGTTTTGTTTTCTTTTATAGGGTACGAAACTCAATCTATAGCAGCAAAAGGAAAATCGATTATTAATGTGAAGATGAAAAGTGCAGACCAGCAATTGGGAGAAGTCATGATTCTTGGTTACGGAAGCGTTAAAAGCCGCGAAGCCGTTGTTGGTTCGGTAGAACAAGTAAAGTCTGATGATTTGTTAAAGCACAGCAACGCTATAAGTGTTGACCAAATGTTAGAAGGTCAGGTAGCAGGTGTATATCTGGAATCCGATGATGGTAATCCAAATAGCCCGGTAAAAGTGCGTATTCGGGGTAATAGTTCTTTACCCGATTTGGGTTCGAATATTACTGCATCAAGTGAACCATTATACATTTTAGATGGAGTTCCTCTAATTGATGCTTTAAATCCGAATATAAATACTTCAACAGGAGCTCAGGCTGAGCAAAATATCGTAATTAACCCGTTAGCCTTAATTAGTCCTGAGGATATTGAGTCGGTTTCAATTTTAAAGGATGCTTCGGCAGCTGCGATTTATGGAGCTAATGCAGCCAATGGCGTTGTTATTATAACGACCAAAAAGGGGAGCCAGGGGAAAACAAAGGTGAGTCTTTCTCATAAAACCTTATTAAGTAGTCCAATTAACAAAGTTCAGTATTTAAATACCGATCAATTTGTTGAATTGTCAACTGAATTTTATCGCAATTCAGGTTATTCAGAAGAAAGTATTCCTAATTTAATTGGCGCGACAGATGTATATACCAATTGGAGAGATTTAACGCTTCAAAATTCGATGTCAAACCAAACCAATGTGAGTATTTCCGGAGGTAGCGAAAAAGCAACTTATCGTTTGTCCTTAGGTTATAATGATAATGAAACAACTACCAAAGGCAATGATTCAGAATCTATAACAACTCGTTTAAGTCTAAATGCCGAATTGGCTAAAGGAATAGCACTATCTTATAATGGTGGTATTAGTAGTTTTAATTCAGATAAATATGCAGCCTTTGCTACTTATTCGTTTAAACCAAATATTCCGATTTACGATGAAGATGGAAATTATACATTGATGGATTCTTATGCTAATCCATTAGCCGATTTGGAGCAAAATATCAATGAATCGAAAAAGTTTTATAGCAATAACAGTTTAAAACTGGATATCAATATTACCGCGAATTTGAAATCGTCGAGTATGTTTGGTTTGGATTATACCAATACCAAGCAGTATACTTTTTATTCTAAAGAGAACGGACGAGGTGATGATAAAGGTGGATATATCAAAGAAACCAGAAGTGAGAATAATAATTGGATTAGCTATACTCAATTAGAGTATAATGGTTCATATAAGAAGCACACTTTTAGCGCTTCGGCAGGTATTCAACTAAAACACGATGAAAGTAACAGTACAACTGGTGATGAAGAAAATTTAATAACCGAAAAAATTAAAATTCTGGGTCAGTCCAAAGAAGACGAGGATAGTGACGTGAAATCTAGCCAAAGTGAGAGTGCAATGCGTTCCTATTTTGGTCGATTTAATTACGATTTTGGGAAAAAATATTTCATGTCGATTAACTATCGAGCTGATGCTTCATCATACTTTGGTGGCGATCAGCAAGTGGAAAATTTTGCTTCCCTTGGGGCATCCTGGATACTTTCAAAAGAAAATTTCTGGATCGAAAATGATATTATCAACTTTTTAAAGTTAAAAGCCTCATATGGTAAGTTGGGGAATGCTAAAGTTGGATCCTATTCAGCACAAGGCTTATACTCTTACGAAACATCTTCGAATTACAATGGAAAACTGGTTGCAAATCCTTATGCAGCGGCTAATGGAGATTTAGGTTGGCAAGCGTCCTATAAGTTCAATCTTGGTTTAACAGCCAAAATCTTAAAGAAATTTAATTTGGAGGTAGAATATTATAATAACCAAACCAAAGATGGTATTCTATCATTAAATGTACCACCAGAAACAGGATGGAACTCTATTGCTGTGAATACTGCAGATTTAACCAATTATGGATTAGAATTTACTTTAAAAGCAAATAATATCAAGCTGGGAGAAGTGCATTGGACTTCCAACTTCAATATTGGTTTTAACAAGAGTAGATTAGATCGATTGTCTTCATATTCAGATCAATTTACTTCTGGTAATAACGGACTAATTGTAGGGGAGTCAACTTCATTAGTTATTGGATACAAATATGCTGGTGTTAATTCAGATAATGGTAATCCACAGTGGTATATGAATGATGGTTCTATTACAGATGACAATAGTTTATTAAAAAGCAGTTCCGATAACAAAGTTATTATTGGAAAGAGCAATCCTGATTTTACGGGTGGTTTCTCGAATAGCTTTAATTACAAAGGCTTCAACTTAAATTTTATGATTTCTTTTGAATATGGAGCAGATAAAATGATGCCTTATGCAGCGAGAGATATGGAAAAAGAGAAGCAGTTATATCTGTATAATAAAAGCATAAATTTATTGGATAGATGGCAAAAGCCGGGAGATATAACAAATATTCCAAGATTGGCACAAGATGTAACGTATAACGAAAGTAGCTCTAGATACTTGTACGATCAAACCAATATTTCTTTACGATCTATTTCATTAAACTACAGTTTCCCGAGACATATTTGTGAGTCAATTAAATTAGCTAACGCATCCATAGGCGTTAATGTATCAAACATTTATACTTGGTACAAAGAAGGTGGAGAATCGGGAAGAAATGGTATTGCTGAATATCGTTACCCGTTTCCACAATCTAGAACATTTGCTTTTCAGCTAAAGCTTGGAATTTAATCATAAGAAAAACAGAAGGAAATGAATAAATTAATATACATAGGATTATTGGCATTTGGATTAATGTCTTGTTCCGATTTTTTGGATATCGATGATGAAACCAAGATTTCGAATGATCATCTTTTCTCTACTATAAGTGGTGTGGAAGAAGCTTTAAATGGAGTGTATTATGACCTGACTAATTCAAGTTATTATGGGAATCAGATGCTTATAGGTCCTGAAATTAAAGGAGGTAATCTTAAATTTAATGATCTTACTTTTGAAGCTTCCACTTCTTATTACTATTTGCCTTCGTTTCAGTTTACTCATACGGTGGAAGGGGATGATGATTATATGGAGAACTGCTATGAGCATATCTATTCTGTAATTAGTGGAGCAAATAATATTATTGAGAATATTGAAGATGCTAAAGATGCTTCTGATATACAAAAAAATCAGGCTGTAGCCGAAGCAAAAGCAATTCGTGCAATGGCTCACTTCGATTTAACCAGACTGTATGCTCAGCCTTATTCTTATTCTGCCAATGCACAACATCTTGGTATTGCTTACATGTTGAAAAATATTGCTTGGGATGAATTGGTGTCGCGTGATTTATTATACGATAATTATGAAAATATTATTGCTGATTTATTGGCTGCCGAGGCAAATTTAGGAACAGCTCTAGGAATTGAAGATGCAAGCTATGCTAAAGCTTACCTATCAAAAGTTGCAGCTCAGGCTCTGCTGGCCAGAGTTTATTTGTACAAAGGGGATTGGGACAAAGCCAAGGAATATGCAACAAAAGTGATAGAGGATGGAAGTATTTCACTTATCGATAATTCGGAAGTTGTTGATTCATACAAAAGTCAGGAACCAACCAAAGAGGATATTTTTATTCTCGATAATAAAGGGATAAGTATTGGAGCCCCTATTTCTAAAACAATTGGAATTATGGATGACAGAACTAGTCTTTATTTATTACCGTCTGATGATTTAATTAGTTTATATAACGATGGAGATGTGAGAGGTGAGTTATTTGCGGAACAGCTTGGTAAAACATTAACTACAAAGTGGATTGAATTTTCGGATAAAGACAGATGTACTTCAATTATTCGATTAGCAGAAATGTATTTGATTCGTGCCGAGGCTTCCTTAAACTTACCGGTAAGTAACGAAGTTCAAGCTCGTGCCGATTTAGATGTAATTCGTAAACGTGCCAATCCGGCAGCGGCAAATCTTCAATTATCAGGAGCCGCTTTAAAAGAGGAAATTTTTCAAGAGAGAAGAAGAGAATTGGCTTTTGAAGGTCACCTATTTTTTGATATTGTAAGAATGGGTAGAGATTTACGCAGAGTTGATTGCAATGCATTGTACAATGTAAATATCGATTATCCAAGTAATTTGTTCGTATTGCCAATTCCCGAAGATGCAATGGAATACAATAACCAAATGGTGCAAAACCCTGGATACTAAAAAATGAAATCAAAAAAATATATTTATTAACCATAACTAAAAATCTAATACCAGATGAAAAAAAACTATTTAAACTTAATTTGGCTTGCTGTAGCAGCAATCTTTTTTGTTAGTTGTAGTGACGATAACGACCCTGTAGTTCCTAAGTTGTCGATTACTGCTGATGTTGTAGAAATTTCAGAAACTGCGACTTCTGCATTAGTTGTAAAAGTAAATGCTGATGCCGTTTTAGAAACTGCATACACAGTAGGTCTTACTCTTTCTGGAACCGCTGTTGAAGGGGTTAATTTTCAGGAAATTGCTAAAACAGTTACAATTCCAGCAAACGGATCGTCTGCAACTATCTTTGTAACTCCTATTAATGTTTCGGCTATTGAGGATAGCAAAACTGTTAGTATTGAATTGAAGGCTGGTACGGCTTACGAATTAACAGCGACAACAAGTGTTGCTATCACAATTATCGACAATGCAAATCCTCCATCCGATGCTCCAGAAGTATCTTTTGCAACCTCTAATATGGTAACCAATCCATATTTGGAAGAAGTGAAGACGATAACTGTTGGTTTGAGCAAAACCTTTTCTTCAGATCTAATAATTCCCTTAACTATTTCTGGTGATTTACTTGCAGATACCGATTATGAACTTGCTGGTTTATCGAACGATGCAATCACGATTCCTGCAGGTTCTGTTTCTGCTGACTTTACTGTAACAATGAAAAACACAGCAGTAGTGGGTATGAACAAAACTCTTGATTTCGCATTTACTACTCCATCTGTTACTGATTATGCTGTTAAAGCAACCGAAAATACAGTATCTGTTAATGCTGTTGACCCTCAGGTTGATTTTTCTGCTTGGTTTAATGATGATAACCAGTATGGTTATTTCTATGAAGATTGGACTACTCCAACAATTACTTACAAAACTGATTTAGAAGGATACTGGTTAATGCGTTACTATTTTGATTCTGTTGCTCAAGATTGGAAAACTTTAACTGGCGAGCATTACACAAATGTTTCATTGAATGATAATAATCAGTGGTCAGAAGTTATAAATAAGTATCAGAGATTGTTAGGTGCTAATAATATTGATATTGCTGAACAGGAAAGACATGAACAACAGGCTGGAGATTATTTGGGGTTGGTGAAATTCTTTAGTAATGAAGCAACTTATAGTAAAACTGAAATTAAAGCTGAAAAAGGATGGTTTCGTTTCGTTTCAACAGATGCTTCAGCTACAGAAGGAACCGTTGTTGTCCCAGAGCAGACTTTAACGTTTTATAAGGCTGATATGGCTGTTTGGAAAGCAAAAACAACTGTTGATGTAGATGGTGGCACTGAATCTTATTATGCATGGTATGCTGATTCAAATACTACGCAAGGTGATATTTCTCAATCAACAATGGTAACTCCTGTTTCAATTCAAGTTGCAAAATCAGTAGGAACATACAATACAGCAACTAAAGAAATTCAGGTTGATATTACTTTCACTTGTGATGATGTTGATTTCAGTATTGATCCGAAATATTACATTTCGAATGATGGTAATTCTTATACCATGAGTATTAAATATATGAACAGATTTTAGTATCTGAGTTTAAGTGATCGGCTTATGCCGGTCACTTTTACATATTTTCCCAATATAGAAACAACCCAAAAATCCTTAAATAACAACAAATGTTTCGATTCAAATTATCCTTTCTCTTTATTATTGGCATTTTAGCCATAAATATTCCATCTCAGGCACAATCGAGTGTCTCTGCAGATGCTAAAAAATATCAGAGCCTTGTAAAGATGGCAAATGTCAGCCATAAGGGTTTTATCAGTGTTCACATGAATGATGATAAGCTATGGCTTGAAATTCCTGATAGCATAATGGGCAGAGATTTGTTAATTGGCAGTAGGATAGAAGAATTGAGCTCGACTAAAAGTGCTGTAGCCGGGCAAATGATGCACAATCCGATGATGGTACGGTTTAGTCAGGATAATAAGTCGGTGTATCTTCATTTAATGGATACTGAAAATCAGATGGATGATAAGGATCCAATCAGTATTTCGTTTGACCGAAACAACATGCAAACTGTAATGCATGAATTTAAAATTGAAGCAAGAAATTTAGAAAATAATGCATCGGTAATTGAGGTTACAAAACTTTTTAATTCTCAAATTCCCGGAATCTCACCATTTGGAGGTACCAGCCTCGGAAAAGCAATAAGTGAAGTCACAAAAACAATTAATGCAAGGGCATACGCTGGCAATGTTGAAATTGTAACACAAATGGGATTTACTGGAAATCGTAATTCGTTTATGTGTTCTATGCACCGCTCAATTGTATTGCTTCCCAAAGAACCTATGCAGGCTCGTTTGTCAAGTCCGCAAATCGGTTACTACGATGAAGTAAAAAAAGAATTATCATCAGAATACATGGGTTCAAAATCCTATACATACATTAAACGATGGAGGTTAGAAGCCAAAAAAGAAGATGTGGAACGCCATAAAAACGGCGAATTGGTTGAACCTAAAAAGCCAATTGTTTTTTATGTAGACAACTCTATTCCTGAAAAATGGAAAGGATATATAAAAGCCGGTATTGAAGACTGGCAAAAGGCATTCGAAGCCATTGGCTTTAAAAATGCGATCATCGCTAAAGATTATCCTTTAAATGACAGTCTTTTTCATGCCAATGATTTTACAAATTCTTGTTTTAGATATGTAACGACTGAAAAGGCAAATGCAATGGGAAATGCCTGGATAGATCCTCGTTCAGGTGAAATTATTCAGGGAGACGTACTGTTTTACCACAACGTAATTTCAAAATTGTATCAATGGCGTTTTGCTCAAACCGCAGCAAACGATTCAGCGATCCGTGGGGATAAAAATAAAATTGAAGAAAAAGTGATTGGAGATTTAATTCGTTATGCAGCCGCTCACGAAATCGGACATACTTTAGGTTTAAAACACAATTACAGAGCATCCTATGCATATCCGGTAGATTCTTTGCGTTCTGCAACTTTCACGAAGAAGTACGGAACTGCGGCATCTATTATGGATTACGCCCGAAACAATTATATTGCTCAACCAAATGATAAAGGAGTGAGTTTAACACCTCCTTTATTGGGTAGTTACGATTATTTTTCTATCAAATGGGCTTATCAACCAATTTATTCTGTATCAAATGCAGAGGATGAGGAAACTGTGCTAAATCAATGGATAGCTGATCGAAGCAAAGACGATATGTATTTGTTTGGAACTAAAAATGGCATGGGCGATGGTACTTTAGATCCATCGGTATTGACTGAATCCTTAGGCAATGATATAGTAAAAGCTGGAAAGTATGGCGTTGCAAACACAAAAGTGATTATGAAAAATCTGATCGAGTGGACTGCTGCTGAAAATGATTCTGATCGTGACCTGGATACAATGTATGCTGCTGTGATAAAGCAATACAATCAATATTTTAAACACGCCGAAGCTATGTTGGGCGGTATGTATGAGTACAATACAATCAATGAAACTCATCCCGAAAAATACGATGCTGTAAGCAGAGAAAAACAAAAGGAAGCGCTTGCCTTTATTATGGATGAATTGCTGACACAGTACGATTGGATGAATACTGCTGATTTTACTGCAAGTATGGGTTCATTAGATCAGGAAATCATGCAATCACAAGGGAAAGTGATAATGGGACTGATAGATAGAGCTGTATTGGTACGAATGTTTACATGCTCTAATATGTCTTCCGATCCGTATCACATAAGTGAGTATTTATCCGATATTACAGAGAAGCTTTTCGAAGTTTCCAATAGAAAACAGAGTACGAATTGGATGAGAAATATGCAATCGGAGTACGTAAAAGCTTTGCTAAAACTGTTGGATAAAAATAGTATTGATGGAGGACACGCTTTTAATAACCTTGTTATGGCTGATATAAAAGCAGAATTAAGCACGATTGAAACTCTTGTAGACAAAAAAGCTGAAAAGGGAAATGAATCTGTAAAGAAACATTTTTTATACCTGAAGTATATTTTGCAGTAAGACAATGTTCATAGGATAGAATAATAAATCTGAACATATTTATTGATAATTGGCAGACTACTAGTTTGCCAAACTGGAAACCTACAACTAAATACTAAAATGCTTAGACTAAAATTATTGATTATTTGTCTGGTCTTATTTGTTGCTTCGGCAAAGGCTGACGAAGGAATGTGGATTCCTTCCTTGTTAAAGAAATACAATATCAAAGACATGAAAAAGGCAGGTTTTAAACTTTCTGCCGAAGATGTATATGACATAAATAAAATATGTTTGAAGGATGCTGTTGTTGGTTTGGCGCGGGAAGATAATCCGACTGCTTTTTCAGGAAGTGGTTCTTTTATTTCTGAAACAGGATTGGTGTTAACCAATCATCATACAGCGGTTTCTTTTTTGCATACACACTGCAGCGAGGAGCATAATTATTTACGAGATGGTTTCTATGCGCAAACTAAAGAAGATGAGCTTCCTGCAAAAGGATTAATTCTTGCCCGATTGGTTCGCATGCAGGATGTTAGCGAAGACTTACTAAAAGAAACAGAAGATCTCAATGAATCGGAGAAAAGTAAGCTCATGAACGCAAGAGGTAAGCAGATTGTACAAAATGCTGAAGAGGGAAACCATTATACCGCAAAAATTCAGTCGTATTTTGGTGGAACCCAAATGTTGCTGCAGGTTTACGAAGTTTATCATGATGTAAGAATTGTTGCCATGCCTCCTTTGTCTTTGGGGAAATTTGGTGGCGAAACCGATAATTGGGTTTGGCCTCGTCAATCTGCCGATTTTGCAATTTTAAGAGTCTATGGGAATTCCAACAATGAATCATTGAAATACTCAATTACCAATGAGCCAATTCAGCCAGTCAATCATTTGGAGTTATCGCTAAAAGGGTATAAGGAAGGAGATTTTGCTATGGTATATGGATTTCCGGGTAGCACAAAGCAATATCTTACCTCCAAAGCCATTCAGCAAGTTGCTGATGTGAAAAATCTTCACGGAATAAAAATTCGCGATGCTAAAATGGAAATCATTAACGAAGCCATGAGTAAGAATGAGGATTTATGGTTAAAGTATTCTGATATCATGGCAAAAACATCGAACAATTTATTGCGTTGGAAGGCCGAGTCGAAAGGGATTGAGAAGTTGGATTTAGTGAACCTGAAGAAAGAGGAAGAAAAGAAGTTTGATGCATGGGTGAATTCTTCGGAAGAATTAAAGAAGAAATACGCCGATGTTATTCCGGGAATTGAATCTTGTGTGGCTCGTTTGGATACCATTGAGAAGTTGAATTTATATGTGTTTGAAGCAGGAATTAATGGCGGGAACTTTGTGTCTTTTACCGGTAAATTCGATATGCTGAATGCAATTTGTTCCAGAAAGAATGTGAATGAGGATAAATTGAATAGGGAATTGAGAAAGCTGCGTGTTGAAATATCGAATTTTTACAATGCTTTTGATATGGAAACAGAAAAGAAATTTTTGAAGAAATTCGTTCGTTTGTATGATGAAAATGTTGGAGATAAGTACAAGCCAACGCCAATTGTCGAAGCACGAAAAAAGTACAATGGTGACTTCAATAAGTTCATCGATGAAGCTTTTAATGAATCTGTTTTTTCCTCAAAAGAAAAGATAAATGAATTCATAAAGTATTTCACTAAGGAAGATGTGAGCAAAATAGAGAGCGATCCAGTTTTTAAATTGTGTCTGAGTTATTTCTTAATCAACAAGGATATGGTAATGATGCCTCGCACCGAAATAAGAAAAGAATACGGAATCTACCATAGCAAATACCTGCGAGCACTAAAGGAAATGAATGAAGGAGAGAAAATGATTGCAGATGCTAACCGTAGTCTTCGGGTATCCTATGGGAATATTAAAGGAATTACTGATGAAGGAATAGAATATCCGTTTGTGTCAAGTTTAAATGATTTGATTGAAAAGAATAAAAAAGATTCAAAAATTTATGCTGTGCCAAGTGGATATGCAGAAGCTTGTGCAAGAGCGGTGAAGGAATCAAAGCATCCAATTTCAACTTGTTTCATTAGTAATTGTCATACTACAGGAGGAAATTCAGGAAGCGCTGTTTTAGATGCAAAAGGAAGATTGATTGGTCTGAATTTCGATAGTGCAGGAAACGGATTGGTTGGCGATTACAAATTCATGCCTGAGTTAACACGTCAAATTTCGGTTGACATTCGTTACGTACGTTTTGTGTTGGAACATCAGCTAAAAGCAAATGCTTTATTGGAAGAGTGGCAGTAAGAAAAATTCAAGGAGCAAGCTCCAAGGAACAAGACCTGACAGCGTTTTTTTTAACCCGTCAGTGTCTAAGGAAGACAAGGAATAAGTTGCAAGAATAAAGGAGAAAGTAACAAGAAATAAAGTAAAATATACAAATATGAAAGGTTCACGATTAGTTATTGGAATGCTCTTATTTTTTACGGCTTGTAATTCATACAATCATGAACAGTATATTGCAAAATTTAAGGCTAATGTTGATGCGGAAATTGACAATTATACAATTGGTGAATTTGATTCTTTAATGATTGCGAACAGAAGCAAGGAAACTCTTGAGAGATTAAAAGCTGAAAAGATTGCTGTTGATCGGTTTTATGCCGATAACTATTCCTGGTATCAGTTGGGGAAAAACTTGATATTAACACCCCAAAAAGCAAAAGAAGAATCAATAAAATATGGATTTGAACGTCCGTATTATTTTTTGGAGTTTCTTAAGTGCGATTCGGTTGTTAGTCCTTCTAAAGATGAGGTGATAAAAGGAGTCAAGGATCGGTTGTTTGCTAAATACAATCAGGATTCTGTTCTTGTTTTCAGGAGTTCGGCCAAGGAATTATTTGCTGCAGTTCATAAGTGTGAGCGGTCAAAATATTTTTTCTTTATCAATGTAGATTTTGAAAAGGTGAATCATTTGTCAGACAAGCAAAAGAAGGTTGTTGCTCAAATGACGCAATGTGGACTCAATCGATTAAAGGAAAAAGTGGAAGTGAAAGATCAAACTTACTATTTGACAATTTCGAGTGGTGAGGAGATTGGAATTTCTGAATCGATTTTTACGATAGGAAAAAATATTTATCTAAAATTAAATGAGCAATTGGCAAAAACAAATCCTGAATTTGTTACAAATACAAACCTTTCAACTAAAAAATCAAGATATAATATTCGTACATGGGAGGACGCATGGAGATTGTATCAATTGTACGGCAAGTAAGAAGCATCATTTAAGCGAACTTGCTTGTGTTATATAAAAATCAAACTATTAGTTAGTGGTTGTAATGCAGAGAAACCATAGGTTTTTTTAGTTAGTAGAGTGGCTAAATACTGATGTTTCTCTGCGTTATTTTTGTAAGCCGAAATGTGAATCTGTTTAAGCGAATGAATTAGAAACAGGTAAAATTTAGATAAAAGTAATTGATGAGTGATTATACGATTTATGGAATTTTATACTCTTGTCCTGCAGGCGAGAGAAATATGGAATGCCCAATAAAGTCATTGGATCATCTCTCTTTTTACGATAAGATAGAGTGGATTGACGGCTTGAAGATGGAGGAAAGGCAGGCAATTAACCAGGAACATTGGTTTTGTTCCTCTAAAAGGAAAAATAAAATAAAAGATATTGATTAATCTCAGGCACACTGGATAAGTGTCGACGCCAAAAAATAAGAAGATGATACATAAATTAGCAATAGTGTTTGCAGCACTAATTTTACAGTTTAGTGCAGGCTTTGCCCAATATACAACTACAATACCTTTAAATGAAAACGTACGTTATGGGAAGTTGCAAAATGGCATGAGTTATTACATACTTCACAACGAAGAGCCTAAAGACAGGGCTAGCTTTTATTTTGTACAGAATGTAGGTGCAATACTCGAGGAGGATAATCAAAATGGATTGGCTCATTTTCTGGAACACATGGCTTTTAATGGAACACAAAATTTTCCTGATAAAGAAATCATCAATTATCTGGAAAAGTATGGTGTTAAGTTTGGTTATAATATCAATGCCTATACATCTCAGGATGAAACAGTTTATAATATTAGTGATGTCCCGGTTGCCAACAGTGGACTTCTGGATTCTTGTTTGCTTGTATTGCACGATTGGTCGGGATACATTAGCTTGAACGAAAATGAAATTGATTCGGAGCGGGGAGTCATTCGTGAAGAGTGGCGCACACGCAGAAATGTACGAAAGAGATTAATGGATCAAACATCTCCTTTTACTTATTATGGATCGAAATATGCCAGGCGCGATGTTATTGGCGATTTGGATGTGATCAATAATTTTTCGCATCAAACACTTCGTGATTATTACCACAAGTGGTATCGCCCCGATTTGCAGGCTGTTGTAGTAGTTGGAGATTTAGAAGTGGAAGAATTGGAGCATAAAGTGAAGACTTTGTTTTCAGGCATTCCTTTGCAGGAAAATGCTGCACCTAGACTCTATGAAGAGATTCCCAATCACAAAGAGGCTCTTTTTTGCCGGGCAAAAGACAAAGAAGCTAATTCCAAGGAGATAAGTTTGTACTACAAAAAGGATATTTTTAAAGAAAAAGACGAAAAATATCAGAGAAGTAATTTTGTTCAATCTCTGTATTCATCGATGTTAAAGAATCGTTTTAGCGAGTTACTGCAGGACACCAGTGCCGCAAACTTATCCATGCAGGCAGGTTTCGCTTCTTTGGGACGTCTTCGTTCAGCATTTTATTTACGCATTTTGCCTAAAGAGAATCAAACAGCTAAGGCTTTTACTCAGTTGATGATGGAAGTTGAACGAGTGAATCGTTATGGTTTTTCTGCTTCGGAATTGGAACGCACTAAAAAAGAATGGTTACGAAGCTACGAGAGTTACTATATCGAGCGGGCAAAAATCAGTAATGATCAGTGGGCGAAAAAACTGCAGCAATATTTTCTAAAGGCAGAACCACTTACCAGCATCGAAGTAGAGTGCGAGACAGCTAAAACAATAATTACTCAAATTAGTTTGGCAGAAATTAATACCATGGCAAAAACTTTGTTGACAAGCGAAAATAGAGTAATGACGGTAACTGGTCCGGAAAAAGAAGAAACAGAATATCTTGCAGAAGAAGATTTTGATGAAATTATTTCACAGGTTTCGAAAGCAAATATTGAAGACTATAAAGATGATGCAGGAGAAAATGCTTTGATTTCAGATTCTCTTGTTAGCGGAGAGCTAACTGGTCATTTTCAGATTAAAAACACTTCTGCCAAAGGATATGTGTTGAGTAATGGCATTCGTTTTATTCTTTTGCCAACTGATTTTAACAAAGATGAGATCAGTATGAATGCATTTAGTTTTGGAGGAACCTCTCTTTTGCCGCAATCAGACTTAGTTTCTGCCGATTTTGCAGTTGCTTTAGTTGGCGATTCCGGATTGGGTGAATTTAGTGCTATTCAGTTGCGTAAAAAGCTGGCTGGCAAACTGGTAAGTGTTTCTCCATATTTGGGTACATACAGTGAGGGAATGAAGGCGACAAGCTCGGTAGTCGATTTGGAAACCATGATGCAATTGGTTTGGCTTCATTTTTCTCAGCCTCGTTTTGATGAATCGGCTTTTGAAAATCAGCGATCATATCATCAGAACTTATTAACAAATATAAAAGCTGATAATAGCAAAGCATTTCAGGATTCGGTAAGTATGAGTACTACAAATCATCATCCGCGTGTGCTTCTTTTTAACGAAAAGTTTATGGAAGGAATGGATTTTGAAAAGGTTCAGGCTATTTATCGTGATCGTTTTGCCAATGCAGGTGATTTCACTTTTGTTTTTGTTGGAAATATAAATGAAAAGAAAGCCTTACCATTGCTGAAAAAATATTTGGGCAGTTTGACTACAAAAGCATCTCATGAAAAATTTGTAAACCATGATATTCGTGCTCCGAAAGGAAAATTTGAGAATGCTTTTGTACGCGAAATGGAAACACCGAAAGCAACAGTATATTACGAGCTAAATGGGGAAATGTCTTACACGGCAAAAAATCGCCTGATGGTAAAAATGATTTGTGAGTTGCTAAATAAACGTTACCTGGAAACAGTTCGGGAATCGGAGGGAGGAAGTTATGGCGTATCCGTTCGTCCGTCTATTTCAAAAATCCCATAC
The DNA here is from genome assembly GCF_963664555.1 of Labilibaculum sp. Lineage (GTDB taxonomy): Bacteria > Bacteroidota > Bacteroidia > Bacteroidales > Marinifilaceae > Labilibaculum. Next base: position 3,059,114 of record NZ_OY761461.1, on the reverse strand, counting down.
GAAAACTTTAAAATTAAAATCAGTTTCGATTGCGATCCGCAAAAGGAAGAACGCCTGAGTGCAATTATAATTCAACAAATGGATCAATTGGTAAAACAAGGGCCAGTTAGTACCGATTTGGAAAGCATCAGGCAAAATATGCTCAAAAAAAGAAGCGAAAATGAAATTACCAATCGTTTTTGGCAAGGAAATCTTGTTCACAGCCTAATGAGTGGCGAAGAAATTATGACTGGTGAGGAATATTGTAAAATGCTTGAAGGAGTCACAGATAAGCAAGTACAGAAATTTGCTAAAAAAATCTTTAAAATAGCCGATGTAGTGAAAGTGACTATGACTCCTGAAAAGAAATAAATTATTGTAATTGAATATAGAGTGAGGGCTTCATTAATTTTGAAGTCCTCATTTTTTTATTCTAACTAAATGTTTCCATATTCTGAAGGATTGAGATAAAACTTATATCTTAGGATTATGATCGTCATTGGAAAAGGAATTCTTTGCCGGTTGCAAACAAAGTACAGTATTTGTTTGTTATGATAATAAGGATTGATAACCATCCGCAATTTTTTTAAGAAATGAAAAAACTAATTATATTCTTTTTTGTGTTAATAACAATTCCGGCCCATTCACAGGTAAAAACTGAAATTGCCGGATACGTAAAAGACAAAGCGGATCTTCCTTTAATTGGTGCTTCGGTATATCTTGAGAATACCACTAATGGCGCTACTACTGATGAAAATGGATATTATAAGATTGTTAATGTAATTCCTGATACTTACAATCTGGTGGTTAGTTATTTGGGCTATGATAGCCAAACCCGTTATAGTATTGAAGTGAAATCGGTAGGGAATCAATTGTACAATTTTATGCTTATCGAACAGAGTCAAAATTTATCCGAAGTACTCGTATCCAATCAAAATAAGCTAACAAGACCTAGGGAAACACCGCTTTCTGCTCAAACTTTTAGTGCGGTAGAAATTGCAACTTATCCCGGAGGAAACAACGATGTTGTTCGTGTTGCTCAGTCTTTGCCGGGCATATCACCTTCGCCTGGTGGTTTTCGTAACGATTTGATTATTCGTGGAGGAGCACCCAATGAATCGGTTTACTATTTGGATGGTGTGGAGATACCCAATATCAACCATTTTAGCACTCAAGGCAGTTCCGGAGGTCCTGTTGGTATTTTAAATGTTTCTTTTATTGATAATGTGAATTTGGCAACCTCTGCTTTTGGCAGCCAATATGATAATCCTCTTTCAGGAGTGCTTCAGTTTGAGCAGCGGGAGGGAAACAACATAAAACACAATACCAATTTTCGTTTGAGTGCCAGCGAAGCAGCTTTAACTCATGAAGGGCCGCTTTTTAAAGGGAAAAACAAGGAGAGCAAAACGAGTTATATTATTTCGGCACGTCGATCGTATTTACAATTCTTATTCAAGCTCATTGGTTTGCCCATTCGTCCCGATTATTGGGATTATCAGTACAAAATCACTCATAAAATAGATCAGTACAACACAGTTAACTTAATTGGATTGGGTTCTATTGACGATTTTGCTATTGATGCTTCTGGAACTATTGATGAAAATGAGCAGTCGTCTATAGATCAAACTCCATTCATTGAACAACGAACCAATACAATAGGAATTAGCTGGAAGAACCGTTTTAAGAGCAGGAAAGGTTTTATGCAAACGACCATCAGCAATAATTTATTGGACAATAATTTTTCAAAATACAAAGACAATGAAAATCAGGCGGATTTGTATTTTAAGAATGATTCGCGCGAAATGGAAACCAAATTGCGGTACAGTCTTACTTATTTTGCCAATGATTGGAAATTAGCTGGGGGTTTTAATGCTCAGAGAAGCGATTACGAAAATAAGACCATCGATATAAATAAAGGATTCCAATACGATACAAAAATTGACTTTATCAAGTATGGTTTATTTGTTAATGCTACAAAATCTTTTTTCGATCAAAAACTGGATTTCTCTTTTGGTTTTAGAACCGATGGCGATAGTTTTACTCAAGGCAATGATTTATTTGCCACCTTCTCTCCACGATTGGCTTTATCTTACGAATTTACCGATGATTGGAAGATCAAAACAAGTGTTGGTCGGTATTTTAAGTTACCGCCCTATACTATTTTAGGCTATAAGCAAAATGATGTGTTCTTAAATAAGGATATCAATTACACACAAAGTGATCATTATGTGATTGGGCTAGAGCGAATTATTGGGCCTGCCTCCAGCGTTGGTGTTGAGGGATTTTACAAGCGGTACGAAAATTATCCTGTTTCAGTGCTCGATCAGGTTTCATTGGCCAATAAAGGAGCCGATTTTAATGTGCTGGGAAATGAAGAGGTAGAATCAGTTGGTAGAGGGAGAAGTTATGGTTTGGAGTTGATGTTTCAGCAAAAGCTAAGTCATCGCTTTTATGGGATTTTCTCTTACACTTTTTTCTACAGTGAATTCACTGGTTTTGACAGGGCTAAATATCTTCCGTCAGTTTGGGACAGCCGGCATTTGGTTTCTTTTACAGGAGGATATAAACTCCCGAAAAACTGGGAAGTAAGTGCACGATATCGATTTGCGGGCGAAACACCAATTGTTCCAATAAATATTGAGGAAACTACCGCACGTTATCCGGATATTGTTTTGGATTACAGTCGGCTGGGAGAAGAATCCTTGGGCATTTTCAGCCAGCTGGATGTACGTATCGACAAAAAATGGAACTTTAAAAAGCTTTCACTGGATTTGTTTTTCGAAATCCAAAACCTGCTAATGCGCAATACACCGGAAGCCCCCAAATATGTTCTTCAAAGAGATAATATGGGAAGTACAATAGAGCCTCCTAACTTGGTTCAGACGGCCAAAAAAGAGGGGAAGTCAATTCCCACCATTGGTTTCGTTATTGATTTTTGATTGCAGAATTCAATTAGTTATTCAGTTTCATTACAGAAAAACTTACAATTAGGGCAAAGAGGTATACAGTCATTTTTGTGCAAAGCGTTATTGCAGGCATACCTCATCATTTGAATTTGGTTAAAATCTCCAAATTTGTTCCTGATATTTTTAAGATGTGTTCGTACGGTGGTCTGGCTTATGTTCAGATTTTTAGCAATTTCACTATTGTCTTTTGTTGTGAATAAAAGAGACAGTATTTCCTTTTCTCTTACTGTTAAATTAATGTTGTGATTGCTTGGTTGGTCATTATTGAAAAGAATTGGAATCAATTGCGAACAGATATATTTACCCGATTCAAAAATTTCCTTAATTGCCAGAAACAACTTTGCTGAGGAGCAGGTTCTTAACAAGTACCCATTGGTAATATTCACAAGTTGCTTTAGTAGTTCATGGGGAGGAATTCCTGAAATGATTATTATTTTCAATTTAGGTAAGGACCGATGTATCTTATTTATGTAATGAATGCTATTCTTCGAGATATCTGCGATTTCTACAATTAACAAATCTGTTTGATTGGAACTGATAAAATCGGTAAGGTCAGATTTATTTTTTCTAAGTCCATAAACATGAAATTGCTTATGATTGGTGAGGACTGCCTGAAAGCCTTCAGCAATCATACATTGGTCATAAGATATCAATATGCTAATTGAATTTTTTTTTTGCATGTTTTAGATTTCTATAATCAAGTTACGCGTTTTTTTTAAAAGGCACATGTATTTCATCCAATATTTTGATAATTAACTAGTTGTACTGATGATTTCAATTGTTTTTTTGTTGACTGTAAGTGATCATTATGTGGTTTTAAAATGGACAAAATGAGGATTGAGTATTTTTGCTGCTTTAGCTAACTTAATGTATCATATCATCTTTCTTATTTATTTGTTAATAAATTATTTAACTTCACTTTAAAGCCTTAAATCATGAAAAGATTTTTAGCAGAACCCCTTGTGATCTTATTGATCATAGGATTTACTTTTTTTACTGCTTGCCAGGATGAATATCTTGAGCCTGAATCGAATCAGAAAAATGAAAGCCTTGTCCTGAAAAAAGGAGGAAAGCAGACGGATGTTGACCAAGCTGATTTGTATGGAGACCTATGGGTAATGGAACGTGATACCTGCGGGGTTCCAATACTTTACGAATTGAATTACCGCGTAGATTATCAGGATGAGTGGATTTACGGAATAATTGATGTTGTGAATCCGAAACTTAATGGTTCTTTTTATCTGGATGTTTTAGTTCGTGACGAAAATGGATACGTGACTTATGAGCCGGTAACCGATCCTGATCTTGATCCGGTACCTATAACAGAAAACCGCCTAATTGAACCTGTTAATGGTTATGTTATGGGAGCAGATAATGTAATCGCTCTTTATGATGCTGAAGGCGAGGTTCTCCCTGAAGTGGCACTTCATGTTGTGCCAATTGAATTTGGCCGTTTAGATATTATTCGGTCGCCATCAACGGTTATTTCAAAAAGATTGACTGAGGTCATCAAGAATTTTGGTGATGGCACGGTTGCCAATGTTACCCGTGATTTTTGCGGAAGAGTTATGATGATACGAACAGATGCAGCAATAGAAGATGGGGCTGAAGACAAACCCATTGACTCACCCCTTGAGAATCTGGCCATTTACAAAGAATTGATGCTGCACGGATTCAGTGGTAATGCTGACGATAACGGATTAAAATTCTTAATAGAGGAAGACAATGGTTATGGTGGCTTTGATTTCCAATTTAGGGTTGATAATGATTGGATAGGCGGAGCAAAATCTTATTCTGAAGTATCTTCACCAAATCAACTAATCATGAATTTGGCAGCCGCCTGCATTTCTGCAGGTTCCGATAAAACAAATACTCTAATTATTGATGAAATTGTCTTTGTCAATCTATTTATGGGAGTACCGGAAGTTATTGGAGGCGGCATTGATGAGCCAGGTATAGCTAATTGCTTTCTGCCTACTATCGAACAAGAGATTAGAATGATGGATAAAACGGATAAACATCAGTATTCCCGATATCGTTATTATGTAGATTATTCCAGTTTTGAATACAATAGACAAAAATTTCAGGAAACACTTTTGGATTATGTGACTATCGTAGGAGATTACGATCCTGTTACCGGTGAGCTAATTGGATCACACATTGAAATTCTTGAACCGAATATGGTTTTACACGATATATTGATGGGGAATGCACCATTAACGCAGGATGCAATTGATATTTACAGGTATACTCAAAAGGAAGACCAACCAACTTCAGGTGCACTCGGATTTGCTTGTCAGGCAGATGATTATGTGCAAGCCCTTGAGGTGGTTCATAACAATGAAGAATTTTTGGTTTGGAAAATGTCAACACCTACCTGGGGAGTAGATCATGTTATTGAACGGGGAATGTTTGCTCCCTTCAACTTCGTGCCAGAAGAAGAATCTCATAGTAAGAGGCCACCTGAACATGGTGATGATGTTTCTGATGGTGATGATGGAGGATCTTCCGGTGGTGGTAAAGGTCGAAGAAGGTAAATTTATATTAAGTTGTTCGATAAGAAAAATTAGAAGATGTCTGTTTAGGCATCTTCTTTTTATGGGGTGAAATACTTACGTATGGAGCATGAAATTCTGAATGTTTTAACTTTTTACCATTTTTGGGAAGGTAAAGTTTAAAGCAAGTTGGTAGATTATAGATTGTATGTGTTTTTTTACGCAGGAAAAAAAAGTCACTTCTCCATGGCTCGCATTACATTAATTGATTGATAGTTAGTGGATGGTGTTTTTTTCTGTTTGGTGATTTTACTAAGCATAACACTGGGTTGTTGAAATTGAAATTAAACTTGGATGTTTTGAATAACGCCAAATCTGTTTACTTTAGTGGCAATAAATACTTTTAACCACTTGAAAAATTCCCCAACAATAAAATTAGACCGATCGAATTTTAAGCGGATATTCGAGCAATATTTTGCCGGATTGGTTGGTTTTGCTAATACCTATCTGTCTGATGTTAGCTTAAGTGAAGACCTGGTTCAGGAAGTATTTGTTAACCTGTGGGAAAAACAAGATGAGTATCAAAATGAAATTACTTTAAAAGTTTATTTGTATCGTTCGGTTCGAAATAAATGTTTAAATCACATCAAACACGAACAGGTTAAAAAGAACTACATAAAAGAGACCTTACCAAATTTAGAAACAGAAGAGTTTTTTCTGGAAAAGGTTTTATCTGAAGAAGTTGCAGCTATTCTCTATAAATTTATTGAAGAATTGCCTAAGCAACGTCAACAAATTATCCGGTACAGTTTGTTGGGTTTGAAAAATCAGGAAATTGCTGAGATAATGGGCTTGAAATTAAATACTGTTAAATCTCACAAGCTTAATGCGTACAGAGAACTACGTGAAAAATTAGGTGCACATGCTTTTTTACTTGCCGTACTCCTCGACATTACAATTTAATTAAACAAGTAGAAAGAATTAAGTCCCAAATTCAAAACATCAAGTAGGTTTTAGTTGTACATTTTAATGAATGTCGGTTATAGTGTTATAATCTATTAGTAAGATCGATGTGAGCTCTGCTTTTCTGTGGGAGATGCCGATATGCAGAGAGGTGTTTTTAAGTCTTAACTTCAACGTACAAAGTTTTCCAAATTTTCTAAATCTTGATTATGCGGTGATTTTCATTTTTTCTTACTAATTTTTTTAAAAAAAAGGAATATGCGCTAACACCCTTTTACAACTTAGTGGTCTCTAAATTAAATCACACACAAGAAATGAAAGAAATTTTTAAAATAGCAGAGCTGATTTCCAAAGAAAAGGTGGGAGAACTGACTGATGAAGAAAGAATTCAGTTAAATGATTGGAAGGCCAAAGGGGAGACAGAACAAGCCGCTTATTTCTATTCTTCGGATTCGAATCGCATCCAGAAAAAACATGATTTGTATTCAAAGATTGATCAAGATAAATCATGGCGTAAGATTACCGGTCAATTACCAGAATTGGCAAGCAGACCGGTTATTAGAATGAGAACTGTATTAAAATGGGCAGCTATGTTTTTATTGCCAATTTTAGCTGCAACCTATCTTGTAAACGAAGTTTACTGGAATAACGATCAGGTAATTGTAGAAGCAGGAAGTTCGAAAGCTACTTTGAAATTGTCCAACGGTAAAACCATTTATCTTGAAGATTTTCAGGATCGTGAGATCAAATCCGGAAAAGAAAAATTAGCAACGAATTTTGATAATTATTTGATCTATCAAAAAGGAGAAGCACAAGAAGAAAAGATGGAGTATAATACCATAAGAACCCCAATAAAAGGGGAATATGCCATGGTATTATCCGATGGAACCAAAGTGTGGTTGAATGCGCAAACAGAATTGGTTTATCCAGTAAAGTTTGGCAAGGGCAAAAGAGAAGTAAAGTTGAAAGGAGAGGCCTACTTTGAAGTGACAAAAGATACTATGCGACCATTTAAGGTGCTGATTAATAGTGGGTCTGACGTGGAGGTTTTAGGGACCCAGTTCAATGTAATGGCCTATGAAGATGAAGCAGAGGTGCAGACAACTTTGGTAGAAGGAAAAGTGAAGTTTGCTCTTGGAGAGCAGCAGCTTATTCTAGATCCAGGGGAACAGTCTGTTTTAAATAGAAGTAACAATAGTATTGAAGTCAGAGAAGTAGATACCTATCAATTTTCGGCATGGAAAGATGGCAAGTTTGTTTTTAATAAAGAGCCACTTGGAAGCGTGTTTCGAAAAATGTCGAGATGGTATGGTGTGGATATAGCATGTGATGATGAGTTTGTATTGAATAGACGAATATCAGCAAGCATGGATAAATATGAAAATATAGATAAGCTGATTAGTCTGATTGAAGAGGTTTCTCCTGTTAAGATTGATTTGGATCAAAAAGAGATAATTGTAAGAACAAAATAATAAGTGAATAATTTTCCTTAGTTATGAAGTTAACGGGAAGAGCAAATAAAAACGGGGAACGGACCAGGTTCCCCGATAATAAGAGTCTTACGACTCGATAAATGTCAAGTTAAACTAATGTCTAACCCAATTTCAAATTTATGAAAAAAAATTGTGTTTACGTTGGCTGTGAGGATAGATTCTCACCGCTGAGAAAAATACTGCTAACCATGAAATTAAGTGTGTTTTTATTTCTACTCGGAATTTTAAGTGTTCAGGCGAATGAGATTTTTTCTCAAACATCATTGAATATTAAAATGGAGAAAGCAAGTGTGGAAGAAGTGCTTGAACAAATTCAAGAACAATGCAACTACGATTTTATTTACGACTACGAGTATGTAAATGAATTGGAGACTGTTAATGTGGATTTTAATGATGCAACACTCGATCAGGTGTTGTATGAAGTATTGAAAAATACCAATTTAGATTATCGTGTTGAGGACAAAATGATTGTTTTGTTTCCCAGGGAAATCACTAAACCACAACAAAAAGTGGATGCAGCAGCTCCTGTTCAACAGGAAAAGAAAACCATTAAAGGAAAGGTGACCGATGAAAATGGAATTCCCCTGCCTGGAGTTTCGGTCATTGAAAAAGGAAGCACAAATGGTACAGCAACTGATGCAAATGGAGATTACACTATTTCTTTTGAAAATGAAAATTCCGTACTGTTATTTTCCTTTGTTGGAATGTTGTCCCAAGAGATTGCCTATAAAGGACAGACCGATTTAAAAACAGTCTTAAAATTTGATACGGCAAATTTGGATGAGGTTGTTGTAACAGGATATCAAACCATTTCCAAGGAACGTTCTACCGGATCTTTTTCAAAGGTGAGCAGTAAAACAATGGAATCCCGCAGATTAAATAGTCTTGCAGATGTTTTGGAAGGTCAGATCGCAGGTTATTCCGATGGAATTATTCGTGGTGTATCGACCATGAATGCCATGGCTTCTCCCTTATATGTAATTGATGGTTTTCCTGTTGAGAACACTAGCATTGATAATTATGGACGTATTACTGAAAATGCTCCGGAGCTTAACATGGAAGATATTGAGAGCATTACCATTTTAAAAGATGCCGCCGCAGCTTCGATTTACGGAGCCAGAGCTGCCAATGGAGTGGTGGTTATTGTCACCAAAAAGGCTCAAGAAGGAAAAGTTCAAGTTGATTTTTCCAGTACACTCACCTGGAAACCTTACGATTATTATACCGGGAATTTAACCAATTCGGCTGATGTTATTGAGCTGGAAAAAGAATGGGCAGCCTCTAATCCGGAATTAAATAATGGTTTGGCTCGTGCTCAGGCAGAGGCTGACAATCGTCGGAACAATTACAAATGGCCAAGTGCAGGGGTAGATGTTCTGTTGGATATGTATTCAGGTGCAATTTCAGAAAGCGATGCCAATGCGGAGTTATCAGAACTTGCTTCAAGAGGATTTCAGTTCTACGATGATGTGGCCAAGTATGCAAAACGTGATCTGTTTTATCAGCAATACAATTTAAGTATTGGAAAAGCGACCGAACTAAATAATTTTAAATTTTCGGCTACTTACAAAAAGAACAAAGAGGAAGATATTTATTCGAATAGCGATCAGCTTGGTTTGAATATAGCAAACTCTTTACAACTTGCTTCATGGCTAAAAGCTGATGTTGGAGTATATATCAATTACAAGAAAGCTACAGAGCAAACATACAATTTGTTAGACTCTTATAGCGCTGGTTTTACCGGAAGTCCATACGACCGTTTGGTTGATGATAATGGAACCCCTGTAAGCGTTGCTTCTCAGGTTAAAAAGACTGTTCGCGATAATGTTGCAAATTACGGTTTGTACAGTTTAGATCTAACTCCGTTGGATGAATTGAGCAGAAAACTGGGCAAAAGGAAAGAATTCAGCAACAGAACCTATGCAAAATTGAATGTAAAGATTACTCCATGGTTGAACTATGATGCTATGTTTCAGTATGAATATGGAGTGAACCGTTATCAACGTTTAAATGAACTGGATTCTTATTCAACCCGCACAACCATTAATAAATTTGCGAGCAATTCGGATGGAAGTGCAGTCTATAATCTTCCCAAAGGAGATATTTACTATAATCATAACCATTTTTCAAATTCTTACAATTTCAGACAACAATTAAATCTGAACAAAACTTTTCAGGAGAAACATCAAATTACATGGATTGTAGGATCGGAGACAAGGCACAGCAAACTGGAATATAATGATCAAACCCGTTATGGTTATGACTCAGATATGCTGACTTCTCAGTATTTGAACCAACCTTTACTGACAGGTGGCTTTTCCGGTTTGATGAATTCATGGGCTTATTTAAATAATAGTGATCTGGCCAGCCAACAAGAGTTGGTTAACCGGTTTGTTTCCTTTTATTCGAATGCAGCCTACAGTTACAATAATAAATACACCTTATCGGGCAGTATTCGTTGGGACCGTTCCAATCTATGGGGAACCAACTCCAAGTACCAGAACAAACCACTGTGGTCGGTAGGAGCCAATTGGAACGTAAATAGGGAAGATTTCTTTAATGTGGAGTGGGTGAACATGTTGAAACTAAGAACTTCTTATGGTATTGGGGGTAACATTGCAAAAGATGCTGCGCCTTACTTAACAGCCAGTTATTACACCAGTTCCTTAGTTGGGGGTGTTTATGGTAATATTTCTTCGCCACCGAACCCAGATTTACGATGGGAAAAGACAATAACAATAAATGCCGGGGCTGATTTTTCATTGCTCAACAACCGCCTGTCAGGTTCTGTTGATGTTTATAAAAAGAAGAGTGTGGATTTATTAGCCAATCAACAAGGTACACCAACTGAAGGATTTGGATACAATACCCTTGCATTTAATAATGGATCAATGGAGAATAAGGGGTTTGAACTTGCTGTTCAGGCTGATCTTGTTCGTGGAAAGAATTTTTCCTGGAATGCAGGTTTCCTTTTGGGATACAATAAAAATAAAGTGACCAAAATTAATGTGGAAGCACCTTTTTATGTCTTGCAATTTGATTATCCGCAGGAATTTCCCAGGGTGAATAATGCATTTAATGGAATTTATTCTTATAAGTGGGCTGGATTGAATGATCAGGGAGAACCTCAGATTTACGATGTTGATGGGAATAAAACTGCTGAGGATTACACCAACATGGACAACATTCATTTCAGTGGCACCACAGTTCCTAAGTATAGTGGCTCCATCATGAATGGTTTTTCTTACAAGAATTTTGATTTATCAGTTTTGGTGCTGTATGCAGGAGGTCATAAAGTTCGTAATACAAACATTCCTAAAATTAATATGGCCGATCCATATGGTTCTGCGATGATAAGTGTAACCAGTAAAGACATTCGAAACAGATGGAAACAAGCAGGAGATGAAAACAAAACGGATGTTCCACGATTACTGTTCTATGGCAATTCTCCAGATTACAGCTATTATCGTGAATCCGTATACAATTACTCAGATATTCATGTGCTGGATGCCTCTTATGTGAAGATAAACAACATCTCATTGGCTTATCACCTGCCTTCAGAATGGTGCAATAAACTAAAATTGGGTAGTGCAAGACTACAATTTAATGTAGAAAATCTAAAGACTTTTGCTTTTGATAAAAAAGCCGAATATATGTTGGGTGCTAAGGAAAAACCCACATTTGTTGGAGGAGTGTATTTGAGTTTTTAACATTTAAAACAAGAGAATTATGAAATTTAAAATATCATATATTGCAATTATTAGTCTTTTGGCAGCCATGTTGTTCTCGTCTTGCGACAACTACCTGGATGTGTTGCCCAAAGGAGAGAAAATACCAACAAGTTTATCTGATTATGAGGCGTTTGTCCGTAATGAATACAATCACTTAAATGATGCGGAACAAGCCATTAATCTGTTGAATGACGTATACAAGCGGCCAAGTGATTTGAGTTACGTTTCCTTAAGTTCTATCAATTACAATTGGATGGGAAATGAGGATCGTATTATTCAGAACAATTCGGATGAAGCAACTTACTATTATTCCTACGCAGCCATTTCGTATTGGAATTTAATTATCAATAATGTTCCTGATGCAACCGATGCAAGTGATGCCGAAAAACTGGAATTGATTGCTCAGGCCAAGGTATTAAGAGCGATGAACTATTTTCATCTGACTAATTATTATGCAGAGCAATACGATGAAGCAACGGCTGCAACTAAATTATCTGTTCCCTTAATTATAAGTGCCGATATGGGAGCACCTTCGGAGCAGATTAGCATTGCAAAAATGTACGAATTCATTCTTACCGATTTAACAGATGCAATTCCCAATCTACCTATTGAGAGTGCTACTTTGCTGCATCCGGATTTAGGTTGTGGGTATGCAATGCTGGCAAGGGTTTATTTACAGATGGGAGATTATGATAGTGCTCTGAAGTATGCACAGAATGCTTTGGATCAAAACAATAAATTGTTCAATTGGAAGGAATACTACACTGAAAACAAAGAACAAATAGAAAAAGAAGACGATTGGTCAACAAGTTATCCTTCCAAAACCATGACCAGTCCTGAGAATTACATTTTCAGATATGGTTCCAGTACCTATAAAAATTCTGGACAATCGGGAACAAAAGCAGCACTTACATTGTCGAGAGCGTCACAATTTGAAGATGGTGATGCCCGTTTTGCCTCTAAATGGAAGAAAAAGTATCAGGCTCCGGATAGCATTTATTATGGCATACGGTCGGATAAATTTAATGCCGGTGGAATTACCACTCCTGAAATGTATTACATCAAAGCAGAGTGTTTGGCCCGTAAAGGCGGACAAGCCAATTTGGATGAAGCCATGCTAAGCTTAAATACAGTTCGTAAAACCAGAATTTTCGACAATAAATATGCTGATTTAACAGCTTCCTCAACGGCTGAGGCAATCGCTTACATCCGCAAAGATAAAGCAAATGAATACGTGCAGACAGCCATCCCATTTTGGGATATGAAACGTTTTAATAAGGATGTGAATTATGCACAAACTTTAACTAAAGTTTTCGACAATCAAAGTTTGGAATTGTCACCTGATTCGCACATGTGGGTAATGCCGTTCCCAATGGGAGCTACCAGTAATCCGGGCAATGGAACATTGGTGCAAAACACTCCCCGTTAAATAAACAGTATTTTTCCCGGAGAGCTATTTAAGCACTCCGGGAATTTTAAAGTATTGAGGTTAGGGAATTTGAAAGATACTTAATGTTGTGTCAGTACGACTGTTTTTACCTTAGCTCTGGCGAATAGGAACAACAAACAGATGGATCAAACAAAGTTAAATGCTCAGCAAGAAAAAATTAATCAGCCACATTCAAAATTTGCTGGTTGGTAAATCAGCTATAATTTTATATTAAAATTGAAACAATGAATAAAAGTATTTCAGGATTAGTAGTATTCATTTTCATAGTAATGATTACTGCATGTTCACAAAAAAACGCAGATTACACATTTAGCGGCGAAATAAGCGGACTGAAAGAGGGAACAAAATTAGAATTGGTGCCTGCTGCAACGCATAATGAAGAAGAGCCTGTTGCCAGTGCAGTTGTGACCAACGGAAAATTTGAATTTTCCGGCAAGCTGGAAGAACCTCGTCTATTCTATCTGAAAGTTGCCGATCATAATGGAATTATAAGTGTTATGCTTGAAAATTCAGAAATCAGCTTAAAAGCAAAGGCTGTTTTTCAGGAAAGTAATAATAGAACTTTTGTTGATTTTTCTGATGTTCAGGTAAGTGGTTCAAATGCAAATGATCTTTATATGGAGAAATTGGCATTTAAAAGTAAATTCGGTGCACTGCACGAAAAATATTACAAAGATCATGATGCGATATTAGCCGCCGTAAGAAATGCTAAAAGTAAAGCTATTGCAGATTCGTTAAGAAATACAGATGATTACAAAGCTTTTGCTCAAGCAGAAAAAGACTTTTTTACTAGTGTAGAGAAAACTAGTAATGAGGCTATTTTGGCAAACAAAGATTCATGGTGGGGACCTTTGGTAATGCTGGAGTCGATGAGTTATTTTACTGATGAACAAATTCCTTTGTATGAACAATTTTCGGAGACGGTTAAAAATTCTTACTATGGGCAATTGGTGAAAAAGGAACTTTATCCGGAAAGAGTTGTAGGTAAACAAGCTCCGGAGTTTACCTTGGCCGACCGGGAAGGAAAAACTTTTAACTCCTCAGAATTAATGGAAGGCAAAAAATACATTCTGATTGATTTTTGGGCATCGTGGTGTGGTCCTTGCCGAAGAGAAATACCAAATTTAAAACACATGTATGAATTGTATGCTTCGAAAGGTTTGCAAATTATCAGTATTTCCAAAGACGAAGACAGAGCCGCCTGGCTAAAAGCTTTAGACAAAGAAAAAATGGCTTGGCCTAATTTGCTGAATAAAAATGACGTAGACGATCTTTATTTTGTGAAAATGATTCCAGCTATTTTCCTTGTAGATGCATCAACCGGCAAAGTGATGGATGATAAATTGAGAGAAGAAGCATTGGATCAGAAATTAAAAGAGCTTTTTCAGTAAGCAGACTTACTTTATGTGATCACAAATACGTAGGCAATACGTTTAAAACATCTCCATTTTGGAGGTGTTTTTTTTATGGATAAAGTAAATGGATTTTAGCCAATTGAATGTTTTCAATAAGCAATCTTAAGAAATGAAGCTTTGCTTTTTTCCCTCTTTTAGATTTTTATCATTATACAAATGTGCTTACTTCCATGTAAACCACGAGTTTGTTTGTGTGATAAGCAGATTTAAAAAGAGGATAGGCAACGCATAAAATATTTTGCGGGATAGTGTCAGAATTGTTCAGACACTATCCCGAAGAGTATGGTGTTACTACAGGTTATTTTTTTAAAATAACAGAGAGTTTTTCGTGAAGCTCCTCTCCTCTTAAATCTTTAGCAACTATAATCCCATTGGGATCGATTAATACATTACTTGGTATGCCTAATATACCGTAGGCACTTCCCATAGATTTTTCAGCACTTGGTTCATCCAGTAGATTAAGCCAAGGAAGTTTATCTTTTTTTACAGCTTTTAGCCATGCTTCTTTTTTACGATCAAGAGAGATTGATATAATATCAAAATTTTCGCCTTTGAATTTATTATAGGCCTTAAGAACATTCGGGTTTTCCGCTCTACACGGGCCACACCATGAGGCCCAGAAATCAACCAATACATATTTTCCTCTATAAGAGCGTAAGTTTTTTCTTTGACCGTTGATATCTTGAAGCGAAAAATCAATGGCCGTCTTACCTATGTCATTTCTTTGCGCTACAGTAATTACATTTTTTAGTGCTGCAACTACAGCAGTTGATTGTAAATCTTTTGACAGAACATCCAAGGCTGTGGCAAGTTTTTCAATACCAATGCTCACATCACCCGCTTTTAGAGCAACTAAAGAAATTTTACTATTAGGATACTTTTGGGCAAATTCATAAGGAAAATCAATGAATTGCTTTTTGTGTTCTAAAAGTGCTCTGTTTAGCGAATCAATGTTTATTTTTTTAGTTGGAATACTATCGTACAGTTCTTTTGTTTCAAGGGAGTTAAAGTATCTTTGGTGATTTTTTTCATATTCCTTTATGTAGGTGTTAAAAAGTTCTTGATTCTCACTCTTGGTTTTTAATTTAGCAGAAATTAAATCAGAATCCCCTGTAAATTCAAAATTTCCCGCCTCCAAAAAGAAGGTTCTGCTCTGTGTCAAATATTTATTTTCTGCGACCACTTTATTGAAAAGTTTCCAGTACTCTGGTTGAGTTGGTTCAAATTCAGAAATATACGGGTAAACAAATAGATTCGCACTAGATGCTAAAGTCTTTCCCTTAAAGCTAAATTCACCATTAGTAGACAGGTATTTTTCTTTGATTGGATTATTTTGATCATCAGTATAGGTAAGCATGACTTCAATTGGGACATTGTTAGGGAATTTCCCTGTAATTACAAATTCTTCAGGAGCACGATCCACACCGGAGCAACCTATTACGAATACACTAAGTAACACAAATAAATTTTTCATTTTTTTCATTTTTTATTATAATGGATTATTCTACAGAGCAGCTATTGAATCAGGGATCAAGCATTATTAAAAAAATCTGATGCCGGTTTTCATTTAAACTCTATGAATAAACACACACAAAAGCGATATTGGGTGATTAAAAAAAATGATATTTAGTGAAAAAAATAAAAGAGTAAAGAATTGTTCACTGAAAAGAGGTTTGTAAGATATAGTAAGGTAATGGAGAATAGGTGTTCGAGATTGATATAAAAAGGTATAAATTCTGTTTTTCTAATGGTGTTTAATATTATCACATTTTTGATAATTGACCTTGTTGTCTGTCTTACTTACGGCTGAATTTGTAAAAATGATAAGAAAAAAAATGAATTTTATTCACCCTTTTCTTTACTTGTTTGAGTATAGTATATTGAAGTAGTAAATTAGAGGTGGGAAAAATGAATTAAATTCAAACGGAGCATTTAAGTATTGACTAAGCTACTCATAAATAAAACCATTCTAGAAGAGCTGTTTAAGGAGTACTATAACAGTTTGTATTATCATGCCCAAAGTTTTTTAAACGATTCCGAAGTTGCGAAAGATATCGTGAACGATTGTTTTGAGGAAGTTTGGAACAAGCGCAGTCAATTGGATATTTCCTATTCCTTAAAATCATTCCTATATAGCATGGTCAGGAACAGATCTTTAAATTACCTGAAACGACAAGAAGTGGAGAAAAAATACATCAACAGAACCTTACACAGTTCCGGATATGGTGAAGACGAATATCAGGATTATGATTCAGTATTGGTCGAAATCAGGAAAGCCATTGAAGAATTGCCGCCGCAAGGACGAAGCGTATTTAAAAAATGCTTTATCGAAAATTTAAGCTATAAGGAAACTGCCGAAGAATTAAATATCTCTGTGAACACAGTAAAAACACATGTAACCAATTCCCTAAAAAAATTGCGTCGCGATCTGGACCGTGATTTATTGTTGTTTTTTCTTCATGTTTCGAAGAAAAAATAAAAAAGAATTCACCCATTTTAATTTTTCCTTGTGTTGTTTTTGTAAGACGAGGATATTCTAAATGTCTCAAATCTGATAATATTATAAGAAAGATGAAAAAATCATATAATCATGATCAATTGGAGGAGGTTTTTCAAGTACTGAAAAATCCTCAAAAATATGGGGCTAATTTTTTTCAAAAATACGAGAGCAGCCAGCAAATGCTCGATTTGTACAAAGAGTTGCGGCAATACAAAGAATCTGGTCAGAAGTTAGAGCAGATTGATGCTCCAAACATTGGCTTGGAGTGGCAAAAGCTAACTTACAAATTGAAAGAGCAGCAAAGAAGAAAGAGAGGCTGGATGATAGCAGCAAGTGTTGCTGTCTTATTATCCTGTGCATTCATTTTTCAATTTGACAGAATTGTCAACCAAATGGATCAGGATGGAAATCAGCTTGTACAAATAGAAAAAGGAAACAGCAAAGCTTTATTAATTACGTCCGGTGGGAATGAGTATCGTTTAGATGAGGGCATCAATAGAATCATCTCCGAAAAGGAAGGAGTGCAAATTCATGCCGATTCAAACCATGTTGTTCAGTATACCGGTATCGCAGGAGAGAGTGACGAAAGCTTGGCTGATCTGTTCAATACATTGAAAGTACCGCGTTTGGGAGAATATCAACTGGTTTTATCTGATGGAACAAAGGTTTGGCTAAATTCAGAATCAGAACTTCGTTATCCTGTGAAGTTTACCGGAGAAACAAGAGAAGTGGAATTGCTTGGGGAAGCATACTTTGCTGTTGAAAAAAATCCCGACAAACCTTTTTTAGTAAAAACAAAGAGTACAACTACGCGTGTTTTGGGGACAGAGTTCAATGTGAGTGCTTACCCCAACGAAGAGCTAAATATCACTTTAGTGGAAGGTAGTATTGAGTTAAAATCAAAACAAACCTCAGGTAAGCAACGATTGATACCAGGCGATAATGCCAACTTGAAAATTGGAGGAGATCAAATTCATGTTTCACAAGTTGATGTGAGAAAATATACTGCATGGAGAGAGGGGTATTTCTATTTTGAAAAAGAACGCTTGGAAGATATTCTAACAAAGTTGGAACGTTGGTACGATTTTAAAGTTTTTTATCAAAATCCGGCGGTAAAAGATTACATTTTTAGAATGAGGGCTGACCGGAACGAGGATTTTGCAGAGATTATCAGCAGGTTGGAGCAGACCCGCAGGATAAGCATGCAATTGAAAGGAAATGTAATCGTTGTTTCCGATGTTAATAGATAATCCCTAAAATGATATAATGTTGAAGTCCCATCAGGGGATTTATGAGTAAAAAAAGGGATAGTTGGAGCTATCCCTCAAATTAACTGTTCATCCTTGGAGGGATGAACTATTGTTTAATCATCATCGCAAATTTATGAAAAAAAAACTAACCCACCTTATTCCTAATTGGGATAGGGCAAAAACCCGACAGTGGCTTATGAGACTTACTGTATTAAAAATGATTTTGCTGATGAGTTTACTAACGACCTACGCGCGTGTAAATTCTCAGATGATCATTTCGAATTTAAAATTGGAAGAGGTAGAACTTTCCGATGCTTTGGAGAGAATTGAAGAATTGACAGATTATGATTTTGTTTTCTCGTACAATGATGTAAAAGGATATTTGGTTTCTGTTGATTTGGAATCAAGTACACTTGAAGAGTGTTTACATGAAGTATTAAAAGGATTGCCTTTTGAGTATACTACAAAAGAAGATTTGGTGATTGTTTCTTACAAAAAGGCAAATCCAAAACCAATTCAAAAAGAAAAAAAGCAAATTAATGGCAAAGTAACCGATGAAAGAGGAGTGTCGCTGCCGGGAGTTTCGGTAGTAGTTAAAGGAACCACTTATGGCATTTCTACTGATATTGATGGAAATTATTCTTTGGAGTTTTCCGGGAACAATGGAGTTTTAGTGTTTTCTTTTGTTGGAATGCAGACCCGGGAAATTTTTGTGAATGATCAATCGGTTATTAATGCTGTTTTAATTGAGAATCAAAGCCAGTTAGGAGAAGTGGTTGTGACAGGTTATCAAACAATTTCAAGGGAACGCAGTGCAGGATCTTTCGAAATAGTGAATGGGGAAAGTCTGCAGGAAAAAGCTAAGGTGAGAGGAAGTGTGCTGGATGGTTTAGAAGGATTGGCTGCCGGATTGAGTGTTAATATGAGCTCTGAAGGCGATAAATACCTAATTCGCGGTACGAACTCAATTAACTCAAATCGAAGCCCGCTTTTTGTTGTCGATGGAGTGTCGGTTCCTTTGGATATGGTTGAGGGGATGCTTAATGCGAATGACATTAAGAGTGTGTCTCTTTTAAAAGACGCTACAGCAGCATCTATATGGGGTTCACGAGCGGCTAATGGCGTTGTTGTTATTACAACAAAAAATGGTGTCAGAAATGAAAAACTAAAGATTTCTTATAACGGATCTTATTCATTTAAAGGAATGCCTGATTATTCGTATATGGATCAGATGGACAGCAAGATGTTTATTCGAACAGCTGCAGAAATATTTAATCCTGAAACCTATACTTCTGACATAGTTAATAATTCAACCTATGGAGGAAATATTTATTTCCCAAATATTTATCCTCACGAATTGCCGTTGTATCGGTATTACAATAGTGAAATTTCTCTTGCCGAGCGCGATGCAGCATTGGAAAAATTAGCATCTCGGAATGGACGTAAGGAATATGAGAAAAACTTTATGAGTAATTCATATCTGACCAATCAATCCGTTTCTTTTTCCGGAGGAAATAATAATCATGATTTTTATGTGTCGCTTGGTTATCAGGGAGAGCAAGGAAGTTTGAAAAATAAGACGGATGAATTCAAGGTGAATATTAGGGAAAATATAAATGTTGCTAAATGGATGAAGTTGGATCTGACACTTAACACTTCTTATTCGAAAGATGATTCCCATCTTTTCTCAGAAACCTGGGATCAATCAACAAATTATTTAACCAACCTGCCCTATGCTGCTTTTCATGATACAGAAGGAAACCCACTTTCTTTTAGTCGCTATATTATGAATGAGAATATACAGGATCAAGCAGAGGCATTATCCGGGCAAAATCTTGATTATTTTCCTATTGATGATTATAATAAAAGTACCAATGAGGCGACTGGTCGTAATCTTCGGGCCAGTGTAGGTGTTACAATTGATTTATTTAAGGGATTAAAGTATGAAGGACGCTTTCAGTACTATTCCTCAGACAGTAATAGTGAACAGTATTATCCTTCAGAAACCTTTGGTGTGCGTTTGGAACGAGCTTATGGAACTGCAATGGATGGAACCGTTTACCTTCCGAGAGGCGGCCATTTTACAATGCAGGATGGATATACCGATTCTTACACCATAAGAAATCAGTTTAGTTATGACAATATGCTTGGTGAAAAACATCAAATTACAGCATTGTTAGGCAGCGAAATAAGTCAAAACAAAATAGGATCGCACACCTCTTTTCAGAGAGGATACGATAAACAGACAATGCAGGGGATATTTTACAATGACTATGTGCTCAATGTTGATGGCGTAGAAAATCCTGTTTTGGATCAAATACCGGGACAAGGTATCAACAGTTTTGAACCAAATACAAATACACAGGCTGAGGTTTTGTTGCGTTACACTTCATTTTATTCAAATGCAGCTTACACGTACAATGATAAATATTCATTGAATGCAAGTATTCGGGTAGACCAGTCAAACTTATTTGGAAGTGACCCCAGCCTAAATTTTAAGCCTATTTGGTCTTTGGGTACAGCATGGAACATGGCTAAAGAGGATTTTATGAAGAATATAAATTCTGTAAATAACCTTAACGTGCGGTTAAGCTATGGTTTTTCGGGAAATTCACCGGATCCGGGATTAGGAGGTCCGTTTAATATTATTGCAGCTCAAACCGATCCTGCTTATAGCGAATTTGGTTTGGGATATCAGGTTTCTACACCATCAAATGATAAATTAACCTGGGAAAAAACCAGAACCTGGAATTTTGGCCTGGATTTTTCGATGTTTAAAAATCGATTTAGTGGGACGATTGATGTTTATGACAAGAAGACAACAGATTTGCTGGCTTATAATCCCATCAATCCAACAATAGGGTATACTTCAGTCCTTTCCAATGTTGGAACGCTTACCAATAAAGGGTTTGAAGTTTCCTTACGCAACCAGAATATAGCATCTGCAGATTTTAGCTGGGAAACTAATCTTGTGCTATCATATAATAAAAATAAGCTTTCCAAAATGTATGTAGAGCCACCTAGTTCGCCGTACAATAAGATTGATCAAACCTATTCGGAAGGAAATCCTATTGGGGCTTTGTTTGCTTATCGGTGGGCAGGTTTGGATGGACAAAACGGATCTCCAGCTGTTTATAACTCGCAAGGAGATATCGTAAGTTCTGTAGAGGATATTGATACTGAATCAGCAGTTCCGTATCAGGGGACAACGGTAGCTCCCTGGTATGGATCATTGAGCAATTTATTTCAGTATAAAAATTTCGAACTTTCTTTTATGTTTATATATAACTTAGGCAATAAAATGCGAAATGATGTAAATAACCAATTTACATATCGTTTGACCGAAAGTGTTCATAAAGATTTTGACAAAAGGTGGCGCAAACCAGGTGATGAACTGATAACTAATGTTCCGGCTTATTATGATCAGAATAATGCTGATATTAATGAAACAGATATAGGATATTTGTATAGGTACGCCGACATTAATATCCTTGATGCTTCCTATATAAAATTAAGAGATCTTTCTCTAAGTTATAATTTTCCTCAAAAAGTTTGTCATTCGATAAGAGCAGAGAGAATTAAATTCGGGGTTCAGGTAACTAATCTCCTAACTATTGCCTTTAATGGGGAAGGAATCGATCCGGAAGCATTTTATCTTAGTTCAGGCGCGAGGTCGGAACGTTTTGGTCCAAGCTTTTCGGCAAATTTATCCATTGATTTTTAATTCTATGATATCATGAAAAAGATTAAAATTATTATACAGCTATTCCTGATGCTGGTTATGCTTTCAGGATGTACAGACTATTTGGATGTAAAACCAAGAGGTTACGATGTTCCTGAAAAATTGGAACATTACGCAGGTTTACTATATGGAAAAGACGATATATTTACTTTAAGTGTTTTTCCAAATATGAGTTTTGAATTTACTACTACCGAAAACGGTTATAATTTTGCGTATTCTGTTTTGGGTGCTGAAGATATGAATGCATACAAGTGGGAATCTGATATTTTTAGAACAGACGATGTTTGCAGCGAATGGAATGATCCATGTAAACAACTTTATACTATTAATTTAGTAGTAGATGAAGTACTTCAGGCTTCAGATGGAACTGAGGATGAAAAGAAAGCCGTTTGGGCAGAAGCAAGGGTTATGAGAGCATGGTATACTTTTATGATGGCTCAGTTTTTTGGTGCTCCATATAATGAAAGTACTGCGGCTTCAGATTTGTGTATTCCTATAATTACTACATCCGCAACCGTTGATGTGGAATTTCCCAGAGCAAAGGTTCAAGAAGTTTATAATTATGTAATAACAGAAATGGAAGAATCTCTTCCCTTTTTGGAGGACAGAGAAGAGCATTTTAAACGGATTTTTATGCCTACAGGGAATGCAATGCTGGGAAAGGTGTATTGGATGATGGGAAAATATGAGAAGGCTCTGCCATATCTTCAAGTTGCAAAAAATAAGATTGATTCAGATGGTTCCAGAGGCTTGTTAAATTATAATGATTTGATGGAAGAAGGTGAAATTTCTTATCCTAATGTTGCAAAGACCAATCCCGAATCACTTTATTCTGAATCTATCTACCCAAGATTGTGGTTGGCTCTTTATCCTTCATTTGTAGGTTCCACTTTGCTGCATATAAAAACTCAAGTTTTAGAAAAGTATTTTACTCCCAATGATTATCGACTGGCAATGGTATCAGGATTAAATTCTGGATTAAGTGCGTATGCTCAATCATCTTTGGATCCATCTGATTACTATTATCCAAATTCAAGCAGAATAGCAACAGATATTGGTGTAACTGTGGCAGATGTTTATTTAATGTATGCAGAGTGTTTAGCTCGTAATTCACAAACAACTGAAGCCGAATCAGTCTTGACCGAATTTAGGGAGAATAGAATAGAACCCGGATATGCAGATATTCCTGCCGATGTGAATACACAAGAGGAGTTAATCAAATTTGTGGTTGCGGAAAGAATAAGGGAAGGAATCGGTATGGGAACTACATGGTTTGATATGAGGCGCTTGTGGGATGATTCATTATTTCAGGATATGAAACAATACTACACACATACAGATGGTATTGATACGTATTCATTAACAAAGGAAAGACTTACAATGAAGATTCCGCCTTCTGTGATAATTTGGAATCCTGAATATCAGAATAACAATTAATTAAGAATAAGTTAGAAACCGGGAGACCTGAGCTCCCGGGTTTCATGAATCATTATCTACGGGAAAAATGATCATATCAGCAATATTGCTATTCACTTTATTGCTCACTTTTTTTAGTTGTAATGAATTAGAGAATAACGGGTTTGTATTTATAATTTAGATACATATAGGAGGCCAACATAAGCTTATCGGCTATATTTTCTGAGTAAACCACTTATTCCGGATACTGAAGGTTATAAATGGCAAATCTGGATTTGAAGAGAAGGATGAGGTGGCAGCACTATAATATTGAATCATACCAATTTAATTTCAAAATAGACTTTAAATAAAATGAATTAATTTTTAGTTGTATCGAGGCAAAAAAGTAAAGCATAGCCATGTTGCGATGCATCTTTTTTACCGAAGATATAGCTGAAAAGAAACATTTTATATGGCATGTTTTGATATCAATACCATTTGATTTTCTGATTGATTTCAATAGGAAAATTCTTGTAAAAAATCTGCGCGGATATAATCTTTCAGAGAGAATTTTTAAATACATAAACAGTAAGTATTATTTTAATTTAAAAAAAGTAAAATGAAAAAAATATTGATATTACTAAGTATAATGTTAATTGCATTATGTGTTAGCAGCCAAAATATTTCAACATTTAAAGGCAAAGTACACAAGCTGGACAGTGAAAAAGTAGTTTTTGTTAAAAATTTAGCAACCGATGAAGGGGAAGAAATAAAAGTTCAGGAAGATGGTACATTTAGCTTTTCAACATCAATTGATCAACCCGAATTCGATGCTGCTTTTGTAATTGGATATTTTATTTTTAAAGTATATGTTGAGCCAAATCGTAATTATATCGTACATATGGATTTGAGTGTTGAATCAGATGAGTCGCGATACAATGTTCTTGGCGATAATTTAGCAGAAAACGTATTCTTAAAAGAGTACAATCAAAATTTTGCAAAAACCTATCAGCTTCTTGATCCTCTTCAGGTGTACGATAATTTTAAGGATTACAATAGCAGTGTTAGTAAATTACGAAGTATTGAGGAAGGTTATCTTGCGCAAATCGACAATCCCCGTTTTGTGCGCGAAATGAAAAATAGGATCAAAAAGAATACATTATATTATAATTATGTATTTGCGTTCAATTGGCTGAAGAAAAACGGTGAAATTGTAAATGATCCGGATTTTGACAAATACCTCCTATCTGAAGAATGGACAGGTTCTGGATCAGAAGATTTTTCGGATATAAATACCGTTCTAAATTATTATATCATTTTTAATATGCCAGAAGTTGATTTGCTGGACATTATGAAAACGATGAAAAAATGTCTTTCAAATCAGGATGTCTTGAATCAGGAATCTACAAATGTAATGGGTAATATACTCGAAAACAGAGGGAAAGGGGATATTGGGAAGATGATGAAATATTACAGAGAGATATGTAATGATGGCAAAGAAATTGAAAGAATAGCAGCAGTTCGCAGCATGACTAAAAAACTGGAAATTGGAGCTTTGGCACCCGATTTTGAAATGAAGGACCTTGAAGGAAATATGCTCCATCTTTCAGATTTAAAAGGCAAAGCTTTGTTTATTGATGTATGGGCAACATGGTGTGGTCCCTGTAAATTGGAAATACCGCATTTTAAGAAAATTGCTGATCACTATAAAGAGGATGAAAGAATACGATTTATTAGCATCTCTATAGATGAAAATAGTAACGCATGGAAAAAATTACTTCTTAAAGAAAAGCCTGAATGGGCGCAGTATATTGTTGATGGAGGAAATGGATCTGAACTGTGCAAAAAATATCAGATCAATTCAATTCCTAGATTCATGTTTTTCGATAAAGATGGTAAAATCGTTAACACCCATGCTCCGTATCCTTCTGAAGATGATGTTTTAGAATACATTAATAGTCATTTGTAAATTTATATGAGTTTTATTGAATCTTTCATCGCATAGTAATAAATTTTAAAGGGTCAGACCTTATCAAGTCTGACCTTTTTTCAAAAGTATGTTGGTATGCTTAAGCATAGCAACTTGTTCTTTGATTGCAGTCGGTTTTTCAATTTTATCGTTAATAAATTTTAACAATATTTTATACTTGATCTTTCACCTTATTATAGATTTTAGTTGTCTTATAAACAAGATAGAAATATTTAGAGACTGATCTTTAATAATATTCACCAAGTAAAAAAATAAAACACATGAAGAAAATAATTTTATCATTAGTAAGCATATTCGTTTTTGTCAGCGCATTTTCGCAAGGCATAGCATTTGAACACGGAACATTTGCAGAGGCCCTGGCAAAAGCAAAAAAAGAAAATAAGACTGTATTCATGGATTGTTACACCACATGGTGTGGTCCTTGTAAATATTTGGCGAAAAATATCTTCACCCAAGATGAAGTCGGAGCTTTCTTTAACAAGAATTTTGTGTGTGTGAAAATGGATATGGAATCGGAAGCAGGAAAACCTTTAATGGAAAAATATCAGATATCTGCTTTTCCTACTTTATTGTGGTTGGATGCCGATGGCAAGCTGCAGCACAAAATGGTGGGAGCAGGCGATACACAATCACTTATCGCGGCAGCTACGTTAGCTTTAGATCCTAAAAATAACTGGGCTGCACTAAACAAACAATTCGAAAAAGGAGATCGTAGTTCCGAATTTATGCAAAGGTACATCATGACCTCTGCAAACGCGGGTATTGATGCAAAAGAGGCTGTTGACAGCTATTTTTCAAGTAAAAAACCTGAAGAGCTGATTAATGCAAAAGATGCCGAGTTAATTGCCAGTACAATTAAAAGCACATCAAATCCTGTTTTTCACTTTGTGTTGAAAAATAAGGCCAGGTTTTATGCTGTAGCTGATAAAGCACAGGTTGACCAGTTTTTGGAGTATACCATGTTCGGTGAAATGGTACAATTGGCTCGTAAAGGCGATATGGAGGCTCTAAGTCTTAAAAAGAAAGAGTTAATTGCTCTCGACAAAGAAGTTGGAACAAAGATGGTTGCATTTTTGGATATGAATATGCTTCAAAGTGATCCTGATCAGAGAAAATTTTATCTGGCGATGGCTGATTATGGAATAAAGTATGATTTTGACAACTTCGAGAACTTGAACCAATATGCATGGACTATTGCTGAAGCAAAAGAGGATCTTGATAAAGAATTGGTAAACAAGGCTGTGAAAATGGCCAAGCGCTCTGTTGAATTGAATACTAATTTTGCGAATATAGATACATATGCCTGCATATTGAATAAAGCAGGACGAACAGAAGAGGCGAAAATTCAGGCTGCAAAATCAATAGAGTTAGCACCCGAAGATGAAAAGAAAGACTTGTGGTCAGCAATATTTTTGAATGAGAAAAACTGAATCTGCTGATTTTTTTACTCATACAAGCCAACCCACCTTCACCTTAGAGGTGGGTTTCTTTTTCACCCAGCCAAACTTTTAAAGGATTGAGATACTACCGGGAGACTGCCTGTTGAAGCCATCAGGTTTCCAATTGGCTGCCACTTTTTGCCAATTGGGCACCAATTGTTGCCTCGGGGAGCCATCAGATTACTAATTGACGGGTACAACTTGCCAATTGGATGCCACAAGTTGCCGATTGAAAACAGTTCCGGCTATTTTCTTAGTGAATGAATGATGTTCTTCTTTAGTTGTTTCAGTAGGACAAAGAGCACCAAACACAGAGGCGTTAAAAAAAGGAAAATGGATTTTGAAATGAGTATTAAAAGTTCAAGCCTTTATGGATTAACAAATCTTAACAAATTTTTCTGTTTTCATATTCACCCAATGTGTGTTGATTATTGTCTTAAATATAAGTAAGAGAAATTTCTGAATAGAAACAGCAAACAAAAATGCAGAATATGAAGAGGAAAATTACAGGTTTAGTTATCATGCTAATGATGGTAAGCGGATCATCTTTTGGACAAATCTTAACTCCATCGAAATGGAAAGTAGAGTTGTCAAAAAAGGAATTTAAAGTTGGAGAAGTTATTGATATTGTATTTAAGGCCACTATTGATAAGACTTGGCATTTGTATTCAAACGATTTTGATCCGGAATTGGGTCCGATTTTAATTGAGTTTGATTTTGAAAAGAATGAAAGCTATGAGAGAATTGGAAATGTGAAGCCAATAAATGCCAAAAAGCATTACGACAAAACATGGGAAGGCGAAGTAAGTTATTTTGAGAACACTGCTGAAATGCGCCAGCAAATAAAAATTAAGAACTTACCATTGAAAATTGAAGGAACCTTCGAATTTCAGACCTGTTCTGATGTAAGTGGACAGTGCGTAATGGGAGATGATGAGTTTGATATTACTTATCCGGCTAACTAAATGTTAACCATTGCCAAAATTTTTAATCACACCAATACTTTACAGGAGTTTAATTAGTTAGTATATCGATTAAATTCTGAATTAAAACCACCTGTCAGGTGGTTTTTTTGTTTGTATATCGTATCCTAATATCAAAGGGCAACTACAGAGATTATCATTTTTAAGACCGGGAAGTTGATAATTTCATAAGCAAAACCTTACATTTTTAATGAAACACGAACCAAAACACAGCTTTTTGTTCTGATCCGATAAAAAATATTACTAAAAACGTGAACTTTTATAGAATCGTAATTTTTATCTAATCTGGATTGAAAGCATTTTTGATTTGTATAGATTATCAGTGTAATTACATTAGTTTGAATAAACAAAATAATGGAGTGAATGATAATTGAGGTGCTTGTAATAGCTTAGTAATTAACAAATATTAGCTTTTTTTTCATTTTAGTTTTCACCCTATTACTGGTTTTGGTTGTCTCTACAGTAACAAGACAGAAGTAAAAGAAGAATCAAAAAAACCAATTCAACTCAATTGCATTGGATAATACCTAAATGAGCAATATCCAATTTATAAAATAATTAAATAATGAAATTGAAATTTACAGTTTTTGCCATTCTGATGGTAATGTTTAGCGGATTTTCGTTTGGACAAGTCTTGCAACCTGCCAAGTGGAAAGTTGAGTTTTCGAATAAAGAGGTAAAAGTAGGCGATCAGCTGGATGTTGTTTTTAAGGCATCGATTGATAAATCGTGGCATGTATACTCAAACGATTTCGACCCAGAGTTGGGACCAATAGTCATTAAATTTGATTTTACCGAAAATTCAAGCTACGAACGAATAGGTGAAGTAAAACCAATCAATGCCCATAAGCATCAGGATGAAGTTTGGGGTGGTGAAGTAAGCTATTTCGAGAATGAAGCTGAGATGCGCCAAAGTATTTTGGTGAAGGAATTGCCGCTGCATGTAAAAGGAACCTTCGAATATCAGACTTGTTCCGATGTTTCGGGACAATGTGTAATGGGGGATAATGATTTTGATTTGCAAATTAAAGGTGGAGCTGCAACAGCAGCACAAAAAGTGAAAGCTGAAGCACCGGCACCGGTAAAAGAATCTAAAGACAAGAAAGGACTTTGGGCAGTATTTATTTTTGCCTTTTTAGGTGGTTTAGCCGCAATTTTTACTCCCTGTGTATTCCCTATGATTCCTATGACGGTTAGTTTTTTTATGCACAGCAGTGAAAACAAGGCCAAAGGTAGAATGCAGGCTTTCTTCTATGGATTTTCTATTATTGCGATATATTCTTTTATTGGTACTTTACTCGCTGTTGTTATGGGGCCGGGTTTTGCCAACTTTCTATCAACGCATTGGGTTCCTAATGTTTTCTTCTTTTTAATTTTTATGGTATTTGCGGCATCCTTTTTTGGAATGTTCGAAATTACCATGCCAAGCTGGATGGTGAATAAGTCTGTATCAAACGAAGATAAAGGTGGATTATTGGGTGCTTTCTTTATGGCATTTACTTTGGTTTTGGTTTCGTTCTCATGTACAGGACCTATTGTGGGCGCCATTTTAGTTGCCTCGGCAGGAGGTGAAGTTTTAATGCCAATTGTTGGAATGTTAGGATTTTCAACAGCATTTGCTATGCCATTTACATTGTTTGCCATTTTTCCGGGATGGTTGAATAAAATGCCGAAGTCGGGTGGATGGTTAAATTCAGTAAAAGTTGTTTTAGGCTTTATAGAATTGGCTTTAGGTTTAAAATTCTTAAGTATTGCTGATCAAACTTACCATTGGGGAATTTTAGATCGTGAAATTTATCTTGCAGTTTGGATTGTAGTGTTTGCCTTATTGGGATTGTATTTATTAGGTAAATTGAAATTTTCTCATGACAGTGAACTGAAATTTGTTAGTGTTCCTCGTTTATTATTGGCGGTTGTAACCTTCTCGTTTGTCGTTTACATGATTCCAGGAATGTTCGGAGCCCCTTTAAAAGCTCTTTCAGGATATATTCCACCACAAGCAACTCAGGATTTTGATATCAATCAGATTGTACGAAATAATGCGGGCAATAGCGGAGCAGTTCATCAGGAAGCCCATAGCGCTAAGTATTCTGACTTTTTACATTTACCTCATGGCTTAAACGGATATTTCGATTACAAGGAAGGAATGGCAGCAGCAAAACAGCAAAACAAACCTGTATTTATGGATTTCACAGGTCACGGTTGTGTTAACTGCCGCGAAATGGAAGCGAATGTATGGTCTGACCCACAAGTGTTGAAGCGTTTGCAGGAAGACTACATTGTTATTGCCATGTATGTTGATGATAAAACAGAATTGCCTAAAGAAGAGTGGATTGTTTCCAATTATGATGGTAAAAAGAAGAAGACTTTAGGAAAGAAAAATGCAGATTTTCAAATTACAAGATATAATATAAATGCTCAGCCATATTACTGCCTGCTTGATTCGGACGGTAAAGATGTAGCTACACCAAGAGCTTACGATTTAGATGTAAACAATTTTGTAAGATTTCTGGATGAAGGAATTAAAAATTTCAAGCAAAAAAAAACGGCAGCGGCAATTAAGTAGTTGATTAAAAGAGAAATTATTTTGTTTTAACAGGACAATAAAAAGGCATTTAAGAATCAATATTAGTTAGTGAGTTTTCATAGGTAAAGAATGAAAACGTGGTTAGTAGGGTTGATGCAGATGGCAGGGCCGGCAATCCCTGTCATCTCATCATCAAACTTGAATAGATTCTAAAGCTGATAAAACAAAATCAAGATAAACAACAACAAACAGTAGTTAGTGGTGAAAAGGGCAGGGACGTTAAGTTATTTACCCCAATATCTGATCTAAGAAACTCCCTGCTCTTTTTTTCGAAATTTAATTTTATGCTATGAAGACCACCCATCGATTCCCAATTGAACAACACAAGTTTTATCAATTAGGAATTAATGGCAACCTGAGAACACTTTTCTCTCGGATTTTTAATGAGAAGAAATTATAAAGTAAAATTTAACGTATGAATAAAATTGTAACACTGCTCTTTGCGAGTATTTTATTTTCTGGTTTGGTTTCCCAAGCTCAGTATACAACAACGATTCCATTGAATTCAAAGGTGAAGCAAGGTAAGTTATCTAATGGTTTAACTTATTATGTGATGCATAATGAGGAGCCAAAAGACCGCGCCAGTTTTTATTTTGTACAAAACGTTGGAGGGATTCTTGAAGAAGATTCTCAAAATGGTTTGGCTCACTTTCTGGAACACATGGCGTTTAATGGTTTGGAAAATTTTCCAGGTAAGAACATGCTTGATTATTTGGAGAAAAATGGTATTCTTTTTGGACGTGATATTAATGCTTATACTGCTCAGGACCAAACTGTTTATAATATCAGTAATATTCCTACAGGGAGTAAAGGGTTGATGGATTCGGCTTTATTGGTTTTGCATGACTGGTCAGGAGGATTATTGCTGGAAGGCAAAGAAATTGAGTCGGAGCGTGGTGTTATTCATGAAGAGTGGCGTACCAGAAGAAATGTTCGTAAGCGTTTGGGAGATCAAACATCATCGGTGATGTATAATAATTCGAAGTATGCAGAGCGTGATGTGATCGGTTCTTTGGATGTGATTGATCATTTTGAACATTCAGCACTTCGCGAATATTACGACAAGTGGTATCGTCCGGATTTACAAGCTGTAGTTATTGTTGGAGATATTGATGCTGAAGAGATAGAAGAGAAAGTACAGGCTTTATTCTCGAAAATTCCAATGCCGAAGAACGCTGCTGAGCGTACTTATACTCAAGTTGAGGATTCTAAAGAAGTAGCTTATGTTGCAGCTAAAGATAAGGAACAAAAAAGTCTGAGTATCATGTGGTTGTTCCGTAGCGATTTGGATGCTGTAAAGACCGAAGTAACACAAAGAAACGATATGGCTAAAGGCATGTTCAATCAGATGCTTACTGCCCGTATTGCTGAGAAAACTAAGAAATTGGAATGCTCGGCAATGGGTATTCAGGTTGGTGGATTTGATTTAGCCCGTACCAAAGGTGGTGATTATATTTACGTGATGCCTAAAAGGGGTAAAGAACTGGAGGCATTCTCTGAAGCACTAACAGAATTGGAACGTGTTAAACGTTATGGTTTTACTGCTTCGGAGCTTGAGAGAACCAAGGTGCAATACATGAGATCATATGAATCATATGCTGCAAATTACAGCAAAATTACAAATGATAAGTGGGCGGAGCAATTAGCAGACTTGTTCTTAAAAGCAGAACCATTTCCTTCCTTGGAGTGGGAAATGGAATTTGCCGCTAAAACCATTCCTGCTATCACACTCGAAGAGGTGAATGCATTTGTTAATTCTTATTCTAATGTTGATAATTCAGCATTAGTATTACAAGGTCCTGATAACGAAACGCAGGTTTACCCAACTAAAGAAGAATTATTAGCGGTTGCAGCTAAAGTGAAATCATCAAATGTTGAAGCTTATGTAGATGAAGCTGGCAATCAGCCTCTTGTTGCTAAGAAATTAAAAACAGTAAAAATTTCAAGCCAATTTAAAGTTGAAGGGACTGATGCCAGTGGTTATGTTCTAGAAAATGGTGCAAAAGTTGTAATTTTACCTACTGAATACAGTAAGGATGAAATTTCGATGTCTTCTTTCAGTTTTGGTGGAACATCATTAATTGCTGATAAAGATCTTGCTTCCGCAGATATGGCAACAGGAATCTCTCAAATGTCTGGTGTTGGTGAGTTTGATGCAACTCAGTTACAGAAAAAATTAGCAGGTAAAATTGTTAGTTTGAATGCAAGTTTAGGAGAATTGACAGAAGGATTTTCAGGTTCTGCTTCTCCTCAGGATTTTGAGACTTTACTACAATTGCTTTACCTGAATTTTGAAGCACCTCGTTTCGAAGAAGCTCCTTTTAGTGCACAGATGGCACGTATGAGAGATTATGTTGCAAACATAAAAGTAGACAATAATAAAGCACTTCAGGATACTATAGCTTTATTATCGACAAATTATTCTCCACGTACTTTGCTTTTTGGAGAAGATTTTATTAATAAGATCGACTTTAAAAGAGCAGTTGAGATTTATAAAGAGCGTTTTTCCAATGCGAGTGACTTTACTTTCATCTTTGTTGGTAATATTAACGAAGAGGAGCATTTGCCCCTAATCCAGAAGTATATTGGTAACATCAGCTCTATAAACAAAAAAGAAGCATTTGTAGATCATAAAGTGGGCCCTTCTAAAGGAAAAACAAGCAGAATCTTCGATCGTGAAATGGCAGTGCCGAAAACGACAGTTACTTATGCAATACAAGGTGATTTTGATTATACATTAGAGAACAGAGTGATGCTTAACGTAGTGTCTCAACTTCTGTCTAAAAGATATATGACAACGATTCGTGAAGAGGAAGGTGGATCTTATGGTGTTGGAGTTAGTCCATCATCATCTAAACTACCAACACCGGAATTCTCATTGAATATCAGTTTCGATTGTAATCCTGAAAAGCGTGATCGTTTGGTTGAAATTGTCAAGGAGGAAATTGTTAAAATTCAAAATGAAGCTTGTGATGCTGTTGACTTAAATGAGATTAAGAACAATTTCATTAAAAGCAGAGAAGAAGCTGAATTGCAAAACTCTTTCTGGATGAGCAGTATCCAAAACAATCTAATGTTAGGTTCAAAACTGACTTCTAAGGAAGATTACATAAAATTGATTGAAAATATTGATGCAAACTCGATTCAGAAATTTGTAAAAGAAATATTAAAGAACGTGAATACTGTTGAAGTAATCATGAATCCTAAAAAGTAGTACAACAAAATCATTAGTCTGTTTTGATTTAGTTAGGACCGGTTGGTAAGAATGATTGACCGGTCCGCTCTTTTGTCTTAAACTATTAACCAACCACAAGTAAATTATCGAAAAACATAAAGTGTGTTTTTCTTGAAAAATCAGTAATGAAGGAAGTTTACCTACAAAAACTAAAAGAAGAGTTTGTTCCGGCACTTGGGTGTACGGAACCGGTAGCGGTGGCTTATGCTGCAGCAAAAGCACGAGAGATCTTGAACCAAATTCCCGAGCGAATTGAATTTCACGTAAGTGGAAACATTTTTAAGAATGGAATGGGAGTTGGAATTCCAGGTTCGGGTATGGTTGGTTTAACGATTGCAGGGGCTTTGGGTGCTTTGGGAGGAAATCCTATGGCAGGATTAGAAGTTCTGGATAGAATTAGTCCTGACATTGTTGAATTGGCGCAAACCTTTGTGAGCCAAGGAAAAGTTCAGGTAGATGTAAAATATGGTGTGGCTAAACTGTACATCGAATGCATCTGCTTTAAGGGTGAAAATACAGGTCGTGTTGTGATTCAGGATCGACACACAAATGTGGTTTTAGCTGAACGAAATGGAAGTATTATTTACAGCAGTACTTCTGAATCGGTAAAAGATACCGGTATTAGTATGAAAGACTGGAACTTTAGTAGTATTTATGAGTTTATCAATACCGTTGACATAGCCGATATCGCTTTCATTGAAAAAGGAGTAAAGCTTAATAAGTCCATCGCAGAGGAAGGTTTAAAGGGAAATTACGGACTTCAGGTGGGTAAATCGATGATGATTAATATCCGGAAAGGAATCCTTAAGGAGGATTTAATGAGCCGGTCCATAATGCTTACAGCCGCCGCTTCAGATGCAAGAATGGCAGGCAGTGCAATGCCTGTGATGTCTAATTGTGGCAGCGGAAACCAGGGAATAAGTGTTACCCTGCCTGTGGTTGTTGCCGCAGAGGAATTTAAAGTGAGTCATGAGAAATTACTAAGAGCTTTGGCTTTGGCATTATTGGTTACCATTTACATGAAATCTTTTGTAGGTCAGTTATCGGCACTTTGTGGCGTATTATTGTCTACTGCCGGTGCAGGATGTGGAATTACTTACATTATGGGAGGTGATTTTAAACAAATGGGGATGACATTACAGAATATGACAGGGGGTGTAACCGGTATGATTTGTGATGGCGCAAAGTATGGTTGTTCGCATAAAATTGCGGCAAGCGTAAGTGCCGCAATTCAATCATCATTATTAGCTATGAATCACAATTGTTTGAATGGAATGAATGGTATTGTTGATGATAATGTGGAAGCTACTATTCGGAATATTGGTCGTTTGGCAAATGAGGGAATGGAAGTAACCGACGAGGTGATTCTTAAGACCATGTTGGAAAAGATGAAGAAAGTTTCTTAAGAATATAGAAAGAAGAAAAAGATGGAAAGTAAAGAGAATATAGAAAGAGTAAAGTGTTTGATAATTGGTTCGGGACCAGCAGGCTATACTGCCGGAATTTACGCATCAAGAGCAAATTTAAATCCTGTTGTTTATGAAGGTTTGCAGCCAGGCGGACAATTAACCACAACTACTGAAATTGATAATTTCCCGGGATATCCAGAAGGAGTAACTGGAACTGTAATGATGGGCGAACTAAAAAAACAAGCCGAACGATTTGGCTGCGATTGCCGCTGGGGTATTGTTACTCAAGTAAATTTGAACGAACGGCCGTTTAAATTAAAAGTAGATGGGAATAAAGATATTGAAGCCGATTCGGTAATTATAGCTACAGGAGCTACGGCTAAATATTTGGGTTTAGAGAGCGAAGAAAAATTTAGAGGTTCGGGTGTTTCAGCCTGTGCTACCTGCGATGGTTTTTTCTACAGAGGAAAAGATGTTGCAGTTGTAGGCGGTGGCGATACAGCCTGCGAAGAGGCTTCTTACTTAGCTGGCTTGTGCAGAAAGGTTTACCTAATTGTCCGCAAAGATTTTTTAAGAGCATCGAAAGCAATGCAGGAAAGAGTATTTAAAACAGCGAACATTGAAATTTTATTCGAACACTCTACTAAGGAGTTAACAGGACAAAATGGGGTAGAAGGCTGTATATTAATTAGTAAATCCGGTACTCCAATGGAAAAAGAAGTGAAAATTGCTATTGATGGATTCTTTTTGGCTATTGGTCATCATCCCAATTCAGATGTATTCTCTGATTATATTGATACAAATGAACAAGGTTATATTCTAACTCAGCCAGGCACTCCAATGACAAACATTAAAGGAGTTTTTGCCTGTGGCGACGTACAAGACCCAAATTACCGGCAGGCAATAACATCAGCAGCATCAGGATGTCAGGCTGCTATTGAGGCAGAAAGATATCTGGCTGGAATGAACTAGCTTATGAGTTAGCTTTCTGCATCCCGACTTACTAAATAGTTTTCTTTATGTTGTAAATTTTCAGTAAGGCAGGCAAATCCGTATATTTCAGACATGTATTCGTTTTAAGTCAATGGTTGGGATTGCCTCTTTTTTGTAAACAATAAAAGTTAAAATAATTCATTCGCTCATCAAATATTTGTTTGATGGGCGTTTTTATCATTAAACAAACGCAAATAAGTGACCTAGTGCATGATATTTTTTTGTTGAAGCTTTAAAATTGAGAAGATTTAATATAGAATAAAAGAACCAATATTCTTTTAGTTTGGATTATTCTTAGAAACCTCTTAAATTTCAGCGAAACAAAACAGATCCTATCTTGAAAAGAATTTCAATTATTTTCCTTTTAATTTCCCTTACCGGTTTTTTCGCTTTTTCAGGAGTGAAGAACAATGGGATTCCTTTTATAAAAAATTTCTCCCGAAGTCATTACAAAGGAGGAACTCAGAACTGGGACATTGCACAAACACCCAATGGGTTGCTTTATTTTGCTAATAATGAGGGAGTATTGGAATTTGATGGAAACAATTGGCGTGTGATTCCAATGCCCAATAATTCAGTTGTTCGTTCGTTGGCAGTAGATAGTTTGGGGCAGGTATTTGTTGGTGCATATAACGAATTTGGATATTTAAAGCCCGATAATCAAGGGAAGTTGAGCTATCATTCTCTCGTTGATCTTTTGCCTGATAATGATCGGAAATTTGATGAAGTTTGGCAGATCTTCCCCTATAAAAAAGGTATTCTATTTCATTCGTTTCAAAAAATATTCTATTATAGAGATGGTGCAATTTCACAAATTCAGAATGAAAATGAATTTCATTTTAGTTTTCTTGTTGGGGATCAGTTTTTTGTAAGAGATCAAAAAAAAGGACTTTGTGTGCTCGATGGAAGATCTTTAGATGTAGTGAAAGGAGGTGAGTTATTCGTTGATAAGGAGGTTGTTAGTTTGCTTCCCTTTTCGAATAATCTGATTTTAATTGCTACGGCATTAGACGGTTTGTTTCTGTATGATGGTACTCAGATGACTTCATGGAACAATGAGCTTAGTCAAAAATTAAAAACTGATCAGGTATATACAGGAATGTCACTTGGGAATTCAAAATTTGCTTTTGGAACGGTTCGGAATGGTGTTTATATCATTAACAAGGAAGGACAAATAATACAAAATATCAATACTGAAAAAGGGTTACAGAACAATACCGTTTTAAGTCTGTTTTTGGATCAAAAAGAAAATTTATGGGTTGGATTGGATAATGGAATCGATTATTTGGAAATTAGTTCTCCTCTTACCATTTTTCCAAAAGATAAAGATCTTGGAGCAGGTTATGCATCAATATATCATGATGGGTATTTGTATCTGGGAACCAACACTGGATTATTTGCCCGGAAATATGATTTTTCGAGGGGCTTAAGCAATGGAGAAGAGGCTTTCGAATTGGTTAAGAATACCTCGGGACAAGTATGGCATTTGCAAGTAGTTGACGGGGAGCTTATTTGCGGACATAATAAAGGAACATTTAGTATTGATAAAAAGGTAGGAAAATTGATTTCTGATATAGCCGGAGGGTGGAATTACATTTATAAAAAAGAGTTTCCGAATGTAATGATTGGTGGAACCTATAAAGGTTTAGTACTTTATCAGAAATCGAAACAAACGAATAATAAATGGAAATTTGTTAAAAGAATTGAAGGTTTCAATGAATCATGCAGAGAAATGGTTTGGAATGATGACAATACGATTTGGATGTGTCATGGTTACAAAGGCGTGTATCGTTTGGTCTTAAATGAAGATTTGGATAAATGTACAAAGTACAGATTTTATGGAGTAGAAGATGGCTTTAAGTCAAACCTGGGTATTGATGTCCACAAACTTCGTGATGATATTGTTTTTTCAACCAGCAATGGTTTTTATAAATATGTTGCAGAATCTGATCAATTTGAAGTGTATCAGTCTTTAAATAATATATTTGACAGCGAAGAACCAGTGAATAAATTATTTGAGCAAAAAAATGGTGATGTCTGGTTTTTTCAAGCTGAAAATGTAGGTTTATTAAAATCACAAGTAGACAACTCATATGAAATGCTGAAAAAGCCATTCGCTCCCTTAAAATCATCTTTTATTGGAGCTTTTGAGAATGTTACGGTTGTTGATAAGGAAAATGTATTATTTGGGAATGAGGATGGATTTGTTCATTATGATCCTACAGTTGTGAAAAAATACAATGATCCATTTCAGACTATCATTAGAGAAGTTCGTATAAGTGGGAAAACAGATTCTGTTATTTATTATGGAACTTATTCCAATGCCAATGCAATTCAATTTGACTCGGATAATGAAAATAGAATTGAATTACCTTATAAAAGCAATGCCATTCGATTCAAATATTCTGCGCCTCAATTTAGCAACCCGGAATTAGTTCAATATCAATGTCAATTAATTGGATTTGATGAAATTCCATCATTATGGGTAAATAATTCTCAAAAAGAGTATACTAATCTTCCCGAGGGAGAATATGTATTTGAAGTAGTTTCCGAGAATCAATATGGAGTTAAATCAGCCAAGGATACATTTTATTTTACCATTCTTCCTCCTTGGTATCGCTCTCATACAGCATTTGCTATTTATATTCTATTTGCACTGTTCTGCATTTACGCTATCATTATTATTATAAGATATCGAATTAAGTATTTGCAAAATCAGTTAAAAAAGAAACAGGAAGAAGAGCTGAGATTAAAGGAACAAAAGTTTAGGGAAGAGGCACTAATTGCCGAAAAGGAGATTGTACAACTACGGAATGATAAATTGCATAGCGAAGTTGAATTTAAAACCCGTGAATTAGCCGGTTCAACTATGAATATCATTCATAAAAACGAGGTGCTTTCCTATTCGGTAGGAGAACTAAAAAAAGCCCTGAAAAAGATTAAAGATCCAACAGCACTTGTTCAAGTAAGGCAATTAATGAAAACTATAGATGCTGAATTCAATAGCGAGCAGGATTGGGAGCAGTTCGAAGTACATTTTGATCAGGTACACGAAGATTTCCTGAAAAGATTACGAGTGTTGCATCCGCAATTAACACCAAAAGATTTACGAATTTGTGCTTATTTAAGAATGAACCTATCGTCAAAAGAAATTGCTCCGCTGATGAATATTTCTGTTCGTGGAGTAGAAATAAGCCGGTATCGTTTGCGGAAAAAATTTAATATTGCACGGGAAGAAAATTTAATTGATTTTATTTTGAAAGTATAAGCAGCCAAAATAATTCTGTTTTAAAAAGGGCTAATGATGAAAATCATTAGCCCTTTTTAAATTTGATGTATGGTGTATTTAAAAAATATTAAATTGTTAATAAAAGTTAAATTCTTAAAAATCAATATTTTATAAGGATGTAATTGTGCTGTGATGTAGTAATGATGTATTGGTGTTTTAGAGCTGTTGAGTTTGTGATGTATCCATTTTTTTGATTAAGTAGGATTGTTGGCCTTACATTGCAATCGTTGTAGGTGCAGACTGTGCAAATAGAGCATCCAACTAATTTCTAATCTTAACTAACTAATTTATGAAAAAAACGGTTTTGTTTTTATTTCTCACATTCTTTTGCATGACAACGTTCGCGCAAGGGCATGCTGTGACTGGTGTCGTTTCCTCGGCAGAGGATGGTACACCCATACCATTTGCTTCGGTAGTGGTAAAAGGAACAACTATTGGAACTTCAACAGATTTTGATGGAAAATACTCTATTGAAGTTGATGAAGACGATATAATTGTGTTTTCGATGGTTGGTTTTTCCACGCAGGAGTTTCGTGTGGGAACACAAGAAGTGATCAATGTTATAATGGTCACAGATAATATGGGCTTGGATGAAGTAGTTGTTATTGGTTATGGTGTTCAGAAAAAGAGCTCTGTAACAGGTTCTATATCATCGGTAAAGGCAGAGGATATTCAAAAGATGCCAATTCAACGTGCGGAGCAAGCTCTGCAAGGACAGGTTTCAGGTGTACAGGTAACAATGGATTCAGGTCAGCCAGGTGCAAGCTTGTCTGTCAATATTAGAGGAATTGGTACCACCGGGAATTCACAGCCGCTTTATATTATTGATGGCAATCCAGTAGGCGATATTTCTTACTTGGCTTCTACCGATATTGGAAGTATGGAGGTTTTGAAAGATGCTTCGGCTTCAGCTATTTATGGTGCAAGGGGTGCGAATGGAGTTGTAATTATTACCACAAAACAAGGAACTCAAGGAGCTGCAAAGCTTTCTTACGATGGTTACTATGGTATTCAGAATGCATGGAGACAAATGGATGTTTTGAATGCACAGGATTACGCCATGATTATTAATGAATCATTATTGAATGCTGGTAAAAACAGTTCTTCACCTGATTGGATTCAGGATTCTGAAATTGCAGGTATTGGTTCAGGAACAGACTGGCAAGATCAAATATTCAGAAAAAATGCGCCAATACAAAGTCATACCTTGTCTTTGAACGGTGGTACTGATAAAATTTTGTATTCAACTGCTCTATCTTACTTTAGTCAGGATGGTATTGTATCAGAAGATAAATCGAGCTATGAACGTGTTAACTTCCGTGTAAAGGGTGATTATACCTCTTACGATAAGAAGTTAAAAGTCGGAACATCAATGGTGTATTCTCATTATACTTCTCAAGGAGTAGATCCTAACAATGTTTATAATTCGCCATTGGCTCGGGCTATAAATATTGATCCTATCGCTGTGGTTAAGAATGAGAATGGAGAATTTGGAAGACCTATTCGTAACATGCAGGAAATTGTTAATCCTGTTGCCGGAATGTACTATTTAAATGATGAATACAAAACGGACAAAATTGTAGGTAATCTTTATGCAGAATACAAAGTTGTTGATCATGTAAAAGTGAAAACATCATTAGGTATTGATTACGCATACCAATGGCATGATGTTTATACTCCAATTTACGAATTGAGTACAATCACCAAGAACGATAAAACCATGGTGAGTAAAACCATGAACAACTGGTACAGCACCAACTGGGAAACAACAATCAATTACAACAATACTTTCGGAGAGCACGAGATTGATGTAATTGCAGGAACTACAGCAATGACAAGCAATTATGAGAATCTAAGTGGTAGTGGAAGCGAATTGATTATTGGTGGTCTTGATTATGCTTACATTGATAATGTTGGAAATATAGAAAGTAAATCGTCGGGAGGAACCTTTGACTCAAATTCTTTATTGTCTTTGTTCGGGCGTGCCAATTATAGTTTCAAAGATCGATATATGGCATCGATTACTGTTCGTCGTGATGGTTCATCTCGATTCGGACCAAATGATCGTTATGCTATTTTCCCTTCAATTTCTACTGGTTGGATCATGTCTGAAGAGGATTTTTTAAAGGAAAAATTAGGTCCGGTCACTTTTGTCAAAATAAGAGCAAGTTGGGGGCAAAATGGAAACGAAAATATCGGTAATTTCAGGTATTTATCTTCAATAGCGAACAATCACAATTATAATTTTAATGCAGGTACTGTTGTTAATGGTTCTTCTCCTTCCAAGATTGCCAATCCAGACCTTAAGTGGGAAACTTCAGAACAAACTGACATAGGTCTTGATATCCGTTTTGGTTCTAATTTTTACATGAATTTGGATTACTACGATAAAAGAACAAAAGACCTTTTGATTGATGCGCCAATTCCAGGATATGTTGGAAATAGTGCTCCAACCGTTAACGGAGGAACTGTTCAAAACAGAGGTTTCGAAGCATTATTAGGATACAATGGTAAATCCAATGATTTTTCTTATGGAGCAACTCTTAACTTTTCGGCGAACAAAAACAAAATGTTGAAGATCAATAATGATGAAGGGATTATTTACGGTAATGTAAATATTGGTCCTTCAGGAATGAAAAATCTGACCATTGCAAAAGAAGGCGAGCCTATTGGTTACTTCTGGGGATGGGAAACAAATGGGATCTACCAAAATCAAGCTCAAATTGATGCAAATGGAACCCATCAACCAAGTGCTACTCCTGGTGATTTAATTTATGTTGATCAAAACAAGGATGGTAAAATGGATGATGCTGATAGAATCAATTTAGGGGATCCACATCCTGATTTCACTGTTGGTTTAAATCTAAATTTCGCCTATAAGAATTTCGATTTAAGTATGTTTTGGTATGGTGTTTTTGGAAATCAGATTATTGACGCTACCCGTCGTTACGATTTGCCGAATGCGAATTACCAAACATCAGTATTGGACCGCTGGACTGGAGAGGGTTCTACAAATTCGACACCTAAAGTGTCTTGGAGCGATAATAACAATAATCAAGGTAATTTCTCCGACTACATGGTTGAAGATGCAGATTATTTAAGACTTAAAAATCTTCAGATTGGATACTCTTTACCAAAATCGGTAT
Source organism: Labilibaculum sp. (assembly GCF_963664555.1). GTDB lineage: Bacteria > Bacteroidota > Bacteroidia > Bacteroidales > Marinifilaceae > Labilibaculum. Next base: position 3,016,664 of record NZ_OY761461.1, on the reverse strand, counting down.
TAGACAAATTGCATATTGAGAAATTTAGAATTTATGTTTCAGGTGATAATTTATTAACATTTACTGAGTATTCCGGATTGGAACCTGAAATTGGAAATAACGAAAATGTATTCTATACAGGTGTAGATCAGGGTATTTATCCTCAAGCCAGAGTTTTTTCAATAGGTGCTAATATTACTTTCTAAGATATTTTAACAGATAAAACAAAAACAATGAAAAAGATAATTTATATCCTTCTTTTTGCTGTTACTTTAATGGGCTGTGAAAACTATCTCGATAAGAGCCCTGTAACCGAACAGACAGAAGAAAGTTTCTATCGTACGGAAGACGATATGTATAGAGCATTAATTGCAGCATATGAACCATTGCAAAGAAACTGGGGCGAGAGCCTGCAAATAACCATGGATATTGTTTCGGATGATGCTTATGGCGGAGGTGGTTCTGCAACTGATGGTGTTTCCGGAAAGAGAGCAGACAGAGGATTGACCACCTCTTCAGAGGGTATGTGGAGTGCTATGTGGAACGATCATTACGCTGGTGTTTACGGCGCAAATATCTTTTTGGAAAAGGTTGATGCTTCGGAAATGTCGGAAGAATTAAAGATACAATTCAAAGGCGAGGCTCTTTTCTTGAGAGCTTACTACTATTCCAATTTAGTTCGTCTGTTTGAGAATATTCCTTTAATAACCAAAACTCTTGCAACTTCGGAATATTCACAAGTTGCGGCTCCTGTAGATGAAGTGTATGCTCAAATCGCAAACGATTTGGAAACTTCAATCACTTATTTAAAAGATGTTACTTACAGTAATGACGAAAAAGGTAGAGTTACAGAGTGGGCTCCAAGAGCTTTATTAGCCAGGATGTACCTTTTTTATGATGGCGTATATGGTAGTGGTAATGCAAGTTCTACAATGCCTGGTGATGTTACCGGTTCGGATGTTTTAAACTATTTAAATGAAATTATCACGAATAGCGGTGCTGATCTTTTACCTGACTTTGGAAATCTTTGGGGACATGCTGATGTCACTAATTCATGGGTTGAAAATTCCATAGAAGGTATTTTTGAGGTACAATTCTCAAACCAAGGTGAAGGATGGCAATGGTATAACGCTCCTTTTGATATTGGTAATAAAATGGTTGTATTTGTAGGTCCTCGAGGAACTAATGCTGATTCTGAATATTATTCTGGATGGGGATTCTCTCCGGCAACACAGCAACTTTACGATTCTTACCAAGATGGTGATCTTCGACGTGATTTCACACTCCTTGATATGGTAGAAGAATTGGGCGCAGGTAATTTTGAAGAAGCTGATCAGTATACAGGCTATTTGAATAAAAAGTATGCAGGCCTTAAAAGCCAGGTTCCTGATGTTGGACAAGAGCAACTGAATTTTCCTCAGAATTACATTTCAATACGTTATGCTGATGTTTTACTGATGGCTGCTGAAATGGAATTTCATATCGGATCGAATGCAACAGCTGCAATTCACTACAATAAGGTTAGAGGACGTGCTTTTGAGTCTTATTCTCCTGTTAGTTCAGTAACACTTGATCAAATTTTTGAAGAAAGAAAGTTAGAGTTTGCATTGGAAGGAATCAGATATTGGGATTTACTTAGAAGAGGTATGCCTGTACTTGAAAGTGCTGTTAATGCAACAAATTTAGGTGGTATTTATGATTCAGCTGTTAATTCCGCAGCCAAAGGGTTTTGGCCAATTCCTTCAACAGAAATTGCACTTTCGAATTTTGTTTTAGAGCAAAACGATGGTTATTAGAAGGTTGTGTTCGAATTATCTTCGGTGATTCACAATTTTCATAACCTATCAAATGATTATTTAAAATTCAAATTATGAAAAAAATATTATATTTTATTTTGCTTTTAGTTGTTGTTGTGTCCTGTTCTCCTGAGGAGTACAGCACGCCGGAAAACTTAATGGCAGAACAGATTGATTGGGGATATACTCCAACCAATGTAACCAATGAATATACTCTTTATAACAATACTCCAGGCGTAAGCTCAATTTGGGATTTTGGGAATGGGGTTACACAAAAAGGAAGTTCAGTTACTGCTCAATATACTTTTGCTGGAACTTATACAGTTACATTAACTGTAATTTCTCAAGGTGGTGTTACTGTTGTTGAAGATGAGATCACAACAGATGTGGATAATCCTGCTTTTCTTTCCGGATATCCTTACGATCAGTTAATTGGTTCAGGGGAACAGGTTTGGGCTGTCGATGCCTACTCTCAAGCTCATTTTGGATTAGGACCTACCTTGGCTAATCCTACGGAATGGTATGGTGCCGCTATAAACGATAAAGCGGAAAGAAATTTTTACGATGACAGATTTACCTTTAAAATTACTTCTTCAGGTCTAACAGTAACTCAGGAGACAAATGGTTTTGTATATGCCAATGGAGCCTGGGCCTCAGATTTAGGCACTACAGCAGGGAATGAAGAGCCAAGTGGCAATGATTTTATCATGCCATTTGCCGGTGGTGATTTTGTTTGTGTTGTTGCTGGTGAAAAGATCAATGTTACAGGTGGTGGATTTTTAGGATACTATGCTGGTGCGTCGGAATATGAAATCATGACTCTTACTGATGATCTGCTGGAAGTGGCATTTTGGGATACAAAGTCTAATTTCTATTGGTTTACCCGATTTAGACCGGTTGATAAATTGACACAACCTGCACCACCAGTAGTAAAAGAGTTGGAAAGTAATGATATCGCAGATGATTTTGAAGGAAATGGAAATGTTGTTTGGGAGACTAAAGACATTGAAGGATTCGATATCATTGACAATTTTGCTCCTTCAGATGTAAATTCATCGGAGAAGGTTGCAAGATATAAGAAAGGTGCTGGCGAGTGGACAAATGTGCTTACCGTATTAGATTATAAGATTGATTTATCGGTAAGAAATATATTTACCATGCAGGTATTTATCCCTTCTTTTAACGATTATGTTACAGTGTGTAATCCGGGTACAGATTGGCTTTCTGAGTGGGTACTTAAGCCTCAGGTGGATGTGAAACTACAGGATAGTTCTCTTGGCGGAAATGCTTGGCAAACTCAACAGGTTCGCAGCCATACTTTAACTGAAGATCAGTTTGGAAAATGGGTAGAATTAACCTTCGATTTTAGCGATGTTTCTGATCGTGTTGATTTTGACCAGATTGTAATTCAGCTTGGAGCTGAAGGTCATTGCAATGCAGGACTATTTTATATCGACGATTTTAAATTATTACCCTAATTAAATAATGCCGGAGCACTTTTGTTGCTCCGGCAAAATTATAAACTCACTTTTCTGTACAAATTGTCCCTATGAAAATATTACGTTCACTTACACATGTTAAGATATTCCTGTCTATACTATTTGTGTCTGCATTACTGTCCTGCAGTAAAAATGATGATGAAGAAACCTATACTCCCGATTTCACTTTTAGTGAAGATGCGAATGATGCAAATAAAATCGTGTTTTCAAATACAAGTACAGGAGCGTATCTTTTTATGCAGTGGGATTTTGGAAATGGAGAGGTTTCTGAAAAGGAACGTGCAAATACAAAAGATTATACCGTTTTCTACTCCGAAAAAGGAGATTACAATGCGAAGCTGACTCTTTGGGGGCTGGATAATGAGCTGTCGAATAATAAGAGTGCAAGTAAGACTGTTAGTATTGCAAATGATGTTTTTGTTGCTGATTTTACTTATCTAATAAATAGTACGAAGCCAAATTTTGTCACACTAAATAATACAACCAAGGGCGATTATGATCGTATTTCATGGACATACAATCACAATGAGATCACTGGAGATAATATCGATGAAACTGAAATATATTTTTCAAAGGCAGGTATTTATGATGTGGAATTACATGTTTATAAAGATGATTTTGAAAAAGTTCTGACAAAACAGATAAGTATCGCTCAAGACGATCCGGACTATTTGAATAATATGACATTGGTATGGTCTGATGAATTTGATGGATCTGCGGTAAATACAGATTATTGGACCTTCGAAACCGGCTCAGGTGGATGGGGCAACAACGAATTACAAAATTACACCAATGGGGATAATGCCGAAGTTGTGGATGGCAAGCTGATCATCACGGCACGTAAAGTGAATGATGATAAAGCTGCCGGTTCGTACACCTCCGCACGCATGATCTCAAAAGGCAAAAAAGAATTTACATTTGGAAGATATGAAATTCGCGCCAAATTACCTTCCGGCACAGGAATATGGCCTGCCATATGGATGCTGGGAAGCAATATCAACACAGCTGGATGGCCTGCATGCGGAGAAATTGATATTATGGAATATGTAGGTTATCAACCTGATATAGTTCATGCAACAGTTCATACAACTGCCGGTTCAGGTTCTAATGGTGATGGTAGTAGTGTATCTCTATCAACCGCCGAAGAAGAATTCCACATTTATGGTTTATTATGGGATGAAACAGAGATGGTATTTTACATCGACACTCCTGATCATATCACTCATACCTATGCACCATCTGCTAAAACGGCAGCTAATTGGCCATTTAACGAAGCTCAATTCTTCATATTAAATGTAGCTGTAGGTGGAAACTGGGGAGGTGCTCAGGGAGTCGACAATTCAATTTTCCCTCAAAGCATGGAGGTTGATTACGTTCGGGTATACCAGTAAACGAAGAATTATATAAAACACACAATATGCCACTTAAAAATACCATCCTATTATTGGGAACAATATTTCTGCTGTCTTCCTGCAATTGGAAGAAATCAGAAAGCTCTGCAAAAATTGCAGGAGATGCTGACAACTATCAGTTGGTCTGGAGCGATGAATTTGATTATACCGGTTTACCTGATTCAACAAAGTGGATTTACGATACAGTTGGGAATTCGGAAGGTTGGGGAAATAATGAAGCTCAACATTATACAATTGCAAAAAAAGAAAATGCCTGGGTTAAAGATGGTGTTCTCAGCATCAATGCCTTAAAAGAGCAATACGAAGGCAAGGAGTATACATCTGCCCGTTTAAATTCAAAAGCAAATTGGTTGTGCGGAAAAATTGAGGTGAATGCCAAGCTTCCCAAGGGAAGAGGTACTTGGTCTGCCATATGGATGATGCCGGCAGACTGGACTTTTAAAGATGGAAATTGGCCAAATATTGGCGAAATCGACATCATGGAGCATGTTGGGCATAATTTAGGGGTGATTCATGCTTCGGCTCACTCTAAAGATTACCAATGGCAAATTAACACACAACAAACTGATACAATACATATATCTGATGTAGCTGAAAAATTTCATTCCTACATCTGGGAGTGGACACCTGAAGTTATGAGAGCCTATGTAGACGATCAACTTTATTTTGAATACAAAAACGAAGGTTTAGGCGAATCTAAATGGCCTTATGTAAAACCTTTCTACCTGATATTAAATGTTGCTGTAGGTGGAGCCTGGGGTAGTGTGGAAGGAATAGATGCTGAAGCATTTCCTCAAACTATGCAGGTTGATTATGTGAGGATCTTTCAGAAAAAATAATCGCTTTTGTTTTGGAAATCTAATTGAGAACAGACTTTATGAATTTAAAATATACCGTTTTTGTTTCACTCATAGTTGCATTAGGTGGCTTTCTAATGGGATTTGACGCCTCTGTTATATCAGGTGTTGTGAAATTTATTGAACCTCAATTTAATTTAACGAAAATTGAATTGGGATGGTCGGTTAGCTGTTTAACTCTTACAGCAACTTTAGCTATGTTATTGGCAGGTCCGTTAAGTGATAAGTTCGGAAGAAGAACGATTCTTAAATATGCAGCTGTTCTCTATTTTATTTCTGCGCTGGGATCGGCATTTGCACCTAATTTTTTGTTTTTGGTAATGGCACGAATGCTTGGCGGTTTTGGTGTTGGAGCTTCTTTAATCATTGCACCGGTTTACATTGCCGAAATTGCTCCGCCTAAATTAAGGGGAACTATGGTTTCTTTTAATCAACTGAATATTGTACTGGGCATATCTGTTGCCTTTTTTACGAATTACCTGATTTTACAATTGGGAAAATCAGATGCTGGCTGGGCTGAATTCTTACAGTTTAGTACTTTCAATTGGCGTTGGATGTTAGGTTTGGAAGCCTTGCCTGCAATCATTTATTTTGTATTTCTATTCTTCGTTCCCCGCAGTCCAAGATGGTTGGCCATGAATGGATTGGATGATGAAGCCTTACTGGTTATGGAGAGATCTTTGGGAACAGAAGAAGCAGAAATTCAGCTAAAATCCATTACCCATAGTATTAAATCATCACCGCAAAAGGAAAAAGTATCCTTTAGAGAGTTGTTTCAGCCATCCATGAAATTGGTATTGCTCATTGGTATTGTGATTGCAGTTACGCAACAAATTACCGGTATCAATTCCGTATTTTTTTATGCTCCTATGATTTTTGAACAAACGGGTATTGGTACCGATGCTTCGTTTTCTCAGGCCATTTTAGTTGGCCTGATCAATTTGGTATTTACGCTTTTTGCAATATGGTTGGTCGACCGCGTTGGACGAAAGCCACTTTTGATTTTCGGATTAACTGGCATTGCAATTTCGATGTTTATCCTGTCTGCAGGATTTGGGCAGGCAACTTATCAATTGACCGAAAAAAGTATTCAAGAATGCTCATTAATTGCCGGTTCAGAGGATATTACATCCATGCAGAATGTTCTGTATAATAGCGATGTAGAATTTAATAAAGCTCTAAAAGCTTGTGTTGGCGAACAAACTTTTAAAGAACACCAAACCGATTTTATCTCCAAAGCAATTAGTATCAATCCATGGTTGGTTTTAATTGGTATCCTTGGTTTTGTGGCCTCTTTTGCTATTTCATTGGGACCGGTTATGTGGGTTTTGTTTTCAGAATTATTTCCGAATCGGGTTCGGGGATTAGCCATTTCATTTGTTGGTTTAATAAACTCGGGAATCAGTTTTTTGGTTCAGTTGGTCTTCCCTTGGGAGCAGATAAATTTCGGCAATGCCACAACATTTCTGATTTATGGAATTTTTGGTGCGATAGGACTTGTATTTGTTTTTTTCATGTTGCCCGAAACCAAAGGAAAATCTTTGGAGGAGTTGGAACTGATCCTTGTAAAAGAATAATGAATGCTTCCATCGGAAGAATTCGATTGTGAGCTTTAAAATATAAAAAAGTATAAGTTTTTACTATAAAAAGTAATTGAAGTAGAATCAATTAAATTTAAAATGAAGAAGAATAGCATTTATTTGGGAGACACGAGTTTGAATTGCAGTAAGGCTGACGTTGAGGGGGAATTCGTAGAACTACATAATGAAAAGTTTTACAAGATCAGCAATTCTGATCAAATGTCAGACTTCTTTATGAGTATAGTCAGTGATTCCGATCACTGGATGTTCATATCGAGCAATGGTTCTTTGTCGGCAGGAAGAAAAGACAGGAACAATGCATTGTTCCCTTATTATACCGTTGATAAGATTCACGATTACAGAGATAAAACAGGCAGTAAGACAATTGTGCTGGTTGAAAAGAATGAAAAAACCTTTCTATGGAAACCTTTCTCTGATGGTCTGAGAAAAATATACAAGATTGAACGGAATTTGTATAAGAGTATTTATGGCAACAAAGTCGTTTTTGAAGAGGTGAATTTCGATTTGGGAATGAGTTTCCAATATGGCTGGAGCAACAGTGAAAAATTTGGTTGGGTAAAAAAATCGATCGTTAGTAATTTAAGTGATGAATCCGTAAAATTTGAGATTCTTGACGGGATTGAAAATATTCTTCCTTGCGGTATAGATTACGATTTTCAGAATGAATACAGTAATCTGTTAGACGCATATAAGAAAAGTGAATTGCTTGCAGAAAGTGGACTGGGATTGTATATGTTGAGTTCAATACCTGTTGATAGAGCTGAACCAAGTGAATCGTTAAATGCAACTACTGTATGGTCGCATGGATTAAATGACAAAAGGAAAATTCTTTTATCAAGCAAACAATGTGATCGATTTAAGGATGGTTTTGCAGTTGAGGCTGAATTTGATGTTAGAGCAACAAAAGGAGCTTATATTTTAAATGCAGAATTGGAATTGACAGCAAAAGAATCGCGCGAATGGATAATTGTTGCAGAAGTAAATCAGAACAGTGCAGCTGTTACCAATCTAAATAACTTTATCAATATTGAAAAGAACATATCAGAATTAGTATCCAATGATATCGCTTTGGGCACAAAAAATTTGATTCAAATTGTTGCAGACGCCGATGGTTTGCAAATAGGAAATGATGATTTGGCTTGCGCCCGTCACTTTTCAAATACACTTTTTAATGTGATGCGGGGAGGTGTTTTTATTGATAATTACTTTGTGGGATCAGATGATTTTAAATTGTTCGTTCAGCAAACCAATAAATTGATCGCTAAAGAATTTGAATTGTGGATTGATCAATTGCCATCAAAAATTACTTATACCGAATTAAATCAACAGGCTGAAAAGACTGGTAATTCTGATTTGATTAGAATCTGTTATGAATATCTTCCGCTTACATTCAGCAGAAGACATGGAGATCCAAGTCGTCCTTGGAACCAGTTTTCTATTGAAACAAAAAATGACGATGGCTCACCAAAATTGAATTATCAGGGAAATTGGCGTGATATCTTTCAAAACTGGGAAGCTCTGGGTTTGTCGTATCCTGAATTTATCGAGGGAATGATTGGCAAATTTGTAAATGCATCTACTCCTGATGGTTACAATCCATACCGAATAACACGAGAGGGAATCGATTGGGAATGTCCGGATCCGCATGATCCATGGGCTTATATCGGGTACTGGGGAGATCATCAGATTATCTATCTGCAAAAATTCCTGGAGTTATCGAATGAATATCACCCACAAAAGTTGGATGAATTGCTTACGAAGGAAAATTTTGTGTATGCAAATGTTCCGTATCGAATTAAATCTTACAAGGATATTGTAAAAAATCCACAAGATACCATCGAGTTTGATTTTGCTTTGAATGATCAGATTAGAAGTAGGGTAGCGATGATTGGAGCTGATGCCCGCATGCTTACAAATGGAGAGGAAGGCTTGTATCAAGCCAACTTAACGGAAAAAATATTGGTAACTCTGTTAACGAAGCTAAGCAATTTTATTCCTGAAGCGGGTATCTGGTTAAATACTCAACGTCCGGAATGGAACGACGCGAACAATGCCTTGGTGGGTAATGGCGTTTCGATGGTTACTTTGTGTTACCTAAGAAGATTCCTGAAGTTTTGGTCTGTGAAATTTGCTACTGTTTCTGTAGAAGAGATCCGCATTTCTGAAGAGGTGAAAACTTTACTGGATAGCATTTTTAATTTGTTTTCTGAAAATGCATCTCTATTGGAAAGAGGATTTTCGGATGAAGACAGACGCCGTTTCGCAGATGTATTGGGTGAAGCCGGAACGACTTACCGAAATGGAATTTATGCCAATTCTTTTTCCGGATTGAAAAAAACAGTGAAGGTGAGCGAATTGCTCGAATTCACCAATCTGGCTTTGGTTTATATGGATCAATCTATTAAAGTAAACAAACGTGAGGATGGACTTTATCATGCTTATAATCTGATTTCGTTTACAGAGGAAAGTGTTTCGGTTCGTTATTTATCCCAAATGCTGGAAGGACAGGTTGCTGTTTTAAGCTCTGGTTATTTAAATGCGGAGGAAAGTCTGGATATTTTGGATGCTTTAAAAGCAAGTGCATTGTTCCGCGAAGATCAATACAGTTATTTTCTTTATCCAAACAGACAGTTACCTCTGTTTATAGAAAAGAATAACATTCCTGCCAATCAGGTGAAAGAATCTAAATTATTATCTCAGCTAATTGCTGATCAGGATTCTTCAATTCTGAATGTAGATAAATTAGGTGGTTATCATTTTGATGGCACATTTAGGAATGCCCAGGTTTTGGAAAATGCGATCAATAATCTGAATACAAATAAATACGGACAGCTTGTTAAAGAGGAAAAAAAGAAGGTGCTCGATATTTTCGAAGAGATGTTCGATCATCAGTCATTTACAGGTCGATCGGGTACTTTTTATGGCTTTGAAGGTTTGGGTAGTATCTATTGGCACATGGTTTCGAAACTCTTGCTTGCTGCACAAGAAAGCTATTTTAATGCCATCGAACAGGAAGCTGATCCAGTAGTGATTGGTAAAATAAAGGATCACTACTACGAAATTAAAGCAGGCATTGGATTGTATAAATCACCGAAACTATACGGAGCCTTTCCAACAGATGCTTATTCTCATACCCCTTCTCATGCCGGGGCTCAACAACCAGGTATGACCGGTCAGGTAAAAGAAGATTTTATTTCCAGAATTGCAGAGCTGGGAATCCAGGTTCGAAAGGGTGAGATTGTTTTTGGTACTTCTTTGTTTAACGATCAGGAGATATTGAATCATGATGAGCTATTTGTTTATTACGATGTGAATGGACAGGAGAAACAAATTGCTGTTCATAGCGGTCAGTTAGCCTTTACTTACTGCAAGGTTCCTGTAATCTATTCTTTAGCAGAAAAAAATCAAATTACAATTGTATTTAATACCGGAGAAACGAAAGTGATTCTAAACAATACAATAGATGGGGAGATAAGTGCTTTGATATTTAACCGAAGTGGAGAAGTGGAGAGAATCGATTTTTCAATCGGGAGAAAATAATAATTGAAACAAACAGTACGATTGCAATTTGTTTTGTGATTGTACTGTTTCCTTAAAACTCTAACCTATTAATCTATAACCTATGTCAGTAAGAAGTGAATATTTAATGTCTCTTGCCGGAATGGATCTTTCTGGTAAAACAGAAGCTGAATTAGTATCTCTCTACAATCGATTGTTGAATTCCGGAATGCACGGATTGTGTTTTAGTCCATATATGGAGGATCAGGAACCTGGCACAGAAATTAGTGAAGAGCAAATTAGGAGAAGAATTGAGATCATTAAACCTTACATCAAATGGGTAAGGTCATTTTCGTGCACCGAGGGCAATGAGTTAATACCTAAAATTGCCAAGGAAAATGGACTGAAAACCATGGTTGGAGCTTGGTTGGGAAAATACAAAAGTATTAACGAACAGGAAATCACCAATTTGATTAAAGTTGTTAAAGCCGGACATGCAGATATTGTTGCCGTTGGAAATGAGGTGCTGTATCGTGAGGATTTAACCGAAGATGAATTGTTGGATTACATCTATAGGGTGAAAAAAGCACTTCCGGGAATTCCTGTCGGATATGTTGACGCCTATTATGAATTTGGTAACCGTCCGAGAATAACGACAGCTTGTGATGTGATATTGGCCAATTGTTATCCATTTTGGGAAGGTTGCAGCCTTGATCATTCGTATCTGTATATGAAAGACATGTACAATCGTGCACTGAAAGCCGGAAATGGGAAAAAAGTAATTATTACTGAAACCGGCTGGCCAAATGTTGGTGAAAAATTTCATGGTGCCGAACCGTCCAAAGTAAATGCTCTTAAATATTTTATAAACACGCAAATGTGGTCTAAGGAAGAGGATATCGATATTTTCTATTTTTCATCATTCGATGAAGTATGGAAAACCTCTGATGAAGGTGATGTTGGAGCCTATTGGGGAATTTGGGATAAGGATGAGAACTTGAAATTTTCGAAATAGTCGATGTATTGAATCGGGACAACATTAACCACTGCAGAATGAATCGAAACGAACCATTAAATATAGAACCAGGAAAAGCGATTTGTTATTCGGGTTTCAGAGAAGGACAAAGCCCGGAATCAGGGGTTTATCCAACTTATGAGCAGATTAAAGAAGATCTTTTAATATTGAATAATCATTGGAAATATCTTCGGTTATACGACTGCGATGAACAAACAGATCTTGTTTTAGAAGTGATTCGCAAAGAGAATCTGGATTTTAAAGTCATGCTGGGTGCCTACATAGGTGCTGAAATGAACAATTTTGGATGCCCTTGGGGAGGCTCCTATTCGGAAGAGGAATTGAATGAAAATAAGCAAAGAAATTTGAATCAGATTCAAAAGCTGATTCAATTGGCCAATGAATTTCCTGATATCATTTTTTCTTTATCAGCAGGGAATGAGGCATTGGTGCACTGGACGGATCATTACGTTTCGATAGAAAATGTGATTGCTTACGTTCAATTGATTAAAAAAGGAGCAAAACAGCCTGTAACATTTTGCGAAAACTATGTGCCATGGCTGGATAAATTAAAAGATCTGGTTGAGGAAATAGACTTCATATCCATTCACACTTATCCGGTGTGGGAATATAAAAATATTCATGAGGCGATGGAATACACCAAGCAAAATTATTACAGTGTTGCTGATAAGTATCCTCACAAACCTGTTGTAATTACAGAAGCCGGTTGGGCTACCATGTCCAATGGAAGAGGCATTTCTCCTGGAAATGTAAGTCAGGATTTGCAGGAAATATATTACAATGATTTGATTGATTGGAGTGAGAAAGAAGAGGTTTTAACCTTTGTTTTTGAGGCTTTTGATGAGCCTTGGAAAGGATCTCATGAACCCTTGGAACCGGAAAAACATTGGGGCCTTTTTACGGTTGATCGAAAACCCAAAAAGGTAATGAAGAAACTTTTTTCTAACACCTAGCATCTCATATCTTATAATCTAAACAATTATGAAAAACTTAGTAAAAAATAACAGGAGTACTGGTATAATGATCACTTTGGTGATTTCAATCATTCTGATCTCCTGTAAAAATGATAAGAAAGTGTCCCCAAAAGATTCAGATTTGCCACAAACAACTGCCATAGAAATTAAGCAAACAAGTGAAGATTTATTAAATGGAGTTTCGAAGGCGGTTTGCTATTCTGGTTTTAGAACAGGCCAACATCCTGATAGAGGAGAAGGAGCAATTAATCCAAGTGATGAACAGATTCTAGAAGATCTTCAGATGATCTTTCATGATTCTCTTTTCAATTTAATTCGTCTGTACGATTCGGGTGAAAATTCTAAAGCTGTTCTTAGAATAATTGAAGAAAATAAGCTTGATATTAAAGTAATGCTGGGTATTTGGCTGAAAGCTGAATTAAGTGCTCATGAAACTTGTGAATGGTTAACTGAACCGATTCCTGCCGAAGTTTTAACTCAAAATACCATTGCAAACCAGAAGGAAATACAAGAAGGTATTCGTCTGGCTGCAAAATATTCTGAAACAGTAATTGCGGTTAATGTTGGCAACGAAGCTTTGGTTGAATGGAATGATCATAAGGTAGATACAGATTCAATTATTTCCTACGTTCAGAAAGTTCAGAAGGCAATCAAGCAACCTGTTACTGTTGCCGATAATTATGAATGGTGGGCTGCTAAAGGCGAAAAATTAGCGAAGGCAGTCGATTTTATTTCGATTCATGTTTATCCGGTTTGGGAAGGCAAAGACATCGAAGAAGCAATGTCTTATACCATCGAAAATGTACAAAAAGTCCGGAATGCTCTTCCTGATAGTAAAATTGTAATTACAGAAGCAGGGTGGGCGACTGTAGCCTCCGAATTTAGTGAGAGAGCAAGCGAAGAAAAACAGAAACAATACTATAATGATCTGATTAAATGGTCTTCAGAAATGAACATTACAACCTTCTTTTTTGAAGCTTTCGATGAAGATTGGAAAGGAGAAACAGCGAATCCCTTAGGAGCCGAAAAGCATTGGGGCTTATTCACTGTCGATCGAAAACCCAAAAAAGTGATGGAAAGCCTTTTTGATAAGTAAGTCAAATTTCGACCATTACTGCCTGCATGCCCAACTCCTAATTTTTAATTCCTAATTCAATTCATATGACACATTATAAAACGGCAAAGGAAGACATTGTCCCATTTGGGCAAAAACTGGCATTTGGATCAGGACATCTGGCAAATCAGCTATTTCCTGCGGCTCTGGGTGTGTTTATGGTTGTATTGGTAATGTCTTTGGGGATGGATCCTATTCTGGCCGGAGTATTGGGTGCACTGCCCAGACTTATTGATGCTTTAACAGATCCTGTTATGGGATTTATTTCAGATAATACGAAATCGAAATGGGGGCGAAGAAAACCTTATATTTTAATGGGGAGTGTTATTTCTGGAGTTGCTTTTATGATCATGTGGCAACTGAATCCTGAAAATTCTGAGGTTTATAATTTCTTTTATTTCTTAGTAATATCCATATTTTTTTACATCGGTTATACCATTTTTGCAACACCATTAATTGGTTTGGGGTACGAAATGACTCCCGATTACAATGAAAGAACCAGATTGATGGCTGTTTCTCAGTTTATGGGACAAATTGCATGGATGATAGCCCCTTGGTTTTGGGTAATAATTTATAATCCTTCTATTTTTGATTCTGCACCAGAGGGAGCACGAATTCTTTCTATTTGGGTAGGTGGTTTGTGCATGGTTTTGGGTGTTCTTCCAGCCCTTTTTAACAAAGAAATGATTGTTCCCGATCAGGATAAAATGAAAAATTTGTCGACAAAAGAATTGGCTGCCAACACAAAAGAATTTATAAAAGGGATAAAGTTAACCATTCAAAACAAGCCATTCATGAAGCTTTGCGGGTCTACCTTTCTCATTTTTAATGGATTCCAGACGATTGCTCAATTTGCCTTCTTTATTATTGTCTATTATCTTTTTCAAGGGGATAAGGTGGCAGCAGGAGGTTGGCCGGCATGGTTTGGAACCATAAGTGCTATGGCTACAGCATTTCTTGTAATCCCTATTGTTACTAAGCTTTCCGAGAACTTTGGAAAAAAGAATGCTTTTATCATAGCTACTCTTCTTTCAGTGGTGGGATATGCATTAAAATGGTGGGGATTTAATCCTGAATACCCTTGGCTGATGTTCATGCCAATTCCGTTTTTGTCATTCGGGATAGGTGGCTTGTTTACTTTAATGATGTCGATGACTGCTGATGTTTGCGATTTGGATGAATTGAATAATGGAGAACGCAGAGAGGCTACATTCGGAGCTATTTACTGGTGGATGGTGAAACTGGGAACGGCCGTTGCCATGCTAACCAGTGGTGTTGTTTTGCACTATATTGGCTTCGATGAAAGTGTTGATGTTCAGTCTGCAGAGACCATTACAAACCTCAGGTTAGCAGATATCCTGATTCCAATTACTACAGCATTTCTTGCAATTGTATTGATATGGAAATATGATATTACAGAAACGAGATCTCATGAAATAAGAGAAGCTTTAATCGCACGTCGAGGTAAGGTAAAACATGAAGGTGATGTGATCAGTAATGTTACAGGCGAAATTATACCTGATAAAATATAAAATAAGCTTAGTTGAATAGTTGTGAATGACAATTCATTTAAGGTGAATTTAATTCTATCTATTTCATCAAATAAATAAGGTTCTCAAAAACAAGGAGATTTACAAATTTTGATATGAAAAATATGAATATTGTACACGATGCTAAATCAATAAATATGATGTCGAAAATCTGGATATTCTTCATTTTAGTATTGCTGTTTACATCTTGTCAGAAAGCAGAAAAAAAATTCGTTTATGTGGATGGTGAAAATATTTACTCGGCGAAAGGTGATCTATTGCACCTAAAAGGGGTGAATTTGGGAAATTGGTTATTACCAGAGGGCTATATGTTCAAATTGAAAGATTGTAACTCTCCACGCCAAATAGACCAAAGCATACGCGAATTGATCGGGGATAGTGCTGCTACGGCTTTTTGGGACTCTTTTTTGGAGACTTACATCACTGAGGCCGATATAAAATGGTTATCAGAAGCTGGAGTAAATATGATCCGTTTACCATTCGATTATCGCTTACTGACTCATGATGATTTTTTGGGAAGAGATATGCATGGTTATAAATATTTGGACAAAGCCATTAGTTGGTGTGAGAAATACAATATTTATGTATTGCTGGATATGCATGCAGCTCCAGGAGGTCAAACAGGTGATAATATAGACAACAGTGATGGCTATCCTTGGTTAATGGTGGATGAAGGAATGAAACAAAAGGTCGCTGATATTTGGCAGAAAATTGCAAAGAGATATGCAAATAATACTGCTGTTATAGGGTATAACCTTTTGAACGAGCCCATCCCTCAATATTTTGATGATGATAATTTAAAACCATATTTAGAGCCGCTGTATAAAAAGATTACCAAAGCAATAAGAGAGGTCGATAGTAATCATATTGTATTTTTAGGAGGAGCTGTTTGGGAGACAGATTTCTCTGTGTTTTCTGAACCGTTTGATGATCAATTAGCTTATACATTTCATAAGTACTGGATGCCACCTGAACAAAAGGAAATACAGCAATATGTAGACTTCAGAGATAAATATAAAGTGCCATTATTGATGGGTGAAAGTGGTGAGAATGAGGATGCCTGGGTTAAAGATTTTAGAGAGCTGTTAGATAAGAATGATATTCATTGGACCTTTTGGCCATACAAGAAAATGGATAATACACGTGGTCCAATGAACTTTAATGAACCTATTGGTTATGACAATTTTATAACATACGCCGAAAGTGATAGAAGCTCATTTCGTAATATAAGGGCTCTGAGAGATAGTATTGGTGGAATAAAACGAGAAGAAATTGTGGCTGTATTAAAGCAGTTTGTAGAAAATAGCAGGTTTGAAAATTGTTATCCGAATGAGGGTTATTGCAAGGCATTAGGATTTTTTGATAAAAATATTTCTTATAAATAACACTCCGAATTATGCGGGAGGGACAATTTAATTTACGATGAATTTGACTCTAGAGTAACACAATAAAAGCAACAAATGGAAAATTTTAAATATTACTTATCCTTTTTATTCCTACTTATTATGATGGGATGTAATACAAAGCAAAATAGTTTGCCGGTAGAGGTTTACGAAACATCTGCAAGTGGAAATAAACTGGAAAAATTAACCGATTTTACTGCTGTGGAGAATGCGGTTGCCATTCAATTGTTGCCTGATGAAAAATTTCAGGAGATAATTGGTTTTGGAGGGGCATTTACCGAGTCTTCGGCATACTTGTTAAATCAATTGGGTAAAGAAAATCGAAAACTGATCATTGATGCTTATTTTGGATCAGAAGGAGCCAAATATTCCTTAACTCGCACACATATCAATTCTTGCGATTTTTCAGTTAGCAATTATTCTTACGCTCCTGTAGAAGGGGATAAAGAGCTGAAGCATTTTTCCATCGACGAAGATCGGGATGATATTATTCCTATGATTAAGGAAGCTATGGCTGTTTCGGAAGATGGATTTAAAATTCTTGCCTCTCCTTGGACTGCATCCCCTTGGATGAAAGACAATAATGCTTGGACAGGTGGAAAGTTACTGCCGGAATATTACGATACTTGGGCACTGTTTTTCTCAAAATACATAACGGCTTATAAAAAGGAAGGCATTGATATTTGGAGATTAACTGTTGAAAATGAGCCATTGGGAAATGGAAATAATTGGGAGAGTATGCATTTTACACCAGAAGAAATGGTGGATTTTGTAAGCAAATATCTGGGGCCAAAATTAGAAGCAAACGGACAAGATGTGAAGATTTTAGGCTACGACCAAAATCGCGATGAGCTGAAAGAATGGGCAGATATCATGTACAAAGATGAGGAATCAGCCAAGTATTTCGACGGAATGGCAATTCATTGGTATGCCAGTACTTACGATTATATGCCTGAAATTCTTAATTATACACACGAAAAGGCTCCAACTAAGATGTTAATTCAGACAGAGGCATGCGCTGATGCTGAAGTACCACATTGGCAGGATGACAAGTGGTATTGGTCTAAAGAAGCAACTGATTGGGGTTGGGATTGGGCTCCTGAGGAACAAAAACATCTTCATCCAAAATATGTACCGGTTTACCGCTATGCCAGAGATATTATTGGTTGTATGAATCATTACGTGCAGGGATGGATTGATTGGAACATGGTACTAGACACAGAAGGCGGACCAAATTGGGCAAAGAATTGGTGTCTTGCTCCGGTGATTGTTGATCCTGAAAAGGATGAGGTATATTTTACACCATTGTATCATACTATGGCACACTTCAGCAAATACATCCGTCCGGGAGCAGTACGAATTGGCTTTGAAATATCCGATCAGGATTTAATGATGACCGCAGCACAAAATCCTGATGGATCTATCGCTGTTGTAATTTTGAATATGAAAGAGGAAGCAAAAAATATGAAGATCTCCTTAGGCGATCGTTCTGTTAACATACAGATCAATGCGCAAGCCCTGCAAACAATTATTGTTAGGTAAAAATTAATAAGGCTGAAAGCCTTAAATATAATAGCCCGGGGCATCGCCCTGGGTATGAAAGTCAATTGCAATCGTCGCAATTACAATATTTGATAGGAGTAGAATCCTTGTTTGCGACGAAAATAGTAGATATTGACAGGAACAAGAAAAAAGCTTTCTCTGTTGTAAAAGAAAAATATACAAACTTACCGGTTTCGAAATAGTCCAATCCAATATCCATAAGAATGAAAAAAACAGCATTGTTTTTACTGATAATTTTACCCTTACTAACTATTGGTCAGCCTAAAAAAGATAACAGTATGCCATACATCCTAAAAAATAAGAATCTGGAAATTCATATCGATCTGCCATTGGAAAATTATCAATTTTCCAGATTCGATTGGACAAGTAAAATTACCTCGGTAAAATTTAAAGGAATCCCTGTTTGTACTCAAGAAAAAATTGAAGGGGATGTTGAAAATATTTATGGCAAAGGTTTTTACAATGAATTTGGCATTGAAATGCCTGTCGGCTTTGATGAAATAAAAGAGGGAGAATACTTTCCTAAAATAGGAGTAGGAGCTCTAAAGAAAGAAGGAGGGGAATACAGTTTCAGCAAGGCTTATGAAACTGAACCTGCCGACTTTAAAATCATTACTGATACAAATAAACTACTCATCGAATGTGTCTATCCGAGTGTTAATGGATATTCATATGTGCTGAAAAAGGAAATCGAATTATTGGAAAGCAGTTTTGTTATTCGGTATTACTTGCATAACACAGGCGGGAAAATCATTTCTACGAATGAATACTGCCACAATTTTTTAGCCATCAATAAAGAATTAATGGGAAGTAATTACATCTTAAAATTCCCATTTGATATCAAACCGGAATTATTTGGAGCAACAGTCAATCCTGAAGAGAAAGTAGAGCTTGGACAAAACGAAATTACGTTTAAAAATACGCCAAATGAACAATTCTTTTTCAGCAACCTTTCGGGAAGCAAGAATGTGGATGCTCACTGGGAATTAATCAATACCAAAAGTAAAATTGGTGTCAGCGAAACAGGCAGTTTTACAACCAACAAAGTAAATCTTTGGGGATGGAAACATGTTGTGAGTCCTGAATTGTTCTTTGATATAAACCTAAAACCAGATCAGGAAATTGAGTGGAGCAGAAAATACGATATCTATGAGATTGACAATTAATAATGAGTATTGTGAATTGAAGAAAATAATTTTAGTTGAAATAATTAGAGCAGGGACTGCCGATCGGGCGCGATTTGGGTTGCCCGTTGCCATGAAAAGCCGAACAGCTTCCGAGAGGCTTGATTCTTTTGCTTACTTTTCTCATCTAAGGAGAAAAGTAAGAGCCCATCCGGCTTTAGGATAATAATATAAATAGAGAAACCATTAGATTAATTTTAAAAAAGGCTTGATGTTGAGTCAATAAATTACACAACTATATCACAATGAATACAACGGACTCAAAATTATCATTAAAAGAAAAAATAGGTTACAGCTTAGGCGATACAGCCTCCCATTTTGTTTGGGATATGGTAGGTTTCTGGATTCTGATTTTCTATACCGATACCTTTGGAATCTCTGCCGCCGCCGCAGGAACCATTATGCTGATTGCTCGTTTTTGGGACATGATAAGTGATCCTATTATGGGAATTATTGCTGACAGAACAAATACACGTTGGGGTAAGTTCAGACCTTACATTTTATGGATGGCTTTGCCATATAGTGTTCTTGCCGTTTTAACTTTTACCACTCCTGATCTCGGACCAACGGGTAAAGTGGTTTATGCTGGGGTTACTTATATTTTATTAATGAGTGTTTTTACAGCTATAAATCTTCCTTATTCATCATTGGGAGCGGTAATTACTTCGGATTCTTACGAAAGAGCGGGGCTCAATTCGTATCGGTTTATTTTTGCATTCGTCGGGCAATTTATTGTTTCAGGTACCGCCCTTTCATTGGCTCTGTATTTTGGGGGCGGCGATAATGCAAAAGGATATCAGTACACGTTAATTCTGTTTTCCATTATCAGTTTTATTTTATTCATGATTACTTTTAAAACGACAAAAGAGCGAGTACAACCGCCTAAAGAGCAGAAAGAAAACTTAAAGGAGGATTTTAGAAATTTGTTTAAGAACAAACCTTGGATGATTCTGTTTTTTGTTGGGATTATTTCGTTCATCATGTTTGCAATGCAGAATTTGTCCATTGCATACTATTTTAAATACTATATAGGCAAGGAAGAAAATGTTCAGTTGTTTAATGTGATTGGTACAGTAGCACTGATTGTTGCTATTCCATTTTCAAAACCATTGGCAAAAAAATTCGGTAAGCGTAATGTGTTTTTGGCTAGTTCATTGCTTTCCGGATTTTTCTTCATCTGCTTGTATTTGCCTGCTGCCAATAATTTGACAATGATTTATGCATTTAATATCCTTGCAAAAATGGCTTATGCTCCTGCCGTGCCTTTGCTTTGGACTATGCTTGCCGATACAGCTGATTATTCGGAATGGAAAACCGGACGACGTTCAACCGGCTTGGTCTTTTCTGCAGCTACATTTGCCCAAAAAGCAGGATGGGGAATTGGTGGAGCTTTGGCAGGATGGTTGCTTGCCATATTCAAATTCACACCCAATATTGAGCAAACAGCAACTGCCATAACAGGAATAAAACTCATGATATCGGTAATTCCCGGAATCTTATACATGTCATGTGCAATTCTCTTGTACTTCTATACCATCGATCACGAAACTTGTGTTGTTATAAAAACGGATCTGGATCAAAGGAGATTGGCAGAGGCTACTACTTAAATTGTTTTTGGTTTATGAAGGAAATAGAAGTATTATCTTCATTCATTTTGGTAAAGATCATCTCGAAAAAGGGGTGATCTTTTAAATGTCAACACATTACAGATCTAAATATTAAGATGCTTGTTGTGAATTTTATTCTACCTATTTCTAAAATAGAATATATTGAAAGTAATTGATATTTAGTCTGTTTTTAAAATATGTGAATTATTGTATATTTGAGAATTCATAGCACCTACCGATGATAAAAACTTTAAAGAACAAAAAGCTTTTTTTAAGCGCGTTGTTAATTTTATGCCTTAAATTTTCCTTTGCCCAATACAGTTTTAATAGGATCACAAAGGAACAAGGACTTCCTCATAACAATGTTGAATGCATTTTGCAAAGTGCTTCTGGATTTATGTGGTTTGGTACTCGGGATGGCTTTTGTCGTTTCGACGGTTACGAAGTGAAAGTATATCGAAACACACAAGATACCAATTCTATTTCCGGAAACAGGATATTATCTGTTGCTGAAGATAAAGATGGATTTATTTGGGTGGGAACCTATCAAAATGGAGTTAATAGATTCAATCCAAAAACAAATCAATTCAAAAAATACGGCATCAGGAATGGTATAGGCAATCAGATTTATCGAATAAAAGTTTTAAAAGATGGGACAGTTGTCATAGGCAGCAACAGTGGTCTTGCTTTATTTGATAAAAGCACGGATTCATTTAAAGTATATCATCCTAACGGTGAGCCTCAAAGTATAAACTCTTACGTAGTAAGTGATATTTTGGAGACTCACGATGGACAGTTATTTATTGCAACTTTTGAAAAGGATATTCAGCGTCTGGATAGAAAAACCGGTAAGTTTTTTTCGATATCCTATAACAATTTAGAATTAAATTCAGGGAATTATCGAAAGCGTCTTCTTGAGGACAGAGAAGGTAATTTATGGATATCTGCTGACAAGCACGGTTTATGCAAATACAACCGGAAATCGAAAAAATCAAAATTTTATTTTAAAAAAAATGGTCTGAGTTCTGAAGTTCTGACTGGAGATATGATTGTAAATTCGGATGGTAAAATCTGGATTGCTTCAGATGGGGGAGGAATTAACATATTGGATACCCGAAATGAAACATTTGATTATGTGAATTTTGATGACGAAGATGTTAATAGTTTGCCAAGTAATCAGGTATATACATTATATAAGGACAATGCCAACAGAATTTGGGTAGGAACATACGATAAAGGTGTAGCATATTATGATCCTCTGGCGAAGAAATTTGCAAACAAACTTTTGCCTGATAATATTTGTTCCTTTTTTAAAGGCAAATCGGTGCTTGGCATTTTACAGGATAGTAAAGGAAATGTTTGGATAGGTACAGATGGATCAGGTTTACATGTTATCAGCAAAGAAAATAAATTAACTCATTTTTATTCTAAAATTTCAGATGAAACCAGTATATCGGGTAATGTTATCACTAGTTTGGCAGAGGATGTAAATGGCAATATACTGGTAGGTACTTACAACGCCGGCTTAAATATATATGATTATAAAACGAAATCTTTTAAGCATTTTCATCAGAATTCTCAAAACAATTTAAGTTTACACTCCGAAAATGTTTGGACCATTCTGGTGGATAGTCAGGGGAAAAATTGGCTGGGACTTTTGGGCAATGGTGTTGATCTTTTTAATTCAGATACAGAGACATTCAAAAATATAGGACCATCTTCCAGAGAATTGATTAAAATTGATCATTCCAATGTGATGTCTGTTATGGAAGATTCCGATGGAGATATATGGTTTGGTACCGAAGGCAACGGAATATATGTTTACGACAAGCAAGCTAATAATGTATTGAGAATTAGTACAAATTCAAATATTACTACCGAGGGTGTAATTAAAGATTTATTTCAAGATAAGTGGGGAAATATTTGGATTGGAACAGAAGGGAATGGCCTGTTTAAATACAATAAAAAAGAGAAGGAAGGCATTCAATACACATTAAAAAATGGTTTGCCATCTATGATTATTCTTGGTATACAGGAAGATGCATCCGGTGGAATTTGGGTGACGACCTATGATGGAATTGCTGTGCTAAGTAAGGATTCGAAGGAATTTATGTCTTTTGATAAATCGGATGGCTTATCATCGAATGAGTTTAATGCTCAGGCTTTTATTAAATTACAAGATGGTACTTTTTTAACCGGATCCAAAAATGGGCTGGACATTTTCAATCCTTCAGAATTGTCCTTAAATCTTACGATTCCAAAAGTTTATTTTACGAAACTAAAAATCCAGAACCAGGAAGTTTTACCGGGTGATTCAATTAATCAGCTGGTTAAATTGCAAAATGATATTACACACACCAAAGAGATTGAGTTAACTTATTCCGATAAGGTCTTCTCAATTGAATTTGCGGCCTTGAATTATACACATCCTAAAAAGTGTCAGTACAAATATAAATTGGAAGGGTTTGATGAAAACTGGTACGATTCCGATTCCGAACATCGCTTTGTATCTTATTCAAATTTAAAAAATGGAAATTATACATTTAAAGTTCAAGCTTCAAATAATGATAAAAAGTGGGGGGATAATATAGCAGAGCTTAGCATTCATGTTCTTCCTCCTTTCTGGAAAACCAAATGGTTTATTTTCTTAGTTGTTGGCTTAATAGTTGGTGTAGCAGCGGCAGCTTATAATTATCGATTGCGTCTTTTAAAAATAAAATTCCTGCAGGAACAGGCTTTAAAGGAAAAAAGAATAACAGAACTTGAAAAGGAAAATATTGAATCGGAATTGGAAAAACTGACCTTTTACACGGTAAATAGAAACAGGGTACTGATCAATTATAAAAATCGGATGCTTGGTCTTGCGGCCAAAGCAATGCCTGCAGTAAAAAGTGGCTTGCAGATTGTAATTGATGAGATTGATAACGAAATCAACGATGATAAGGAGTGGAAATACCTTGAGCCTCGGTTGGATAAAATGTACAATGAATTTATAAGTAAGTTACGCAATGAATATCCGGATTTAACTTTGTCTGAGGTAAAGGTTGCTTCGTATGTAAGAATGAATCTTTCTTCAAAAGAGATTGCCGAATTTATGCATAAGACGACACGAGCAATCGAAAACGACCGCTATCGCCTTCGAAAAAAATTAGAACTCGATTCCAATGAGTCATTACAGAGATATTTAATGGATTTATAAGTTTTTCGTTTGGTTTATCTCCATTTTTGGCATCAAATTAATGCAATTTATTGTTTTTATAAGAATCAGTTTATAAGATATTTACGACTGTTAGAGTAGTTTTGAGTAGTGTCTGTAAACGTTTGAGGAGTATTTGAGAGGTATCAAACTCATGTTACCCTATTGTGCGCATATATATTTGTTTTGAAAATCAAACAAACAGATAGATGACAAGCACAATATTGAAATATTTTTTATTTGCAGTTATTAGCATAGGCATACTTAATGCATGTAATCCAATTGCAGGACAAAGCAATCAACAGAATGGAGATCAAAATTTGCAGACGAATAGTCGAAGCAATAATAAGATTACTCTTGAAAAAGCAATTCAATATACTACCGCAAAAGAAGGGGATTTAAGATTCTCAAAATCTGATGGCCTGTTGGTTGGGGATTTTAATCAGCCGGAAGAACATTTTTCCACTCTTATACTAGATGCAAAAAAGCGTTTTCAAATTATTGAAGGTTTTGGTGGTGCACTTACTGATGCTGCCGCAGAAACTTTTTATAAGCTTCCCAAAAACAAACAAAGCGAAATTTTAGAGGCTTATTTCGATCGTGAAAAGGGAATTGGCTATAGTTTGTGTCGTACTCATATTCATAGTTGTGATTTTTCAAGTGAAAGCTATTCTTATGCGGAAGAAGGTGGCGACACGGCTTTAGACAATTTCTCCATAGAACACGACAATCAATATAAAATACCTTTCATCAAAGAAGCTTTGGCCAAATCAGGGAATGAAATGAAACTTTTCGCTTCACCCTGGAGTCCTCCTGCGTGGATGAAAACCAACAACAACATGTTGGAAGGAGGAAGTTTAAAACCGGAATATTTTCAGACTTGGGCTGATTATTTCGTTAAATTTTTTGATGCCTATAAAAAGCAGGGGATTGATTTCTGGGGGCTTACAGTTCAAAATGAGCCATTGGCAGTTCAACGCTGGGAATCCTGCATTTTTACTGCTGAGGAAGAAAGAGATTTTGTGAAAAAATATCTGGGGCCAACTCTTGAAAATAGTTCAATGGGGGACAAGAAAATTATTATCTGGGATCACAACCGAGGATTAATGTACCAGCGTGCTCAGGTTGTTTTAGATGATCCTGAAGCTTCAAAATATATTTGGGGTACTGGTTTTCATTGGTATACCGGAGATCATTTTGAAAACGTGAAACTTGTATCCGAGGCATTCCCTGATAAGAAAACCATTTTCACTGAAGGATGTGTATTCCCGTTCGATTACAGTAAGCTGGGTGAATGGAGTTGGGGAGAAAGATATGGAGAGTCAATTATTCATGATCTTAATAATTCGGCTTCGGGCTGGGTTGATTGGAATGTTTTACTCGATGAAAAAGGAGGTCCGAATCATGTTGCCAATTATTGTTATGCTCCAATTATCGGAAATACAAAAACGGGCGAAATCACTTACATGAATTCCTATTACTACCTGGGGCACTTCTCAAAATACATCCGTCCAGGTGCACAGCGTATCATTTGTTCTTCGAATGATGACAATATTCTGGCAACAGCTTTTGTAAATGAAGACAATAGCATTGCTGTTGTAGCAATGAATCAAACCGATAAGCAACTTGAATTTAAAATATGGTTAGAAGGAAGAGGTGCATTGTCTGTTCTTCCTGCTCATTCAATTGCAACAATTGTTATTAACGAATAACCACAAATCCAACAGGAATAAATCTATACCAATGAAACTGCTGCTAAATAGTAAAAATATGTTACGACAACTTGAATATCAATCAGAAGGAAAATACGGGAATTGTAAAATGAAGATTTTTCTCAATATCTCCTTTTTTATATTCTTGCTCCTTAGTTTTTCCGCTCCTGCTTTTTCGCAGGGATTTGCACATGTTAATGGAACAAGTATTGTTGATGGAAATGGAAACAATTTAATAATCAGAAGTATCGGAACCGGGAATTGGATGATTCAGGAAGGTTACATGATGCAGTCTTCAGATGTAGCTAACACTCAGCATGAGTTCAGAAATAAATTAATTGAAACAGTAGGAGAGACCCGCACCAACGAATTTTATGATGTTTGGCTTTCAAATCATTTTGGAAAAATTGATGTTGACTCGATGTCTGCATGGGGATTTAATTGTATACGAGTTGCAATGCATTACAAATGGTTTACTCCTGCCATCGAAAATGAACCTGTACAAGGCGAAATAACATGGACAAACAAAGGCTTCGACATGATAGATGATTTGCTTTCGTGGTGTTCCGATAATCAGATGTATTTGATTCTTGATTTGCATGGAGCACCAGGAGGACAAGGGAAAGATGCTGCAATTTCTGACTACGATTCTTCGAAGCCATCCTTATGGGAAAGTGAATTGAACAAAGACAAAACAGTTGCACTCTGGAAAAAAATTGCTGAAAGATACAGCAATGAGCCATGGATTGGAGGTTATGATCTAATTAATGAGATCAATTGGACATTTCCCGAGGGCAACAATTCGAAAATTCGCGATTTGTATGGCAAAATTACCGATGCCATTCGTGAGGTGGATACCAATCACATCTTATTTATTGAAGGGAATTCCTTTGCCAATGATTTTTCTGGTTTGACTCCTGCCTGGGATGATAACATGGTTTACAGTTTTCATAAATATTGGACATACAATGATGTAAATGCACTAAAATGGATAACAGATTTTAGAGAAGAGCAAAATCGTCCGGTTTGGTTGGGTGAAACAGGTGAGAATTCCAATACATGGTTCACAAACTTGGCGGCATTAGCAGAAAGCAACAATGTGGGATGGTCTTGGTGGCCGGTAAAAAAATCAGGCATTAATAACATACTAAAGGTTAAAACGAATGCTGATTATTTACAAATGATTGAGATGTGGAAAGGCAATGGCACAATGACTTCGGATGAAGCATTTAGTGCGGTAATGACCTTTGCCAACAATCACAAATTTGAAAATTGTTCCATTCAGTACGATGTAATTGATGCTTTAATTCGTCAGCCTCATACGACAGAAACAAAACCATTTAAATCACATACTACAAGTCAGAAAATATTTGCTGCCGATTATGATCTGGGCAGAAACAATTATGCTTATTTCGATACAGATACTGCAAATTATCATCTAAATACCGGTGAATATAAGGCATGGAATCAGGGTTGGGAATACCGCAATGACGGTGTGGATATTGAGAAGTGTAACGATACGGAAACCAATGGTTACAATGTTGGTTTTGTGAAAAGCGGTGAGTGGTTACAGTATACCGTTAATTCGGAAGCTAATGCGGCCTATAAATTAGAAATCAGAACAGCTGGTACCGGGAAAGCCTCTATGCATATTGAGGCAAACGGTCAGATAGTTTCCGAAACGTTTGAACTTCCTTCTACAGGCAGTTGGACCAGCTATATAACCAGCACAATAAATAACATTATTCTGCCAAAAGGCGTGGTTAAAATTAAACTTGTGTTTGATGGCGGTGAGCTGAATGTAAACCATTTTTCATTGATTGAACCAGTCGAAATAAGCGCTGTTCCTTTTAAGCTGTTAAAAGCCGGTTCTGCAAAAATTGATAATGAAATATTTCTTGATGTAAATCGGCCAATTACATCGGTTGAAAACGATATTAATATCAATGAATTTGAATTAACGGTTGATGGAGAATCAGTTCCCATTTCAGATTTTATTTTGGATCCGAATAACAGCCGGAAGATGATTCTAATGACTGAGAAGGATTTGTTTTATAATCATGAAATCAAACTTTCCTATACAGGAAACAGTGTAGAATCAGGTTCTAAAGAACTGGAGTCTTTTGCAAATGTAATTGTCGAAAATAATTTCAACAGGCATTTTGAAATACCTGGAAAAATTGAAGCGGAAAATTTCATGATCAATAGTGGCTTTGAGTTGGAAGATTGTACCGACACAGGAAAAGGGAGAAACACTTCCTATGCTTCGGATGGTGATTATTTGGAATATCTGCTGTATGTGCCGGCAGCGGGAACTTTCACTATGAATTTCAGGTTTGCTACAGCAAAAAATGCAAAAATTCTTGTTTTGAACTCAGTGAACGGAGAAATGGTTTCCAATGAATCTGTTTCTTTTGGAAGTACCAATGGATGGCAATCCTGGCAAACAAAATCCATAACAATAGATCTCCCGAAAGGCAAAACAATTTTACGCTTATTGTCTGAATCAGGAGAACACAATCTGAATTGGATTTCTTTTGATGACGGCACTGTTACAGGAATTGAGAATCCAATTCATGAGTCGAAATTTGAAGTATTTCCCAATCCGACGTCCGACATTTTAAACCTCAATTTTGAATCCTCTTCCAGCAGACAAATTAGTCTTTTTACAATGGGCGGAACGCAGTTGTTTTCTCAGTTGAGTTCCGAAAAAAGTCATTCCATTAATGTAAATGAATATGCAACAGGCACATACCTGCTTACTGTTTCAGGTGAAGACATAAACAAAACCGTGAAGGTTCTGATTGTTAAATAAGAGTTTTGCTTCAATAGTAATACAGATTTCAATGGCAATTCCTCACCAAATATCTCAGGGAAAAAAGTCAAACTTAATTTCGGAATTGCCATCACCAAAAAGGCACAAGAGGGAAGCTGCTCTCTTACTGTTATTGTTTCTTACAAAGCTGTGAATCAGCAGGAAAAACATATTGGGTTTGCAATTGCCCGAATATAATTACTGTGGATCCGGAAGCTAACAGACAGATCCATTTATTGAAAATAATTAACTAATCATCTTAACTAATTATCTATGAAAAAAACAGTCTTGTTTTTAGTTTTGGCATTATTTTGCTTGCAATCCTTTGCACAAAAGCATGTCGTAACAGGTATAGTGGCCTCAGCAGAGGATGGTATACCATTGCCGTTTGCCTCGGTAGTGATTAAAGGTACTACAATCGGTACTACTACCGATATGGATGGAAAATATCAGATTGAGATCTCAAATGATGGGATACTGGTATTTTCGCTGATTGGTTTTAGCTCACAGGAAATTGTGGTGGGAAACAATTCAGAAATGAATGTGGTTTTAAATGTGGAAACAACAGGACTTGACGAAGTTATTGTTGTTGGTTACGGAGTGCAGAAAAAGAGTGTTTTAACTGCTTCAATTGCGAAAGTTTCAGCAGATGATTTAGAAAATATTGCACCTGTTCGCATCGATAATGCTCTGAAAGGATTGGCCTCAGGAGTAACCGTTACATCATCTTCCGGACAGCCGGGAGCTTCTTCGCAAGTACGAATTCGTGGTATTGGTACGATTAATAATAGTGATCCATTATATATTGTTGATGGTATGCCAATTGATGGAGGAATAGATTATTTAAATCCAAGTGACATTCAGTCTATTGAAGTTCTAAAGGATGCTGCATCAGGAGCAGTATATGGTGCCCGTGCTGCTAATGGAGTTATTCTGATAACTACAAAAAGTGGAGATAAAGGCAAATTATCTGTAAAATATGATTTCTCACGAGGTTGGCAAAGCAAATGGAATAAAAGGGATGTATTAAATGCCCAACAATATGCTTTACTGATAAATGAAGGTTTAGTTAATTCAGGGGAAACTGCAAGATATGATGATCCTTATGCATTGGGTAAGGGTACAGATTGGCAGGATATGGTTTTTTATGACAATGCCCCTGTTGAAAACCATCAATTGAGTGTTAGTGGCGGATCTGATAAAGTTATATATTATTTCTCTGCAGGTTATTATAAGCAGGATGGAATCGTTGGTGGAAATTTTGACCGTTCTAATTATGAGAGGATCTCATTAAGGTCAAATACAACATACCATCTTTTGGATAATATGAACCGTAATTTTTTAAATAAATTAACAGTAGGAATTAATGTTGCCTATTCAAGAATAAACTCTAAAGGTATTGGAACAAACTCGGAGTATGGTTCAGCACTTGGAGGTGCAATTTCATTCTCACCATTGTTAGGTTTGTATGAAGAGGATCAGGCAGTGGCTGCAGCCCTTCACCCAACGGCGGTTCGTGACCCAAAGAATGGGTTAATTTATACAATCGCTGGTGATGAATATAACGAAATCACTAATCCGGTCGCTCAGCTGGCTTTACCGGGAGAAGAGAATAACTCGGACAAGTTAGTGTCGTCATTTTGGGGCGAATTAACGATCTGGGACAATTTAAAGATTAGATCTTCATTTGGAACTGATCTGGCATTTTGGGGTAATGATGGTTGGACACCTGAATATTATTTAGGTAAATCTGCTTATTCTGATTACTCAAAAGTTTGGTCGAGTATGAATCGTGGATTTACCTGGCAGGTGGAAAATATCTTATCATACGAAAAGAGTATTGCCGACAAGCATAATTTTAACGTAATGTTAGGGCAATCAGCTAAAAAAGTAACAGGTCGTGGTTTAGGCGGAAGTAATAAATTTATGGTTGAAGAAAATGGAGACAAAGCCAATATTGATTTTACTACCGGAACAGCTGCAAATGGAGACCAGACAGTTGGAGGAGGAGCTTGGAGCCCACATACTTTAGCGTCAATGTTTGCCCGGTTAAGCTATAATTTTTCAGAGAGATACATGTTTCAGGCCACTATTCGTAGAGATGGTTCTTCTAATTTTGGTCCGGGGAAAAAATATGGTGTGTTCTCCTCAATTTCACTGGGATGGAATATTACAAATGAGGCATTCATGGAATCGCGTCCAGAGTGGTTAACTTCTTCTAAACTGAGAGCTTCATGGGGTAAAAACGGGAATGAAAATATCGGGGCTTTTGGTTATACCGCCCTTACTTCAACAGGTAATAATTATGCTTTTGGACCAGGGAATGGAACATTAGTAAATGGAACAAAAGCATCTGGGCTGGCTAATACTTCATTAGCATGGGAAGAATCGGAGCAAACCGACATAGGACTTGATTTCGGATTCTTAAATAGTGCATTGACATTTACAGTTGATTACTATGAGAAGAAAACCAATGGAATGTTGATGACGATGTCGATTCCTTCTTATGTGGGAGAATCAAAACCAACTGGTAATGTTGGAGATATGAAAAACTGGGGTATTGAATTTGATTTAGGCTATAGATTCAAGCTTGGCGATTTCAACTTTAGCATTAGAGGAAACGCTTCTTATCTTGAAAACGAATTGGTTAATCTGGGAAATGCAGATGGTTTTGCTAATTACGATAGCTATGCTAATGTAGGAACTATTTCGAGAGCCCAAAATGGGTTGCCATTCCCCTATTTTTATGGATATAAAACAGATGGTATTTTCCAAAATTATGCAGAAATTAATTCACATGTGAATAATGAAGGTGGCTTAATCCAGGCGAATGCAGTTCCTGGAGATGTAAGGTTTGTGGATTTGAATGGAGATGGCTCTATTGGAGATGATGACCGTACAATGATTGGAAAGGGTATGCCTGACTGGACATACGGTATAAACTTTGGAATTGATTTTAAAGGCTTTGATTTTAGCATGATGCTGCAGGGAACTGTTGGTAACGATATTTATGATGCTACCCGACGTACAGACTTGCGTTATATTAATTTGCCTGCCTATATGTTAGATCGTTGGATAGGAGAAGGAACTTCCAATACAATTCCGCGGTTTTCATTTTCAGATAATAACGGCAACTGGTTATCATCTGACCTCTATGTTAAAGATGGCGATTATATGCGCATAAAAAATGTAACATTAGGTTACACTCTACCCAAAAATATTGTCAATAAGGCATTTGTAAATAGTTTG
Organism: Labilibaculum sp.; assembly: GCF_963664555.1. Classification (GTDB taxonomy): domain Bacteria; phylum Bacteroidota; class Bacteroidia; order Bacteroidales; family Marinifilaceae; genus Labilibaculum. Next base: position 2,984,619 of record NZ_OY761461.1, on the reverse strand, counting down.
CGCTTTTATGTTGCAGCAGAGAATCTTTTCACTTTCACAAAATACGACGGTTTTGATCCTGAAATTTCTTCAGGAGGTACTTCTCTTGGTATTGATCGCGGAATATATCCTCAGGCAAGAACATATACAGTTGGTTTAAACCTGTCTTTTTAACGATTAAAAACTTAAAGTAATGAAGAATAAATATATTTTAATTTGCAGCTTATTTTTTATCCTTTTGGGTTCTTGTAAAGAGGAGTTCCTTGAAGTAGATTCGGCAAGCAGCGTATTGATAGATGATTATTATACAACAGAGGATCGTATATTTGAAGCACTTGTTGCTGCTTATGATCCATTATCCTGGACAGATTATGCCTGGGGACAATATACTCAACTTAACTTAGTGTCAGATGTAATGTCAGATGATGTGTATGTTGGAGGAAATGACCAGGGTGATTTGCCTTTTCTGCATAAGATGTTCAATTACGAAGCGACACCGGAAATTGTTTGCAGCGATTTATGGACCACTTTTTATTCAGGAGTAAAGCGTGCTAACGCTGTTTTGGAATATATAGATAATGTACAGGATATTTCCGAATCAAACAAAGCGCTTTACATTGCTGAAGCTAAAGCATTAAGGGCTTACTATTATATGTGGTTATGGAAACTTTGGGGCAATATTCCATATTATGAAACTAATCTCGATTTTCCATATATAGCAGCTCAGTTAACTGCCGATGAAGTTTATGAAGGTATAATCACAACATTAGAAGATGTGATTGCCAATGGTGGATTATCAATAAAAACTACTTCTGAAAATACAGGACGAGTGTCCTTGGCCATGACTTATATGGTATATACTGAAGTGGTGATGTATCAGAATGATGAAAGCCACTATTCAACAGCATTGGCTTACATGAATGAAATTATTGCAAGTCACCAATATATCTTGAATGATGATTTTGCAGGAATTTGGGAAGAAAGTGGAGAATGGACTAAGGAATCTATATTTGAAGTGAACTATTTTAGTGTTAATGGAGGAAAAGATTGGGGGAGTGCCATCGGTGATGGGGGTACTGTTTATCCTAAATTGATTGGTATTAATAGTTTATCAGGAAGTGATGATTTTGATGGAGGTTGGGGATTTGAACCTGTCCGTCAGGAAGCATATGATTTGTATGAGGATAATGACCAACGTAAAAATGGTGGAATTTTAAATTTTGCAACCTATGCAGCTCAATCTGGAGCTACTTACGAAGGACGTTATCAGGACACAGGAAACTTTTTGAAAAAATACCTTCCAAGAGCTAACGGAAATGCCGGTTATGCAGGTTCTGCGGATATGAATTACAACAATAACCTTAGGGTTTATCGATATGCTGAAACACTACTTAACGCCGCTGAATTATTAGCACGTGGAGTATCAGGAACAGGAAGTGCTCAAACTTATTTAGATGAAGTTCGGGATAGGGCAGGTGTAGGTAGCATTACTGCTACTGTTGATAATATCATTAAGGAACGTCATCTTGAGTTTGTGGGCGAAGGTAAGCGCTATTGGGATTTGGTTCGTACCGGAATGGCATCAACAGTACTTGCTCCAAACGAATACAGAAAAAACACTTGGACAGAGAATAAAAAACATCTGCCTATTCCGCAGGCCGAGATGGATTCAGATAGCGGTTTAACTCAAAATCCTTATTAAAAAACAAAATATAATCATATGAAACGACCCCTATAAAAAGCCTTACACGCAGGAGGATGAGTGTAATTTGGGAGTTCCATATGGCAAGCACACAAAATTATAATCATATGAAACGTATTGAAATAATATATATAGGATTATTCGTCTTGTTAACTTCTTTAGGAATGGTTTCCTGTACTCAGGATACTTACGACGATCAAGAACATGTAACAGAACAAATGATAGACGTAAGATTTTCAGTGGATGAAATTTCTGCAAATAGATATCAAATTACGACCAATAGTAACAAATATGTTATTAGTAATTATTGGGATCTAGGAGATGGAACAGGTTTTTCTACTGGCGGTAATTCATTTGAATTGTTCTTACCAGATGCAGGAGAATATGAAATAAAGCATAAGGTAATTGCAGCAGGTGGAATTTTAAGCAGCGAAGCATCAAGCGTGGTGAATGTTGAAACTTCAGATCCAATTTCTGGAAATTTAATCAGAGGAGGTAAGTTTACTTCTGAAGATGATATAGCAGAATGGACAATTGGTGGCACGGGTGCAGGTAACGGCACCTGGAATTTTAATGACGGTAATGCTAACTTAACAACGCCCAGCTGGGGAGGTAATGGAATTTACCAAGCCATCCAGGTAGAAGAAGGGCGTAGTTATCAAATCGATATGTATATCAGTTCTACTACAGGCTGTTCTGACACATGGTTCGAAGTGTATTGTGGTTATAGTGATCCGGAAACAGTATCCGGTGATTACAATGAAGGAGAAAAACTATTGAGCATAAATACGTGGGATGGAAGTGGAACAACTCCATTTGCAGGGAAATTTACTAAGGTAGGAAGTTCAACCGAAACCAATGGGGTCTTTACCGCTGCTGTTACAGGAACAGTATATCTTGTTATAAGAGGTGGCGGTGGTGATATGAAGGAAGGAATTACTATTGATAATGTGGAAATTCGTTCAATTCAATAACACCTCTGTCAGGTTTGGGCTATATACTCATGGATTTAAATCTGGAAGAGTTCATGATTATAATAAATTAGAATAGTTTATGGGGCGTTGCATTCGGAAGGCATTGGAATTCTTTGTGCAGCGCCCCTTTTTTAAGTTTGCCGTTGAAGGGACTGAGAAAGAAACTCTGGGCTAAACTAATTCAATTTTCACACAGGTGAAAGTTGATTCCGTTTGGGTTTTCAAGAACGATTAAAAATGAAAAAATGGTAAATAGATTTTACGTATTAGGGATATGTCTTTGCCTTTTACAGTCTTGTGTATCTTCTTTATCTACGAATGATCAGAAGATTGAGAAACTTTTGTCGCAAATGACAATTGATGAAAAAATAGGACAAATGTGTCAGATCAATGGCTTTTCCGGACAAATTCCGGATAAGATAAAAGAAGAAATAAAGGCTGGAAATGTTGGCTCTATTTTGAACGAAGTTGACGTAAAAACAGTAAATGAAATTCAAAAAACAGCAATTGAAGAAAGTCGGTTGGGTATTCCTTTGTTAATAGGCAGAGATGTTGTACATGGTTTTAAAACCATATTCCCAATTCCTTTGGGGCAAGCAGCTGCCTGGAATCCTGAAATAGTAAAAAAAGGGGCAGGTATTGCAGCACAAGAGGCTTCTTTAGCTGGTGTTAACTGGACATTTGCACCCATGATTGATATTGCCAGAGACTCCCGATGGGGGAGAATTGCAGAAAGTTTTGGAGAAGATCCATACTTGGTTTCAAAAATGGCTGTTGCTTCTACCGAAGGTTTTCAGGGCACCAATGGTTCTCTTTTTTCAAATGGTAAAATAGCCGCTTGCGCAAAACACTTTGCCGGCTATGGTGCCGCAGAAGGAGGCCGGGATTATAATACAACACTTATTCCTGAAGGAGAATTGCGGGATGTTTATTTTAAATCATTCAAAGCAGCCAAGGATGCCGGTATCAGAACTTTTATGACAGGATTCAATGATTTGAATGGCGTTCCGGCTTCGGGAAATCAATTCTTGTTTCGTAAGGTTTTAAGAGAGGAGTGGCAATTTGATGGAATGGTGGTCAGCGACTGGGCGTCAATTCATGAATTGATCAGTCATGGTTTTTCTTCTGATGAAAAAGATGCAGCAAAAAAAGCTTTGATAGCAGGCGTTGATATGGAAATGGCTTCCACCTGTTACAAAAATCATATTAAGGAACTTTTGGATGAGGGTCTTATAAATATAGATTTAGTTGATGATGCAGTAAGAAATATACTGCGAATCAAAATTGAACTGGGCTTATTTGAGCACCCATATGTAGATGAAAACGGACAGGGCGAAATTGGAGAAAAAGACATAGAAAAAGCAGCTCTGGAAGCGGCCGAACAGAGCATCGTTCTTTTGAAGAATAAAAATAAGCTGTTGCCTCTTTCCACAAAAATAAATTCAGTTGCAGTTATTGGCCCGATGGCTCATGAAAAATACGAGCAATTGGGAACATGGAGCTTCGATGCTGACAGCTTGTTATCAATTACGCCGCTCGAAGGAATTAGAAATTTGCTGGGAAATGCGAAGGTGAATTTTGCAAAAGGATTAAAATACACAAGAGACAAAAATTCAGATGGTTTCAAACAAGCAATAAAGGCTGCAAAATCCTCTGATGTTGTTGTTGTATGTGTGGGCGAGGAAGCGATATTATCAGGAGAGGCTCATTGCCGGGCCAGACTTGATCTTCCTGGAATTCAAAAAGAACTGATACAGGAAATATCGGAAACAGGCAAGCCAGTCGTTCTGATTGTAATGGCAGGAAGAGCATTGAGTATTGGAGATGTATACGAAAATGCAGATGCAGTGCTGTATGCATGGCATCCGGGAACTATGGGAGGAACAGCATTGGCAAATATTTTGTTTGGAAAAGTATCACCTTCAGGTAAATTGCCGGTAACAATGCCAAAATCGGTTGGACAGATTCCCATGCACTACAATCATAAAAACAGCGGACGACCTGTTGATCCCAATAACTGGCCTTCAATTGATAAAATTCCCGTAAAGGCCTATCAAACATCATTGGGAAATACTTCTCATTACATGGATGAAGGTTTTGAACCCTTATATCCCTTTGGTTTTGGATTATCATATACTGATTTTGAATATTCAGACTTACGGATTGAAACACCGGTAATTGCAAGAACAGAAGAGTTGAACGTATCCGTTTTGTTAAGCAACAAAGGCGAATGTACTGCCGAAGAAGTTGTGCAGGTTTACATTCGTGATCTGGTTGGAGATGTTACCAGACCGGTAAGAGAACTAAAAGCTTTCGATCGGGTGAAACTGAAGGCAGGAGAAGCCAAAAGGGTGAGTTTCACAATTCCGGCAAGCGAATTGTCATTTCATAATCAGCAAATGATGAATGTTGTTGAGCCTGGAAAATTTATGCTTTGGATTGGAGGAAATTCCAATGCTGATTTGGGTGCTGAGTTTGCAGTGAAATAGGAACTGTTTTAATTTTTATGGCACAACTATATCCTTGTAATACCAATTTAATTTCAAAATCCTGCTTAAAATATCAGCTTGTCATGCTCTGACTATATCCAAGCCGTTCTTGTCAGGGTATGACTTGATTCTAAGCACTATTTTATAAGATCAATTTTGATGTTGATTTGGTATAATAGGTAAGTTTAAAATCAGTTTTTTCGTGTCAAATGATTTTTAAATCAATCTTTTATGTTGATTGTTTAAGCCGGATTTTAAATGTGTATAATGATAATTATTTGTACCTTAAACCCTATAATTTGTAATTAATAAAACATGAAAAATTTACTATTGTTTTCCATCCTAATACTATCAAATATGGTATTGAAAGCACAGACTAAAAAATCAGACCTGGATGTCAATGATAAAATTGACCAATTGGTTTCTAAATTGACTTTAGAGGAGAAAGCAGCCCTTTGCTCCGGTCGCGATGACTGGAGCACACAGCCGGTCGAACGCCTTAATATCCCATGGATTTGGGTCGCAGATGGTCCTCATGGTCTGCGCCGGGCGCCGGCAACCAATAAGGCTGGTTACGGCGATCAGTTGCCGGCTACCTGCTTTCCAACTGCATCGGCACTTTCTGCAACATGGAATTTAGATATGGTCAATAAAGTTGGACAAGCCATAGGTGAAGAATGTCAGGCGCAAAAAGTGAATGTAATTCTGGGGCCGGGTGTCAACATCAAACGATCGGTTTTGGGCGGAAGAAATTTTGAGTTCTTTTCTGAAGACCCAATTTTATCAGGCGAACTGGGAGCGGCCTATATCAACGGAGTTCAAAGTCAGGGCGTGGGAACATCATTAAAACATTATACCGCCAACAATGTCGAAACCATGCGCATGTACAACAACTCCAATATGGATAATCGTACCCTGCACGAAATCTACCTCACTCCATTCGAAATAGCGGTAAAAAAAGCACAGCCATGGACAATTATGGCCTGTTACAATCGGGTTCAGGGTGTTTACGGCACTCAAAGTCCGTATTTGTTAACCGATATGCTTAAAAAGGAATGGGGATTTAAAGGCATTGTTATTTCAGACTGGTTTGCAGTGGTTAACCGGGTTGAAGCAATGAAAGCAGGCATGCACATCGAAATGCCCAGAGTTAGTGGTGTAAATGATTCTCTTGTTGTAGAAGCGGTTAAAAACGGAGATTTGGATATTGCTGTTGTTGATGGATTGGTAAAAGAGATCCTGACAATTGTATTTAAAGCAAAAGCTCTCGAAAAACAAGGTGCTGAACTCAATGCTGAAAAGCATCACGCTTATGCACGGCAGGTTGAATCAGAAGCCATAACACTTTTGAAGAACAAAAATCAGATATTACCTGTAACAAAAGAGAAGTACAAGCGTGTAGCCATTATTGGAGAATTTGCCTCAGCTCCCCGTTATCAGGGAAACGGAAGTTCTGAAGTAAAACCTACCCGGCTTGATAAAGCGCTTGACATCATCAAAAAAGAATATGGCAGGGACATAAAAATAAGCTATGCGCAAGGCTATAAACTATCTGATGATAATGATATGTCGCTAATAGATGAAGCCAAAAAAGCAGCTGCCGATGCCGATATTGCTTTGGTATTTGCAGGTTTACCATTGCAGTACGAATCCGAAGGCATAGACCGAACCCATATTAATATGCCTGTATCTCATAACAAACTAATTAGTGAGATTGCGAAAATTCAGAAAAACACGGTTGCCGTACTTACCAACGGAAGCGCAGTTACTATGCCATGGATAAATGAAGTGGATGGTATTTTGGAAACCTGGCTGGGCGGACAAGCCGGAGCTGGTGCTGTTGCCGATGTTTTGTTTGGGAAAATAAATCCATCAGGCAAACTGGCCGAAACATTTCCTGTGAAATTAGAAGACACTCCTTCATTTTTAAATTTTCCGGGAGAGCAAGGCGAAGTCCTTTACGGAGAGCGCATTTTTGTTGGCTATCGTTACTACGATGAAAAGAAAATTGAACCTCTGTTTCCTTTTGGATTTGGATTGTCTTATACAACTTTTGAATACAGTAATCTTAAATTATCAGCAAAAAACACGACCGATAAAGAAGGAGTAACAGCGACCTTAACTGTTAAAAACACAGGTGATGTAAAAGGGAAAGAAGTTGTGCAATTGTATGTTACCGATAATAAAAGTACACTATTGCGCCCTAAAAAAGAGTTGAAGAAGTTCGCGAAAATTGAGTTAGAGCCGGGAGAAGAAAAAGAAGTGACTTTTCAATTGGAAGCCCGGGATTTCTCCTGCTACGATGGAAAAAGAGAGATGTGGATTGCTGAAAGCGGCGAATTTACAATTTCTGCAGCAGCATCATCACGCGATATCAGATTATCAGAAGTTGTTGCCCTGCAATCAACGCAACAAGTTCCTTTGGCTTTCGACGAGTACACATTTTTTAGCGAATACTGGAAAAATAAGCAAACCCGGGCATTGCTGATGGAATTAGTTCCAAATTGGATCAAAGGGTTCACAGGAGAAGGAAAATCAGGTTATAATGCAGATTTCCCAGGCTTCATGGTCGATCATCCAATGATAAAATATCCTTACATAACCAATGGCGAAATATCCCATGCTCAGGTTATGGAACTGGTCGAGAAATGTAAGGGTTTTACTTATAATCCATAATATAAGTATTACAAATATGTAGACCAGAGGAATTTCCACTGGCAGAAACAACTACTTAAATCGTTTTTGCATACCGAAGGAAATAGAAGTAATCCCTTCATTCATTTAGGTAAAGATCATCCCGCAAGGGGTGGTCTTTTTTTATTTCTTCTTGTTTCTTTTGGGAAGCACTTATTGTTTTGTAGTTTCGGGAACCTGAATACAATAAGAGTTGATTAGCGCAACTGCCTCACAAGTAACGGGGGGTAGATTAGGAAAATGAAAATTATGAATGAAGTGAAAATTAAATAAAAGACAATATGACCAATAATGATATATTAAGACGTGTTCGTTACGTGTTTGACTTTAGTGATCTCAAAATGATTGAACTTTTTAAATTAGCCAATTACGATGTCAGTAAAGCGGATTTGGATGGTTGGTTTAAAAAAGATGATGACCCTTTATTAATAGAAATCACAGATAAAGAACTGGCTATTTTCCTCAACGGATTAATCATTGAAAAACGCGGAAAAAGAGAAGGCCCACTACCAGAGCCAGAAGATCCTTTAAGCAATAATATGATTCTTCGGAAACTAAAAATTGCATTGGACTTGAAATCAGATGACATCTTAGATATGCTCGCCTTAATAGATAAAAAAATAAGCAAACATGAGTTGAGTGCTTTTTTCCGTAATCCAGATCATAAACACTATCGAGAATTTTTAGATCAGTACCTAAGATATTTTTTGAATGCACTGCAAAAGAAATACAAGAATAAGTAAGGCAAACATTCTATAGAGCAGAAGAAATAATTTGAAAAATCACACAAATACAACATCTTATAATTTTCCGCGCTCCTGCAGATTTGTAATCTGCAGGTTTCGAGTTGAGGATTTTCAATCCTCTATTTACAGCTTAGGCGATTATAAATCGCCAACTAATTAAATCCAGATAACAAATCAGGGCCAGCCGTATCGCCTTAAAATATTTTTCTTGTCATGCTCTGACTATAGAGAAGCTGTAAATGTCAGGGTATGACTAAAGATTACCGCGGCAGCCCCTGATTTGCAATCAGGAGTTCTGAGCAATAGGATTTACAACCCGAAATAATAATAAAAATTCGTTGATCAGTTCAGTCCAATTACGATATCCTGACAGCGTATAATCCCTGTCAGAGTTTCGTAATTACTTCTCTTTGCAGGTTCAAACCTGTTTTATTTTAAGGGAGTCATTTATTTTTCTTCATATAAGTTGTATCCATTAAATACATATATGTACCGATTATCATAAACTTCTAGTAATGCTACGCATCGATCTGCGAGATCAATTTCGGTGAAATCGAGTTTGAACAGGGAAATGTGTGAAAATACACCCTTTGTGCAGATCTTATGTAAGATACAAGGTTATGGAATGGGAGAGAAGTTATTTAACCCAAAAACACCCAATTAGTCTCAACTAGCTGATTGTTTACAATTAGTGAACTCGGAGGGATTCTTCCTTGTCGGGAACAAGTTATGAACCCCAACCTCTGTTGGTGTAACGCAGTGCACTATCCAGTTATGCTACGCGTCCTTTTTTTCAGCCCCAAGAAAAAAACCACGTCACACCAGTTTTCTACCCTCCAAACCACTCTAAAATCCCATAAAAGAACAATTCAGCATCACATCAGCAGCATAAAATCTCAAAACAGAGAGGAGAGGAGCTAATAAGCTCAGGAAAATCCTACTCAAGTACAATAAAATTAGAGATGAGTGAGGGGAACACTTCCAAACTGTGGGGAGATTGAACATAAGTGACAGAAAGTCGGAGAAAAGTGCGGGGAAAAGCTAAAAAGCCGGGGGAATCATCAAAAAGTGACAGAAAGTCATAAAAAATGAATTCTAAATCGAAGCAGAATTTCCAAAGTGTGAAATATATCATAAAAATTTTATTGAGCAGTTTTTGCTTTTCAGACTTGAGAATAATAATTTCATTATGGCAAATAAAAAAAAGAGCATTTAAAAAGTAATGTTATGAAACGTTCATGATTCAATAATTATTAACTCATGGAAAGTTCCATCTAACCAAAAATAAAAAAATACAAACATATGAAACGTCCATGCCAAATTGATTTTGACGCACAGGGGGATAATTTATTCCAGCATGGTAAGTTCCATATGGCAAATCAAAAACAAATTATAATCATATGAAAGAAAGTTATTTAAAAGAACTGGAAAAAGGACGACTATTGGTTTATGGTATTTCGGCTGATGAATCCATTAAGGAATGCATACAGCCAATCTATTCCGAAGAGCGTATCGAATTGGGAAAGTCGCTTTATACAAAAACCAAAACAGCTTTCGAGCTTCAAAATATCGAAGGTATTGAATCCAGTCAGGCAACTCGGGAATTCAACGGGTTTTACACGATGTTGCGCGATAAGCTGATTCGTATTCGTAAGGTGGGGCGCTACTTTTTTAAAAATGATCTTGAATTATCAACCCTTTTGCGTTTAAATAAGGAAGTGCCGGCGGCATATCCCGAGTGGAAATCTTTAGCTGATGATACTGTAAGTGCAATTATTACACATGAAGCTATTCAGGAAAAACTGACACTGGCTAGTTTAACGCCCGATGCAATTACAGCATTGCAGGCAGACTTGGTAAAACTGGATGACTTAAAGCTGAAGGCTGAAAAAGAGGATGGAGAAGCGCAGCAAGCCACCGCTCAAAAACAAGAGTACTATGTCGAATTTATGGCCTATTGCTCCGATTTGCGTGCTTGCCTCGATTTGTTTTACGAGGGTAGCGAGCGTCAGAAATTAGAAGTTTTGGGCATAGTTGTCAAATAATTAGAAGCTTAATAATTTTGAAATGCCACTTGATAATTCGGGTGGTATTTTTTGGTTCAAGCAGAAAATTTGGGCAATTAGCCCATAAAAAAAACTCACCAGTTTCCTGATGAGTTTTTCTGTGAACACGGAGGGATTCGAACCCCCAACCTCCTCGGCCGTAACGAGGTGCACTATCCAGTTATGCTACGCGTCCTTTTTTCTTAATTGCCCTGCAAATATAGGGGTTTTAGACCGATTCCTCCAAATGTTTTGGTGTTTTTTTAGCGATAAAAATGAATGATCTTGCTAAGGACTTTAGCGGGAGGATTTTACAATGGAAGAATTTTTACTGCAAAAAGTTAAGAAGCCCGGTTTTCGAAGAGATTTAGCGTGGGATATATGAATATTAGGGAAGTTTTAACAATCGATTAACAAGTAAAAGATATAATGGTCTGGAATTTATTGTATAAATTTACTATTACACGAAAAAAAAAAGCAAATTACGATTATATGAATAAAGAACCTTCAGAATTATTTGAGGAATTTGAAGAATCCAAAGCACTTTTCCACATTCATAAACTTCAAAATATGTGTAATGAAGTTAGAAAGCAGAATGGGGACGATCATATGCATAATTTCTACACCATTACATGGATTAAGGAAGGAGAAGCAATACATGCCACCAAATATGTGGAGTATACATTACGGAAAAATTCGATTCTTTTTGTTCCTCCGGGCTTAGTACATCGTTTTATTAGTAACGCACATTGCACAGGTTATTCTATAACCTTTAACGAAGCATTTTTTGCTGTTAAAGAGAACGGTGAAGATTCTGTTTCCGATTCAACATTGTTTAGCAACCCCGATTTCCGGTCTATTATTACATTGAATGAAGAACAACAAACGGTTTTTAAGGGAATTACAGAATTGATGGAAAAGGAATTTGGGAACGACGATCGATACCGTCACGAGATGTTATTGCAGCAATTGAAGTTGTTTTTATTGGAATCAAGAAGAATTTACGAAGAGCAGCACGATTTGGATGTGAGTTTAGACGAAGAGCATCCTGGCTCGGTCATCATTAAATTTAAACAGTTGATAGATGATAATTACAAGGAACAAAAAAATGTTTCTTCCTATGCCGATATGCTTAATTTGAGAGCAACATGTTTAAATGAAATAACAAAGAAAACAACTGGTATCACAGCAGGAGAATTAATCAGAAATAGAGTGATAAAAGAAGCAAAGAAAATGCTTTATGGTTCTGATTTGAATACAAAGGAAATAGCTTATAATTTGGGTTTTAATGATCCGGCTTACTTTAGCCGCTTCTTTAAAAAATATACAAGTCAAACATTGAGCGACTATCGAAGCCTAATTAGAAAATAATCCAACAATAAAGGGAATTTGTCCATTTACTAATGAACAATCATCTGCTAAATTTGTAATTGTAAAGTTCTTACAAAGATTTTAAAATCAATAAAAGAAATTAATTAATATTTGAAGTTATGAAGAGATTAGGTTTAGTAATGATAGTAGTTCTTGTTGCCAGTGTTGTTTTGACTCCAAGCAAGGCATTTGCAAAAAAAGACAATTTAAAATTGAATGCTGAAAATAGTAAAATTGAATGGTTAGGTAAAAAAGTGACAGGAGAACACTCAGGAACCATCAATCTTAACAGTGGAAGTTTGGTGATGGACGAAGATAAGATTGTAGCAGGAAGTTTTGTTGTTAACATGACAAGTATTGTAAATACTGACATTGAGGATGAAGGTTACAAAGCAAAATTAGAAGGTCATTTAAAATCTGACGATTTTTTTGGTACTGAGAAATTTCCTGAATCAAAATTTGAAATTACCAATGCCGAGAAAATGGAAGATGGTAATTACAAGGTAAAAGGAAATATAACAATCAAAGGAATTACTGAATCCATTGAATTTATGGTGAATTTACACAAACATGATGCGACAGTACATGTAAGTGGAAAAATAACTATCGATAGAACTAAGTTTAACGTACGTTACGGATCGGGTTCTTTCTTCGATAATTTAGGAGACAAGACCATTTATGATGATTTTGAACTAAATTTAGATTTGTATTTAGAGTAAAGTATTATTCTTTAAAAACGTAAGCCGGAATATTCATATTTCGGCTTTTTTTGTACATATTTTGGCAATTCGGTTAATATCAACAATAGTCGGGATGCCTTGTAAATACTATTAAATCTTTTTTTTTGTTATAAATAATCGTAATTTGTTTCAAGCTTTAAATCTAAACCAAAGTTATTATGATGCGAATTTTGTTTTCAGCTCTATTTGCTTTACTTATCTGCTCGAATACTTCAGCTGAAGTAAACTTGAAAAATTTGCGTAATTCCCGTGTCTATTCTACTGTTCTAAAAGAATACCGCGACGTAAAAGTATTGCTTCCCAACGAATACGACGACACATATTATAAGTACCCAACAATCTATTTGTTGGATGCAGAAATGAACTTTGATATGGGAATTGAGATTTTAAGTTTTCTCATGGATAATCATTTTATTCCTCCGCATATTGTTGTTGGTCTGCCCAATACCGATCGCTTTCGCGATATGACTCCTGTCGATTCAATTATGAATAAAAATATTTTCCGAACCCGCGGAGGAGCAGATGATTTTATTAAAACCCTCGAGTTAGACGTCTTTCCATTCATAACGGATAATTTTAGAGCGAGTACTCAGCGATTGGTCATGGGACACAGTTATAGTGGACTTTTTGTTGTATATGCATTTTCTACACGACCCGATTTGTTTGATAAATATTTAGCCTTTAGTCCGATTCTTTGGTGGAATAATAAGGCGATTGTGAACGATATTGACCAGTTCTTAAGCAACAATTCATCCATTAGAAAACAACTGTTTGTTTCTTTTGCCGAGGAAGCTACGGAGATGTTAAAATCCTGTAAAGCTTTAATTTTGTCTTTAGAAACAAAAGCACCATCCGATCTCAAATGGAATTATGCATGGATGCCCGACGAAAGTCATTACACACTCTATCGTAAAAGTTTAATGCAGGGCATGGAAACTATTTTCGCAGAGTACAAATATCCTGATGTACAGATTTTAGTTGAAAAGGGCGTTGAGGTTGCTGAAACTTATCAAAGAAAAGTATTGCTGAGTTATGGCAGAAATGAAAAATTGCCCTATTCTCTGCTTGAGAGTGTTTGTATTCAGCTTAAAGATGCTGAACGATATAATGACGCAATGGCTTTTTTAAAATATTCTATTTCCAATTATCCCGAAAGAGCAGAATCATTTTATTACGTAGGTGAAATTTACGAAAGGGTTAACCAACCTAAGGAAGCAGTCAGGTTTTATGAGATTGCCCATAACAAAGACAAAGGAAGATGGGATTATGAGAATAAATTCATTACGATGCAGAAATTACTGGTTGAACTTGAAAATAAAACTCAAAAGAATATAGATTTATAATGTAAAACAAGATGAAATATTAATTCCTTTAAAATTATTTGCTCTTCAATACAATTACTTTTATTCTAGTTCGTTACACACTATAACAGTAGTGATGTGTATTTTTACTGATGCAATAAATTTGCTTGGGTGGATAGTAAAAGCGGAGGAACGATGAAGGGAATATTTTTCACAGAGTTTTTGGAAATGGTAGAGAGGGAGTATGGTTTAATCTTAACCGAAAAAATTATTTCGGATCTGGGAACAGGTAATAATGGTGTTTATGAAGCAACAACAGATTATCCGTACAGTCAATTTGTTGAGTTGTGCAATTTGCTTGGTTTCGAGGTGAAAAGTTCAGTTTCTGATGTAGTAAAAAATTTTGGAGAATATCTTTTCTCCCGTTTGGTAATTTTGTTTCGCCCCAGTTTTGCCGGTAACAGCAGCATATTCGATTTCTTAGATCAGATAGATGAGTTCATCCATAATAAAATTCAGGAACGCTTTACTCCGGTTGAAATCCCACGTTTTAGAGCAGTGAAGATTAATGATTCTACGTTTCAGATGAGTTATCAGACAGAAAAATTACTGATTGATCTGGCCATCGGATTGTTTATGGGCTGTCAAAGGTTTTTTAATGAAGAATTGACTTTAAATACTGAATTTATTTCAGAGAAGAGCAAATTGGTCTGTTTCACCCTTTCAAAAAATGAGGTGTTAGTTTGATTCCATATTGTGAAAGGTAAAATATTTAGTTTTTCCTGCTTTCACTTCAAGATCCAATTGCTGCTTTTTGCTATCTCCATTTGGAGAATTTACTTTAAGAGTAACAGTATGTTTTCCCTCTTTCAATCGAATTCGGGTGTAGTGAATAGAGTTGGGCAGGGTTTGCCAATTTCTGGTGTCGGCTTTTTCAGTAACGGCATTAAAAATGCTGATAATAGCACCTAAATTTTCATCTTTACTTCTTGTGTAACTTTCGATTGCCTGTTTGGTGGCAAGTCTTAGTAAAGAATTTGCCATTTCGCGTACCATTCGGTCTTTTAGTGTTTTAAAGGCAATTGCGTTTATGTCTTCTCCTTTATCCAAATGATAACTAAGCGAGTCATTTATAATGATATCGGCATTTGTGTAGTAGGGAATTCGTTCCTGATACTTTGGAAAAGCAACACGAACAAAATCAAGATCACTAAAAGAATTTTGTGTCCGGCTATCCATATTTCCTACAAAAAAAGGCAACGTAACATTTTCTTCATTGTTCACCATGGTCAGATAGCCATCGCGGCCATTAACGGCGCTAAAATTGATGCTCCATTCTGCTTTTACCGGACCAAGCCCCGACAGCCATATGATTATTACATCTCCTTCAGTCTTGTCGGCCTTTTGGAAATCGAAGCCAAATTTATTCTTGAAAAATTCATAATCTTCCATCAAACCAGTTTTATAGGCAGTTCGAAGAAGATCTTCTTTCAATTGCTGCGGTGCAGTAGTATTAAAGTTTTTCAGATAATTGTCCTCATAAATTTTAAGGGCATTCCGATAAGCAATAAAGGCATTGTTCGAATCTCCCGATGAATCGTAAATTAACCCCATTAGTGTATGGGCAAAGGCATCATCGCTGTATCTGTTCTGATAATTCTTTGGATATTTATCGTTCAGGGCATACAATTTTTCATTTACTCTTCGGCATTCAACCAAAGCCGCTTCCGTATCGCCCATTTCCAAATAGCTTAACGCTTTATAGAAATTGAGCATTACATTCTCAAAATCCTCTGGAACATAGGGTCTGGCCATTGGATTGGTGAGCATTGCCAATGCTTCCGAACCAATATTTTTACGTTGATCTTCAATGAAAAGATCCGCTTCGTTAAAATACTTAGTCGCCGAACCATAATCTTGCTGCATCCACGATAAAGTTCCCTTATTCAGTAAAAACAAGGCTTTGTTTTTGTTTCGATTGCTCTTTTTATCTTTATCCAGTACTTTTTCGGCACTCGCTATGTCGCCCTGCAAAAAATAGTTGTTAAAAGCTTCATTTTGCATGTAATAGGTGGCGCAGCCGGATAATAGAAGAAGAACACCAAATAAAAAAACGGGGCGTATTTTAACTGATATATGTAAGGATAATTTTTGCTTCATCGAAAAAGGAATAAAGAAATTCAGGAAGCCAACCAATGACTTCCTGTTGAGTACTAATTTATTTGTTTACGTACTTTTTAATTTTCTTATCACCCATCCAAACCAGTTCGCTGGTTTCAAGATTAGTTAACTCCAGATTTAACTGATAGTAACGAACATTTTCTTTTTTATAACTGTCTATAATCGAATTGATGTCACCTTGTAATATGAAGTCAGCACCTAATTCCTGTCCCCATTTTTTAAGAGTGGTCTTGGATGCAAAATCTTGTTGGTCTGCACGTTCCTGACGAAGATCTTCCCGTTTGGCACCCGCTTGCACCAAACGAACCCGACTATCATTTAAAATGGCTTTTTCGATGTCTTTTATGTAAGTATCCGAATCGATGTGTTCTGAACTTTTATTGGTGATTAAGCCAACAATGATAACGGGTTTGCGATCAAATTCCTGTTGATAATCTTCAATCCAGTTTTGATTGAGTAATTGATCAATTAAAGCCTCGGCGGTCAATTTTGAATCCGTATCGTTCCATCGACCACTTAAATCAATTTGCTGATCAGGAGATACCCGGGTAACTTGTCTCGAGCAGGAAACGCCAGCTAAAACAGCTAGTGAGAAAACAAATAGGCGAAATGAATACTTCATGATATTTTTATTTAATTAATATTCCAAATTATTAACGTGAATTGTTCTTTGAAAAATACAATTTTTATGCCAATATGATCATAAGCTCTCTGCAATTTGTGATAGCTTTTGGTAATGCAATTTGCTAATTGGGGTGAGAGGCAAACGCAAACAGTTTTCACAGAGTTTTTTCATACTTAGAATTGCTTTAATTCCGGCAGGATTGCCTTCAGTAAAAAGGTTCTGAATGATTCCAAACATCTTGTAATGAATCTTAAGAGCATCCTTGCTTTTTCCATTTAATGCTAAATTTACCATCTGGCTCCATTCCTTTGGGAAAGCATTTCCCAATACCGAAATAACGCCACTTGCACCTAACGAAATAAGAGGGAAGGCAATAGCATCATCACCCGATATCACCAAAAAGTCTCTTGGTTTGTTTTTAATAATGCTCATAAGTTGCTCCATATTGCCAGAAGCTTCTTTTATACCAATTATATTTTCAATTTCGGAAGCCAGTTTAATGCAGGTTTCGGCATTGATGTTTACACTCGATCTGCCGGGGACATTATAAAGAATTACCGGAACAGGACTGGCACTTGCAATGGACTGATAATGCAAAAACAAGCCTTCCTGACTGGGTTTGTTGTAGTAAGGAGCTACAGATAAAATGGCATCAATCTCATCAAATTCCGAGAATTCCTTAATTTGTTGGATTACAGCCTGTGTATTGTTTCCTCCAAAGCCAACCACCAAAGGAACGCGTTTTGCATTCACTTCAATAATGTGATTGATAACAGAAATTTTTTCATCACACGAAAGTGTTGATACCTCACCTGTAGTTCCCAGCACCACTAAATAATCAATGCCATTTTCAATCTGAAAATTAACAATGTCGCTAAGTGCATTATAATCGACACTTCCGTTATTTTTAAATGGAGTAATCAGAGCTATGCCTGTTCCTGTAAATTTGTTGAGATTCATCCTTATTACTTTTTAATCTGTGAAAGATATTTTAAGCTTTCGCTGATCAGATTTTCCATCGAATTATTTTTGCCCTGATCAATCATTAAATCAAGATGTTCACAGTTGTCTGTCAGCGAACCAACTTTGCAGGATGCCAATGAAACTTGTGTAATGTATTTTATCGACAGATGTTCTGATTTTGTAAGAACAAAGAGTAAATCAAACTTAGTATTGATGAATTCAATTAATTCGGGAATGATTGGTTCACCGCTCCATTTCACATCTTTATTGGTATAGAAAACTATTTTTTGAGCCACACCAAAATCAGGCAGTTCGTTGGCATCAATCCAACCAACGGTTTGCACTTTATAGCCTTTTTGGCTTAAGTCTTCTGCAAATTTTTTAGCTGTAGAATGATTCTTTTCCTGAAGTGTATCAAATAGGATACCAATGCTTTTAGCGCTTTTTAAATTATGAAATTCCTTCTTGCGCGGATTTTTCTTTAGCTTGCTTTTGATTTTTAATCCGGCAAGCTGATTTTTAATATTTTGAAAAAAACTCATTTTATATTTGATAGTTAAGTTGAAGGCTGGTAATTATGGGTTGAATTGCCAATTGTTATTTGAAATCACAAGTTATGAAAAAAATCATTTTGTAAATCATAAATTAAGCTTATTTAATTTTTTTTGGAGCCTTGTAACCATTGATATTAAGTTTGCCAGGGCTGATTCGTAACTCATGAGCCAGATCGGCAAGGCTGTTCATATTCATTACCTGACATGCTTTTATTGCAATTTTAGCACAAGCCAAAGTATCCTCCAATGCATCGTGGTGCCTAAGCGGAATATTGAACAAGTAGGCCATTGTATTCAGTTTATGGTTTGGCATATTGGGCCAAATGTTGCGGCTGATTTGTACCGTGCATAGGTAATCGAATTCCGGAAAACGAATGTTATAAGTTTCTAAACAGGCCCGAAGCACCGATACATCAAAACTAGCATTGTGAGCAATCACCATTTCTCCATGCAGATAATCTACCACCTCTTCCCAAATGTAATTAAAGCTGGGTTCGTTCATTACATCTTCCTCTGTAATTCCGTGAATACTAACATTCATCGGATGAAAATACATTTCCGGAGGTGAAATCAACCAATCTTTACTTTCAATAATTATTCCATTTTCAACGCGAACCAAACCAAGCGAACAAGCAGAATTGCGTTGTCCGTTTGCTGTTTCGAAATCTATTGCGGTAAAATTCATTTTTTAAGATAAAAGAGTAAAGAAACAAGGACTAAAACTTTTAATTTTGTTCTAACTGCTAACTGCTAACTGCTAACTGCTAACTGCTAACTGCTAACTGCTAACTGCTAACTGCTAACTGCTAACTGCTCATCCCAATCATTTCCAAAAATTCATCTTCTGTTTTTATTCCGATACCTAATTTTTCGACCTTCTCAAATTTGCTTGGGCCAACTTTTTCTCCTGCTAAAAGAAAGCTTGTTTTCTTCGATATGGAACTTACATTTTTTCCTCCATGCAGTTCAATCATTTCCTTTAACTCGTCGCGGGAGTATTTTGTAAAGCTTCCGGAAATAACAATGGATAAGCCTTCAAGAGTATTGCTTGCATTTTCATTTTCCACAATTTCAGTCTCCAATTGCAAGCCAAATTCTTTTAATTGAGCAATTAAATTCTTATGGTATTCATTGGCAAAGTATTCTACTATACTTTCAGCAATTTTTACTCCAATTTCGTCTACTTGAATCAATTCTTCAAGCGTCGATTCTGCTAATCTGTCGATAGAAGGTATCGCTTTGGCCAATTTCTTTGCTACTGTAATGCCAACATACCGGATTCCCAAAGCATACAAAACCCTTTCGTAAGGAATATTTTTTGAATTTGTAATGCTTGTCAATATTCTCTCTGCAGATTTATCGCCCATGCGCTCTAAAGGAATAATATCCTCTTTAGTCAATCGGTACAAACCTGTAACATCTCGAATTAGATTCTTTTGAAAAAGCAGGTCGATGGTTTCTTCACCGAGGCCGTCCAAATCCATGGCTCTGCGACTGATGAAATGTTCAATTTTCCCCTTAATCTGCGGCGGACAGCCCATATCATTCGGACAATAATGATTCGCTTCACCTTCTTTACGAACCAAAGGAGTGTCACATTCCGGACATTTTTCAATGTATTTAATTGCTTGTGCTTCCACAGATCTTTCAGACAGTTCTACACCAACAATTTTTGGAATAATTTCGCCACCTTTTTCTACATAAACAGTGTCGTTTTCGTGCAAATCCAAATTTTGAATGATATCTGCATTGTGAAGTGATGCTCTTTTTACTGTTGTGCCGGCCAATTGCACTGGCGTTAAATTGGCTACCGGAGTAATCGATCCGGTTCTGCCTACCTGATAAGTGACCTTTTCCAGTTTGGTAGATACCCGTTCCGCTTTGTATTTATAGGAAATAGCCCAGCGTGGCGATTTAGCTGTAAAACCTAGTTCTTCCTGTATATCCAGCGAATTTACTTTTATTACAATTCCATCTACTGGAACCGGCAATGAGCCACGTTTTTCGTCCCATTCTTTAATGAATGCAATTACTTCGTCGATATTTTTACAAAGTGCTGTGTTATCGGGAATTTTAAAGCCCCAGTTTTTAGCGGCCAATAAATTGTCGTAATGGTTTCTGCTTGGAATTTCCTTGCCCAACAAATAATAAAGGTAGCAATCCAACTTTCGCTTTGCAACTACCGATGAGTTTTGCATTTTCAATGTTCCCGAAGCAGCATTTCGAGGATTTGCAAACGGAGCTTCTCCAATTTCCTCACGTTCCTCGTTCAAGCCATTGAAAACATCAAAAGGCATTAATATTTCTCCTCGTATTTCAAATTCTTCAGGATATCCTTCTCCGCTTAACTGCAAAGGTACCGATCTGATGGTTTTAACATTAGCGGTAACATCATCGCCTCTTACCCCATCGCCACGGGTTACTGCCTGCACCAGTTTTCCATTTTGGTAGGTTAAAGAAATTGATGTGCCGTCGTATTTCATTTCACAGACATATTCAACATCACCATCAATCAATTTTTTAATTCGGTTTTCGAAATCCCGAATTTCTTCTTCAGAATAAGTGTTTCCCAGCGAAAGCATTGGGTATTTGTGCTCTACCTGATTAAATTCCACATTGATATCGCTGCCCACACGTTGGGTCGGCGAATTTGGGTCGTGAAATTCAGGGTATTGATTTTCCAAAGTCATCAACTCTTTCAAGAGTATATCAAAGTCGTAATCGCTGATGCTTGGCTGCGATAAAACGTAGTAATTGTGATTGTATGTATGTAATTGCCCGCGCAATTCTGCAATGCGAGCTTTTGCTTCTGCCTGATTCATAGTTGTAAAAGTCTATCGTTGTGTGAATAGATGAGCTGTGTTTTTTATAACAAGCCCTGAATGGTAAAAATAGTAAACCTTGAGGTGATTTCAATGATTTTTGAGATCGAAAACTGTAATTGATGAACTGTCTGATTATGAGTTGTAAAGTACAGCCATATGGAAAGCAATTACAGGTAGGAAGAGGTGGTGTCGACGAATCTTTAACTTTGAATAACAGATGTTCTGACTTCGCTGGACATGACGTTCCCAAGTGATATTGGAGATCATTTTCATTTCGCACCATTTACCGATTCTTGAGCACACTTAACCGATTTCAAGAATTAAAAGCTATTATATTGCATTACTTTAGTTTTAGAAATAAAGGATACACTAATCTTAAACAAAAATATCATGGATGAAAATAAAAAAAATAAAAGTCTGTTTGTTGGGCTTGGGTTAATAATAGTTGGAATCGTAATTATTTTGGAACGGCTCAATTATCAGTCTGATTTTATCGAAACCTATTTGTATCGGTGGGAATCTGTTTTAATTTTAATTGGCGTACTGCAGATTTTGGTTCGTCGAAGAATTTTTGGAGGTCTGATGGCCATAGCTGTCGGAGGATACTTTCTTATGGATGATTTGTATTTTCTACCACAAAATTGGGAGATATGGTTTTTTCCTGTACTACTTATTTTAGGAGGCATTGCGTTTATTTTTTCTCCTGATTCACCATATTGTTGTAAAAATAAATAAATTCATATCATAAAATATATCATCATGAGATCACAACATAAATCAAACCCAAACAACCGTGCAATATTCGGTATTTTCTTAATTCTATTTGGATGCTTATTGGTTCTTAAAAATCTGGATTTTATTCCCTATGACTTAAGGCATGTTATCTTTTCGTGGCCAATGTTACTGTTTGGTTTAGGGGCACTTTTCTTTTTTGGTAAAGATGATAAAACTACAGGAATTGTTCTAATGGCAGTGGGAGGGGTGTTTTTAATGCCTATTGTATTCGATTGGAGCTTTAACTGGCGAGGCTTATTTTGGCCTGTAATGCTAATTGTAATAGGAGTTGTGGTTATCCGAAAACGAAACGGATGTGATGTTAGCAAGCGATCGGCGGTAGGATCAGATTCTGATTATATCGATGAGCTAAATATATTTGGCGGTGGTGAAAAAGTAATCAACA
The DNA here is from genome assembly GCF_963664555.1 of Labilibaculum sp. Classification (GTDB taxonomy): domain Bacteria; phylum Bacteroidota; class Bacteroidia; order Bacteroidales; family Marinifilaceae; genus Labilibaculum. Next base: position 2,962,250 of record NZ_OY761461.1, on the reverse strand, counting down.
CCAAAAATTTTAGAGGAGGAAAAGTTACCTGTGTTTTTGGAGGAACAGAATTAAATCTCACCAATGCCGATCTGGCCGAAGGCACAAACATAATTGACGTATTTACGATGTTTGGAGGTTGTGTTCTGGTTGTTCCATCCGATTGGGACGTTAAGGTTGAAGTCTCTGCTGTTTTAGGTGGTGTTTCCGACAAACGGATACCAACAACAAATTATCTGGTGGAGCCTAAAAAGGAACTAATCATAAAAGGCTTTGTTGCTTTGGGTGGTTGCGAAATTAAATCATATAAATAATTCAAATGCAGCATCCGCTTCTAAAAAATCGTTTTGCCATTCCAATTTATGTGGCGTCCTGGGCATTTTTTGCTTCGTTGCTATTTATTATTGGATGGTATTTCGAAGAGAGGCCATTTTATGATGCATTTGTAAATGCATTTTGTTTCTCTTTTCCATTACTAATATTGGGAGCATGTATTTGGTTTGTTGTTGTGTTTACCAGTATCGAAAGTCTGGGGCTTTTCCATTTTTTTTTGCATCACTTAACTGCAGGTTTAATCGTGGTGGGGATCTGGATATCGTCTGCATATCAATTAAGAGTCGTATTGTTTGGTGCAGGCAGTGAAGGTTTTGATTATCTTATTCCTGTACATTGGCAGATTCTGATGGCCTTTGGTATGTACGATTATATAGTGATTGTGTATTATTTAGTAATGTATTATCGTAATTTTCAAGACAAATTGGTCCGTGAGTCTGAGTTGAAAGAGTTAGTGAAAGAAGCAGAATTAACAGCATTAAAATCTCAGATTAATCCGCACTTTCTATTCAATAGTTTAAATTCAGTAAGTTCGCTTACTTTATCAAAGCCGGAACTATCCAGAGATATGCTTGTGAAACTATCAACCTACTTGCGTTATTCGCTTGCTCAGGATTTAAAGGAGTTGAATAATTTGAGCAATGAATTAAGTAATATTCGTTTGTACATGGAGATTGAGAAAGTCCGTTTTGGGGATCGTCTGCAGCTTCATTTTGATCTTTCGATCAATTGCGGGCAACTGAAAATTCCAAATCTCATTTTGCAGCCTTTGTATGAAAATGCGATTAAATATGGTGTGCACGAAAGTCTTGATCCGGTTTGTGTACAAACAAAGTGCAGTTGCGGGAATGATATTTTAAAAATTAGTATCAGCAATAATTTTGATCCTGAATCGATCCCTGCAAGGGGAAATGGTATTGGATTGCGTAACATACAGGAACGCTTGCATTTAATTTACGGCCGTGCCGATTTGATGCGAATTGTCAAAGGAGAAGATCAATTTACTGTTCATCTGGAATTTCCGCAAATTATATAAAGATATGGAAGCAATTAAAGCAATTATCATAGATGATGAAACATTGGCCAGAAATCTGGTTCGGTCGTATTTGGAAGTTGATCAGGACATTCAAATTTTAGGTGAATATTCTGATGGATTTCAAGGCTTAAAAGCAATTAATGAATTGGATCCTGATTTGGTGTTTTTGGATGTTCAGATGCCTAAACTGACAGGTTTCGAAATGTTGGAATTACTTGATAAGTCTTGCAATATTGTGTTTACGACAGCTTATAATGAATATGCAATAAAAGCATTTGAGCACAATGCAATTGATTATTTGCTCAAACCATTCTCTAATGAGCGTTTCCAAGATGCAGTGCGAAAGGTGAAGGAACGCATTTTAAATTCTGTGACGAGCGAAGAACAAATTGAAAAAATAAAGAAGCACAACGATTCCTCGGAAGAGTTATTGACTCGGGTGGTGGTGAAATCAAGAAATAAAATTGATGTAATTGCAATCGATAAAATAAAATATTTTGAGGCTCAGGACGATTATGTGATGATTTATACCAATGAGGGAAGATACCTGAAGCAAAAGACAATGAAATATTTTGAAAGCCATTTAAACCCGAATGAGTTTTGCAGGATACATCGTACATATTTGGTGAAGATTGATCAGATAGTTCAATTGCAACCTTATGAGAAGGATCATTGGATAGTAATTTTAAAAACCGGGGAAAGTTTAAACGTCAGTCGAAATGGATTTAAGCAATTGAAGTTGCAATTGGAAATTTAATCGTTGACTATATTTTTATATGGCAGGCATCATTCTTTCACGAATTGATGCTTTTTTTATATCAAAAGCAAGATGTTTTTGACATTACATCTGGCTTGAAAAACAATTTTGAAAAATAGTTAGTTGTTTTTCAGGTTTCCTTTGTTAAATATGTTTACACTAAATTGTACTGAGTTTTTGTTGGCTTAGTCGAACAATCAGTGTTTGTGGTGTTTTTGGTGCGAGTACATGTAAACTGATGACAAACTGATTGTTTCTGTTTGTAAATTGATGGGAAAGTTTTTTTAAATTTAATTGTTTAATAACATAAATTTTCTACTTTTGTGCAACATATTACTAGGTACACTAACTAATTTACACACTACAAATGAATCTAAAACTTAATTACAGAAATGGATTATTGCCGGTCCTTCTGTTTTTTTTAAGCCCCTCAGTGCATTTATATGCCCAGGATTCAGCAAAAACTGCAACAAATTCAGGTTTGAATGGTATTGTTGTCGAAAACGAACATCAAAAGCCTCTTGAGTATGCCACAGTATCAATTTATTCCTTACCTGATTCTTTATTGGTTAAGGGAACTATCACAAATAGAAAAGGAGAGTTTGAACTAGCTGGATTAGAGAGCTTAAACTGCTATTACAGAGTTGAATATCTTGGATTTGAGAGCTATAGCAGTAAGCCAATTCTTTTAAAAGAAAATGAAAAGCTATTCTTGTCTAAACCACTTACTTTACGTGCCAATACTCAAAGGATAACGGAAGTGGAAGTTACCGGGAATCGTGATTTTGCCAGAATCGAATTAGACAAAATCGTTTACAATGTATCTAAATCACCAGTTTCTGATGGAGGTACTATAAATGAAGTTTTAGCCACAATTCCTAAGTTAAATGTTACTGCTAACGGTGGAATACAATTACGTGGAAGTTCTGACGTGAAAATATTGATCGATGGGAAATTAAGTGGATTACTTGGAATGAGTCCTGAAGATGTTTTGAGTAACATGCCGGCAGCAGATGTTGATCGGGTTGAAGTAATTACGAGTCCATCATCAAAATATGATGCCTCAGGTTCTGCTGGGATTGTAAACATTATTATGAAGACGGATAGAGCCAAGGGGTTTAATGGAAATGCTTCCGCCACCATTGGTACGATCAACAAGCATTCGGGTCGGACTGCACTTAATTTACGAACCGGAAAGATCAATTTGTCAGGATCATACAGCTATCGAAACGATTGGTCTGGCAGAGATTATGAATTATCACGATTTACAGAAATAGACAATAATGTTGAGATGTTGAATAGCCGTGCCGATGTCGATTTAGGCGATAGAAGTCACATTGGACAATTGGGCATGGATTATTTAATAAATGATAAGAACACCGTGAGTTTTTCTGTTACCAATCGAAATGTGAAGCAAAATCGGAATGGAATCTATAACTATTCACGGAATTTAATTACCAGTAGTACTTTTTCAAATGAAACATCCCGTGAAAGTGCTGTTGATATTGATTTGAATTCCTGGGTGTACAACGCCTCTTATATTCGTAAGTTTGATAGAAAAGGACAGGAATTTTCTTTTGATGCAAGCTATACAAGTAATAAAGCAGAAAATTACGGAAATTATACTGATGAAGTAGAAGGGAATACTAGTGACTTTTTCAATTCTAACCGCGAGGAAGCAATTATTCAAATGGATTACAAACAGCCTTTAGGTGAAGTGGGTTCGATAGAAACCGGATATTTGTACCGAACGAATGAGATAAAGTACAATGAGCCTATTGATTTATCTACTGCGTTTAATTATAAAGAGAGCATTCATGGTTTGTATTTTCAATTTAGTGGAGAGAAAGGAGATTTTGGATATCAGTTTGGTTTGCGGTCTGAGTATTCGGATATTGAGACGAATAAAGCGTATAATGACGATTATTTAGACTTTTTCCCCAGCGTACATCTTTCCTATAAATTATCCGACAATAAGCAGGTATTGCTGACTTATTCTAAAATGGTTTATCGTCCTGATTCCAGAATGTTGAATCCATTTCAAAATCTTCAAGATCCGGAAAATCAGAGATTGGGTTCTAAAGAATTGGGAGCCTATTATACGCATATGCCGGAGTTAACTTTTGTTTACAAAAGAGATAAGATAACCTATACTACAAATTTGTATTATCAGTACAAGGATAATATCATAAGACAGTATCGTTCTGTTAATGAAAGCAATGTGGCGATTGTGACTTATGAGAATGTTGGAAATCTACAATATGCAGGTGTTGATTTTAATATATCTACAAAATTTAACAAATGGTGGAGTGTTAATTCCTACTTGTCCGGAATCTATCAAAAGTATACACCCTCTGCTAAAGTGAGTTTTTCTACCAATGACGATTTTGGTTTTTTTGGAAAGCTAACTTCAACCATGCGAATACCTAAGTGGTTCAATTTTCAAACAACTTTGCGTTATGACTCTGATATGCCTGTTGTTCAAGGAAATTACGATCAATCCTTTCAAGTAGATTTCGCTTTTGGTAAGAGAATAATGAAAGGCAAAGCAAGTATATCTTTATGGATTTACGATGTTTTAAATAGCAGTAAGTATAATGTAAATACTTCAGGAGATCGTTTTACTCAAAGAATGAAGTACAATTTTGAAAATAGGGTGGCAAATTTGACCTTCCGATATAATTTTGGTAAAAAGTACAATGTGTTAAAAACTAAAAAAAGAGGAAGTGGAGTCCAGCACTCAGAGAAAGATATCTAACAATATTAGCAGGTAAAAAAAAACTCGTTCGTTGAACGAGGTTTTTTTTTGTATTCATTGTTTTCCTTAATTGATGATGATTTTTTTGCTCAGTAGATTATTGCTTGTTTGGATATTGAGTAAGTAAACACCTTTTGAAAATGAATGAACATCAATGATGTGCTTTGTGTCGCTTATTTGTTTCTGGTAAATAATAGATCCTTTTAGATTGATTATTCGCAATTGAGTTGGTCGATTATTTGGCAAATCAATACGTAAAAATGTGCTTACGGGATTTGGGTAAACAGCAAGTGCAAAATCTTCTTTTGTAAAATCATCAACAGCAGTAACAGGAGTGATATTAATAGTCACTTTTGTCTTAATTGAGTGGCCATTATCGTCGAAAGCGCGGTATGTGAAAAAATCTTCACCACTGTAGCCAGTATCAGGAATGTATTCAAAGGATCCATCTTCTGAAAGGAAAACAAAGCCATTTTCGCAGAATTCGGATAATTCTGAATAGAATGAATTGCCATCAAAATCAAAGTCATTGGCCAAGAGTCCATTTTCAGCATCAATTATCAGATTTTCGCCCTGATTTGTTGAATATCTATCAGTATATGCAATTGGTACATTATTAAATTCAATCAATCCATCTTTTACAACATAGTATGATTGCTTTTTCACTTCTACATAGTTTGTTGGGATTCCCCAACTCCAAATGAATCTATTATTTCCTTCCAGTAATACATCATTATGGAGAACGCTTAGGGCTATGCCATCAGAGATGGCTTCTTCTGTTTCTGGTGTGGCTCTGTCATCATTCATCACTTTTGCATTAGCAGGGTCGGTAACCTGTAATAACGACCAGGGAAGATGAATGTCAATTGAATCATTTGAGATGATGACAGCATCCAAACTTGAAGGAGGTAGTTCTGTTCTCCGGGTTTTTAAATTTCCAACGTATTGTATTTCATAGTTTTCGTCATTATTCTTCCAGCGAACCAGATTCCATGGAGCTCCATCTGTTGCAACAGAATGATAAAGCTGCTTGTCTTCTGAAACACCATGCCATAAACCAAATAAATCATAAGCCTGAGTTACAAATAATTCGGCAGAATAGTTGGTGATACGTAGGGCAAATTCCGCTCTGTTGGTAATCGTAGTTCCCGAAGGCAATATCGATTCGCCCAAGTTGGCATCATAGGTGTCAATTGCCATCCAAATGGTATCAATGTTCGAAAGCTCTTTTTCAAGCATCAAACGAATGTTGAAAAAATCATAGTCTGCAGAAGTAAGGATTTTTTTTATGGGTTTATTGGTGCCAAAATCTTCTAATTCGGTGTAGGTGGTTTCTGCCGGTCGAAATGCGATTAAACCAAAATTTTGTTCTGCAGCGGTAATATTGTGCCAAAGTATTCTTGCTTCAGGATTGAAATCAAAAGCATCGGTAATCCAGGTTCGTTTGAACCACTCATCTATCCATGAAAATTGTATTCCTCCTGCGCAACCTGCTTCTTCAATATTATCAAGAAGTCTTAGGAAATTGAGTCCTTGTTCAATTTCTGAACAACCACCATGATTCATTCCATTGGATGCATAATGTGCAATTCCCCAACTTGAAGGGGTTCCAATTTCGGCAATAAGAACCGGGAAATTTTTATAATGATTCTTGAGATCGCTGATATAACCCAAATAACTGTTCGGACCAAGGGGATCGGAGTATTGTTTATAGCCGGGATCTTCGCTAATAAAATCAGGATAATATGGGTATGCGTGAAAGCTGGCAAAATAACCGGCAGGTGCTCCCGATAAATCTAAGTTGGCTAAATCCAATGATTGCTTGTCTTCATCTGTTGTAGTTTCTGTTGGATGTGTTAAGGGATCCAAAGTAGGCCAGCTGGAAATACTAACAGGACGCTCTGTATTGTAATTGTTGCGTTCGTATAGCACAAGAGATTCTAAATGGGATGCTGCCCAAACTTCGGACGGAGATGCACCTGCCAACTTAAAAGCAGTACCTGAAAATGATGTTTGGCCGGCATGTTTAGTGTTGGTCTCTTCAATTTCAGCAGGGTGAATCTCTCGACCAATAATATAAGCCATTATCCAAGGCGATACATCAGCGGTGTATAAACCGTAGGCCTTTCCAAAACGGTGATCTATACTGTTATTTCCGTGAATACAGTCGAGTACGTCTTTAATTTCCTGATTGAATACCTCATTTAATTCATGTAAATCTTGGGTGTACCCACTTAACTCTTCTTCCAGCCAAACACCATGCATTATATACATCGGACTTGCTGGATTTGCATCGTTAAATTCTTTTAAAGCTTCGTAAAAACGAGGGTAATGAAGTGTGTAGACTCTAATACAGTTAAAACCTACATCATGAATATCCTCTATCCAGCGAGCATATTGATCTTTGCTTGCAGCCAGTTCGCCGGGGAATGTTCCGGGAATTGAAACGCCAAGGTTAATTCCTTTAATAAAAAAAGGCACATAGTTTTCCCCATTCCAAACAGTGAAATTTTGTGTGTCTGTTGAAAATGGAACTTGAGTCCTGTTGGGATCAACGTCCTGTGCCAGAGAGAGGTTCGTTGATAAAATGAAAAGGATTATGAAACTACCAATTAGAATAGAAAAGTATTTATTTGGATTCATCATTGTTTGGTTAGTATAATTTGACAGCTAAAATTATAATTTATTTATCGTTAGATACCTTAAGGGTTATTGATTTGGCTTTGATATCTTTAATAAAGATGTAAAAAAAATATGGATAAAATCCGAATTGTTGAATCTTTCAAATTGCAGGCAAGGTCATTGGTTGGCTGTTGTGTTACTATTCCAAGCTTAATATTGACTGGCAGGATTATATATTTAATACGATTTTTGCCTGCATTGAGTCGTATTGAAAGAAGTAAATATTATTTGAATAAATAATATTTTGAAGAGTTATAATGATTTGGAATCGTTTAGTATATGCACATAAGTTGGATAGAGATTAGTAAAGTGCATTTTATTCTACCAAATAGTCTGAAGAAGTAAGATCTGTACTCAATTTATCTGTTTCAATACTAACGTGAAACAGAGCATCTCCTTTGTGCACCATAGGTGCAGTATTTACACAAAACACATAACAATCAAACGGAGCAATTACTTTTTTTTCATATCCTCCGTAAGGATCCGTTATTTCACCTAAAATTTGTTTTTTAACGACCCAACTTCCATTTGCAACCCGCAATTGAAACATACCTGAATTGGAAGCCCTTAACCATTGAGCCTTAGGAATCACAATTGGTGTTTGTTTTAATTGCAAATCTCCATTCTGCAATCCTAAATATTTCATTACGTTTACTGCGCCTTCAACACCGCAACTAATAACATCTTCATCCAAGTCATTTGATTTTCCTCCTTCAAATAATAGAATTGTTTTTCCCAAATTGCGAATAGTATCGCGAACAGATTTGGAAATGTAATCAGAATTCAAAATAAATGGAGCATTAAAAATTTGAGCAAGCTTTAATGATTCTTTTTCCTTAATAACACATCGAATTTGAGGGGAATTTGACCTGTCAGCGCCACCTGAATGAAAATCGATCACATAATCTACTTTTGGTGCAATTTCTTTTGTAAAGCGATACGCAAATTGACTGGCAAGTGATCCATTTAAAAAACCCGGGAACATTCTGTTCAAATCTCTGCCGTCAGGAAATTCTCTTCGGAGATTTAGGAAACCAAATACGTTAAAAACGGGGATGCAGATAATCATTCCCCTTTTTGGCTTGTTGTATCTTTTTCGAATGATATTTCGAACAATGGCAACTCCATTAACTTCATCTCCGTGCACGCCACCCATTAAAAGCAAGGTAGGGCCATCCTTTTTCGCACGCTCTACAATTACAGGTACCTTAATCGTATTTCGGGTGTGCAATTTCGCAACTTCCAATTCTAAGAAGGCACGCTCGCCTTTCTGAATTTCTTTGCCTAGTATAGTATACTTATCAATCAACATTCCTTTCAATGAATCTAATTATTTGTTTTGCGATGTCCTTTTTGGTTGCAACTTCGATACCTTCTAAACCTGGTGATGAATTTACCTCCAAAACTAAAGGTCCGTTTGCTGATTGGAGCATGTCCACACCAGCAATACCTAATCCCATTGCTTTTGCTGCTTTGATTGCAGTATTTTCCTCTTCATCAGTCAATTCAATAATTGTTGCAGATCCTCCCCTGTGAAGGTTAGATCGAAATTCACCTTTAATTGCTTGTCGTTTCATAGCTCCAACCACTCTTCCGTCAACAACAAAAGCTCTTATGTCAGCGCCTTTAGATTCTTTGATAAACTCCTGAGCAATCACACGCGCTTTTAGCCCATTAAATGCTTCGATAACTGAAGTGGCAGCGTTTTGAGTTTCCGCTAAAACAACACCTAAACCTTGCGTTCCTTCCAGTAGTTTAAGAACCAGTGGAGTTCCTCCAACTGATTGAATTACATGATTAACATCTTTTGTGTAGTTCGTAAAAACGGTGCGGGGTAAACCTACTCCGGCACGTGAAAGAACCTGTAAGCTTCTTAATTTATCCCGGGATTTTATCAATGCTTCAGAACCAACAGCGGTAAATGTTTTCATCATTTCAAATTGGCGGACTACTGTTGATCCGTAAAAGGTAACAGAAGCTCCAATTCGTGGAATTATAGCGTCAACATCCTGCAGGTATGCACCATCATAGAAGATTTTTGGTCTTTTTTTCTCAATTTCAATAATGCATTTTAAATGATCCACAACAAGTACCTCATGTCCTCTCTTTTCTGCTGCTTCAACTAATCTTTTTGTAGAATATAATTTAGGATTTCTTGATAAAATAACAATTTTCATAATAAGTAATTAACATTTATTGGATGGACTATAATTCTTTATTGCTGTTTTTTTGCTTCAATTTGAAAGAAATATTGCGTTTTGAAGTATCAACAATAAATTTTCCATTTAAAAGTTTTCTTCCGATCAGTATCGGATATTTCATTTCACTTCGCTCGCTTAAGGAAAGTTCAATTAAGAATTCCTTATCGAATAATATAATGATTGTTTCAATTACAAAACGGGTTTCTGATTTGCCGAAAGAATTTTTAACTCTTTTTCTTTTGTAATTTTTAACTGTAAATTCTTTTTCATTATAATCTGGATGTGATGGATCCAAAAGTCTAAATTTTAGATGTGTTTCATCACCGAACTGATACTCCTCAATTTGATGGCAATGAATTGAAGACGTATATGCTCCGGTATCAACTTTTAAATCAATATTTGATAAATGCAGGTCTGGAAAATCAGCTCTGTCAATTTTCCCAATGATTATTTTCATGCAATTGTGATTTCATTATTTTTCTTGTAGGGAAGTATCTTAAAATTTTCTAATGTAGGAAAATTAATTTTAAATGCCTTTCTCCCTGAATTTAACTTTGATATCTCCCCATTCCAATTTGTAATTGATACGAAGCAGTCGTAAAATTATTTCCCGAAAGGTGAGAAACGAACTTGTTTTTTATGATTTTTGCACCTTAACCTAAAGCTATTTATACTTTTAATACAAGAAAAATAATAAAAACAGCAAAATGGGTGTGATTTGCAATTAGATTTCCTTTTTCAGATTTACATCTAATTGATTGAAAGGGATAATTATATTTTTTTCAGTAAATTTCTTATTTATAATTAAACGAATATCACTTTTCACCTTGCCTATTCTAAAGATGTTTTTGCTGAAAAATAACAATTCAAAATCCAATGAAGAGGCACCAAAATTTACAAGTCGGGCTTCAATAGATTGTCTTTCGTAAATATCGGGATGTTCAAAAGCACTTTCTTCTAACGTTTTTAATATTAGGTCAACATCCGAACCATAGGCTACCCCTACAGGAATTCGGAATCGGGTTTTTTTAGATTGATGACTCCAATTAATCACTTTGTTTGTAGTAATTAGTGAGTTAGGTATAATAACCGAAATTTCATCTCTGTCTAAACCTTTTGAGGTTCGTAATCCAATGCTCTGAATTTTAATTATGTCTCCGTCTATTTCCAATACATCGTCAATTTTGATTGATCGCTCGGAAAGGAGAATAATCCCCGAAATAATATCATTAAAAGTTTGCTGCAAACCTAAACCAACACCAACCAATAAAGCAGCAGAACCAGCAATAAGTACCGTTACTTTTATGTTTAGGGCTTCAAGCATTAGACCGATTGCAATTACCCAAACTACATATTTTATGATCTGGTAAAGAGCATAAGTGTTGCCAGCATCTGTTTTCACAAATTTATGCTTGCGAAACAGAGTTTTCTTGATTAAATAAAGAGATACTTTAGTTAGTATATAAATAAGCAAAATACTAACTAAAGAGAAGACTCTGATTTTATGATTGTCAATACTTACAAGTTCAAATTTTAATATTTCAGTAACTGTTTCTAACATCTTGGATCTTATTCTTAAATGCAATTTTTAAAAGACCTTAATTTCGTAAATAATTTCCGCAAAAGAACTATTATTTTTTTTATAATCTGCAAAAGTTTCATGAATATTAATAATAAATAAATATTGCACTTGTAATGAAACCGAAAAATCAAAGACGAATTAATTTGAGAATAGGAAGAATTACAAATTGATTATGGATAGCATGCCATTTGTTGTTGCTTTACCCTTCAATAACTTGTATTTACCGATTTTTATACTTTTTTAATAGATAAAATTGAATACAGATGGTCATTAATTGATACTTTTGTGTCACAAGTGAATTTATGGATAAGAATAGTAAGAATGTTCAGGAGTTGGAGAGTGCAAGCATCAAAAGCTTGCTTTGGAGGTATTTCTTACCAGCTTTTACAGGGGTAGTTATTAACTCATTGTACAATGTTGTCGACCGGATTTTTATTGGCCAAGGTGTTGGTGCAATTGCTTTATCGGGTCTAAGTGCGGTGTTTCCGATCATGTTAATAATGATGGCATTTGGAATGCTGATAGGAATTGGTGCAGGAGTCAGGATTTCGATTAATCTGGGAAAGAAAGATTTTGGCAGAGCCGAATGGGTCTTGGGAAATTCATTTGTTCTCATGATCATCGTTTCTCTTATTATTACCATTATTGGATTTTTAATAAAGGATCCACTGCTTAGGATGTTTGGAGTGGGCGATGATACGATGTCGGTAGCCAATGAATATCTAAACATCATTCTTTACGGAGCCATTTTTAGTGTTGTTGGTTTTTCTCTTAACAATTTGATCCGTTCCGAAGGAAACGCAAAAATAGCGATGTATTCAATGCTCATTAGCGCAGGAACAAACATCATTCTCGATCCGATATTTATTTTTGTTTTGGACATGGGAGTTGCAGGCGCAGCTTATGCTACAATCATCTCACAATTCATTTTATGCATATGGGTTATTAGTCATTTCAGAAGTGAAAAATCCATAATAAAATTGCGGTTTTCAAATTTTAAATTGAATAGGGAGATTGTTTTTTACATTTTAACCATAGGTTTTGCACCATTTTCTATGCAATTGGCAGGAAGTTTTGTTCAAGCGTTGTTCAACGTTCAGTTGGTAGCTTACAGTAACGATATCGCCATAGCTGCAATGGGTGTAATTAACTCAGTTGCCATGCTTATTGTAATGACTGTTGTGGCTCTAAATATGGCGGCCCAACCTATTTTCGGGTTCAATTATGGGGCACAAAATTACGCAAGGGTTAAAGAATGTTTGATATTGTGCATGAAAGCAGCTACCGGAATTGTAATTTTTGGCTTTCTGGGTGTACAGTTATTTCCTGAATTAATTGTGCGGGCTTTCAATAATTCCAGTGCCGAGTTACTGGATATGGGTTCTTACGGCTTACGGATTATTCTGATCGCATTACCAGTAGTTGGTTTTCAAGTGGTTGTTGGAAATTATTTTCAGTCTATCGGAAAAGCAGGCATTTCGGCTATGCTCACATTGATGCGTCAGGTTATTTTATTGATACCAATTCTTTTTATTCTTCCTACTTTTCTTGGATTGGATGGTGTTTGGTTTGCCGGTCCCATATCCGATGTTGGTTCAGCGGTTATAGCAAGTATATTTTTAGTAAGAGAATTACGGAAGCTAAATCAGAAAATTGCAATTTAGTTGAATTTGTTTTTGCAAGCTTGTTTTTTCATCAGGCTTATAAAATGCAAAAGTTTGCGATTCTAAATAAGTCTCCGATGTATCTTTTTTAGATTTCGATTCCCCGATTTTTTGTAATTTGATGTTTGTATTAAACTGACGGGATCAATGAGGGGCTTCAGGACAATCATATTATTTCTATTTCTTATCCAATCTTATTATCAGGCTTATTCGCAGGTAAATGCGAACAGACCAAGAGTAGAATTGGGGAAGGAAAGATTCGATTGGTTAAAGTCGAATATTTCGGGCGGAGATTGCGGCAGTACCTACAATACATTTATAAATAGCTACAACAATAATTGGATTACAGATCCTAATCATTATTTGGCAGGCTCAAATTCAGATCAGTGGACTTACGACTGGACGGATGGTGATTCCTTCATGTTATCTAAAATGACTGCCTTTTTATTGCAGTTAGGGACGGACAATTTGGCTCAGTCAAGATGTGAATTTATGATTGAGAAATACATTACTTACATCGATGGAATTAATTTCGACAATTATTCAGGAGATACTCAAGAGAATTTACTGCGTGAAAATTGTGAGTTTGGTGCTATTCTTCTCGATTGGACTTACGATTATATTCTTGTAACGCAGCGTCAGAATTTATCCGTTTCCTTCTATCGGGTTATAGAGTATTTCATGAACAACTATATTTTAACAGGTTCAGGAAATAGTTATGTAAGCAGTCACAACATAAACAATTGTATCATGACAATGCGTGCAGCCATTGCACTGCATGGAGCCGATGGCCTTTCTTCTACGCAATTGTCTCAGGTTAATTCATGGTATCAAACTTTGCTTGGAAAGTGGGAAAATGGCATTCTTCCTGCTTTTGCTCACTTTCGTGATGATGATGGCGGATGGAATTGGGGTGCAGCCTACGGAATGATAAATTTACCCAATCAATACCAGTTCTTCGACGATATGAAGTACGGAACAGATCGGGACTATTATCAAACTCAGCCTTGGATTCGTGAGTCGGTCAATCAGTATTGGTATTTTTTTCGTCCGAACAATTATTGCATTCACTTGGGTGATGCCATTGTAAAATTGGATCAGGCAAATCGTGCGATGTATCGTCATGCAGCAGAATATCAGGAAGCCCGAAGTCAGTATCTGGTTCAGGTTTTCAATCAATCACAATATCTAAACAATACAATCTTGGTTTTTATTAAACTGATGTATAAGGATTTTACGGCTTCTTACGTTCCGCATCCTCAGCTGCCACTTAATTATTGGGCCGATAAATCCGGTTTATCGGTGAGTCGTACTTCCTGGAACGAGGATGCGGCAATGCTATGGTTTTACAATGCTCCTGCTAAACGTGCCGATCATGAACACCGTGATAATAACACATTTACAATTGTAAAAGATAAACCTTTGATTTTAGATGCCGGGTTTTACGATTCGTTTGGCACTTCTCATTATAATAATTACTACACGCGAACCATAGCGCACAATTCCATTTGTGTTTACGATGGAACAGAAAATTATCAAAACTTTGGGCGAAATGTTTCCAATGACGGAGGACAAATAGAATCGGATAGATTGGAAAATTTAGATGATGTTTTTTCTTCTCAGCACAGAAGAGGAAAATGGATTCGTTATGTTTCAGGTGTCGATTTTTCTTATCAGGTGGCTGATGCAGCAGATTCTTACCAGACGAATAAACTGGATCGATTTGAGCGTCGATTGCTCTATCACAAACCCGATCACGTGATTATTTTGGATCATGTTCACTTGCTGAATACCAGTTCGAAAGTACGAAAAGCCAAGTACATCAATCACTTTGTAAACAGACCGGATATCAGCGGAGACGTTACGAATACACAGGTTTCGAATCATATTATTACTTATAACGGGAAGGATTACAAAACGACTAATGGCAAGGGGAGTGTTGCGGTTCGAACCTTATTGCCGGCAGTTAGTGCAACAACTTTAATAGGTGGCAGCGGTTATGAATATTGGGTGGATGGAACCAATTATCCGCCAAACCGAAGTGTGGATTTGGGTGACGAACACCCTGGATTCTGGCGAATTGAAGTGGAACCAATTGTCGTGAAGGAAAATACCGTTTTTTTGCATACGATTAAGATTGGTGACAATTTAAATCAGGCAGTTGCAGGTGGAAAACTTTATTCTAACGAAAGTACCATTGGCGTTGACTGGGAGAATCATTTGTATTTGTTCCAGGCGCAGGGAGATACGGCATCAGTGTCTTATTCTGTTCAAGACATTGCTGGTAATCGGGCCATTAAAATATTTGCTCTCGATTTGAAAAGTAAAACATCTTTTGGGGTTTTTGTAGATGATGTTTTAGAGCGGTCAGGAGATTCAAATTCGGATGGAATTCTTCAGCTTACAGTTGATTTGCCAGGTGGAAATCATACAATCTTGGTACGTGATACTCTTGCCGCAGATCCCAATCCGGGTACCGATCCTGATCCCGACCCAACACCCGAAGAGCCGGGAGAAGAAGATTTGGGCGCAGTGAAAGTTTTTCCCAATCCCAATAAGGGAGAATTCACGATTGTGATTGAAGACGATACGGTAACAGAGTTTCAAGTGGATATCTACGATTCAGAGGGGCGGAAGCTTTCTCGGTACCAAGAGTCGGGCAACCGAACAGATATGGATTTGAGTAGTTTAACGGCTGGAATCTATTTTTTAGTCATTCATTTTTTGGATAGAATGGTGAAGAAGAAGATTGTAGTGATTTAAAATATTTCGAACCTCTGAAATGGCTTCAACAAAAAAACCAAATGTTTCTTTCTTCCATTTTTCTCTCTAATTACGATATTTCCTTATCTTTAAGCCTCTCAAAAATCACATTCATGATCAAACGAAATATTATACTAATTGCTTCAATTTTGATGATTGCAGCTTGTCAAAACTCTAAATCCAAATCTTCTGTGAATCAAAATACATACTCCTTCTTTCTGGGAACCTACACCGATGGTGATTCCAAAGGAATTTACAAGTTGAAAATGGAAGCAGATGGTCATTTAAAAATGATTGGTTTGGTTGCTGAAACAGCCAATCCTTCTTTTTTGACTTTTGCCAACAATCAAAGAACTCTTTTGGCAATTAACGAGATCAGTCTGGATAATAATATGGGAACCGTTGAATCCTATCAGGTTAAAGACTCGTTGAAGTTGATTGGTAGAAAATCAAGTGGGGGAGCGCATCCCTGTTTTGTTACGGCAAATGATGCAGGAATTGTATTAGCGGCGAACTACACAGGAGGTAATATTGGATACTTAAAAGTTGATGAGAACGGAGAATTGTCTGATCTATTGAGTGTGCAGCAACACACAGGTTCCGGAACGCTTGCAAATCGTCAGGATCAGCCACATGCGCATAGTGTTTGGTTTCAACCCAATTCCAATCATATCATTGCGGTCGATTTGGGAACCAACGAATTGTGGATTTCGAGCATCGATTCTGCCAGCAATCAATTTGTGCCGGCAAATCAGGCAAAAGTTTCTTTGGTTGACGGGGCAGGACCAAGGCATTTGGCTTTTCACCCCAACGGAAAAATATTTTATGTGATTAATGAGCTTGACAATACAATTACTGGTTTTTCAATTTCAGATAGTCAAGAAATTAGTATGATTTCGAATGTCAGTACTTTGCCGGCCAACTTTGAGGGAGTAAGCAATACTGCCGATATACATATTTCAAAGGACGGTAAATTTTTATACGGATCGAACCGGGGGCACAACAGCATTGTTATTTTCGAAGTACAGGAAAACGGAGCTTTGAAATTGGTTGGACATGAATCAACACGAGGCGATCATCCCCGTAATTTCAGTTTATCGCCCGACGATAAATTTTTGCTGGTTGCCAACAAAAACACCAACAATATTGTGAGTTTTAAAAGAGATTCTGTAACCGGCATGCTAACTTTCATCGATGAAATAAAAGCGCCCAGTCCGGTTTGCATTCTTTTTGAAAAGTAGGATTGGGTTATTCTTGTACAGATTGAAATTCAATCAGTAGAAGCAAGTCTGTTTTTTTTAGATCAGGGTAAAAGGTAAGTAAAGCATACCAAAGTTCATCTTTCGATTTGAACCCATCTTTGTGAACCTCTTCCAAACTCATTTCTTCAAAATTCTTGTACGAAACAGCGGTTATTTCAATGGGAATTGATTTACCATGATCAAAAATCGCTGTTCCAGCTCCTAATTCCGGACAGGGTTCATCGAACCGTGCTGTTTGTGTTTTACTTCCCTTAAGAACAGGAATGTAAAAATCTTCGTGAAAATGAATTTGAGACATGGCTTTTACTATTGTAGTTTCTGTAAATCAAATAATTGTTTAATGAAAGTATCTAGATCTTATTCGAAAACTCTTTTACTTTCTCAAAAACTAAGTTTTGAATATCAGGATAGGTCAGTTCTTTGGGTAAATTTCTGAAAAGTTTGATTTCAGCAATTTCCATTTCGGGTAATTTACCTAATTGTTGTATAATAGCAAAGAAGATTCTACCATATTTGATTTCTCCCTGCCATTCGCAGGAATAATCGCAAACTGTACGTAAGCTAAAATGAGTTGCACCTGTTTCCTCATACAATTCTCTGCGGGCAGCCATTAAGGCCGATTCATCTTTTTCGATATGTCCGGCAGGCAATTCCCAGGTTTCCCGCAAGCGATGACGAACAAACACCCAATTATTTTGATATTGAGAACAAACGATGGAATACTTCAATTTTTCCGATGCAATGCTAAATGGATTGTGAAATTCTACAATTGGATTATTCATGTGTGTGTTAAACTGAAAGATTGTTGTTTACTTAAATGATTAAAAACAAAGAGGAGACTGTTTTCATGGGCGTGAGATTTGAAAAAGATAATCCCAATCCCAGTTATTTTTTTTCATGTGATATTCTTTATGAGTTATTTCTTTTGGTAATTAATAATCCCCTTTACCATTCCCCTAAAAATAAAAAGATGAAATGGATAACTTAAAATCCAATACAATCGTCCCATAATTCCTTTGGGGCGAAATGTAGCTTTTTGAGAGATGAAATTTTCATTGTTTTTACTGTGAATTGTGAATTCGAGCCAGGCTTCACCCGGTAAAACCATTTCGGCATACAACAATAGTCTTCCGCCTTCTTTATCGGCAAGAAGTACCCGCCAAAAGTCAAGAGAATCTCCCATTTCTATTTCAGTCGGATGTCTGCGCCCTCTGTTCAAACCAACACCACCAAAAAGTTTGTCGAGCACGCCACGTAAATGCCAAAGCCAATTTCCGTAATACCAACCTCTGTCGCCGCCTAAAGCCCAAACATTCTCAATTACCTGTTCCGGATTATTGGTAAATTTATAACGTTTATTATCGGTATAACATCCAAAATCAGGAGGTTCAACATACTTCATTTTTTCATTGGGCAGAATACCGCTGCTCAAAGCATCTGTCCATGAAGAGATGACCATTTGCTGTTTTATTTTTCCGGTTGCCCGCTCTATGGCCTCTTTGTAAGGCATTAAATTAATTTTCAGTATTGAGGCCAAATTATTCGGACGGCAAATCACTTCAATTTTCATGCTGTCGACTAGGTTTAAGGCCAGATTATAAGAAGTTGAAGTGATAAAATACAGCCAATAAGAAGATAGGCGCGGAGTCATTACCGGAAGGGTGGTAATGATTCTTGGCAGCTTTCTAACTTCGGCATATTGCTGCAGCATTTCTTTATAGCTCAACACCTCGGGTCCGCCAATGTCAAAAGTTTGGTTAAGGCAATCTTCGTGACAGACAACTTTGGTTAAGAAATCAATAACGTTTCGGATTGCAATGGGTTGACATTTTGTGAGTAACCATCTGGGTGCTATCATAATGGCAAGTTTTTCAACCAAATCCCGAATAATCTCGAATGACGCACTTCCAGAGCCTACAATAATTCCAGCACGCAAAATGGTATGGTAACTTCTGCTTTTTTTCAGGATCTCTTCTACTTGTTTCCTTGATTCCAGGTGTTTCGAAAGCACTTCTACATTGGCAATTCCACTCAAATAGATAATTTGCCGGTTTTGTGTTTTGTCGAGGTATTGTACAAAGTTTCGGGCACATATTTGCTCCAATTCTTCAAACCCATCTGTACTGTGAAGCATAGAGTGAATTAAATAATAACTTACCTCAATATCCACTGGTAGTTTGCTTAAAGATTGTAGATCCAATAAATCGGCTTCGAAGACTTCCAAATTGGGATGATCAATTTCTTGTGGTGAGAAGCGTTCTTTGTTACGTACACAACAAACTACAGTATGCCCTTGTTCCAGTAGAACGGGTAGTAATCGTTTTCCTATGTAACCGTTGGCTCCTGTAAGTAGTATTTTCATTGACAAATAAATTTGATCGAATTAGAAATATCAATTTACTAAATAAAAAGCTCAGTTTTTACCGATTAAAAATTTATTTATACATTTGAGCCATAACAGAACAGGACACTTGTAATAAATAACGCTTATGAAGGCATTCCAATTTACTCCGGATAGTAACTCTCCAATACCGAAATTCCAACAATTAATTCAAGCCTTTCAGGATGCGATCAGTCAAAAAATATTCGTACCTGGAGATGTGTTACCTTCAGTAAATGAGATGTGCAGGGAGTGTTCTTTATCCCGGGATACGGTATTTAAAGCGTATTTAGAATTAAAGAAAAGGAATGTGATTGAATCCGTTCCCAATAAAGGATATTTTGTTTCAGGTGAGATCACCAGAGTGTTTTTGTTTTTGGATACTTTCAAAGCTTACAAGGAGGTTTTATACGATAGTTTTAGAAAAAAATTAGCAGATAATGTAATTGTGGATCTTCATTTTCATCATTACAATATTGATGTGTTTCAGTCTCAAATTCGTGAGAGTGTAGGTAAGTACAGCAAATACATTATCATGAATTTTGATCATCCCAAAGTGGCAGCTTGTTTAAAGCAGTTGGATCCAAAAAATGTAATGATAATTGACTGGAATATTAATGCGGATGACCAACATTCTCAGATCTTTCAGGATTTTGGGGAGTCTGTTCTTGCTTCCCTGCAATCTGGTTTGGGGGAGATCAGGAAATACAAAGAGTTCTGTATGATTTACCCGGATTATACTTATCATCCCTACGACACCGTTGAGTTTTTTCTACGTTTTTGTAAACAAAACAAGATAAAACATTCCATTTATACCGATGCAGATTCCATTGAAGTGAAAAAAGGTGCTGCATATCTTTCTGTAAGCGATCGGGCAATGGTTAAAATCCTGGATAAAGCCCGAGACAAAAATCTTGAATTTGGCCGGGATATTGGGCTTATTTCCTTTAATGAAACACCAATGAAAAAGTATATCGACAAAGGAATTACTGTAATATCAACAGATTTTAATTTGATGGGCAGGAAAGTTGCAGAGTTTGTAACTACCTCCGAAAGAGTTTATTATTGTGTTCCTACTCAGCTCGTAATGAGAAAATCTTTATAGTTTTTTGAAAGATGTTTTTTTATTTAAAAAACATTTCTAAATTTGCATCAGAACAGAACAGGGCAGAATGGATTTAAAGAATAGAAAATGTATTTATTAGGTTTAGATATAGGAAGTTCATCAGTTAAAGCATCTTTATTGGATGCTGAGAGCAGCAAATGTTTGGCTGCTGATTTTTTCCCAAAAAAGGAAATGCAAATTACGGCACATGAAATAGGTTGGGCCGAGCAAGATCCTATAATGTGGTGGAGTAATTTAAAGCTGGCCATTAAAAGTGTAATGCAGACTGCTAATGTGGATAAAGAAATGGTTAAAGCCATTGGTATTTCTTATCAGATGCATGGTTTGGTTTGTGTTGATAAAGATTTGAAGCCAGTTCGTTCTTCCATTATTTGGTGTGATAGCAGAGCCGTTGAAATCGGCGATAAAGCTTTTGCAAGTATTGGAAAAGACAAATGTCTTTCGCATTTACTAAATTCTCCTGGAAACTTCACAGCTAGTAAATTGGCTTGGGTAAAAGAGAATGAGCCTGAAATATTTGCGAAAATTTACAAAATAATGTTGCCCGGAGATTTTATTGCCATGCAGTTAACCGGAGAAACCTGCACCACTGTTTCAGGTTTGTCAGAAGGAATCTTCTGGGATTTTAAAAATAATTCAGTTTCGGAGGATGTGCTGAAGGCCTATGATCTATCGGCAGATGTATTGCCAAAAATTGTTGATACTTTCTCAAATCAGGGACAAGTGCTTCCTAAAATTGCTAAGGAATTAGGTTTTTCAAGCAGTGCGGTAGTTTCTTATCGTGCAGGTGATCAGCCAAATAATGCATTGTCCCTGAATGTGTTAAAACCAGGAGAAGTAGCAACTACAGCAGGAACTTCGGGTGTGGTTTATGGTGTTAGCGACGAGGTGAAGTTTGATCCTTATTCAAGAGTAAATTCATTTGCTCATGTAAACCATACCAAAGAAAACAATCGTCTTGGAATTTTGCTGTGCATTAATGGAACCGGAATTATGAATTCATGGTTAAATCATAATGTGGCGAAAGGATTGTCCTATGCTGAAATGAACGAAAAGGCCATGGAAATTCCTGTTGGATCGGATGGCATAACAATTCTGCCGTTTGGTAACGGTGCGGAGCGTGTTTTGAAGAATCTTGAAATAGGTGCTCAAATTTTGAATCTGAACTTGAACCGACATACCGATGCTCACATTTACAGAGCTGCGCAGGAAGGAATTGCATTTTCATTCTATTATGGAATGGAAGTAATGAAGGAAATCGGCGTACAGCCAAATGTAATTCGTGCCGGACATGCAAACATGTTTTTAAGTCCCTTGTTTCGGGAAACTTTAGCGACCGTATCGGGTGCAACCATTGAATTGTATGATACTGATGGTTCGTTGGGAGCCGCAAGAGGAGCCGGATTTGGTGCGGGCATTTATTCTTCGCTGGAAGAAGCATTTGCAGGATTGGAAAAAATCAGTACTATCAAGCCTGACGAAAACCTTCGTGAAGAAATGTTGAAGGCATATAATCGCTGGAACAAAGAATTGCAAAAGAATTTATAGTAAAAGATAGCTAATAAACAGATTGATAATTTAATAAGAAAAACATCATGACTATTCTAAAAGGAGACAAAGAGTATTTTCCTGGAATTGGTAAGATTGCTTACGAAGGACCAGAATCTAAAAATCCTATGGCATATAAGTGGTACGATGAGAACCGCGTTGTTGGAGGCAAAACAATGAAAGATCACTTGCGTTTTGCAGTGGCTTACTGGCATACTTTCTGCGGCGATGGCGGAGATCCATTCGGACCGGGAACTCAAAAATTTCCTTGGGGAAATGAAGCTGATGCAATTAGTGCTGCTAAATCGAAAATGGATGCTGCTTTTGAATTTATTACAAAATTAGGAGTGCCATTCTATTGTTTCCACGATACTGATGTTGTTGGTGATGGTACTGTTTTCGAGATTGAGAAGAGAATGACTACTATGGTTGACTATGCAAAACAAAAGCAAGCTGACTCAGGAGTTAAATTGTTGTGGGGAACAGCGAATGTATTTTCGAATGCCCGTTACATGAATGGAGCTTCTACCAATCCTGATTTTAATGTAATCGCTAATGCGGGTACTCAGGTTAAAAATGCATTGGATGCTACAATAGCTTTGGGTGGTACAGGTTATGTATTCTGGGGAGGTCGTGAAGGTTATATGTCTCTTTTCAATACCGATATGAAACAGGAATTGGATCATATGGCAAGATTCCTGACTATGGCCCGTGATTATGGTCGTAAGAATGGTTTCGAAGGAACTTTCCTTATTGAGCCTAAACCAATGGAGCCAATGAAACACCAGTACGATTTCGATACTGCAACTGTAATGGGTTTCTTAAACAAATATGGTTTGGCTGATGATTTCAAAATGAATATCGAAGTGAATCATGCTACTTTGGCTGGTCATACTTTCGAGCATGAATTACAAACTGCGGTTGATAACAACATGTTGGGAAGTATCGATGCAAACAAAGGTGATTACCAAAACGGATGGGATACTGATGAATTTCCAACAAGTATTTATGAAACTGTTGCAGCTATGCTGCCAATTCTTGAGAATGGCGGATTTACTCACGGAGGTATCAATTTTGATGCAAAAACCAGACGTAATTCAACAGACTTAGAAGATATTTTTATTTCGCACATTGGTGGAATGGATGTTTTTGCACGTGCTTTGGTGATTGCTGATAAAATCAGAACAGATTCTCCTTTCTTACAAATGAAAAAAGATCGTTACTCTTCTTTCGAATCAGGAAATGGAAAAGCGTTTGCTAATGGAGATCTTTCTTTAGAAGATCTTAGAAAGATTGCTAAAGAAGTTGGGGAACCAAAACAACTAAGCGGAAAACAAGAAATGTTGGAACAGTTAATTAACTGGTATATTTAATAAATCCTATAAACTCCTGCAATCTAATTTGCAGGAGTTTATTCTAATTTAAAATCCATGTCTCAAGCCCAAGCTCAGGGAAGTAATTCATTTATTTTAACTATCACTTTAGTGGCTACGCTAGGGGGATTGTTATTTGGATACGATACTGCCGTAATCAATGGTGCTATTGAAGCACTAAAAGTATTTTTTGTTACTCCGTTAGAATCTGATCATGTTCTTGCATTGCAGGTTATTGGAGAATATAAGATTATCATTTCTTTATGTTTTGTAGTTGTTTCTTTACTGGTTTCCAGTTTCATGTTTCGCATGTATGGAAAGAAAAAGGGGATGATATACAGTGGAATTGTAATTGTTGCAGGAATTATAATTTGGTACACTCAATTTTGGGTTTCTGTAAAAGAAATTTCTGAAAACACCTTGAATTCAATTAATGGTTTTACAATTTCCAGTGCTATTATAGGTTGTATTATTGGAGGTTCTATTGGTGGATATGTTAGTCAGAATATTGGTAGAAAAAGAGGTTTAATTCTTTCCGCAGTTTTATTTATTATTTCGGCAATTGGTTCGGCTATGCCAGAAATTATGAATGTTTTCGGTGCGGGAACCATTACTTCATTTATCTTTTATCGTATTATTGGTGGTATGGGTGTAGGAATAGCTTCAATGCTTTCTCCTATGTATATTGCTGAAATTGCACCTGCAAACATTCGTGGTAAATTGGTTTCCTGGAATCAGTTTGCAATCATTTTTGGTATGTTGGTGGTTTATTTTGTGAATTACATTATTGCTTCAAGTGGTGATGATGGCTGGTTAAATGAGATAGGATGGAGATACATGTTTGCATCTGAAACCATTCCTGCAATTATCTTTTTGGTATTGCTGTATTTTGTTCCTGAAACTCCCCGGTATTTAATTATGAAATCGAGAGAAGAGGAAGCAAAAACTCTTTTAAATAAGATTGTTGGTTCGGAAAAAGCTCCGGGTCTCTTATTGGATATTAAAGAGTCATTAAAAGAAAATAACGCTCCATGGTTAACTTTTGGAGGATTAATTATAGTAATTGGAATATTATTGTCTGTATTCCAGCAATTTGTAGGTATCAACGTGGTGTTGTATTATGCATCCGAGATTTTCAGAAATATGGGCAGCGATACCGATACTTCTTTACTTCAAACCATTTTGGTTGGGGCAATTAATTTGATTTTTACCGTATTGGCAATTTATACTGTTGATAGGTTTGGACGTAAGCCGTTAATGATGATTGGTGGCATTGGTATGGGAATCTGTATGTTCGCATTGGGTTTTGCTTTCTATTTTAATCAGTTGGGTTTGGTTGCTTTGTTTGCCATGTTAGGATATGTTGCCTTTTTTGCCATGTCATGGGGACCGGTTACCTGGGTGTTGTTATCAGAGATTTTCCCGAACTCAATTCGTAGTGCCATGTCGATGGCTGTTGCCGCTCAGTGGATTGCAAACATGATTGTTTCATGGACTTTCCCAATGATGAATGACAACTCATGGTTGACCAATCAGTTTAATCACGGATTTACCTATTGGCTTTATGGTGCAATGGGATTATTATCAGCATTGTTTGTATGGAAAGTAGTTCCTGAAACCAAAGGAAAAACTTTGGAAGAAATGGGACGCTTGTGGAAAAAATAATTTTAAAATAGTTAGTTAGTAGTTGTACATGTTATATCCATTATCGCTAATTAATAGATAAGTTGGTGGGTTTTATTGGTTTAAGATAATGGATAATGTAAAGGATCGGCTGTGGCCGATCCTTTTTTTATTCTTGTTTAATCAAAGCATAAGAGGATGTTGTTCTTTTCCGTATATTTGACGTCATAATCTCCAAAAGCCAAATTTCCATATTGTTTCTGATCTTGTGAAAAATCAGAAATTCAAATTAGTAGAGAATATGAGATTATTAGCCACTTGTTGGGCAATGATTTGTCTTTTTGCGTGTAGTGAAAAGAATGTTGAAAGCGAGAACAAGCTTACTGGTTACGTAAACACTTTTGTTGGGACTGATGGTCCGGGTAATACTTATCCGGGAGCAGTTGCTCCTTTTGGAATGGTTCAGTTGAGTCCTGATAACGGTTTGCCCGGATGGGACAGAATAGCAGGTTATTTTTGGCCCGATTCAACCATTGCAGGTTTTAGCCACACACATTTATCGGGAACAGGAGCAGGAGATCTATACGATTTGTTGTTCATGCCAATGAACAGTCGTTTTACTGAAAGTTTAACTCCTGAAGGCGATTATCGTCCCTATTCTAAATTTTCTCACGATAGAGAGGAAGCATCACCCGGATATTACAAAGTTGATTTGCTAAGCTCCGGCATTGTTGCAGAATTAACTGCCACCAAGCGGGTCGGATTTCATCGCTATACTTTTCCTGAGGATGAGAAGTCACAGATTATTCTGGATTTAGGATTCAGAATGAATTGGGACAGTCCGTATGCCACACAAATTACCATCGAAAATGATTCTACCATTTCCGGTTATAGAAAATCCAGCGGATGGGCGAAAGATCAGCGTGTGTATTTCGCAGCGAAGTTCTCGAAAGCTTTTAAAAGTGCCGATTTGTTCGAGGCGGATACAAAATCAGAAGAGAGTGAAGTGAATGGAGCAAAAACCAAAATTGTTGCCCATTTTCCCACTACGGAAAAGGAACAAATATTGGTAAAGGTGGCTTTGTCATCGGCTTCGGTGGAAGGCGCAAAGAAAAACCTGAAGGCTGAATTGCCGGCATGGGATTTTGATGCTGCAGTTAAGAGCGCTGATCAGGAATGGGAGAAAGTACTTTCACAGATTGAAATTACCGGATCGGAAGTTCAGAAGGAGATATTCTACACCAATTTGTACCATTTGTATTTGACACCATCCTTGCTTTCGGATGTTGATGGAATGCACAAAGGAGCAGATGGAAAGAATCACAAAACCGAAGGATTTGATCGTTACGACACCTTTTCTTTATGGGATACCTACCGAACAGCTCACCCTTTGTATACTATTTTGTGTCCTGATAAAGTTGTTGATTTTATCAAATCATTTTTGGCTCACTACGATGAAACAGGTTTGCTGCCGGTTTGGTCGCTGGCAGGAAACGAAACAAATATGATGATTGGTTACCATGCCGTGCCGGTAATTGTTGATGCGTATTTCAAAGGAATTGAAATGGATGCTGAGAAAGCTTATACTGCCTGTAAAGAATCAGCCATGGAAAAAGGCAGACAGATTGATGAGTATATGAAATTAGGATACGTCCCTGCCGATGCCGAAGGAGAGAACTGGTCAGTTTCCAAGACACTGGAATATGCTTATGATGACTGGTGCATTGCTCAGTTTGCAAAAGCGTTGAACAAGGAAGATGATTATCAATATTTTTTGAAGAGAGGAGAGAACTGGAAGAACTTATACGATCCAAAATCGACTTTCTTCCGTCCGAAAGATGAGCATGGCAATTTCATCCCCGATTTTGCAGCGAAAGATTATACCAATTACTATTGTGAGAGCAATGCATGGCAGTACTTCTGGTATGTGCCGCAAGATATTCCTGAATTTATCGCCACAGTAGGGAAGGATAAATTCACTGCCAAGTTGGATTCTATGTTCACCTACTATCCGGCAACGACCGACGATTTGCCTATTTTTAGTACGGGAATGATCGGTCAGTATGCACATGGCAATGAACCAAGTCATCATGTGGCCTATCTTTTCAATCATATTGGTCAGCCGGAAAAAACACAGGAAATGGTTCGCCGAATAATTACTACTCAATACACAAACAAGCCTGATGGTTATTGTGGAAATGAGGATTGCGGGCAAATGTCAGCTTGGTTGGTGATGTCGTCACTGGGGATTTACCCAACAAATCCGGCCAACGGAGTTTATGATTTAACTTCGCCTTCGGTAAGTAAGGGAGTGATTCATCTGCCAAACGGAAAAATCTTTACTATTTCTGCGGAAAATCAGGGAGAACAAAATCATTACATTCAGGCTGTTTATCTGAACGGCGAAGAATATAAGGAGTTGACAATTACTCATCAACAGCTGATGAAAGGTGGAGAATTGAAGTTTGTTTTGGGCGCTTAATAGTAAAGCCTGTAAATTGGAATTGCAACACAATTAATAAAAACAATGATGAAAAATTATTTCTTCTTATTGCTTGTTTTACTTGCATTTGGATGCACAAAACAGGAACAGTCTCAAAAATTCATGACTTACAATTTGCGCTATAACAATCCCGGTGATGGAGTGAATTGTTGGGACGCAAGAAAAGCCAATGTTGTTGGTTTGATTACTAAATATCAACCTGATGTTTTTGGAACACAGGAAGGTTTGAACGATCAGATTACTTATTTGGACAGTGCATTAACGGATTATTCTTACGTGGGTGTCGGGCGCGATGACGGAAAACAAAAAGGCGAGTATTGTGCTGTTTTTTACAAGCCGGCCAAATATGAAGTAGTTAAGCAGGCAACTTTTTGGCTGTCGGAAACTCCGGAAGAAGTATCGGTAGGTTGGGATGCTGCTTTGGAACGTATTTGTACCTATTTGCTTTTGGAAAACAAACAAAGCGGGGAGCGATTTTATGTTTTCAATACTCATTTTGATCATATAGGTGAGTTGGCCCGACTGAACAGTTCTAAATTGATTTACAGTAAAATTACCGAGCACAATCCAGAGAAATATCCTTGTGTTTTAATGGGCGATTTGAATCTGACTCCCGAAACTGCGCCAATTCAATATTTGAGTGAGGTATTGGATGAAACAAAAAGTTTGGCTGGCGAAAATTGCTCCGGTCCGCAAGGGACTTTTAACGCATTTAAGCATACCGAGCCGGTTACCGATCGCATCGATTACATATTTGTCAGCAAAGGCGATGGGGTTGTGAATCAGTTTAAAATTATTGATGATCAGATAGAGGAGAGGTATCCTTCCGATCACCTGCCTGTGATGGCAACAGTGGAATTTTAGTTTGAAATGAGAATAAAAAAATCCTCAGGATATAAGATCCTGAGGATTTTGCTTTTTCTATTCCCTGGAAACAAGGGGGCAAAAATTTATTATTACATCCGTTTTTTTACTTATTGCATTTTAAGATTTTAATGATTGAAAATCATTTATTTCCAAATGAAGAGGAGTAATTTTCTCTCCCCAGTAAACAGTTGTATGGGGGAATGGAATTTCAATGTTATGTTTGTCAAAAGCGACTTTTAAACGTTTGTTGTATTCTCTGGAAATGAGCCACTGCATGGATGGTTTTGTTTTTATGCGGGCCTTAATAATTAGAGCACTGTCAGCAAATTGGTCGAGTCCAAAAATTTCAATAGGCTCAATAATACTTTCTGCAAAATTTTCATCTTCCTGCAGTTCTTTTCCCAACTGCTCCATCAGATCCATTACCTGTTGCACATTTTCCTTATAGGCAACACCAATGTCGAATACTGCAGCCGACCATTCTTTGGTTCTGTTGGAAAGTGTATTGATTTTACCATTCTGGAAAATGTGAACAACACCCGAAAAATCCCGTAGGGTAATCGTGCGTAACTCAATTTTTTCGACAAGTCCGCCGGTTCCATTAATAATGGCAACATCGCCTGTTCTAACCTGATTTTCGAGTAGGATAAAGAAACCGGAAATAACATCACGAACCAGTTCCTGAGCACCAAAACCAACTGCCAAACCAATAATTCCGGCACTAGCCAAAATTGGAGCAATGTTTATCCCAAATTTCTGCAGCAATATCATAAAATAGATGGCGTAAACCATTATTTTAAATACTCCGGATATGATTCCCATCAGGGTCTTAATTCTTTTTTCGGCTTCCAAAAAATCAACTTTTTCATTTTTTTCGGAATGACTTAATATCGTTTTGCTAAGACCACGGATAAAATACTTTCCTAATTTTAAAGTGATGAACAGCAAGATGGTAATTATTACAATTACCGGTAAGTCTGTTAGTATCCATTCCTGTGCCTTGATGAATCTGGCGGCAAACACTTCTGTGTTAAAGAATTTATTCATGTGAAAATTTATCTGTTTGATTTTTATTTAATTGGGCTTGTTTTTATTTCAACAATATTGGCAAGCTAATAAAGGCCGTTTTTGGTAAGATCCTCAATCGTTTTTATGAGAATTTGCGACTTAATCTGCAGGTGATATGCTTTGGATTTTGATTTAAAAGTATCTATCCAATACAAAATTTTCAGGTTCACAGTACTTGCATCAAGTTCATCAATAACGATCATGGGTTTTTTATCACCGCTCAGAACCTCAGGAATTTCTGCTAAAATACTATTAATAATCTCCGAAACCTTTTTAAAGTCTACCTTGTAATCCAGTCTGATAGTTATTTCATATCGTAAAAAACCATCAATTGTATAGTTGAATAAGGGAGATTTTATAATTTGAGAATTTGGGATGAATACATCTTTGCCATCCAGTGTTTTAAGAATGCTTTCCCGAAGATTAAGCTCATTAACGTAACCAATTGTCCCATTTGTCTCAATTAGGTCGCCGACTTTAAACGGACTTTTAAATGCCATTAATATTCCGGAAAGAAAGTTTTCACCAATATCTTTAAAGGCAAAACCAATTATAAATGTAGTGATTCCGGCACCAGCCATAATGTTTTTAGCGATTCCTCCCAGTCCTATGATATGAAGAAAAAAAACAAATCCGGTTATGCCGATCGTAAAAGCAACAACTTTACCTAAAAAATCAGCGAGTAAAGGATTTTTTGTTTTAGGCTTAATTCTTTTAGTTACTATTTTCTTTATTAGCCACGAAAACATTATAAACAAGAATAATATGATTCCTCCCAATCCAATTTTGGGAAGTAGTTCTATTGTTTTGTTTGATATTTCCTGTAATTCGATCATGTTTGCTGTGATTTAAATTAAAAAGTAAAATAAGATCTTTAAAAAGAATTTAAATGATTAGTCTCACGCCACCTAAATCTTCCACTTTATAAAGAAAATGATCTCCCGGTGATGCAATGAACATGAAGTTGATTGGAACATTCCATTTGTTCGACAGTTCTTTAATTAGTTCCGGACCAAATTTTCCTTCAATAATTGAAGCCTCTACATCAATTTCAGGATATTCTTCATCAATAATTTCAACTACCTTTTTAAAGCTTGCTATAAATTCAGATTCATCTTCATTTGCAGGATCAATTACGTGAACAATTTTCAGGTTTTTAGTGTGTTCGTTGTTTTTAATATATAACATTACCTTATTTAATACGGCTATATTATCGCGTTTTGCAAAGTAGACGAATTGCTGGGCATTAATTGAATTAATAACATTGTTTAGGTGAGAACTGATTTGCAGAAACCAGTTTTTAATGTAATTGAAAATGTAAATGGAGACACCTAATAAGGCTCTTAATATAGCAACCCGATTCAACATTACAGAAATAAAAATAATAGCAGGAATAAAGTAGCTTAAAAACACATTCACATTCGAAGGTGCATTTTCATTCTGAGGTTCCATCAGTATATTTCCAACAAGAGCAACTATTACTGCAATAATGGCAACGAAAACACTCAGCCATTTTGCTGTTTCCGGACGCGGAAGTTTGGCTCTGCGAACTTTTAGCAGGATATTACCAAATCCGAAAAGAAACATAACCGATAGAAATGAAATGGTATAAACTCCGGCTAAAACCCCAACATTACCATTGGTAATCAGCAGAACGGAAACAGAAAGGATAAAGAACATGATAATGATTCGGTATGAACTGCCTTTTTTGTTTTTTCGCAAGAAAAATTGGGGAAGAATTCGATCCAAAGTCATTCGTTCAAGCAATCCTGAAACACCAATGTAAGAAGTTAAGACAGCTCCGCTCAACACCAAAACAGCATCAAGAGAAACGAGTGTTGACAGCCATTCTCCGGCTGATAAACTACCCATATGTGATAATAAAGTTGTAGAGTATTCTGATCTTATTTCAGGAATAGGAACCAGACTTAGGGCAAGGAATGCCATTAATGGGTTGATGATGCTTACTACAATCCACATATTTAAAAGTGTTTTTCGAAAAACGCCCGGTTGTTGTTCTTCTACAAAATTAGCAGAGCTTTCGAATCCTGATATGCCCAGCATGGAAGCCGAGAAACCCAAAAATATTGCCATGGTAATGCTTCCTTCTACGGGTAAGTTCCAGTTTTCAATGAATTGAGAAAATCCATTTTGAAACAAATAGAATATTATAAACAAAGCCAATACGGACAATGAAAAAAGATGGAAAATAAAGATGCCGGTGGCCACTTTCGCGGATTCTGTAATTCCTGAAATGGTGAGAATGGCAAAAATCAACAGGAGACCGACCGTTGCAGCTATAATAGGCAATTGAGTAAAAACGTGATGAAAATAATGCATTGCTTCGTTTGCAGATATCACCGCAGTGGCCATATAAGATAAAATGGTAAGGGTTGCGGCCAAGGATGCAGTTGATTTGCTTGTAGTGTTAAGCAGTGCATTGTATGCACCTCCGTTTAAAGGAAGAGCACCAACTACCTCTCCGTAAATTTTCCGGAAAAGAAATAAAACCACAGCCACTATAAGCAGGGTGATCCATGCATACTGGCCTGCAAAGCCAATAGATAAAGCAGATACATATAGTACGGAAGAGCTAATGTCATTTCCACAAATAGCAGTTGAAGCTAAAACACCAAGTTTTTTCTTTGTCATTTTTAATGTTGTTTATCTAATCGAGTTCTTATAATTAACAGGATAGTTGTCTGTTTTTGTTATTGTAATATTTAGTAGTTTGCTTTTTATGAACACTAATGTAATTCATTTATTTAATTTTTTCATTGTATTTAGGAAGGACTTCATCATCAGTTGGCCTATTTGTGCGGGGTTTTGTTAGATTGTACACTTTTAAAGAAATTATTTTAAAAGCAGTATGGATATATTTTTTGGATAAAGCCAAAAATATGAAGTCAGGTTTGGGCGGATAGCACAATACAAAAAAATAAATAGGACAATATTGGTGTTTAACGTTCATTTCTATACAAATTGCATTTGCCTGCAGCTGTTGAGCTTCAATGCTGCTTTGGCTTTGCACAAAAATAAAAATCCATGAAATTGTTTTGAGGATTTTTTTTTGGCATGATAGAATGCTTTGCCAATGCATATGCAAATATCTGAAGTGCATTTATATGTAAATTTAATTCGTTGGTAAAGGAAGAGGATTTGAATTATACAGGGACTGTAACAAGGAAGAGATTTTGGAATGATATTTTATGAATTGTACATCAATAGAATCGATATTTTATAATATGATTGAATTCTATTAAGGTAAATTTTGATGATGTTTAGCTATTCATAATAGGGGATGGTTTGTTAAGCAAAATTAGACTGATTTATTGACATTTAAACATTAAACCAGTAACTTTGTTTAAGTGTTTTGGTTTAAAAAGGAAGGAATCCTCTCAATAAAAGGATGAGCTCGAACCGGCAAAACTCCTTTGCTGTTTTGTAAATGTTTTTATAAGCTTAAAATGAAAGTTGGAAAATTTGCAAAAGAATAAACCACTGCTATCCTCATCTGCAATCTATGATTATACTGTGTTTCAATTAACTTGTTGTATAAGCAGCGTTTTATCCAAATTTGCGAATGCGCTTAACAACTGATGTTGCCGTTAAGCTCAGGATTGGCGGCTAATTATCTCTGATTAATTATTTATACTCAAATGTGTAAAGGCTCATAGCTAATGAGATGTGAGTTCGCAAAAAAGTTTTCATTGGTATGAGCAGATTTAAAATCTTAAACCCAAACGATATGTTAACTAAAGAATCAAAAATGAAAACGGATGGGCATGTAAAAGATCCACTTGTGCCCGAACCAACCCAACAGTTTTACGATGAATTGATTGGTCAGCGTCATGTAATACAGGCAAATGTGCCAATGCCAAGACCAAACCCTGTTCCTAATCCATTTCCTGTACCTGTAAGTTTTGGTACCAGAATGTTGATTTGGAAACAAGATCCATCTGTAGGAAGCTTGGGACGTAGATTGGAATATCTACCGGGAGTTATTCTAAATGGTCCCAGAGATTCCCGCTTTAAAACAGTGTTGCCAAAGGTAACTCCTGTTAACCGGAACGTGTATGGTGATTTTATTTTTCACGGGGATACTCCGGAGGCAGACTGTGCTCACACTTTTACCGTTGCATGGAATACAATTAAAATGTACGAACGTGCCTTAAACGGAAAACACATTCCCTGGGCTTGGAACAAAGATGGAAATACCGATGTATTAAGTCTGTATCCAAGGGCAGGAGTAGCTGCCAATGCCTATTACAGCAGGTATCATAAATCGCTTAATTTCTTCCATTTTATTCCAATCGGAGAAATAGAAGCTGTTTACACTTGCCGGTCATTGGATATTGTTGCTCATGAAACAGGACATGCTATTCTTGATGGTTTAAAACCTTCTTGGATTAGTGCCCGAAATATCCCGCAAACCGGTGCATTGCATGAATCGTTCGCAGATCTTTCTGCAATATTCCTTACTTTATCTGATCTCGATCAGGTGGAAGCATTTATTTCCGTTACCAAAGCCGATTTGCATGCTAAAAATTTCCTTGCCGCTTTAGCCGAAGAGTTGGGAGATGCTTTAGGACGCCCAATGGGATTGCGGAATGCTGATAATAACCTGCGGTTGAGTGAGGTGAGCAACCAGGTTCACGATATTTCTCAGGTGTTTACAGGTGCGATATATGATATTTTGGCGGATATCTTTGCCTTCGAATACCGAAGAAATATTAATAAAAAACAACCAGGGCATATTTTACTTGACGTAAATGAAAAACTATGCAGGCTTTTGATTGAAGCAATTATTAAGTCGCCGGATAAAAGTGCCACTTTTACTGATGTGGTAAATAATATGCTTACTATTTCCAAGCAAAAAGGAGATCCTGCTATTTACAGAAGTTTTATCAGGAATCGCTTTACTTACAGAGAGATTATTCTGTCTCCAACTCCATTAACAATTATGAGCAAAGGATTGATTGATTATACAAACGAGAATTTTGCTGATGGAGGCGAAGATTTTATGAATCTGAAAATTGCATTGCCAAATCATCCTTCTGTAATCACAGGTCAGGACAGATCCCGTTGTTGCGGTACCATGCAATCAATTGAATTTGATCAGGATATTAAGAATATGGAAAAAGATTTGATTGAACTGCGTAAAAATTCAGGCATGATTTTATCTGATGAGCTTATTTTGCGCGAGGAGTTGAATGAGCTTAAAACTGAATTTAAGTAATTGAAGTTGATTATTTTCTGGATCTGTTCCTAAGATGAATTAAAAATGGAGTGCGGTATCCAGAGTTTTGAAAACACAAGACAACTTACACAAATTTGCTGATGATAAATTTGTTAGCTCTATTAACAAGCTCTTTCTTTTGAAGGATTCATTCAAAAGAAAGAGCTTGTTTTTGCTCCTTTTTTAAAGTGACAGGCTGGTCTTCCTTTTTTCTTTTGGAGAAGTATTGGTATATTTCTTAGACTTGAATCAAAATCTCCAACTATGACCGATTTAATCCATATCGTTTATTTGAGTTATTCATCCAAAGAATTATCAGAAAATGAATTGAATGACTTATTGGCAGTAATCCGGCGAAAAAATGAGATTCAAAACATCACGGGTTTGCTTCTCTATAACGATGAGGCCTTTATTCAGGTAATTGAAGGCGATAGGGAAATGATTAATAAGATTTTCGATCTGATTTGTAAAGACACACGCCATACCAATGTGCTCAAACTTTTAGAGGAACCAATTACTAAAAGAGCTTTTCCCGATTGGTCAATGGGTTTTCGTAAAATTAGTAAGGAGCAGAACATGCAATTGCCTGGCTACTCTGATTTCATGCAAAACAAGCATTCTGAAATTGATAATGTAAAATGTGCAGCAGCTGTCAGGCATCTGTTGTATAGCTTTCGCAAGTACATCTAAAACAGGATATTCTACAATAAAAAAGAGACGCAGGCTTTAAGTTGCGTCTCTTTTTTTGCTGTTTGGAATATCTTTGTGCTGATGAGGAAGCCCAAACTTGTTCAAGCCCAACAGTGTTTTTAGCGCGAAACCAACACACCAAGCAAAATACCCACGCCAACACCAGCAATACCGGTAAGTAGTTTTTGGCCCCGGGCATTCCATTTTTCTTTGCGGATCAGCTCATTGGCACGATCGAGATTTTGTATCGAAGAATCGAGAGATTGTTGTGTGTACTGCAATGTTTTTTGCGTGTTTTCCAACGATTTTTGGGTGTATTCGATAAAATCGCGAGTGATTTTTTCAGTGTTACGGCTGTTGGCCAATAATTTACTGTAGGACGATTCGTGTTCCTCCAAACGGGTTTCATAAGCTTTAAGCAGATTTTTACATTCTATATTATCATCTTCCAAAGTGGCTTTGTGAATGCTCTTGTAAAACTGGTATCTCGTTTTATTAATCAGATACATGGTATCGCACATGATAACCAGAGTATCGCCAACCACAAGCTGCAAAGGCGATTGGTTCGAGGTGCAGTACTGAAGCGGAGATTTTTTTAGGCCCACGTGCTCCTGAGCGCCCGCAGTACAGCTAAATGCTAAAATAATCAGCAGTAGTAGGGTATTCTTCATAATTCGAAGGTGTTGGCATATGTTTGCAGTTCTTTTTTCATTTCTTCTTTTTCCAGAATTTGTCCTTTCAAAATTTTTAGTTCTTCCTTATTTCTTGTACTTCGTTGCTGTTCTTCCAACTCGAGAATATCGCGTTCGTTTTTCAGAATTTTCAGCTCGTTTTCGGTAAACTCCAATTTGTTAAGAACAAGTGTTAATGATTGCTGTGTGTGGCTGATGCTGTCTTTTAAAACAGACAGTTCGCTGTTTACCTGATTGATGGCATTCTGCGTTTCTTTTAGTTTGCTGTTGCCCAATACCACAAAGTAGAGCACCACTACCACTAAAATAGTGAGCACAAGGGTAAGGGCATTTTTAAATTTTTCCATAAAGAGGGGGGGATTGGTTGATGTTGTTTCCTGAAATATGTATTGTTTGATGTGCGAAGTCAATTGTTAGTTATTGATGGTGTTTTTTAAGAGAAAAATAATTTCTGACAGTTCAGCATTTGGAGTTGCCAGAATAAAATCCGGCAATACACCTTCAGTAAGTTTTCTGTTTCCGTATTGAACAAACTCTTTGGCCGAAACAACGAATTTTAGACCTGAACAGGGGAGTGTGAATGTTAAAAAATCGCCGTAATATTTTATTGTTCCTCCGGTAGGTTCACCAATAATTTGTCCGAGGTGATACCTTTTAACAGCTCCGGCAAAAGTGGCTGCAGCACTATTGCTTCTGCCATTTACTAAAACAAAAACCTTACCTGTAAATGGAGAATTGGTTTTGCGGGGTATCTGTATCAACAAACTGTCAGTTATGCGATAAAGCGAATCGGCAGGAATACCGGCAATCAGTTTGTAAAAGTCTGGTTTATTCACCTTGTATTTGTTTTTTAGTTCGAGGCTGGGGCGAACCGAAATGGATGAATACTGAGAGTAAGGTTTGCTTGTTAAATAATTTAGTAAACTATCAACACTGGAGCTTCTGCCACCAGGATTATTACTTACATCAATAATCAGTTTCCCGCACTTGTTTTCCTGTATACTATCGAAAGCATGACTGAGAAAAGAAGCTAACTTTTCAGTATCGTAAAAGGAGGCAATTTTTAAACAGGCAAATTCATTGTTCTCAGAAAACTGCAGACCGAAAGACTTTTCCTCCTTAGGCGGATAAAACTTATTCTTTAGCTGAAAATACTTATCGTTAGTTACCGCTTTGCAAAGTACTGCAGAATTGAAGCCTGCTATTTTAAGTTCGTATTGCTTGGTTTCGCCGTATAACATCCAGTAACACATTGCAAAAAGCCGCTCAACCGATTTATCGCCGCTGGTTCCGTTTTTATTGCCTGCTAAAACCCTTACATCATGCAGTAGTTGTTTCGAATCAATTGAGTTGATGGACAGAAGTTCAGCACCTGCAATTCCATTTACGGCTTGTTCGGCAAAATATTCGTTTATATACAGCTTGTTGTTCCTGACCCGAATGCTAAACGGCATGCTAAGGCCTCCATTCTTCATGTAATTAATTCTTGTTGAATAAGGGAAATAAAGAGCAGTATGATCATCGTCCACCTCCGATAATAATTTCGATAGAGCTACAAAGCTTTCCACTTTACTGATACTATCGGACAGATGTCCGAATAACAAATCGTATTTTGTCTGCCACTCTTTGGCGAAATCCTTATTCAAAAACTTAGGATGAACATTTGCCAGTTTCTGATGTAAAAACACAAGATCTTGCTCCATTTCCTGTTTTGCGAAATATTGGGGTACATACTGCTGGGCCGTAACAAACTGTTGCAGGCAAATGCACATTAATACAAGACTAAGTGTTCGTTTCATGATTTTCTGAATTCGTAAATGGGTCATTTTTTAATGCTTTTTGCACGCATTTTTGCTTTTTCCCGAAATACAATTTCACATTCCAATTCGGTATCTCCTATATCTTCTCCCGCGCTCATCCATTTTCCATCTTCCTTAAAAAAATACCATAATCCATAATAATCATCATACATTCTATTA
Organism: Labilibaculum sp.; assembly: GCF_963664555.1. Lineage (GTDB taxonomy): Bacteria > Bacteroidota > Bacteroidia > Bacteroidales > Marinifilaceae > Labilibaculum. The sequence continues at coordinate 2,924,145 of NZ_OY761461.1, read as the reverse complement.
ACAACTCCTGCAAGCGAATCATTATAGATAAATATTTTGTTCACAATTGTATGCAGATGCTTGTTTTGGGTTTTTTCATCCACTGTTTTGTCAGGAGTATCTTCGTTCATTTTATTTTGCTGAGCGAAAGATGATAATTCCCGAAATTTTGATTGCCTGCCTTTGGCGGCTATGTATTTAAAAGAAATGAAAGCATTGATAGGGGAGTCTTGATTGTTGATTTCAGCATATTTGCTCACTGCTTTGTTTACCTCTATCGTTTTATAATCGTTCACCGATAAAGCATCTTTATTTACCAGAATTCTTGTTGGCAATTTCGAAGACTGAACAGTACCCTTATTTAAAGCGACGAAATATGAGTTGTTAACATCGTTCAGGCTGACTGTTTCGATGTACTTACCGTTCTTGAAAAGTATGCCCGAACGATCATCGCAGGCATAACCCGAATTGATTGTTTGGCTTTTAATTTGTTTGTGATATACTTGTTTTTTGATGCTGTCGGAATAATGCGGACAATTGCTGAATGGAAGAAAAGACAAACCATCGATTACAGATAAATGTGTAGGACGTGAGTCGCTGATACCCGATTGAAACCAACAAATAGATCCTGCACTACCGCCCGATAGTATAATTCCTTTTTCCAGTGCTTTGTGCAAGATGGTATCGATGCCTTGCGCTTTCCAAATTCCTAACATATTTAAAGTATTTCCTCCGCCAACAACAATAGCATCCATACCCAGCAATTGGTCTTCAAACGATTCATTCTTTTTGTTAGAGGCTACCCAAACTTTTAACACGCAGGCTTCGATATTGAGTTTTTTGCAATAGAAATTCCATAGTTTAATATTACTCTCGTTATCGGCACTTGCAGTAGGAACGTAACAGATTTTAGGATTCGATTTCTTTGTTAAGTCAACAACATATTGGGTGAATTTTAGATTGATATCGCCGCCATAAACAAAAATTGTTTGATCAGCTATTTTAACTGCTGTATTCTTTTGTGAAACGCCGGCGTGCCAACTGCTTACCAGTAAAATAAAAAATAATATTTTCTTCATTTGTTAATTCTTAGTTGTGTTTTGTTTCTGTTGCCGGAAATTGAAATAAGTTGCAATCATTGGTCAATTATTTTTTCAATTGTTTAAGCCATTCATCCCGATCGTTCAGCACCAAATCGTATTTATTATTGTCTTTTGTTACTACCCGCAAGCCATTGTCCACAATTCGGCTTGTTTTTCTTTTACTGATTTCTGTAATCTCACTTAAGTAGATAGATGTTTCACCCTTTTGAAAATTGTATTTGTGAGGGCTGAAAATCAATCGTTTATTGGTTAAAAACAACTTGCCGCCAACAGCTACCCAAGTGCCGCTAAACAAATTGGCACCATCTTCATAAATAATAATTTCATCATCCTCCATTTCCGGAGTTTTAAGCTTAGAAAGCATTTTTGGCACGAGTTTTTCCATTACAAAAGGAAAACCTATTCCAAACAGAATTGTGAAAAGCAGGGTCTGATATAAAACACTCTTGATGGTATAAAGGTCAAAGAAATAATTCAGAAGCATCAGTACAATTCCATAGGGGATGCCAGATAACAAGACAAATAGGATTCTTTGTTTAAAATTTAATTTTTTCATTTTCTAAATTTGGATATGGGGTTTGGGGTTGTGCTGTTTTTGCAAATTCAAGATTTCCAATAAGTATTGTGTTAATCTCTCTTTTTAGTAATTGCGTAGATAATCAAACCTCCAATAATAAAAACTCCCCAGCCCAAGCCACTTCGACTATGATTATGATATTTCCCTGTTTTTCTATTGTAATGACCTCCATTACGATCAGTTCTACCACTATGCCCAGATACATTTAGGCTTAAAAAAAAGAGAATAACTATGCTACAAATTATATTTTTCATTTGAAATTATTTTAGTTGTTTCTACTCGGAGTATGTGTTATTGTTAAATCTTTAATGTCAGCTATATCTACAATTTTTAAAGAGTATCGAGAGGTCATATCTTGGGCGCATTGAACTAATGAATATTTTGCAATATTCGATTTACTAGTAAGAATTCGATCTTTTATTTTTAAGTTTGGCTTGTTTGAATTATATGCCATCACAAAAATTATTTCTTTATTCATCTTGAATTTGCTTAGGAAATTATTTTTATCAAGTTGTAATTCATTGTTGTTATTATTGTATCTGTCAATAACATCTATTAAAAATTCATTATTATCAGAATTGATGTCATTCCAAAATCGGTTTGCAGAAATTAAAATTTGATTTGAAAGGTCACGCATTTTGGCATCAAATCCATCCTTAACGTGAACCAAATAAATGATATCTTCTTTTTCTATCATCAAATCACAAAACTCAATGTTTTGTCCTAGCATTTTGTCTAATACAATTACGTTATCCTTATTCGAGTATAAGAGGTTATATTCACCTTCATCCATTTTTTCTCTATCCCACGGGATGTCAAGTATTGGATTGTTTAAATAGTTTTTTTCAATCATATTAATACATCTTTCATTTATCGTATTAACAAAATCATTTTGAACTCGGTACCATAAATTATCAATGTGGAATATTGGTTTTTTTTGAAATCGAATTTCCGTGGTTATATGTTGTAAAAACATGGCGTGTGTAATACGCTGTTTTCCCCTATAGCCATATACTCGTATTCCTAAAATTATTGTATCAAAATCAAATTGTCGATTTGATTCACCTATTTCATCAAATAAATATTTAAGACCAGCTTTGAAAAGAGTGGATTTGTCATTTGTTGTATAAAAAGGATTTCTTTGACGTTTTGCCTTTAGTTCATACTTGTCACATTCGTAGAATTCTTGTATTCTTGATGGATGTACAAAATCTATATCTAAATTATTTGAATTCTCTCGTCTTCTTTGTGAATAGATATTTAGCATCGTATCCATTAAACCTTGACATAGTATCTTTTGGTATAAATTATTAATGGTGGTAGAATTATTTTCCCTGATAAAAGATGATAAAGGGTTTGGTTCTGTATTTGACATTATATCATTTATTGCACCAATCAAATTATGTAATTCTTCAAAAGACAATCTATATTTTATAAAAAAATATGAACCTATTTCAAGATGAATAACATCCGTGTTAAAATTCATAAAATCAAATACACTATCTATTAAATCTTTTCTTAGAACTATATTGATTTTGGTTGGGATTTCTGTAAATCGTAAAGAATCTAGCAATGTTTGCCCATTCCGGAAAATTTCACTTTGTTCTGTTAATCTTCCTGAGATTCCCCTAACGGTTATGGACGTTATTAAATCATCTTTTGGAATAGTAAGATGTTCAAAAAGTTCAATGCCAAATCTATTATTTAAATATCTTTTAATAACTCTAATTCCACCACCACCAACTATTGCAAATAAATAATCGCCTATTGAAGCAAAAAGCACAAAAGATATTTTTTGAATTTGAAAGTCATGAGATTCGGTAATAGAAGTGGGAAGAAATATTTTCCAGTATGAATCTTTTATCTTTTCATTATAGACGTATGAATAATAAGTAATTGTATCAGTTTTACATTGTGGTGTTGGTATTCCAATTGATTTTTTATCCTTAACCTTTTCGCGATGTCTGTCAACAATAAAATTTACTATTTTTTCATTAGAGCCAAGTGATTTTAATTCGTAGAATAATTTATCTATTTGAAAAATTTTTATTTCAGAAGATGTTTTGCTGTCAAAAAACGAATTTTCCATTCTTAAGTGTTTATAATAAAATCTATTGCTTACTATTCATTTGATAGGCCTTTAATAAAGGCACAAAACAGTGTACCTATGTAAAAAAACACCAATGTTTCCTTAAGCGATCCCCAAGGTAAGCATAAAAATAAAAGTACAAGTACTTTTGTTTATTAGAATCAATCCTGATAACTATTTGCCGGTTAAATGGTAGTTTGTGCTTGTTGCGGGGCTTTTTGGCTTTGTTTGTGCAGGTGTAAATTAATTTGGTTCGCCAAATATATTTGTTAGTCAGCTAAAATTGGTTTTTTACTAAAGTTATTTCTTCTTTCTGTTTTTTTAATTATTTCGCCTCAGTTTAACCGTAAAAATAAAATAAATGTATTTTTTTTTACCGTCAGCGAAAGCTGATGTTTACAGCATTTTCAGACATAATATTACATAGTAATTGGGCTGTATTTGAAAAAAACTTTGATTGATATTTTTATTGTTCATTAATTTATTCATAACTTAGAAACTGTTTTGTTAAGGAGAATGACTCGGCCGAGGCATTTGTTTCACTAAAAGTAGGTTTAGAAGAAGTTGGGGTGAATGAAACCAGCAAGCATCATCAGTGAAGGGCATCAATTTTTGTTCAAACTGAGGAATGCCTATGTTTAAAGGCTTTTCGCAATGGCAATAGTGTAATTGCTTTGGTGGGGAGGTGTTTTAAGCATAACAATAGTGTCGTCTGCCGACTGCGAAGGCTGTTTTTTTATTGTCATAGTGTCATCGCTTTGGTGGGGAGGTGTTTTAAGCATAACAATAGTGTTGTTTGCTAACTGCGAAGGCTGTTTTTTTATTGTTATAGTGTTATCGCTTTGGGGGGGAGGTATCATTGGCATAAAAAAGGTGGTTTTTACTGGTGCGGAGGCATGTTGTGCAGCAAGAAAGCTATCTCTCAGCAATGCGAAGGGGCTTTTGAAATGAAAATGGAGTCATCTGCCTGCTGCGAAGAGACTTCCGACATACTGATATATGCTTCGCTGCGGAGCGAAAGCATTATCGGCATAAAAATATAATGATGGGAGAAAAGCGAGGCAGGTACTGCTGATTCTTTACTGCTTTCGCCCATAGAATTGAAGGTTTTTTATCGAATTTTAAATTGTAAGAAAATGAAAATTGAGGGTTTTAGTAAAAGTAGATTCAGAAATGCTGAATTTGTATCGCTTGGAAATGATGTAATTTCAATAACCAAATCGTATGATTGGGTAGGGCTGGGGATTCCTGGTTTTTATACCCGGGTTGATGCCAGTTTGAATAATTTGGTGGTTCAGTTGAATAAATTGAACACGATAACGGAAACTGCCGGAGCAGGACTTGCCGACAAGCATTTTAATAACGCATGGAGGGCTTTAAAATACATTTGTTTGTGTTATGAGCTGCACCCGGATAAGAAAATGCACAAGGCCGCCGAAGTTTTAATCAATTTAAGTAAAACGCATGGCTACAACCTGCATCAGGAGAGTTTGCAGGAACAAAATGCAAAAGCAAAAATGTTTTTAGCCGATTGCGAAAATGTAGAGGAAGCAAAATTGGCAATACAGCAACTGGGTATTAAAGAGATTGTTGATAATGTGCAAATAGCCTTGGATGCGCTTGTTTTGATTCTTGATGAACGAAACAGTAAAAATGCGGATCAAAAACGCGAGAACGAAACGAAATTATTTCGTAGGAACCTTGCTGAAAGTTTAGATGGAATGTTTAAATATCTGGAAGCTATGTCGGGTTTAACTGCGGGTAGTGAACTGGATATCATGATTAAAAAAATTAATGAGTGCATTCTGAAATTGGAACTGTCGCAAAAGATAAGAAGCAACCGAAAATCGGAAGAGCTTAGCGAAACAGAATAGATTTTTTGGTTTTTTAATGTTGCAATGTTCCTCCTTACAGATGGTTAGCTGTTGGGGGGATTTTTTTGATACACCTCAACCCAGGCTCTTCTCCTCAGGAGAAGGGAGTATTCCACATTCAAATTTTTTACATTAGGAAGCTGTATTCTCCTCTCCAGAAGGAGAGGGATAGGGAGAGCTTCTTTGCATTGCGTTCTTTGTTATTGGAATTAACACCCTTTTCCCGACGTGTAGGGATCGGCACTTTGTTCACAATATTGTTTCAAATAGCGTTTACGATCTTCGCTGCGTTACGGTACCCTCAGGAAGGGAAGACTTGGTTTGTGAACGATTCTCCCTTTTTAAGGGGAGATGTCCGTAGGACAGAGGGGTGTTTTATTTGACGTTTTGCATTTGATTATATGTTTGTTCACCCCTTCGCCTGTCGGCACTTCCCCTCAAGATGGGAAGGTTCTGTTTGTGAAGGTTTCTTCCTTTTTAAAGGGGAGATGTTCGAAGAACAAAGGAGCCACTATCTTTTGTGATGTATCTCATAAGTTTTTTTCTCCACTTCACTATTCGATACCCCAATTTTGAAAACTATTGCAAAGCCTATTAGAAATATGAGTAAGGTGATCGCAAAATTACGCCATGTTTTAGAGTCGCTATCGTAGGGTCCAGCCATTTCATCTGATAGTTTTCCTTTACAACCTTTAAAAAACCAAACAACAAAGGCTCCAACAAATTGGACTAAAAAATCAAAAAACAGGTTGTACATTGGGGTGCTTGTATTTGTTGAGACTAATTGATCTTCATATTAGGTATACCTTCTTCTATAGCAGTATTTTGTTCTTTGTTCTTCGTAATTTCCAAATACAAATCGTTGAATAGATACAAAAGGAATACAGTCAGCAGGTTTAAATAGATGTAATATTCTTTATCTGAAACATTCAACATGATTGTAAATGTAGATGTTATACCAAAATCGAAATTGAAAAGAAAACCTTCTGTAAAATTAAAGCCAACATTAAATTTTGCTCCCGATACAAAGAAATACTTGTAGCCACCAAAAGCTATACTTACTAGTTGTAATATCTGCGATACCATAGAAACGATTATTCCTGACCTGTACTCTTTTTTTAATAGTAAAGTTCCTGCTTTTAGTGAAAGTAAGTACAGTCCTATTGCAATAAATAAGATAAGGAGTAAGGGGCCGTTAATAGTTCCAGTTCGGAATAGTAAGACGGCAATTATATAGAATCCCACGATTGCACCAATAATTTGGTAAATGCCGAGGATTAAAAGAGTTGTTTCTGCAGATTTAATTCTGATTTTCATAGGTTAATTTGTTGGGTGTTAAGAGTTGTATTTTATTCCTGTCTCAAAGCATTTTTTTTTTTGATTTTAGCTGACTTACAATTCCATTATCATTTCAAACTGTTTCCCGCTAACTAAAATTGAGTTTGATTTAAGAAACTCCGTAATCGATCCGCACTCTATTTCCGCATTGATGCATTTTATGGAGTTGTGTTGATTCAATTTCACCATTTCTTTAAGAAGCAGGCTGCCAATGCCTTTTCGTCTGTGTATTGGTTCAACAGCAATTTGGGTAATGTCGCCCGATTTAGCTTCAAAAATACCATAAGCCAATAGTTGCTCTTCCTTAAATACTCCCAGTAGAGTAAAATTATCCGGTTTTCTTGATATGGCTTCGAAACTATTTTGCCAGGATGGTATGAAGTCGCAGAATGAACTCTGTTTTTCGGCTTGCGATAAATCGATTGGCTTAAAAGCATAGGCAGGATTTAATTTCATGGAATCAACTTTTATGTCCTCATTTTTCTGAACGAAATAGTTGAACTCACGGCTCACGCAAAAGCCCAGCTTTTTATATACTGATATTGCTTTTGTATTGTGCTGCAATACCTCCAGCAAGTACTGAAAAATACCCGCCTCTTTTAAAAATGGAATGGAGTAGTTGAATATTTTGCCGGCCAATCCTTGTCCCCGATATTCTTTGACAGTTCCGGTTCCGGTATCGTAGGCTATTTTAGTTCCGTTAAAAGAACCGATTCCATTGCAGGTAAAAGCTACCAATTTATTGTCATCAAATGCGCCAAAAGATAGTTCGGGAAGGAATCCTCTGCGGTGCAGCATGGTTTTTAATTCCTCACTGTCTAATTGTATTTCATAATCGTTAAATGCCTGGCTAAAAGCTTCGAAAAGCTCAGGAAAACGAATTCCTGCCAAAGATTTTATTGTAATCATGATCAGCTAACTTGTTTTAAATGAAGTGTGATTTCGAATTTATCAAAAGCTCTCTGATAAACAAAACGTGCAGTATAATTAATTGGTAAAATGGCTTGGTTGTTTCTAATTTGGATTTGTTATGAATATCTATTTAAAGGATTGGATGTTATTTTCTATTGTACAAAGTGATAAAAAGCTGTAACTTAAGTTTTATTCACCTAAAACTGGTTGTTATGAAAAAAATACTACTATTTGTTATTATGGTATTGTTTTGCGGTGCAGGTATTGCACAGCAAGAGCGGTTTCTGGTTTTTGAATTCATGAAAGTTACTAATGATCAGGAAATGAATTATTGGGAGACAGAAACTTTTTGGGAAAAAATACATGCTGAACGCCTTAAAAGCGGAGAAATTAAAGGTTGGGATTTATGGTCATTAAAACCTGGTGGAACAGAGCAGGGCTATCAGTATGTAACGGTCACTATCTATGACGATCCGGTAAAAGCTTTATCGGATGGAGATGTGTGGAGTGCAGCAAAAAAAGCTTATCCTGCCATGTCGGATGAGGAATTAAGGAAAGCATTGCAGAATGGTGAGAAATCAAGAGAACTTAGTAAAAGAATGTTTTTAAAAGTAATTAAGACCACGGACGATAATTTTAAAATGGATTTAGGAACTGTTATGCGGATGAATTTTATGGAGGCTGCCAAAGGTAAAATGGATGAGTATGAGAAGGCTGAAATAGATCTTTTTCTTCCAATGCATCAGGAAAGAGTAGAAGCCGGAAGTATGAGCCATTGGGCTTTGGCAAGAGTACTGATGCCTTCGGGCAGTAAAGTTCCGACTACTCATATGACTTTTGATATGTTTAAAGATTATCTTCACTATTTTGATACTTATGGTCGTAATGAAGTATTTAATGTTGATGCCGAAACACAAATGAAAATAGACGAAGCATTAAAAACAAGAGATTTGAATTGGACTTATTTGGGAACCTTGAAGAAAACTGTAAAATAGACGATTGTGCCATTAATAAAAGAGGATAAGATTGCTTTCTTATCCTCTTTTGTGTGATCAAAATTACTTGTGAACTAAAATTGTTTTCATCTTTAATTTGTATTCATTATTACATACCAGTCCCATTCGTTTGGATCTCCAGCACCAACACTGGGAGTGTAACGAAAAACACCGATTTTTTTACCACTTTTAAGATATCTTGATACAATTGATAAATGATTAACTGCATTCCAAATGGAATCAAGTGGATACTCAAGTCCCTCTTCCGGAAAAATGATTTGAAATTCATCATCATCAGGTTTTTCAACCGGAGTATTCAAAGTGGCAAACTGTGAAGGATAATAGAACCATTTTGGGAATTTTAAATGTCCGGTTCCATCCCAAACTATCGAACCATTAAAAATTACCTCATGGCCTGGTTCATAAAATAAACTGATATTTCCAAAATCTCCCGGAGGATCGTAATCTACACCAATAGGAATAGTATCAGCATCTGAATATTCAGTATGCAGAAACAGTTCTGTACCTTGCTCAAATTCGTAACTGGTGTAGTCAACCTGCAGCAGCAATATGCTCTGCTTGTGTTCGCGAATGTAAACATAGTCCGAATCGTCTAAACAGCCCGTCATCAAACCAAGTAATACAAAAAACATCCATCTCTTCATCATTACAAATTTTAAAATTATCAGTCTAATTGCCACAAAAATAATGCCTTAGTGTATTCATGTGTACTACAATTTAGGCTCTTGTTTTTTTAATGATGAAGAGATTTGGACTTTCTTGCTTTCAGTATATTAATATTTTACGCTCAGCTCAAGCACACTTCTTGTTTTAAGACCAAACAATGGTCTTAGAAAACCAATTCTCTTAATAAGCAATTCGTACAGTATAAAAGATCCTACCGTTGTAAAGGCGATAACCATAACGAATTTTGCGAAAACCGGCATCTCAAGAGGCAAAATAAGAACCGCAGCCAGAAACATAAATACCATGTGTAAAATATAGATAGGATAGGCTGCCTGACTTAGGTAGCTAAGTGCTTTACTTGGTTTGTTCAGGTATTTACAGGCAAAACCGAATACCGCAAAAATCCAGATGTTCGATTCAATTGATAGTAAGTAATTGGGTGTTTTAAGATCAAATGCCAACAGACGAACAAGATACAGGCCAAATGCAATGCTTACAAGTAACCATCTCCATTTTAGTAGGGTATTGTCTATCTACCAAAATGCAAGTTTAGCCGTTTATTACGCACAAAAAGGTGATACAAAAAAAGCGATTGAACATTTGGACTTGTTTTCGAAAGGGAATAACTACCAGTATTGGTTTCTTCTTTTCTTCGAAATAGACCCGCTGGTTGATAATATTAAAGACCTTCCCGAATTCAAAAAAATTATGAAGAGGATGAAAACTACCTTCTGGAACGATCATAAGAAAATTAAGCTTTCTCTTGAAAAGAAGGAGTTGCTTTTAATACCAGTTCAGTAGTTTTTATTAGTTGTTTTACTCCTTTAAACAACAATGCCTAAACTGATTTTAATCGGTTTAAGCATTGTGTTTTATTGATAATTAGGTGCCGGCTATTTTATTACAGGAACAATGGTAAAGCTGTAATGATATACCTTATCTGCATAATATAGATATGGATTATGCGGTTTTGCTCCCCAGCTGTTGTCGCCGCCAAGACCCATCATTTTGTGGTCGATGTGAACTTCTACGAATTTGTGCTCCTTTACATCAGCAGTCGTGCGTCCAAGTTTCTCTGTTCCCGGATCAAAGTCAGAGGTAGTATAGTGCAGTGCATTGAATTCAATAGGCTCACTGCTAGCAATTATTTTTACTCCCAAACCCGATTGATTGGTTAGGCTTAACCAGCGAACGTCTGTTTTATGTCCGTTTTCCTGTGGTCGGTTGTATGGGAAATATTGATCAGCTGCATTCGATTGATACAATCCAATAAACGATGCGGTATTTCTGTCAATATAATTTTCCTGAGGGCCACGGCCATAATAAGTAAGATTATTAAATTCCTGAGGTAGTTTAAACTGTAATCCAATACGCGGAATTTCCGGTAACTTTTGCTGTTTAGCTTCAAAGCTATAGTCTACATCAATTTTACCATCTCCGTAAATTGTATAAGTAAGTTCAATCGAACCCTTAATACTTGGCAGTTGTAATTTTGCATGAACAGAAACTTCTGATTTAGAAATTTGTTTCGATGTAAATTCCTGAATACTTGCATCATTCATGGCCTGTTTCCAAATTTTACATCGTTCCGGCATTTGGTTTCCGAAATCATTATCGGTAGGCGCACGCCAAAAATCCGGTACTAACTGGTCTTCGATTAATTCGTAACCATTCAATTTGTAGGAAGTAACAGCACCCGATTTTTTCGAGAATGAAGCTGTAAAGTCCTTGCCGGCAAGGCTTAATTTATCTGCATTCTCTTGAATTGAAATCAGATCAGAAGAAATCAGATTATTCTTAGGTGTCTTAAATTTACTGATCGCCAATTGTTCCGAAGCAACAACATGACCGAATGGGATTAGTTCTGATTTCCGGGCTTGCAAAGCAAACAGGTTGATGAAATATTCTGTTCCTTCGTTCAGATTTAAATCACCCAAGTCGAGAGTAAATTCTTTTTCAGATTGAGGGGCAACTCCCTCAGGAGTAAATTCTCCAGATTTTTGAACAGTACCATTTGCAAGTAATTCCCAGCGAATCTGGTAGTCATTCAAATTTTTGAAGAATTGCTCGTTTGAAACTTTGATAATTCCCTTGGAAAGATTAACAGCCGCAAAATGAATGTTTTGATATACTTTTTTTACTTCGTACAAAGCGGGATGCGGGGTTAAATCAGGATCTACCACACCATTTAAGCAAAAATTACCGTCATTATACACCCATTTTGGTTCAAAATGACCGCCATATGCCCAAAACCGCTCTCCTTTTTCAGTATATTTTGCAATTCCCTGATCCATCCAATCCCAAATAAAACCACCTTGCATTTGTCGGTTTTTACGAACTAAATCCCAATATTCCTTAAAGTTACCGTTGCTGTTTCCCATGGCATGAGAATATTCACACCAAATAAAAGGACGTTCCGAATCTGTACCAATCCATCTTTTTTCTACGCTTTCAATTGAACGGTACATGTCACCAATAATATCGGTATGTCTTTCTTTTACGTCGGTCATTTTTTCAGCACGTTCGTAATGTACTGGCCGGTTACCATCGATTTCATTAATCTTTTTGTAACATGCCAGAAAATTAGGACCCGTTCCGGCTTCATTACCCATGCTCCAAACAATTACCGAAGGGTGGTTTTTATCTCTTTCCACCATATTTGAAGTTCGTTCTACATGAGCCGATTTCCATTCCGGATTATTTGCTAAAGTATTCTTTGGCTCGTAACCCATTCCGTGCGATTCAATATTGGCTTCATCATACAAATAAATTCCATATTCATCGCATAGCTCATACCAAAGAGGATCATTAGGATAATGACAGGTACGAACCGCATTGATATTAAATTTTTTCATGGTACGGATATCGTCCAGCATATTCTTTCTGTTGACAACATGTCCAAAATAAGGATTGTGTTCGTGTCTGTTAACTCCTTTTAACAGGATTGGAGTTCCATTTACCAATAATTGTCCTCCTTTAATTTCGCTGGTTCTAAAACCAATTTTAATCGACGTGGCTTCTACTACTGCATTTTCTTTGTTCATTAAAGTTAGCAGCAGGGTATATAAATTGGCTCTTCGGCCGACCATTTTTTCACATTGGGAATTTCACCTGTAAATGAAATTTTCTTAGTCTGATTTTTCATACTGAATTCAGATTGGTCAGTCAGAATTTCATTTCCTTCACGATCCAGAATTGTATATTTAAAATGATATACACCAGTATTTTTTCTTGAATGGTTTTCTATTTCAGCATCTAAACTAAATACACCATTCTGATAGTTTTCATCCAATAGTGCTTTGGCATAAAAATCATTAATATGTGTTTTGGGGCGATAATATAAATTTACATCCCGTTGAATGCCGGTTAATCTCCAAAAATCCTGATCTTCCAGATAACTGCCGTCAGTAAATTTAAAGACCTGAACAGCAAGTTTATTTTTGCCATCTTTTAAATAAGGAGTGATGTTGAATTCAGCAGGCAGTTTAGAGCCTTGGCTGTAACCAACTTTTTTACCATTTATCCAAATATAAAAGCCTGATTTTACCGATCCAAATTGAATATATGTTTCTCTGTTTTTCCAATTCGAAGATGGTGTGAAATAACAGATGTATGAACCCGTAGCATTGATTGAATCTGTAATGAACGGTGGATTCTGTTCAAACGGATAAGCTGCATTGGTATAGTTGGCAAATCCATAATTGTACATTTCCCAGTTTCCAGGAACCGAAATTTCATCCCAATCGCTGTCGTTAAAATCTTCCTGATAAAATTCTAAATTTCTTTTGCCTGCACTTTTGCTGTATTGAAATTTCCATTTTCCATTTAAACACTGAATAGTTTCCTCTTTTGAAGGATCAGCGGCTAAAGCCTTCTCTATGGAAGAGTATGGGGAAAAAGTAGCATGTGCCTTTTCTCTGTTCTTCTGAAATACATGTGGGTTTTCCCAATCGTTCTGACTAAATGAGCTTTGGCATAAGAGTACAAGCCAAATGATGGCAATGAAATGTTTCATTTCTTTTGGTTTTTTAGATGATCAACTAAATAGGAATATGATAGCTTTCAATACTTACCTGTGGTGGCTGGTAAGTATGCAAAAGTAAGCCGTCCCGAATTTATTAAAAACAGCAGGATAAACAAAATAATGAAGAAGCTAAAAAGCCGGAGACTAGTTCTAAAACACCATTTGTATTTAAGTTATGCAAAAATTGATTCTTATTGTTGTCAATTTTAATAAGATGTTTTGGGTCAAAACAGGTGCAGATTTAGTCTGCATCTACTCTTATTTCAATTGTGGGTTTTTTGCTTTTATAGAGAATATCAGAAGAACAAGGGCATAGGCAACACCGGCGTATCCGGCGAAGTTGTAACTTCCTGTTAACGTGAATATTCTACTGAAAAAAAGAGGGGCCATCGCACTCGAAAATACAATCAAGGACATTGATAAACCGCTGATAGCGCCTAAATGTTTACGTCCGTAGAAACGGGGCCACGTAATTGCTACCAATACCGAATACAATCCACCCATAATACCATTTCCCACTATTAATACATAGTAGCCAATTTCAGATCCTAAAATTGCAATCCCTAAACTTGATAACAAACATCCAAGTAGAAAAATAATCAGAAGCTTTTGCATTCTGATGTAATCGCTAAGGATATTACCAAAAATCGCTGTTATAATTGAGATAATGGAAGCAGGTACAAATATACTCAACGCTTTTTGGTCGGAATATCCGCATGACTCGAAAATGGATACCACATTAAAGGTGAAACCAGTAATAAAAAACGCATTAAAACTTAAACCAAATGTAAACAACCAAAACACCCAGGTTTTTCTGGCTTCTTTTAGAGTATATTGCTTTTTAGTTTGAAATGTTGGATTGCTTTTGTGTTTGGGTTCAATAATTTTTCCGTCAGGGATTAAGCCACATTCTTCAGGATTATCCCGGTAAAAGATAAATGCGAAAATAACAAACAGAAAAGTAAGTACTGCCAAAATCTGGTAGGTAATACTCCAGTTAAAGCGGGTAATAAGCAGTGCTATAAAAAGTGGAGATACGGCAAATCCAAAAGATTGAATCGCACTGGAAAGACTATTTGCCAATCCTCTTCGCTGGTCGAACCATTTCATGATCAGGTTTCGTGAGGCCAAGGTTAGTACTCCTTGTCCCGAGAAGCGTAAGAAGAAAAATAATAGAGAGATCATAATAAATGAAGCTGTTGAGAACTCGATGCTGACAAAGTTTGATAACGATCCTGATAAAAGATCAGAATAGGAAAATAGTATTAATGTTACGGCTAATCCTAAGGCAGCGATCATTGCTGTGAAGCGGGCACCAAATTTATCGTAAATTTTACCTGCATATGTTAAGAAAAGAGAACTTGCCACAGTACCTATCAAATAGGCTGAACTTAATGCATCGCGACTTAATTTCAACGAATCGATTAAGTAATTGGTAAATACCGAAACGCCCATTGTTTGTCCGGGAATACTACTGATTATACCAATGGTACCTGCAATCATACAAATCCATCCGTAAAAAAACGGAATTTTTGCCGGAGCAAAAGGGAAGTTCGGATTTCTTTTCAAACCAATAAATTTAAATAGATATAGTATGTATTCTTTCTGATAGTAGAGAACACTTTTATGAGGCTGTAAAAATAAGCATTTTGAATTTATATCTTATGTGATCTAATTTAAAATAATATTAAATGTTTTGGTGATATATGTAAATACCTTTTAATCTTTTATTTGTTATTTGATGTTACCCATTCCAGAACATCACCAAATCGATAATTTTCCAAATAAGCAAAGTGTTTTTCCTGTTTCAGTTTTAAACGGGTGAAAATGGGCGTGTTTATGCCGCATAAAAATTTCGCGAGTAATTCGTCAGTTAACTGATCACCAAATTTATTAATTGCAGTCTGACATACTTCCATATAATTGTATTCATGCAAGCGTTTCAGTTCATGTGATTTTGCAATTTTCACCGCCCCGGAATTGCATACGGAGCAATGTCCGCATTTTTCCCATTCGGGATATTCTCCAAAATAGTTGGCCATATTTTTACTGATGCAGGTTTCCGATTCGAACAGACTTAGCATTTCCCGAATTCTGTTTACTTCAACTGTTTCTTTCTTTTTGAAACTGTCGTAAAGTTCTTGCGCCACTGTATCGATATCAAAATCAGGATTTGTTACGGCAAAAACATCAACCATTAGTTTGGCTTCCAAATTGATTAATTTCTCAGCGTCGAAATATTCCAGAGCAGCAACAATTCTATTTCTATCTGTCGAATAATTTTGACTGATGGTATCAAAATTTACTGTGATCCATTTTCTGGCTTTTTCAGAATGATCGAAAATGGCCTGAATAAATTTCTTTCGTTCTCCTTGGAACTTTTCCACGATACTTTTTTCATCATTATTTAGGCTAAACCGATAGTCTGCAAAGTAACTGTACTGAGGTTTTATAATTCCTCGTATCTCCATGTAAACCAGTAGGGTTTTGATTGGAAGAATACGTATATTACTATGTGCAGGAAGTGTATTTAACTTGACTTCCCAGCTTGTTTTAGCCTTTTTTATGCGACTGAGAATTTCTTTTATGCCTGATAGGGCAGGAGTGTCTCCAAATATGAAATTCTCAAGCACATTCACATTGTCATGATTGGCCAAAACAATGCAATCTGATTTTTTCCCATCGCGGCCTGCCCGCCCAATTTCCTGAGAATAGTTTTCTGTCGATTTTGGAAGATCGTAATGAATAACGTAACGAATGTTCGATTTATCGATTCCCATTCCAAAAGCAATTGTTGCAACCACACAATTTACTTTACCGGCCATAAATTGATTTTGGATATCTTCGCGGTCTTCACTTTTCAATCCGGCATGATATGCTTTGGTTACTATTCCTTTTGAGGATAATATGCCTGCAACCACCTCTGCTGTTTTTTGCTGTGTTACATACACAATTCCACATTCATTTTTCCGGGGAAGCAGTAATGAAAGCAATTTGTTGTTTTTCTCAGATTGAATAACAGGAATAACGTTTACATCTAAATTTGATCTGTAAAATCCCGTAATTGTAACATTTGACTTATCAACAGCAAACTTTTTAGTCATATCTTCGATAACTTTAGGAGTCGCAGTTGCAGTAAGCAAAAGCACTTGTTTGACCTGAAAAGTATCCTTGTAATCAGGAAGTTTTAAATAGTCTGGTCTGAAATTGTGTCCCCATTCAGAAATACAATGTGCTTCATCAATCACCATCAACGAAATTGGAATGTCTTTCAGAAATCTGCGAAAACGCTCATTTTTAAACCGTTCAACGGATATCATTAAAATTCTGTGTCGTTTGGCACGGATACCGTTCATGATATCCTGTTCTTCCTCTTTCGAGAGAGATGAATCGATTCGAACCGCAGATATATTTTTTGATTGAAGAAAATCAATTTGATCTTTTATCAAAGCCAGTAAAGGGGAAACCACCACTGTAAGTTCCGGAAGTTGGAGAGCAGGAAGTTGGTAACAAAGAGATTTACCGGATCCGGTTGGGAAGATAGCTATTGCTGATTTTCCTTCCAGTATAGTAGTGATCACCTCTTTTTGTCCTGGTTTAAAATCAGAAAACCCAAAATTGTTTTGTAAAAGATTGTGTAACATATTCTGCAATTGTATTTTGAAAAAAAAGTACATGAATACACACAAATTGTGCATTTATATCATGGATAAAAGCTCATAGATTTGTAATGAATATCGAAATTAATCAAATAAAAATACATTTATGGAAAATTTAGGAAAACTAATTTTACGACTATCAGTTGGTGGTTTGATGTTGTTTCATGGAGTGCAGAAATTATTGAGTGGTATTGGAGGAGTGAAATTTTTAATTGTTAAAGCAGGTTTGCCCGAAATGCTTTCCTACGGAGTTTATCTGGGTGAATTGATTGCGCCGGTTTTTTTATTATTAGGTATATACACAAGGGTTTCGGGTTTGATAATTGCCCTGACAATGTTGGTATCTATACCAGCAGCTTACCCCGATGGTATTTTTCATTTGAATGAATACGGAGGCTTGGCAATTGAATTAAATGCAATGTATTTATTTGGAGGGCTTGCTGTAATGTTTTTAGGATCAGGCAAATATAAACTAATTAAGCAAAATGGATTTTGGAAAGAATAAACTAAATTGGTGAATCAAAAAATATAAGCTTGTATATTCAGACATACAAGCTTATATTTTTTGATCTTAACAGACAATTTCGTTAATTTGCATCGCAAGCGATATAAATAAGAAATATGGACAATTTAGCCAACAAAGAGTTCAATCCTCTCAAACTTGAGAATCAATTATGCTTTACAATATATGCAGCCTCACGGCTCATGACAAGGCAATATCAGCCTTATCTCGATCAATTGGGAATTACCTATCCTCAGTATTTGGTATTTCTGGTTTTATGGGAGAAAGACGGAATTGGAGTTAACGAAATTGGATGCA
This sequence comes from Labilibaculum sp., assembly GCF_963664555.1. GTDB lineage: Bacteria > Bacteroidota > Bacteroidia > Bacteroidales > Marinifilaceae > Labilibaculum. Next base: position 2,906,088 of record NZ_OY761461.1, on the reverse strand, counting down.
AATTGTATTTGAATACAAACACGTTAACGCCACTTTTGAAACGTATGGAACAGCTTTCTTTTATTAAAAGAATAAAATGCTGCCAAGATGAACGAAAGGTTCTTATTTATCTTTCTGATAAAGGAAAGGATCTAAAAAATGAAGCAATAAATATACCCTTGGAAATGGCAAAATCACTTAACTGCAGTGTTGGGAAAGCAATGTGTTTGAAAAATGAATTGGAAATATTAATCAATCAAATGCTTAAATAGAGTTGGCTAGTATTTTTGAAATTACATTTGTTTTCAATTCATATTCTTTTGCACTTACACATGAAGTTTAGTAGATGTTAAAATTCATCACCAGTTTACTTAAAAGAGAACAAAAATATTCTGAAGTTGGGAAGAAGCTGCTCAAGCTTGCTTTTCCAATTATCGGCTCGTTTCTTTTGCAAATGACCTACAATCTTACTGATATGATTTGGGTTGGATATTTGGGCAGTGGAGCCGTGGCTGCAGTTGGTTCTGCAGGGTTCTTTTTACATCTGGGTTGGGCCATGGCTTCGATCGTAACAGTAGGTGCAAATATAAAAATAGCACATTCAGTGGGTGCAGCAGATATGAAAGCTGCCGGCAGATATTCAACTGCTGGATTATGGGGAATTGGTGGCATTGCCATTTTGTTCACCTCTGTTTTTTTAACCATTCCGGAACAGTTCATTGGTTTTTTTCAGATGAATGATGTTCAGGTTAATGAAATGGCCGTTTCATATTTACTAATAAGTTCCTTTGGGATTATTATCAGTTTCGTGAATCTGTTGTTCATCAGTATCTTTAATGCTCACGGTAAAACGAAAATCTCATTTAAGGCTAGTATCATTGGAACCTTAATCAATATTGTTTTGGATCCTTTGCTAATTTTCACCTTTAAAATGGGGGTTGAAGGAGCTGCTATTGCCACGATTATTGGCAGGTTGTCCAGTCTTGTATTTTTCTTATTTGTGTATCAAAAATTCGATACTATTTATTTTAAAGGGATATTGCCATACACAACAAAACTGAAAAACTTATTCGGAGTTGGATTGCCAGCAGCTATTCAGCGAATTTCATTTTCAGTAATTTATATTTTTCTTGCCAGAATCATTGCCGAATGGGGGCCAAATGCTATTGCAGTTCAGAAAATTGGTGTTCAAATCGAGTCAATCACATTTATGATTGTTGGAGGTATTATGCAGGCCGTTACCATTATGGTTGGGCATAGCTACGGCGCAAAAAACATTACAGAGGTGCCCGATATTTATAAAGCGGGTATACGGATATCCTTAGCCGTAGGAGCTGTAACGACATTAATCTTTTTGTTTTTTCCTCAGACATTATTTTCCATTTTTGTTCCTGAGGCTGAAAGTATATCAATGGGTAAAGATTATTTGATGATATTGGCTGCATCTCAGTTGTTTATGTGTTTGGAAATGATTAGTGCTGGGGTTTTCAATGGTCTTGGAAAAACTAAAATATCTGCCGCGGTAAGTGTTATTTTCACTTCATTACGTTTACCGGGAGCCTATTTTCTCGGCTTTTATACAATTTTGAGTTTAAACGGAGTCTGGTGGAGCATCACTGGAAGCAGCATATTAAAAGGCATAGTCCTTTACTTTTTATTACGAACTTATTTTAAAAATAATACATTTGGTAAATTCTAATATATATGAATCATCTTATTAATAATATCAATGAAGCCCTTCGTATAGAGGGGATTCGTGAGAGCTTGAAGAACGGGAAGTTTGGCATTGAAAAGGAAAATGTGAGAGTCGATTACACGGGTAAGATGGCAACAACACCACATCCGGGAATTTTGGGTGATAAATTTCAGAATCCTTTTATTACAACTGATTTTTCGGAAAGTCAGGTGGAGATGATAACACCTCCTTTGCATAGTATTGCTGAAGTTCATGGTTTTTTAGAGACTTTGCAGGATGTAATTTCTGAAAATTTAACCGATGAATTACTTTGGCCGCAAAGCTTACCTCCTTTATTGCCTCAGGAAGAAGAGATACCAATTGCTAAATTCGGAGAGAAAGGAATTCATAAAGAGAAATACAGAGAGGAATTGGCCAACCGATATGGGAAGGAAAGACAGATGCTTTCCGGGATTCACTTTAATTTTTCTTTATCAGACAGGTTAGAGCGAAAGTTGAAAAAAGCGAATCATTGCAACAGCGATTTGGAAAGCTTTCGTGAGTCTGTTTACTTAAAAATGGTTCGGAATTTTATGCGGTACCGATGGATGCTGATCTGGTTATTTGGCGAAAGCCCGATTTCTGATCCTTCTTTTAAAATGAAATCGTTAAAAACAGGAAAAAAGAGTTTCATGAGCTGTGGAAATGCGATTTCGATTCGAAACAGTTCCATGGGATATAGAAATATAGAAGAGTTTTATGTCGATTTTAACAGTCTGGAGGATTATAAAAAATCTGTGTCTAACTTGATTCAAACAGGTAAAATATTGGCAGGAGAGGAGCTCTATCTTCCCATTCGGTTAAAATTCGATGAAAAGAGCAAAAAAATATCACATCTGGAAGTACGTATTCTGGATTTAGATCCGTTTGAAAAATCGGGAGTATCTAAAAATAGATTGTATTTCACACATTTATTTCTGTTGTATTGCTTATTCACCGCCGAAAATGATAAGTACAATGAAGCAGTTCAAAAGGTGGCTGCCAATAATCAGGATTTGGTTGCATGTCATGGTTTGAATTCTGAGCTAATGCTTATGAATTTTGATGGACAGGAAACTTGTGCAAAAAAGATGTTGAACGAATTATTTTCTGACATTACTGATTTTGCAAGAACAGCCGATTTAATTAATGATTCTGATTATCAGGGATCTCTTGCTGAGATTTCAAATTTTATTGAAAATCCTGATCAGCGAACTTCATTTAAAGTAAAACAACGAATTGTAGAGGAGGGCTTCATTAATTTCCATTTGAACAAAGCTAAGCAGTACAAGGAAGAAAGTGAGATGAGTAGTTTTCGCTTTCATGGATTCGAAGATCTGGAATTGTCTTCTCAATTACTTATGAAGGCGGCTTTACGAAGAGGGGTGGAGTTTACTATATTGGACCGATGCGAAAATTTTATCAGCTTAAGCCAAGGAGATAAAACGGAATATGTAATGCAGGCTACCCGAACATCATTAGATAACTATTCAAGTGTTTTAATGATGGAAAATAAGTTGGTGACAAAGAAAATTCTTGAAAAAGGCGGAATTAGGGTTCCTGCAGGATTGGATTATCAGGATGCCAGACAAGCACGTTCTGATTTTGATTTGTTTGAAGGAAAAGGAATTGTAGTAAAACCTAAATCGACAAATTTTGGCTTAGGAATTACCATTTTAAAAGAAAATAAAGACGAGGAGGTTTACAAAAGAGCTGTTGATATTGCTTTTGAACACGATGGAAGCATTCTTATTGAAGAGTTTATTTCGGGTAGGGAATTCCGATTCTTTGTAATAAACGATAAGGTGTGTGGTATTTTGCACAGAGTTCCGGCCAATATAAAAGGGGATGGTGAAAAATGCATTCGCGAGTTGGTCGAAATCAAAAATCAGGATCCCTTGCGTGGAAAAGGATATCGGACACCACTCGAAAAAATTCGATTGGAAGAGGCTGAAGAAATGTTCTTAAAAGAGCAAGGCTTAAGTTTCGAAAGTGTTCCAGGTAAAGATGAAGTTGTTTACCTAAGGGAGAATTCAAACATAAGTACCGGTGGCGATAGCATTGATTATACGGACGATATTCATCAGTCATACAAAGATATAGCAATAGAATCGTCAAAAGCGCTTGGTGTTCAGATTACAGGATTGGATATGATGATTGAAGATGTGAATCAGCCGGCAACAAAAGATAATTACGCCATAATTGAAATGAATTTTAATCCGGCAATCCACATTCACTGTTATCCTTACATAGGCAAAAACAGACAGTTAAATGAGAAAATTTTGGATTCATTGGGATTTTGATACCATCTGAAAGAATTGAAATTATTGAGCTTATGTTGCAGGACAATGTTATAGAATAGTTAATTTCCAGAGCCTCAAACTGCAATTTATCTTATATTTGTCTATGACTTTAATCGAGGTGGTAATATGTACTTTTTGATTATTGTCGATTGACTTATAAATACAAAATTTTAAAATACCATATCATGTCCGATTTTCATTATCAGAAACCATTTCCGATAACAAAGGATACTACCAAGTATCGTTTGCTAACAACAGATTACGTTTCAACTGTTGAAGTTGATGGAAGAAAAATTTTAAAAGTAGATCCGAAAGGACTTGAAATGCTTTCGAAAGAGGCATTCTCAGATGTATCTTTTTACCTGCGTCCTGCTCATTTAAATAAATTGAAGACAATTCTTCAGGATAATGAAGCATCAGATAATGATCGTTTTGTAGCTCACACGATGTTACTGAATCAGGTAGTTGCTGCTGAAGGTGAATTGCCTACTTGTCAGGATACAGGAACTGCAATTGTTGTAGCAAAAAAAGGGGAAGATGTTTATACCGGAGTTGATGATGCTGAACACCTTTCGAAAGGAGTTTACGATACCTATCAGGAAAGAAATTTGAGATATTCTCAGGTGGTTCCTTTTTCTATGTTCGAAGAAAAAAATTCAGGAAACAACCTTCCTGCCCAAATTGATATTTACGCAAACAAAGGGAATACTTACGAATTTTTGTTTGTAACTAAAGGTGGCGGATCAGGAAACAAAACGTTTCTGTATCAGGAAACGAAAGCTCTATTAAACGAAAAGAATTTAACCACTTTTATAACAAATAAACTTCGTGATTTAGGAACTTCTGCTTGTCCTCCTTATCACTTGGCATTGGTGATTGGCGGCACTTCGGCCGAAGCAACTTTGGCGACTGTGAAGAAGGCTTCTGCCGGATATTACGATCATTTGCCAACCGAAGGTAACGAAGGTGGTCAGGCGTTCCGCGATTTGGAATGGGAGAAAAAAATAGAAGAGATTTGCCAAAAGAGTGAAATTGGAGCTCAGTTCGGGGGTAAATATTTTGTTCACGATGTTAAAGTAATTCGCTTGCCCCGTCACGCAGCATCTTGTCCGGTTGGTTTAGGTGTAAGTTGTAGTGCCGATCGTAATGTGAAAGCGAAAATTACCGAAGATGGAATCTATTTGGAAGAATTGGAAAGAAATCCATTTCAGTATTTGCCAAAAGAAGCCCCGCATTTGAAGGATGCTGTTGAAATCAATTTGGATCAGCCAATGGCAGATATTTTGAAAGAATTGACCAAATATCCTATTAAAACAAGATTGAGTTTAACAGGAACTTTGATTGTTGCCCGTGACATTGCTCATGCCCAAATCAAACAAATGTTGGAGGAAGGAAAAGAAATGCCGGAGTATTTCAAAAATCATCCTGTATATTACGCCGGACCGGCAAAAACACCAAAAGGAATGCCTTCAGGAAGTTTCGGACCAACAACTGCCGGACGTATGGATTCTTATGTTGATCTTTTTCAGAAAGTTGGAGGTTCTATGGTAATGGTAGCCAAAGGGAATCGTTACAAATCTGTAACCGATGCCTGTAAAGCAAATGGTGGATTTTACTTAGGATCAATTGGTGGCCCTGCAGCAGTATTGGCGAAGAACAGCATTAAATCTATCGAGGTGATTGATTTTCCTGAATTAGGAATGGAAGCTGTTCGTAAAATCCGTGTGGAAAATTTCCCTGCATTTATTATTGTTGATGATAAAGGAAACGACTTCTTTGCAAACATGTAAATTGAAGTTCTCAAACAAAAATATAGGGTGATCCATTGGATCACCCTTTTTTAATATCTCTATAATTCAGGCTTTTTTCTGCTTTCTTTTTTTTGTGCAAGAGCCTGTTTCTCTTCTAATCTTTTCTCTTTCGAAGCTCTTGTTGGTCTGGTTTTTTTTCTGGGTTTTACAGGAGTTAAAGCAATTTCAATCCATTGATAAAACTTTTGGATTGCTATTTCTTTATTTTGAACCTGAGAACGTTCTGTTTGAGCAGTTACCGATAGTATACCCAGATTATTGATATGATGATATAATTTTAGAAAGATGATTTCCTTTTCCTTTTTCGTCAATATCTCCGATTCGAAAACAGAAAACCGAAGTTCAACTTTAGAATTTACTTTGTTCACATTTTGCCCGCCCGGACCACTACTCCTTGAAGTAATGAATTCCATTTCTTTTGTTAAATCTTTCGTGAATTTGAATTTAGCTTCCATAATAAAGCAAATATAAGTCAAAAAAATATATCTGAACAAACTAAATTTAATGTTGTTAGTTAATCAGCTAAAGGAAAGTACATTGCATAAAAAAAATGCCACTTCGAAAAGTGACATTTGATTCTATTATAGAAATTTGTTTGGAGTAATTTATTCGGGCAATCCGTACGTATCAACAATAAAGTCGATGTCCTTATCGCCTCTGCCGCTTAGGTTCACCAAAATCGACTGTTTCGGATTTGCTTTTGCCAATTTCAAAGCATAAGCTACGGCATGTGCACTTTCCAGCGCAGGAATAATTCCTTCTTCTCTACTCAATTCATAAAATGCATCAATACATTCTTTGTCCGTAATTGAGTGATATTCAGCTTTTTTCAGATCTTTAAGCATGGAGTGCTCTGGACCAACACCAGGATAATCCAATCCACTGGCAACAGAATATACAGGATCGGGTTCTCCTTTTTCATCTTGAAGAAGATAGCATTTGAATCCATGGATCACACCAGGTTTGCCAAAAGTTAGAGTTGCTGCATGTTCTCCTTTATCAAAAGAACGACCCGCAGGTTCAACGCCGTGCAGTTTACATTCTTCATCTTCCAGAAAGGCCGAGAAAATTCCCATTGCATTACTTCCTCCACCAACACAAGCCACAATATTGTCCGGTAGTTCTCCGGTCATTTCCTGAAATTGGTCTTTTGCTTCAATTCCAACTACACGCTGAAATTCGCGAACCATCATTGGAAAAGGATGTGGTCCTACAACAGATCCAATGCAATAAATTGTATTGACAGGATCTTGAAGGTAAGCCATAAATGCAGAATCAACTGCTTCTTTCAATGTCTTAAGTCCATGAGTTACCGGTACTACTGTTGCACCAAGAATTTTCATTCTCACCACATTAGGATGTTCCTTTGCAATATCAACTTCTCCCATATGAATTTCACATTCCAATCCAAAATAGGCTGCGGCAGTGGCTAAAGCAACTCCATGCTGGCCGGCACCGGTTTCGGCTATCAGCTTTTTTTTGCCCATGTATTTGGCTAAAAGAGCTTCTCCCATGCAGTGGTTTAGCTTATGTGCACCTGTATGATTCAGATCTTCACGTTTCAGATAAATTCGGCCACCATATTTATTGGACAGGCGGTTGCAAAAATAAACTGGAGTGGGACGACCTTGGAAGTGTTTGCGAATGCTTCTTAGTTCTGAGATAAATTCATGAGATTTACTAATTGAATAGTAGGCATCATTAATTTTCTTCATCTCTTCTTCTAAAACTTCAGGAATAAAACTTCCTCCGTATTGGCCAAAATTTCCTTTTTCGTCAGGATAGGCTTTAAAATAATTCGTTGACATTTTAGTAAATATTTTGGTTAATGATAGTTTAATTTATTTTGAATTGTATGTGGTTCGCGAGTCAAAATAAAATAACCGGATCCATAAAGATGTATCTCCAGAGTCCGGTTATTATTTGTGTTGTTCAATTTTTTTACATCTCCAGCCGGGAATACTATTGGAAAAGATTATAGATTACTCGCACCCCGATAAGAAATTGCCAAAATCAAACGACAAAAGCAAAGATAGAAAAATTAGTTTATTTGATTCGTACAGGATCTGTTCAAAATGATCCTGCAGTTCTAAATAGTGTTTGGGTAGATAATTTGCATTGCTATTGGGATGGGATATTTGTAAATTGTGTAGAATCAATTCAAATAAGTTAAACCAAAAATGGAGGTTGTGATGAATGAAATCAAAGTGTCCCCTAAAGATAGGGTAGCTTTTGTAAGTGGAGCTAACAGAGGAATTGGGAGAGCAATAACCATTGAGCTGCTCGATAAGGGTGCAAAAAAAGTGTATGCCGGAGTAAGAAACTTAAAATCCATGGATGATCTTAAGCCTGAGTATGGGAGTCGTTTGGTTCCGATACTTTTGGACTTAAGGGATGATCGATCCATTATTAAAGCCACAAAATTAGCGAAGGATGTTGAAATCTTAATTAACAATGCCGGTGTTTATGAATCCGGAGGATTCTGTTCGGATGAAACATTAGACAGTATGGCTATAAATTTTGAAGTAAATGTTTGGGGCTTGGTAAAGTTGACAGTGTCTTTAATAGATCGTTTAAAACAGAGGGAAATTGCTGCTATTGTCAATATTTCTTCGTTATTGGGCTTGGCAAGTATGCCAATTGCTGGAGCATATTCTGCTTCGAAGGCTGCCGTTCATAGTATTACACAAGGCTTGCGTGGAGAACTATATTTGAATAATATTCTTGTTATGGGAGTATACCCTGGGCCTATTGATACTCGTATGACAAGAGATTTGGAAATAGAAAAAGATTTTCCTGTAAATGTAGCCAGAGAAATAGTTCAGGGATTAATAAATGGTAAAGAATACGTGTTTCCGGATGTTATGTCGAAACAGGTTGGAGAATTGTATTTGACCGAGCCTATAACTGTCGAAAGACAATTCGCTCATTTTATTTCTCAGGAAGAGGAAGTATAAGATTTGTAAGATCTAGAAATTTAACGGGGGGCTTCAGAGGCCTCTTTTTTGTTATATAGCTTTGTTAGTAAAGGCCGGTAATATTTGTATAATGAGAATATTCTCATTATATTTGTTGAAAATAAATCCCTATGCCAAGAAAAATCAGATTGCGAAAAGTTGTGGAACCACCAAGATTTAAGGGTTACAGACCTTTTGGTGTAAATTCTAAGAGTCGGAAATCAATTGATTTGCTTTATGAAGAATATGAAGCATTGAAGTTAGCAGATTACGATTTGTTGAAACATGATGAAGCTGCTGGTTTAATGGGCATATCGAGGCCGACTTTTGCGAGAATCTACGAAAGTGCCCGAAGAAAAATTGCTGCAGCATTGGTAGAAGCAAAGGAAATAAGAACTGTTTTTGGGAATGCAGTTATGGATAATAATTGGTATTTGTGTTCAAAATGCAATGCAAGATTTAATATTCCGGAAACTATGGACAAAGAAATTTGTCCGGCTTGTAATTCCAAACACATCGAATTAATTAATAAATAAGAATATGAAGACAATTATTACATCAACGGGAAATCAATTGAATTCAATTTTTGATTTGCGGTTTGGAAGAGCAGGTTGGTTTTGTTTGTATGATGATCAATCAGGAGAAATTAGTTTCATCGAGAATGAAAATATCAACTCGCAAAGTGGAGCAGGAACCAAAACTGTTGAAAAGGTGGTCGAACTGGGTGCTCAAAAAGTAATTTCAGGTGATTTTGGGCCTAAAGCAAAAGAATTGCTTGAAAAGTTCAATATTCAAATGGTGTTGCTGCAAGATGATAATAGCACAGTGCAGCACATTATAGACAAATTGAAATCTTAAAATAAAATGTTATGCCACATTTGGATGGAAAAGGACCCGAAGGAGAAGGTTCAAAATCGGGAAGAGGACTAGGACAGTGTTCTGAATCTGACCAAAACATTCTATTGGAGAAGTTAGGGAAAGGTTTAGGTTTGAAACGAAAAAGTGGTTGTGGTAAAGGGCAGGGAAAAAGATTGAAAAGTAGTAAATCAATTTAAAAAAGGAGGTTGAAATGCCAGGTTTAGATCGAAGTGGTCCGGAGGGAAAAGGTGCCCGAACCGGAAGAGGAATGGGGCGTTGTAACAGCAACAAGAAAATGTACAGTGAGACTGAATTTAAGGATGAAACCATTGAAAGAGGCAAAGGACAAGGATTTGGTCTTGGACGAGGACGTGCCGGAAGACTAAGACTTCGCCGAAGGAAAATAAATGATTAGATATTTATTCCTTGGTTTCATAAAAAATGCATCCTGATTAGTAAGAGGCATAAGGGTCTTGTTGATTTTATTCTTCTTGAATAATATCAATAGCTCTTGTGCTGTATCTGATACAAAGAATAAAATAGTATTCCCTCTTGTTTGGGATTGATCAATTGAAATAAAATATTATATGAAACGTCCATGACAGGCAATTGTGACACAAAGAGGCATGATTATCGGTTCATGGCAATCCCGAAGGTTTTCGGGATCATATGGAAAAAACTTAAAATTATTAACAGATGAAACACCTATGTAAAAGGCTTTACACAAAGGAAGATGATTGCAATTTGGGTGTTCCATGTGACAAATAAAAATCAAATTATAAACACATGAAAAAGAAAATTGCAATTCCGGTTAAAGATGGGATTTTGGATGGACATTTTGGCCATTGTTCGCATTTTGCATTGCTTGATGTAATGGATAAAGCTATTGTTACAGAAGAATTAGTGGCTGCACCACCACATGAACCAGGTTTGTTGCCTCCATTCTTAGCTGACTTAGGGGTTACTGATGTAATTGCCGGAGGAATGGGAAACAGAGCCATACAAATTTTTAATCAACACAATGTAAATGTATTTGTTGGAGCACCTCAATTAGATGCTAAAGAATTGGTAAAAGGATTTTTGGATGAAAGTTTAAGCTTTACAGCTAACTATTGCGACCACTAAATATGGATAACAGGTGTTTGACTTGCCATTCCAAAACGGTGGATTTACTAATTGACAAATTTAATCTTCAGGGGGAAGTCGCAGGTAATTTTTCCTCTGAAGTAAATCATTTACTAACAAATTGTAAGCACCTCTCAAATCCTTATCTGGCGTTGCTAATTCATCGTTTGGCGAAAAAGAAAATACAAAATGATGATTTGTACCGTGAGGAGAAGAAACATGCCAATTCAATTTTGTATTCGCAATATAAAAAATGGGTTGCATTTGTGAATGAAAATGATGAATCACTGCATATTGCCGCAAAATTAGCTGTTGTTGGCAATATTGTTGATTATGGAGCACATAGTGTACCAGCCGATATTCCAGCTAAAATAGAAGAATTACTGGCTCTTGATTTTGCTTTGGACGATAGAGATGAGATGTTTGCTGAGGTAAAAAAAGCAGAATCGGTTTTGTATTTAGGCGATAATGCAGGCGAAATAGTTTTCGATAAGCTTTTTATTCAACATTTGAATCATCCCAACTTAACTTATGCTGTTCGGGGAAATCCGATAATTAATGATGTGACTTTCGAGGATGCTGAGCAAGTAGGAATGCAGGATGTTTGCAGGGTGATATCGAATGGTCATGATGCACCTTCAACCTTAGTGGATAATTGTTCAGAAGAATTTCAGGAACTGTATACAAAAGCAACTGTTGTAATTTCTAAAGGACAGGGAAATTTTGAAGGTTTGCTAAATGAAAAAAGAAAATCACTTTATTTTATGCTGATGGCAAAATGTGATATAATGGCTGAGATGTTGGGTGTGAATAAGGGAGATTTGATCATTACAAAAAAGCAGGAGGGGAGTTTATGGCGTTTAAAATAGCCGTTGCAAGTGGCAAAGGAGGAACAGGCAAAACAACTTTTGCTGTTAATTTATTTTCTTCCATCAATGAGCATTGGACAAGAAGTGTACAGTTGGTTGACTGCGATGTGGAAGAGCCGAATGACCTTTTGTTTTTTCGGAATTTCTCGGTTAAGAGCGAGAAATTATCAGAGCAGGTGATTCCCAAAATAGACACTTCGAAATGTACATTTTGTAAAAAATGTGAGGAATATTGTGAATTCAACGCAATTGTAATGATTCCCTCAATGCAGTATGCTGTTGTGAATAAGGATTTGTGTCATTCTTGTGGTGCTTGTTTTGTGGCCTGTCAGTTTGATGCTATTCACGAAACCAAAAATGCCATTGGAACTGTGACCAATTACAATATTGGTAATGATTTGAGTCTGATGGAAGGCAATTTGCGGGTTGGTTCTCCATTGCAGACTATGTTGATTAAGGATTTAAAGAAGAACTTAGTTGGTGAACATGATATTCTGATTTACGATGCACCACCTGGTACAAGTTGTCCGGTTGTTGAGACCATTTCGGATGCCGATTTTGTGATTTTAGTGACTGAGCCAACTCCATTCGGAGTATATGACTTAAAGCTTACTGTTGATTTATTGCGTGAGGTGAATAAACCTTTTGGTGTTTTTGTAAACAAAGCCGGATTAGGAGATTCTGAAGTGTATGAGTTTCTGAAGGCAGAAAATATTGACTTGTTGGGTGAAATTCCTTTTAGTAAAGAGTATGCAGGTTTGTATGCAAAAGGGAAAATTGTGAGCTGTGTTCCCCTTCAATTCGCGAAGGAGTATCGCAAGGTGGTTGAGTATTTGAAGAAATTGAATTAATATGAAGGATATAACTATTCTTAGTGGTAAAGGGGGAACAGGAAAAACCAGTATTACAGCAGCTTTGGCTTCGGTGATTAAAAATACTGTTTTTGTAGATGCTGATGTTGATGCAGCTGATCTTCACATTATTTTTCAACCGGAAAATAAAGAGACGCATGTGTTCGAGGGAGCTTGGGTTGCTTCTATTGATACCAATTTATGTACCAATTGTGGTCTTTGCAGACAGCATTGCAAATTTGAAGCTATCCATTTTAAACCGGGTGGAGGCTTACGTATCGATGCTTTTGCATGTGAAGGTTGTCGTCTTTGTGAACGTATTTGTCCTGCAGGAGCAATCAGTTCAGAGCGAAGCCGCAACAATCATTGGTTTGTGTCCGATACGCGTTTTGGATCATTGGTTCATGCTAAAATGGGACCGGGTGAGGAAAATTCGGGTAAATTAGTCACTCAAATTCGAAAAAGCGCTAAGAAAATTGCCATAGAAACAAATGCTGAATTTATTTTAAATGATGGGCCTCCGGGAATCGGCTGTGCGGCAATTGCGTCTATTACCGGAACCGATGCAGTAATTTTGGTTACAGAGCCCAGCAAATCAGGATTTCATGATTTAGTGCGTTTGGTAGAGTTGGTGCAGTCGTTCCAAATACCGATGTATGCTCTAATCAATAAATATGATATCAATTTAGAAATTTCCATGCAAATGGAAAGCTTTTTTACCACACAGGGAATTACGCTGATGGGCAAACTGCCTTTTTCCGAAGAGGTAGTTTACTCGATGGTAGAGAAAAAAACAATTTTGGAGTACAATAAAGATTCGGAAATTGGCAACGCACTATTAGAACTTTGGAAGAAAGTTGATGTTTCCGAACTAAAAATTGAACAATGATTATTGGTGAATATAAAATACGGCCAAGATACAACGAGGTCGATCAAATGGGATATGTGTATCATGCCAATTACGTCAATTATTGTCATCAGGCCAGAACGGAACTGTTGCGCCAATTCGGCATAAACGACAAGGTGTTAGAGGATAATAATATTATGCTTCCTGTAATTGAAATGAATTTAAGATATTTAAAACCGACAGGCTATGATGAAGAATTAACGGTTCGAACCAAAATAAAGGAATTGCCCAAGGTTCGTTTCAAATTTGAGTTCGAATTTGAAAACGGAAAAGGAGAAAAGACATGTACTGCAACATCTACGGTGGTTTTTGTGGATAGTAAAACCCGAAAACCACATCAAGTTCCTGACATGGTTGTGAGTGCCCTGCAAAACGAATTTCAATTAGTAGTTTAGTTTTTATGTTTTTTTAGGGGATTGAACATGAAAAAACCGGACTTTAGGAGGAATACCTATTGTCCGGTTTTATTTTTAAACAGTTTCTTACCAACTATAGTAATTTTTTAGCAGCTTCAACTGCATCATCAAAATTGTCGAAGATATTTTCTTCGTTTATTAAGTGATGAATTTCGCTTTTTAGTAAATCGCCCATTACTTCCGAATTTACTCCGGATAAAATCACCTTTGTTTTTCTATTCTCCAGATCTTTAATGATTTCGGTGAAATTTCGAACTCCGGTGTTATCAATAAAGGGAACGTGCCGCATTCGAATGATAAGAACTGATGTAGAACTTTTCAGGTTACGAAGGGTTTCCTGATATCTTTTGGCCGCAGCAAAAAAGAACGGTCCGCTAATTTCATATATCTCAATTTCTTTAGGGATTTGATTGTAATTCTGTATTTCATCCGATTCCGATTCGTGTTGAAAAACCCCATTGATTTTTGACATTCGATACATGAAGATTAAGGATGACAGTACGATTCCCATTTCGATGGCGATGGTTAAATCAACCAAGACGGTTAAGAAGAAGGTCGTGAGTAAAACGATAATATCGAATCTTGAACCTTTAAGGATAGATTTGAAAGATCTCCATTCACTCATGTTATAGGAAACAACAATCAATATACCTGCCAGACACGACATTGGAATTAATTTTGCCCATTGTCCAAACACCAACATGATTAATAGAAGAGTAAGTGCATGAATTATTCCCGCAACAGGTGTGCGTCCACCATTTTTAACATTGGTTGCAGTTCTTGCAATAGCTCCTGTTGCTGGAATACCTCCGAAAATAGGAGAGAAGATATTGGCAATTCCCTGAGCAATCAACTCTGTATTGGACCGATGATTTCCTCCAATCATACCATCGGCAACTACTGCGGATAGCAAAGACTCGATCGCGCCCAAAATTGCAATGGTAATAGCAGGTTGAAAGTAATTTGGAAGATTGGTCCAGTCGATAGTTGGAACCGAGAAACTAAACGAATTGGGGATGCTTCCATATACCGATTCGATGGTTTCAACCGGCATGTCTAAAACCTGCACAAGTGCAGTCATTGTAATAATTGCAATAAATGATCCTGGTATTTTAGGGATCAATTTGCCAGCGAACAAGGTCAATAGAATTGTGCCCCCGCTAATCGCGATAGCATGGATATTGAAACTGGAAATATTAGAGAAATAACAAGCCCATTTTCCAATAAATTCAGATGGTATTTCTGCTGCATTTAAGCCAAAGGCGGCTTTAATTTGAGTCGAAAAAATAACCAGGGCTATACCCGAAGTAAAACCAACAATTAATGGGTGGGGAATGAATTTTAAAACTGCTCCCAGACGCAATACACCAAAAAGTACCAGAAAAATACCTGCTAAAAATGTAGAGATCATTAAACCATCAATGCCATACTGGCTGACAATACCGTAAACAATTACAATAAAAGCTCCGGTAGGTCCACCAATTTGAACACGGCTGCCACCCAATAAGGAAATGATAAATCCGGCAAGGATAGCTGTAATCAAGCCCTTTTCAGGCGAAACACCCGATGCAACAGCAAATGCAATGGCTAAAGGAAGAGCAACGATACCTACAATAATTCCTGCAAACAAATCTTTTTGAAAAGCCCGGACATTGTAGCCTTTTAGGACAGAGAATAATTTAGGTCTGAAATTATATTTCATCTGTTTGTAATTTGATTTTGATTATCCTCCCAATAAGCATCAAAAGGAAACGGCTATATAAATATTATTTCGTATAAAAATAATAGTTGACTGCAGGCTTCATCTTTGTCAAATTAACAAAAATTGAAGCGGGCTACAAGCCTTCATATACCATTGAAACCCTTACTGGATATAACACATTGAACTAAATTCCTTTTGGGATAGTTCTTTTCAAATATAGCTATTATCCTTTTTAAAGCAACATTGTAATGCCTTTCGTTCTTAGTGTATAAATTATTTTATAATGTGAATAAAAAAAGGATTTACCAATGTTGAATATCGACTATTATACCATTTAGACAATCAATTTCAGGTTGGCGCATATAGGATGATCTTATTTCGTCGATTTTCTATTCAAATACCAATTGGGATTATAGTTGTTTGGGAATCTTATAATGTGGTGAAAAAAAAACGGAATTCAAGTACCAATGCGCGGACAAAGCAAGAGCATCTTAAAAATTACCTTCGTTGTGCAGTTGTCCCTTGTAATTCATTTGGGACGTTTACCGGAGCAGTTAACGAAGATGAAATGAAACGAATACCTTGTGGTTTAGTTGAACAACACTAAATCACTTTCGCGCAGCGGTTTTAACCACATGGTGCATGAGCTCACGTATTAAGGATTATCCAATAAGAATAAAAAAGCCTTGCCTTGCCTTTGTTAAAGAAGGATACGAAGCTGTCGGTTATCTTTAAACCGGTATGGATTAAAGGAATTATTTCGAGCTTCCACTTTTCAGCCGCAACGCATTGTACTTTCTATTGTGTGCAGTTTTTTTTCTTTTCTTAAGAATTAATCTAAATTTAAAATCATCATAAAATAAGGTCATTAATAAAATTACTGCACCAAAAATCAATGTGTTTAATTTTAAATTAATTCTCGTAAATAGAAAGCCTCCAATTAATCCACCCAGAAAGAAACAAGAAATAATATAAACCCGAAGTTTTATTGTTGCTTTAATTTTTTCTCTGTGAGGATGTGATTTAGGAAAAAACAATTGAGAAAGTTCAATACCTAAATCGGTAAAAAGTCCGGTTAAATGTGTTGTCCGCACTATCGCATTTGATATTTTAGTCACATATGAATTTTGAAGTCCCATAGCAAATAGTAACATACATGCAATCAGGTCAGGATGCAGAAGATTCTCAAAGTTGCTAAATGCAGCAATAGTTATTAAAATTAATGATTCTATTGATGTTGGTAAAACATAAACATTAAGTCTTTTGGTTTCCCTAAATTTTTCGATAAGAAAACTAGATGAAAAAGAACCAAAAAGAAACGAAAATAGATACAGGAAATAGATAGCACCTTTCCCAAATTCGAAATTTGCAACATCATAAATAAAAAGAGCAAAATGTCCTGTCACATTTGTCGTGAATTGTTTTATAGATAAGAATCCTGTCACATTAACAACTCCAGCAACAAAAGACAAAACAATAGCAATTTGCAGATTATGCTCTAAAGTTCTGCTTTTGCCCTGATGTCTAAACATTTATTTTCATTTTATTCATTCTTTAAATCCTGATTGATGTTGTTGCAAAACAAACATTTCCAGGTGAATACATCTGTTAATTTCATTCCCAATCGACTGCTATATTTACACGGAAAACATTCACTCTGGAAGTTAGAACTGTGGCATATGGTGGATTGAACACAACTGTCGAATTAGGAAACGCAATAGTTGTGGTTCGATTTGTTACTGTTTTTTTTAATGAAGTTGCAAAAGTAATGCATATTGGTTCCCGTTATCCTTCAACAGGGCACTATTTTTATAAAAAATGATACAAATTTTATATTTGTTTTTTTTGGTAAAATAAATACCGGGAATAACAATACACAGCTCAAGTTTTAGTGCATAAATAAATTGTATTTTTGTCCGGATTTTAAAAATAGCAATTATCGGATAGCAGTGAATAGTGAACTGTGGTTGGTGGACAGAGAAAAATAAAACATTTGGACGAAGAGCACCGCCGCTAATTCGAAATAATCATTTAGAACAGAAATAAAAGAACATGCAGGTTCCCGGAAAATATAAATTCATAGTGCAGTTGGGTAAGGCCTTGCATACCTACGGCGTACCCTCCTATAAATCGCAGATTTATCTGACAGAGATTTCGGAAAAGAAAGGGATTAAGGGTAGTTTTATGGATACACCAACCTGGATCAACTATGTGTTTTACGAAGAGGAGGAGCAAACCTACAATTACGTAGAGTGCGTGCCGCCAGGGGAGTTGAATTTGGGTGCTTTGTCGCGGATTGTTGAAATCACTAACGATGTACTTTCAAATAAAAGCAGTTTTGAAGAAGCAAAAAATGCGATGGAGCGATTAAAAACAGCGCCTTTTGCTTATGGTAAATTAACCGAATTAGCTGCTTTTATTCTATCGGCAGGAGCATTTAGCATGATATTGGATACCAGTTGGGCTTCTGCAATAACCGCATCTTTTATTGGAGCAGTAATTTATGGCATCACTCTTTTGGCTCATAAATCGGGATACATTCGAAGTGCCCTGGAGTCACTAATAGCCTTTGTGGCCACTCTAATAACTGGTTTATTGTCCATGAAATTTGAACAGATCAATATTTCCATGACCATACTTGCATCCATTATTGTGTTTATTCCCGGATTATCGATTACTACTGCATTGGAAGAGATCACTTCCCGAAGTTTGGTGTCGGGGACGGCCAAATTGTTCGACGCCTTGGTATCGCTTTTTAAGCAGTTTTTTGGTGTTGTTTTGGGTCTGGCAATTCTTCCTTTGTTTGTTGATCTGCAACCTAATAATGTAATAAATGATGTGCCCGAATGGCTCGACTACTTTGCCATCGTAATTTTGGCCTTGAGTCTTTCGGTGGTGTTTAAAGTGCGGACAAGAGATTTGCTGTATTGTGTAATTGCTGGATTTATCAGCTTTTATACCACTACACTTTTCGATTTTACAGGAATTTTAGTCAGCATATTCATCGGGACTATCGTGGCAGTGAGTATCAGCAAGTTGTTTGGTAAAATAACACGATCGCCGCAGTTGGTGTTTTTAATACCGGGAATTGTGATGCTTGTTCCCGGAAGCAAAGCATTTATCGGCTTAAGTAGTGTGTTTTTAGATGCACCGGGAGCGCAAAACAACATGGGTGCACAGGTGCTTTATATTTTTATGGGGATTATTGGCGGCTTAATCTTTTCAGGTAGTTTTATGGATCGCAACATCAAAAAAGCTTCTTCGAAAAGCATGTTGTCCGGGCAATAAATATTTCAACTGATGTGATTACAGACAGACAAATATCATCTTAGTGGATTTGATATATTTGTGATTTTAAAATCCTGTTTTAACAATTTGGACGCCGATTAATCACGGAGTTGTTTTTAAGTGTAATATCAAAAAAGAATCAACAATAATGCAAACAAATAAACTGAGTATTCAAAATATATTGCCTCTCACCTGCGCCCGGATCGGAGCTTGCTGCCATGGCAACCAAGTGTTGCTTAATCCATGGGAGTTGATGTGTTTGGCCAGAGAAAAAAAAATTGCACCAAGGGAATTTCGGGATCTTTACTGTGAGTTCGGCGGAATTCGTTTGCACTTCAACGGAAAAGCAGCATGGGGAGAGAAGCAGGCCTGCTCTCAATATGTCGATGATTTTGGATGCAGTGTTCATCTGGGACGTCCGCTGGCTTGTCGGTTATATCCACTAGGTCGTCAAATACAAAATAATGAAGTTCACTATATGTTTCAGGGAGATAAATTTCCTTGTTTGGAAAAATGTCCTGAAGTTATCAATTTACCTCAAATGAGTGTTGGGGAATATCTTAACGGACAGATAACGGATCAATTCGAAAAGGCTCAGGATCAATATTTAGAAATAATGCAAAATATAGCTGATATTGCATTTGAACTGCTTCTTGATACTGGACTGGCTGAATCCGGCGATAAGGAAACATTGCCGTTATGGAGAAAAATGGGCAATGAGCTTCCGGAAGTATTAGCAGAAAGAATAGGACAGGAGTGGATTGATTGTTTGATGATTCCTGAAATTTCTGATGAGGATCCGATTGCATTTACTCAAAAACACAATGATTTACTTCAATTAAAAGCGCAGAAACAATTTGGAACCCTGCAAACAAATCAGGAATTACATGAAGCTTCTGTCCTAATGATGGGCGTTGCATTGCATTTTGCCCGTGGTATAGGTGCTGATCCAAAGATTCTTGCTGAACATTGGATCGGTATTGCAAAGAATCACGGTGCTCAGGAATAGTATCTGTGGCAAAAGACCTGGTTTGATACCATATATAAAGTAACCGAAAAAGGTCATTATCACAGAAATGGTCTTTTTTTTTATTAATAAAAACCAAATGTCTATTTTAATGAAGCGGTTTAAAAAGAGCGGGAATCGTTGTTCTTTTACCGCCGGTGAATTGTATCTTCGACCTGAAAAACCGTAAAATTGAGCCGATGTATCCTTATCACAACAAAATAAAACAACGCATTAAGAACAAGGAATTGGAACGTTATGAATATGTAGCGAAATACAAAAATATTTCTCCATGTTTGCTGCTTTACTTTTCTACCGAGCCCAAAATCAGACCCATACGGGAGCATCGTTTCAAAGAGTATGAAGCTATTTTCAGTACATTTTAAGATAAAAACAGGGCGGAATTACAAAGTCAGGCGACAAATGGATCGTTCTGCTTTTCTGAATCTGCAAAAAGCAATAGGAGTGATTTATTCTTGAATCTCTCCCAATCCGCCGTTTGGCGGGGCTATTTTTATGCATGCTGCTGCAAAGTTCTTTTTGGGAAATTTAGGGGTGAAAAGATAAAGCAGGCATGATATTGTTCCTCATTCTTAACAGTTTGTTTCCTGATGTTTTTTTGCTCCCAGAAAGGAAGAGCAATTTTGTGAAAGCCCCTAATCAAACAGACAGTGATTGCTTACTTTAGAATCGGGAGCAGTCGGGTTAAAACTTTCAGCAGCTGATGTCTTGCGGTATATGTTGAATAATACTTGTTAAGCATTAAAAATTAAGGGGAAAGTGAATCTTTTACTCTAAAAAATTCCTACTTTTGGTTTTAGAAAATAGACCAAATGATTATTCTGCAAGCTTTAACACATTCATATCGTCGTCTATTCAATTGCCTGATGTACTACGATCGGACAATTTAATCGATATCACTTGTTTCCATATCCGGAACAGGCAGATTCCTCACACACTACATTTACACTTTTTTATTTGCGGATTGGTTCGCGGATAAAGATGCATTAGATACCCAACTTTAGTTTTTGAACCCAAAAATTAATAACAAATGAATTCAAATAATCTACATAAAACTCCTGAGCGTGCGCCTCGTTCAGAAAGCAATTTTAGCAATGCTCATTCTTCTGATTCTCATGCAGGCATGAGCGAACGCATTCAAAATTTACGCAAAATAAGTGTTGATACAGAGCCATCGCTTGATATCGAAAGAGCTTTGATCGAAACCGCTTTTTACAAAGAAAACAATGGGAAGTATTCCATTCCCATGATGCGGGCATTGACCTTCATGGAAATTTGTAAAAAGAAAACAATTTATTTGGGTGAAGGGGAATTGATCGTAGGAGAACGTGGCCCATCTCCAAAATGTGTACCTACTTTTCCTGAGTTGACCTGCCATAGTGTTGACGATTTAAATGTATTGAATACCCGTGACTTGCAGCGCTATACCATATCGAAGGAAGATATTGACACTTATGCTCGTGAGGTAATTCCATACTGGGAAGGCCGCACCATGCGCGAACGCATTTTTAACTACGTACCCCAAGAGTGGAGTGCGGCTTACGAAGCAGGTTTGTTTACCGAATTTATGGAACAGCGTGCTCCTGGCCACACCACTTTAGATGGCAAGATTTACCAAAAAGGATTGCTTGATTTTAAAAAAGACATTCAGGCCCACATCGAGCGGTTGGATTTTATGAATGATGAGGAGGCCACTGACAAGCTGGAAGAACTGAAAGCCATGGCCGTTTCCTGTGATGCTGCGATTCTGTTTGCAGAACGCCATGCCGATTTAGCCGAAGAACAGGCAAAAACAGAAAAAGATGCCAAAAGACTTGCCGAGCTGAACAATATTGCGGCAGTCTGTCGGTGGGTACCGGCTCATGCACCCCGGAATTTTCACGAAGCCATACAAATGTATTGGTTCATGCATCTTGGAACCATCACCGAGCTGAATGGATGGGATGCCATGAATCCCGGGCATTTTGATCAGCATCTGGAACCTTTCTACAACAGGGAAACGGAAGCCGGAGACTTATCCCGTGAGGAGGCAAAGGAATTATTGAGTTGTTTCTGGATTAAAGTAAACAATCATCCTGCACCGCCCAAAGTGGGAATTACAGCACGCGAAAGCGGCACCTATAACGATTTTACGAACATCAATATTGGAGGAGTCCGCAGAGACGGTTCCGATGGTGTTAGCGGGGTTTCTTATCTGATGCTGGAGATTATTGAAGACCTGCATATTCTGCAGCCGGGAAGTTCCATTCATGTTAGTACACGTACTCCTGATCGTTTTTTAAAAGAGGGTTGTAAGGTGATTCGTCAGGGACACGGTTATCCTTCCGTTTTCAATCCCGATGTGTACATCATGGAATTGCTTCGTCAGGGAAAGTCATTGGAAGATGCGCGCGAAGGCGGTTGCAGCGGTTGTATCGAAGTCGGAGCTTTTGGGAAAGAAGCCTATGTTTTAACCGGTTATCTGAATGTTCCAAAGATTTTAGAGGTAAGCTTAAATAATGGTATTAATCCCGTAACCGGTAAAATGGCTGGAATTCAAACCGGCGATCCCCGCAATTTTAAAAACTTTGAAGAATTGTACGAAGCATTTCTGAAACAGCTGAATTTTGTGGTGGATCAGAAGGTCAGGGTAAGTAATTATATCGACCGGATGTTTGCCAAATATGCACCGGCACCACTTTTATCGGTATTAACCGACGATTGCATTGCCAGAGGCCGCGATTATTACAATGCCGGACCACGATACAACACAAACTATATTCAATGTACAGGTTTGGGAACCATTACCGATAGTTTGGCAACACTGAAAAAACACGTGTTTGAGTCGAAAAATTTTACAATGGATGCAATCATAGAGGCTGTGGCTAAAAATTTCGAAGGGGAAGAAATTCTTCGTCAGACAATACTCAATAAAACACCTTTTTTTGGAAATGACGATGAATACGCCGATAGCATTGCAGTGCGTGTTTACAACGATTTACTGGAAGCCATTGATGGGAAACCCAATACTAAAGGAGAAACTTATCATCTGAACATGCTTTCGACGACCTGTCATGTGTATTTTGGCAAAGTAATGGGAGCTACTCCTAACGGACGTTTGGCCGGGAAATCCATTTCCGATGGAACTTCTCCTTCGCATGGCAGCGATGTAAACGGTCCTTCAGCAGTGATTCGTTCCCTGACAAAAATTGATCAGACCAAATCGGGTGGAACTTTATTGAATCAGCGTTTTCTTCCAAGTTTACTGAAAAGGGATGAAGACATTAATAAGCTGAGCAAGCTGATCCGGAGCTACTTTTCATTGGGTGGTCATCACATTCAATTTAATATTGTTGATTCAGCAACTTTGCTGGCGGCTCAGGCTTGTCCGGAAGATTACAAAGACTTGTTGGTACGTATGGCCGGTTACAGCGATTATTTTAACGATATGAATGCCGATTTACAGCAGGAAGTGATTGATCGTACTGAAAATGAATCGTTTTAAATCTTTTTAAATGGGAAAAGGACTGATTTTCGATATTAAAAGATACGCTATTAATGATGGGCCCGGCATTCGGGTAACTATTTTCTTTAAAGGCTGCCCTTTGTCCTGCGTTTGGTGTCATAATCCGGAAAGTATTTTGGATTACGCGCAGAAAATGTACACAGCTTCGAAATGTATCGGAGCTGTAAAATGTACAGAGGTTTGTCCGAATAATGCGCTGACTTTAACCAGAAATGGGATTGAAACAGATGTTGAATTGTGTAATCTTTGTGGAAAGTGTGCTGAGGTTTGTCCAACAAAGGCCATTGAAATGTCGGGGCGTGAATACAGTACGGCTGATTTGATGAAAATTATTGAAAGGGAGACCATTTTCTTTGATCATTCCCAAGGTGGAGTGACTTTTTCAGGCGGAGAACCCTTGATGCATTTTCAAAAACTGATTGAACTTCTCGATCAATGTGGTAAAAAGGACATTCATCGGGTAGTGGATACTACATTATTTGCGAATACGGATGTTGTTCTTGATGTGGCCAAACGAACTGAATTATTTTTGGTTGATTTGAAAGCCTGGGATTCTGAAGTGCACCAAAAATATACGGGAGTTCCCAATGAGCAAATTCTTAAAAATATAAAGCGGTTGGCAGAAACAGGTAAAGATTTTATCATTCGCATCCCCTTTATCGATGGGGTGAACGCTGACGAACAAACTCTGAGAAATGAAGCGGCGTTTCTATCGTCAATCCCATGGGAACGAAAAGAAGTGAACCTGTTGCTTTATCATGATATAGCAAAGGGAAAACATCAAAAACTGGGTTCGGCATACAAAGCTGAGGAATTGGCAACTCCCTCAGATGAAATGGTACAATTAGCTCAATCCATTTTCGCCGAAAAAGGCATAAGTGCCACTGTTGGTGGCTAATCGTAATTTACTACAACATTCAATGAAACAGAAGATGCACATACGTGCATCTTTTTTTTACATATGTATTGGTGTTATTATGTGTTAAATATGCAACTTTGGGTATACTAATCCAAACAGATGAAACGACCATGCAAAAATTATTACACACATGTGCATGAGTGTAATTTGAGAGTTCCATCTGACAAAAACTTTAAATTATAAACAGATGAAAAAACTAATTATTGTATTGTGTTTATTTCTTGGAAGCTACACCTTTCTTAGTGCACAACACAAACTAAAGTCCCCCAATGGAAAAATAATTGTAAATGTTGATGTTTCCAATGGCATTCATTATTCTGTTTCGTTGAACGATCAGATATTTGTTGAACGATCAGATATCGGTTTATCTTTTAATGATATAGATTTATGTAAAAATGCAAAGCTTAAGAAAACATCATACACTAATCAGGATAAGCTGGAAACCCCTGTGGTTGCTTTAAAAGAAAGTAGTATCAGAAATAATTACAATCAATTAAGCCTGGATTTTAAAAACAATTTAAGCCTTGAATTTCGTGCTTTTGATGATGGAGTGGCTTACCGATTTGTTACAAACCGCAAAGGAAATGTTGAAGTAATTGAGACAGCAGACATTGAATTTGCCGGAAACTATAAAATGTGGGCATCTCCATTGGATGGATATGCCAGCAGTTATGAGCCGGATTATCAAAAGGTGAAACTAAATGATTTCTCAGCTTCGAAAAATACTTTTTTACCGCTCTTGGTTGAACATTCAAAGGGATATAAAATGTTGATGACGGAAGCTGATGTTTCAGACTATCCTCATATGTTCTTAAAAAAAACAGGAACAAATACCCTAAGTGCGGTTTTCCCTCCATATCCTTTGGAAACAACGCTTGTTGGTGATCGCCGAAGCGAAATAGTGAAAGGTGCTGATTATATTGCCAGAACAACAGGCAAGAGGACTTTTCCCTGGCGTTTGATGGTGATCTCAGAAAAAGATGCACAGCTTATGGAATCAAATTTGGTTTATTTGCTGGCTCCGGAGAATAAGCTCGAAAATACCGATTGGATCAAACCCGGAAGAGTAGCCTGGGATTGGTGGAATGCTTCCAATTTGTATGGCGTTGATTTTGAAGCTGGTTTAAACACGGATACCTACAAGTATTTTATTGATTTTGCAGGCCGAAACGGTTTGGAATATGTTATTCTGGATGAAGGATGGTCGGTATCGACTACAGATATTTCAAAACCAAATCCCAAATTAGATCTGTTTGAGCTGATTCGTTACGGGAAGGAAAAAAATGTAAAATTGATTTTATGGGCCAGCTGGAGAGCTGTTGAAAATCAGTTTTTTGTGTTGGAAAAATACAAAGAGTGGGGGATTGCCGGAATCAAGGTTGATTTTATGGACAGAGCCGATCAGTGGATGGTGAATTATTACGAAAAAGTGGCCAAAGAAGCTGCCCGAAATGAGTTGTTGGTTGATTTTCACGGAGCCTTTAAACCCAATGGATTGCACCGGGTCTATCCCAACGTGGTTTCTTACGAAGGGGTTCAGGGAAATGAACATTGCAAATGGTCAGCCAACGTAACTCCCGAACACATGCTGACACTTCCGTTTACCAGAATGGTATGCGGCCCGATGGACTTTACTCCGGGGGCGATGCGTAATTTTAACTCCAAAGAATTTAAATTCAACTTTTACCGTCCGGGCAGTCAGGGGACACGCTGCCATCAACTGGCACTTTTTATTGCCTACGAAAGCGGAATTCAGATGCTTGCCGACAGTCCTTCCAATTACGAAAGAGAACAGGAATCAACAGATTTTTTAGCCAGTGTACCCAATACATGGGATGAGCTAAAAGTTTTGGAAGCAAAAGTCGGAGAATATCTTGTGATTGCCCGTCGAAAAGGAGATCAATGGTTTATTGGAGCAATGAATGATAATGAGACCGAAAGAGAATTCACCCTTGATTTATCATTTCTTTCTTCAGGCGAAAAAAAAGCAATTATTATGCAGGATGGTTTGAATGCAAACCGGTTTGCCGAAGATTATCAACGAATCGAAAAATCAGTAAATAATCAGTCGAAACTGACTGTGAAAATGGTTAAAGGAGGTGGCTTTGCGGCTCGAATAGAATAAGCATTCCAACATAACAATCTAATAGCAGGTGTGTTGATGTTTAGTTTCATATCTCACATCTAAAATCTAACGATCTATTGCACAACGAATTAATTAATAAGCATGATACATTCAAAATTTATAAAGATTTCGGGAATCATTTTGTTGGCCATATTCTCAGCATCCTGTGCCAACAAGAGCAATATGGAATCGAACCAGACTACTGTTGAAAAGGAATTATACCTTCCTGCAAAAATTTATTTTGTGCCGGATAGTAACGACTTCAGCTGCGATACCAGTAAATATTGTTACAAAAGAATGGTACAATCAGCAAATATAGCCCTTTTCTGGGATAAGGAATTTGGCGATAATCCGATGACTAATGCTGATGAAACAAAGCGTTTTAATGCGAATGAAGCCCTTATGGAATGTGAAAGATTTTACAACTACTATGTAAATGATCTCAGGATGGTGCAGAAAGGGAAATCATTGTCTGATAAATACAAGTTACTCATGTTTGTATTCGGAGGCAAAGAGGGAACTGCATTTGGCGGCGGAGAAGAGGATAAAGTGGGTGTTTTATGGACGCCTGCAACCAGAATCAACCGCATGCCATATGGGGCATTGGCTCACGAAATGGGACATAGTTTTCAGTACATTTCCAGTGCCGACAATGGAACAGGCCCTGGCGGGCCAATTATGGAAATGTCGGCACAGTATCTATTGTGGCAGGTGTATCCCGATTGGATGACTTTTGAAAATTATCATTTGGTAGATTTCTTGAAAGGAACTCATTATGCATTTTTACATCCGGCAAACATGTATCATTCGCCATACGTATTGGAATATTGGTCGGATAAGCATGGAAAAGAGTTTTTTGGAGACTTGTGCCGTGCAACCAAAAACGGTGAAGATCCTGTTGCAACCTATAAGAGGATGAATTCATTGACTCAGGATCAGTTTAATGATGAGATGTTTGATGCTTCACGAAGATTCATTACCTGGGATTTAAAAAGGATTC
Source organism: Labilibaculum sp. (assembly GCF_963664555.1). Lineage (GTDB taxonomy): Bacteria > Bacteroidota > Bacteroidia > Bacteroidales > Marinifilaceae > Labilibaculum. The sequence continues at coordinate 2,878,732 of NZ_OY761461.1, read as the reverse complement.
AGAAAGTGGCAAGGCAATATGCAAATCAGCACCATACACTTTTTACTAAAGTTGATGGTGGCTGGTATCGGATTGCTGCATCGAACTGCCCTCAGAATTACGGATACAATGGCATCAAGTTGACAGTTCCCGGGGCCGGAACGGTAGTTGAAGTAAAGTTCAAAGGAATTGCCGGTGCCGAAGGTTATCGTTCCGTTAAAACGGATAAGGCCGGATGGCGTTACGGATTTCTTGCTTCGCAGAAAGATGGCAGCCGTGTTTACGGAGATGTTTTTAAATCTGCGAACGGTTCTGCGTGCTTTACGGTACCTGAAAATACCGAATATTTATGGTTGGTTGTAAGTGGAGCACCCACCGAACATTGGCCGGTTGTTTTTAACTGGGGAGCATCAGATGATGACAGCAAGGAGGAGCAATGGCCTTATCAGATTAAATTATCGGGAACCGCTCCTGACAGTTCTGAAATAAGCTAAACGATGCTGTTTTTCAGCGAAAAAATGCCTGCAGCCTGCATAAAGTCAAAAGCGGTCAATTGAACCATAGCTGATTCTTAACAATTCATGCTTCATTGCGTTTGGATTTATTGCGATATTTTCAATAAATTTAGATATGCGTGAAAATGATAAGATAATAAAATTAATTGTTCAGCGGAGAATTGTACTTTTTTCGGTGCTGATTTTTGCTGCAAAAACGGGAGCCTATTTCCTAACCAATTCTGTTGGGATTTTAACGGATGCCCTGGAAAGTACTGTAAATGTAATGACTGGTTTTATCAGTCTTTACAGCATAAGTGTTGCTCTAAAACCACGCGATATCGATCATCCGTTTGGTCATGGTAAAATTGAATCAATATCGGCTTCAATTGAAGGGATATTGATTGTGCTGGCTGGTCTGGTCATTATTTTTGAGGCGGTTAAACGTTTATTCTATCCGCGTGAAATAGAACAGTTGGATGTTGGAATTTTGATTGTCGCTCTGGCTGGTTTACTAAATTACATATTGGGATATTTTAGCATTAAAACCGGAGAAAAGCATCAGTCAATTGCTTTGGTTGCCGGCGGAAAGCACTTGCAGTCGGATACTTATTCTACCATAGGATTGGTTGTTGGTTTGGTTTTGTTATTGCTGACCCAAAAAGCATGGCTGGATAGTGCCATTGCCATGCTGTTTGGATCGATCATTATTTATACCGGGTATAAAATTTTAAAAGAGACCACATCGAATTTAATGGATGAGGCTGATTTTAACTTGTTGAAAGATATCAGTAAAATTCTGTGGGAAAACAGGAATGAAAACTGGATTGATGTAAGCAATCTGAAATTGCTAAAATATGGTGACAGGTATCATATTGATTGTGACCTGACGCTGCCTTGGTACATGAATATTGCGGATGCTCATAAAGAAGGGGATTTTGTAATGCAGAAGATTTCAGAGCATTATCCTTATCCAATTGATTTCACTATTCATACCGATGCCTGTACCAGAGAATTGTGCAGGCATTGCTCCATTTCCGATTGTAAATTCCGCGCTTATTCTTTTGAAAATGAAACCGTCTGGACTGTAGAAAATACAATTAAACAGGAAGTTTCCTAATTTTAACAAATAACATTCCTATTATGAGAATCTGGTCAATACACCCAAAATATTTGGATACGAAAGGATTGCTTGCGCTCTGGAGAGAAACACTGCTGGCTAAAAATGTTTTGGAGGGCAAAACAAAAGGCTATAAAAACCATCCGCAATTAACACGATTTAAAAATTCCGGCAATTCACTTCATGGCATCAATCAGTATTTGGAAGCTGTGTACGAAGAATCGTGCAGCCGGGGTTATCATTTTAACAAAGAGAAGTTCGATTTGTATGAGGAGCCGGCAAGTTTGACGGTAACAGGCGGACAAATAGAATTTGAAATAAAACATCTGTTAAAGAAACTGGAACAGCGGGATAAAGAAAGATATTTTAAATTGCTGGAAGAAACCAGTGTTGAAATCCATCCGCTTTTCAAGCTAATTGAAGGTGGTATTGAGGAATGGGAAATTGTATAAAATATTGGAAGAAAACATCCTGGCATAAACAAGCATTCCCATCAAAAAACAAAGGCAGCTCCGCGCGGAACTGCCTTTGTTTATATATTTCGGAATAGATTTAATTCTTCATCTTTTCAATTTCGATTGCCAATTGATCAACCAGTTTATCCAATTGATTGATTACGGCCAGCATAGCTTCCGGCTGCGATAAATCAACACCTGCTTTTTTCAATTGCTCCATTGGAAAATCATTACCTCCCGATTGCAGAAGGGTAGTGTATCTTTTCAAGGCTTCCTGTTTTTCAGTTTTGCTTCCCTCGGTAACATCTTTGTACAATTTAGCCGACGATGCAAAACAAGTCGCATATTGGTAAACGTAGTAAGGAGAGTTGTAAAAGTGAGGAATTCTTGTCCATGGATAGTTTGAATACTGTGTTTTCTCCGAAACGTCCCCATAATACTGGTCCGCAATTTCGCCCCAGGTATTTGTTAGGATTTCAGCGTTAACAGGCTGTCCCTGTTCAACCATTGTATGAACCTGATATTCGTAATCAGCAAACATGGTTTGTGCAAAAAAGGTACCTATAATTCCTTCAATAGACTGAGTCAGCAGAGCAATGCGCTCCTTTGGATCCTTGGTTGTTTCCATCATATGATCCAGTAAGAGGCGTTCGTTAAAAGTAGATGCAACTTCAGCCACAAATATTGTATAATTCGAAGTGGTGAACGGCTGTGTTTCGTTCGACAGGGTAGTGTGCATGGTATGACCCAACTCATGAGCCAGGGTGAAAACATACTCAAGTGTTTCGTCGTAATTCAACAGCATGTATGGATGCACGCCGTAAACACCTGACGAAAATGCTCCGGAACGTTTGCCGGGATTCTCATAAACATCCAGCCAGCCGCTGGCAGTTGCTGTTTTTAATTTTTCCTGATATTCTTTTCCCAAAGGCAAAACTGACTCAGTTACAATTTTAACGGCTTCATCGTAGGGGTATTTCTTGTCGAAATCAACCAAGCTGATTGAACCATCGAAACCATAGTATTTTTCCAGACCCAATACTTTTTTACGAAGTTTGTAATATTTCTGAACAGGTGCCGTATTTTCTTTTACCGTTTTAATCAGGTTCAAATACACATCTTTCGGAATGTTGTTGCCTTCCAGGGAAGCATCCAGACACGATTCGTAATTTCGGGCCCGGGCATTTGCCCATTCCGATTGAATGATTCCGTTGTAGATGGCCGCATAAGTGTTTTTATTCTTGTAGTAAACATCGTAAAGGGCTTCGTAAGCCTTTCTACGGTCTGCCTGATTTTTGTTGTTGGTAGTAATTTGAGAGTACATTCCCGGTGTTACCGTCACTTTCGAACCATCCGACAGTTCCACTTCCTGAAACTCGATATCGGTGGTTGATAAAGCTGAAAATACCGATCCGGCAGTTCCCGATACCTGAGAGTAATAGGAGACCATTTTTCCCAATTCCTCATTCAGAACATGCTTTTGCAAACGGTACATATCCATTAATTCGAATTCGTAAACTTTTAAACCTTTGTTTTCAGCAAGCCATTGTTTCATGGTGGCTTCCGGAATTGCAATCATTTCCGGCGAAATCCATGCAGTTACCGGTCCGAAACCGGCAAACAAAAGTCCCACTTTCTGCAGTTTTGCCTGCAATTCCATATTTCGTGTATCAACAGTGCTTTGGAACGAAACAAACTGATAAACTTTGTAAGCTTTTTTCATCAGGTTCTCTTGCGCAGTCATTAACTTTAGCAGGTTCTCAGAACTTTCGCCAAGCGTTCCTTTGCAGGATAGAATTTCCTCCATGTCAACCGAAATTGCCTTAAAATCAGCTTCCCAGGCCTCCCAGTTTTCATAGATATCAGAGAAATTCCATTTGTACTTTTCCGGTATTTCTTCTCTGCTTTTGTAATTCACCTGTGCGTTGGCCTGCAAACACAGTGCAGTGGCAAAAGCGGCTATAAGGAATCCTTTCCCTACTTGTTTAAAATTCATTTTCATTATGCTTTATTAATGTTAGTTGAATAGATATTTGATGCTAAAGAAACAAATATAAAATGATGGGAGCATATTGGCTTAATTTTTTCGATGTAAGACAGTAAAATCAGGATGTATGTGGAAAATAAAAGAGCAAAAATTTATTGTTTCGGGAAGGAATTCAATGCAGTTACAACAGAGTAGAGAGATATCATTAAGGCAATATTATAAGTCAGCACATCAAAGATACATGAATGATTTATCATTTTAAATCAGGGAATCATTAGTGCATGTTCCTGTAAGAAAATCTCCATGGTGCTTGTTTTCAGGCAACTGCCAACAGAAAATAGCAATTGCAGAAGGAGTGAAATGATGCTAAAGCAAAACAATGGGTATATTTTAGTTACAGTTGGCTAAAGCCAAACTGCAATAGATAAAAAATACAAAGCATTAATTGATAAGAGCAGAAAAGCTCAGCATCCATTGCTGCAACGCTCCTTTTTTTAGGAGCCTTAGCTCCAATATCTTCGTAGTATTTGCATGTCGGAGATAAAAACAGGGGCGTAGCCCTGATGTCATCGTAATAGATAGTTTCCGCGCCCATTTTTTTAGGAGCCTTAGCTCCAGCATCTTCGTAGTATTTGTATGTGAGAGATAAAAACAGGGGTGTAGCTCTGATGTCATCGTAATAGATAGTTTCCGCACCCATTTTTTAGGAGCCTTAGCTCCAGCATCTTCGTAGAATTTGCATGTCGGAGATAAAAACAGGGGCGTAGCCCTGATATCTTCGCAACAGACAGTTTCCGCACCATTTTTTTTAGGAGCCTTAGCTCCAACATCTACGCAGGATTTTCATGCCAGAGATAAAAACAGGGGCGCAGCCCTGATATCTTCGCAACAGACAGTTTCCGCATCATTTTTTTTAGGAGCCTTAGCTCCAATATCTTCGTATGATTTGCATGTCAGAGATAAAACAGGGGCGTAGCCCTAATATCTTCGTAGCCGATAGTCGCACCAATCCAATAGGGGCGTTAGCCCTGTAATCTTCTCTAATTGTACCATTCAAATAAATAGTTAGGCTTGCAATTCACGTCGAATTTTTTCTCCTGTATGTTTTCAATTCTGGCCTGCATATGTTTATTATTTGTTTTTTTAGTAGGCAAAAGCTTTAATCTGTTTGTTGTATTTAGAAGTCTTTCTTATAATTAATATTCCTAGAATAAATGAGGCGATAACAATTGCAGCAAAAATAAGGATGCATACAATTGCAAGAATTGTATCGAATAGGTCTCCGGCTCGGTCAGCTCCCGGTTTAAAAAAGTCACCGAGAATAAAGCCGATCATAGCCAAACCCGTTAAAGGATTGAACTGAATTAAGGTCCAAATGCCTACAAAATAGTTCTACTTTATGTGTTTTGGGCTAAGAGCGATGTAGGCCGGCATTAAGGTGATCAGCCCATAAAGCAGGAACAGGAAGTTGTGGGTCAGAAATACGAGTAAAAAAATCTCAAGCATTCCTAAACCAATAAAAAACCAATTGATTCTTTTTAAACTCTTTAGTGTATTTTCTGTTGCAACCATCATTAATCTGTGTGTGCTTATTGTTTTGTATTTTATTAGAATTCTTACCGGTATTACGGTTTAATTTTATTAGCCATTACATCACTAATCACAATTACATGAAATCAAAATTAATTGGAACTGTAAAACTTGTTGTTACAGGAATTTTTGATCTAAATCCAGGAGCCCAAAGGGGAGATGATTTAATCACGTTTAACGATTCTTGATCCAGCAGGGGATGAACTGATTGATCTATTTTAACATCTGCGATTTCACCTTCGGTATTAATAATGAAGCTTACATATACTTTACCTTTTATTCCATTGCTAATGCAAGGATCAGGATATCTTACGACTCTGGAAATAAAATTTTGAAAAAGTTTTTGATCATTGCCTTCAAATTTTGGCATATCCTCTATAATTAGAAATCTTTCGTTATGGTTCAATGTTAAATCTTCTGTAGAATCTATTTTTAATTTTTGACTTAATTCATATTGTTTTGAATGATCTAATACTCCGGCTGAATTATAAAAATTCCATTTCCCAATCATATTCCCATTCTGATACTGCCCTTCAAAAATTCTAGTCCCGCTGTAATTATATCCAATAAACTGACCGTGTAAAAGTGAGTCTTTAACATTACGAACAAGAAGAATTTGTTTTTTATCTGTGTTGGATTTAATCGATCTTAAAACGCCGTTTCCATCTTTTAATTGACCTGAATAATTAGAAGCATCACTTTCCATGTCCAAAGAAATAGGAGTGTCTTTATAATAGTTCAGCTTAGAAATAATTTCGCCTTCCTCAGAATACCTAACATTCTCTCCATGAATCAGTCCATCCTCATAATGAATTATTTCTTTCAGTTCTCCATTTTGAAAATAGCACATTTCAACACCATTCTTTTTTCCCATGTGGTAGTTCAATTCGGAAGCGATTGTCCCATCTTCATAGTATCCAATTTGTTTTCCATCCAACAAACCATTGAAATATTTAAGAACTGATATTATTGTTTTATTTTGAGAATAGATCCACTCTCCATCTTTCTTATTGTTTTTATAATTGCCTGTAATGATTAGTTTTGGACTTGGTGTGTAGATCCATTTGCCAATTTTATTGTTATTATGATATTGGCCTCTTATTTGAACTTTGCCTTTGTATTTGAAGAGATATCTTCCATCTTTTATTTTGTTTTGATCTCCCTGAATAAAATATTCTTCGGATGTTTTCGCTTTGCTGTTAACATCCAGAACCTCTGTATATTCTGTTTGACCCAATAGTTGTAATGTGGTAAGACTAAGAATAAATCCCAATAATATTGATTTCATTTGTTTTGTATTTTAAAAATATTATTCACTTACCATATGTATCGTAATTAACGATATTGGCAGCGATCATATTATTTTTATTTATTCCCCTCAAGCTATTCTTGCCGGACAAGAGGCTTTTCCTTTGTTGCCGCACGATTTTACTCTGTGCTTACAACATCACCACAATCACTTCATTCAAAATTCCTTATTCACTCTAAATCCATTCTAGTACGCTGACCTAAACAGTAAATACTAACCTTTATACAAACCACACGATACAATCGTGCGGGCAATGTCATTAAGTTAAGCCTTTTTCACAATGCATTTCTTTGATTTTTAGTCACCTTGGGAACTGCTCTATTTCTGTATTTATCTTTGTGTCTTTCAAACTTTCTATTCGGTCTTATTGGAATCAAATGATTTCGAAAAATATCTTTCAACTCAGAAAAAACTAGATCAATATCCTTATTTGAAAGTAGTAACTCTACAATACGATCTTTCAAAAATCCATAAGATAAATTGGTATTTACTTTATATTTATACTGAGTCGTCTGGTTTTCTTGCAGTTCTTCATTTAATTCAGCTACCATAAGAGTTTGAGTATTTGAAATAAATAATGCTGCATAAAAATCCTGTTGGATACATTGATCCGAATAACCCGAAAAGAGTTCCACTTTTATTTTGTTTTTCAATTCATCGTAGTAGATTTCAACTCCCCAACGCTTTAAGTATAAATCCTTAAAGATTCCTGTAGGGTAGGTTTTACTGCTCAATAAAGTAGTTATTAGTATTTCTGTTGTTCCATCAGGGAGATCTACCCTAATTAGTCTAACTTTTATGGAGTCATTTTTGAATAATTCTTATTTTTCAGCGACACATTCTTGCCTGGTTTCATGTCAATTACCTTAGAATATTTACCACTTTCAAGGAAATCTTTGGTAGCGCCACTAAAACTAACTTTCACCCGGATTAAACAATCTATCTTTACTTGTAAATGCTCATAAATCAAGTCAAAAGAAGGATATCCACGATCGTAAATTACCAGATCTTTACTTGTTGCATGCGCTAAATGCTCTATTGCCAATGACTTTTCTCCTGTTGCTAAAGGAGCTATTTTTCCATCAATCACATAATTGCATATTCCGGTGATGCTGACCCCTTGTCCGGGTGATACTGACCCCTCACAGAATTGAGGTTCAATGAACTTGATGGTCTGACAATATTACCGTTTTTTTCTTAAACTTTCTCCTTTTAATTCGATTCGGTATGAGGTGTGTACCAGACGGTCCAGAATTGCATCGGCTATGGTTTCCTCTCCAATGATGTCGAACCAGCTGGCCACGGGCAATTGACTGGCGATAATAGTGGAGGCTTTTCCATGCCTGTCTTCGATCATCTCCATCAGATCCAACTGTTGCTGTTGTTCCAAATGAGAGAGCCCAAAATCATCGAGTATTAGCAGATCCATTTTGGCCACCTTTTCAAAGAACTTGTAAATGGTTCCTTCGATGCGGGCTACTTTGGTTTTCTGCAACAGCTTTTGCGTGTTGTAGTAGGCAACTTTAAAGCCCTGCACACACGCCTGATGACCAAGTGCCGAAGCTAAAAAGCTTTTTCCGCAACCAGTCGATCCTGTGATTAGTACGGATTCACCACGCGACAGGTAATCGCCTGTCGCCAAGCTTGTAATCAGAGTTTTATCTACTCCTCTGGCAGCCTCCATCTTAAGTTCTTCGATAGATGCCTGATAACGAAAACGGGCATTCTTTTCCAGTCGCTCGAAGCGCTTTTGCTCTCTTTCCTGCTGTTCGGCCTGAAGTAGTATTTCAAGTCCTTCACTCAGGGAGAGTTCGTGGTGCCTTCTGGTTTCCTGCAGAGCCATCCAGGTTCGATTCATTCCATGCAGTCGTAATTGTTTAAATTGGGTTTCAATTTGCATCATAGCTATTCAATTTAAGTGTGGATTGTGAGTAATAGGTTTTTCCGCGGATATTCCGGTGCTCGGGTAAAGCCGGTTTATTTATCTGATCTATCATGTCTGAGGTTTTGTTATTGATCACATTAAGCAGGAATCTGTACGAACAGATCTCGTATTTCAAGGCCACCTTACAGGCTTTCCTGAAGTTTTCCGGATTGGTTTTTCTATGCAGGTTCAAGAGTCCGTCACAGGTCCGGTACAGCTGTTCGGGATGCTTATTCTGCTTAAAGACCATACTGATTAACTCATGGAGTTCAGGACAGCCTGTCTGAGCTTTTCGAAGATAGTACCCGGGACTTCGGTCCAGGTAATGGTTGTGGGCGGAACACAAGTGTTCCCGGTCGGTACTGTAGGTTCCCTTACCGTAGCTTCGTATGTGCACAGCGACCTGTTTGCCTTTGGCATAAATGTAAACCATGGAGCGGGTGTAAATGACCTTTACCTTCACTCCAATGTAGGCGAATGGCACACTATAGTAGTGTTTGTCTTCACTCAGGTAGACGTGATTATTCTTGGCTGCCTTAAGTGTCCGGTAGTATTTTAGCTCGAAAGGCTGTTCCGGTAAGCTGCTGAGCAGATGCTTCTCATCGGCGAGAAAACGCTCTTCACGGCAGTAAGGCTTCTGCTGCATACGGGTCTGGTTGTGTTCGCGGTTCTTCTGGCCGATGGCCTGATTCAGGTCTTTCAGACTAAAAAACTGCAGGTTCCGTATTTTTGCATAAATCCTTGTGTAGATCAGCCGAACCTGGTTCTCAACAAGTGCCTTGTCCTTTGGTTTGCGTGCCCGTGTAGGAATCACAGTGGTGCCGTAATGGTTGGCAAAATCCTCCATTGCCCGGTTAACATCGGGTTCATACCTGCTGGCTTTTACGATGGCCGCCTTCAGGTTATCCGGTACCAGTACCTGAGGGACTCCTCCAAAGTATTCCAGACTACATCCCAGAGCGTATAAAAAATCACCAACACTTTGACTCTTTACAGCCATGGCAAAACTATAGTCTGAATAAGGCAAGCAGGCCACAAAGACCTGACAGTGGATCACCTCTCCGGTCTGCACATCCACGTAGTTCAGTTTCTTTCCGGCAAAGTCGATAAAAAGCTTCTCGCCCGCCTGGTGCTGCAGTACCATTGATGGTTTGGAAGCAATCAAATGTTGTGACAGGTGATGGCAGAACTGAGTATGGCTGTAGCCTTGTGCATAATCCATACGGTACTCTTCCCACAATAGCTTTCTGGTAACTCCGGTACGTTTCAGTTCACGGGTAAAGTAATTCAGTTTTCCCTTAAAATGCTCAAAGCGTTCGTCCTTATAGGCTGGATTACCGGGATGAAACCTGGCTTCCAATACGGGATCATCCAGCAACAACAGGCTGTCAACATCCGTTTTCAATCGGGATAGTTTATCCAGGTACGCCTTCACGGTATTCTTGCTTACACCCAGATCCCTGGCTATGGTTTTCTTTGGGCTTCCTTGCTGATGCAAGCGCAGTAATTGTTTGATCTGACTCATAGGTTTTGGTTTTCCAGCCATCTGCATTCGTTTTAGTGGTCATCTACTTTCTGCCACTAAAGAACCAAAACCTGTGTTATTTTGAAAAGAGGGGTCAACATGATCCGGATTTTTGTTGATCGCTTTTCAGCTAAGGGGTCAGTATCCGCCGGATTGTCACTCTTTTTGACTTCTCCCTACGCAGGAAAAACCTTGTTTCCCGATCCGGATTTCAGGGGGTCAACATGATCCGGAATATCCAATAATTGTTTAGTACATCATAAAGAACAGATAGACGGCCTTGAACAACACTTGTTGTTGATTGATTTTTTGTTGCTCCATATATTCCTCTGAGCTCTTTAGTGTCGGGTAATGTAATTCTTGATCCATCAACAGCTAACAATCGAAAGCCTTTCCAAAGTTTTACTGATTCATCGTTATCGGTATAAAATTCATGGGTTAGAACCTGTGATAGTTCTTTAAATACGAGAGGATTAATTTTCTTTCGACACTGTACGAATGCACTTTTTGAAAATGATTTAACTTTGATATTCTTAACAAAGTTAAAAATCTCTAGGGCAAGGCTTTTTCGTAAAAAATTCATCATGAAAAGTAATGTGATTGAGAAGGTTAAAACTCTATCTCTAGTGAAATCTTTTTCATTCATTCGGAACTTAAACTTTAATTGTTCTGAAAATAAATGTTCTCGTATTTTTTCTACAATAAATCTAGTTGTTTTTTTTCATCATAATAACTCTCTGAATACTATATAAATATAGCAAAAAAATAGCACACATCCTTGTCATTTGTGCTGTATTTCAAGCACTTACACCCTTAACTTAATGACATTGATCGTGCGGGAGCGGGGGTATGGGTGCGAAGAGCCGGCATATTTAAATCAGATAATTTTTTTAAACAAGTATGATTGGGGCTTAGAAATCCATTCTTGATTATTATCAAAATATGAAACTGGGTCACATATTATCATAGGAGTATAACCACAATCAGAAATTTTGTTTATATCAATTAAATAGAGACAGTAATTTTTAGACTTTATTTTTGCAACTTGAATTTCATTTGCTGACCAATAAAAATGAGGCTTTCCATTATATGATTTCACTTCAATAAAACGGTCAATTGTATTTGAATTTATATCATTAAATGAAACAATATCATAACCCGCTGTTACATCTAAAATCGATATTCGTTTTATTTTTGATATATCTTTCTTTGTGTTGAGTCTTCTTTTCTCATAGTTAAGAACAAATAACTCACCTTTTTCACCTTGTATCCGCTGCTCTTCAAGCTTTTTCAATAACGATTCTGCCGTAAACTTTAGCTTTCGTGAATTTTGCTTCGCTAATAAATCAGATAGCAGTTCATTAATGTAGTAATTACCACCTGTACACTTCTCTAAAATTTCAAGTGCTATTAATAAATTCCTGTAGCAAGCATATTTATAACTTATATTATGACGAGGTAAAACATATTTATCAATTTCAGCTTCGTATTTAATATCGTCTAGTGAAACTATATCTTCTTCAATTATAAAATCTAAGAGTATTCTAGAAAACCAAGCATGGTAGCTATTAACATCTATAGAATTATCCTTGCTAATATTGCGCAAAAAAATCCCGTCACCATTAAATTTAACTAATTCTAATTGCTCAAATAGTAAAATCGCATAGTCAACATTTAGGTTTAATTTACCTTTGTAATGGAGTCTTAACTCTGTTAAAGAGTGAATAGAAGTAACGCCCTGCAACAAATTACTCCAAACAAAATATAGACCGTCTAAATCAGCTATCTCACTACAAGCTTCTATTTTTTCGTTTAACATAGTCTAATATTATTGCTTTAATATCTTCATTACCTTCATCACCAATATTATCAAATAATGGAATTGGTGATGATTCAATAAGTGCAAGCATTCTTTCTTCTTTTATTTTTAAACGAATATCAATTACTTCATCAACAGTGTTTTTTGAAAGCAAGTAATAATAGTTTGTTATTGCATCTTCAGGTAAACCATATCTATGAATTCTATCTTTGGATTGAATAAAGTGAGCACAATTGAAAGAGCGTTCTATATAGATAGCATTATGACAAACTTTATGTAAGGATATTGATTCGGCAACTGCAAAAGGATTAGCAATAATAACATTATAACTACACATTGGGTTATGAAACTCACTTATAATTGCTTCTCTAGTAAATTCGTAATTTTCATCCTCTGGAGTCATCCCATCTGTTGCAACGGGAGTTACTCCATATAAAGTGCGACTTTCTATCCCAATTGAATTAAGATAACTCTTTAATAATTCAATTGTTTTTATGAATATTGCCCAAATAACAACTTTACCATTTTCTTTAATTATTTGATTAATTATATCAGCACACTTTATAAACTTGGCGGGAGTTTCATCAGAGTAGTATCTCATGACATCCTGCATTATCAAAGAATCTTCCTTCTCTATAGTAGTAAAATCATCACCATTTTCTTCGGCAAACCTATTCAATGATTCCCTAAGCAAAGCTGGATTTGATGCAACTTGTTGCAACCTTATCAGTTTTGCTTTAACTAAAGATGAGTGCAAGCTTGCATTAGTATTATTCACTTCATCAACAAAGCGCTGTTCAATAAAATCATACACTCTTTGTTGAGATTCACTCATTGGTATTAAAATAGGTGCATTTTCTATAGGCTTTGGTATATTTAAGTCTTGTTTTTTGATTCTAATGTAGTAAGGGTCAATATTGTTCATCAAGTGATTAACTCTACTGTCATCCATAGAATTACTCATATCACGTAGTTGCCCAACATTGTATTTTGTTACATTCCTTTTAGGCCAGATAAAATTGAAGAGATTATATAAATCTTCGTAGCCATTAGGGACAGGTGTACCTGTAAGAATAACTCTAGATGAACAAAAATTAGCAAGTTCTAAAATTGATGTTGATATAACTCCTCCACTTGTATTTTTGATTTTATGAGCTTCATCTAATACAACCATTACTTTGTGATTTGATAGAAAATATTGTATTGACTCTTTTATTGATACTACTGAAGCATAGCTTATCAATATAAGTTCTGAAGTTTCTCCATAGAAGTATTGTTTCTTATCTTCAGCTGAAAGAGACCCATTTATCCGTTTGCAATTTGCTTTCCTACCAAAACATTCTTCAAATTCAAGTTCCCAAGGGCCAAAGGCACTAAGAGGGCCTATAATAACAATTTTGTCAACATGCTTTGAATTATCTGATGATAAATTACTTAAATAGGTATAAGCACCATAAACAATACTTGTTTTGCCTGCACCTGGTACAGAAAAATTACAACCACTTTGAGAAAATGCTAAATGATATGCTGATAATAACTGAAGAGGATACAACCTTCGTTCAGTCATATTTTGGGTTAAAATGGTTGTGAAAATTTCAAAATCCTCTTTAATACAATTGTTGGCTTTTATATCATTCGCTTTATTACTAAATTCTTCAAACAGCTGCTCTTTTTCTCGAAAAAGTTTAATGTCTGAGTTAATTTGAGTGTCATAATTTACATCTGCATCAATATACTTTGCAGCAAGACTTAATAACTCCGCAACTCGCTCTATTGAGTCCGTAGAATTTATAATAATACTATCATCTTTAACTTCATATGAAAGCTTGGTGCGCAAAAGCATTTTAGACCGCCTATTGCGGAGGAGTTCAGAAACAGCTCCTGTTACCAAATATTTAGATTTATCATTTACAGATATATTTAGTTGCATGATAACTAGTTTAATACTTTATTAATTTCCTCAGTAAGCTTCTTTAGAAAATTTAATTTTTCTATTAAAGCCAACTTGTTGGGAGCTTTTCCTATTGTATTTAAGTCTATCTCAGAAAGAGCATTTGCCGCCTTTTTAAGCAACGCTTCAGGTTTATCTTTGGCTTTTTTGTTGTCAATAGTATTCTTACTATCACTAAAGGTCTCCATTAGACCTTCACCCATTTCCTGTTTCCACTTATTATCACGCTGATTAAGTAACCTTGAAATATCCTGTTCACTTCCAGCTTTTTTAATTACAGAATCAATATCCTCTTCTTCATAATTTTGAATTAGTTCATTATAACTTTTTGAAAAATTAAGCCATGTTTTTTCATCATTCAGAAAGTTGTTATTAGCAGTGGAAGCAATTGCTCTAAAATCAAAATCACCTTTCTCTTCAAGTCGAATAAAATCAAAGCTAATATTTCTTAAATCGATTTCTACTTCATCGAGTAAATTTTCTGGAAGCCATTTGATTTTACCACTTTGCACCTTTTTTATTGCAGAATTTAGCTTCAAGAAATCATCTTCACAGCCTCTAGGTAAACGTGTATATAACCCATCGTAACCATATGTGCTTAAGTATTCATCTATCAACTCCATTACCTCTAGGTTAATACTAACTTCTTTAACAGAGCTAAAACCCATGTATTCTGCAATTTGCTCTAATGCGAACCGTTTTTCTTTCATGTCACGAGCATGAAGATATTTTTCAATTGGATTATAGTCTACTTTGCTATCTGCCCCCATCTGAAAGGATGTTTCTAACCTTAGAATTTCCCTTTCATCAGCATCTTCTGGAAGAATCCTGGCCAAAAAATAAGAGCATTTATCTTTAGTATTCTGGTCATATTTTGGATTTTTTGATATTTCTCTGAGTAATGAAGCCCTTCGATTACCATCAACAATAATACCATCCATTGTAATAATCCCAGGCTCTAACTGCCCATTTTTTGCTAAATCTTCAATTGTTTTCTTGTTACGTTGTTCATTTGAATTATATAAAAATTGAGCAATTTTGTTGGAATCATTTTCATTATCAACATTTAAACCTCCGTGTTCTCTTTTATAAGATTTAACCAAACTGCTAATGCGACCATTTTCAACATTGTAAGCAAGAAAATCAATTGGAATTTTATAAACATCAAATTCTCGAATTTCTCCTTGATATATAAGTTTTGTACCTGTAGCTACAGGAGTACCTCCTTTTATCTCTTTTATTTTAATTTTTCTTTCTTGTGAGTTCATATTAGTCTAGATTAAAGAATTCTCTTATTATACTGTTTAGTTTACCTATTGTTTTTAGATTTAAAAAGTAGTCACAATCTCTATAAATCTTTTGAAAATCAGAATTACGAGCAATCCAACCGGCACCATCCAGAATGTTTAAAACCCTGGTATTAGGATAGGCTTGAGAATCTTGAACTATAGGTTGAATTATTTTTTTGTAATATTCAGTTTGTTTCGAGCTTGTTGTAAGATAAAAACTTGAGTTTACTATTATATGTTTGTTATTTAATGAAATTGTATTTAGCTGTTTGTTAGTGAAGTTCGGTATATCTATGCAACTATAGTTTAGCCCATATTCATCTGCAATTTGTCTAATTTTTACATTAAGTTTATTCACATATAAATCATGATATCGTAGATTATATGCCGTAGTAATTTTATCTTTAACTAGACTTCTGATATAATCATCATTTTTTAGCCTTTCAATAGTATTGTTATCAATTCGAAAATCATGTAAAATAAATTTCGGAATTATTGCAGAGAATTTTGAACTAACATAGCCAGAAGAAAAAAGCTCACAATATTCTTCCATCAAACTCGGTTTAGAAACTAATTCAGAACGTAATTTCTTAGTTGACCACTCTGATTCAAAAGTATAACCTTTTGTTAATCTAATCCATGAAACTACTCTTTTAAACTTTTCGACACTTATTCCTAAGAGAGTAATTATTTTATCAATTGAATCATTATCACTCTTTATAAATGATTTAAGCCCATGCTGAGTACCTATATCTGAAAGGGTTTCCTTTAAAATTTTTATCTCTGAATTAAGGTAATTTTCATAATAGGCTTCAATTTTACTGTCACATAAAAACATTGTAGTTGTTTTAAGAGCCTCTTTATATGCTAACTTTTCCATATGATTATTTGAAAATTTTTGTTAGTAGTCTTAATGCAACATCTTTTACAACTGGTACGCACACAGAATTACCTAATAAATCATATCCAAACCTTATTGATTTATTGTTATTCTGAAATTCTTCAAGAGTGTACGATTCTGGATATCCAAATAAACCTAAGCCTTCTTGAAGGGACAGATGTCTCAACCCTTCACCATCAATAACACCAATCGCGTTCATATCCATAGCCACCATTGTTGGTGCCTTGCTATCAGAATCTAATATATGGCTAATAGGGAATGATAACTTTCCTGTAACTATATTGTAACCCTTGGGTAATGTTACATCTGCGATTCTTTCAGAATAAGAGTTTCCATCCACCTCAGTAATTACTTTCCTTTTTGGATGTTCTAGAACGAGGTATTTCTTTGCAACAAGGTCATCGAGTATAGATTGTAAGTCTGTATGAGGAAAGAAGGTTTCTATTTGTTCTTTTGTAAGTGGCATTCCATCCATCCAATCAATTCCAATCTCTTTTGCCCAAGCCTTTCGTCTACGTTGTTTGAAAAGTAAATCTAAAAGCTCTTTTTGATTAGACGATACTGAACCTTTATATTCAAAATCCCAACTATGTATATTCAGCTTCCCACCTCTTTTATCCTTCAAGAATTTACCATTCAAATCTTTCGGCTTATAATGGCTTAACAGCTTTTGTGTAAATTCATTGTTTAGAGTTGACTGGTTATAAATTAAATGGTCTTTAACAACTGATTTTGGTTTAGGAATAAAATTCATATCGATTTTACCATATTTCTTTTTACACCCAACTATAAATACTCGTTTACGAGTTTGTGCAACTCCAAAATCAGACGAATCTAGCATAGCATATTCAACATTGAAACCTAGCTTATTTTCTAGAATATTAAAAATTACTGTTAGTGTTCTACCAATTTTATCAGTACGTTTTTCTTTATCATGTACAATTAAACCTTCTACGTTCTCAAGAATAAAACCATCAACATTTTTAAAATGGAATGCTAATATGCGTTCTATTTCAAAGAAAAGAGTTCCTCTAGTATCTGTAAATCCCCTTTGCTTGCCAGCATAACTAAAAGCTTGACAAGGAAAGCCTCCTAGTAAAATATTAAATGATGGTATTTCTTTGGCATCAACCTTTGTTATGTCTTTAGGGGTTATGTTTTCATTCGGAAAATTAATATTTAGAGCTTTAATAGCACTTTCCTTAATTTCGGAAGTAAAAACACATTTAGTTGTAAGACCTAACTCACTAGCAGCCTGCTGCATTCCAAGCCTTATTCCTCCAAGTCCTGCAAATAAATCAATAAATTTAATATCTATTTTATCTTCCATTATTATTTTTTAGTTGAGACAATTAAGTCTTTTATATCGACATCCAAAATTTTAGCAATTTCGGTAAAAATTTCAAGTCGGGGTTGTTGTCGGTTTTGCACGTATGCATTTACCATGTTATAACTTTTACCCAACTTGTCAGCTAACCAAGTCTGCTTTATACCTTTCTCCTCAAGTACTTCTTTTATTCTATTCATTTTTGAAATACATTTTTCAGTCAGCTAAAATAATCATTTTGATTTAACATCTCATTTTTTAAGATATAATCTATCAGTATATTGGTGTATTGCGTCGGTAAAATTGTACTCTTTGGTTTGAGCATCGGCCCGTGTGGCTTGCCAATGTGTGCAATGTGCGCAGGCTTCCCCAACTGTCCCGAAGGGCAGAAGCGGGCGGGCAAAAACTATTTTTTTTCATGTACCAAGCAATAAACAATGAGCTAATATTTTCAATTCGTTTTTTCAAATTATATAACCTGGTTTCAATGTTTATTTCGGTCTTTTTCACTTGCACGCTACTTCTAAATAAAGTCCTTGGCTTTATTTCGTTTGCATCTGCACTTACTCCTCCAAACAGCAACACAAGTTTGTAATTATTTATCGTTACTAGAAACCGAATGTAGCCATCTTATTTTAATTGTAACAGGAAATCATAAAAAATAATAGGCTTACACTTATTTTATTTGCTGAGAGTAGGGGGGGAAAAAACAGCGAGCCAATTTCTTAAAGTGAATGATTGGTTTCAATCAATACTTTTAGCAGAAGAAAATATCAAATACCACTCAGAAACCAGCTTTTGCGTTTTAATCTGGCTCTCAGAAAACTTTCAAATGGCATTTTACAATTTCCAAAATGCATATTGGGATTTTCAAAATGCGTGTTGCGATTTTTCCGAGACCAAAACAGACAGTATTTTGCTCATTTGAAACACCAAAAAGACCCAAATCAACTTGAAAAATGCCCCGGAAAAATTCCAACAGGTCTCAGGAAAATTCCAACACGTCTCAGAAAAATTGCTGGATGGCACAATTTGTCCGTAAAAACACTTACAGGCATTATTTTTATAAAATGAATAAATACTTCTGATTGCTTTTGAAAACGGGTATTTTAAATTAAATATTGTTTACAAGTTGTTTTACAAAACAAATTAAAAGTGGCGAAACGTCATTTTTTCACAATTTCGCCAGGAATTGGAATAATGATCTGTCTATCAGTCTGTAATGAATAGGATTGGGAACAATGATTTTTTGTATGTCGCCCTGTTTAGGTTTTTTTAAACTTAACCATATATTCTCTGACATTTTGATATATAGAAAAACGCTCAAAAATCACTAATTGTCGCTTTATCAGAACAATAAAATTTGATCCTGCAGCCCCAGTATTTTTGCGATGTTAAGTCCGTTGAGAAAAAAAATATCAAAAAAAAAGCATTTTTATAAAATAATCTTTCCTAGCTTTAATACAGGGTCCTGAAGAATATGTTTAATCAATAAAAATTAATAAGATGGCACAGATAGTCATAAAAAAAGATTTTATAGAATACAATGAGACTGGTTTTGCCCGAAAGAGAGACAATTTTTTGGATAAGGCGCCACAATTGGTTACCGATGGACTTTTGCCCAAAGAACCAACTGATTCTATTATACAAGAGCTTCAGGCGGATAAAACCCGCTGCGACCAGAAAAATGCAGATCAGAAAGTAGCCCGTGATTCCCGGACTATTTATGCTGCAGGCCATAGTTCTGTTGAAAAATCATTGCGGGAGTACAAAAAAATCATTGACCTAACATCAGGCATTACTCCTGAATTAAAACTGGAATTGGGTTTGGTGAACGAAAACAAGGTAGAGTCGACCACCAACAAGAAACCGGATCTGAAAGGAAAAGAAGTGGGGGGTATTGCTCACCTTAGTTTTACTAAATCCCCTATGGATGGCATTATGCTGTACGGCAAAATAAACGATGGGAATTACGATTTTCAGACCAGTGTAAAAGGATCGGATTTTGAAGATACCCGTCCGCGGGTGAATCCAAAACTTACCGAGGTTAGGGAATACTATGCCTACTATATGTACGCGGGTAAAAAGGTGGGCAAGCAATCGGAGATCATTCGGGTGGTTCTTAATCCAATAGAGTAAGCATGACAAATAGTTTCCGGAACAATATTGTCCTAATTAATTTTAACAATTGGGCTTTCCGCCCAAACCCGACATCATTTCTTGTCTTGAAACAAGAAACGAAGCAAAGAAATTCAAGGCATCTTTTTTAAAAAACTTCCTTATTTAATTCAAACCTAAGTGCGTACGGGCGATCTTCGAACAAGTTCTCAGCTTCCCGGTCTTACTAAAGGTTTGAACTAAAACGAAAGCTCTTTAAAAAAGATGCCAATCAAATACCTAACTTAAATTGTACCCCTTAAGATTATTACGAGCTGTAAGTTTTTATAAAAGAAGTAATTAATACTTATTCTCAAAAAACGTTTAGGACGCAATTGTTTCCGGAACCATTTTAAAAGCCAAATTGATTCAGTATGCTTTTCCT
Organism: Labilibaculum sp.; assembly: GCF_963664555.1. Lineage (GTDB taxonomy): Bacteria > Bacteroidota > Bacteroidia > Bacteroidales > Marinifilaceae > Labilibaculum. The sequence goes on along the minus strand of NZ_OY761461.1, from coordinate 2,858,520 downwards.
TGTGTCTGCAGGCTGCAATTCGTGAGCGGATCTGGTATTATAAATAAGATCCTTGTATTGACTTTGGCGGGTGGAAAGCTTAACTTCTTGTTTATTTACTATAAAAGGAGGAAAGAAGATGAGCGGAACACTTTACGAACGGTTAGGCGGAAAAGAGGGAATTGCCAAAATTGCCAATGATGTTGTTGATTTGCATTTGCTTAATCCGGCAATTTCTGTCAGGTTTAAAAATGCGAAAGCAGATGTGAAAGCGATGAAAAACGGGGCTGCAACTTTTTTGATGGCAGGCACGGGTGGTCCGGATTTGTACAAAGGTGCCGATATGCGGACAACACACAAGGGAATGAATGTCAGCGAAAAGGAGTTTGTTGAGGTTATGGCCGACGTGATGAAAGCTATGGATATGAGTAATACCGGTCAGCGCGAAAAGGAAGAAGTACTCTTTGTTCTTTTTAGCATGAGAGAGGAAATTGTTGCTGTATAGATTATTTCTGAAGTAAAGAAAGAGGGTGTTCAAAAAGTAATTGTTTCATATTAAAATGAAATTTTACTTTTTGAACACCTTTTTTTATGGAGAAAATAAGCAGTAAGAGAGTTTGTCCGGATCTTAATTTCGAATGCGGTCAATCAATTTCCGCATCTCGGACATGGTATTTATTTTCGACTTTTTATTTATTGTTTTTTGTTCAGTGGGTTTTTTAGGTAAAGAGATCCGCTGCATTTTAGGCTTTAGGTTTTTTGCTTGTTGTGCCTCTCTTTTTTGTACAATTAATTCCAATTTCTTTAATTGTTTTATTCTTTTTTCTTCTTTTTCCTTTGCAATCCGTTCGGCTCTAAAATTGTAATAATCCTGTATAACTTCTTCGGCATCTTGCTGCAGGTGATTTGGTTTTGCAGCAAGAAAGTTGAAAAACTCTGTAAGGGTACTGTGCTCTTTGCTCATAAAGTTTTGTTTATTTGGGGATGAAATAAGAAATTTATTTATTTTTTTGTTTGATGCATTTAAACATTAATTTTTGATACTGTTTTGTTTACCAATTCGAATGTAGTCATTTTTCTGCAATTTAACTTGTACCTGCCGGCATTAAAATGCCTCTGAAGATTGAAAAATCGATCTGTTGTATCCGGTTTTAGAAAAATAGAATGTAATTTTACGGCTCTGATGCTATTTTAATACAAATCAGTATTAAATACTTTACAACCATTAATAATCCATTTATAAACCGGAAGTGATTTTATGTTGAAAAAAATTTTACTGTTGGGCTCGGGAGAGCTGGGAAAGGAATTTGTGATTGCCGCACAACGTCTGGGACAAAATGTAGTTGCAGTTGATAGTTACTCGGGAGCTCCGGCCATGCAGGTTGCAGATGCATCCGAAGTGATTAATATGTTGGATGGCGATGCCCTTGATGCAGTGGTGGCCAGGCATCAGCCGGATTTGATTGTGCCGGAGATTGAAGCGATTCGTACCGAACGGTTTTACGCGTACGAGAAACAAGGCATTCAGGTGGTGCCGAGTGCAAAAGCAGCCAATTTTACCATGGACCGAAGGGCAATCCGCGATCTGGCGGCAAAGGACCTGGGGATCAGAACTGCCAAATATTTGTATGCAGGCTCGTTGGAGGAGATGTATGCTGTGGTGGAAGAGGTGGGAATGCCCTGCGTGGTGAAACCACTGATGTCGTCGTCGGGAAAAGGGCAGTCGGTAATCAAATGTGAAGCTGATATTGAAAAGGCCTGGAACATTGCCGGCTCTAAAGGCCGTGGTGATTCAGGTGATGTAATTGTGGAAGCTTTTGTGAAATTTACTTCGGAGATTACCTTGCTGACAGTAACACAAAAGAATGGACCAACCTTATTTTGCCCGCCGATAGGTCATGTTCAGGAACGTGGCGATTATCAGCAAAGCTGGCAGCCGGCAGTAATTTCTGATGCAGATGTAAAAGCGGCTCAGGATATGGCCGGGAAAGTAACCAGGGAACTGGGAGGAGCTGGTCTTTGGGGAGTTGAGTTCTTTATTTGCGAAGATGGAGTTGTTTTTTCCGAATTATCGCCCCGTCCGCACGATACAGGAATGGTAACACTGGCAGGCACACAAAATTTCAGTGAATTCGAACTGCACTGCCGTGCCGTACTGGGTTTGCCTATTCCGGAAATCAGCTTGGAAAGAGTGGGAGCGAGTGCCGTTATTTTGGCCGGTATGGAAGGATCTCATCCTTATTTTGAAGGATTGGAGAAAGCGGCAGTTTATCCGAAATCAGATTTTCGTTTGTTTGGCAAGCCAACCAGCCGCGAATACCGCCGCATGGGAGTGACATTGGCATACAATTCTATCGGTACAGATGTTTTTACCTGCGTAGATCAGGCCAAAGAAATGGCTGCTTTAATTTCGGTGAAGAATAAGTAAGAAAGAAGGGTCTTGAAGAGTCTGGAAGGGTCTTGAAGAGTCTTGAAGAGTCAAATGGTCGAATGGTCAAAAGTCTTGAAGGGTCTTGAAAAGTCAAATAGTCCAACAGTCCAACAGTCGAAAGGCTGAAAGTCTATAAAATAAAAGAGGATGTTCATTGGTTTGAACATCCTCTTTTTCTCAATATGGTATTTAATTACTAATCAGCTGTAATCCTGAACAAAGTGAAGGATCTTTTCAGTAAACAGATCCCTCGATACTTCGGGATGACATAGAACTTGCAAATGAAGGGTATTGAAAAGTCTTAAAAATAGAATAGGATGTTCATGGGTTTGAACATCTTATCTTTTATTCTGATTGGATAAAGGTTACGGTACGCTGTACCTTATCTCAATATTATATTTAATTTTCTACAAATACTGCGGTGCTCTGCGCCTAAAAAATTAATTTTGTCCTAATTCCTAATTCCTAATTCCTAATTCCTAATTCCTAATTCCTAATTCCTAATTCCTAATTCCTAATTCCTAATTCCCAATTATTTCTCATCGTAAGCATACCAATAGGCAGTGCCAACAAACAATCCGCCGCCAACAATATTTCCGAGGGTTGCAGGTATCAGGTTTTTCACAATAAAATCCATCCAGGTAATGTCTGCACCATGAAAAATAGCAACAGGAATAAAAAACATATTGGCTACACAGTGTTCAAAACCCATTGCCACAAAAGCCATAACCGGAAACCAGATGCCGAGTATTTTACCGGTGATATCTTTGGCCGCATATGCCAGCCACATGGCCAATGCAACCATCCAGTTGCAGGCTATTCCTTTCAGAAAAGTTTTGTAAAATGGGTTGGACGTTTTCGCAACTGCAATATTTACTGCCGTATCAACCGACGGAGAATTTAGCAATGCACCGGTTAGGTACACCAAAAAGTAGGCAACGATTAAAGAGCCGATGAAGTTGCCGATGTAAACAATTCCCCAATTTTTTAAAGGGACTTTAAACGACATGCGTTTCGATAGCACAGAAGGGATAAAGTAAGCTGTATTTCCGGTAAAGAGTTCTGCTCCGGCAACGGCACAAAGAATTAAACCCAAAGGGAAAACCGCACCAAAAAAGAATTTCTGCAATCCGGGATTGGTCTGAGCCAATCCGGGCATGGCACCTCCCACAATTAAGGCAAGCAAACTGCCCATGGCAATGTATCCACCTGCAAGGATTGCCAAAACAAATACTTTATTGGCAGGCGTTTTTTGCTTTGCTTCTGCTGTATGATTTACAACCTGAACTGTTTCGGCAGGCGAATGGAATGCCTGCTGTGTTTTGGCAATTGGTTTATGGTTGAGCACCTCAATTACATCTTTGGTTTCTTGAAATGACATGTCTGTTCAATTAATAATGAATAATCAGCAATTAAAAAATTGGATTCAAATCCTAATTCCTAATTAATTATGACTTCAGTAAAATACTGAAGAAAGATATTCTTTGCTGCCTGCAGTTGTTCCAATGTGTTTTCCGGTACATCCTTTAGTTTGTATTCCATATTTAAGTGCTCATATTTGTGAACTCCCAATTTATGATAGGGCTGAATTTCCAGTTTTTCAATATTCCCGTAGTCCTGAAAATATTTTCCCATTTCGTGCAGATATTCAGGCTGATCGGAGTAGCCGGGAACCAGTACATAGCGCATCCACATTTTCACCTCTTTTTCGCGCAGGTATTTCGCAAACTTAAGAGTTGTATCGTTGCGTTTACCTGTAATTTTTTGATGCCAGTCAGCATTGATGTGCTTGATATCAAGCAAGACCAAGTCCGTATGCTGCAGCAATTCTTTCACATCATCGGTAAGCACATTTCCATTGCTGTCGATACAGGTGTTAAAACCTTCCTCTTTTAATTGTTTGAAAAGAATTTTCAGTTCTTTGGCCTGCCAAAGCGGTTCTCCGCCTGAAATGGTTACACCACCGGTTTTTCCAAAGAACGGACGTTGGCTGCGTGCCATTCTCATGATTTCTTCAAGTGGAGTCGGTGTTCCTCCTTCGAAAGTAATGGTGTCGGGATTGGCACAGTACAAACACTTAAAGGCGCATCCCTGAAGGAAAACGACCAATCGGATTCCGGGTCCGTCATAAGTACCTAATGATTCAAAAGAGTGAACGTTTAACATGATTTGCTTGTTTGGTTAGGAAACAAATGCCATAGTAAGCATCAGTACATTAAAACAGAGTCCGGAAACTCTCAAGGAGAGCTCCGGTACTCATTGTATCATTAAACGATCTTACATTTTTTCGAAGAAGCTGCGGGAGATCACCTCCAGTTGCTGCTCACGGGTTAAACGAACAAAGTTTACAGCATAACCCGAAACACGGATTGTTAACTGTGGATATTCTTCAGGATGCTCCATGGCATCTTCCAGCATCGCACGGTCCAGAACATTTACGTTTAAGTGATGAGCTCCTTTCATAAAGTAAGCATCCATCATGGTAACCAGATTGTCCTGACGGGTTTCTGCTGTTGCGCCCAATGATTTAGGAACAATAGAGAAGGTGTTCGAAATACCGTCCAAAGAATCTTCGTAGTTGATTTTAGCTACAGAATTCAATGAGGCAATCGCACCATGAGAATCACGTCCGTGCATTGGATTGGCACCTGGAGCAAAAGGCACACCTGCTGCTCTTCCATCAGGAGTAGCTCCCGTTTTCAATCCATAAACTACGTTCGAGGTAATGGTAAGGATTGACATGGTTGGTTCTGCATTCTTGTAGGTGTGCAGTTCTTTCAGTAAACTATTGAATAGATTTGGGATTTCAACAGCAAAACAATCTACTGCATCATTATCATTTCCATAGTATGGAAAATCGCCTTCAATTTTGAAATCGCAGGTCAAACCTTCTTCGTTACGAACAGCAGTTACTTTTGCATTTTTGATGGCAGATAATGAATCGGCAACAATCGAAAGACCGGCAATACCATAGGCCAGGTTGATTGCAGGATTGGTATCCACAAGAGCCATTTGGGCTTTCTCGTAGTAATACTTATCGTGCATGTAGTGGATGATGTTCATTGAATCGTTGTAAACACGGGCCATTTCCTTCATCGCAATCATGTAGTTGCTCATTACTTCGTCGAAATTCAATTCATCACTGCTCATGGCAGGAATGCCATTGATCAACTGAGTTCCTGTTTTTTCGCAGCGACCGCCGTTCAATGCCAAAAGAAGCGTTTTAGCCAGGTTACAACGTGCACCAAAGAACTGAATCTGTTTTCCAATTTCCTGATAAGAAACACAACAGGCAATACCATAATCATCCGATTTACGGGTATCACACATCAACTGGTCATTCTCGTACTGAATAGAAGAGGTGTCGATGGAAACCTGAGCACAGAATTTCTTGAATCCTTCCGGTAAGGTTTCAGACCAAAGAACGGTCATGTTTGGTTCCGGTGAAGCTCCAAGAGTATATAGTGTATTTAAGAAACGGAAAGAAGTCTTGGTTACTTTGGTTCTGCCGTCAATTGTGTTTCCACCGATTGATTCAGTTACCCAGGTAGGATCGCCGGCAAAAATCTCATCGTAAGCATTCATACGAAGGTGACGGACCATTCGTAATTTCATAACAAACTGATCCAGCATTTCCTGAGCAAATTCTTCGCTGATAAAACCGGCTTCTAAATCTCTGTTAATATAAGCATCCAAAAAAGTTGAAACGTTACCCAGCGACATTGCAGCACCATCCTGCTCTTTTACTGCGGCAAGGTATCCCATATAAACCCACTGAATAGCTTCCTGTGCAGTTTCAGCCGGACGATTCAATTCCAAACCGTATTTTTCACCCAGTTTTTTAATTTCGCCAAGGGCCTTTATTTGTTCGGCAACTTCTTCGCGAAGACGAATCAAATGATCAGTCATGGTTCCGGTTAAACCATTCAAATCTTCTTTTTTAGCTTCGATCAAACGATCAATACCATATAGCGCTACACGACGGTAATCACCGATAATACGGCCACGGGCATAGTTGTCCGGCAGTCCTGTAAGGAATCCTAATGAACGAAACTTACGGATTTCGTCGGTGTAAGCATCAAAAACACCATCGTTGTGGGTTTTTGCATAATTGCGGAAAATGTCCTTTACACGATCAGATACTTCAAGGCCTTGTTCGGTGCATGCTTTTTCAACTACAGCAATACCACCATAAGGTTTCATGGCTCTGCGAAGAAGTTCATCAGCCTGCAGGCCAACAATCAGCTCCAATGATTTATCGATATATCCAGCTCCGTGAGAAGCAATAGCCGATACCGTTTCGGTGTCGATTGAGCGGACTCCATTGTTGGCACGTTCTTCTTTAACTGCTTCTTTGCAGATATTCCAAAGTTTATTTGTGCGTTCTGTTGCTCCTGTTAAAAAGGAAGCATCTCCTGTATAAGAAGTTAAATTGTTGCTAACGAAATCTCTAACGTTAATCGTTTTTTGCCATTCACCGGCTTTGAATTGAACTCTCTTCATTCTGATAATGATTTTTTCAATGGTTGAATGGAACAATCATCAGTCTTGTAATGGTTTGAAAAAATCAAAGTTAATACTTGACCCTTGGTGTTTGTCCGCTTAAATTTTTTGTATTACAGCTTCTCTTATTTTGTACTTTTTGATCAGCAAAAGAAGAAGACTTAAAACTCTTTTTTGCTAACAGGGTGCAAAGGAACTCTTTTCTATTTTTACATGCAATACCTGGTAATAGTGAGATTTTTAGTGCAAACGATATTTCAAATGCAAAAGTTCTGGTAATGGATTACTTAGCTTGTGGATGAAAATATGTTGGGGAACATGTTATTTAGATGAATTATATGGAAGCAGGCAAAATTTAGATGAAATTAGTACGGTTTTACCAATTGCAGTTTTTTTTCCTGCTGCGATTTGGATACTACACTTTTGAACTGCTACATTTGTGCTTCACTTATTATTACAGGATGAAGTTTCGCAGCAAATCAATTGTACTGGTCGGGATAATTATTATTCTGAGTTTTGGAGGTGTCGCTTATTTAATAGGTGAGAAGATGGCCGTTACTGCCCGGAAAATGAGTACCGACTTTGCTGTTTCAAAAGCTCAGAACAGTTTCTTAATCGTTAAAAACGAATTGGATGGCAGTGTTCTGCGCACAGGTTTGATGGCCAACTCCCTGGCGGAGGCAATTGATTTTACCGGGCAGGATGAAAAGGTAATCGTAAAAACGCTTCAGTCTGAATTGAAAATCAGAAATGAATTAAATGCTTGCTGGTATTCACCGGTTGACAAAGATGATGCTTCAGGTCCGGGGAAATTGAAAGTGTATTTTAGGAAAAAGGGAAATGAAATTGCTAAGAGTGCACTTTTGGATAAACAGCTGGATTTAATCAAAAAGGTAATGATTCAGGGAAAAGAGATGATATCGGCTCCCTATTGGAGTCCTGATAATCGTTTGCTGGCAACAGTGCTGGTGCCTGTGATTAAGAACGAAAAGATGATCGGGGTTTTAGGAACAGATTTGGATTTGTATCACTTTCAGCAGCATTTTTATGGGAATGAATCCTTGGGAAGAGCTTATGTAACCATTATTTCAGAACAAGGTTATTGTATATCTCATCCCGATGAAAACCTAATTGGGAAGCGAATGGACACATTGGCGGAAGGCGCCCGGATTTATGAAGTTCTGGCTTCCGGGAGTAAATATCAGGAAGAGGTACATTCCGATTTTTTGCAGGTGCAGGTGATGAGGGTATATCAGCCCATCAAAATTGGTAATTTGGAAAAAAAATGGCTGGTAACTGTTAGTGTTCCTCTTTTTAATGTCCGTGAGTCTGTTCAGGAAATCCGCAATTCAACCTTTCTGATTGGTTTGGTGCTGGCGCTTTCACTGATGGTACTTCTTTACTTTTCGCAGCGCAGGTGGTTTCATGAATTTAGCAAGCGGCAAAGGGCCGAGAGAAAACACCGCAATGAGGTAAGTAAATTGTCTTCGATTATGGAGAGTACTGATCAAATCATGATTTTTTCAGTAGATAAAAATTACAGGTATACAAGTTTCAATAGTGTTCATAAATCAAACCTGGAGAAAAACGAAGGAGGGGGGATTCAGCTGGGAAGTAATTTATTGGATGCTTATTATGGTGATTTCCGCATTCAAATGAAAAAGTATTTGGACCGGGCATTAACAGGAGATCATTTTTTAGTGGAATTTCAAAGACATGGCATCGATTATCAGCAGATTTTTAATGCAATATCCGACGCAGAAGGGAAAGTTGTGGGTGTTTCCAGTTTCCGTTTTGATATTAGTGAAACCCTTGAACTTCGGCGCAAGGCCATCGAAGAGGAAGAAGAAAAAGTAAAAGCGCAGCTTAAGAATATAAAAAATCAGATCAATCCGCACTTCTTATTTAATTCTCTAAATTCCCTTTATGCCTTGGTAGAGGGAGAGCCAAAACTGGCCAGAAAGTTTATTTTGAGTCTGTCAAAGGTCTACCGTTATTTACTGGATAGTAACAACAGTAATCTGATCAGTTTAAAACAGGAGCTCGATTTTATTAAGCAGTATCTTTTCCTGCAGAAAATCCGCTTTGGGGATAATCTTCTTTTAGAATATGATATTAAAGACGAAGCATTAAACCGAAAGCTGCCGTCTGTCAGCATACAATCACTGGTGGAAAATGCGATCAAACACAATGTAATAACAAGTGAAAAACCGCTGACTGTTCGTATATCTGTTTCAGAGGAATACTATTTAATTGTTGAAAATCCGTACCAGCCCCGAACCGATATGAGTCACAGTCCGGGTACCGGATTAAAAACGCTCGAAGCTTTGTATGCTTTTTTGGGCGATAAACAACCTGTTTATGGTATTGAAAATGGGTTTTTCAGGGTAAAACTGCCTTTGTTTTAATCCCGGAAGCTTGTTTTTTTATTCGGCATAAAGGCTTCATACCGGTTTTTTTGTCATTCACTCCTTAATCTTTCCGGTTCACTCCCTTCTTTTTTCTTGCAGATCAAAATTAATTCATTTTTGTTTCGGATTATTGCTCAATGGAATTCATTAGGCAGTAGTAAAACGAATAAAATTGAATTATGCAGTGACGTGAGTATTCGTGTAGGGGCGATGCTCACAACTACAAACAAAATATACTAAATGAACTTAAGCACAATCACACCAAATCACAAAATTACGCGGCTGTTTTTGATGGCATTTATTCTGGGGGGAATGAGTTTGTCATCACAGGCGTCAGAGCGAACTTCTGTTTCTGCAGAAGATGGAATTTTTACATTCTGGAAGAAGAAAAAGACAGAAACCGAGTCGGATACGACAAAAGGAAAAGACAAAGATTCAAAACTGAAGAAGTACGATGAAATAATTACTTCGGATGCGATTACGAAAAAAGGAGTAATAGCTATTCACAGAGTAAAAAAGGATTACTATTTCGAAATCCCGGATTCGTTGCTTCACCGCGACTTTCTTTTGGTCAATAAAATCTCTAAAGTTCCTTCCGAGATCAATGAGTTGGGTTTTAACAAAGGAATCAACTATCAAAATTTATTGATTCGTTTTGAAGTGGATACCTTAACTGAAAAAATTTGGGTGAAAACTTATCATCCATATTACGAAGGGAAAGCAGGAGATGCAATTACTCAATCGGTGAAAGATAATTACATGCCTTCCATACGGGAATGTTTCGATTTGGCATGTTTTGGAAAAGACTCTGCCAGTTATGTTTTTAAGGTAAACAAAGTGTTTGACGGAACTGAGAAAAGTTTGAATGATCTGTTTGGAATCCTTGGAATGCCGGGATCTGCCGTGAAAGATCTTTCGAAAATAAGTGCCGCCAAAAGCTTTCCTAAAAATTTGGTAATGAAGTCATTGCTGACCACTAAAGCAGAAGGAATTACAGTGACTGTAGAAGTTACATCGAATATGGTTTTGTTAGCCGAAAAAGCCATGAAACCAAGATTTGCAGACCGTAGAATCGGATACTTTACAACCAAACATTTTTATTATCGTGATGATCAGCAGGCTGTTGAAAACAGAGAGTTTGTGAATCGCTGGAGATTGGAGCCGAAAACCGAAGATGTAGAAAAATATTTGGCAGGAGAATTGGTGGAACCGAAAAAGCCAATTGTGTATTATATCGATCCTTCGACACCTCCGCAATGGCGGCAGGCGATTAAAGATGGAATAACAGATTGGCAGTCTGCTTTTGAAAAAGCTGGATTTAAAAATGCTATTGTCGCAAAAGATGTTCCTGCCAACGATCCTGATTTTGACGGTGATGATGTTCGTTACTCCATGATTACTTATGCCGCATCCAATCAGGCAAATGCAATGGGACCATCTGTTGTAGATCCACGCTCAGGTGAAATTATTGAGGCTGACGTTATTTGGTGGCACAATGTGATGACTGCCCTGCATTCATGGATTCGTATTCAGACCGGAGTAATCGACCCAAAAGCAAGAGACAATAAATTTAGCGATGAACACATGGCTCATGCCATCCGCTTTGTTTCTTCCCACGAAATTGGTCACACCCTGGGTTTAATGCACAATATGGGGGCTTCAGCGGCTTTTCCTGTGGATTCTTTGCGTTCCAAATCATTTACGGCTAAAATGGGCGGAACGGCTCCATCCATTATGGATTACGCCCGTTTCAACTATGTAGCGCAGCCAAAAGATGAAGTGGTAAACATTACGCCTCAGATTGGTGTGTACGATAAATATGCAATTGCCTGGGCTTATCGATGGATTCAGGAAGATACTCCTTGGGACGAAGTGAAGGTTTTGAGTCAAATGATAAGGAATCACGAAAACGACCCATTGTATCATTACGGTCCGCAGCAAGACGGAAAGAATACCATCGATCCATCAGCGCAAAGCGAAGACTTGGGTGACAATTCGATGAAAGCAAGTCGTTACGGCCTGGCGAATTTGAAACGAATTGTTCCTGAAGTAGAAAAATGGACTTGCGAAGAAGGTGAAAGCTACGAAAAAGCAGGTAAAATGATGATGGGAGTAATCGGGCAATGGTTTACTTACGCGAATCATGTTGTGGCAAATGTGGGAGGTGTTTATTTGGATCAACCGGTATTTGGCGAGACTAAATCAGCTTATGTACATGTCGAAAAAGCAAAACAAAAAGATGCAATTAAATATTTGATCGAGGAAGTGATTAATATTCCACAATGGATTGCCAATGCTGAGATTTATAAAAAATCATATCCGATTAGGGAATCAGTAGTTGGTGATATTGAATACGCTCCAACAACCTTATTTAGGGATTTGCATGCCCGCATTTTTTACTCCTTACTGGAAAAAGAACGACTGTTGCGCATGCAGCAAAACGAAGCTGAAAATGGCAGTAAAGCATATACTCTGACAGAAATGATGAGTGATTTACATCAGGGAATATTTAGTGAAACGATTAAAAATCACAAGTTGGATGTTTTTACCCGTCAGTCGCAAAAGAACTTTGTTGATGTTTTAATTATTTCTCAAAACCAGACTTTAGAGAAAACAAGCAAAAAGTCTCTACGTGAACATAAGGATAGATGTTGTCCGTTGCATCAGCACATGCCCTTGCTGTGTGATTATGGAGTAAAGAGCCGGGCCCTTTTTCATGATCAGGAGGATGTATCGGACCGTTACGCCAACCGAAACCTGTTTTATGCCACAATGAATAGGGTGTCGGATGATGTGTCGGTGAAACGTGGTGAGTTGCTGCGCATTAAGGAGTTGTTATCGAAGAAGTTGAAGATTGCCGATGAAGCAACACGTTTTCATTATCAGGATTTGATTCTTCGGATTGAAGAAGCATTAAATACACATTGAAAATAGATCCTGCAGATGGAGAGATAAAAAATCTCTCTGTCTGTTTTTTGTATGAATTAACCACTATTTTACTAACCAATAAAAACAAGAATTTATGAAAAGACTGATAAGCCTGCTTTTGATCTTGATGCCCGCATTTGGATGGGCGCAGGAAATGAAGCAGATTAAAGGAACGGTTCTTTCCGAAAGTGATGGCGAAGTTCTAATTGGTGCTTCGGTTTACATTGATAAGTCAACCATTGGTACCGAAACCAATATGAAAGGGATTATTGAGAACATCACATTAGGAACAATTACCGATTTTGATGGAAACTTTACTTTGGAAGTTCCTAAAGAATTGAATACGATTGCCTGCAGCTTTTTGGGTTTCGAAACTCAAATGGTTGATATTACAGGAAAATCATTTATTACGATTAAACTTAGCGATTCAACCAGTGAATTGGGCGAGGTTGTTGTTACCGGCTATCAGAAAATCGAAAAACGCAAGCTGACTTCGGCGGTTGTTAAAGTGAATGCTGACAATATCAGACAAGCCGGTGTACCAAACGTGGATCAGATGTTAAGTGGGCAAATTGCCGGTGTGACCAGTATTGTTCAGGGTGGGGCACCTGGGGCTCCGGCAAAAATCCGTATCCGTGGAACAGCGTCATTAAACGGAACTCAAGATCCTCTATGGGTATTGGATGGTATTCCATTGGAAGGGAACGAAGTTCCTGATTACAACGACAAAGACAATATCGATCAGTTGTACAATTCTTCTGTTGGTGGTTTAAATCCTCAGGACATTGCTGATATTACAATACTAAAAGATGCTGCAGCAACTGCAATTTATGGTGCCCGCGCTGCAAATGGGGTAATTGTGATTACAACTAAAAAGGGTAAAGCCGGACAAATGAAAGTGAATTTGACGAGCAATACTTCGTTTATTTCACGACCTGATTTTGACAAGTTGAATTTAATGAATTCGAATGAGAAGGTGGATTTGGAAATGGCTTTGGCCGGTCGTACCGATCTTACCTATAACAGTCAGTATGGTAGTGTTTCACAAATTTTGAATGCAAATAATGATTGGGACAATTACCAAACAGGTGGTGTTTCAGCAATTGCACCGGAATCATTGGCCGCTATTAATGCTTTAAGAAGCGTTGATGCTAATTTAGAAGATGAATTGTATCAGAATGCAGTGAATCAGGATCATAGTCTGAGTGTTTCCGGTGGAAGTGATTTGGCAACTTACTATTTTTCCTTAGGTGCTCATACCGAAAAAGGAACAACTATCGGTACATCGCTTAGTCGTTACAATGTAACTTTAAAAACCGATTTCAACTTACGGGACAATTTAAGATTAGGTGTTAGTTTATTTGCCAACGAACGCAAGAACAAAACATATTTGACAAGTTCGAATATGTTGACAAATCCAGCAAACTATGTGCGTTTGGCTAATCCATATTTGAAATTGCGCGATGAAGATAATAACTACGTGTATAATATTGACGAGGAAGGCTTGTATAACATTGCCTACATTCCTTTCAATATTTTAGAAGAAAGAGCAGGAACTCAGAACAAGTTAAAAGGACAAAGTGTGAATGCTATTTTAGATTTGGAATGGGATTTAAATTCTCATCTTAAATTCCGTACTCAATACGGCATTCAGATAGACAAAACAAATACTAAAAAAGAAGCGGAAGAGGAGACTTTCTTTGCCAGAAAAGAGCGTCACAAAAGCCGCTATTTTTCAGGAGGAAAACCATTCTATTTCATTCCTGAAGGTGGAGTTCTTCAAAATTGGGAAGCGGATAACAGTTCTTATAATTGGAAAAACATTATAGAGTACAATCAACTTTTTAATGAAAAACATGAAGTTGAGTTCATGATTGGAAATGAATTACGCCAAAATGAATATACTCAGGTTTTTTCCGCCGCATACGGATGGAATGCCGATAGAATGACTTCCAAGCCAGTCATTTTTAGAGATGAAGCTGATGCAAAATCATTTCCATTGTTCAGTAAAGTATATAGAAAGAACCGCTATGCTTCCTTTTTTGGAACGGCTTCGTACACTTACGACAGGCGTTACACTTTTTTTGGAAGTATTCGTTTCGATGGTTCAGATTTGTTTGGTGTTGATCCAAAATACAGATATTTGCCTTTATACGCTTTAAGTGGAGCCTGGAATGCCAGCGAGGAGAGTTTTTTAACTGATATTGATTGGTTGAGTCAGTTGAAATTTCGTGCATCTTACGGACTGCAGGGAAACATCGATAAAGATAGTTCACCTTATATTATTGGTATACCTACCACAGTTTCCAATCTTCCGGGAACCAACGAAGATGGTATTGATGTTAGTGGTTTGCCAAATGATAAATTGCGTTGGGAAAAAACTTCTACTTACAATATTGGTACTGATCTGTCTTTATTTCGTCATGCTATTCGTATGAGTTTCGACTATTATGAAAGAAAAGGAACGGATTTGATAGGGACTCAGAATCTTCCGCATGAAACCGGTTTTAGTGCCATGTCGGTAAACTGGGCCGAAATGACAAACAAGGGATGGGAATTGAGTATTTCAACCAGAAATATTAAAACGAAAGATTTCGAATGGAATACCAGTTTTAATATTGCACATAACGAGAACAAAGTACTAAAAGAAAAGATTCCGGCAAATCAGTTCTTGCCTTCCCGCGAAGGATACTCCGCTAATTCGGTTTGGGTAATTAAAACAAAGGGCTTTGATGAGAACGGATATCCTTTGTTCGATAAGGATGGAGCTGCTGTAACAGGAAAAGAGTTTTTCGATCTATACGATCAATATGCTGATTTTTGGCCGGGAAATTATGCGGGTTCAAATTTAACAACTGAGCAAGTGCGTGAGCTTTTCACATATGCTGGTGATTCAGATCCTAAATATTCCGGTGGTATTATCAATACATTTAAATATAAAAATATTGATTTGGCTGTCTCTGCGAATTTTAACCTTGGGATGAATATTTTGGCGCAGCCAAATTACAGCATGACTGAGTATGACAGAGGAAGAAATACATCACGTAATTTATTGGATGTAATCAATGGTACCAATAAAAACCTGCCAAATTTATTAGGTGCCACTTCAGCTGATGGTGCCTATTGGATGGAAAAACAGTGGTACGATAACATTGATAATGCAGGAACATACCGTCATTTGGATACTTGGTTGAAAAAGGTAAACTATATGAGAATCAGTAGTATTCGTTTGGGTTACACCTTGCCTGATGCAATGTTAAAGCGCATCAGATTATCTAACGTAAGATTTAGTTTAGAGGCGCGTAATCCTTTTGTGATTTCAAATGGTTACGATGGCTATTTTGATCCTGAATCGTATGGTAATATTTACGCTCAGCCACAGCAAAAATCTTATACTTTAGGTGTTAATTTAACTTTCTAATGACTTACACAATGAAAAAAATAAATATATACATTGCGCTGTTGTTGGCAGTAGTAAGCTATTCTTCCTGCGACAATTATTTGGATGTAAAGCCAAAGGATCGGTTGATTCCAACAACAACAGATGATTTCCGGGCCTTACTGACAAGCGCATACGATGGGGTTCCTGATGATAAAGAAAGAATTGCTTTCAGAACTGATGAATTAAAATTGGACAATAATGCTTGGGATTTAACACAAGTTCAGGATATCTATTTGTGGAATGATGTCAATCAATCATCGAACACATTGGGTTTTTCATGGCAGCAATATTACAAGGTGATCATGTATGCCAATCACATTATAGATGCCGGTGCTGATGCAACAGAAGGAAGTTCTGAAGAAATTGATCAAATTGTCGGAGAAGCTTACTTATTGAGAGCTTTAATGCATTTTAACCTGGTAAATCTTTATGGTTTGCCTTACAATTCAGCCACAGCAAATACCGATAAAGGCGTGCCTCTTGCATTAAAAATTGATACGGAAGCTGAATATTTTGCAAGTAGTACGGGTGAGGTTTATACACAAATAGCATCTGATATTACAGATGGAATAGCGAAGTTGAACATTGAAACTTACGAAACAGGATTGAATTATCGTTTCAGTATGTTGGCTGCTTTGGCCTTTCAATCAAGGGTGTATTTGTATGTTGGCGATTTCGAAAATGCAAGAAAAACAGCATTGGAGGTTGTAAAGTTTAAAGTTGATTTGCAGGATTTAGTTGCCGATAATTCTCTTTCTGCGCACAAATACAATTCTGTTGAGAGCATTTTGGCTTTAGAGGAAGTATTCTCTTCTGAAGTTGGAGGTTCATCTTTTGTTTCTGATAAATTGCTTGGAATGTACGATCAGGTTAATGACCTGCGTTTTTCCCTGTATTTTAACGATGAAGGAAATGGAGAATTCAGCATTGATAAAGGAACTGATACAGCTTCAAAATGCAGTTTCAGAACCTCTGAAATGTATTTGACAATTGCTGAGTGTGCGGCAAAACTAGACGATTTGGATCAAGCTCGCAACTATTTAAATCAGTTGAAAGCAAAACGTTTACTTGCTGATTTTTACAATACAGAAGTAACCCGTATTGCTGGATTAAACAAAGCAGAATTAATCGCAGAAATTGCCAACGAACGTTTTAGAGAGTTTGCTTTTGAAGGACATCGTTGGTTCGATTTACGAAGAACAACTCAAGAGCCAATTGATCATGCCTACAAAACAGAATCAGCGACTCTGAATCAGGGCGATCCCCGTTATACGCTCCGTTATCCGGATGAAGCCATAAACAACAATCCAAATTTGAGTAATTAGGTTAATTAGCATATCAATAAATTGAAATTAGGGGTTTTCCAGTACGGATTGCCCCTTTTCTTTTGTAATTTGGTCGGGTAAAAATAAGACAGAAATGATTAGAATAGCTATTGTTGAAGATGAACGTTTGGCGGCGCGGGAACTGGAAAAAATGCTGCTGGATATACGTCCTGATAAAGTTGAAATTAAAGCACATCTGGAAAATGTTGAGCAGGCCGTACAGTATCTGTCCGGGAATAAGCTTGATTTGATTTTTATGGATATCCACTTGGGAGATGGCAACAGTTTTGAGATCTTCGATCGGTTGGAAATTACCACACCTGTTATTTTTACAACTGCATACGATCAATATGCGATACAGGCATTTAAACAATGCAGTGTTGATTATATACTAAAACCAATGGACTCTGAAGATGTGGAAGCTGCTGTTAGTAAGTTCGAGACAATGTTTCAGGAGAAAGAATCTCTTGATTTTAGGGCTCTTCAGAAATCTTTAAACAGCTTAATGACTGGTGATCAATATCAGGAACGATTCATGGTGAGCCGCGGTGACAGACTCAGTTCATTGGAAGTTGAAAAAGTGGCCTACTTTATGGCAGACGGTAAGGCTCTTTATCTATTTGGATTGGATGGGAACCGTTATCTTTTTGATGGCACGCTGACATCTTTGGAAAGCAAATTGAATCCGAAGCGTTTTTTCCGGATTAACCGCAAATTTATCGTTAGTTATCAGGCCATTGAAGATATGCACTACTATTCAAAAAACAGAATAAAATTAAATCTCAAACCCAATCATCCGGAGTGTATTGATGCTGTGGTTAGTCAGGATCGATGTGCCGAATTTAAGAAATGGTTAAATCAATAGCCGGAGTAGGCCATTGAAAAGTTTGATTTGTTCAAAAAAAGTCAATAGTTTTAAAAAATCTGCAGTGTTCTGGCTGCTTATTTTTCCTCAATGTGATGACAATGCATGCACCTTCCAAATCAAAAAGCATGATTGAGGCAATAATTTTATTTCTTCCAGATGTTGCTCACAACTCTTGAACTTGCACATACAAGGGAACAGAAATGGAAAAAAAGACAAAACAGGGAATTAGATAATTATTTGAGCAAAAAGAAAAGCCATTATTCTGTTGCAAGAAGAATGGCTTTATATATTTTGTACCCGATTATCGGATAAAGTTGGTGTATATTTTCTTCTCTTGTGCCGGAGCTTCTACCTTATCTTTTCCCTGATCAATTAATTGCAATAGGTAGGCCATATTTTTGCCCAAAATTCTCATGATCTGAACACCTTCTTCATCTTGCAAAACTTCACCTGGAGTCGTTCCGTGAATTACATTCCAATAATTCGATGTCGGGATCATCATTTCTGAATAGTTGAGATAATTGTTCAGTTCGTTAAAGGTTGGCAATCCTCCCGAACGACGAACCGCAACAACCGAAGCACCAACTTTGTGCCGAAACAAGTTGCCGTTTGCACCACTCACATAGAATGCCCGGTCTAAAAACGATTTCATATTTGCTCCCAAAGAGGCATAATGAACTGGTGAGCCAAGCAAAATGCCATCGGCTTCTTTCATCTTTTGAATCCAAATGTTTACATCATCTCCTTTTAGTACACATTTTTCATCTTTGTTTTTGGCACATTGACCGCAGGCAGTACAACCTTTTACTCCTTTATTGCCAATGTGAACAATTTCAGTTTCAATACCTTGCATCTCCAACTGTTCTGTTACTAATTTAAGGGCATGGTAAGTGTTTCCTTCTTTTTTAGGACTTCCGTTAAATGCGACTACCTTCATATGATTATAATTTTAAGATTTTGCCATATAGCCTGTCCCGAACTTGTTTCGGGAGAACTTACCATTCTGAGATAATCATCTCCCTGTGTGTTAAAATCACTTTGGCATGGACGTTTCATTTTTTGAGTTTTATTGTTTTTATGATTTCAGATTTGTGAAAAATCGATTTATCCGCACAAATTGAAGTACAAAAATAAGTAGGAACTAAATAAAATTGTTTTAATAAAATGTTAATAGAATTAATCTATTGTAAGAATCTGATGTGAAAAACAGACTTCTTTTTATTCAAATTTTATGCGATTCACTTTTAATCCTTCCGATTGAATTCCCCGGGCATATTTCACTGCCGGTTTGCCGAATATCATTACATAACCAATCGTGTGATCTTTTGGAATGCCGATAAACATCCGCAATTCAGGATCTATGTCATCAATGGCCCATTTTATCATTCCATTCCAAAGTGTGCCAATTCCGTGTGAATTGGCAATTAATTCGAAGTAGCACAATGAAATTAAGCAATCTGCCATTGGTGAAGCATCAGCAGATGGGGCAGAAGCAATAATTAGGTGTGGTGCATCCCTAAAAATCACATCTACACCTTTGGTTTCCCATAATTTTTGATAGGAAAGAAGAAATTGAAATCGTTTCTCAAGCATACCGGTCTCTCTGGCATTTTTCAATGAATCGTACACTTTTGATCGAAACAAGTCCAGATCATTTTTGTTGTCAATCAAGGATATTAAAACAGCATTATCATTGTGTCCTGTTGGTGCATGTGCAGCCGTTTCAATAAGTTCCTGAATTAATTTTTTATCAATGTTTTCCTTTTTGTACTTTCGGATGGAGCGTCTGGTTTTCATCAATCTGCTGATTGTTTCCGGCTTTGGGATTTCATCACTTACCAAAACACTATTTTCAGGTTCTTTCCCTAATATTGAAAGTGCTGCCGTAGGACAAATGGCTAAACAGTGCTGGCATTTCAAACAATTCTTCTCTTTTTCTTTTCGGATCACAGGTTTTGGAGCCATCTCTATAATTCCAACCGGACAATCTTGTGCACAAAGACTGCACGCGATACATTTATCTTCTTCTATTTTAAAATCTAACATTGTTTGCAAGCTTATATTTGTAAGCAAAGATAATTCTTCCAGAGAATTAATCCGTAAAAGATTCCAATGGGAAGAATCTATTCTGGTTTTTTATTTTACTTTTGCATTTATATAAACTAGGGGTGCCTAACTTTAAGGCTGAGATCATACCCTTTACCTGATCAGGATAATGCCTGCGTAGGAAAGTAAAGAAAAGTCTGCTTTTTTGGAGTAGGACTGCCCCTGTTTATTAATGATATACACTTAATAAACAATAAAATGGAGCAAATTGTATCTGCAGGAATCGTCGATTCCTATTTTAAAAAACTCAAAGAAAATTTATCGGTTGATGTGGCCATTGTCGGAGGTGGACCTTCTGGACTAATCGCATCCTATTATCTCGCAAAGAAAGGCTTTAAAGTTGCTTTGTATGAAAGTAAACTGGCTCCAGGCGGAGGCATGTGGGGCGGTGCCATGATGTTTAACGAGATAATAGTTCAGAAAGATGCACTGCATATTCTTGACGAATTAAATATTTCCTATACAAACTATCAGGGAGATTATTACACGCTTGATTCTGTGCATGCAACCTCTGCATTAATATACCATGCTACGCAGGCAGGCGTAAAAATCTTCAACTGTTCTTCTATTGAAGATGTTGTTTTTCAAAACGATAGGGTGTGTGGTGTTGTTTTAAATTGGTCACCTGTTCGCAGAGAAGGATTGCATGTTGATCCTTTGGTGATCATGGCAAAAGCCGTAGTTGATGGCACGGGGCACGATTGTGACATTGTCAGCACCTTGGAACGTAAAAACGACGTGAAGCTAAACACAAAAACAGGTAAAGTGATGGGGGAATACTCTTTGTCGATAGATTAAGCTGAGCGAACTACTGTAGAAAACACCAAAGAAGTATACCCTGGATTGTATGTGTCGGGTATGGCATCGAATGGTGTTAGCGGTGGCTTTAGAATGGGTCCTATCTTTGGAGGAATGCTTCTTTCCGGTGAAAAATTAGCGGGTTTAATTGCTGAAAACCTAAGTAAATAAGATGAAGGACTTTGGTTTATACATCATCATTACAAAGCCTCACTCTTCATATCGTTCCATTGCCGAATCGTGCGTTGAGCAAGGAGTTAAGATGCTGCAGCTGCGCGAAAAATTTTTATCCGATAAAGAATTGATACGAATAGGAAAAGAAATCAGAGCCATTACAAGAGGAAGTGAAACCAGTTTTGTGATGAATGACCGTGCGGATATTGCAGCAATTTGTGATGCTGATTTTCTGCACCTCGGACAAGATGATATAAGTATGGAAGAAGCCCGGAATATTGTTGGAGACATGAAAATTGGTTTGTCAACGCATTCCATTTGGCAAGTGAAGGAAGCTTTGGCTCAGAAGCCTGATTACATTGGCTTTGGCCCCATATATCCGACCAATGCTAAAGCGAAACCCGATCAGCCGGTTGGTGTTAAAGAGCTGAAACAGGTGCTGGATATTGCTACTGTTCCTGTGGTTGCCATTGGTGGAATTTTCCCTGAAAATATTCAGACTATTTTGAGTGCCGGAGCTAAAAATATTGCCATGGTGCGGCATTTTATGCAAACAGATCAGTTCGATCAAAGGATTCAAGAGTTTACTAATTTAATAAGCACAAAACAATGAACACACAAATAGAAAAAGCCAAAGAAGGCATTGTCACAGCCGAAATGCATATCGTTGCAAAAAACGAAAGAGTTGATGTTGAATGGCTGCGAAATGAGATTGCACAGGGGCGGATTGTAATCCCCAAAAACAAAAATCATGACTTTCCGGCTGTAGCAATAGGGAATGGTTTGCGAACTAAGGTAAATGCTAACATGGGCACATCCGAGAAGCATTGCCATTTTGAAGAGGAACTGGAAAAAATGAAAGTAGCTGTTCAATATGGTGCCGATGCAATTATGGATTTATCAACGGGCGGCGATCTGCATATTATTCTTCAACGAATACTTAAGGAGTCTTCTGTAATGGTTGGTACTGTACCCATTTATGGTGTAGCTACACGTTTGCTGGCCGAAGGAAAAGAGATTAAAGAACTCGATCCGGAAGATCTGTTTCGTGAAATTGAAACTCAGGCAAAAATGGGGGTTGATTTTATGACCTTGCACTGCGGCGTTACCAAAGTTTCCCTTTCCTTTCTTGAGAATGATAAACGAGTGTGTGGCATTGTAAGCCGGGGAGGAGCTTTGCTGAAGCGCTGGATGAAAGAAAACGGGAAGGAGAATCCATTGTATGAACAATACGACCGGGTTTTGGATATTTGCAAACAATACGATGTAACCATTAGTTTGGGTGATGGTTTGCGTCCGGGAGCCGGTGCTGATGCTACCGATCAGGCACAAGTTGCAGAATTGCTGGTTTTAGGGGAATTGGTCGATCACGCCAGAGACAAAGGTGTGCAGGTAATGGTAGAAGGTCCCGGCCACATGCCTTTGGATCAGATTGAAGCCAATATGAAATTGATGAAAAGACTTTGCCGCGAAGCACCGTTTTACGTGCTTGGGCCTTTGGTTACCGATTCGGCTCCCGGATACGATCACATTGTGGGAGCAATTGGGGGTACGATTGCAGCCATTCACGGTGCCGATTTTTTGTGTTACGTAACGCCTGCCGAGCATTTGTGCCTGCCCGATGCTAAAGACGTAAAGGAAGGTGTAATTGCAAGCCGGATTGCTGCACATGCTGCCGATTTAGTGAATAATGTGGCAGGTGCCCGTGATCGGGATCTGACAATTTCGAAAGCACGTTACGAACTGGATTGGGAGACAATGTTTACAAATAGTATCGATCCTGAATTGGCCAGAAAGCGGAAAATGGAATCGGAAAGCAGTGAAGAGGATCACTGTACCATGTGCGGGAACCTGTGCGCAGTTAAAAATGATAAAAGCATGTAAGTATGGAATACTTTTTAACAATTGCAGCTTCGGATAGCAGTGGTGGAGCAGGCATACAACAAGATTGTAAAGTGGCACATGATTTGGGTTATTGGGCACTTTCGGCACTAACAGGAATTACAGTTCAAAATTTTGAAAAAGTATTTGCTGTGGAGCCTGTAAATCACGAATTGCTGCAATCTCAAATAAAGAATTTGTTTCAATCATTTCCTGTTCGAACGGTTAAGATTGGAGCGGTTTGCAGCAAGGAGAATCTGATGGTGATCAGCAATTGTTTAAAACACTTTCCGAAAATACATGTGGTTCTCGATCCGGTTTTGGCCTCTACCAGCGGAAAAGCTCTTTTCGATTCATCAGCATTGCATTTGTTGAAAGGGGAATTGTTTCCCTTATGCGAACTGATTACTCCCAACAAAAATGAGTTTGAATTGCTTGCCGATTGCAGGATCAATACATTGGAGGAGGGAATCGAAATTGCAAAAGAGAAGAGCAGGGAGTGGTGTACTTCCATTTTACTAAAAGGCGGTCATTTTACAGATGCTAAAATCAGGGAAGCTTTAATCTGTAAGAAAGAGGTTTATCATTTTGAAAAGAAGAGGAAGAATTTTGACTATCAACACGGAACCGGCTGTACTTTGTCTACGGCCGTTTCCTGTTTTTTGGGAGAAAATGAATCGGTTTTAAATTCGTGTCGCCTGTCTTCTGATTATTTAGACCAGCATTATTCCTCTTTGCAGGATCAATTTTGAAAACAGCCGTTTTACTTTATATAAATGGGCATCTGCTTGCGTGGATGCCAATTTTAGCAAAACACAAAGCCCTCTCACTTTCGTGGATGACCATTATTGCGATGCACAAGCCCTTCGGAGTTTTGAAAATACCGGTTTTAGTCACATAAAAGACCTATATTTTTTTGTGGATGCCCATATTCATGCAACGCAAGCCTTATCCGGCAAACGAGATGCCCATTTTTGGAACACACACATGCCTCGGAGTTTCGAAAATGCCACCCTTGTGCACACTGTAAGTCCTTTATAATATGAAAACTTTCAATAGTAAGCTGTTAAATAACATTTCGAATGATCCAAATCGGGCGAAGAGGCTTTTTTTATCCCATCAGTGGTTGCAGATTCCTGACAGGCTAGGGCAATACCGTTTTCACCACCTTCTTCTGTCGACACTTCCCCTCAAGAAGGGAAAATTCTGTTTGTGAACGATTTTCCCTTTTTTTAAGGGAAGATGTCCGTAGGGCAGAGGGGTACTTTTTTGTTTTGTTGTGTTTTTTGATTGAAAGTACCGTCAGGGTAAAAGAACCGCTGACGGGCATGCATTTGTTACATTTATTGTGTTGTTTGGCTTCTGATTATTTAGACGAGCATTATTTCTCTTTACAGGATTAATTTTAAGAATTTAGGAAAATGCAGTTTTTTTAATTCAGTTTCTCAGCTTCGTAAATATTCAGTTCGTTTTTTGCTTCAAGAAAACCTTTCACTTCAGCGATGTATTTAGTCATGTGCTCAGCATTTAAATGCTTGTCGAGAGCTGGTTTAGATTCCCATCGTTCGAATAGAAAAAGTTCCGAATCAGAAGTCAGCTTTTGGTGAAGTTCGTACTCCAAACATCCGTCTTCTTGTCTCACCAGCTCGGCCACATTATTGAATGCATTAATAAAATCCTGCTTACAGCCGGCCTTAGGTCTTATTTTTACATTTACGATGATCATGATATTTCTATTAAATAGCGTTGGTTTTTAGTCTTACTTTATTTTTTATTCGTAGTAAAGTTAAATTATTGTTTTTATAATCTGAATTTTTAGACTTGAAGCTTTTGTTCTTCTGTTTGTTATTCAATCTCAAACCCATTAAAAGTCTCAAATTTCCAGATCTCAATTACGTTCTTAATAGGCAATTCGTAAGGCTTGTAGTTTCGGTTCGAGGATACCAAAAGGAGTGTTTGGTTTTTCTCCAACTGTTTGTAAACTACTTTAAAAACAATCCCATCTTCAAGTGTTACTATAATGCAGGGAGTACCATCTTTAATTTGCTCCCAGTTTTGAATAAAGGAAGCAGTTACCCATGCACCTTCGGGAATTGGCAGCATCGAATCTCCTGCAATTTGAAACGTTCGGTAGGTTTTATCTTTAGGAAGAAAGGGCAATGAGAATTTTGGCAGTGAGCCGATAAACTCCAAATCGCCGTAGCTGTTTGTATAGCCTGCCTGTGCTTTTAGCGGAACCATTTCAATGTTCTCT
The DNA here is from genome assembly GCF_963664555.1 of Labilibaculum sp. Taxonomy (GTDB): domain Bacteria; phylum Bacteroidota; class Bacteroidia; order Bacteroidales; family Marinifilaceae; genus Labilibaculum. The sequence goes on along the minus strand of NZ_OY761461.1, from coordinate 2,833,420 downwards.
TCTCCATCTTTGTTTACGGATATGGTGAGCAGGCGTAATTTTTTTCCGGTAACATCAATATCGAATCCATCTTCTATCTGCGAAAGCTGAAATTCCGACAGCTCTGCTAAATTGTAGCGCAACAATGCATCTATTGATACACCAAAGTATTCAGCGAATTTAATCAACACCTTAAACGGTGGCTGAACATTTTTTTCATATCCTGCCAAAGTAGTTCTTGTAATGTCCAGTTGATCAGCTAAACTAAGTTGAGATTTCTTTCTCCGCTGACGCAGGAACTTAATATTTTCTGCAAAAAACATAGCTTCTTTTTTTCAAAGATAATCAAAAATGACTAAATTATAGTCAGAATAATGACGAAAATATCGACAATTGGTGAGAAAGACAATATTGCATATGGATTTGGATACTTTTTTTGTGTCCTGTGAACGGCTTTTAGACAGCAGGTTGAATAATCGTCCGGTACTGATTGGAGGAACATCAGACAGAGGTGTTGTGGCTGCCTGCAGTTATGAAGCGCGTGTGTATGGCATTCATTCTGCCATGCCTATGAAAATGGCCAGGCTATTATGTCCGGGTGCTGTTGTGATAAGAGGAGATAGCGGGACTTACAGTAAGTTTTCGGATATGGTGACTGAAATTGTAAAGGAACGCGCACCTGTTTTCGAAAAATCTTCGATTGATGAGTTTTACGTTGATATTACGGGAATGGATCGTTTTGTGCAGACCAGTTATTTGTGGTCAAGGGAATTACGGGAGAAAATTTTAAAAGAAACACATTTACCCATTTCTTTTGGTCTTTCAACCAGCAAAACGGTTTCGAAGGTGGGAACAGGAGAGGCCAAACCCAATAATTACATCGAAATTCCGGAAGGAAACGAAATGCCTTTTTTGGCGCCTCTTTCCATAAAGAAAATACCCATGGTGGGCGATAAAACCTATCACAAGTTACGAAGTATGGGGGTAGAAAAAATTCGAACCGTACAGGAAATGCCCATGGAATTGATGGAACGCGTATTGGGTAAAAACGGCACGGTAATCTGGAAAAAGGCACAAGGAATTGACAATACTCCTGTAGTGGCCTGGAACGAGAGAAAATCCATATCCAGCGAGCGGACTTTCGAGAAAGATACCACTGATGTGACCAAATTACGCAGTTTGTTGGTGGCTATGGCCGAAAATCTGTGTTATCAACTGCGAAATGGAAACAAACTAACTGCTTGTGTGACGGTTAAGATCCGATATTCCGATTTTCAGACGTATACAAAACAGAAGCGAATTCCCTACACATCTTTAGATCATACACTCATCGCTGTAGTGCTTGATTTGTTTGAGAAGATGTATGAGCGCAGAGTATTGATTCGTTTGATTGGTGTTTGTTTTAGCTATTTGGTGGGTGGGACGTATCAAATTCGTTTGTTCGAGGATTCGGAGAAGCTGATTAAATTGTATCAGGCCATGGACCTTGTGCGCAACCGTTACGGACAAAGTGCCGTGAAGCGCGCCATTGGAATGGGCTCAACAACAATTGGAGGGATGAACCCTTTCAATGGTAAGACACCAATTATTCCGGCACACTAAAGACGATGAATGAGAATTATGAATTAGTAATGATGAATTAAGAATTAACAGGGTGAAAGAAGATATTCTCATTATCCCTGGGCTAAAGCCACAGGGCAATGCATTTTATTGTTGTTTCAAGACTTTTATATCATTCGACTGTTTGACTGTTCGACCTTTCCAGACTTCTTAAACCCTTCCAGACTTTTTAGACTTTACAACCATGCTTTTAAATTGCCATAGCTACTACAGTTTTAAATACGGAACACTTTCTGTTGAAGATTTTTTAAAAGAGGTTACTGCAGGAGGATTTACGACTATTGCCTTAACGGATATCAATAATACCGCAGCAAGTCTTGATTTTGTAAGGCAATGTGCGGCGTTTGGTATTCGCCCTGTGGTGGGAATCGATTTTCGGAATGGAACTCAGCAACAGTATGTTGCAATTGCTAAAAATACAGATGGATTTCGTGAACTGAATGCGTTCTTAACCCTTCATTTGCACGAAAAGAGAGCGTTTTTACCGAATGCACCCAGCTTTAAACATGCCTGTGTCGTTTATCCTTTTACGTCAGAGCTTTGTGATTTAAAAGAATATGAATATGTAGGTGTGAGCCCTCAGGATTTACTTCGTTTGCCGTTTACTGAGTGGAAAAACCATCAGCATAAGTTGGTGGTTTTGCAAACAGCGAGCTTTCGAAACAAACGCGATTACAACATTCACCGTTTGTTGCGGGCCATCGATAAGAATACTTTGTTAAGCAAACTGCCCAAGTCTGAACAAGCTGATTTTGAGAATCGATACCGAAGTAGAAGTGAACTTTTAGAGATTTACAGGGAGTATCCAAAAATTATTGAGAATACAGAAAATCTATTGAATTCCTGCAATATGGAGTTTGAGTTTGGAAGCAACAAAAACAAAAAGCACTTTACCTCTTCGGAGGAGGAAGATTTTGAACTGTTGAAGTGCGAGGCTTGCGAAGGATTAAAATATCGTTACGATCAGGTAACCGATGAGATTTTGGATCGCCTGAACAAGGAATTGAAGGTAATTCGGGAGTTGAGCTTTTGTTCCTATTTTCTGATTAATTGGGATCTGGTAAAATATGCTATGAGTAAAGGATATTACCATGTAGGGCGGGGAAGCGGTGCCAATAGTCTGGTTGCTTACCTTCTGAGAATCACCAATGTTGACCCGGTTGATTTAGATCTTTACTTTGAGCGTTTTATTAATCCCTTCCGAACATCGCCACCCGATTTTGATATCGACTTTTCCTGGACTGATCGAGATGATGTGACTCGATATTTGTTTGATAAATATGGTTGGGACCGAGTTGCTTTGCTTGGTACTTTTATCACCTTCAATCATAAATCAGCTTTTCGTGAAATTGGTAAGGTATTTGGTTTGCCCGATGAAGAAATTACCCGCTTGCAAAGAAATCCCAATCCCGATCAGGCCGATGAATATGGAAAATGGGTAATTCGTTACAGCCGGTATATTGCAGGCTTTCCAAGTCATGGAAGCATCCACTCCAGTGGAATTCTAATTTCAGATGAACCAATAAGCAACTATTCAGCAACCGAACTTTTGCCAAAAGGTTTCCCGTCCACTCAGTTCGACATGTACATTGCTGAAGATTTGGGTTTGCACAAGTTTGATATTTTAAGTCAGCGGGGATTGGGAAAAATTAAAGACACTCTTGCCATTATCAGGCAAAATCATGGTATTGACATCGACATTCACAATACCAAATTGTTTATGAAAGATGTTCGGGTAAAACGCATGCTGAAGAAAGGCGAAGCAGTTGGTTGTTTTTATGTGGAATCGCCGGCCATGCGTATGCTTTTGACCAAACTAAAGGCTGAAGATTACAAGCGATTAGTTGCTGCGAGTTCCATCATAAGACCCGGAGTTGCTAAGAGCGGAATGATGCGCGAGTATATTCTCCGTTTTCAGGATGAAGACAGAAGGGAAGAGGCCAGACGTGAAATTCCCGACCTATACCGCATATTGGAGGAAACTTACGGTGTGATGGTGTATCAGGAAGATGTGATTAAAGTAGCGCATTATTTTGCCGGTTTATCGCTCGACGAAGCAGATATTTTGCGTAGAGGAATGTCCTGGAAGTTTAAGCAAAGAAATGAATTTGCGAAAGTTCGGGATAAGTTTTTTTCCAATTGCAGGCAAAAAGGCTATGCAGATGCAATTGTTCAGGATATTTGGCGGCAGATTGAAAGCTTTGCCAATTACGCCTTTGCAAAAGGACATTCGGCCAGTTATGCGGTGGAGAGTTTTCAGGCGCTGTATTTAAAAGCATATTATCCATTAGAATATATGGTGGCAACGCTGAACAATGGCGGTGGTTTTTATTCTGCACAACTCTACTTGCATGAAGCGGTAATGCATGGAGCCACGGTTGAAGCACCTTGTGTAAATCGAAGTTCTTGGGAGAATCGAATTCAGGGAAGAACAATATGGTTGGGTTTCTATCTTTTGCATGATTTGGAAAGAACAATCGGAAAAAATCTGATTAATGAGCGCAATGAGAATGGCATATTTACAAGCTTGCGCGATTTTGTGAATCGATTTCCTGTTAGTTTGGAGCAATTAATTGTTTTGATACGGGTGGGAGCCTTCCGTTTTACCGGAAAAGGCAAAAAAGAATTGCTTTGGGATGCTCATTTTCTATTGGGGCATAGTAAAAAGATTAAGTCCGAAAAAACCTTGTTCCAGACTGAGGTGAAAGAGTTCAAGCTTCCGGATCTATGGAAACATCAATTGGAAGATGCCTTTGATGAAATTGAATTGCTGGGTTTATCCATACAGTCGCCTTTCGAATTGCTGAAAGATGAGCTTCCTTCCGATTTAAAGGCATGTCATTTGCCTCGACTGATTAATCGGTATGTCCGCATTGTTGGCTTTTTGATTACTCGAAAACCAACCAAGGCCAGCAATGGAAAAATCATGTTTTTTGGAACCTGGATCGATTTGGATGGACATTGGATCGATACTGTTCATTTTCCACCAGTTGCCAAAGAGTATCCATTTCGCGGGCCCGGTTGCTATTGCATAGAAGGAAAAGTAACTGTGGAATATGGATTTTTAAGCATTGAAGTGAGCAAAATGGAACGGATGCCAAATTTGAGTTTAGACGATGTGACAAAGTAATTATGAGTTATGAATTAGTAATTAAAAAGGAAGAGGTTTATTTTAACCCTGGGCCAAGGCCACACGGCAAAACATTCGATTACTGTTGTTTTATGACTTTTAGACCATTCGACTGTTTGACTTTTCCCGACCTTTCTAGACTTTGTTTCTTACCAACTCCTTATTAATTGCTTTCACCAAAGCAGGTCCTTCGTAAATAAAGCCGGTGTAAATTTGCACAAGCGAAGCTCCAGCTTCTAATTTTTCCAAAGCATCCTCTTTTGTTAGGATACCTCCAACACCAATAACAGGAATTTTCCCGCCGGATTTTTCATGTATGTATCGAATCACTTGCGTAGATCTTTCACGAAGTGGTTGTCCGCTTAATCCGCCGGCACCAACTTGTTTTATTCTGCTTTCCGGATACGACAATCCTTCCCGTGAAATGGTTGTGTTTGTCGCAACAATGCCATCAATTTTAGTTTCCTGAACAATTTCGATGATATCATCCAATTGTGAGTTGTTAATATCCGGTGCAATTTTTAAAAGAACAGGCTTCGTTTTTTCTTTGTTTCTGTTTACCTCCATAATTTCATTCAAAAGCCTCTTTAAAGGTTCCTTTCCCTGCAGTTCTCTCAGATTAGGAGTGTTGGGAGAACTTACGTTTACTACAAAGTAATCTACATAAGGATATAAGGCATCAAAACACTTTAAGTAATCATCAGTAGCTTCCTCGTTAGGTGTATTTTTATTTTTGCCAATATTTCCACCAATTATTATATTGGTTCTTTTTTTCCGCAAGCGTTCAACAGCCTCTTCAACACCTTCATTGTTAAATCCCATACGGTTTATCAATGCTTTATCATTAACAAAACGAAACAAACGAGGTTTTGGATTTCCTGGCTGTGCTTTTGGAGTAAGTGTTCCAATTTCAATAAAACCAAAGCCCATACTTCCTAAAAAATCAAAGGCTTCCGCATTTTTATCCAATCCTGCCGCCAAGCCAACTGGGTTTGGAAACTTTAAACCAAAAAGCTCCCTTTCAAGGGATGAATTTTCAATTCTAAACTGCGCAGAAACAATCAAACGAATTATCTTCGATTTTTGAAAAGTCTTAAAACAGGCAAATGTAAATCGATGAATAGTTTCAGGATCAAACTGAAGTAAAAGGGGGCGTATTAATAATCGGTATAAATTCATTTAAGTCTAAATTTTAAACAAAGATAGTAAGGAATATGAATAGAAAAAGAGTTTTTAGTCTTAATTGTCTGTCTGTGATTAGAAATTGATTGATACAAATAACAGTTTAATAATTAATCAACATAACTTTTTTTTTAATGATTATTTATATATTTTCGTAGTCGTTTTGAAAATTCCTCTTGTTACAGGAAGCTAATAAAGTTAAAAAACAGTAAGGATTTAGAGAAATATGATGATTAAAAATGATTTTGAAAGCTGGTTGAAATCATCCGCGGGTAAATTTATAGAGATCTATACAAAAGGTCATTCTACAGAAAGGATGAAGAATTTTCTTACAGTCTTATGTTTTTTATTCGGATTCATTGCTGTTAGTTGTATATCTGTATTGATAAGCGGGAATTTTATAAATATTGGTCAGGTGATAGGAAAGGATTTAGGGATGGAAAGCATTCAGGAAATTGTTACCAAAAGTCCGGGTTTATTTAATTTGCTGCTATGGCTTTCTACCTTGTTTTCATTACTAAGTTTATGGATAATGAAGATGCTTAGGAGCAGTAGAAAGCATATTGCTGAATTTTACTATTTTTGGGATAGACATATTGAATCCGGCAGAAAATTATTGAAGGAAAATTCGTAACTAGTTTAGTTTTTTTGTTTTCACTTTGGTTAAGTTATTAATAGGCAAACACACTATGAATTTATTAAAAGAAATACATTTAAATCAGTTTCAGTTAAATATATTATTGGACGAAGAAGAGAAAGAAGCCTACCGCTATATTGTGCAGGAAGGTACTTACTGTGTTCATTGTAAGGCTGTATGCGTTGAAGGAGTTGAGGTGAGGGAAAATATTCTTAATGATATGAATGATATTTTAATCAAAGGGGTTTGTAAAAAGTGCGAAGGTTATGTAAGCCGCTTTATTGAATACGGAGAATTTGAAGATTTTGTTGAAAGAGCAAATTCATTTCGTAAAGCAATAGGAGAATAAAATAATAAACGATAAGCTATATGGTTTTTATCATACAAAATATAAAAGAATCCAGACTGGTTGAAAACAGGTCTGGATTCTTTTTTGAATAAATTCTTAGCTTGTAAGTTGAGTTGAATCTGATACAGCGAGTTTATTCTTCTTCATAAAGCAGAATAAAAAAATATACTTTATTAAATAGGAAAAACTAAGTTCGATAATGCTGGTTTTTTATCAAAAAATGCTTTGTTTTGTAGCCTTGAACTAAAAAATAATAATCATGATTAGAAAATATCTACGTCTTATAATTGCTGGAATCTTATTTTTAGGATCTATCGCTCTTTTTATTAATAGTTTAGTGTCTTCGGGAATATGGATTCTTTTACTTTCCGGTTTGTTTGTATTAAGCTATTTTAAAAATGAAATGAACCTTCTTGCATTTTATTTTGTTCGAAAAAATAAGTTTGAGTCTGCAGGTAAGGTATTAGCAAAGGTAAAGCATCCCGAAAGGATGATTGAAAGTCAGGAAGCATATTACTATTATCTTTCCGGTTTGGTTGAAGCACAAAAGCAAAAAAATGCACAGGCTGAAAAACATTTTAAGAAAGCCTTGGAAACAGGTCTTCGCTTGAAAACTGATCAGGCAGTTGCTAAATTAAATTTGTCAGGAATAGCTCTCTCGAAACGAAACAAGAAACTGGCAACATATTATTTACAGGATGCCAAAAAACTGGACAAACAAAAAATGTTGACGGCACAAATCAGAGAAATAGAAGGCATGCTGAAACGCATCTAAGTTTTTCTTTATTCAGATTTTGGAATGATTCGATTACAAATGATATAATTAGACCTGACAGATTTTCAAAAATCTGTCAGGTTTTTTGTTGAAGAATATTTCGATTTTTTTTAGACTGCGTCAACTCCAATCAATTGAATATCGAAGATAAGAACCGTTCCGGCAGGGATGAATCCAAAATCGGTATTTCCGTATGCTAAATGCGAAGGGATGAATAAGATTCCTTCACCTCCTTCTTTAAAATATTGGATTCCTTCTGTCCAGCCTGCAATAACATCTGCCATATTAATTTCCAGTCTTTCATTTTGATCGAAGGTATTGCCATCGGTAAAATAGCCAATGTAGCTGATCGTAATGTTTGAAGTGCAGGTGGGATGCTCGCCTTCTCCTTCTTTGGATATGTGGTAATATATGCCGGAATCGCTTTTTTGAGCTTCCAGTTTATTGTCAGCAAGATAGGCTGTAATTTCTTCGTCGTTTTTATGCCGGAAATTGCGTTTCGTCATCTTTTTTTGAAAATTTGGTGAGTACAAAAATAGATAATTCTAATCTTGTTTTGCATTACAAAGCCACTTTCGTGATCTTGATTCTTACCATTGAATAGAAATACATACAAAACAATCAAGGCAACCGAAAAGGGAATAGTCTTTATCAAGGAATTTAAATCTATCTTTGTACCCCATTAAGAAACGAAAGAAGAAAAGTGTCTCTTACTGGCAATAGATTATTCCAGCATGGTAATCCCGAAAGCTTTTGTGACCATATGGAACTAAAAAAACAAATTATAAACAGATGAAATGAGCCATGAGAAGACTCTTCTCTCACACGAGGATGACTAAGTTGGTGAGTTCTCCCGAAACAAGTTCGGGACAGGCTATGTGGCAATAAAAAACAAATTTAGACACATAAAACGTCCATGTATAAAGCTTTCTATACACAGGGAAATGATTATTCCAGCACGGTAATCCCGAAAGCTTTCGGGACCATCTGACAAAAACTTAAAATTATAAACAGATGAAAGATCTTTCCAAAATAGAAAAGATAAACAAAGTAGTTGAAGAATATTTTAACTCGAATACTTCACTTACAATAGTACCGGTAAAAGATTTGATGCCAGCCTTTATTAAAGCCGGAATTTTTGCAAAAGATGTGAAAAAAGGATTGCCAATTCGCCTAATCCTTAGGGAACTTGATGCCGAAGATCAGTTAGCTTTAATACCTTTTGTTCATGCCGAAAGACATGGAGAACATACTTATTGGTATTTTGTTCCGGCCAATGCACCTGCTCCGGATGCACCCTACAAACAGGAAAAAAAGAAACTGGAAAATGATCCGATAGCCATTCGTTTAAACAGTGATGAAACCTATGTTATTGCTTTATGCGATAAAGTTTTATCGTTAACATCGGATCGTCAAAAACGATTTGATTTCCTTTTGGGAGATCTGCATAAAAATGGGAAAAAACAAACCATGTTGCCTGTAGATGCTTATTATGAAGAATTGCAATTGGTGGTTGAATACAAAGAAATACAGAATTTTAGACCTGTTGCCGGCTTTGACAAAAACAACGACGAGGACGAGGAAGAAGAAGAAAGAACAAAGACTGTGTCGAGAGAGGAGCAACGAAGAATATACGATGAACGAAGAGCTAAAGTTCTTCCAGAGAATGATATCTCTTTGGTCGTAATTTCTTATTCTGATTTTGAGTATGACGATAAAAATAAAATTATCCGCAACGAAGAAAACGATCTGAAAATAGTGCAAAAAGCATTAAAAGATTTTCTTTAGTAAAAAGATAAAATGAGTTGAATTGTTAATCCTCCTTGAAATAGGGGGATTTTTTTTATCTCTTCTTTTTATAGAAAAGACACTACTTCTAATACATGTCGAAAGGATAGAGTTTATTTTGTCAGGTATTTTCTTTTGATTTTATCTGCAAAAAAATCATTATAAATGGGGATTTCACATAACATTTGGATGAGCTATTTTTGTCAAGAAGGATGTATAATAATTTAGATCGTGATTATGCTATTCACAAAACTCAATAAAAACGTATAAAAAAGAAGTAGATGGTTGCTTTTACAAAAAACAGTAAAATGGCAGAGGTGATCTTAAGAGATTATCAGTTGCTACCCATTATATCTCGATTTGGAATAAAATTAGGATTCGGTAATAAGAGCATTGAAGAGATTTGTACAGATCGGAATGTAGATCTTCCATTCTTTTTAGAAATATTAAATTCTTATCACAGTATTGATTATTTCCCGGAAAATCATTTGTGCGATTTTAAAGCCGATGTTATGGTTTCCTATTTAACCAATACTCATTCTTACTATTTAAATTCAAAAGTACCGCATATAGAGCTATTTATTGATCGGATGGATCAGACAGCTCAATTTGAGAATAGTAGAAATGTTGCTTTGTTAAAACAGTTTTTTAATGAGTATAAAATTGATATCGAACATCATTTTAGTGAAGAAGAAAAAAATGTATTTCCTTATGTACTCGCTTTAGAAAAAGCCTTAAAATCAAATAATTGTTCACCGCAATTAATAGAAAAAATAAAACGTGAACCAATAGAGATATATGAACGTAACCACGAAAGTCTTGAAGTGAAACTGGCAGATATGAAAAATCTAATCATAAGGTTTTTGCCACCTTTACATTGTGAAGACGATTGTGAACATTTGCTTACAGAATTATTTCAACTGGAATGTGATATTGAGAATCACACAAGAATGGAAGAGAAAGTATTAATTCCTAAAGTTAAAATGTTAGAACATAAAGTACTGGAGTATTATGGAGTTTGAGGATAAAAAAAAACAAACAGTAATTGCTTCCGACCAATACTTGGTTAGACTAGGAGTTAAAACACTTTTAAATGTGATTGGAATAGAATCGGATTTATACGAAGCAGATAGTTTTGAGGAGTTGGAACGACTTGTGAATGATGTTCCGGATTTAAATTATTTAATTCTTAGTGAAGATCTTTTACCCAAACAAAAGCAAGATTGTTTAAAAGGTATTAAAGGTTCTTGTAGTTTTTGTAAGGCAATAATAATTGGTCAGCAAAAAATACCAAATTGCGTATTTGAGCATTTTATTCTCCATTCTTATAACAGAAAACAGGTGGTTGAAAAATTACAACTCTTCTTTCAAGAGTCGGACTCCACTTTTGGGAATCATGATTCTTGTACTTTAAGTGATCGGGAGATTGATGTTTTAAAGGCAGTAGCTTTAGGTTATTCAAATAAAGAAATTGCTGATCAATTGTTTATTTCCATCAACACGGTGATTACTCATCGGAAAAATATTACCCAAAAATTAGGAATAAAAACTATTTCAGGATTAACAGTCTATGCCTTAATGAATCATATTATTAAAGCTGAGGAAGTAAGGTGATTCAGATTTATTTAGTACAGAAATATATACAGTCTTAATGGTGTCCTGATAATTAATGATTTTTTCAGGTTCCTGATCCAAAAAGAAAAATAAATAGAGTTTTGGATAATGATTACCAATTAGATTCAAGTTTTTAGTTAAACATTTAAGATTAAGTTTTATTTTAATGTAGTTGTATCGTATTGTCAAAACACCTTTTTTTAATTGAAATGCCCCGTTAGATTTTTATCTAATGGGGTATTTTCATTTAAACTCCTAATACCTTATGATTTCATTTTGTTTATTTCATCACAAATGAGGATTGATAGATGGAGTAAGGCCTAGTAGCTTTGCATTGCAAGAAGAGAGGTTACTCTTTGGTAATGATTAGTTAATTGAGTTTACAGAATGAAGTTTAGTTTCAAAGTGTTTTTTGGTTGTATGTTTTTTGTACTGCTTTCATTTCATAGCAGTGCTCAAAAAGAATATACAATTAAAGGGAGAGTGGTAGAGAAGGATTTAGGAGAATCAGTTTCATTTGCGACAGTGGGACTAAAAGATATTAATATTTGGTCAATAACAGATGGTGAAGGATATTTTAATTTTAAAGGGATTCCTTCAGGAGAATATAAAATATACATTTCTTGTTTGGGTTTTATGGCTGTGGAAAGTTCTATTGTAATTAACGCTGACAGAACTTCATTGCTATTTAAAATGGAAACAGAAAACCAAAATTTAAGTGAGGTTATGGTGATTGCTGAAGAATCGAGAGAAAACGGAACATCTTCCACCATTAAGAAAGAGGCTTTAAAACACTTGCAGCCTTCCAGTTTTGCCGATATTTTGGAATTGCTTCCCGGAGGTGTAAGCCAAAAGAATTCGATGACCACGATGAAATTGATTTCATTGAGAGAGCCTGGTAGTGCCTCTAGCTTTAGTAATGATTCATATGATTATAATTCATCCTTTGGAACATCATTTGTGATTGACGGACAGGCAATTTCCAATGATGCAGAATTGCAAAATGTAACCGGATCTTATAGTTCAGATCGTTACATAAGGCGACGAAATACGACTGGTAAAGGTATTGATATGAGATTGATTTCTACAGATAATATTGAATCTGTAGAAATTGTTCGAGGAATTCCTTCTGTAAAATATGGGGACCTCACCAGTGGTTTGGTCAATATCACACGGGCTTATAAAGCAAAGCCCTTGACTGCAAGAATTAAAGCAGATCCAGGTTCTAAATTGTTCTCGATAGGAAAAGGTGTGAATTTGGGAGGAAGTAAAAGCTTGAATGCCGATATTGATTATTTGGATTATAAATCCGATCCCAGAAATCCGAAGGTAAATTACACTAGAATAACTGGATCAGTGCGTTATGGAAGCAGATCAGAATCCGAAAATGGCTTATTTACTTTTAATACAAATATTGATTATACCGGATCGTTTGATGAAACTAAGAAAGACCCGGAGATAGACCTACCAGAAACTGATAAGTATAAGAGTAAATACAATAAAGTGAGTGCAGGTACCACTCTTTCATGGCAGTCTTATAAATCTTCAATCTTTAAAGGAATTGAGGCTAGAGTTAATGGTAGTTACACACACAATCAAAAGGTCATAGATAAGTCGGTACTGGGAAATAATACACCCATCATGACCAATAGAGAGGAAGGAGAATTTTACAGTGAGTATTTGCCCTCATCCTATTTGTCTCACCTTGTGGTTGATGGCAAACCTATTTATTTGTTTGCAGATGTTTCATCGGATTTCCAATTGGATATTTTCAATGTAAAGCAAAACATTCTAATCGGAGCAGAATGGAGATACAACAAAAACTTTGGAGATGGAGAGGTGTATGACGTAAAACGTCCATTGTATCCAGGAAATGGCAGATCAAGGGTTTCAAAAGATATTCCTTCTATTCAACGACTGTCATTCTATATGGAAGATAAGTTAAGTATTCCTATTGCGAATCACAGGTTAAATCTACAAGGGGGTGTAAGAGCAACACAGGCCTTGAATATGGCATCGGATTATGCTCTCTCAGGGAAACTCTATTTCGATCCCAGAGCTAACATGAGATGGCGCTTTCCTAAGTTCAATTTATTTAATAGAAGTGGATATGTTGAGTTAACTGGTGGATATGGGATGCATACCAAATTCCCAGGGCTGACACACCTATATCCAGATATGCTTTATCTCGATATCGTTCAGCTAAATTATTTTTCTCAAAATAAAGATTTAAGACAAGTACAGTATAAAACCAAAATGATTGATCCAATCAATTATCAGTTGAAACCCAATAGAAATGAAAAGTTTGAATTTGGATTTAATTTAAAATTGGGAAAGGCCAGAGCTTATGTAACAGCATATCACGAATTGCTTAAGAATGGATTTAAGCGATTGGGATATTACGAAACAATGGGTTTTAAATTATACGATGTATCATCAGGACCTCATCCCGATGAATTAAGTGGACCACCAACAGTAGAACAATTCGATTATGAATCAAGAAAAGAATTCATCTACTATAGTAAAAGAGCAAACGGCGCACGAGAAGAGAAAGTAGGTGTTGAGTATCAAATTGATTTGGGACAAATTGATGCCATACACTCAAGGGTCTCAATTAATGGTGCTTGGATGAGAGCTAAATACGATTTAAGCGATGCAACTTACAAACACCCAAGTACAGTAATCGATGGGAAGGATTATCCATACATAGGATATTACAACTGGGACAGAGGGAAAGAATATGAACAGTTCAATACCAATTTTAGAGCGGATACTCATATTAAAAAATTTGGTTTAATGTTCTCAACAGCCATACAGTGTATGTGGTATCATCAATTTAGATATAATCCTCATGATGGTATGCCTGAGTATTATTTTGATATGGATGGAAATCAGTTTGAATACAATGAATCACACACAACAGATCCGTTATTGCGATTCTTATATGACAAACCAAGTCCAAATGACTTTGACTTGTATAAAACTCCTATTGGTATTGATGTGAATCTTACCGTATCAAAGAGCATAGGTGATCAGATGGAACTATCCTTTTATGTAAATAGAATTTTAGATTATCATCCGGATTATACGCGTAGTGATGGCACTAAAGTAACTCGAAAAGTATCTCCATACTTTGGAATGGAACTTAATATTAATCTTTAAATAATAATAAAAAATGAAAAAACTGATATTCGGTTTAAGCCTTTTAATGGTAGTATCCTTGTTCTCTTGCAGCGATGATGATGATCCAATATTGCAATCAGATTTGAATTTGGTGTTGAATCCACCTGCAAAACTAAAGGCACCAACATTTAAGAATGGTACGGTAACTGTTACTAATGTTAATTCCGGAGAAGAAATTTCCAAGGATTTATATGGATTCATGCTTCCAATATTGAACCTGGAAGATGGTCTTTACAATTTTACTGTAGAAGCCGAAGTGGATTATTTTACTAGAGATGTTGATGATAAAATAATTTATGCTACCACGGGGATTAGAGGCTTTAGCGAGAATGTTGAAGTTACAGGAGGATCTTTCGATCTTACTATCGACTTATTTGAGTACAGAAAGAATACCAGTTTTGTGATTTCAGAAATCTTCTTCAGTGGAACAAAAACACCAGAAGGAAAACAGTATAATGATGATAAATACTTTGAAATCTATAACAATACGGATAAAATCTTATATGCTGATGGTTTATGTATTGCGGAATCTGAACTAAATACAGCTCAGTCATTGAATGAATATACTCCTGATGTACGAAAAGAATATACACCTGTTAGTTCAGTTTATAGAATTCCTGGAGACGGAGATGATTATCCTGTTGAACCTGGAAAATCTATTATTGTATGTGACGTAGCCATTGATCACTCTGCTGAGAATGCGAATTCATTTGATTTATCGATTGCAGATTTTGAATGGTTCGATGGTGCAGATGTTGATTTAGACGTACCGGAAGTTCCTAATATGGAGAAAATAGTTTCTACTTCAGCTTCTGTTTGGGGACTTCACAATCGTGGATTTACTTCTTATGTGATCTTTAAGATGGATGATATGGCACCAGAATTTAATACTGATAACGCTTACCACTATCAATATACTTTTGTATGGGGTGACTTTGTAAAAGTTATGGATTTTGATGCTTGGAAAGTTCCAAATAATATAATTATCGATGCAGTAGAATGTTCTACTGTTTCTGATTACGAATGGAAAGCTCTCGATCCATCATTAGACCTTACCTGGACTCATGCTGGTGACGGGGATGATGCTCGTTACGGAAAATGTGTGAAGCGTAAGGTAAGTCACAAAGAAGGTAATCGTATTGTTTTATTGGATACCAACAACTCAGAATTCGACTTTATTCCTACTGCTGATCCTACACCAGGTATAATCGAAGAGGAATAATCCAATATTAACCTTAAAGAAGATCCCTTGGACTTGTCTCTGAGGGTCTTCTTTAATTTTATTGTTTACATGCTAACACAAAAGTTAAAATCCATTCTTGGAATTGTCATTCTCTTAAATTTAACAGCATCAGCATTTGCTCAAGATAGAAATGCGAATGCCGTTGATTTTGAAAAGGAATTAATTCAAATACAAAGTGGGATTTGGGATAATCCTGCTATGCTAGGTCATCAATACAATAAATCTTTTACCGATGTTTCTTTGGCTTGGAAACAGAGGAAAGCAAATGGCTTGTACAGAATTGAAACTGGAAACAAAACATCCTCAATTGATTTTGATGCTTATTCGTTTAAAAGACGTGAGAAAAACTTTGTGTTTGGAAGAGCAAGTTACAGCAAAAACAATATGGATAATATTAAATGGAATACAGTAAGCGATTACAGTGAATTGGCTCCATATATCGTGGCGGATACTATTGGTGGAAAAACGTACGGCGAAAATTATTCATTCGAAGGAATATACAGTCTGATTCAAAAGAAAAGTACTTATGCCCTTCAGGCCAAATATAGATCCTCAGAAGAATACAGAAAATTAGATCCACGACCAAAATCTACCGTTTCTGATTTAGAAATAAAATTAGGAGGTACAAGAGAAATCAATTCAAAATATATGATTGGTCTGTATGCAGGATATCATGATTATCAGCAAGATCATGAAGTAGATGCGTTGCGACCTGGTACAGGGATTAAAGTTTTTTATCTGAGAGGATTAGGTATTAGCGATGAGAATTTCTCAACGGTTGTAACCAATAGTGGAGGTGTTGGTAATATTTATGAAAAGAAAGGGTATTCACTGGGTACACAATTGATTCCCATTGGCCAAACAGGATGGTATCAGTCATTCTCATACAAAAAGTCGAAACTGGAATTATTAAAAATAGTTGGGACAGGCTATGATATTGTGAATGATTTAGATGCTAAGGAGTTTCAATTCACTTTAGGAAAGCAGTATCAGTTCACTAATAAAATATTCAAAATAAATTCTTTCGCATCTTATCAAAGTAAAACAGGGTCTGATTACAACTATAATTATAATAGACAACTTTTAAGTGTCATCGAAAAATATTCAGCCAAGTATCTAGATGGAGGTTTTACAAGTATTTTATTGGTAAGGGGTATTAAGCACAGTTCTTTGTATCAAATGGAAATTAAATACTCTTCTGATGAGTCAGAATATAAGATAGCTAATTCTAAAAATCCCAAACAAGAAGTAGAACATGTAACGCTTAGGCTAAATACAGGAAGAAACTTACAGTTTAGTAAATCTAGCTTGAATATAAAACTCGAGGCATTAGCCCAATACTGCATTAATAGTGATTTAACAACTTCATCTTTGGCAAAAGGAAAGGCAAATGAAAGTTTGATTGTTCCAAACTATGAGTATTTAAAAAGTGATTGGCTGAGCTTGGCTTCGAATATTCGATACGATTTCGACACAAAAAATACTTATGGTATTTATACCAAACTAGCTTATCAATACATGATAATAGAAAATTCTAAATCACAATACAGTTTCAATTTTGCAATTGGATTAACACTTTAAACATATATTTTATGCAACAAGCTATTGTTGAATGCAAAAACCTAACTCACTATTACGGCAAACGCTGTATTTATGAGAATTTGAATTTTGAAATCCCGAAAGGACGAATTTTAGGATTATTAGGAAAAAATGGAACAGGTAAAACCACAACAATTAACATTTTAAACGGCTATTTACAACCACGAAGCGGAGAATGCTTAATGTTTGGCGAAAGCTCGGCAAACCTTTCACCAGAAACCAAACAAAAAGTTGGTTTATTAATTGAAGGGCATGTTCAATATTCTTTCATGAACATTTCGGAGATTGAGAAGTTTTATTCTGCCTTTTATCCAAAATGGAGAAAGGATGCTTACTATGAGTTAATGAAACTGCTGAAAATTGATCCCAAACAGAAAATATCCCGAATGTCGTGCGGACAAAGATCGCAGGTAGCCTTGGGGTTAATTCTGGCACAAGATCCAGAGCTTTTAATTCTCGATGATTTTTCGATGGGCTTGGATCCTGGTTACCGCATGTTGTTTGTTGACTATTTAAGTGAATATGCTAAAGCGGAAAATAAAACCGTTTTTGTCACCTCTCATATTATTCAGGACATGGAACGATTGATTGATGATTGTTTGATTATGGATTATGGTCGTATTGTGATGCAAAAGCCAGTTAGTGAACTTCTTGAGTCATTTAAGCGATACAGATTTACATGCGAAAAGCCTGAGTTGTTGGACAATAGCAATCACATTTATAATTCAGTAAGCATTAAAGGGAAAACAGAACTTTATTCATTACTGTCGAAAAATGAATTGGAAAAATTACTAAGCGGTAATGTTAAGGTAACCAATTCTATACAGGAAGAAAGTTTGAGTTTAGAAGAGGCATTTATTGGATTAACCGGAAAATATTAAGAGATGATAAGAGCATTATTATTTAAAGAATGGAAAAAAACCAAATGGTTTGCCATAGGTGCATTTATTGCCGGAGTAATTCTTTTGACATATCTGTTTTTAAAACTAGGCAGGTCGTTTCGCATGGTAGGTTTAGAACATCTTTGGGATGTAATTGTAAACAGAGATCAGTTTCTATTCCGAGATTTAAAATTCTTTCCTCCTGCGGTCGGATTTTGTTTGGCTTTAGCACAGTTTGTTCCTGAAATGGTTCAAAAGCGAATCAAGTTAAGTTTACATCTGCCATTGTCCAATCGTAAAATTGTTTTCACAATGTTAGGATTTGGAATGACATTGCTGATGATAATTTTTGCGATGCACTTACTAATACTTCTGACATTCTCTGGAATTTATTTTCCTGTGGAAATAACCGCGAGCATGATATATACTTTACTGCCATGGTATATTGCCGGATTAGCGGCTTATGCAATGATGTCATGGATTTGTTTGGAGCCAATTTGGAAACGAAGGATCTTCAATACTTTAATCATGTTTGCAAGCCTTCAATTGTTTTATCTGACCGATTTCCCCGGAGCATACAGTTTTATAGTGTTAAGTGTTGTAATTATTCCATTTTATGTCTTACCGTTTGGCTACTTCTCGGTTCAACGTTTTAAAGTTGGAATTCAGGATTAATATGTTCGCTTTTAATAGATATGAAAAAAGCATGCGAAATTTAATGATTCAATTATTCACACAAGAGAGTGATTAAATATTCATGAGAGTAGTATGCTGCAACTGAGAAAATAGAAACGCATGAAAAATAGATATTCAATAAATTATTTAATAGTTATTTTAGGCACCCTGCTATTAGCATGGTTGTTGCCTAAATCTTATCATCTGGTTACCGATACAGCTTCAAAAAATATATTTACTTATTATAGTTCTGTTGACAAAGCTTTCTGCACCATCGATTTTGAAGATAAGGAAGAACGTTTGATTCGCAAAAACATGAATACCAATAGAGTGTATTCTGAATTAGAATTCGACAGTATACTACCAATGTTTTATTCCAGACAATTAATGGCAGACGGAAGAATGCCCAAAAGTATTCATGGCAAGCTTATTAATCCAAGGGAAGTGAATTCTAAGAAATTCTTTTTTAAAGTAAATCCTACTGATAAAAATAAGCCGCACATTGGTCTTTATACTTTGTTTGAGTCCATGTCGGGACGAGTTAGAATTGAAATGCCTGGTGATGTTTTTCGTTTAAATTCTAAAATTGAGTTTATCAATCCCGAAACCAATCGGGTAAATGAAGAAAAAAGTCAATGTTTTAATAAGATTTTTGAGAAAAGAGGTTTCCGATTTCCTGCTAAAATGGCAGCGGGTAATCCATCAACCAGAAAAGCCTACGATGAAGGCTATTTTATTATCGATAATGACGATCAGATTTTCCACTTAAAAATGGTGAATGCAATGCCTTTTTTGAGGAAAGTTTCTTTACCTGCAGGTGTAGTTCCGGAATACATTGCAACAATGGAACCAGACGACAGAAGCTTTTATGCCTTTGTATTTGATACAAATAAAAGGCTCTACATTATCACAACTGATGCTTACAAACTACAGGAAATTCCAACATCAGCTTTCGATATCAATAAAGATCAATTGTTGATTATGGCGAATCCTTTGTTCTGGAATGTCAATGTAATATCATCGAAAGGGAAAACAGTTTTAGCTCTTAATGCAGATACAAAACAGGTGGTTGATGAAGTAACATTTAAGCAGGATATTACAGAATCTGCTTATAGTAAATTTATTTTACCATTCGCAGTTGGATTTACAAATGCCAATACCAAATACATCAAACCTATGGTTTATTTTGGATCTTATTGGGTATTGCTAACCAATTTACTATTGACATTGGTATTTGTTTTCATTACGAGATATCGGAAACAAAAAATACAATTGTTTTCAGTGGTTTGGATTGCAATTACAGGTATTTATGGTTTTATCGTAAACATTATATTTAATCGTTAAACAATTTAGAAATGAAAAAGTTAATATTTACAGCATTTGTTGCTTTAAGTGTATTGGTTTCTTGTAATCAAATCAATAAAAAACAGGCACTAAAAAAAGAAAATGAGAAGGAACATGCCGCTAAAACCATTGCTCAGATAATGGAAACAGCAGAGCAGAATGTAGGGAAAGAGGTTTATTTTGAAGGAATAGTAAAACATGTATGTGCTCATTCGGGTCGTAGAGTGATATTACTGGATGAAACAGGTAAACTGTCGTTAAGAGTTGAAGCTACGGGAGATATTAAGGGTTTTAACCGGGAATTATCAGGTTCTACAATTGCGGTTAAAGGAACGCTTCAAGAGAACCGTTTATCTGAAAAGTTTATTAACGATTGGGAAGTAAAAGTAAAGGCTAAAGAAGATGCCGAAGAAGGGGGAGAACATTGTGCCTCAGAAATGACAAATATTAATCAAATGCGCGAATGGATGAAAAAGGCAAATAGAAATTTTTATTCAGTTTATTTCGTAAACGGAACTTCGTATGAAATTGTGGAATAGTAAAAAGTTGAATAAAAGCATAAGGTCTCTGCATAGAGATCTTGGCTATTTATTTATAGGATTAACCTTGATTTATGCTGTGTCGGGAGTCTTATTAATCTTGAAAAAAAATGAGAAAGATCCTTCGTATCAGGAAATAGTTTTGGAGAAAAAAGCTAAACCAAATTTAAGTCCAAAGGAATTTAAGTTATACTTTCAAAACCATTTTAAAGACTTGCCAAAGTTAACACAGGTAATTCCGGCAAATGGAATTTATAATATCTATATTAAAGGTGGGTTGGGAGAGTATTACCCTAATAACGGTAAGGTTTTACTAACAACATATAAAAAGGTGCCGGTGTATAAGTTTGTGAATGATATTCACTACAATTCAGGCAAAAGGTTTTCATCAATAGCCATTATTTACGCAATTGTATTAATCTTTTTTGCCATTTCCGGAGCTGTTATGGTGAAAGGGAAAAATGGATTTAAGAAAAGAGGCATTTGGTTAATGATGATTGGTTTTATTATACCTGTACTTTTGTATTTTTTCACTTAGTTTGTACTTAGACAAATTCGTATTTGAAGTTTTTCTTTAAGATAAATTCAAAAAGTAGGATACAAATTGGTTCGCTTTAAATCCCATTTTTAAGATGAATTCTCAAATACTTCCTTGCATAGTAGTAGATAAATTCAATTTACTGAGCTTTCTTTATTGAGGATATTCTTTCCTGAAAAAGAATTGAACCGTGTTTCTTCCTCTTTCATAGCTTGTTGACCAGTAACTGTTAATAACTCAGATTGATTATCATATTTTTTCTTCTTACTATTGTGTTGATTTATAGGTTCCGAAAGGAATAATAGGGAATCACGTTTAATTCGTGAGCTGTCCCCGCAGCTGTAAATCCTCATATTTTTGGTTTCTGAAGCCACTGTTTTATCTCAACTAAAATGGGAAGGCAAACCAAAAGAGGACAAGCCAGAAGACCTGCCTGTAATGATTATTCGTAGCTTTCGGGAGAAAGGCAGAGAATGAGGATACACAATTAAATGTATCTTCCTATTCTATATTTTCCTCAGAAGCTATCATTTTTTTCAAAATCAAAAAACAATAAAATGAAAATGAATGGTAGTGTATCCGAATCTCAAATTCGGAAAAGAAACGGTCAGGTTGTTAAATTCAAGCCTGATAAAATTAAAAATGCAATCAATAAAGCATTTCAGGCAGTAGGTGAAGAACGCGTTGAACTAATCGAATTTTGTGTCAGTCAGATCATGAAAGAGATTGATTTTTCGGGAATTCCCAATGTGGAAGAAATTCAGGATTTGGTAGAGAAAACACTATTCAGATATGATTTGTTTGAAGTTGCGAAGGCATTTATTTTATACCGGAAACAACATGAGTTGGCTCGCGACACCAAGGAATTATTTTCCAATTTAAACTTGGTTGACGATTATTTGAATCTTCAGGACTGGAGAATAAAAGAAAGCGCGAATTCGTCATATTCTCTGCAGGGATTGAATCAACATATTTCGACCATTGTAAGTTCACAATATTGGCTGAATAAGATTTACCCGCAGGAAATTGGAGATGCTCACAAGAAAGGAGCGTTTCACATTCACGACCTTGGATTCTTAAGTGTGTATTGTGTAGGGTGGGATCTGGAAGATCTTTTATTAACAGGTTTTAAAGGCGCATCGGGCAAATTGGTTAGCCGGCCGGCCAAACATTTTCGTACCATTCTCGGACAAGTGGTCAATTTCTTTTATACCATGCAGGGAGAAGCCGCCGGAGCCCAGGCATTTTCGAATTTCGATACCTTATTGGCTCCCTTCATAAGGTACGATCAATTGGATGAAAATCAGATTAAACAGGCTCTTCAGGAATTTCTTTATAATATGAATGTTCCTACCCGGGTAGGTTTCCAAACACCATTTACCAATGTGACCATGGATTTAAATGTTCCAAAATTTATGAGTGATCAGCCGGTAATTATTGGCGGCAAATTGATGAACGAAGTTTACGGGGATTTTCAGGTTGAGATGGATCTTTTTAATAAAATTTTTGCACAGGTGATTGAAGAAGGAGATGCCAATGGAAGTGTTTTTTCTTTCCCAATACCAACTTATAATATCACATCCGATTTTGAATGGGATAAACCAGCGTATGAAAACATTTGGAGAATTACTGCTAAATATGGAATTCCGTACTTTTCTAATTTTGTAAATTCTGATTTGTCGCCTGATGATGTGCGAAGTATGTGTTGCAGGCTGCGTTTGGATAAACGTGAACTGGCACGACGTGGAGGAGGTCTGTTTGGTGCAAATCCGTTAACCGGTTCGGTTGGAGTGGTAACTGTAAATTTACCTCGTTTGGGCTACGAAGCAAGTAACGAAGCCGAATTTTTTAAGCGGTTGGAGCATCTGATGAATTTGGCGAAAAATAGTCTGGAGATCAAACGAAAAATGATTGAAAATTTAACGGAAAAAGGATTGTTTCCTTATTCAAAATTTTATTTGCGTCATTTGAAAAACAGGAATGGCAAATTTTGGCAAAATCATTTTTCAACAATAGGCATTGTTGGAATGAATGAGTGTTGCCTGAATTTTATTGGAAGTGATTTGGTTTCGGAAGAGGGAAATGCTTTTGCGCTTCGGATTTTTGATTTTATGAAGCAAAAACTGGTTAGTTTTCAAGAGGAAACTGGTAACATCTATAATTTGGAAGCGACTCCGGCCGAAGGAACAACCTATCGTTTGGCTCAGCTTGACACCAAAACTTACGATGATATAATTGTTGCCAATCAGGAAAACTTCCGAAACGGAGCAGCACCTTATTATACCAACTCTTCGCAGCTTCCGGTTGCATATACCGATGATTTATTCGAAGCTTTAACATTGCAGGACAAGTTGCAGACGCAATATACCGGAGGAACTGTGTTTCATACATTTATTGGAGAAAAACAGCTTTCTGTTGATGCCGTAAAGTTGTTGCTGCAAAAAATAACCAATAATTATCGTCTCCCATATATTACCTTATCACCTACATTTAGTATTTGCCACGAGCACGGATACATTTACGGAGAACATGAATTGTGTCCTAAATGTGCTAATTCCGGTCAACGGACGGAATGTGAAGTGTTCTCAAGAATTGTTGGTTATCTGCGTCCTATACATCAGTGGAATGATGGTAAGAGACAGGAATTTAAAGAGCGAAAATTATTTGACAAAAAGGCTCATGTTGAGGAAGAAGAACAGGTCGTTTGCTAGCTGATTTTTCACCATCTTAATTTATTTCAATGCAAATATCAGGATTTATAAAGAACAGCTTAATTGATTATCCTGGAAAGGTATCTTCGGTGATTTTCACTCAAGCTTGTAATATGGCATGTAGGTTTTGTCACAATTGGGAGCTGATTTCGAAATATCACCCCATGGGAGATTCAGTTGGTGAAACTGAGGTGTTGAATTATTTAAAAAAAGCGAAGGGATTTATTGATGCCCTTGTTATTACCGGAGGTGAACCAACTGTTCAGTCAGATTTGGTCGCATTTATACGTAAAGTGAAGGAATTGGGACTATTTGTAAAATTAGATACGAATGGGACCAATCCCAAGCTTTTAAGAATTCTGATGCAGCAGAATCTGATTGATTATGTGGCAATGGATTTGAAGACTGTGCCTGAATTATCTGCATATAAAGGAATTGTTGGAAATCAGTTTACAGAAATTCAACTGATGAATGTGAAAAAGTCGATTGCTATTCTCAAAGATTCGCCGATTGATGTTGAGTTTAGAACAACACTGATTCGTGAGTGTCATTCCGAAGCCGATATTCGTAAAATGTGCGAAGTGCTTAAAGGAGATTACAAATACACTTTACAGTCGTTTTCACCCGTAAAAGTATTGGATTCATCTTTTGCAAATTATTCAGGCTATACTCATTTGGAGGTAGAGGAGATTATAAAATCCAACCATGATTTAAATGGTAATATTAGCCAGATTGGTTAATTGATATAAGTTTTTTTAGTTTGTGGTTAATCCCCTGCCAAAGGACATACCTTTACGGCAGGGGATTTAACTAATTGCCAAAACTAGTCTATTTCGATTAAAACCTGATTGGACATTACACTATCGCCATATGTCATGACGTTTTATTTAATACGTTTGTTTGGTCTGTGATAAATGTACTGCTGTAGACAATTGATTTGGTGTTTTAATAATAACATAAAGGTTTCAATTCAAAATTGGGACTATATTATGCTGCAAAACACTATGTATTTATTTTTTGTCAAAATGATATTTTAAATATATATGATACATTTGTATCGATTTTGGTGTTCTGCTCAGACTATCGTCTGAGGGAATGAAAAGGGAATCCGGTGAGAATCCGGAACAGTACCCGCTACTGTAAATCTCATTTTGTCATGTGCAAAATATGGTTTTTACACCGCAAGCCACTCTCAGAAATGGGGGGAAGGCTGTAAAAACTGAGATAAGTCAGGAGACCTGCCAAGTCGTAACTAAAGAACATTTTGCTTCCGGGAATCGAAGTATATGTATTGAACTTACGCGCGTGTTCGGTATTTATTATTCCAATTTCTTTGTTTGTGTAAACATTTGGAGGCAAGATGTAATGTTTTAAAATTAAAAACAAAACGATCATGCAGTTTAAAAATTACATTTTGATTGGCCTTTTTATATTGGTAAGTCAGAGTTTAGTTGCTCAGGTGGGGACATTGTCCGGAGCAGTTACAGAAAAGGACGGGATAAATCCTTTAATTG
Organism: Labilibaculum sp.; assembly: GCF_963664555.1. Classification (GTDB taxonomy): domain Bacteria; phylum Bacteroidota; class Bacteroidia; order Bacteroidales; family Marinifilaceae; genus Labilibaculum. Next base: position 2,808,119 of record NZ_OY761461.1, on the reverse strand, counting down.
GTGCCAATGTTTATTTTCATGGAACAACCATAGGAGCCGCTACCAACAGCGATGGGTTTTATTCGTTTCGAAACTTAAAGGTGGGAGAATACGAAATTGTTGTTTCCTATTCGGGATATGGAAGAAAAAAAGAAATCATCGAAATTAAGGAAGGAGCAAATACTATTGATTTTCAGTTGAATAAATCCGAGAGAGAATTGGGCGAAGTGGTTGTTACAGGTACCGGTACACCGCATCATTTAAAAAGTGCTCCCGTTCAAACGGAATTAATCAGCAGCAAGATGGTGAAGGCTGTTTCGGCATCCGGATTTGATGATTTAACGACTGGAATCAGTCCATCATTTGATTTTACTCCGGGCAGCATGGGAGCTTTTATGCAGCTAAACGGTTTGGGGAACGATTACATTTTGGTACTTGTTGATGGAAAAAGAATGTACGGAGATGTTGGAGGTCAGAATGACATCAACCGCATTAATCCTGATGATATTGAACGAATTGAAGTGGTTAAAGGTGCATCTTCATCATTGTACGGATCGGAAGCCATTGCTGGTGTAATTAATGTGATAACCAAAAAATCGAAACGAAAAATCTACGCGGAAAGCAATTCCCGCTTAAGCGAACATGGAAACAGACAGTACTTCAATAAAGTAGGTTTGAATTTAGGGCGTTTTTCATCTCTTACAACTTATTCCAGAAAGGAATCGGACGGGTGGCAGCTAAGCAAGTTCGAAATTGACGATGATATGGGTAATGATGATCCATCGGATGATGTACTTGTTGTTACAAATGCTAAACAAGTGAATGCATTCGAAGATTACACCATCAGTCAGCGCTTTGATTTTGCCGCAACCAATAAATTAAGCGTATATGCAATGGGATCGAAATACGAGAAAGATGTACTGCAGCCAATAACAGTAAAAAAATATGGTTATTACTACAACGATTTTTCTTATTCGGCAGGAGCCAAGTACCTAATTAATAAGAAGGACTACATCACTTTAGATTTTAATTCGGATCAATTTAAATACTATTACAAATACAATCAGAATGATATCTCTTCAAAATCAGGGAAAACACTTCATTCAATAAGAGAAAAAGTTCTTAATACGGATCAAAAACGCGAAGATGTAAATCTAAAATATGTTTTTAGTCTAAAAAAGGCACATCAATTTACATTGGGAGGAGAATACGTAAACGAAAGCCTGAAATCGGAAGGTCGGTTGGTTAATGCCAAAGAAGATGCTTATACCCTTTCTGCATTTGCTCAGGATGAGATCAAACTAATTAAGAACCTCTCTTTGGTAGCTGGTGTTCGTTACGTAAAACACAAAGAATTTGGGAATGATTTTACGCCAAAATTATCCACACTTTACAAATTCAACAATTTTAATTTTAGAGCCACTTATGCAAAAGGTTTTAAGGCTCCAACATTAAAAGAGTTGTATTATCATTATGAAAAAGCAGGGAATCTCTATTTGGGAAATACCGATCTTGATGCGCAAAAATCGGATTATTATTCTTTTTCGGCAGAATACATTGTTTCCAAATTATCGCTTAGTTTATCGGCCTATCAAAATAGTGTTGATGATATGATTGCCTACCAAACAGTTGAAACGAGTGTTGCAGATAAAGCCGATGGAATTAAAAAAACACGTCAGCATTACAACATTGGAGAAACAAAATCACAAGGAATCGATTTTCTTTTTAATGTGAAAGTTGGCGGAGGCTTTACCCTTGGCGGAGGATACTCCTATGTAGATGCCATGAATGAGACAGATGACATTCGTTTGGAGAATGCAGCTCAAAATTATGCCAATTTCCGTTTGCTGTATGACAGAAACTGGAAAGATTATGCTTTAAATGTAAGCTTGATTGGCAGAATTCAGGATGAGAAATTTTATGAAGGTGAAAAAAATGCCGACGGGTACAATTTATGGAAACTGACAACCTCACATCGTTTTACAAGTGCAGGAACATCTCTTGAAATAACTGCCGGAGTTGATAATATTTTCGACTACGTAGATGACAGTCCGTACGGATCTCATTATGGTACATTAAATCCGGGACGAACCGTATTTATTGGCTGTAACATCAAGTTTGCAAAATAGAATACACATTTATCTGCATAAGGCAAATTCCCTGAACTGTTTAAAAATTAGAAATTCCTGATCAGGGGATTTGCTCTTTGCCAATTTTGATACCCTATCATGAGCAGATTTAAAAATATTATCCTCCAAATTCACAATCTATCGGGAAGTGTACTCAGTCTGATGTTTGTGATTTGGTTTTTATCAGGTTTTGTCCTGATTTTCGCAGGTTTTCCTCATGCTTCAAAAGAGGAAAGGTTTCTGCATCTGTCTTTTTTAACAAAGTCTGATTTTGATTCCATTCAAGCTCCTTCGGAGAGTTTTACAGGCGAAATAGTATTAGAGAAAATGAATGGAAATCCGGTTTACAGAGTTTATTCCGGAAGAAAATCGCAGAAAGTATACAATGCTGTTTCTTTGAACGAAAGTGAAAAAACAACAAAGAAAGAGGCAGTAAATTTAGCGGAGAATTTTACGGGTGCTAAGCTTCAATCAGTTGAAAAGATTGAAGAATTAGATCAGTGGATTCCTTGGGACTACTACAATCCCTTACTTCCTATCTACAAGTGTTATTTAAACGATAAGGATCATACACGGATTTATATTTCAGAAAAAACAGGCAGTATCATTCAGGAAACAACAAGAAAAAGCCGTTGGGCCGCACGATTGGGAGCCATTCCTCATTGGATTTACTTTAAATCGCTGCGTCTGCAAAAAGGACTTTGGTTGAAGGTGGTGGCCTGGATTTCTTTTCTGGGTATTCTGGTAAGTATTACGGGTTTAGTGGCAGGCTTTATTCGTTTGAAGAAGCGAAAGAAAAATTCACAGTGGACAGAATTTAGTCCGTATAAAAAGTTTTGGTACAAGTGGCATCACATTACAGGTTTTCTGTTTGGCTTTTTTGTATTCACGTTTATTTTGAGTGGTTTTTTCTCTGTTGTAGATATTCCCAAAAGTCTGGTGCCGGTACATGCAAAAGTTTCTGCTAAAAAAGTATGGAATCAGAAAACTGATGTGAAACAGCATGCAGCAATATCAATGTCTGATTTATGGAATGCAATTGAGGGCAATAAACCGATCCGGAAAGTAGTTTGGAAAACCGTTATGAATCAAGCCTGCTTTTGGGTGTATCGGGATCAGTTTGAATTACCGGATGTGTATGTTGCCACAGCTGATGGTGTTTTTGCAAAACCGGACTATTCAGAAAAGGAAATCAGCAGTTGGTGCAAAAGTGCATTTGCAGGCACCAATTACGATCTAAAAGAGTTGAACGAATTTGATGCTTACTATCAAAAATCCGGGATGTGGAAATGCCCTTTGCCGGCATGGCAATTGAATTTGCACGATGCCGATCATACCTGCATGTATATTCATCCGAAAACGGGAGAAATCATCAAAAGCTACAACAGCAACGACAGAGGACGCCGTTGGTTGTACAAATCTCTGCACACTTTGGATTTCCCATTTTTAAAACAACACGAATGGTTAAGAAAGTTCTTGCTGTTATTCCTTTCGTTGGGAGGAACCGTGGTAAGTGTATCAGGCTTTGTGTTGGGAATAAAATGGATCAGGAGAAAAGCTAAAAAATCACTGCCGGCAAGATTGAAACCGATTAAAATAAAATCCAATGATTAAAAAATATCAGTTCAGTAAATTTTTAAAGACAGGCTTGTTCCTGCTCCTAATAACATTTTCATTTATGGCTGCTGCACACACACAAAAAGCGAATAAAACAGGAATTCTATTGGTCTCCTTTGGCTCCAGTTATCCCGAAACCCGGGCAACCTTTCAACACATCGAAGCGGAAGTGAAAGCCACGTTTCCAGATTTGGAAATACATTGGGCTTTTACATCAAAAATAATTCGCAATAAACTTCGCTCACGCGGCGAAACTATTGATTCGCCTGCCGAAGCTTTGGCCAAAATGGGAGAGGAAGGTTTCACAAATGTCGCGGTTCAGTCTTTGCATGTAATTCCCGGAGAAGAATATGAAAATTTGAAAACAACGGTGGAAGCATTTTCGGGGATGCCAAAAGGAATTGATCAGGTTCAACTGGGCAAACCTTTGCTGTATCATCAAAATGACATTGAAAATCTAGGCGATGTTTTGCTGCAAAACTTACCGGAAGGAATGGTGGAAGGCGATGTTGTTGTTTTTATGGGGCATGGCACGCATCATCCGGCAAACGTATATTATCCGGGAATGCAGTACTATTTATGGCAAAAACATTCCAATGTATTTCTGGCTACAGTAGAGGGATATCCTGAATTGAATCAGGTGATTGAGAAATTGGAAACCCGAAAGGTAAACAAAGTATGGTTGCTTCCTTTTATGACCATTGCCGGCGATCATGCCCGAAACGATATGGCGGGTGAAGAGGAAGAAAGCTGGAAATCAGTATTGGAAGCCAGGGGATACAAAACAGAAGCAGTTTTGAGAGGAATGGCAGATCAGGATGATGTTGTCCGTATTTGGATTGAACATCTGAAAGAAGTACTAATCGAACTTAAATCAAAATAAGAATGATGAACTTTTTGATCCTTTTATTGTCTTTTACTTCGATACAAGAAAAGGCAGTAACGAAAGAATATCAATTTATAGGATGTGGGCAATATACCTATAATGAAGAAGGTTTGTGTTCAGGAAAATTAAGTTTCGACAGCAAAAAAAGACTGAAAAAGAAAGTGCTTTATTTCTACGATGAGCAAGGAAATAAAATAAAGACGGAAAAATATAACGTGACCAATAAATTGATTACAGTCTATGAATATCAATTTAATGAGAAGAAACAGAAAACAAAGAGCTCTAAAATAGATCACCTTAAGAATAAGGTAAGCAGTAAACGTTATACTTACGATGACAAGGGAAGAAATATTAAAACAGAATATTATTCTAATAAAACATTGTTAAAAACGGTGAAGTACGCATTTAATGAATTTGGTCATCAGATTGAATCCACAACTTATAATGCTGAAGGAAAGCAAACCTCTTTGTTTTACACTGAAAACAAGTATGATAAAAATGGCAGATTAAGTGAGAAGTACACTCGCGATACTAATGGGAAGTTGGTGAAGTTGAATCATTACGATTACAATAAAGAATCTCAAAGAAGCACAAGTTTCACTTATTATCATTCAGGGAAAAGGCCCAATTCCAAACGGATTTACGAATATGATTCCAATGGACGAAAAGTTGGTTTTATAAAATATATTGTAATAGAATAGAAGTATTATGAGAAGAACGATGAAAAGATATTATTCCATTTGTTGCTATTTATTAGTACTCTTATTTGTATTGACTTCCTGCAATCAAAGTTCAAAAAAAGTGGACTCAAGGTTTATACAAAAGTATCAGAAGAAGGATTTAGAGTATGCTAAAGGCTTTGAGATTTTTAATTCCGATAAGGATCAGGTTCTAAGAATTTATAATGGCAAAGCGAATGATTCAACTTATCAGGAATTTAAATTGGTGAGAGAGAAATTGGCAGGAGATAAGAGTCCGAATACCATTCAGGTTCCTTGTAAAAAAATCATCTGTTTGTCGTCCACTCAACTGACCTACTTTTTTGCATTACAAGATATTAACCGCATTGTGGCAACCAACAGCAGCCGGCACTTGTTTCACGAAGGCATCAACAAGCGAATAGAAGATGGAAGTGTGAAACGGGTTGGAAAAGAGGGGCACTTTAATACCGAATTGATTGCGGGTTTAAATCCTGATTTAATTATTGTTTCTCCTTACAAATCGGGTGGTTACGATGCCTTGAAAAATCTGGGCATTCCTTTGGTTCCTATGGCGGCTTACGATGAAAAATCACCGTTGGGGAGAGCCGAATGGGTAAAAATGATTGCCCCTTTTGTTGGAAAAGAAAAGCAGGCCGATTCTTTGTTTCAGAAAATAGCCTTTCGCTATGATTCCCTTAAAACCCTCACTGAAAAAGTGAAAATACGACCAACAGTATTCTCAGGAAAAATGAAGTCCGGAACCTGGTATGTGCCGGGAGGCAAAAGTTTTTATGCCAATTATTTCCGCGATGCAGGAGCCAAATATATTATTGAGGACGATAAACAAGGAGCATATCCTTTGGGTTTCGAAAGTGTTTACACCAAAGCTGCCAATACCGATTTTTGGCGGATTCTGGTTCCCGAACCCTTAGGTTTCGGGCGCAAATCACTGATTGAGCAAGATGTACGCTATGCCGATTTTAAAGCCTACAAAAAAGGAAATGTAATCATGTGCAACATCAGAGAGAAACCCTACTATGAGCAAAATGCCATGAAACCGGATGTGATATTGGCAGATTACATTCATTTCTTTCATCCCGATTTGCTGCCCGATTACAAACCGGAATTTTATGAAGTTTTAAAGTGAATCCTATGACACCTATTTTTCAGAGAAAATCAGTTCTTATTCCTTTATCTCTTGGTCTTTTATTGATTTTGATTGCCTTAAATCTGGCAATGGGATCGGTCAATATTCCTATTGCCGGGGTGGTTGATATTGTAACAGGAAAAGGATCATCCAATGTAATTTGGGAGAACATTCTGCTGCGAACCCGGCTGCCGCAAACCATAGTTGCCTTAGGTGCAGGTATGGCTCTTGGAGTAGCCGGACTGCTGATGCAAACACTTTTTCGAAATCCTTTGGCAGGACCTTCGGTATTGGGAATTTCTTCGGGATCGAGTTTGGGAGTTGGCTTTGTGCTTTTGGTGGCAGGGCAGGTTTGGGGATTTTCGTTTTCCCGATTGGGCATTTGGGGCGATTTAGCAATAATTACAGCCTCGTTGGGAGGTGCTTTTGCTGTTTTAGCTTTGATCCTGTTCATCTCTCATAAAATTGGAGGCACCTTGAGTGTGCTTATCATCGGAGTGATGATTGGTTATCTGTCTAATTCGGTGGTGGGTGTATTGAAATTCTACAGCATGGAAGAAGATGTGCACAACTATGTAATATGGGGATTGGGCAGTTTTTCGCGCATGTCGGTTGACCGGGCTTATTTGTTTGCGATGATTACCATTGTACCCTCCTTACTTGCTTTGTTTTTAAGTAAATCGCTGAATTTAATGGCTTTGGGCGACCGGTACGCCAGCAATTTAGGTTTAAAGATCAAGCGGGCACGCTTGCTGATCATTTTATGTGCAGGAACATTAACTGCTATTGTAACTGCCTTTTGCGGTCCCATCATATTCATTGGCATGGCCGTTCCGCATCTGGCAAAACTGGTATCCCGCACAAGCAATCATTTATATTTAATTTGTAATGCCTGCATTTTAGGAGCTGCAACAGCATTGCTTTGTAATTTGCTGGCCCGTCTTCCGGGAATGGAGAGTGAATTGCCTATTAATTCGGTAACTGCCTTTATTGGCGCACCGGTTGTTATCTCAGTAATCTGGAAAAAACGCAAAGAAAATTTTTAGCCCTTTAGCATGAATAAAAACCTACTGCACATTAGAAATCTTTCGATAGGTTACGGCAGCAAAATTGTGGCCGGCAATTTATCAGCCATTATTCCGTCAGGAGAATTAATTTGCCTGTTGGGATCAAACGGAACAGGAAAAAGTACTTTGATGCGAAGTATTTGTGGCTTTCAGCCTGTTTTAGGAGGTTTAATTCTGATTGACAATCAGGAAGTTCATCAATTGAACGAAAAGGAGTTGTCGAAACAGATTGCAGTGGTGTTAACCGATAGAGTTGTTGTTCCGAATGCGAATGTGCAGGAATTGGTAGGTTATGGCCGCAGTCCTTACACAGGGATGCTGGGACGATTGAACGCAGCAGATAAAATTATTGTTGCTCGTGCTATGGAACAATGCGGAATTGCACACAAGAAAGACAGCTTGTTGACTTCTTTAAGCGACGGAGAGAGACAAAAAGCTTTTATCGCCAAAGCTCTTGCTCAGGATACGCCGCTGATTATATTGGACGAACCAACTGCTTTTTTAGATTTGCCTGCCAGAGTTGAGATCATGCAGTTGTTACGGGATATTGCCAATACATCCGGAAAATCCATTTTAATGTCGACCCACGATCTGGATTTGGCTTTGCAGCTATCGGATCGCTTGTGGTTGCTGCAAAATGGAGGTCCTTTAATTACAGGTAGTCCGGAAGATTTACTGCTTAAAAATGCCTTTCAAAAAATGTTTCAGCACAAAGGAATTGTGTTCGACAATAAAACAGGCTTGTTTAAAGTGATGCACACGCAACACTCACAGGTAGCAGTAAAAGGTCATGGATTCGAATATGTTTTACTTCGGCGGGCCTTATCCCGAAAAGGAGTTAGGCTTGTAAAAGCAAATCCGGATGACTGCAACCGCCTGGAGGTGAATAAAGATGCCCCAAAACCATTTTCCTTGTATGTCGACGACCAGTGCATACAGTCTGAAGACTCTGTTGAAGTTTTTGTGAATCGCGTATTGGCTGCAAAGAGTTTGCTTGAGGTACAAAGTGAATCACGCGTACTGTCTGAATAAACTAAAATTTTGCTTCCCGTTTAGAATTGCTTGAAAATGAGATTTCTTTTGTCTCATGAATGAACGCTTTGTATCCCTTACTTTTCTTTTAGCCCTGTATTTTTTCGCGTTTTGCTGAACTGCAGCAATTACTTGAAAAATCGAATCTAATAAGGTTAATATTTACATATTTTGTTATTTTTGAAAACAATCAAAAATTTCAGATTCCAATTTGGAATACAATGGATTCAAAAAAGGATTGTTACAAAAAAATGTTTGTGTAAGGTAGAGACGCCATGCTTGGCGTCTGAATTGTAAATGAAATTAAAGGATTCCATTCATGGCATCAGAAAAGGATAATAATTTATGAGACGCGAAACACCGCGTCTGTACATCATAAATAAAATTTAGAAAATGGCCGATAAATTTCAAAATAAATACCGCATACCATCCGCCCGATTAAAAGATTGGGATTACGGATCGAATGCCATTTATTTTGTAACCATCTGTACCCACCAACGCGAACATTATTTTGGGGAAATTACCAATGGAAAAATGATATTGAATGAAATTGGGGAATTGGCGCAATGTGAATGGATAAAAACACCCGAAATCAGACCCGATATGAATTTGGAATTGGGCGAATTTGTAATCATGCCAAATCATTTTCATGCCCTAATCACCATTGGCAAAAATAATTACAATACGGGTAAAGACGCGATGCATCGCGTTTCAAATGAAACAAAACTGTATTCAGACGCGATGCATCGCGTCTCTGCGTTTGGATCACAATCCAAAAATTTGGCATCAATCATTCGCGGATTCAAATCATCCGTGACCATCAACGGTCGAAAAATCAATTCCAATTTCGCATGGCAAACCCGGTTTCACGATCATATTGTGCGCGATTTTGATTCCTGTCACAGAATAGAACAATACATACAAAATAATCCAGGCAACTGGAAAAATGACGAAATGTATGAATGGTAAAGACGCCATGCATGGCGTCTGAATTGCAAATGAAATTAAAGGATACCATTCATGGCTGCATTCCCCTCGATGAAAAGGGAGATTTTAAAGAACTTACTTTACTGGGTGAAAAATACAAAGGGAAGGCCTTGTGCGATCAGTTCGATTTAATTTCCCGACGGGCTTATTTTAACCGCGAACATCCCGAAACAAGGAACAAAGACCGCGATTACATGTGGTATCTGTGGAGCGGGGCTTATTCGCCGCTTTTTGGCAAAAAGAAGATGGCCACTTTCGAACGATATTTTCTGAACGATACAGAAGTTCAAGTCCGGTAAAAGCAGAGGGAAAACTCTTTGTTATTGACGGAGGAATGTCGAAGCCCTATCAAAAGGTGACCGGTATTGCCGGATATACCTTAATTTATGATTCTTACAGTTTAATACTTGCCGAGCATACCTCTTTCGAATCGAAACACAAAGCCATACACGATGAAGTTGATATTGTTTCAACCCGAAGCATGATTGAGCATGCAACCAAACGAATCAGAGTGGGAGATACCTATATTGGAGCCAATCTGCGCCAACAAATTCTCGATCTGAACCGACTGCTCGATGCTTACAGAAAGGGAGTTGTGAAAGTGAAAAGTGTAGGCTAAATGAAAGTATATCGATCCAACCCAAAGCGAAATACAATCAATTGATCAGCCCTGTCAGGTCTCACTTTACCGGCTCTCACCTCCAAATCCCTGCAAACAGGCCGTTCCGTAAGGAACAGGATTCGTGCAGACTCCCGTTCATGTGCAAAGAGGGCTTCTGAAAAGCTGCAGACAGCCTTTTAGCGGCAAAACAGGTACCTGCGGAACTGCAGTATCGTTTTTAGTGGTAAAACAAGGCTGCAAACCGCTGCAGCTGGCCTTTGAGCCATAAAAAGGCTGTCCGCACTCATGCAGGTGGCAATTGGGCTGCAAAAGCAGCGTCTGAGTTTGTGCAGCCTGTCATTCAGTCATTAAAAGGGAGTGTGGGCTCGTGCAGATAGGCAAATAATGAAGAATTAGGAGAGGTGTTTAGTGAATTTTTGTTAAAAAGTAATTTATTTTATGCTTACTAAAATAAAATAGCATATATTTATGCTTCGGTTAAATAGATATCGCTGTTTTATTCATGTAAAAATTAAGAAATGATAAAAAAAATGTATTTTAGTTTGTTGCGGCTTAACGAATTGTTAGGCTATTTCAACGAAATTATCACTTACCTGATGGGTGCAGATCTGGAAGGTTTGCAAATCACCAGTCCGGTAGAAAAGCTGAACAACAAGGTAGGAGAGGCGCTTGCCGCAGCCAATAGAACCACGGCCAGCGGGTTTACCGAACGCATCCGTCAATTGGATAACAGAAGAGATGAATCATTCGTCGCTTTTAGAAATTTTATGGAGGCATCGACGCATCGCAGGGACGAAGCCATTGCAAATGCGGCGGAACAAATCTGCAGAATTATTAGAACTCACAATTGGAGTTTGTACAGCAGAGGTTATAAAATTCAGTCTGCAAAAATGGCAAGTTTGCTTAAGGAGTTGAATCAGGTCGAAAATCAAGCATTGATACTTCAATTGGAAGCGGCTTCCTGGTACAGTGAAATGTTGGAGGACAACAATGCCTTTAATCAGCAAAGCGAGGAAAAGAGCATTGCAAAAAATGAGGAAATAGATTACGACACGCAGGAAATATATAAAAGTGCACGACTTGCCTGCGAAGAGTTGTTTGAGGCCATAGAGGTGCTTAATCGTATTGCTCCGAACGAAAAATACAATGCGATAGCAAAGTTCATTAACGAATGCAATCAAAAATACCTGACAGTGGCCCGCTCAAGAAAAACCAAAAATGCGAATGCTGCAGAAGTAACAGAGGCTTAATAAAAAAAGCAGAGGCTCCTTAAATTCTCCTGTAAACCGCCTAAAGTTTAAAATGGGAATTGAGGGCCCCGGCTTGTTTCTAAAAATACAATCATTTTTGGAAATATTTATTATAGCTTAATTTAATTTGTAAGCCGATATCTATCTAACAGACAAATCCTCCATGTATTGGGGGATTTTTTTATTGCAGGAAAAAAGTGTTGGGAGCTGGTGAAACAAGACATTGGCGCATTTCTTTTTGTTTGGTATAAATAGTAAGTTTACGTTGCTTGTGCAGCACAAATAAACAGTAAGAAATATTATCGATGGGAGACTTACTTATAATTGAAGAGTTGAATGCTCAGCTAAAGTGGAAAATAAAACAAGCAGAGAAAGTTACTTGGTTGATAAAAGGCTATCAGTTGAATGAATTGGCTCAGGTTACCCGTTTAAATATTTCGAAAAAGAATTTGAAAGGCAAGTGGCCTGCTGCACTTTTTAAATTGAAACACCTGGAATTTTTAGACATTCAGGAAAATGGGCTTGAATTGATCCCGGAGGAAACAGCCAATTTAAAGAGTTTACGATGTCTGGATATTCGTCGGAACCAGATCAGTTCACTGCCTCAGTCAATTACTGAAATGCCAAATCTTCAAAAATTATATTTGGGTAACAATAGCTTTACTGTTGTGCCTTCAGCTCTTAGTACCTGTCCTAAACTGGAACTAATTGATTTTACGAACAATGAAATTTCTGAAGGGCTGGAACAGCTTTTGCACTCAGCATCCATCACCAACATTTATTTGGAAAACAATTGCTTAAAGTCATTTCCCTTTCATCTGCTTAAAAGCCATCAACTCACCGAGCTGAATTTAATGGAAAATCAAATTGAAAATATCCCGGAAGATCTGCCGGCTATCATGCGCTTTCATTATTGAAATAAGTCCATTTTTAAATTACTTCCCGATGCAGAAATTCTTAAAGATATTTCCCAAAACTTCATCAGTTGAAATGTCTCCGGTTATCTCGCCAAGGAAATGAAGACATTCGCGAATGTCCTGAGCCAAAAAGTCTGTCGGGATATTTACTTCCAGACCGCTATTAACCCTGTCAATACTTCCCAATGCGTTTTTAAGAGCTTCGAAATGGCGGATGTTGGTTACAATTACATCCTGTTCATTAACAGCACCCATGTTTACTGTTTTCAGCAGTTCGTTGGTTAAGGAGTCGATGTTTTGCTTTTGTTTGGCCGAAATAAAAATGATTTTGTCTTCTACGTCCAGTCCGGTTAATCGTTTTGCCAGCCCCTGAGGATCAGGAATTAAATCAATTTTATTGATGCAAACCACTAGGTGTTGAGTCTCGCGGTCTATGGTCTGATTTACTTTCGAGATAGAATCATTTATGTTTTCCATATCCCGGTCGGCATCAATCAGTAAAAGAACGATTTGAGCCTGTTTCATTTTGCTGTAGGTACGTTCAATACCCATACTTTCAATTCGATCAAGAGTGGTTCGGATTCCTGCCGTATCGATAAATCGGAAAGTTATTCCGCCAAGGTTAATGGTGTCTTCAATTACATCACGTGTTGTTCCTGCAATATCCGAAACAATTGCGCGGTCTTCGTTTAAAAGAGCATTTAACAGAGTTGATTTTCCCACATTTGTGTTGCCCACAATGGCAACAGGAACACCGTTTTTAATCACATTCCCCAACTCAAAAGAGTTGACCAGTTTCTGAATCAGACTTTGTATTTCGTTTACCAAATTGGTTAGTTGAGTGCGATCGGCAAATTCAACATCTTCTTCGCCAAAATCGAGTTCCAATTCAATCAGCGATATAAAATTCAACAATCGACTGCGCAAATTGGCAATTTCGTTCGAAAAACCACCGCGCATTTGCTGCAATGCCACTTTATGAGCTGCGGCCGAACTTGATGCGATTAAATCGGCGACAGCTTCGGCTTGTGAAAGATCCATTTTGCCGTTTAAAAAGGCACGTTGTGTATATTCACCGGGATTGGCGCTTCGGGCACCATTTTTTAGCAGAACCTGAAGAATTCGATATTGAATAAAGGGAGCACCATGACAAGCAATTTCAATGCTGTTTTCGCCCGTGTAAGAGTGAGGAGCTTTAAAAACACTCACTAAAACCTCGTCGATAATTTCTTCGCCATCCTGAATCGTTCCAAAATGAACGGTGTTTGCTTTTTGATCAGCAATGAGTTTTTTGCTTGCTGCTGTAAATACTTTATCGCAGATTGTAAGAGCATCAGCTCCCGAAAGGCGCACAATTGCAATGGCTCCATTGCCAGGAGCTGTTGAAATTGCACATATAGTAGATTGATCAATCATAGTTGTTCCAATTGTAAATAATGAACTACAAAGATAGAAGAGAATTGCTAATTATAAATGTTGAAAAGAACTTAATCCGGATCTTTGCCGCCGGCACTATTTTTTTAGCTTTTCAACACGTCAGCTTTTTTCTTTTGCTATTTTTGTCTGCAAATAAATCTGATACTATGAAACGCCTTTGGTAAAAATACTGCACAAAGTAGAATAAGCGTAATTTGGGAGTTCCATTGGCAAAAACACACAATTATAATCATATGAAAAATATAACGGGTCGTTGGACATTTAACGAAGATTTTGGCTTTGGCAAGGACGAAGGCTTTGCAGAATTTACTCAGGAAGGTGATTCAATAACAGGAGTGGTGGTTTATACCGAAAGAATTGATGATGAAACTCCGTTTAGAGTTCAGCAGGAGGTTGAAGGGAATTTTGATGGTGTTAATTTTAAAGTAACTGGAACAAAAGTTGAATTGCTGGATGTTGAAAATCAGTTTGAATACCATCTGGATACCTGGGAAGGAATTTTAAACGCTAATAATCAGATAGTGGGTCACAGTTACGATGATCATGATTGTTTTGGTGTTTTTGTGATGGAATTTATTGAGTTGCAATAGGATTTATCTCAATGATTTGCATAAAAAAGATCGATGCTCGTGCACCGATCTTTTTTATTTTGTTGAAACGCTTTTGATTTTTGTAACACTCTTTAATTCATAATGTTAAAAATAGCCAGGGCGAACAGATAAAATCGCAAAAAACGAAACAATCCAAACAATAGATATCTTTTAAAATTAAAATTGATAATCCCTGATGCCATGCTTACCATAGAAAATGGCAATGGCAACAATGCTCCTACAACAATTAAAAGTCCACCCCATTTTTTTAGGTTTGTAATGTGTTTCTGCATCTTGTTTTCCACATTTTTTTTAACAGCAGGAATGCTAAGTATTGTTTTACCAATAAAATAGGATACGCAACCCCCCAGATACGAAAGCAGAGCCAGTAAAGAAAGATTAAGTCTTGGATCGGGCAGTGTTTTAACCCAGGCAATAAATAATTCAGGAGGGATTAAGCCCAATATTGATTCCGAAGTAAAAAAGATCAGGAATACACTGGTTGGTGAATAATCTTTAGTTGTTTCATGAAACAAACTATGAAAATCAAGTACATAATATTCCAGAAAAAGAATGAGACCAACGAGCACAGTGAAAGGGACAGCAACCTTTTTTAGACTTGAACCAATAAATTGGTAGAATCCTGTATATGAGTAATATTGATGCAGAAGTTGAATTTTTGGTTTGCGATTTTTTCGCACAATATTTGTTTTCATTAATTATTGATCAGTTTAATCAGGAATTTGTATTTTTAAATGGATCTCTGGGAGTCATCTTAAACACAACCACGCAGTTTTAATAATAAAAACAAAAGTGCTTTTTTATGCGGGTAAAATAGAAGACGTATTTTACAAATCAGCTCTATATCAATGGTAACGTGTCCATTAAAACAAATTTGTAAGGGCAGAGATATACTGCAGAAAAGAAGACTTAGACTTGGGGAGGCGGAGATTTGAGTTTTTGTTTACAAGGATTACTTATCTCGATATTTGAATTCGTAGTCGTGTCCCCATCATATAAATAGAACTCTATATTACTATCAAAATACACATCCATATCTTCCACGTCAGCATCATCATATTCTGATATAGATGCATCTTTTTCGGGTGTTACATCAGCCACCAGTGCAAGTTTATTTTCTTGATTTACCTTAATCATTTGTTGCATGATTGGTATCAACAAAAATAACAGCGATAAGAATATCAGTAAAACTGATGGATTTTTCATGATTCAATATTTGTTGGGCAAATGTATAAAAAATCCAAAGCAAAATGGTGCTGTTTCTAATTTAGAAAATGATAAAGGCTGCAAAGTCAGGCATTAAATATGCTGTTGGATACAGTTTTTTAACGTAAAGTGTATCATCTGTTTTTTTTGTATTTAAAAAGTAGGGTATTCCCCTACACGAATTAGGATCAGCCCTGTTTTGGATCACTTTCATGACCTTTACTTTTGTGATAAAAATTAGAAACATGCACATAGTGAGTGAAGCATACCCAAACAAAGAAAAGATTTTAATTCTTGCAGATTTTTGCGATGGGAATTGGAACGCAATACAGTTTGCGATGAATTACCTTTACAAAACAAATTCTGAAATTTGTATTGTTCAAACCTGGCACAGGCCAAATTTTGGGTTTTCTATGGTCCGAGATCTTTCTCCTATTCTTCAAAAAAATACAGAAAATGAACTGGAAGGGCTAAAAAGAAGGCTTTTGTCATACTACCCTCTTTCTGATTCTGAAATTCACCTGATTTCTTTTGAAGGAGATTTAAATGCATTTTTCAACAGCTCTTTATATGCCAATAAAAATTGGCAAGTCGTTATGGCTGCCAATGAAGGCAGGTACAAACTATCTGAAAATTCAAGAATTGCTGAAATTATTGACAAGGTTATTCATCCTTTATATATCATATCTGGATCGAAATTAAATGATTGTATGTCAGATGGTTTTGTGCTGTCAGAGACAAATAACCCTTCACAATCAGTGCTCGAAGCTCTTAGTAAAATAACTGCTCAGAACAAAATTTTATTACGGGTGTGCATTAATTTCTCAGAACAATCACGGGAGTCATTTGAAAAAAGCAAGAAGATCTACACAGATCATTGCAGGAATACACGTATGGTATTTTTGGAGGTTGGAAATGGCACCGGGGAACAGGAGTTTAATGATTTTGCAGCGGAGATAGGGCAAAGGATTATGATTTTTGATCAGAACCGTTATCGAAAGTTTACTGGTGGTTTAAAATCTTGTTTGGGCTCATGGCTGGTAAGAAGTAAAGGGATAATTATTGGCAATTACTAAATAAAAACACAATGAAAATTCGGAAGTTAAACAAAATACTTGTGCCGATAAGCTTAGCTGGAGATGGAGAAACTGCTTTTAAACAAGCAATGTTTTTTAGAAGAAGACTATCTGCTAATATAACATTACTTCATATTGTTCCTTCTGGCTCACGAATAGGAAATGCAATACAATCGGATACAGTTAGGGGGTTACAGGCAAGAGCCATGGTTCGTTTGGTTCGGTTTGTAAAAATTCATTTTAAAGGCAGGATACCTGAAAACATGAAATTACGAGTGGAAGTTGGTCAGCATATTTCGAAAATTAAAGAGATAGTCAGAGAAGAAAGCTTCGATTTGGTAATTATCAATAAAACCAAAAAAAGTAATTCCTTAATCGATAAATTCAAGAAACACAGTGTTGATAGAATTGTTGACGATTCAATTTGTCCTGTATTATCGGTTGAAAACCGATGGACAAATAGAGGTGTTAGAGACATTTTAGTGCCTGTTGATGTTTCAAGGAGATCAAGAGACTTACTGGAATGGTCCATTTTTATGGGAAAATTGTTAAATGCAAGAATTCATTTACTTACTGCCTTGCTTGTTAAAATTGAATTGGAACGAAGTCTTGCCTTTAGAAAGGCTCACATAATGAAAGAACTCATAATGAGGGAGGGAGTGGATTGCAAAGTAACTATTGTAGAGAGAGAGGAGGGAACCAGATTGAACGCACTTTTATTGGGCGCAAAAAAACAATCTTCCGACCTGATCATGGTTCAGGGGCATCAGGAAATGATTTTCAGTGGTGGTCAAGGAGAGAAACTGGTTACCGGTTTTTTACATAGCTCATCAATCCCGGTATTGTGCTTAGGAATCGAACAGGATAGTTTTTTTTCCAATTTATTGGGATCCCGTAATTCCAGTCCTATAAAATATGAAGTAAGCAATTAGCACCATAACAATAGCGTAAATTAGAGAAGTTAATAAAACAGAGATCATAAAATTAAAGTGGGAATAGTCACAGATAAATTGGGAATGGGACTGTGATTATTTCAAAGGAAAGCTTCACAACAGACAACTAATATGGTGTAAACATAGTTCGAACGTGCAGGCTTTCCTTGCTTAATAATTATAAATGAATAGTTTTACCATATTAGCAATAAGAATTAAAATGTTAATGTATGATGTTTTGGATGACATAAATTATGTTTTTTGAAATTCTATTTGGTAAAATTACTTAAATTAAACTCCTGAGGTGAAAGCGTTGCAGATTATTCGTAAATTTGTTTCCCATTGAGGAATGGCACATAAAATGCCTTTGGAATATGAAGATTAAAAAGAGTTTTTTTATAAAACAGAAAGTAATATTTATTTTATTGCTTTTTAGTTTATTTGCATTTGGAGGAATCATTTATACCTTCAGAAATAGTGCTGTGCTCGATTCTCAGCACATCCGATTAGTTGAATTCTCAGAGAAAGTGGTAAACGAAGTTTTTGATGGGAGAATTAAAATGGACGAATTTCTAAGTGGTAATAAAACCATAACAGACGGTTCTGTTTTTGAAAGCTTCGTAAGAGCCGACAAATATATCTCAGATATTGAACAAATAATTTCTGACTCCAAAAAAATCAAATTAGATA
This sequence comes from Labilibaculum sp., assembly GCF_963664555.1. Taxonomy (GTDB): domain Bacteria; phylum Bacteroidota; class Bacteroidia; order Bacteroidales; family Marinifilaceae; genus Labilibaculum. Next base: position 2,789,833 of record NZ_OY761461.1, on the reverse strand, counting down.
AGGAAAATCACTTTCTCGATCAACTCGCCGAACTAAGACTTTTAATTCATCAGATTAAAGAGATTATCCGTGTTAAAATAAATAAGGACCTGAATGGTATTGATTCAAATTTGGCTGGTTCATATCTTGAATTTATGCTGAAATTTGATGAATACGAAAAAACGCTGCACTCCTTTATCAGTGAAAATAATTATCATTTAAAACGTGAGATATTTATTCTTCTCACCAGCATATTCATTATACTAATTATTAGTTTGATTTTAATCGTCCGGTTAATGGATTCCCTGATTAAAACCAACCATGTACTTCTTCACAATACAATGAAAGTAGAGCAGAGCGAGCGTCGAAGAATAGCTATGGACCTTCATGATGGTTTAGGTGCAATGTTGTCGAGTGTGGGTCTCTACAGCAAGATTTTGGAAAAAGAATTTAAAGATGATTTAAAGACACATGGTAAACTAAATCAAATTACCATGTTGTCAAATCAGGCCTTACAAACCGTTTCAGAAGTAATTAATAATCTGAATCCATCTATTTTAAATCGTTACGATCTTGTTGAGTCGTTGGAAAGATTATGTGCAAGAGTCAACGGCATCGGCAATATCAAACTTCAATTGGAATCAAAGAAGTTTTTTGGAGAAATCAATAAAAGTACCGAGGTAATTCTTTATAGAATTATTAGTGAGTTAATTAATAACACCATAAAGCATGCAAATGCAACAGAAGCATTCATCACGATAAAAGGCAACACCAAAGTTATCCTTTATTATCAGGATAATGGTTCTGGTTTTGATAGTAGAAAGATATCATTACATGAAAAAAACGGCATGGGTCTGTTGAATATTATTGATCGGGTTGAGTCCATTGGCGGCGATTGTTTTATTGAGACTAATCCTGGTAATGGATTTGCAATCACAATTGAATTAGGAATTCACAAATAAATTATATGGAAACAATTAAAGTTATTTTGGTCGACGATCATAAAATATTTAGAGATGGATTTCGTCTCTTGCTGCAAAGTTTTCCATATATTGATGTGATCGATGAAGCTTCGAATGGTCTGGAATTATTAAAAGTGCTTGAGGTGAAGATTCCTGATATTATTTTCATGGATATAAATATGCCGCATATTGATGGAGTAGAAGCAAGTAAAAGGGCGCTCACGAATTATCCTGATTTAAAAATTATAGCACTTACTACTTTTTTGGACGACGATTACCTAGAACAAATGTTAATGGCAGGTGTGGAAGCTTACATGTTGAAGAGTGCTGATATAGAAGAGTTTGAAAAAGCTATTTTGAAAGTGTATTCCGGAGGGAATTATTTTTCAGCAGAAATTGTGACCTTACTTTCTGACAAGTTAAATATTCTTCGCAGCCGCAAAGTTCAGCAAAAGGAATTGCCGGTATTTACCGATAGGGAGAAAGAAATCCTTGAATTAATTTGTAAAGGATTTGGAAACAAAGAAATCGCAGAAAAAACCTTTATCAGCCCTAAAACAGTGGAGAAACACAAGAGCAGCCTTTTTCAAAAGACAGGTGCTTTGAATACTGTAAATTTGGTGATATATAGCTTTAAACATCAAATCGTGAATTTCTAAACTATTTTTCCAGAAGTAGGTCTGATTCAATAAATATTCATTCGGATAATCTGCACCTGAATCAAATTTACATGTCTTATTTTATTGTAATTCCCACTCTGAAGTAGGGTTTTCCCCATTGCTTACTTCTCATTTCAGGCTTATTTTCGCAGGATATTAAACCAAATAGATGCTTAGTGTCTGTTTAAATAATTCATTCTTATTGGAGAGTTAGGATTGATGCTGAGTGAGAATAAAAAAGAAATGATGATACAATTTTTAAAGGAAAAACGAATATTTGATAGAATTAAGAATCCTCTTGTTGAATTTGTAAGGCTGCAGGCATTTGGAGGAATTGTTTTGATGTTTTTTACCATTCTGGCCATTGGATTGACCAATTCCGCATTTGGAGAATCCTTTTTATCATACTGGAAACAATATTTCGGTATTAATTTTGGTGATTGGGAGTTAAACAAGAGTCTTTTACACTGGATTAATGACGGCTTAATGGCAGTTTTCTTTTTCGTAGTTGGATTAGAAATAAAAAGAGAATTGCTTACAGGAGGTCTGTCATCAGTTAAAAAGGCAAGTTTACCAATTTTTGCGGCTATTGGAGGTATGTTAGTGCCTGCATTAATATATTTCGGTCTAAATCAAACCGGATCAGGAACACATGGCTGGGGAATCCCAATGGCAACAGATATTGCCTTCGCCTTAGGAATATTACTTCTTCTGGGTAAAAGAATTCCGACTTCACTTAAGCTTCTATTAACCTCAATTGCAATTGTTGATGATATAGGTGCTGTAATTGTAATTGCTCTTTATTATACCAGTGAAATTGATTGGGTTTATCTTCTTTATGGCGGTGGTATATATGCTGTTTTATGGTGTCTCAATTTATTAAAAATCAGAAATATTCCTGTTTTTTTATTTCTTGGCGTTTTGCTTTGGTTTGCTTTGTTAAAATCGGGCGTGCATGCAACACTTGCAGGTATTCTATTAGCCTTCACAATACCGGCCAGAGCGAACCGAAATGTTTTCGAATTCATTCGATCCAATACCATGCTGCTAAAACAATTGGGAACTACTCTTGCTAAAGATAAAAAGTCAAAGGAGAAAAACATACAAGCCTCAATTACGGCCATAAAAGATAATTGTGTTGAGGTAATATCACCGTTGCAGAGGTTAGAACATTTATTTCATCCTTGGGTAGCCTATTTAATAGTTCCCTTATTTGCTTTTTCCAATGCAGGTGTAATTGCAAATACCGATTTAATGAGCAAAGCTTTTGATCCAATCTCTCTTGGTATAATTTTAGGTCTGTTTATAGGGAAACCCCTTGGTATTTTTCTGTTTTCCTATTTAGGCGTAAGAATAGGCATAGCTCAGAAACCTCAAAAAATATGTTGGTCACAAATTATTGGAATTGGATTTTTGGGAGGAATTGGTTTCACGATGTCCTTCTTTGTCTCGCAACTTGCCTTTTCTGATTCATTAATTTTAAATCAGGCAAAAATTGCTGTGCTAATAGCCTCAATTATGTCGGGTCTGATCGGTTTTTTCATCTTAAAATTATTCGGTAATCAATCAACAAAATAAATGTTTTTCATAGTTTAGTTAATTCTTTGAGGGCCGAAACGTATGTTTCGGCCTTCTCTTTTAATTTAGGTAATGAATTATTCATAAAATTTTTATTTTTTTTTACGATGCGATAAACTTGGAATTCAGAACGTTTAGTCCTGTAATGCCTATTAATAAAGAGGTGTAGTGATTTTTTTCTTGCAAAAAGATTTGGAGGATAAGAAAAAATCCCCATCTTTGCATCGCAATCAAATGAAACGCGGATGTGGCGTAATTGGTAGCCGCGCTAGACTTAGGATCTAGTGCCGAGAGGCGTGGGGGTTCGAGTCCCTTCATCCGCACAAAAAGATCGATACGAAAGTACCGGTCTTTTTTTTTGTCTTCTTTTTAGCTATTTCTTTGTACCTTTTTTGGATCAATCATTTTGTTTATGAACAAACGATCCACTTTGAGCCAACTTCTGGGAATTGAGCATTCAATACTTTTAGCTCCAATGTTTTTAATATCCAATACCAAAATGACTATTGCTGCTTTGCGCTGTGGCTGCACAGCTGCCATTCCTGCTCTCAATTATCGCTCAGATAAGGAATTGCAAGCAGCCATATTGGAAATCCGGAAGGCGACATTAAAACCATTTGGGATTAATTTAATTGTAAATAAATCCAATCTTAAATATAAGTCTCAGTTAAAGGTGCTGCTTGATTTAAAAGTGGATTTTATAATTACCTCTTTGGGAAATCCTAAAGATGTTATTACGGCGTGTAAACCTTTGGGCATTAAAGTTTTTTGTGATATTACAGATGTGCGATATGCTCAAAAAGTGGAGCAATTGGGCGCGGATGCCATTATTGCTGTCAATTCACAGGCTGGTGGACATTGTGGCAATTTACCGGCAAAGGAATTAATTTCTCAATTGATTCAATCCACAACAATTCCAATTATATCAGCTGGTGGTGTCAGCAGTAAGATGAGCGTGAAACAAATGATGGAGTGGGGTGCTTCGGGTGTTTCTGTGGGAACTGTTTTTATTGCAACTCACGAATCGGATGTTACTAAGGAATACAAGCAAGCAATGATTCAGTATGGTTCAAAAAATATCGTAAAAACAACCCGGTTAACAGGATCTCCCCTTACAGTAATCAACACTTCCTATGTGCAGGGAATTGGGACTAAAGCAAACTTTTTGGAATGGCTAATCCATAACAGTCCATTTTTTAAAAAATATGCAAAATTAATACTTGCATGGCAAGGAATGAGTAGAGTGAAAAAATCTGCATTTAAAGCAAGTTACCAAAATGTATGGTGCGCCGGCCCCTGTATCGAATCAGTTAATAGTATTCGTTCTGTTAAAGATGTTTTATCTGATTTGATCTGATCCAAGCTGATAATTAATGTTTCCCAGCTGCAGGTAAAAAGTTATCTGGAGAGTGCAGTATTTTTTAATAATAATAATTATTACCCTATTGTTTTAATTAATCAATATGAAATACTACTTTTATTATGTAATGATTGTATTGGAGTATCTATAGAGTAAATTGATGTGGCATTTTATCTTTTAATTAAATAGAGTTTATCAGTAATGCTGCGAATCAATTTATTCTTGCTTTAATGATAAAACCAAAGGTGGAATAAGCCGAATTAACCTTAAAATAGAAGTAGGTAATTAAAAAAATCAAATAACAATGAGTGAACAAGTTATTCAAATAATCGAAAAGAAAAGCAACGGAATGGCAACGGCAGGTTTTGTATTGGCCCTTATTACCGTATTTTTCGGTTGGATTCCTTTTGTGGGTTGGGTTACTTGGCTGTTAGGGCTAATTTTTAGTGCTATTGGACTAAGTAAGGCCAATAAAGTTGGAGTTGGTAAAGGACTGGCTATTGCCGGTTTAGTTATTAGCTTAATTGGTATTGTTGTGTTATTTGTGGTAGCAGCAAGTTTAGCAGCAATAATTGGCATGAATGTCTAATCAGAAATTCTAACAAAAGGAGGTTGCCGAAAATCCTAAATAGAGTAGGCAAGTAATTTCCTTCCGATCAAAATAGATCATTTTATAAGTTTTTCAAACCCTCGCCAACCAATCCACTTCTGTTCTGTCACATCATCAGCGATACGAATTATTCGATTGTTAAAATCATTTCTTATCGCATTTTCATTGATATAGGTAACCGCTTCGGCAAATGATTTAAGCATACTTTTATAAAAGGCTTCCTGCTTAACGTATTTTTCAGAAGTATATGTGATGGCTATTTCAATCTGATAAAGCATTACATCTGCAATCAAGTTTGGTTCCACACCAAGCTTTTTAAAATGGCGAATAAATTTTTGAGCTACAGAACGTCTCATTTTCGCTTTGCGGCTCGATACAGGAAAGTATTCTTTCGAAATTTTGAATTTACATTCTTCCAGCAATTTATTCTCCTGAGGATTAAAGGCGAAATCGTAAAACTCCTTCACTTCTTTGAATCTGGAATAAAGATCTGTAATTTGTTCCTGAAGCTGCTTTTTGTTCAGTTGCTGCAGGTATTCTTTTAAGTCTTTTTTACTCATGAATTTTTACTGAAAAATTAAAAGTTTCTGCCGGAATGTAAATCTACTAATATATTTTATTAAGAACAGGATAAAGAATATTCATTATGGGAATTCCTTATTCGTTTATATGCAAAGAACCGATAGTTATCTTTGTCGAGATTAAACTATCGGTTCTAACCACTTAACTGCCTATGTTTAGTGTAACTTATTGCATTTTTTTTAAACTCCTAAATATTTATGAATTGCTTGAGCTGTTTTGCGTCCATGATCCAATGCACGAACAACCAGGCTTGCGCCAGATGCCGCATCTCCTGAGCAAAAGATTTTTGAATTTGAAGTTTGACCTCCCGCATCAGTTTTGATATTTCCTCTGCCATCTAATTCGAGTCCTAATTCATTAACTAATCCTTCATGCACGGGATGAACAAATCCCATAGCTAATAATACTAAATCCGCATCGATGGTTTCTTCAGTTCCAGAAACTTCATTCATTTTGAATTGTCCCTTTTCATCTTTAGTCCATTCAATTTGTGTAATGGTAAGTTTATTCACCTTTCCATCTTCGCCTATCAACTCTTTAGAACTAAGAGACCATCTTCTCTCACAACCCTCAAGGTGAGAACTGGACGTTCTTAAGGTTTCAGGCCAGTATGGCCAAGGATTAGTCTCTTTTCTTTCTTCTGGTGGTTTTGGCAACAATTCTATCTGCAAAACAGATTTTGCCTTTTGACGAATTGAAGTGCCAACACAATCAGAACCAGTATCACCGCCGCCAATAACAACAACGTTTTTACCTTTAGCAGATATTCTTTCCTGTTTAGAGAATTCGTCACCGCGTATCAGTTTATTTTGTTGCTTGAGAAAATCCATTGCAAAATGAACACCTTCCAGCTCGCGACCTTTAATTGACAAATCACGTGGTTTCATCGCACCAATAGCTATGCAAATGGCATCATATTCCGCTTCTAATTCGGAAAATGAAACATTCCCACCTACATTTTGATTGATTTTAAATTCGATACCTTCTTCAACAAAAAGTTCCAAACGTCGATCGATAACACCTTTATCCAATTTAAAATCAGGTATTCCATAGCGAAGTAATCCGCCAATTGCATCATCTTTTTCAAATACAGTTACATTATGACCGGCTCTGTTTAACAGATCGGCAACAGATAATCCTGCAGGTCCCGACCCAATTACAGCAATCTTTTTATCAGTACGCTTTTTAGGAGGCCGAGCTTTGATATAGCCGTACTCAAAAGCTTTTTCGATAACAGCAGCCTCATTTTCACGTATAGTTACCGGTGAATTCTGCAATGCCAATACACAAGATTTCTCGCATGGTGCCGGACAAATTCTTCCGGTAAATTCAGGAAAGCTGTTTGTCGAATGCAAAATTTGGCTTGCTTCCTCCCAATTCTCCCTGTAAACAGCATCCTGCCATTCTGGAATTTTACTGGCTGTTGGACAGGCCCAATGACAGAAAGGAACACCGCAATCCATGCATCTGGCCGCTTGGTCTATTCTATCATCAAGATTCAATGTTTGTTCAACCTCCCCAAAATCTCCAATTCTATCTCTTACCGGACGGTAGCCGGCTTCTTTTCTTTTTATTTCTAAAAAACCTTTCGGATTTCCCATAATCGTTCTGTTTGTTAATGAATAGTGAAGTAATTAAAGGAAAGGATCGAATCCAGTTTTCACCTTTCCTTAAAATTTACTTACTCGTGAACTTCTGTTTGCGATTGTGCCGCTTTTAATTTTCGACGAATCTTCTTCAGTTTTTTCTCCTCAAGAACCTTCTTATATTCATAAGGAATAACTTTCACAAAATGTGGCAGATATTCTTCCCAATGAGTAAGTACTTTAGAAGCAACACTACTCTGTGTTAGTAACAAATGTTCGTGGATCATTCCTTGAAGTTCATGAACATCCTGCAAATTCTCAACTGGTTCAAGTGAAACAAGACTTTTGTTACAGAAATAATCCAATCGACCTTCCATATTAAGGACATAAGCAATTCCACCACTCATACCAGCGGCAAAGTTTCTTCCTGTTTTACCTAAAATTACAACTCTACCTCCGGTCATGTATTCACAACCATGATCGCCAACACCCTCAACAACAGCTTTTCCTCCCGAATTACGAACACAAAAACGTTCTCCTGCCATTCCTCTTATATACGCAGCTCCGCTGGTTGCACCATAAAGGGCAGTATTTCCAATAATGATTTGTTCTTCAGGCTTAAATTTGCTTTTCTCTGAAGGATAAACGACAAGCTTTCCTCCCGATAAACCTTTTCCGAAGTAATCATTAGAGTCACCAACCAAACGGAAAGTAATTCCTTGTTCCAGAAAAGCTCCAAAGCTTTGCCCTGCAGATCCTCTAAATATACAATGTATTGTATCCTCGTCTAAAATTCTTTTTGGTTTTAGTAAGGCAACTTTACCCGAAAGCATAGCTCCTGTGGTTCTGTCTGTATTGTTGATTTTCTGATCAATCCAAACTTTTTCTCCATCATGCAATGCTTTCGCAGATTGTTTAATCAGCTCATGATCAAGAACCTCACCAATGGATTTTATTTTAGCGTTTGCACCACATATGGTGTGTCCATCAGTATTTGGAAGATGAATTAAGTTGTCGATACTAACTGTTTTTGCTTTCCAATTTTCGATGTTTTTGCGTTTTTCCAGTAAATCAGATCGACCAACCAAATCATCAAATTTTCGAATTCCAAGTTCAGCCATCAATTCACGACATTCTTCACCAAGAAAAGTGAAATAGTTCACAAGCCATTCTGAACGCCCCAGAAATTTTTCCCGAAGCTCCTTGTTTTGAGTTGCGATTCCGACAGGACATGTGTTTAGGTGACATTTACGCATCATTACACAACCAAGTACAACCAAAGCACTTGTGGCAAATCCAAACTCTTCAGCGCCAAGTAAGGCCATCGAAACAATATCCCTTCCGGTTTTCAATTGTCCATCGGTTTGTAATTTAATACGCCCGCGCAAGTCATTCATTACAAGTGTTTGCTGCGCCTCAGCTAATCCCAGTTCAACAGGTAATCCGGTATGTTTAATTGAACTCAGCGGACTTGCGCCTGTTCCACCTTCACAACCAGCAATTACAATAAGATCAGCATTTGCCTTGGCAACACCCGCAGCAACAGTTCCAACACCATTTTCTGAAACCAACTTCACACTTACACAAGCTGTTGGATTTATATTTTTCAGATCGAAAATTAATTGTGCCAAATCTTCAATTGAATAAATGTCATGATGTGGAGGCGGAGAGATCAGTGTAATCCCCGGAGTTGAATTCCTAAGCTTAGCTATGATATTATCAACTTTAAATCCAGGTAATTGACCTCCTTCTCCCGGTTTTGCACCTTGAGCTACCTTAATTTGTAATTCATCAGCATTTACAAGATATTCAGCATTTACACCAAATCGACCTGAAGCAATTTGCTTAATTGAACTTCTTGCACTTGAATAGAAGCGTTTTGAACTTTCTCCGCCTTCACCGGTATTACTTCTGCCGCCAATTTTATTCATTGCAATAGCCAGAGCTTCATGAGCCTCTTTTGAAATGGAACCATAAGACATGGCACCAGTACAAAATCTCTTCATGATGTTTTCAACCGGTTCAACTTCACTAATGTCAATAGGATTCTTTTTATAATCAAAGAAACCTCTTAGAAAATTGGGTGAAGCAGTTTCTTTATTTACAATTGTGCTGTATTCTTTAAATTTATTGTAATTATTGGTTCTTGTTGCCCATTGCAGTAATCCAATTGTTTCAGGATTCCAGCTATGTGGTTCTCCATTTTTCCGATAATGGATATTACCATTATTCGTTAATAAATCCTGATTATCGAAAGGATTCTCTTCTGAATAAGCTTTTTTGTGATGACAAAGAATTTCTTCTGAAATCTCTTTTAATCCAATTCCCTCAATTCTGGAAATAGTACCAGTGAAGTATTTGTCAATAACATCCTTACTTACTCCCAAAGCCTCGTAAATTTGGGCACCAAGATAACTGCCAATGGTTGATATTCCCATTTTAGACATCACCTTTAGCAGTCCCTTATCAACGGCTTTTATATAATTTTTACGAGCCGTTTTATATTCAAGACTGATTCTGCCATCTTTCACCAATTTGTCAATAACCGCATAACTCATGTATGGATTAATAACACTGGCCCCGTATGCAATCAGTAAGGCAATATGATTTACTTCACGAGCCTCACCTGTTTCCACAACAAGACCAATCTGCATCCTCTTTCTCTTTTTTATAAGATGATGATGAACCGCTGCCACAGCTAAAAGAACAGGAATTGGAGCCATTGACTCAGATATATTCCGATCCGTAAGAATAATGTAATTTTTCTGTTCATCAACAGCCTTTTCAGCTAACTGACAAATAGAATCCAAAGCACTTTCCAAGCCGGCACCATTTTGAGATGCTTTAAACAGCATATCAATAGATTGGTGTCTAAACTCTTCATGCTTCAATTTCTTTATCTTGCCAAGATCAGTGTTAGTAATCAACGGACTTTTGAATCGAATTAACTTGCAATGCTGAGCTGTTTCATCCAATAAATTTTTCTGAACAGATCCTATATAATTGGTCAAATCCATTACCAAATTTTCTCGAATTGAATCGATAGGAGGATTGGTTACCTGAGCAAATAATTGACGGAAGTAATTGAAAAACAACTGTGGTCTTGGCGACAATACAGGTATCGGGGCATCATTACCCATCGATCCCACAGGTTCTTGTGCACCCGTTGCCATTGGCAGAAGAACTCTTTCAAAATCTTCTTTACAATAGTTAAATGTCTTTTGGCAAATGTTAAAATGATCTCCAATATCCGAAGGAACCCGTTTTTCTACAGGAATAGCCTTCAAATCCAAACGATTCTCCTTTAGCCAGTTTTGATAAGGATTCCGATAAGTCAGCTGTGACTTTACCTCTTGGTCGGGAATGATGATTCCAAGCTGAGTATCAACAAGTAATAACTTACCTGGTCTTAGTCGTCCCTTTTCTTTAATTTCTTCGGCACTAAATTGTTGAATACCAACTTCAGAACCCATTACAATCATGTCATCCTGAGTAATCACATAACGAGAAGGGCGAAGTCCGTTTCTATCCAATGTTCCGCCAATATAACGGCCATCAGAAAACACTAACGAAGCAGGACCATCCCAAGGCTCCATAAAAGTGGAATGATATTCGTAAAATGCTTTTAAACTATCAGGGATAGGATTTTTTTCATTCCACGATTCCGGCACCATCATACTCAAGGCATGCGGCAGACTTCTTCCAGTTAAGAATAAAAATTCAAGCACATTATCGAAAGAGGCAGAATCACTCTTGTTTGGTTCAACAACCGGAAATAGTTTTTTGATGTCATCACCAAACATCTCCGATTTTAAAAGAGATTCCCGGGCTTGCATCCACAAACGGTTTCCTTTTATTGTATTGATTTCACCATTGTGAGCTACAATACGAAATGGTTGTGCCAAATCCCAGGAAGGAAATGTATTGGTGCTAAAACGTGAGTGAACCATAGCGATAGCACTTTCCATCCGGGAATCCTGAAGATCACCATAGTATTTTCCCAACTGGTCGCTTGCAAACATTCCTTTATATACCAAAACTTTAGACGAAAGACTAGGGATGTAAAACATCTCCTTTTCTTTCATTTTGGTTGCGCGAATATAACTTTCAGCTTGTTTTCTAGCTAAATAAAGTCGTCGTTCTAATTCATCCTGTTCGTAATTTCCACCAACAAAGATTTGTTTGATTACTGGTTCTGACTCTCTTGCAATTTCACCAATTGCATTGGTGTCCGTTGGGACATCACGTAATTGAAGAAATTCCAATCCTTCTTCTTCCAGAATCTGAATAAGAACTTCAAGACAGAACTTTTCTTCGGTTTCGTCTTTTGGTAAGAAAATTAAACCGGTACCATATCTTCCTGCTAAAGGAAGCTTGATTCCAATTTTTTTGTAGAAATTGTGAGGCAATTGCATTAAAATACCGGCACCATCACCACTTACATTATCAGCACCACGTGCTCCCCGGTGTTCCATATTGCAAAGCACCTCCAGTCCACGGGTAATAATCTCGAAAGATTTTTTTCCTTTAATGTTGGCTACAAAGCCAATCCCACAATTGTCATGTTCGTTCTGAGGGTCGTAAAGACCCTGCTGTTTTGGTCTAAGGTTTCGCATAGGCAATTTTTAGTGCGAAGCCAGGAAATGATTTTATCTTTTAAACTTAAGGACCTTAAGAAATGTATAGAAATCCCCATTCTATAACATTCAGTAGCAACTTTTATAAATCCGAGAGTCACTGCCTTAATTCAAGAAACACCCAAAGATGGAGGTGATCAATTTTTTGCTTGTCTAATCCGTTGAGCAAATATAACACAATTAAATCCACAAATGCAATTATTATTGTTAATCAACTTAACGAAAACGTTTGAAAAGTGAAAAAAACATGATAATTGTCATTGCAAAGGTTTGCATGATATTCAGGCATTTATATATGCCTGAGCTATTTGTCTGACCTGAAAGTAAAGAAATAGTCTTTTTATATTTATGTTCAATATTGAAAAAAGATTACTAAATGTTTGTTTCAACAACAGGTTGAATTTTAAATAACTTTAATAATCGTCTTTCAATCCATTTGGGCAAATACTTTCCGACTTTGGAAATGAATTGCTTCCCTAAAATATAAATTGAAGAATAAAAGAAAACTTTATTCAGAAGGTAAACTGATGCCGTCAACAGAATGATTTTATTAGAACCCGATAGAATAAAAGGTAGGGAGAGATAAAGGAAGAAAGTAACAACGGCTAAGCCCAACAACACAAATCCAACAATTTTTTTTAACTCCATGATAATTTCAAATCTTTTTAAATTGAGATACTAAAGCGATTCTACGGCGCAATTTATAAATGGTTATTAAAAAAATGAATTTAGAACTGTTAAAAAACTATAACACACTATTATTTAGACCAAAAGACATGGTTTCATTTGTATTATTTGATTGAATTCCATAAATCATCTTTAGCAAAAAAAAAAACACAATTTCCAGACGGGGAGTGTTGGTAATTGGTGGTGTGTTATTAAAAGCACAATAAAATCTTTACGCAAAGGTTTTAAATAAGAGTGAATTAAAAAAAAGATGGTTTTATTAGGATATTACTATTTTTTGCATTTATCTTTGTAGGCAACAAATTAAGAATAGACATGGAAAATTCACGAATTATTCGACGACGCTACATTAAATCTTTATCCAAACGATAAGGCATAAGCTCTGGCATATTTATTTTCCAAGCTTTCCATATCGGAAAGCATTTTTTTTGAATTTGAAATAACAGAAAAAAATATCAAATGATTTTATTTTACAACATACAACGACGAAGACAGAGCGCTCCTTTAGGAAAAGCGGTTGATGTCGTATTGTCTTGTAATCAATGATTAACAGCAATATTTAAAAGGCTTACCGTTTTTACCGGTAAGCCTTTTTTTTGAAACTATATAATTACGAATAGAAATGCATCAAATCATCTATACACAAAGTCGACGCCATTTGCGTAGTAACTGTTACCCAGGGGGAACGGATGAGCTTGCTATTTCTGTAATTGAAATATCATAATTAATAAGCTTACTGTTTTCGGACGGTAAGCTTTTTTTGTATAAACTAAAAATAAAAACATGAATTTTTTCAACTCCTTAGACATTCGAAGACGCTGTTTTCGGGAACAAAACAACCAGACCGTCAGAGCGGACTTTTTTGTAGAATTAAATAACAAGTGGTTGCGCTTAACTGCTGTAGCTCTTTTTTGGGAAATTTAGTAATAGATAGAATAAAATGATAGATACTTCAATGGAAATTGAGCAAAAAATAAGTGTCATTATAGCAGGTTTAAGGCATTACGAATATGCCCAGGAAATTTGTGATATGATTGAAAGTGCTGCAAAAATCCGCGGTACAGGAATTGCAAAAAGAGAACCTTTGTACATCGTACAAAAAATTCAGGAAGGTAAAGCAATCATTGCTTTTGATCAGGATAAAGTGATTGGTTTCTGTTATATAGAAACCTGGGAACATGGCAAGTATGTAGCTAATTCGGGACTAATTGTGGATCCTGACTACAGAGCTGTAGGTTTAGCGAAAATGATTAAGGCTAAAGCGTTCGAGCTATCCCAAAAACGTTACCCTGAGGCCAAAATATTCGGACTCACCACCAGTCTTCCTGTAATGAAAATCAATTCAGAATTAGGATACAGACCAGTTACCTTTTCGGAGCTAACTACTGATGATACATTTTGGAAAGGATGCAGCGGTTGTGTGAATTATGACATACTGCAGCGAACCAATCGAAAAATGTGTTTGTGTACAGGTATGCTGTATGATCCCAATAGAAAGGACAAAAAGTAATTGTTCTGAAAAGAAAGCAATTTCATCAAATTAGTAACAAGATCTTGAAAATCTATAAATAATAATATAATGACATCAACTAAGAAAAAAGTAGTATTAGCATATAGCGGAGGTTTAGATACAACATACTGTGCACTTTATCTGTCTAAGGAGTTAAACATGGATGTGTACACAGTTTTGGGTAATACAGGTGGTTTCAGCAAAGAAGAATTAGCTGATATAGAGAACAGGACAAAACAACTGGGAGTTGTTCAACACGCCTCTCTTGATATTACCGAAGAATACTACGATAAATGTATTAAATACATGATAATGGGAAATGTTTTAAAGAACAATACATATCCATTGTCGGTAAGCTCAGAAAGAGCATTTCAAGCTATGGCAATTGCTCAATATGCCCATTCCATTGATGCTGATTATATCGCTCACGGTAGTACCGGTGCTGGTAACGATCAGATAAGATTCGATCTTATATTTAAAATAATGGCTCCAAATGCCGAAATTATTACACCAACCAGAGATATGCAGTTAAGCAGGGAAACTGAGATCAATTACCTGAAAGAAAATGGTATTTCAGCCAATTTCGAAAAAATGAAATATTCCATTAATGCAGGCATCTGGGGAACCAGTATCGGTGGAAAAGAAACTTTAACTTCAGATCAACCGCTTCCGGAAGAAGCCTATCCAAAACAGGTTGTTAAAACCGAATCGGAAAAGTTAACCATAGGATTCGAAAAGGGAGAATTGGTTAGTGTGAATGGAGAAAAAGTACAACATCCATTGGATGCAATTAAAAAAATTGAAGCAATTGGGTCTCAGTTTGGCATTGGACGAGACATGCACATTGGTGACACAATTATTGGAACAAAAGGAAGGGTTGCATTTGAAGCAGCAGCGCCTTTAATGATTATTAAAGCTCATCAAACACTGGAAAAACACACCCTTACCAAATGGCAAATGCACTGGAAAGAGCAGATTGCAAATTTCTATGGGATGTTATTGCACGAGGCTCAATATTTAGAGCCGGTAATGAGAAACATGGAGACTTTCCTTCTTGACACTCAAAAGAAGGTGACTGGAACGGTTATTTTAAATTTAAATCCTAAACATTTCTTTGTTGAAGGCATAACTTCGCCCAACGACCTGATGACTGATTTGTTTGGTCAGTACGGCGAAAGCAGTAAAGGCTGGACCGCGGATGATGCAAAAGGATTTACCAATATTCTGGCTAATTCATTAAAGATATATTACACCGTAAACAAGCAGTAATTATGGTGAATGTAGGAATCATAGGTGGAGCAGGATATACGGCAGGAGAATTGTTGCGGATCTTAATTTGGCATCCACAGGCAAATATCAGTTTCGTGCAGAGTACAAGTCATATGGGGCATCCGGTATCGGATGTCCATAGGGATTTGTTTGAGGATACTGATTTGTCATTTTCCGAAGCTGATTATAAAGCAATTGATGTTTTATTTATCTGTTCGGGACATGGGAAAACCAAATTGTTTTTGGAAGAGAATAATTTGCCTGAGACCGTGAAAATTATCGATTTAAGTACTGATTTCAGACCAAAAGCAAATGAAAAAGGATTTGTTTACGGACTGCCTGAAATTAATAAAGATAAAATTGAAAATGCTGATAAAATAGCCAATCCAGGATGTTTTGCCACTTGCATTGAATTGGGATTATTGCCATTAGCTAATGAAAATAAATTGAAGGAAGAGGTTCATGTTAATGCGATTACCGGATCAACCGGAGCAGGTCAGAATCCAACATCAACTTCACATTTTAGCTGGAAAAACAATAATGTCTCAGTATACAAGGCATTTACTCATCAGCATTTGGCTGAGATTACAGAAACGGTTTTACAACTCCAGCCAGGCTTCAATAAAGCTATCAATTTTATTCCCGTTAGAGGAAACTTTAGCCGGGGAATAATGGCCACAATCTATACCGATTGTGATTGGTCTGCTGAAGAGGCCGTTGAGAAGTACAAAACATATTATAAAAATCATCCATTCGTTTCAATATCAAATATATCGCCCGATGTAAAGCAGGTTGTAAATACAAACAAATGTGTGTTGTATCTTGAAAAGCACGGTAGTAAACTGATGATTATTTCAGTGATTGATAATTTATTGAAAGGGGCTTCTGGTCAGGCAGTTCAGAATATGAATTTATTATTTGGAATGCCCGAAATATTAGGACTGGGCTTAAAGCCGATTGGATTTTAAAAAAAAGTGAAATGGAATTATTTAACGTATATAATTGTTACGATATAAACTTGGTTAATGGGAAAGGATCAAACATATCTGACGATAAAGGAAATAAATATTTAGATTTTTATGGTGGACATGGTGTGATTTCAATTGGTCACAGTCATCCACACTATATTTTTAGAATGGAGCACCAACTTCATTGTTTAGGCTTTTATTCGAATGCAGTAAGAAATGATATGCAGGAGAAATTAGCCAGCAAATTGGGTACACTTTCAGGATATGATGATTACAATCTATTCTTGTGTAACTCAGGAGCCGAAGCCAATGAAAATGCTTTGAAAGTGGCATCTTTTCACACAGGTAAATCGAAAATTGTTGCAATTAAAGGAGCTTTTCACGGAAGAAGCAGTGGTACTTTAGCGATTACAGATAATCCTGCATTATCATCAAAATTTAATGCAAAACACGACGTCGTTTTTATAGAAATGAATGACATTTATGCACTGGAAAAAGCTCTTGGGGAAAATGACGTTGCAGCAGTGATTATTGAAGGAATACAAGGTGTGAATGGAGTTGTTGAACCATCGGTTGAATTCTTAAAATCTGCCGAAAGTTTGTGTAAAACTCACAAAGCAATGCTTATTTTGGATGAGATTCAGTCGGGCTATGGAAGAACAGGAAAATTTTTCGCACATCAGCATGCAGGTGTTAAGGCAGATATTATAACTACAGCTAAGGGAATGGGAAATGGATTTCCGATTGCCGGAGTAATCATATCACCTGAAATAAAAGCATGGAGTGGCATGTTAGGAACAACCTTTGGGGGAAATCATTTGGCATGTGCTGCGGGAATGGCTGTATTAGAGACAATTGAAGAGGAACAGTTAATCGATAATGCAAACAGATTAGGAGATTATTTAATCTCTGAGTTAAAAGATAATAAAGCAATAAAAGCAATAAGGGGAAAAGGATTAATGATTGGTATTGATCTTGAGGATATGCCTAAAATCAGGAAACAACTTCTTGAGGAATATGGAATTTTCACAGGATCATCAGGTAGTACAACACTTCGTTTACTGCCGCCACTTTCAATTACCAAAAAAGAGGTGGATCAATTCATTCAAGCATTTCAAAAACTAACCCAAATTGTATTGACATGATAGATTTAACTGTTGTAAAAATTGGTGGTAACGTAATTGACGATACCGAAAAACTAAATGATTTTCTTGATGCTTTTTCAAATTTAAACGGCAAGATTGTCTTGGTTCATGGAGGTGGAAAGCTTGCATCTGATTTGGCAGGTAAACTTGGAGTTCAAACCAAAATGGTGGATGGAAGACGCATAACTGATGCTGAAAATCTGAAGTTGGTTACCATGGTTTATGCAGGACTAATTAATAAGAATATTGTTGCTGCTTTGCAGGCTCGTGGAGTAAATGCAATGGGAATGTGTGGTGCCGATTTGGATTTGATCAGGGCTGAAAAAAGAAACAATACAAAGGTCGATTTTGGTTTTGTTGGTGATGTTACAGCAGTTAATACCCTGGCTTTATGCAAGCAGATTGAATGCAATTCGGTTTTGGTTATTGCTCCGATTACTCATGATGGAATGGGCCAATTATTCAATACCAATGCCGATACTGTGGCAACAGAAGTTGCTGTTGCCTTAAGTCGTTTCTATAAGGTGAAATTGATTTATAGTTTCGAGAAACTTGGTGTATTGATGAATGCGGAGGATGACAGCAGTGTAATGCCTGTTCTTTCTAACGTAAAATGCTCCGAAATGGTGAAATTGGGCAAGATAAATACAGGAATGCTGCCCAAAACACAAAATGCATTTTATGCCTTATCAAAAGGAGTGGAAGAGGTGGTAATCGGGAATTTTGTTTCGATGGAGACAAATCATTCCTCAGGAACACAAATTGTTAATTCTTAGCTTATGCATATGGATTTAAAAAAGTATACCGAAATAGCTTTGACTACACTTAAGCAACTGATTTCTATTCAATCATACAGCAAAGAGGAAAATCAAGCTGCAGATGTAATGGAGCAGAAACTATCTGACTTTGGATATCAGGTACACCGAAAAGGAAATAATGTATGGGTTTTTAATAAGGATTTTGATGATCAAAAACCGGTTCTGTTACTAAATTCTCATTTAGACACCGTGAAACCTTCCGAAAAATATACCAAGGATCCTTTCAATCCGGAAGTGTCAGAAGGTAAATTGTACGGATTGGGAAGCAATGATGCCGGAGGCTGTTTGGTTTCTCTGTTTGCAGCATTTTTAGCATTGGAAGGTACTGATCAGGATTACAACCGTGTTTTTGCAGCTTCCGCAGAAGAGGAAATATCAGGAACCGGAGGTTTTGAGCTGGTGCAGGAAGAAATAGGACGAATTGATGTTGGAATTGTTGGCGAACCAACATTGATGGAAATGGCCATTGCCGAAAAAGGCTTGATGGTGCTGGATTGCGATGCAATTGGTGTTCCCGGACATGCGGCCCGTAACGAGGGTGTTAACGCAATAACAATTGCAATGAGAGATATAGAATGGCTTCATACCTATAAATTTGCTTTGGAGTCTGAGATGCTGGGTGCAGTAAAGATGACTGTAACACAGATTAATGCAGGAAAACAGCACAATGTCATTCCGTCATCCTGCAAATTTGTGGTGGATGTTCGTACCAACGAGCATTATTCAAACGAAAAGGCATTTGCAATCATCAAAGAAAAGTTGGAAAGTAATGTTACAGCCCGATCCTTTAGAATGAATTCTTCAGGAATACCGTTGGAACACCCGTTAATTCAGACAGGCTTGAGTTTGGGTATGAAATATTACGGTTCTCCAACCACATCCGATCAGGCAATTATGAAGGGATTTCCAACTTTAAAATTGGGGCCGGGAGATTCTGCCAGATCGCATACAGCTGATGAGTTCATCTATATTGACGAAATTGAAAAAGGAATTGAAAAATATTATAACTTGTTGAACGGTTTGAAAATATAACCTCAGCTAAGTTAACAAGAAGTAAAAAACGGATTAAACACGAACACCTAACTTTAAAGAGAATTACTATGAAACTTTGGGATAAAGGCGTAAAAGTTGATAAAAAAATTGAACAATTCACTGTTGGAATGGACCGGGAATTGGATTTGCAACTTGCAGCGTTTGATGTGCTGGGATCGCTTGCACACATTGAAATGCTCGAATCCATCGGATTATTGGAAAAAACAGAATTGAAATTGATTCAGGAAGAATTACGGAAAATTTATTCCTCGATAAAAAATAATGATTTTGTAATTGATGATGGAACAGAGGATGTTCATTCTCAAATTGAATATCAATTGACTTTAGCTTTAGGGGATATTGGAAAAAAGATTCACAGCGGCCGATCAAGAAACGATCAGGTTCTTTTGGATTTAAAGCTTTTTACAAGAAACAAACTGGAGGAAATTGTTCGCGAAGGCAGATTGCTTTTTGATGAGTTAATAGTAAAAAGTAATGACAATAAGGATGTGTTGATTCCTGGTTATACTCACCTGCAAGTTGCCATGCCATCCTCATTTGGTTTATGGTTCGGAGCCTATGCCGAAAGCTTATCAGATGACATGATGGTGTTGCAGGCAGCTTATAAAGTGGTAAATCAGAACCCATTAGGATCTGGAGCCGGTTATGGTTCGTCATTTCCTCTAAACAGACGAATGACTACAGAATTGTTGGGATTTAGAGATTTAAGTTACAATGTAGTTTATGCACAAATGGGGCGTGGAAAGATGGAATTTACTGTTCTTTCAGCCTTGGCAAATATGGCTATGACAATTGGGAAATTAGCTATGGATGCCTGTTTGTATAACAGTCAGAACTTTAACTTTTTAAGTTTTCCTGATGAATTAACAACAGGAAGCAGTATCATGCCGCACAAAAAGAATCCTGATGTTTTTGAGTTGATTCGGGCTCATGCAAATGCTTTGCAAATGCTGCCGGCACAAATTCAGGCAGTAACGTCAAACCTTCCTTCCGGATATCATAGAGACTATCAGCTTACAAAAGAGTTCTTTATGCCTGCTTTCGATAAAATGATTGCTTGTTTGGAAATGACACGAATCATGCTTTCCGAAGTGAAAATCAATAAAGATGTTTTAAAGGATGAACGTTATAAGTACATGTTTACAGTGGAAGAAGTGAACCAGATGGTACTTAACGGTGTTCCTTTTCGCGATGCTTATAAAAAGATCGGACAAATAGTGGAAGAGGGTAATTTTGAATACAAAGGCAGTGTGAAACATGTTCACGAAGGCAGTATCGGCAATTTATGCAATGATAAAATTGTTGATAAGATGAATGATATTTTCGTTGGTTTTAATTTTAACAAAACCAAAGAGGCTTACATGAACTTATTGAATAGAATATAAATAGAAGTGACTAGTACGGAGTAGTTAGTACAAGAAAATATAAAATATTTCAGACTGAACTAATTACTAAAAACGATTAACTAAGTACTAAAAATATTAACCATTTTATAGAACTTTTATGTCAGGAGAGACAAAAGCTAAATTAATTTTACAGGATGGATCGGAGTATATCGGTACATCATTTGGTTACCAGGAATCCATTTCCGGAGAAATGGTGTTTAATACTGCAATGACC
The DNA here is from genome assembly GCF_963664555.1 of Labilibaculum sp. Classification (GTDB taxonomy): domain Bacteria; phylum Bacteroidota; class Bacteroidia; order Bacteroidales; family Marinifilaceae; genus Labilibaculum. The sequence continues at coordinate 2,768,810 of NZ_OY761461.1, read as the reverse complement.
GGATATCCGGAGAGTTTAACCGATCCTTCGTACCGCGGACAAATTCTGGTTAGTACTTTTCCACTGATTGGAAATTATGGAGTGCCGGGAACACTTCAGGAAGACGACTTGTTTCGCTTTTATGAGTCAGAAAAAATTCAGGTGTCTGCATTTATTGTATCGGATTACACAGAGGAATTCAGTCATTGGAATGCGAGCTTAAGTCTTGGAGACTGGATGAAAAAACACAAAATACCTGGAATCTATGGTGTTGATACCCGTGCATTAACTAAAAAGCTTCGGGAGCAAGGCAGTATGCTGGCCAAAATTGTTTTTGAAGGCAAAGAACCTGAATGGAAAGATCCTAATTTAGAGAATCTTGTAGCCCAGGTAAGCACACCGGAAAAGATTGTTTACGGCAATGGAAAACACAAAGTGCTGCTGTTGGATTGCGGTGTGAAAAATAACATTATCCGTTGTTTGTTAAAACGGGATACCACCGTAATCAGAGTTCCTCACGATTACGATTTTACTCAGGAGAAATATGATGGATTATTTATATCCAATGGTCCGGGAGATCCAAAACAAAATACAAAAGCAATCGCCAATCTAAAAACAGTTTTTGGTCAGGATACACCAATTATGGGTATTTGCCTGGGAACACAATTAATGGCTCTTGCTGCAGGTGCTGATACTTATAAGCTGAAGTACGGACACCGTAGTCACAATCAGCCGGTTGTACTGAAAGGAAGCAAGCGTTGTTTTATCACTTCGCAAAATCACGGGTACGCCATTAATATGGATACTTTACCAAAAGAGTGGGAGCCATTGTTTGTTAATGCCAATGATGGCACATGCGAAGGATTAAAGCACACAAGCAAACCGTTTTTTGCCTCTCAGTTTCACCCCGAAGCTTCCAGTGGTCCTACAGATACCGAATTTCTGTTCGATGATTTCATTAAAATGATGGAAGAATATAAAGGTATAAGTTAAAAAGAGAAAGTTTAAAGTTAAAAAAAGTCTCACTTGTACTTAATTCTCCCTTTAGGGGAAGATGTATGAAGGACAGAGGGATGTTTTTAAGAAAAACAATTATCAATTAACAGCCATAAGCTAATGGCTAACAGCTTAATAAAAATGACAAAAGACAACATAAAGAAAGTACTTGTGTTAGGTTCCGGAGCACTTAAAATTGGTGAAGCAGGGGAGTTTGACTATTCCGGATCGCAGGCATTAAAAGCAATGAAGGAAGAGGGTATTTATACTGTACTTATCAATCCCAATATTGCCACCGTACAAACGTCAAAAGGAATTGCCGATCAAATTTATTTTTTGCCGGTTACACCTTATTTTGTAGAACAGGTTATCTTAAAAGAAAAGCCTGATGGAATCCTTTTAGCTTTTGGAGGACAAACTGCATTAAATTGTGGTATTCAGCTTTTCAATGCCGGATTGCTAAAGAAATACAATCTTCAGGTTTTAGGAACTCCAATCGAGACCATTATTAAAACCGAAGACAGAGAAATATTTGCCAACGAGCTTCGAGGAATCGATGTGAAAACCCCACAGTCTTTCGCCGTTGAATCCATTCCTGAAGCATTAAAAGCTGCTGAAAAACTAGGTTTTCCGATTATAGTTCGTGCAGCCTTTACTTTAGGTGGACAAGGAAGTGGATTCTGTTCGAATATGGCTGAATTGGAGAAATTGGCTGAAAATGCCTTATCCTATTCGAGTCAGATATTGGTTGAGGAATCACTAAAAGGATGGAAAGAGGTAGAATATGAAGTGGTTCGGGATGCGTATGACAACTGTATTACAGTGTGTAATATGGAAAATTTCGATCCGTTGGGAATTCATACAGGTGAGAGTATCGTTATTGCACCCTCGCAAACGCTGACCAATTCGGAGTACCACAAATTAAGATCATTGGCAATTAAGATTATTCGTCACTTTGGCGTGGTTGGAGAGTGTAACGTTCAGTATGCTCTTGATCCCGATTCGGAAGATTACCGTGTAATTGAGGTAAATGCCCGTTTATCAAGATCATCTGCATTGGCTTCGAAAGCTACCGGTTATCCCCTGGCCTTTGTTGCAGCCAAACTTGGTTTGGGTTATGCTTTGCACGAACTTAAAAATGCCGTAACAAAAACAACAACAGCTTGTTTCGAGCCTGCTTTAGATTACGTAGTATGTAAAATTCCGCGTTGGGATTTAAATAAATTTGAAGGCGTAACCAAAGAGATTGGTTCCAGCATGAAAAGTGTAGGAGAAGTAATGGCCGTTGGTCGTAATTTCGAGGAAGCCGTTCAGAAAGGTTTGCGTATGATTGGTCAGGGAATGCACGGATTTGTTGGGAACGTTCATTCCAAGTTCGACGATGTTGATCAAGAATTAACGCATCCGACCGACATGCGTATTTTCTCTATCGCGCAAGCTTTTGAGAAAGGATATTCCATTGACAAAATACACGACCTCACTAAAATTGATAAGTGGTTCCTAAGTAAGCTGGAACACATCACAAAATTGAAATGGGATCTTCAGAAATACAACGACTTACAGCAATTACCTGATACATTACTTAAGGCAGCAAAAGTGTACGGTTTTTCTGATTTTCAGTTGGCGCGCTTTGTTTTGAAACCAGAGAGTACCAATATGGAATCGGAGCTTTTAGAGGTAAGAAAACATCGTAAAGCAAAAGGGATTATTCCGGTTGTAAAACAAATTGATACACTTGCGGCGGAGTATCCTGCTCAAACGAACTACGTTTATTTAACTTACAGTGGTGATGAAAATGACATTGCCTATACAAACGACAATCAATCGGTTATTGTTCTGGGTTCAGGTGCATACAGAATTGGATCATCGGTAGAGTTTGACTGGTGTAGTGTGAATGCTCTAAACGCGGTAAACAAAGAAGGATTACGATCGGTAATGATCAATTACAATCCGGAAACCGTAAGTACCGATTACGATGTGTGTGATCGTTTATACTTCGATGAACTTTCTTTCGAAAGAGTATTGGATATTATCGATTTGGAATCACCCCGTGGTGTAATTGTATCCGTAGGAGGACAGATTCCTCAGAACCTTTCAATGCGTTTGCACAAAGCTGGAGTAAAAGTGTTAGGTACATCTCCTGAATCGATTGACAGAGCAGAAAACCGTCAGACATTCTCAGCCATGCTTGATGAATTGAAAATTGATCAGCCCAGATGGAATGAGTTGACAAGCAAAGAGGCAATTAATGACTTTATTGATGAAGTAGGATTTCCTGTTTTGATTCGCCCAAGTTATGTGCTTTCAGGTGCGGCAATGAATGTGGTGTCGAATCACGACGAATTAGGACATTTTCTGGATCTGGCAGCCATGGTATCAAAGCAGTATCCTGTTGTAGTTAGTGAATTTATTCAGGAAGCAAAAGAGATCGAGTTTGACGGAGTAGCCAAAAATGGTGAAATTATTATCGATGCCATTTCAGAACACGTTGAGTTTGCCGGAGTACATTCCGGCGATGCTACTTTGGTATTTCCGCCGCAAAAACTGTATTTCGAAACCATTCGCAGAATTCGTAAAATAGCAGCTAAAATAGCAAAATCATTAAACATTACCGGACCATTCAACATGCAGTTGCTGGCAAAAGATAACGACATTAAGGTAATTGAATGTAACCTGCGTGCAAGTAGAAGTTTTCCTTTTGTTTCAAAGGTTATGGACTTTAATTTTATTGAAACTGCCACTCAGGCAATGTTAGATGTTCCAATTCCAAACAATTTACCTTCCATGTTCGAGTTGGAGCATATTGGTATAAAAGCTTCTCAATTTTCCTTTTCAAGACTATCAAAAGCAGATCCGGTTTTGGGGGTAGATATGTCTTCAACCGGTGAAGTTGGCTGTATAGGAGCTGATTACTACGATGCAATATTAAAAGCAATGCTATCAGTGGGTTACCGGGTTCCGAAGAGCGCCATACTAATTAGCAGTGGCCCTATTCGCTCCAAGATAGAACTTCTGAAAAGTGCAAAAATGCTCGAAGAAAGAGGACATAAATTGTATGGAACAAGAGGTACCGCAAAATTCCTGGAAGAGAACGGAATTACCATCGAAAGTGTAGGTTGGCCCGATGAAGATGTTGAAATAACAGCTCAGAATTTGATAAAAGAACGCAAAGTTGATTTGGTGATTAACATCCCAAAAAACTTAAGCAAAACGGAGTTGAATAATGATTATCTGATCAGAAGAACTGCCATCGACTTAAACATACCATTAATCACCAACGCGCGTTTGGCTTCAGCCTTTATCTATTCTTTCTGCAAAAAATCGATAGAAGATTTAGGAATTGACAGCTTCAGCGATTACGTAGATCAAAAGCAGGAGTGGTAAGGTTGTAAGTTGTAAACCGATTATATTATTTTTAGCCCCGACAGATTTCGAAAATCTATCGGGGCTTTTGTATTGATGAACCCATTACAATGAAATAAGAATTTCCCTGCCTATAGGGAAGGTCTTTCCCTTGCACAAGGGAAAGGTATTGTCTGGTGCAAGGGAAAGCTTCGGAGTAGTACAAGGGAAGAGTATTGCCTAACGCAAGGGAAAAGTTTGGCGCAATTCGAGGGAAAATGTTTGAACCAAACAGAATGCTTCTAAGTAAAATAAAAGCCGGATCAACCGGCTTTATATGCTATTTTACGCTTAGAGTTTTGTCGTAATACCCAATGGTAAGCTTTTTGTTGTTTTTGGCAATACACCTTACCTGTAATTCGTAATGGCCGGCAGTTAATTCAGGAATTTGAAAAATTTGAGTGCTGTCGGTGTTGGTTACATATACCGCAACACGATGTTCTGTACCATCTTCAGCAATCAGGAAAATGCCTTGATTTTCGTCTGAAGTATCCATTTTTAATCGTTTTCCCTTTAATTCACCCACACCATTTGGCAGAAAACTGTCTGTTTCCTGGCCAAGGGAATGATCCGTAAAACTATAGATGTCGATGATGCTCTTTTTACGGTCAATTTTGTGAAGTTTGCTCGAATCAGCAACTGCTTTTAACAATACGCCCGGTGATGATTTAAAACGCAGTTTGTGACGGGATCCATCAAAGCTGTCATCCCAATTATTGAACACCCCGGTAATACTCGGCGAAATATTTAGTAAAGGCGTATTTATGGAGTAGCCCTTTTCCAGATTCTCTGTTACCACCGTTTCGATACGCTTAAACATACTCTCAGCCTCGTATGGGGTGATTCCTGTACCTTCGGCACAACATGCTTTAATTAAATCTTCACGGGTTAAAACACCGATTGGGGATGGTTTGGCTATACAATCGTCCGGAGTATCGGTTAATGGATTTAAATGCAAATAATATTCAATCATCTTAATAAAGTTTTGGTTTTTATTTCTAAAATATCTCTTGAAAGTACATTATAATTATATTATGAACAAGCTATATAATATTAATATGCTAAATTTTAAATTGTATGACTTACAAAAAACTCTTGTGTTGGCTTGTGTGGTTGAGATACAGAAACTGAGATGAAGCAATTTTAATTTTAAAAGATAGATGATATCACTTTTGAAATATCATAACAAACATAAGTAGATATATTATACATTTTTAATTGGTTACAGATAAGAAAGTGATACTACTCTGTAAATTGATTTAAACTATTGGATAACAAAGCAAATTTATTTTTTTTGGTGAAAATAAATGAAGTAAATAATGTTCAATACTAGTGAATATAGTACTTTGATGTGTTTGCGATGCTAATACGGAATAGTAATTAATAAAATTTGTTATTTTTTTGGGTTACCTTTTTACTTTTTGGAGAATAAAGGGGTGTGATAATTGATTTGATATTTTGAAAACAGTGAGTATTAAGACTAAATATTCATTCAGAATTTACCCCATCTATTATCAAGTGATAACAATTTAAAAATTTACTTATGAATAAAAAATTTTACTCTTTTTGGGTATGTGCTATAGCCCTTACCCTGGTTTCAACATTGAACGCTTTAGCTCAAAAGCGCGAACACATCAAGATCGATCCGAATAATCGAACCGACAAGAACGAGATGACACTAGAATCATCCGAGCGGAACAATTATGTGCTTGATTTTAAACTGAACTCTTACGACCTAATTTGGATTGAAAAAGAAAATGCCTACAAGGTAGAAGCAAATGGTATGGGTGATATCCTTGAAAAAGACAATCCGGCATTGCCTCGTTTTGCTCAATCCATCATGATTCCTGCCCGTGCCGAAATGCAGGTCGAGATCCTTTCTTCAGAGTTTATCGAACTAACCGATATCAGTATAGTACCTTCAAAAGGGAATCTTACCCGGGATATTGATCCCAAAACAATTCCATACCAATATGGAGACAGCTACCATAAAGATGCATTTTATCCATCCGAACTTACTTTGATGAATGATCCGTATATCTTGCGAAACATTCGGGGTCAGGCAGTTGTAATTCAGCCGATTGCTTACAATCCTGTTCAGAAAAAACTGAGGATTTATACTCATGTTGTGATAAAGGTGAGTCCAACCGAAAGAGCATCAACAAAGAATGTAATGTCGGGTACAAAATCGGTTGCTGCGGATCATGGTTTCGAAAACATCTATCAAAATCATTTTCTAAATTATACAAGTAACAGCACCAAATACACTGCACTGAATGATGCCCCTGGAAACATGTTGATTATCTGCTATGATGATTTTATGGACGAGATGGCTGATTTTGTTGCCTGGAAGAAACAAAAGGGGATATCTGTAGAAATGATTGCTGTGAGCACAATCGGCAGCGCCTCGGCAATTAAAACCTATGTGAGCAACTACTACAACACTCATGGGTTGACCTATCTTTTATTGGTAGGCGATGCTCCGCAGGTTCCTACATCATCTACCAGTGCCGGCGATTCGGATAATAATTATGGCTTTATTGCTGGTAACGATCACTATATCGACATCTTTGTGGGGCGGTTTTCTGCTGAAAATGCAGCTCAGGTAACAACTCAGGTTGAGAGAACCATTCATTATGAGAGAGATGTTACTACCGCTGATACATGGTTGTCTTCAGGTGTAGGAATTGCATCCAACGAAGGTTCCAATCCTTCTGATGCAGAACACATGAATACCATCGAAAACAAATTGGAAGGTTACGGATACGGCATCACCCGCTGTTACCAGGATGGAGGAAGTGCAAGTCAATTAACCAGTTTATTAAATGCAGGCAAAAGTTTAATCAATTATGTAGGTCATGGTTCCAATACCAGTTTTGCGAGTATGGTATATACCAGCACCAATGTAAACAGCCTGACCAACAATAACAAGCTTCCCTTTATTTTCGATGTGGCTTGTGTGAATGGAAATTTTAAATCTATCACCTGTTTTGCCGAAGCATGGTTAAGGGCAACAAACAATGGCATTCCAACAGGAGCAATGGCAATTTGTGCTTCTACCATCAATCAATCGTGGGTGCCGCCAATGATTGCTCAAACCGAAATGAATGATATTTTGGTAGAGAGTTACGCCAATAATATTCGTAGAACCTTTGCTGGTCTGGCTTTGAATGGAATGTTTAAAATGGTAGATGTTTACGGATCGGGAGGAGAAAGCATGCTGGATACATGGACCATATTCGGAGATCCATCCTTGCAGGTAAGAACTAAAACTCCGGTAGCATTGCAAGTAAGTCATGCAGGAACAGCAGCGCCTAACAGCAACCAACTAGCAGTTACCTGTTCAACCGACGACGCATGGGTTTCGTTGACTTTAAACGGCGAAATTTTGGGTACAGCAAAAACCAGCAACGGAACAGCAACAGTTTCCTTTAGTCCCCTGCCTGCAAGCGGAACAATAAAAATTACAGTAAGCGCCTACAATAAAATACCTTACGTGGCAAATATAAATATTTCAGGATCGGGAGATACCGATGTAATTGCCAATTTTACGACAAACAAAACCTCCATTTACGAAGGAGAAAGCATTAGTTTTACGGATTTGTCATCAAACAATCCAACAGCCTGGAACTGGTCTTTTACAGGAGGAACTCCAACTGTAAGCAGCTCTCAAAACCCAATAGTAAGCTATGATACAGAGGGAACCTATTCTGTTTCATTAACTGCGTCGAAAACAGGTAGTACAGATACAAAAACAGTCACCGATCTGATTACAGTAAGTGCTCCAATTCAGCAAGATTACTGCGAAGCAACAACAAACGGATGCAGTTCATATGAATATATTTCGGGTGTAGTATTTGAAACAATTAATAATAGTTCAGTCTGCAATCAATATTCCGATTACACATCGCAACTGGCATCTGTTGAGCCAGGCGGGACTTATGCCGTAACTGTTAATATTGGCCGTCCGGATGCAAACAATTATGTTACGGCATGGTTCGATTGGAACCGGGATGGTGATTTTGAAGATTCGGAAGAAGAATATGCATTAAGTTTTAGTATTAGCGGTGGACTTGGACAGGCGGTAGGTGCCGTTTCGGTTCCAACTGATGCAAGCTTGGGAACAACAAGAATGAGGGTTCGTGTTACTTATAATGCAACACCTTTGGCTTGCGGCAATGCAAGTTATGGCGAAATTGAAGATTATGGAATACAAGTACAGGATAGCAGGAGTGAAAGAGAACGGGCTATTGCTGACAATGTAACAATCAGCCTCTATCCAAACCCAACCACTGATTCTTTCAAAATAGAATTAAACGGCATTTCAAGCACAATGAAAGTAAAGATTGTTGGCCTTACAGGAAATGTAATTCGAACATTCAATACCGATGGATCAAAAGAAATTGATGTGAGTAGTTTAAGTGCCGGAATATATTTGGTACAGATAGATGCTGATGGTAAAAGCTGGACAAAAAAATTAATCGTAAAGTGATAAATTGATATGCTTTACAATCTTGAACTGCTGAGATTCCCGCTCAGCAGTTCTTTTTTTTTTTACATTCCTACTTGTAATGAGAAGTTGAAACAGTTATTTTAATTGCGGTTTCTTCAAATATTACTAGATTTAGCCTTTCAATAAAAAACAATTTAATGGTGAATTACATATACAATCTAAAGTTTAAAGTCCGCGATTACGAGTGCGACATTCAGGGAGTTGTAAACAACTCTGTTTATCAGAATTACTTGGAACATGCACGACATGAGTTTTTAGAATCCATAGGAACCAATTTTAAAGCACTGCACGAACAGGGAACAGATGCTATGGTTTCGAGAATTGAGATTGACTACAAAACTTCACTAACCAGCGGCGATGAATTTGAAGTGCGGTTAAACATTGAAAGGGAAGGAGTTAAGCTTGTTTTTAATGAAGATATCTATCGTTTATCTGACAACAAACTTTGTGCAAAGGGGAAAGTATATACAATATGTCTGGTAAAGGGCCGTCTCTCGAAAGGAGAAGTTTTCGACGAACTGTTTGCTGAATATCTGGCTTAGATAAAAAGGAATTTTGATAAAAAAAAGGATCAGCAATCAACTGATCCTTTTAAACTAAAATTTAACCTTAATCTCAATCTATGATAAAACTACTTATTCTTATTTCTAAACCTATGCACCAAAGATAAAGCATAGCATGGTTAATAGCTGCTAAGGAACGTTAAATAAGATTAAAACAAGCATTGGCTCCTTTGATATCTCTTAAAATACGACCAGCCATAGTACTGCCCATAGTTTTGTTTTCTTTAAATAATTATTGATTTCTTTCAAATCTTTCTTTAACTTGCAAATAAGAAAACCTGCCGTTATTAAACACCACCATTTTTTAGGACATCACAACAATAAACAATAAGGATGCTTCGTGCGTTTATATTAGTATTGTGAAATTCTAAATTAGAAATCATGTTTGATCTGGATAAGTGGCAGGAAATTTTTGAAACCATTCGAAAAAACAAACTCCGAACTATTCTAACCGGTTTCAGTGTATCCTGGGGTATTTTCATGTTAATTATTTTGCTGGGATCGGGTAATGGTCTGCAAAATGGTGTTTTGGATCAATTCAAACAAGATGCCGTGAATAGCCTCTGGATTTACAGTGGGAGAACCAGTCTTCCATTTAGCGGTATGAAAGCTGGCCGAAGAATTCAATTTACCAATGATGATTATCAAAAAACAAAAGATTCCGGCTTGGATATTGATAAAATAAGTTCCCGGTATTCCATTTTCAGGAACAATTTGATCTCTTACAAAACCGAATTTGTTAATTACAATATTATTGCCGTTCATCCTGATACAGAGACTTTAGAGAGTACATCGAATATTAAAGGACGCTTTTTAAATAATGTAGATATTAAAGACTTTAGAAAGGTGACAGCCATCAGTACTGTTGTTGAAGAAGCCTTGTTTAAAAGAGAAGATCCTATAGGTAAATACGTAAAAATAAACGGAATTCCATTTCAGGTAATAGGTGTTTTTACAGATTATTCGGAGCGAGATTTACAACGAGTCTATGTTCCCATATCTACGGCCCAAAAAGTATTCAACGGAGCCAATCGAATATCAAATATGTCTTTCACAACAAATACTCCGGATATTGAATCACTTCAAGCCATGGAGCAGTATTTAAGAAAATCATTTGCTGTCCGGCATAAATTTGACCTTGCTGATAGAAGAGCTATGTGGATCAATAATAATATGGAAAACTATCAACGGACGATGGCTCTGTTTTCCGGAATTCGAATTTTTGTTTGGATAATAGGAATATTTACAATTATAGCTGGAATTGTTGGAGTCAGCAACATCATGATAATTGTTGTTCGTGAGCGTACCAAAGAAATAGGAATCCGAAAAGCATTGGGTGCAACTCCAAATTCAATCGTTGGTCTGGTCTTATTGGAATCAGTTTTAATTACCAGCGCCGCCGGGTATATAGGCTTGGTTTTAGGGGTTATACTTCTGGAAGTGTTGGCGCCACATACTCAAATAGAGTTTTTTATGAATCCTTCGGTTGATTTAAGTGTTGGCATTCAGGCAACTCTGGTTTTGGTTTTTGCCGGACTGCTGGCTGGTTTTTTTCCAGCATGGAAAGCGGCTAATGTTAAACCAATAGAAGCTTTGGCTCACGAATAAAATACGAATCTGAAAATTATAACAGGATGTTTGACCAGGATAGATGGACTGAAGTATATATGGCTCTTAAAAGCAATAAATTAAGAACCTTTTTAACGGCATTTGGAGTTTTTTGGGGAATCTTCATGCTTATTATTATGCTGGGTTCCGGGAAAGGACTTGAAAATGGTGTGTACTATGGGATGGGGGATTTTGCTACGAATTCCGTTTTCATTTGGACTCAACCAACAAGCAAACCCTATAAAGGATATAAGCAGGGACGCAGATATCATTTTACAAATCAGGATACCAAAGCAATTCTGGATAATGTTCCTGAAATAAAACTATTAGCCCCCCGAATTCAAGCTCGTGGTGGTGATGGTGATAATAATGTTATCAGAGGTCTGAAAACGGGTGCTTTCAGCATTCTTGGTGATGTTCCGGAAGTGAACTTAATTGATCCGGTGATCATAACCAAAGGACGGTTCTTAAATCAGGTTGATATTAATGAAACCAGAAAAATTGCGATAATTGGAGAAAGGGTGATTGAGGTTTTATTCGAAAAAGATGAAGACCCAATAGGCGAATACATTAAATTGAATGGTGTTTACTTTCAGGTGGTTGGCACTTTTAAATCTATGCACAATCAAGGATGGGGAGAATGGCAGAATCAATGCATTTTTATACCCTTTTCAACGCTTCAAAAAACATATAATTACGGAAATAGAGTAGGCCATTATTCCATTACATCTAAAAGTGAATATACCGCAACCTATGTTGAAGAGAAAGTTAAGGCTTTACTAAAAAGGCGTCACTCAGTTCACCCGGATGATGATCGTGCAATAGGCAGCGAAAATATAGAAAAGGAATTTATTAAAATCAATAATCTATTTAGAGGTATTGCAGGATTAATTTGGATTGTTGGCATAGGAACCCTTATTGCCGGGATTATTGGAGTCAGTAATATTATGCTTTTTATTGTAAAAAAGCGTACCAAAGAAATAGGAATTCAAAGGGCTTTAGGAGCTTCTCCATCGGTAATTATTAGCTCTATTTTAACTGAATCGGTTGTTTTAACCGCAATCGCCGGATGGTTTGGACTTGTTTTTGGTGTGATTATTTTGGAACTCATAAATAAAGCCATTCAAAGTAGTGGTGGCGATAATTCCATGTTTACAAATCCAGAGGTAGATTTTAATGTGGCAATAATTGCTCTGGGAATTTTAATTCTCGCTGGAATTTTTGCCGGGATAATTCCAGCTAAACGGGCAATGGAAGTTCGTCCGATAGAAGCAATACGCGATGAGTAATTGAAGAGCTTTACTTTTATTTTCTCCTTTGGCTTTCCAAAATAGTAATTGATTCATAATAATTAGCTAATATATGTATTTTGTCTTAACTTGGTGAAAGTTATGAAAACTCATGTGCCTATATTAAAATGTCAATTACGAATCAAATCCATCATAAAATGAAAAGACTAAACGTTTACGGATTGTTAATTTTATTTTTATTTACATTTTCATCAAGCTATGGTCAGAAAAAAATATTTAAAGGAACCGTTTTTGTTTTTGATAGTATTCCTATCATGAATGCAGAAATTCTGGTTTCCAGCTCCAAACAGATTGTGAAAAGTGACTCTGAGGGAAATTTCTGTTTTGAAGGAGTATTAAATGAAAAAATAAAAGTAAGTGCGAAAGGATTTGTAATTAAAAATCAAAGATTAACGGGGAATTCAAAATTTTGCAAAGTTAACCTTAATATAAAAAATTCTAAAAAATCTCAGCAGCTAGCCATTGATTCCGGACACATAAAGGATTCAGATCAATTTTCCACTTTTATATTGCACTTTAAAAACAACACTGATTATTCACATTACACAGATGCACTTCAGATTATTATGGATAAATATCCTGGTGTAAGAATAGAAAATAATGGAGTTATTATCAGAGGAAGACAATCTATAAATGGTCCTATCGATGCTATAATTGAGATTGACGGTATAGTTGTAGATTTTGATGCTCTTACCAGTTTAGCAACTGCTACAATAAATAGTATTAAGATACTGACACCAAGCTCATCTGGAATGTATGGATCAAGAGGAGGTAACGGTGTTGTTGTTGTTAAAACAAAACAAGGGGTTGGAAAGTAATTTTTTAAATTATAAAAATACGGCAAGAAGTTTTAAACGGCACCCTAAATGAAAATTTGGGGTGCCGTTTAATTTAATATCCTCCTTTCGGTCTAAAACAATCCTTCAATTGAAAGGTATCTTTCTCCGGTATCATAATTAAAAGTGAGTACAGTAGCGCCATTTTCAATTTCAGTAAGTTTTTTGGCAACAGCAGCAAGCGAAGCTCCAGTCGAAATTCCTGCCAGTATACCTTCTGTATTGGCTAATTCGTTTACCTTTAAGAATGCTTCCTCTTTCCCAACAGAAATAGTACCGTCTAAAATTTCAGTATTTAAATTTGCCGGTAAAAATCCTGCACCAATGCCTTGTAATGGATGAGGACCCGGTGCACCTCCTGCAATAACAGCTGAAGCTTCGGGCTCAACAGCAAACACTTTTAATTTCGGAAATTTCGCTTTCAATATTTCAGCGACACCGCTAATATGGCCACCGGTTCCAACTCCTGTAATAAGATAATCAAGACCATCAGGAAAATCAGCAATAATTTCTTTAGCAGTTGTAGTTCTGTGAATCTCAACATTTGCTTCATTATCAAATTGCGAAGGCATCCATGAATTTTCATTACTAACAAGTAATTCTTCTGCCTTTTGAATCGCACCTTTCATCCCAAGTTCTCTTGGCGTAAGTACAAATTCAGCTCCATAGGCGGCCATTAAACTCCGTCTTTCAACCGACATAGACTCAGGCATTACTAATATTATTTTATAACCTTTAACAGCAGCAACCATTGCCAATCCAACACCAGTATTACCAGAGGTAGGTTCAATTATTAAAGATCCCTCTTTGAGAGATCCATCCTTTTCAGCTGCTTCAACCATTGATAAAGCAATTCTATCCTTTATGCTTCCACCGGGATTAGATCGTTCCAATTTCATCCATACGTTGGAATTCTTACCAAATACTTTATTTAATTTTACTACCGGGGTATTCCCAATCGCCTCTAAAATGTTATTTATTTTCATACAACTACAATTTTTATATTTGAAAATTTATGATTTTACTTTCATCAAGGTTTGTTCTAACCTTAGTTTCATGTTTATGATATACAATACTATTTGATTCTACACTTGAGGTTAACCAAACATTACCTCCAATAATACTGTTTCTTCCAATTACTGTATCACCTCCTAAAATGGTTGTGTTCGAGTAGATTATTACATTGTCCTCAACAGTTGGATGCCTTTTTTTCTTAGCAAGACTCTTTTTTACCTGCAATGCACCAAGAGTAACGCCCTGGTAAATCTTCACATTATTTTTAATAATTGCCGATTCTCCAATAACAACACCAGTACCATGATCTATAAAAAAAGATTCTCCTATAGTTGCTCCCGGATGAATATCGATTCCTGTTTTGGTGTGTGCATATTCACTCATTAAACGAGGAATTAACGGAACATTTAAAAGATAAAGAACATTGCTTAAGCGATAGACCATAATTGCAAAAAAACCAGGATAGGCAATAATTACTTCACCTATACTACGCGCAGCCGGATCAAATTTTTGAATTGCTTCAGCGTCCATTAATAAATCACGATATACTTTTGGTAAAGTCTTCATAAAATCATGAGTAACTTTTTCTAATGGTGCACTCAATTCATTCTTAACAGGTAGGAGCAACAATTTTAATAATGACTCCAGTTGGTACAATAAAGACTCCTGTTCATAACAGCTATTTGATCGACGGGCATTAATTGGAAACAAAGAATTCATTGCTTCTTCTACAAACCGATGGGCTAAATCCCTGCCAGGCATATCGTATTCTGAATTTTTTCTGGAAGCTTGCAGTTCTTCCATAACTTTGGACAAATAGGACATTGTTTTCTTGATTTAGAAAGTGATGAAAACACATATAGGAACTTATGGAATACAAGTATCCTTGGTGCAATATTTTGTTATTATGAAGTGGTTTATTTTTTATTACCAACAACAAGAATTTGAGTAACAACAGCAACAACATATTTGATTGTTATTATAGTTGATCGCAAATAATCTTTGGAAATAAGTTGAAAATTGAGATTCAATAGAGGGCATAACTGACTTATCCGAAGGGATTCGGATTTTATTCTTGTCAGCTATATACATTAAATCTGTTTTCATTTAGAAGTTTTGTCCTACAAACTTATAAAAAAAAAATTAATAAGGAGTTATAGGTCTTAATTTTTCTGTTAAAAAAATGTTATCGATTAAAAAAAATGAAAACAACAGCACAATCCTGCATGATCCAACACAAAGATCTGTTGTACAGTAAATTACAAATCGAGCATACTATAAGTGTCTTAAATGCGGGAATTAAAATTACGAATCTGACAAATTTCAGGCTACTGGTAGTTCTTTTTTTAAATATTTGATGTTTAAAATCAATAAATTCACCATTTTTAGTTATTCATGATGTGCCTATACTAAAATTTATAGGGTAACTAGTAGTCATTTAGTACATATATGATTTTCAAGATTTAATTTCGTAAATTTTCATTTTAGAATTCATATTTATACTTTGCTGAATAAACTTTAAATGATTTGAATGAGAAAGCGATTACTTTTTGTTTGTTTGGGAAACATTTGTCGATCTCCAAGTGCAGAAGCTGTAATGAATGCATATATAAAAGAAAATCAGCTTAATGATGAATTTGAATGTGATTCGGCAGGAACAGGCGGTTGGCACACTGGCGATAGAGCTGATGAAAGAATGCGGCGACACGCTTTACGAAGGAATTATAATTTAACAAGTATTGCCAGACAGTTTAATGCGCAAAACGATTTTGATAAGTTTGATTTTATTTTTGGAATGGATCAGCAAAATGTAAATGATCTTAAGGTTTTAGCAAGAAATAAAGCGGATTTAAAAAAGATTAAATTAATTACAACTTATTGTTCCCGTTTTTCAAATTACAACTCTGTTCCTGATCCATATTATGGTGGTGATGACGGATTTGAATTAGTACTTGATATTCTTGAAGATGCCTGCGAAGGTTTACTTAATGGTTTAACATGAGAATTGAGGGAGTTTTTTCTAGAATTGAAGATTTAGTTGGTCAGAAAATTACCGGTTTTAAATCTATTTCTGGTGGGAGTATTGCCACAACAAATCAAATTCGGTTTGAGAATGGTCGTTACGCCTTTTTAAAAACAGAACCTTATTCTGATGATATGTTTTTTAAGGAAGCAAATGGCTTAAAGGAAATTCGTAAAACTGCCTGCATAAGAGTTCCAGAAGTTTTATTGGTTGATTCAGAAGTTTTATTGCTTGAATTCATTGAGGAGGGGAGAAAGGACAAAGATTTTTTTAGTCGTTTTGGTACACAAATGGCAAATTTGCATAAAATATGCGCAGGTAAATTCGGATTTAAAGAAGACAACTACATAGGGGCGACACCTCAGTTAAATATAGCTGAAAATACTGAAAACGATAACTGGTGCGATTTTTATTATAACAAACGCTTATTATATCAATACAAGTTGGCCGAAAAAAACGGATTGGTTGGTACTGAATTAAAAAATGGTTTTTTGGTTTTAGAAGGACGAATTGAAGAAATTTTAGAAGGAAGTGAAGAAAAACCAACTTTATTGCATGGAGATTTATGGAATGGTAATTTTATCTGCGATAAAGATTTGAATCCTTGCTTAATTGATCCTGCAGTATATTACGGTCACCGAGAAGCAGATTTAGCCATGACAAAGCTATTTGGAGGCTTCAGTAATGATTTTTACAGTTCATATCAAAAAAAGAAGCCTCTTCCACAAGGATATGATTATAGAGAGAATATCTATTTTTTGTACCATGTCCTTAATCATCTGAATTTATTTGGAAACAGCTACTATGGACAGGCGGTTCGGCTTGTGTGGTCATATCTTCACTAAAATAACAAATTCATAATGTTTTTTTCGCCCCAGTAAAAATGAATGTAAGAGGCAATTGTGTTGTTTTTTCTAAACAAAAATGTATCTAACTTCTGATTCCTAGCCGAATAGATTTCGCCAATAGAATATTTAATTGATGGATTGATAATATGAGAATAATGAAATTCATGTCCGAAAAAGACATTCTTATTTATATGAATCTTTCGATATCCCAATTTCAATTTCATATTCTCCATGCTGGTTTTTTGATCAAAATATCCAACCATTGGAAATTCATTAGAATCTGAATCGATAATACTTGCACTTAAATACATCATACCACCACATTCTGCTAAAACACGACCACCTTTTAAACAGAATTCTTTGATGGTATTTCTCATAGATTCATTTGAGCTCAATTCTTCGAGGTAAAGTTCAGGATAACCGCCTGCAAAATATAGTAAGTCTGTAGGTGGCAAATGATGATCCCTTAGGGGTGAAAAGAAAGTGACTTCACCTAAATTTTCCAAGGCTGTTAAATTTTCATGATACGTAAAATTAAATGCTTCATCTCGGGCAACTGAAATTTTAAGATTTCCTCGTTGAATAGTTTCATCAATTTTCGGTTCATGAAATGGAATTGTAGTTACTTCCAATAGTTTCTCAATATCAACTGTTTTAGAGATGTGTTTCGCAATATCTTCAATAGTAGAGTTGTATTGCGACGAATCAGAAATCTGCAAACCAAGGTATCGGGAAGGCAGATGAAGCTTTTCATTTTTAGGAACGTAACCAAGCGGAGTCACTCCAACATCTTCACATGCATCTTTTAAAAACTGATAATGTGATTCGCTGCCTACAAAATTAAAGATTACCCCGGCAATTTTAATACCTGGATAAAAGTTTTTAAATCCAAATAGTAAGGGCGCAACCGAATAAGCCGTTGCCTTTGCATTAACCACAAGAATAATTGGAATATCTAACAATTCAGCAATTTGTGCAGAACTTCCTTCCATTTTCTTTGCCCCGTCAAACAAGCCCATTACGCCTTCAACTACAGAAACATCAGCTTCAATAGAATATTTACCGTAAATACTCTTAACATGACTCTGACTGCTCATAAAGGTGTCTAAATTGATTGAGACATTGCCAGCAGCCCAGGAATGATGTTTTGTGTCAAGATAATCCGGACCGCACTTAAATGGCTGAACTTGCAGCCCTTTGTTCTTTAAATAGCGTAATATACCTTGAGTAATAGTCGTTTTTCCTGATCCGCTGGAAGGTGCAGCAATTAAAAACTGAGGTTTCTTATTCATATCAAACTTTAAAAAATGAAAAACCAAAAATAAATGAATATTCTTAGCATTAAAGCAAGTTTTGGAATTCATTTCAACTTATAGCTGATTACTTATAGTCTGAAAAATCTATAAAGTCTGAAATATAATATCTTAGGGCAAGAAAAAATCTTCGGCAAGAAATTCCAATATCTTATATGAAATTAATTTTCCATTGGGATGATATTCCTCCATTCGTACCAATCCGACATTAATGGCATACCATTCAAATACTTTGGTCTTGTTTTTTGAAATCCCTCCATAAGTAATTTTATCTGCCGAAATTTTAAAGCAATTGAAGCTACCTGCCGGAGTTCTTATATTTTCAATCGCATCTACCTTTCGATTGATTAGAAGAACATTCATCGACATCAAAACTGAACCGGTTCCTCTTAATATACTAGCTTCACAACTTGATTCCGGCAACATTTGTCCAACCGTTGGTTGAATTGGAATAGCAACACTATCCGATGAAATTTTTATGACCATCTTCTGATAGGAATCCAACTTTACAGGATCAAGATATCGCTCTGAACCCACAAAAAAAATAGAGTCATTACTAACCAAGCGAAAATACTGATAAAAGATGCTTTGTTTTCGGGTAGTAATTTCTGACTCAATATTATACTGAATTAATCCCTCTGATTTTGATTTACCAACCAACTGCCAAACCTCTGAGTATTGTCTTCGATCTTTAGAGTCGTATGAAACATACTTAATCCTGAAATTTCTTTTCGAAGGTAGGTAAGTGTTGTCCCTTTGTCCGAAAGAAGAAAGTGAGATCGAAAATAACAGTAATATGGTGTAAAATATCCTCATTCAATATAGCATTTTATAACGACCCTTTGTGTGATCAGTACTTAAAATTACACATAATCCTTTAAGTTGAAAATAATAGTTTACGTATTTCTGATAAAATATAAAATCAATCCAAACTGACCTCTCAATTGCTAATGAATGTAGTAAACATTTATTTTCCCCAATAACAGGGTTCAGGTTTAATCTACATTAATTTTCTCAAAAGATTCATCAAAAGAAAGTGTTATTTATGGCTGATTAACAAGTCAGGAACATTGTACCAATGTAATGAATCCTAATTTCACAGAGATGGGAGTAAGGAGAATAGAAATTCTGGATTCAGGATTTTGGAAAACTTACGCAATAAAAAAACCACTCCAAGCGTTAATCGGAGTGGTCTTAATCTGTTTGTTTGAAAAGATTTAAGTTTGTCTGTTATAAACTTAAATTAATTAATTATCGAAGCGATTATTCAGAAACAACGTCAAATTCGATATCAACCTTAACTTCTTTATGAAGTTTGATGGTTGCGGTATATTTACCAATCTCTTTAACTGCGTCTTTAATTGCAATGATTTTTCTGTCAATTTCGAATCCCTGAGCAGTTAATGCTTCAGCAATCTGAATGTTGTTTACAGAACCGAAAATTTTACCGGTAGTACTGGTTTTAGCACCTACACTTAAGGTAACACCTTCAAGTTTTTTAGCAACTTCTAAAGCTTCGTTTTTGATTTTTTCTTCTTTATGAGCTCTTTGTCTCATATTTTCCGCATTCATTTTCTTAGCTGATTCTGTTGCCAGAATAGCTATTCCTTTAGGAATTAAATAATTTCTACCGTAACCGTTTTTTACAACTACGATGTCATTCATATATCCTAAACTATGAATATCTTGTTTTAAGATTACTTCCATTTCGTTTCCTCCAGTTTAAAAATTATTTCATCATGTCAGTTACGTATGGCAGCAATGCAATGTGACGAGCACGTTTAACAGCTGTAGCTACCTTTCTTTGGTATTTCAAAGAAGTACCAGTGATACGACGAGGTAAAATTTTACCTTGTTCGTTTAAGAATTTTTTCAAAAATTCAGGATCTTTATAATCGATGAATTTGATCTTGTTTTTCTTGAAACGACAATACTTTTTCTTTTTAATCTCAACTGACGGAGGTGTCAAATATCTGATTTCTGATTGATTCTGTGCCATAGCTTACTTCTCCTCTTTAGATTTAAGTTTTCCTTTTCTTTTAATAGAATACTCAAAAGCATACTTGTCAAGTTTGAAAGTTAAGAAACGGATGATTCTTTCATCACGTCTGTAGTTAAGTTCCAATTTCTCGATTAGTTCGCCTGGAGCATCAAATTGAAGCAATTGGTAAAAACCAGTGCTTTTCTTTTGAATTGGATAAGCCAGCTTGCGCAGTCCCCAGTTCTCCTCATTAACCATCTCACCACCATTCTCGGTGATAAGGGCTTTAAATTTTTCTACCGCCTCCTTTACCTGAGCCTCAGATAAAACGGGAGTTACAATGAAAACGGTTTCATAATGATTCAACATAACTTTAATTGTTTAATTAATTACTTAGTAAGTAACTGTTTTTTATTGAGCTGCAAAATTAACGATTCTTTTTTGATATTTCAAGAATGCTATAGATTTATTACGTTTTTGAACACATATTATCTTTCAAATCTATTTAAAGTACAAATTTCCGGGATCTTAAATCCTCTTGTTAGCTTTTGCTTTTTTTTGTAACTTAAACGTAAGGATAAATTAAACCCACAACAATGAAGGACAGGATGATAACATTAGCAACTTATAGCTATTCCAGAGCACAGTTGCTTAAAACTCGTTTAGAATCAGAAGGTGTGCAGTGCTTTCTAAAAAATCTCAACTTAATTCAATCTGCAGTAGGAGGTGGAGTAAAATTAAGAATAAAAGAGCAGGATTTAGCTCAGGCTCTTGAAATAATTGAGGAATTGGAATTAAGCTACGCTCAGGAGGATTTTGAAAAAACCTTTCCACGGAAAAAAATAGATGTAAACCGCATTTTGGTTCCCATTGACTTTTCTGACTTTTCGCCACGTTTATGTGAATATGCAATGAATATTGCGAAGAAATTTAATGCGGATATTTTGTTATTTCATACCTATTTTGCTTCAGCAATCGAAACAATTCCATTTTCGGATAGTTACACTTACAATGCTACTGTTGTAGAAGTTCTTTCGGAGGTGGAGAAAAATGCCAAAGCCAGAATAAAGGAATTGTATTACGATATACGCAACAAATTAGAATTAGAGCAAGTTGAAGGAATTGAAGTCGATTATGCTTTAAGCGGAGGAACAGCCTCTTCTGAAATATTGAATATTTGCAATACCTACCAACCCGATTTAGTAATTATGGGAAGCCGCGGTGAATCTGCAGGAACTACTAACCTTTTGGGAAGTGTTGTTTCCAACGTTATTGAGGAGTCTAAGGTGCCAATTCTTATCTTGTCTGACCAGGGAGAAGATGTAAGCCTTGATCAGATAAACAACATCATGTATGCAACAAATTTTGATAAGGCTGATTTCAGAGCCATTGCCAATCTTAAGTTTATAACCAAGCCATATGATATGAAAATTCATTGTGTTCATTTTAATGATGTTGATGATGAAAATGTAATGGAAGAACATCAAATGAAAGTATTGAGGAAATATTTAGATAGAATCCTTGGAGAATCGAATGTTAATTGCTCTATAATACAAATTGAGGAAAAAATGAAGGGAATTGAAGAGTACGTTCAGAAAAATGATATTGGGATGATTGCCATTTTAGCAAGAAAACACAATTTGTTGGAGCGTTTATTTTTTGGACAAATGTCAAGAAAACTATTCATAAAAACTCATATCCCGATTTTGGTATTTCATTAAGTTATGATACCAACAAAAAAAGAGAGTGTCCAAAAAGTGGATACCCTCTTTTTTCGTTATATTATTTCTCCTTTTAAAACAGGGTCAGAACCATCTTCAATGCCAGTAATCTTAACTTTGTAGAATTGATTCTTTTTAATATTTTTACCTGTGAACTGTATAGGAATGTAATATTCCCCATAACCATTCGCAATATTTCCGTCAATTTTTTCAACTAAAACAGATTGGGTTTTCCCGATAAAGCTTTTTCTATAATTAACTTTGATTTCATCAGATAGATTTCTAAGAGTTTCACTTCTCTCGGTTTTTGTTCTCTCATCTACCTGATTAGGCATTCGTTCAGCTCTTGTTCCTTTTCTAATGGAATATTTAAAAGTATGAACATGTCCAAAATTCAATTCTTTAATTGCATCACAAGTGGCTGAAAAATCTTCTTCACTTTCATTTGGAAAACCAATTATGATATCGGTTGTAATATTAAAATCAGGGTTTTTAGCTCTTACGGTTTGCACTATTTCTTTAAACCTTTTGGCTGTGTACATTCTTCTCATTTGAAGTAGGACAGGTTCCGATCCACTCTGCAAACACAAGTGCAAATGCGGTGTCATTTTAGGATGGTTCAAAAGTCCAATAAATTTCTCTCCAAAACCATCAGGTTCTATAGAGGAAATACGAAGTCTAAAATCACCTTCAAGGTTAAGAATTTGCTCGACAACATCATCAAACTTATATCCTTCAAACTCATATCTTCCAATATTTACGCCGGTTATTACAATTTCCTTCGCTCCGTGAGAAATTACTTCACGGATATTTGTCAGAATATCTTGTATTGGTCTACTCGCAGCCCTTCCCCGAACCGAAGGAATAATACAAAACGTACAAAAATTATCACAGCCATCTTGTATTTTAATCATACTTCGGGTATGAAAACCTTTATCAGTAGCTCCATAGGAAAACAGATCTGCATTTAATTTTGAAGGATGAATAATTTCGCCATCAAAATGAGCTTCAACCAAAGAAAACACCGAAGCTTTCTGATCATTTTCAACTACATAATTAATTTCTGCTCTATTTTCCAACTCTTCCTTAGCATTATTAGCCATGCACCCCGTAACAACAAGAACGGAATCTTTATTTCGTCTGTTTGCCTGATTAATAAAATTTCTCGATTTGTGATCGCTTTGATGAGTTACTGTACATGAGTTAATTACGTATACGTCAGCAGACTCATCAAATTGAACAAGCTCATAACCTTTATCTTGAAATTGAGACGCCAATGCATCCGTTTCATATTGGTTTAATCTACACCCTAAGGTTTTAAACGCCACTTTCTTCACGCTACACTTTCTTTTATCGTTATCATTTCACCTTCAACTGAAAAATCAGCGGCCGATGTAATTTTCACATCTACAAATTGGCCTATCAAATTCTCATCCTGAGATAAAAACCGTACATTAATTCTTCCCTCTGTTAATCCCGCAAGGTAACCATCATGTTTAGCCTGTCCTTTAACCAATACCCGATAAGTTTTACCCACCATTGATGAATTGTAATTTTTGGAATGAATCTTCAAATCCTGAGTTAAAATATGGTGTCGCTCTTTCTTAATATCCAGACTTACATCATCAAACCAACGATGACTTAATGCTCCAGGCCGAGAGGAGTATATTGCAATGTAAGCCATATTATATTTAAACTCACTCATTGCTTTTCTGGTGTTCTCAAATTGCTCGTCATTTTCTCCTGTAAAACCAACAATAATATCCGTAAAGAGAGTCGCTTCAGGAAGTAAGCGTTGAATTGTTTGAACAATTTGCCTGTATTTCTCTATTCCATGCTTACGATTCATGTGAATAAGAACTTTATCATCGCCCGATTGAATTGGTAAGTGAATTTGTTTGGCAAGGCATTTATATTGAGCAATTACTTCAATAACTTCATCAGTCATATCGCGTGGATGCGGAGAAGTAAAGTAAATCCAAAACTCCTTTTTAAGTTGATTTCCCAAATCTCCAACTCTACGCAACAATTCAGGAAAATCAATTTCATCACCTTTTTTATCAAGACCATATGAATTTACATTTTGTCCAAGTAAGGTAATTGATTTAAATCCACGCTCCACCAAATTTTGAATTTCTGTTACAATTTCATCGGATGGACGGGAAACTTCTCTCCCCCTGGTATATGGAACCGCACAAAATGAACAAAACTTATCACAACCGTTTTGAATGGGAACAAAAGCCTCAAATTCAGAAGTATAACTAGGTTTTACATGCCAGAATTCAGAAATATTTTCATTCTGAGAATCAAACCCTTGCTGCAATCCAATAGGAGTTGTAATTCCATAATGCTGAACCATTTCCGGCAATTTTGGCAAATCTTTCATTTGAAAAATAATATCAAACAACTTGAGAAACTTATCCAAATCAGAGGGTAGGATACAACCGGAAACAAAAGTGATTAGGTTCCGTTTGTTTTTCCACAAATTCCATTTATGAATTTTGGAATAAACCTTGTCGATTGCCTTTTGACGAACAGAACAAGCTAAAATCCCAATTAAATTGGCTTCTTCTTCTTTATCTGTCCATTGGTAGCCCATGTTTTCGATTACCGAACGAACTCTTTCTCCATCCGAAGCGTTCATTTGACAACCTAATGATACAAGATGATATTTCATTTTTATTTTTTCTTAAAAGTAAACTTCTGTATGAATAGGGCCCAATACAATTCCTTGTTTTTCAAGAATGTCGTAAGCTTCATAAATCATATGACAATTACCACACAAATAACAAACTGTATCTGAGGGAATTGGATTTTTCAATAAATAATCCGTTACTCTACCATAAAAATCACCTGATTTTTCGCGGGAGGTACATAAAATGTACTTTCCATTCGGATAACTATCTTTCTCATATGCTTCTTCTTCAATCCGCACGCCATGAAGTACTCGGTAATCCATTTCAGGATGAGTTTCAACAAAACTATGAATTGGAGATATACCGGTACCTGTAGCAATAAATAGAAACTTTTTCTTACTAATTTCTGATTCCTCTAATGAGAAATGACCAAAAGGCCCATCAACATCTAAATAATCACCGGATTTACATCGTTTCAGTTTTTTTGAAACCAAACCGTTTTCAACTTCTTTAATTAATACTTCTAAAAAATCATCATTTTCAGAACTATATATAGAATATTCTCTTCGATCAATACTTCCGGAAAATCCAAGGGTTATGTATTGCCCTGTTTTAAATGTAAAATCATTTTTTTCCATCCTTATAACATAGGTGGAAGAAGTCAAATTTCTTATCTCAATAACTTTGTGTGATCTCATTCTTAATTTATGTATTCAATTTTGTTCATCCATAAATTCATTCGTATTTAACTCAATAATAAACCGAATTATTTATATGGAATCGTTACAAATAAGCGAGTACAAAAAAAGATAAAATCCATCTAATAAACAAGAATAATAGGATCTTTAGATCTGTTTTAACAAAAATCAATAATATAATGTGTGAAATTCTAAAAAAAAACACAATTTCTTCTAGAATGTATATAAATCAGACATTAGTAGATTCTATTTTATTTATTGATTATGTGACATTTAATCTGGAATTTTTATTTTTTTAAGCGCCTGAGAATTAAATAAATTACATGCTCGTTGAAGTAGGGCAAGACTATTTCTTTCTGAAAGGCTTAAAAAATAATCTGAATTTTGTGATATTACTCACATGCTATTATTCTGCAAAAAACAGTTTGCTAAAATCAACATTTGATATTTCGTTTTTCTTCAATTCCGGAATCTCGATAATTGGACAATCAAATCCATATTTTTTCAAGTAAGTTTTAAAAACCTGTACTGAATCTTTTAAAATGAATTCACTGTTTGCAGGATATTGATTGTAGATTAATCCTTTAATTGGAATTTGTCTTCGTTGTGCAATTTCAAAACTGAGAAGAGTGTGATTAATACTACCCAATTTTGATGATGTAACTAAAATCACCGGATATTTTTTCTCCTCCATAAAATCAAGAAGTGAATAATCCAAAGTTATGGGAACATGCATACCACCTACACCTTCCAAAAGAAGATAATCAAATTGATCTTCAAGAATTGCAGTCGATTTTTCAATTCTTTTAATATCAATTTCCTGATTTTGCATTTGAGCGGCAAGATGCGGTGATGCAGGATAATCAAAAACATACGGACAGGTAGTTCCGTCTTTATCAACCTCTTGAATTTCCATTCCCATTATTTCCCGATGCATTAAAATATCTTCAGAGATTCCTTTGCAACCGGTTTGTGCAAATTTTTGAGTTATCACTGATTTTTTCTGATCCGATAAATACTTGGCCATTAAGCCTGTTGCAAATGTTTTACCGGTATCAGTATCAATTCCTGCAATAAAATAGGTTGGCATTATTAATTTATTTTTTAGGTTTCGCAATAAAATATAAGGGTTGATAGGTAAGGGGTACACCCAAGTCGGTACCAAACAAATCCTGATAATCCTCTTTAAAATTCTTCAGATCGCTTTTTGTCCAAGCCTTTCCTGGAATTCCGTTTACACCAGTTTGCTTCATATGAGATAAAACACCAAGAGGATCTGAGAAGAAACGGGTAATTGTTTCTTTGTCACTCCAAAGAATTTCAAACTTATCAGACAGAAGCCGTTCATGCTTTCCAAACGACAAATAATTTAATCCTTTGCCATTCACTTCGCGTATTTCTCTGTAATTATCGGGGCCAAAAGTGCTAAATACAAGTAACCCGTCAGGCTGTAAAGCTTTGTGTATTTTTGTCAAAAACCCATCTAAATTATTGAACCATTGGAATGTTGAACTCGAAATAATCAAATCCAACGAATCTGGTAAGTCCATAGACTCAATATCTCCACCCAAAAATTGTATATCCGAATGAATAGAGCTAAGAATGTCTGAATATTCTTCTACAATATCATTTGCATAATACAAATCGGTATTGAATTTTTGGAAAAATTTATCAGTAAGTACAGCCGGACCGCACCCAATCTCCAGAACTTTCGAAAAATGGCTTACGGGTTGACGCAACAATTCATTAATCAATCTGGAGGCGATAGCTTCCTGAACAATAGCATGTTTACGATAGGTTTCGATACTTTTTACGAATCCTTTTTGTACTTTATCTTTATTAATATTTTGATGCTGCACTTTTACATTCCTCCATTAAATCATCCCACGAATTCCAACTGTAAAAACAAAAGTGAGGAGTATTTTCCATTTTAATTATATTATTTTGCTCACGCCATGCATTTTCTAAATTTTCAAATGGAAAAATTAAATCGTTTTGCCCCAATAATACCGAATCATATACATTCCAATCAATAAAATGATTTTGTACAAGCTCTTGAAGTACAATTAATTCTTCCTTTTGATCCTCAATATTCCGTTGTGGCATTTGCATTTTGAAACGATCAAACCCATTTTTACCACCACACATACGAAGCCAAAACTTCTCAATAGTTCGAGAATTTAATCCATCTATGGTGCCCTGAAAAACGGCAGGAGGAATACCTTTCAAATTATCAATTGCTTGTAAAGTTCCATTTATCGCAATTTTACCGGCAAATAGATTTTTCCATTGATGGTAGAGCATGTTTGCGACATAAACACCAAGCGACCATGCAACCAAATGTACTTCCTGATAATTTTCAAACAGCCTTTCAACCTGTTTAGGAATTAATATATCCCGATAGTCAAAACACATTAGAACATCGTACTCTTTTGAATTTATTGCTTGAAAAGGATTTGCATCGCATCCCCAGCCATTCATAAACAAAATGCACTTCTCGTTAGCTGATTTGTGTAACCATTCACTTTTCATCGCAATAATTCTTTATCAGTTCCGGCAAATCTTTAAGATCTTCCCAATCCATATCTGCACAAACAGAAATACGAAGTCTGGCAGAATCTTTAGGTACTGCAGGTGGTCGGATAGGGAATACCAAAAATCCTTTTTTTTGCAAATACTCAGCTAAATTAACGCATTTTTGACTGTCTCCAACCAGAACCGGAATAATATTTGAACTTCCCATTGTTTCTATTCCGGCATTCTTCAGGCCTTCTCTTAATTGTTCTGATATGGATTGTAGATGCTCCCGTTCCATTTTCATTTTTACAATGGTTCGTAACATAATATAGTTCCAACTGATTACAATTGGAGGTAGAGCAGTGGTGAAAATCAAAGAACGCATTTTGTTAATTAAATACTCTTTAAGAATAGCATCACAAATAACATATGCACCAATTGAGTTCATTGCTTTACCAAAAGTTCCAATTAGTAAATCAATTTCATCAAGGCATGATTTCTCTTCCGATAAACCAAGCCCTTTGATACCTCTAACACCAAGAGCATGAGCTTCATCAATATATAAAAAGCAATCAAATTGTTTTTTTATTTCAATCAGCTTTTCGAGGTCGGCTTCGTTACCATCCATACTAAAAACCGATTCGCTTACAATAAAAACCCGATTGAAATCTTTCCGTTTTGTAGTAAGAATATGTGTTAAATGATCGTAATCAGCATGTTTAAAACGAACTTGTTCGGCACTACTTAAACGAATACCATCAATTATACTGGCATGGTTCAATTTGTCGGATATTATCAAATCATCTTTTCCTGCTAAAGCTGCTAAAATACCAATATTGGCATGATATCCTGAGTTAAAAAATAGGGAAGGGCGTCCATACAATTTTTCCAATTCATCTTCCAGTAACTGATATTCCTTAAAATTTCCAGTAAGCAGGCGAGATGATCCGGAGCCAAAAGAATTCCCCTTTGGCCGCGGTATATTCTTCTTACTAACCCCTAAATAATCATTTGAAGAGAGGTTAACCTTATAGTTACTTTCTGAAATCATTTTTAGGGCACGAAGGTTCCCAGATTCCTCAAGCTTCTGTAATTCTTCTTTGTATTTAATCAGTTTTTGATCCATTTTTAGTTTATTGCATTGCTACCACTTTAACCAAAGCTTTGCAAAGGAAAGATAAATCTTCTTCAGATATAATAAATGGCGGCATAATATAGACTAATTTTCCAAATGGGCGAACCCAAACTCCGTTCTCCACAAATTGCTTTTGAATAGAAGCCATATTTACCGATTCATTCATTTCAATTACTCCAATAGCGCCCAAAATTCGAACATCTTTTACTTGTTTTAATTCCTTGGCCTTCGACAAATTCTTAATTAATTGTTTTTCAATTTTACGAACCTGATCCAAACAGGATGAATTCAAAAGCAAATTAACACTTGCCACACCTACAGCACATGCCAAAGGATTTCCCATAAATGTAGGTCCATGCATAAAGCAACCTGGAGCTCCGGCAGAAATTCCATCACTTACTTTTTGTGAAGTTAAGGTCGCCGCAAAACTTAAATAACCACCTGTTATCGCTTTTCCAACGCACATAATATCCGGTGATATATCTGCATGTTCGCAAGCAAATAATTTTCCGGTTCGACCAAAGCCAGTTGCTATTTCATCGAGAATAAGCAATATATTATATTTGTCACAGGCTCTTCGCAGTTCCGTTAGGTATTGGGGATGGTAAAATTTCATTCCTCCAGCCCCCTGAACAACAGGCTCTAAAATGATGGCAGCAAGTTCTTCATGATGTTTTTCAATCATATATTGCATAGACTGAAAAGAGTTTGAATCCCATTCATCATAAAAACCACAACTTGGCGATTCGGCAAAGTAATTAACAGGCAACACTCCTTTAAAAATTTCATGCATTCCAGTTACAGGATCACAAACAGACATGGCATTAAAAGTGTCGCCATGGTATCCTGAACGGATGCTCAAAAATTTATTTTTATTTGAATTTCCTTTGGTAAACCAATATTGTAGAGCCATTTTCATTGCCACCTCAACAGATACAGAACCAGAATCGCTAAAGAAGACCTTCTCCATTCCCTCCGGACTTATATCAACCAATAACTTGGCCAGCTCAATTGCAGGTTTGTGTGTTATTCCGCCGAACATCACATGCGACATCTTTTTTAATTGCTTTTGAATCGCTTTATTCAAAACAGGATGATTATATCCGTGAACAGCGCACCACCACGAAGACATTCCATCAATAATATCTTGACCAGAATCCAATGTAAGTCTTACACCATCAGCCGAAATAACCGGGTAGACGGGGAGTGGCTCATGCATTGAAGTATATGGATGCCAAATATGTTCTTTATCAAAAATGAGATCAGATGGCTTAAACTGTTCCGACATAGGAGTTTTTTTCATGTAAATTCTTTGTAAAACTAGGGTTAATCCTTCTAAACCGTACCAATTCTAAAGTATTTTTACAACATATGTTGTTTAGGTTGGTCTTAAAATGTTATTTGTTCGTTAAAAATCTGAAATCTCCTTGATTTACCTTCAATTTAATTTAAATTGCTTCAAATTTAAATTACAAACATGAAAACTAAAAAAATTACCGTTTTAGTAAGTTTATTTCTTCTATTTAGCCTGACTTCAATAGGCCAAAAGCCTTATGATCCATCTCTTAACGGGAAAGAGGAAATTGCCAAAGCAGTTGAGAAAGCAAAAAAAGAAGGAAAACATGTCCTACTTCAGATTGGAGGAAATTGGTGTCCCTGGTGCATAAAAATGCATAACTATCTAAGTACTGACACCACATTAAATAAACTTGTTGAAGACAATTATATTTTTCTTGAGGTAAACTACAGCAAAGAAAATAAAAACTTAGATGCATTGGCTGAACTTGGTTATCCTCAGCGTTTTGGATTTCCTGTCATGGTCGTATTAAATAGTAAAGGTGAACGACTTCATACGCAAAACACAGGTAATTTAGAACAAGACAAAGCTTACGATTTCGAAAAAGTAAAATCATTTCTATACAATTGGAGGCCTGATGCTTTAAATCCGGAACATTACAAATAATATTAAAAGGAATAAATTTGGACTATCAACTCCTTTTTTATTTGAATAAAGAAATAATTGTACTTTCTTTGTACAGAATTTTCATGTTTTGGGATTCAGATTAAGGATATAATAAATAAAAAAAAAATATTATGACAATTTCAAAAGATAAGGTTGTTTCAGTTATTTATGAATTAAAAACTGATCTTTCGGGAGAGATTATTGAAAAAGCGGTAGCAGAAACTCCACTTACTTATTTATGTGGTGCAGGGCAGATGTTAGAAAAATTTGAAGAAAAATTGATGGGACTTAAAGTAGGTGATTCTTTTGATTTCAAATTGGAAACTGAAGAAGCATACGGTGAGGCATCAGAAGAAGCTGTAATCGATCTTCCTAAAAATATATTTGAAGTTAACGGTGAATTTGATTCGGAAGTTATTGCAGAAGGAAATGTAGTTCCAATGCAAGACAACTCTGGCCGCAGAATGAATGGAATTGTTCTTGAAGTAACGGATGCTACTATCAAAATGGATTTCAATCATCCACTTGCAGGAGATACTCTTTTCTTCAAAGGTGAAGTTATTGAAGTTAGAGATGCTTCAGAAGAAGAAATGAAAGAAGCTTATGCACCTCAGGGTGGTTGTGAGAGCGGAAGTTGTGAGAGCGGCGGATGCGGCAGCGGATGTGGATGCTAATTCTTTTCGAAAAAAATATTTCAGCCCGAAAGCCTTTGGTTTTCGGGCTTTGTTTTTCTAGTCTTATCAAGTATCTTTAAAGCACAATAAAAAAATATTTTGATTATGTGGAAACGATTGCCTCTTTACGTGAAAATTTTAGTTGGAATGGGATTTGGAATTATAGCGGGATTAACTGCCGTTTATTTTGAATTATCTGAATTGACCAATGATTGGATCAAACCTTGGGGTGATATTTTCTTAAACTTATTAAAATTGATTGCTGTTCCTTTGATCTTTGTTTCTTTGGTAAAAGGAATATCAAGTCTTTCCAATATTTCAAAATTATCAAGAATTGGTATTAAAACTATTTCTCTTTACGTCCTTTCTACAGTAATTGCTGTAAGTTTTGGTTTAATATTAGTGAATACAATAGAACCGGGGAACACTTTTCCCGACCATAAAAAGGTAGAGTTACAGGAAAAATACCATACAACAATTGATTTAAAGAAAAATCAGGCTTCAGATTTAAAAAATGAGTCTCCACTCAAATTTCTTGTAGATATTGTTCCTTCCAACTTCTTTCAGGCAGCTACGGATAATTCTAAAATGCTTCAAATCATATTCTTTGCAATTCTATTTGGCATTGCAATGGTTATTTTGGAAGAAAAGAAAGTTAAGGTAGTCAGAGATTTTTTTGATGGGATAGATGCAATTATCCTCAAAATAATTGACATTATTATGCTGTTTGCTCCTTATGGCGTATTTGCTCTTATTTCAGGTTTAATAGTCGATTTCTCCGGCGATCTTGATTTATTTTCGGCTTTAGGTTTGTATGCAATAACCGTAATTTTGGGTCTTTTAATAATGATATTTGTGATCTATCCTTTGTTCCTTAAATTTTTTACTTCAGTTAGATACACAGATTTTTACAAGGCCATCTCACCCGCCCAACTGTTAGCATTTTCAACAAGTTCCAGCGCGGCAACTCTTCCAGTTACCATGGAGTGTGTAGAAAATGAGATAGGTGTTGCAAATGAAGTTGCGAGTTTTGTTCTTCCGGTTGGTGTTACCATTAATATGGATGGAACCAGTTGTTATCAGGCAATTGCCGCAGTCTTTATCGCCCAGGTATTTGGTGTAGACTTAGATATTTACGACCAATTAATAATTGTAGTCACAGCAACTCTGGCATCGATCGGAACACCCGGAGTTCCGGGTGGGAGCATTGTGATGTTAATCATTGTTTTAACATCGGTTGGAATACCTATTGAGGGATTGGCATTAATATTAGGAATTGACCGGCCACTTGATATGCTTCGTACAGTTGTTAATGTTACAGGGGATGCTACTGTTGCAACAATAGTTGCTGCAAGTGAAGGTCAATTAAATCCTGTACCGAAAATTCAAGTCAAAAATATCTAGGTAATATTATCACTCCATAACTTTTCAACGGAACAAGGAAATTCAATAAGTGTTTATTATCTTTGCAGTCGAATAACAGTATCTTCTGTTATACAACTTATTCAAAAATCATAGATATGGCAAGTAGAAAACGCTTAAAAAAGGATATCGATTACCTTAGCTTTGAGGTAATTTCAGATTGCTACAATTACAATTATTTGCATCCTGAAAACAAGGATAAAGTAATGGAAATTGTAAAGAATATTATAGTTTCCCGTAATCAGTTAATTGCGCGTGTAAATCATCCGGATGGTAAGGACAATCCTAAAATTGTTAAAGCTTACTACAAGGCTGTTTATACTGATTTGTTCAAAAATGTTGACGAATCTTTCACCGAATTGAGCAATTTAATTAAAGAGAAATAATTTCTTTCAAAAGATATTTCTGATAGCTTTGCATAGTGCAAAGCTTTTTTTATGCCCGAAGAAAAAATTATACTATTAGAGGATATTGGGGATATTCTCTTTAAAAAGAGTCGAAGATTCAAACGTCTATCAGTAAGAATTGCGCCTAAAAAAGGAATTTGGGTTAATGTGCCTTATGGTATAAGTTATCAGGATGCCATCAATTTTGCCAAGAAAAATAAAGAGTGGATTATTGATAATAATGCAAAAAGAAAATTAAAAGAGAATAGACAAACAATTTTCACTCCTGAGATCCAATTTAAAACACGTTTCCATCAATTAAAGCTAAGTCCAGGAGAGGTGAGTTATTATTCCGCAAAACTCTCTAATGGAGTATTGGAAGTAAAGTATCCTGCCAATACCGAGATTCAAAATTCAGACTTACAAATATTCATTCAAAATTCTATCATAGAAACCTTGCGCAGAGAAGCAAACCATCATCTTCCAATTAGAATCAAGGAATTAGCAAAACTTGGTGGGTTTTCCTATAAATCCCTTAAAATTAAAAATACAAAAAGTCGTTGGGGATCATGTTCACATGATAATAATATTAACCTCAATCTTCATTTAATGAGATTACCTGATGAACTATGCGATATGGTTATATTGCATGAATTATGCCATACTAAAGTTAAGAATCATTCCAGGGAATTTTATCAATTATTGGAAGTTCATTGCCCGGAATTGACCAGAAAAAGAAAAGAAATTAAAAAATACTCAACAACAATATATTAACATGAATAAGGAAATTTATATTTTAGTTGGCATCTGTGTATTGACATTCTTAATTGGGCACAAATTAAAACAAAAATTAAGAATGCCGGAACCAAAGAAGCTTACAAAAAGAGGTAAGAAAACAAAAAATAACGTCGTTACTCCAGCCCCTTATTCCCGCAGAAAAGAAAAATTAAAAGTTATCTTTTTGTATATACAGCTGATTCTAGTATTTGGTTTGTTAATATTTATGATTCCGGCCTTATCACGCGATATCCTCGCAAACAATCAAGTTAACAACCAAAATTTAATACTTCGAATATTAATTGCCGCGTTCGCAGCTTACATTTTATTTATTGGCTTTTTACAACTTAGAAAACCCCGGAAAAAATAATCTCCAGACTCAAGAAGAACTCAGAGTATTAAATAGATTTCCGGATATTCGAAAAAATAGAGAAAACTTCTTTTTTTTCCGGATAGTAACATGATTTGATATAAAGAAAACCAACTCACCTGTTTAATTTTGTGACACTTACGTGAGAAATTCCTTCCTTTTAACCTTCTTAGGATTTAATTTTTGTAACCCAATGGTATATTATTTACAAATTTCATTTGGATTTTGCCTAATACTGTAATTAGCAATTCAAAAAACCCAATTCAAAATTTACAATAAGCAATGCACTTAAATTTAAAGTTGTAACTTATGAAGTTTACATTTAAACACTGCAAATATACAATAGAGGGAATTCGATTTGTAAACTAGTTTCCTGTTATGATTTACATAGGTAATGTGATAATAAGTACCAATATTTTAGATGTTAATTTCATTTACAATTAAAAGAAGTCGCAATTCTCTTTACGGATAAAATTATCACCAGTAGTCTATGTTCTGATTACCAGTTAATTAATAGGTTAATATGAAGTAATACTTTAATAACTAAATTACATATGTATAAATATTATTCCAATACATGTAAATAATGTAATTTAATACAGCATAATAATCAGTAAATCAGAATTATATATCTTTTATCTACAGTAAATAAATAAGTGAAATTATCAAATAATATCATTCAACTAAGAACATCTGTAAAAACTGTAAGTATAGCACTGTAAACATCTTAAATTGCCTGACAAACAGACATTTTATGATTTTTTTTCGGGATTCATTCAATATTGTTTACGAAATAGAATTTTACAGGTTTATTAAATGGATTTAGTTTAAAGGCATACATTGTGCATAAACACACTGATATATAAGGAAAACAAGGTGTTTACAAAAGTAATAATGCCAAATGGTTACAACTTGTACATTTCATTTTGTTTGAATTACACTTGTGAACCACTTTTGTAAAAATTCTTTTCGCTCTCGCTTTGACGTTTGTAATTTTTATATTAGGTTTGTAATGTTACTTGGATTAACATTTGTAAAATTCACATCTAAACAACTTAAGAATGAAAAATCGAATAGTTCAGCTGATTAATAGTGAAGGGCTTACCTCTTCTAAGTTTGCAGATACAATAGGCGTACAGCGGTCTAGTATTTCTCATATTCTATCCGGTCGTAACAACCCAAGTCTGGACTTTGTTCAAAAAATACTAACATCATTTCCTTCAATTGACCCTAATTGGCTTATTTCAGGCATGGGAAATATGTATAAATCTCAAGATTCACCTTCTTTGTTTCAAGAACAGGAAACAAACCAGACGCCTCTTGAAATTCAACCTAATCATCCCCCTAAATTAAATAAAGAAACAATTAATATTCCCCGCTCAAACCGAGAACCTGTGCTGGAAATGAGCGCATTTACGTCTGGAAAGCAGATAGAGAAAGTAGTGGTGTTTTATACAGATAAAACTTTTAAAGAATACAATCCTTCTTAAGTATTTTTTAGCTTATCTTTGCCTGCGTTTATACTTAACAGTTTAAAATACAACCAGACACCATGAAAAAATTAGTACAGGACTTTGAGGTACTGCACAAGGAAGAGCTTAATAAAGGGACTTTTGTTATTGATGTAAAGGCATCTGCGCCTTTGCCAGACATTAAACCAGGGCAATTTGTTAACGTTCTTGTCGAAAATGCAGCCAATACCTTCCTCAGAAGACCTTTGTCCATCCATTTTGTTGATTACGAAAAGAATATCATCAAATTATACATTAAAAAGATTGGAGAAGGCACTACCAAATTAGGCGAATTAAAACTTGGAGACAAGCTTAATATTGTTTTCCCATTAGGAAACCATTACTCTATCCCTAAGAACTCTAAAACTCTTTTAATTGGTGGGGGCTGTGGTGTTGCTCCTTTATTATACTTGGCAAAACATCTTAAGGATGCCGGAAATGAGGTTACAACAATATTGGGTGTGCGCTCTGCCTATGATGCTGTTGAATTAGATCCTTACGAAGAATACGGACGTATATTCGTAACTACTGAAGATGGTTCTGTTGGCGAAAAAGGCTATCCTACGCAGCATTCTGTTCTTAATGAAAAGTTTGATTACACTTTTACCTGTGGGCCAGAGCCAATGATGAAGGCAGTAGCAACTTATTCAAAAAGCAAAGATATTCCTTGTGAGGTTTCACTTGAAAACACTATGGCTTGCGGGTTTGGAGCATGTTTATGCTGTGTGACTGACACAAAAAGAGGTAATATATGTACATGCACTGAAGGTCCGGTGTTCAATATAAATGAGTTGAAATGGTAAATTTGGAAGTTAAGCTTAAAGATCTGATTCTTAAAAATCCGGTAATGACTGCTTCCGGAACCTTTGGATACGGTGAAGAATTTGAAGATTTTATTGATATTAGTCAATTAGGTGGTATATTAGTTAAAGGTACTACAAGACATCATCGGGAAGGAAATCCTTACCCTAGAATGGCTGAAACACCTGCAGGAATGCTAAATGCTGTTGGGTTGCAGAATAAAGGAGTTGAGTATTTTTGTGATAAAATTTATCCTAGAATTAATCACTACAATACAAATATTCTGGTTAACGTTTCAGGCTCTGTAATTGAAGATTACGTTGAAACGGCAGCAATGATTAATGAGCTGGATAAAATCCCTGCAATAGAGCTGAATATATCTTGTCCGAACGTTAAAGAAGGCGGAATGGCTTTTGGAACCAGTTGTGCTTCTGCTGCATCTGTTGTCCGTGAAGTTCGTAAGGTGTACAAGAAGCATTTAATGGTTAAATTATCGCCAAATGTAACGGACATTGCAGAAATAGCTAAGGCTGTTGAAGCTGAAGGTGCTGATTCAGTATCACTTATCAATACATTATTAGGGATGGCTATAGATGCAGAAACAAGAAAGCCACTTTTATCTACTGTTACAGGAGGTTTATCAGGCCCATGCATAAAACCTGTAGCCCTAAGAATGGTCTGGCAGGTTTTTAATGCTGTTAATATCCCAATTGTTGGCTTAGGTGGCATTATGAATGCAAAAGATGCCATCGAGTTTATTCTTGCCGGTGCTTCGGCAATTCAAATTGGTACTGCTAATTTTATTGATCCTCAGGTAACTGTTAAGGTTGTTGAAGGAATTAAAGAATATATGATAAGGCATCAGGTTGAAAATATTACCGACTTAATTGGGGCAGTTAAGACTCAGTAAATTAGGCGTTTAAATTAAAGAATGATTTCTTTAATTGACAAGTTGAGAGTTTACATCTGTAGTTACAATTGTAAACTCTTATTGCTTTAATTAAATTTTCTTCAAATATTAGACTGTCTTTTCGACACAAATAACAAATGCATTCTCATCATTAAACCCTATATAACAAGATGTTACACGGACATGGAGATGATGGTTACCAATATAAACAAGAGATTACTGCCAATTTTAGCAGTAATGTTTGGTTTGGTGGAAAATCCGAAAATTTAAAACAATACCTATTCAAGAATTGGGATACGATACATTCTTATCCAGAAGCATCTGCAGAGAGTCTTGTAGACACGTTGGCGATTTATTTAAATGTTAATAAGAATCAAATTATTGCAACCAATGGCGCTACGGAAGCCTTTTACCTTATTGCACAATGTTTTTCTGAATCTAATTCAAGTATCATCATCCCTACCTTCTCCGAATATGAAGATGCCTGCAGAGTTAATAAACACAAGCTATTCTATATTAATTGGGCCGAATTAACCAGCAAAACCATTTTTGAAGAAGGTTTGGTCTGGATTTGCAATCCTAATAATCCAAATGGTAATATTTTAGAATCGGATGAACTTGAAGAAATGCTAAAAATCAATTCGAAATCTATTTTTGTGATTGATGAAGCTTATATTGATTTTACTGATGAGATTAACTCATCTATAGATTTACTTGATAAGTACGAGAATTTCATTTTGGTGAAATCTCTCACTAAAAACTTTTCAATTCCCGGCCTGAGATTGGGATATTTGATTTCAAACAAGGTATTGGTACAGAATATTCAATTCTACAAGGCTCCTTGGACGGTAAATTCACTGGCAATTGAGGCTGGAAAATTCCTTTTGGCAAATAAAACCGATTTTCTCCCACCTGTAAATTACTATAAATCAGAAACTAAAAAATTTCAAAAAAATCTCCAGAAAATTTCAGGTCTGCAAATTCATCCTTCAAAAACTTCTTTCTTTTTGGTTGAACTAGAAGAATCATCTGCTTTTGAGCTAAAAAAATTCTTAATTTCAAATTTTGGAATACTCATTCGTGATGCAGCTAATTTTCGGGGATTAAATTCTTCCTATTTTCGGCTCGCAACTCAAACCGGCGAAAAAAATCAATTATTAATCGATGCATTAATTCAATGGAACAAATTGAACTCATAATCCTCCCTCTTGTTATAGGATACATTTTGGATCTTATTTTTGGTGATCCAAGAAGCTTGCCACACCCAATTGTTTTATTTGGCAATGCGATTACTCTTTTTACTAAATATCTAAATAAAGGAAAATACCTACTTTTAAAAGGAGCTGCAATGGCTTTAGGATTAGCAGCTAGTGTGTATTTTATTTTTTCCTGCATAAATATCATCACCTTAA
Source organism: Labilibaculum sp. (assembly GCF_963664555.1). Classification (GTDB taxonomy): domain Bacteria; phylum Bacteroidota; class Bacteroidia; order Bacteroidales; family Marinifilaceae; genus Labilibaculum. Next base: position 2,729,491 of record NZ_OY761461.1, on the reverse strand, counting down.
ACTGGAATAGTACAGTTTATATCATAGTTACCTCGATATTTGTTTTTTACGGATTAGCGAACAAAAGCTTGTTGCAGGAAGGATTCGCAGTCTTTAAACATCTTAATGAAAAAGGATTAGATGCAGGTCGGAAAAGATTATCCTGGATTGTCGGTCGGGATACATCAAAATTATCGGAACAGGAAATACGTTTGGCTGTTTTAGAAACTTTATCAGAGAATTTATCGGATGGCGTTGTTGCTCCTCTTTTTTACTATGCCATTGCCGGAGTTCCGGGAATGATGTGTTATAAAATTATTAACACAATGGATTCTATGATTGGATATAAAAATGAAAAGTATATTTTGTATGGACGGTTTGCCGCCCGATTGGATGATATTGCAAATTTTATTCCCGCCCGTATTACTGCTTTCCTAATGGTATTGCTCACACTTAATTCGAAAGGCTTTTTATACATCTTTAAATATGGGCATGCTCATCTTAGTCCTAATGCCGGTTACCCGGAGTCAGCACTCGCAGGAATAATGAATTGCCAATTTGGAGGTGCTCATGATTACGGCGGAAAAAGTGTTTACAAACCATTTATTGGAATTAATAACCGGACAATACTGAACGAAGATATCCATAAACTATTTTACATCAACCATTCGGTGTGTTTTGCCAGCATCTTTTTAATTACTGCTGTCCATTTTCCATATAGAATCCTGTTGTAAAAAAGGATTATTTAATTCCGGCTGGAATCTTTAATTTGTAACTTCACACTTTAAATATTCCTTAATTAATAGAGGATACTGATCTAAAAAAAATAGCAATGATTCATTTAATTACAGGAGGACAACGTTCCGGAAAAAGTTTATTTGCTGAAGATCTGGCACTATCCTTAAGTGATCGCCCCGTTTATCTGGCAACCTCACGAATTTGGGACGAAGCACATCGTGAAAGAATTGAGATACACAAACACAGACGTGGAAATCAATGGACTACTATTGAAGAAGAAAAAATTTTGAGTTTGCATGATTTTACGAAAAAAGTAGTTCTTTTAGATTGTATCACCTTATGGTTAAACAATTTCTTTTTTGACAATGGAGAAGATGATGAAAAATCATTGAACGAAGCAACTCAAGAATTAGAAAAACTATTTGACCAAAACTGTGATTGGATAATTGTCACCAACGAATTAGGATTGGGCGGTCATCCTGATAATAAAATGGCAATGAGATTCAATGATTTGCAAGGGAGTATTAATCAATACATTGCAAAAAGAGCAGATCTTGTTACATTAATTATATCTGGCTTGCCACTTGAAATAAAGAACACGATAAGGGCCTAATAACAAATCTATTATCATGACTAAATCACTCCGCTTTTTTTGTTTATTACTTATGATTTTAATTTCTGTACAAAGTTGCAGAAAAGTTGAAAAACAGAGTATTTCCAATAAAATTAAAGTTGGTGTTTTCAATATAAACGGAGACAGTCCATGGTGCATCACCGATGCTATTGAGGCTCTAAAAATTGACCCTAATATTGATTGTGATATAATAAGTGCAAGTCAAATTGTATCTGAAGAAATATACAGGTTTGATGCAATTGTTTTTCCGGGTGGCAGTGGCAGAGGCGAGACTCAAAGTTTAGGCGAAACAGGAATGGAAAGGATAGTTCAGCTTGTTAAGGAAAAAGGAATTGCTGTAGTTGGTATTTGTGCCGGAGCGTACATTATGACAGAAACTCCAAATTATCCAAGTTTAAATCTAAATGGATTTGAAGCCATTGATATAGAACATGATAATAGAGGTCATGGGTTAGTGAAATTTTCATTAAGTGAAAAAGGAAAAGAAATCTTTCCTGAGCTGAAAGATCGAAAAATATCATTTTGCCAATATTACGAAGGTCCTGTATTAGTTCCTGCTAAAAACAGAAGTGGAATAGAATTGGCAAGCATGCTTTCAGATGTTCATACCGTTGAAGGCAGCCCGGAAAATATGACAAACAACAAACCATTTATTGTAATTTCAAGTGTTGGAAAAGGAAAAACAGCTTCTTTTGTTGGTCATCCTGAATGTACCCCGGGCATGAGATGGATGTTACCTCGAATTGTTCGTTGGGCAACAGATAATGAAATGATTAAATATTCAGAAAATGTAGTTCGTCCTGATTTCTTTAAAGAAGAAATTATTTATACCAAGGAGATACAATCCTTGCAAGAAAAATATAAGGAAATGCTATCTGGTGCAAAAGAAGAAAAGTTAATCGCAATTGATAAAGTGATAGGATTAGCTTGTTGGTCTTCCAAAAAATGGATTCCAGGAATGCTTCGAGATAAAGATTCCGATGTTAGGGCAAAAGCGTCAAAAGCAATTGCCCAAATTGAAAGAACTGATGCTATCCCTGATTTGGAATCAGCAATTCTCAATGAGAAAAATTCAGAATGCAGGGAAATAATGATTCATAGTCTTGGTATTTTAAAAGCCTTGATAAATAATTAAATCCGAAACCTTTAAATAATTGTGATGGAATTTAAGATATCCTCCGTATCCACATCCTTGGATCAGGAGTTGTTAAATAAAATCAATGGGAAAACAAAACCCCTTGGTTCACTTGGAATGCTTGAAAAGATTGCATTTCAAATAGGAAGAATTCAAGAAAGTTTATCTCCGGAAATTAAGAATCCTACAGTAGTTGTTTTTGCAGGAGATCATGGAATAGCGGATGATGGCGTAAGTTTTTATCCTAAATCTGTAAGCTATGAAATGCTTTACAATTACATGCAGGGAGGTGCAGCTATAAATGTATTTTCCCGTCAGCATAATATTAATTTTAAAGTAGTTGATGCAGGCATAGATCATGATTTTGATCCATCATTAAATATTATCAATAAAAAAATTGCTTACGGAACTAAAAATTACCGGTTTGGCCCCGCAATGACAAAGGACCAATGTCTTGAAGGATTTAAGAGTGGTGCTGATATTATTGAGGGAATCCATAAAGAAGGATGCAATTTTATTGCTTTTGGAGAAAAAGGAATTGGAAATACTTCATCTGCAGCACTAATACTCAGTCTTTTAGCTGATATTAGCTTGGAAGAGTGTGTAGGAAGAGGAACTGGATTGGATAATAATGGCGTCAAATCAAAATTTGAATTGCTAAATGAAGCTTTACTTAAATACTATGGAGATAGTGATCCCCTTGATGTACTGACTCAATTTGGTGGATTTGAAGTGGTTATGATTGCTGGGGCTATGTTGAAAGCTGCAGAGTTAAAAATGACCATGTTAATTGATGGATTTATAATTACTTCAGCATTGCTTGCTGCATCAAAAATCAACCCTAAAGTATTGGAATACTGTCTATTTGCTCACAAGTCAAATGAACAGGCACATATCAAAATGCTAAATCACTTAAATGCTGAACCAATTTTGGATATTGGGATGCGATTGGGTGAAGGAACAGGAGCTATGGTTTGTTATCCAATTATAAAAAGTGCCGTTCGATTTATTAATGAAATGGCTTCATTTCAGGAAGCTGGAGTAAGTGAATCAGAAGAGGTAAAAACAATCAGCTAATTGTTTTATATTTAATTTTACATTTTAAAAAAATCGAATCCATGAATTTCAATATAAGTAAACCTAACAACGAATTGGCGGAACAACTTCAACAAAAAATTGATTTAAAAACAAAACCAATTGGATCCTTAGGCGTTTTAGAAAAATTGGCAGTAAAAATTGGATGTATTCAAAACACATTGAGTCCGGAATTAAAACAACCGACTATCATGGTGTTTGCTGCAGATCATGGAATTGCCCTTGATGGTGTTAGTCCTTACCCACAAGAAGTTACCTGGCAAATGGTTGCTAATTTTCTTAATGGCGGTGCAGCAATTAATGTTTTTGCCCGTCAGAATAACATAGATATCAGAATTATTGATGCTGGTGTAAACTTCGATTTCGACAAAAGTTCCGGAGTGATTAACGCAAAAGTTGATTACGGAACAAAAAGTTATTTGAATGAATCGGCAATGACTCCGGAACAATTTAAAACGGCAATCAAGCGGGGTTCAGATCTTTGCGATAAGATGTACCGTGAAGGTTCAAACATTATCGGTTTTGGTGAAATGGGTATTGGCAACACATCGTCAGCAGCCATTTTATTGCATATTTTAGCCGATGTAAATTTAAAAGAATGTGTTGGCCGTGGTACCGGATGGGATGATGAAGGTTTAAAAAAGAAGTATGAAATACTAAAAAAAGCTGTTAAAAATTACAATGGCGATAAGTCTGTTGAAAATATCATAACTTATTTTGGGGGCTTCGAAATTGTGATGATTGTTGGAGCAATGTTAAAAGCTGCTGAATTGAAAATGGTAATTATGGTTGATGGTTTTATTATTAGCTCCGCGCTTTTAGTGGCATCAATAATAAATCCTGAGATTCTGGAATATTGTATATTTACGCACAAGTCAAATGAGAATGGACACAAGCATATGCTTAACTATTTAAAAGCTGATCCAATCCTCGATTTAGGAATGCGCTTAGGCGAGGGCACAGGAGCCGCCGTTGCCTACCCAATTATTGAATCGGCAGTAAATTTCCTAAACCAAATGGCTAGTTTCGAAGATGCTGGAGTAAGTAACAGCGATCAAATTTCACAGGCATAGATGAGAAGAGAAATTGACATATTCTTTACTGGATTATCCTTTTTTACAAGAATTCCATTTCCTAAATGGGCTCGGTTTGAGAAGGAATATCAACATGAAGCTATCAAATATTTCCCCATTTCAGGTACAATTATTGGTGGGCTGGCAGGTTTGGTTTTTTATCTTGCCAATTTGGTTTTCCCTTTTAATTTATCGGTAATGCTAAGTATGGGGGGCACAGTGCTGATTACTGGAGCATTGCATGAGGATGGTTTTATGGATGTTTGCGATGGCTTTGGAGGAGGCTGGACGCGAGAGCGAATCCTTGAAATCATGAAGGATTCCTTAATTGGTGCATTTGGAGTTACAGGTATTATTTTTCTGGTGATGACAAAGTTCTTTTGTCAGTATTCAATTTCAGCTGCTAATTTGCCTTGGGTATTAATTGCCGCTCACTCAGTTTCAAGAATGTTTGCAGCTACTCTGGTAAATACACACCAATATGCCCGAACCGAGAATTCAAAGGCAAAAGATTATTCCCAGAAACTATCAACCAGAAATTTAATTTTCACAATTCTTACAGGAATATTGCCTTTGGCCTTATTAGGAAGTGTAAAGTTTTTCCTGATTTTAATTCCCGTTTATTTATGCAAAGTATTGTTAGGCAGATATTATGATAAATGGATAGGTGGTTTTACCGGCGATTGCATTGGTGCCACACAGCAGGTTTGTGAAATCGTATTTTATTTATCCTATATGGTAATTATTAATCAAGTTTTATAAAATGGAAATATATTTAATCAGACATACAAAAGTAAATGTTGAGCAAGGTGTTTGCTATGGACAAAAGGATGTTGATTTAGCAGAAAGTTATGAAGAAGAATTGGAAGCTGTAAAAAATCAGTTGAAAGGTATTGAATTTGATTTTATTGTATCAAGCCCGTTATTAAGAGCCAAAAAATTAGCCATTGACATATTCGGAGACCAGGTAATTGAGGATAAACGATTAATGGAATTGAACTTTGGAGATTGGGAAGGAAAAGTTTGGGACGAAATTAAAGATCCATTATTCCCGGTCTGGATGGAAGATTTTGTAAATAAGAAATGTTCAAATGGAGAATCATTTGTGATGCTTCGGGATCGGGTCCTTGAATTTTGGAATGAAATCAAACTAAAAGACAGTAAGAAAATAGCGGTTTTTACTCATGGTGGTGTTATACGTACAATAAATGCTATAGAAAAGAACATTAAATTAGAAGATTCTTTTAACGAGCCTGCAGCAGATTTTGGTGATATAACAGTTATGTCGATCTCAAAATAAAAGTGCAAATCCTCCAAAATAGATTGAAATCAGAGATAAGTTTATTTCTGATTTTTTTTTGTTCCCATTGCATTGAATACGAGCTGATATTAGCACAGTCAGCTACACCCAAACCCGAAAAAAACACACGTAAATATTTTAATATAGGTTTTTGCACTTAGTTCCAAAGCGTGGAGATTGATAAAAAAAAAAACAGATTTTGTACATTGAAGTCTTGTATTTCATTGGTTTTATCTTATTTAAAATGTTTAAAAGCTAGTTCTGAATAAGAAATTGTTATTTTAGCAATCCCAAAATAATAATAACAAATAATGCGCGTTGTAATTCTTTCCATTCTTAGCTTATTTATTCTTGTAAGTTGCAAAAAATCCAGCACCTTCACTCAAATATCTATTCAGCCTCAATTTGCGGTAATTGAGAATATGGAGGATGTGCATGCAATTAACGACTCTTGCGTTACCCCTTATATCTATACTAAAGTAGTTTCGTTAAGAGAATTACCCGTTGATGAAAAAAAAACAAAGTTTGTAGAGATGGTATTGCCATCCATACTGATTTGTCAACATTCTCTATATCAAAAGATTAAAAGAGTAGAACACATCGAAGATTGGTTGCTTACGCACCCAATGATGATGAAAAAGGATAGTCTTTTTCTTTTCAAATTGTTTGAAACCTACAATTGCAATGAAATGTCAGAATTAAAAATAAGACTGAAACCACATCCTGCAAGTATCGTGTTAGGACAAGCGGCATTAGAATCAGGTTGGGGATCGTCACGCTTTTTTAAAAAAGGCAATAATGTTTTTGGCATATGGTCTTATGATGCAGGAGAAAACCGGATACAAGCGCTTATAGGAAGAGATTCAACGAGTATTTATGTAAGAAGTTATGCATCTATCGAAGAGTCAGTAAACGATTACTTTGAAACAATTGCCAGAGTGAATGCTTATGAAGAATTTAGACAAGAAAGATATACATCTGAAAAACCTTTTGAACTAATTCCTCTGCTTAATAGATATTCAGAAATAGGAGATGTATATACTGACAAACTTAAACAATTAATCGAAAGTAACGACTTAACGAAATATGATTCTTATATCATTAAAAACGATTATTTTGTTGAGGAGGTAATTCAACTATCTCAGGCGATATAAATTGAGTAAAAAAATATTGAATAATATTTTTTCGTTATTTTTATTTGATTTTTATATGAAATCGTTATTTTTAGGCTTATTTTAAAAGAAAATCAATTATTTAATTAATCATAAAAGTAATTTAGTATGAAAAAATTTATTCTGATTCTTGCGATTTGTTTTAGTGCAGTTGGCGTGTTTGCTCAATCAGCAGCGCAATTTAAAAATGATGGCAATACCGCTCTGAAATCTAAAGATTATAAAACAGCTCTTGTAAACTACGAAAAATATTTGGCTGCTGAAGACACTGAAAAAGATCCTGCATTGGTTTTTAATTTAGGGTATTGTGCAATTAAATTGAAAAATTACGCGAAAGCGGAACAGTATTTTGGTCAATCAATTGAAAATAAATACAAAACATCAATTGCATATCAGTACAAAGCTAAAGCTCTAAAAAGCCAGAAAAAATATGCGGATATGATTGTGACTTTAAATGAAGGCATCGCTGCTTGTCCAACAAAAAACTCAAAATTGGTTTCCGAACTTGCAAAGCATTATTTACTTGAAGGACAAAGTGCTCAAAAAGCTAATAATTTTGAAGCTGCAGAAGATTTATACAAAAAAGCCGGTAACGTAAAATCTAAATTACAAGCTGACGCATTGTTTAGTTTAGGAACATTGTACTATAACAAAGGTGCTAAAATTATGCAAGCTGCAACTCCTACTGCAAATACAGAACCTGAAAATTATAAAGCAGAATCTGCAAAAGCGAAAACTTACTTTCAAAAAGCAATTGTGGAATTAAACAAAGTAAAAGTAATCGCGCCAGCCAGAGAAGATGTTACTTCTACAATTACAACGATCAAAGGTTTGTTGTAGTAATTTCTTATACAAATATAATTAAACGGGGATACCTTTATTGGGTATCCCTTTTTATTTGCCTTCAGATCCAATATCGAATTTTAAAGCTCCATCAGGAAAGCCTTAAAAAATAGAAATATTCTCTAAAAGTGAAAAAGGTATAGAAGTTGAGAATCCTCGGGTAAAATTATTTTATCATTCAAAATAAATTCTCATACTTATTACTAATAATTAGAATAAAACCAAACTTCAATTCCATATGTAATGATCCGATTGCATAAATCTAGAAATTTTCCTTTATTTTTCATTTATTCTAATCAATAGAGTTCCAGTTAAATACTGATTTCATAATTATTTTGAAGCGTTTCGCACATTAATCCGAGACAATAATTCCCATCTTTGTGCCTAAACAACAAATAGTAAACTATTGATTCAATAATTTAACAAAACACTAATAATAATGTCAAAAAACAGCAATACCGATGCTTTAAAATACCACTCTGAGGGGCGTCCTGGTAAAATTGAAGTGATTCCTACAAAACCATATAGAACTCAACGAGATTTAGCTTTGGCCTACAGCCCTGGGGTTGCAGAACCATGTCTGGAAATCGAAAAAGATCCTGAGAATGCATACAAATATACAGCAAAAGGAAATCTTGTAGCTGTTATTTCTAATGGTACAGCTGTCTTGGGATTAGGAAATATTGGTGCACTAGCTGGCAAACCTGTAATGGAAGGAAAAGGTTTGTTATTCAAAATATTTGCAGATATCGACGTATTCGATATTGAAGTAGATGCAACTGATGTAAATAAATTCGTTGAAACTGTTAAAGCGATTGCCCCAACTTTTGGCGGAATAAACCTTGAAGATATCAAAGCTCCTGAATGCTTCGAAATAGAACAACGCTTAAAAAATGAGTTGGATATTCCTGTTATGCATGATGATCAGCACGGAACGGCCATTATTTCAGCAGCAGGATTATTAAATGCTTTAGAAATTAACAAAAAGAAAATTGAAAATATTTCTGTAGTCGTTAATGGAGCGGGTGCTGCCGCTGTTTCATGTACAAAATTATATATTTCTCTTGGCGTTAAACCAGAAAATATAATTATGTGTGACAGTCGTGGAGTGATTAATAAAAAAAGAACCGATTTAAACAGTCAGAAAAAACAATTCATAACTGATCGTGATATTGACACATTGGAACAAGCCTTGGTTGGAGCTGATGTGTTTTTAGGATTATCCATTGGAGGAATTGTAAATAAGGAAATGGTAATTTCCATGGCTGATTATCCTGTTGTATTTGCGTTGGCAAATCCAGATCCTGAAATTAATTACAATGAGGCTATTGAATCCAAAGAAGGGGTAATTGTTGCCACAGGTCGTTCTGATTATCCAAACCAAATTAATAATGTTCTGGGATTTCCATATATATTCAGAGGTGCTTTAGATGTTCGGGCAAGTACAATTAATGAAGAGATGAAAATCGCTTCGGTTCATGCTATTGCAAAACTGGCAAAAGAGCCTGTTCCGGAATCTGTACATGCGGCTTATAATGAATCAAATATTATATTTGGCCGTCATTACATTATCCCAAAAGCAATGGACCCACGTTTGGTGTCAAGTGTAGCGGTTGCAGTTGCTAAAGCAGCAGTAGAATCGGGTGTTGCCCGAAAAGTAATTACCGATTGGGATGCGTATTCCGAAGAGTTAAAACAACGCTTGGGAACTGAAAATGAATTGATCAGAACTATTTTTGACAAAGCAAAATGCAACCCAAAACGTGTGGTTTTTGCCGAAGGAAATAATTTCAATGTTTTAAAAGCAGCTCAAATTGTTCTTCAGGATGGAATTGCAAAGCCCATTATTTTGGGTAATCCCGAAAATATCCAAAGAATAATACAGGAAAATGAATTGGATCTTAACGGAGCTGAAATTATCGATATCCGTTCTCAGGCAGAAGCAGGAAGAAGGAATCATTACGCAGATGTTTTGTGTGAAAAAAGAAGTCGTAAAGGTCTAACTCATAAAGAGGCTGTCGAAAAAATGTTCGATCGCAACTATTTTGGAGCAATGATGGTTGAAAATGGTGATGCTGACGCTTTTATCTCCGGATATGCAACACGCTACTTTGAAGCACTAAAAGTTGCAAGTAAAGTAATTGGTATTGAAGATGGCATGAAAACTTTGGTTGGCATGAATATTATCATGACGAAAAAAGGACCTCTGTTTTTTGCAGATACCACTGTTAATGCAGAACCTACATCAGATTCGTTAGTTGACACAACATTGAGTACTGCCCGAGCCTTAAAAACTTTTAATATCGAACCGGTAATGGCTATGGTATCCTACTCTAATTTTGGATCAGTAAGAAAGGGAAGTCCTGTAAAAGTTAACAAAGCAATCTCAAAACTACACGCAAATCATCCTGATTTACTTATAGATGGGGAAATGCAGTTGAACTTTGCTCTTGATAAGAATTTAAGAGATCAAACATTTGGCTTTACAAAAATTAAAGGAAAAGATGTTAATACCATTATATTTCCAAATCTAAGTTCCGGAAATATTGCCTATAAATTAATGAAGGATTTAGATGGATCAGAAAATATTGGACCAATTTTATTAGGAACAGCAAAACCATTTCATATTATTCCAATGGGTTGTTCTGTTCGTGAAATTATTAATATGACTGCCATAGCAGTTGTTGATGCTCAATCATAACAATTAGAATATTTATTAGTCAAGGATGAGATTTAATTAAATCTCATCCTTTTTTCTATTCGATTATTTTATCGATTTTTGTGCAAAATTATAAATTTGACTATGACGATCTTATACGGATTAGATTTATTAGGAACTCTTGTATTTGCTATTAGTGGCACACTGTCTGCTGCAAATAAAAAACTCGACCTTTTTGGTGCCTACTTTACCGGCTTTATTACTGCGATAGGAGGTGGAACGCTTCGCGATGTGATTCTGGGAAATTTTCCAGTTGGTTGGATCAGTGACATCAATTACCTAATAGTTATATCTATTGGTGTTGCGCTGACTTTTCTTTTCAAAAAGCACATCATGACTTTAAAACGGACTCTCTTTTTGTTCGATACAATAGGTATCGGGGTGTTTACCATTATAGGCATAGAAAAATCCTTAAACTTAGGAATACATCCTTTTTTATCCATAATAATGGGTTTATTTTCGGCAGTAATGGGAGGTGTTATTAGAGATACTCTTTGCAATGATATCCCTTTAATTTTCCGAAAAGAAATTTATGCCGTAGCTTGTTTGATTGGAGGAATTCTTTTTATTGCTCTCAATTCTCTTGGTGTTGCCTCTTCACTAAATCAATTCATAACCATTGCCTGTATAATAATTATAAGAATAATCTGTATTCGTTTTAAAATATCGCTGCCCGTATTAAAATATTAAACGATAGAATAATATTCCATCATGCTTGATTTAAACATGTCTAGGACATATTAATTAGATTTGTGAAATTGATATATTTTCCAGCATCTTTTCCAAAAGAACTCACTTTTTTCTCACTAATTTGATAGGTACATCTTTCTCCGTACACACCCGAGAATAGAATTTCATATTCCTGATCTTCTGCATCCTGCATCAATATTTTGAAAATATTTTTGTGTACCATCGGATGTCTTAAACTTTTATGACAACAAGGACAGAACATACTGAGGCTCTCATTCTTTTCTATATCAAAATTAGAATGCTTTTTAATCTCATAATCTCCTAAATGAATACTAAATAATAGAATCCCTTTATAACCTTTCTCATTTTTAGCAGAAATTACAATTTGATCTCCAACATTAAGATAGGTTCTGCATTTTGGACATAAATAATCAGCCTTCATAACTATATATTTAAGTGGATTATTCTCTAAATAAAATATAAGACATTACAAGAAGAATGTCAATTTAAATCAACTAATATTCAGCAGACTACATCGTTTGTTTGATCCTCAGGTTTCCTTTTTTGAATTATTCTAGTGCCGTAATTTCCAATTACATATTAATTCGGCTATATTTGATAAAAGCATATTTAAAAATTTTCCAAATCGTAAAAAGGATAAGACTTGAAACTATTCATTACCATACTTCGTTGGATTGCACGTTTTTTAGGAATTTTCTTATTCCTATTTTTTATTTGGTTTGCAATCCAAATTGGTTCTCCCGATTTAAATTTGATGTCTGAACAAGAAATCAAATTATTTTCAGCCAATGTTATAATGCTAATGGGATTAATAGTTGTATGGAAATTTGAATTTATAGGAAGCCTTCTTTTAATATGTGGGTACATATTTTTTGCAATAGCGAATTATTCTTTTTGGAACGGACCTGTTTTTCCAACCTTTCTTTTTTTGGGACTGTTGCATCTATTCTGTTGGGCTCTCAGCACTTTTATAAATTTAAATTGCAACAAGATTTCATATCTGATTTTCCTTAAATAATTCGAAGAGCAACATTTGTATTAATTCCTCTTATCAAATCAAATTTTTATTATTTTTGAATCAATTACAACCATAACAAATATAAATTTCAGTACATGTTAAATATTGCACTTTTTGGCCCACCTGGAGCAGGTAAAGGAACTCAATCAAAGATGCTTATCGAGAAATACAATCTTGCTTACATATCAACAGGAGATATTCTAAGAAGTGAGATTGCCGAAGGAACCGAGTTGGGTCTGCAAGCAAAAGACATTATCAAAAGGGGAGGACTTGTTCCCGATGAAATTATCGTTCAAATCATGGAAGAACGAATTCAAACCGATACTGAGGTAAATGGCTTTCTTTTTGATGGATTTCCAAGAACAACTGTACAAGCCTATATTCTTGAAGGCCTGCTATTAAAAATGAATACTAAACTTGATTGTATGCTAAGTTTAGAGGTTCCAACGGATCAACTCCGCAACCGTTTGCTGGATCGTGCAAAAAAAGAGAATCGATCAGATGATACAGAGGAAGTAATTAGTGTTCGGTTAAAAGAATATGATACCAAAACAGCTCCTGTTGCAAATTTTTACAAGGAGAAAGAAATATACCATGGTATTGATGGCTTGGGTGGTATTGACCAAATTTTTGAACGATTAACTTCAGTGGTCGACCAGACCCTTCAAAAATCATGGATTAACTTGGTTTTACTAGGTCCTCCTGGATCAGGAAAAGGAACTCAGGGAAGAAAATTAGCCGAACAATTTAATCTCGAATACATTTCAACAGGTCATTTGATGCGTCAGGAAATTAAAAAAGACACAGAAATGGGACAAAGTGCAAAAACCTATATGGAAAAAGGAGATATTGTTCCTGATGAAATTGCTATTCGACTAATTGAAAGGCAAATTCGCAAGCATCCTGATGCCAAAGGTTTTATTTTTAAGGGATTTCCCCGAACAATTGTTCAGGCATACATTCTTGATGGTTTATTAAGAAAACTTGGTTCAATTGTAACTACATCCATTAATTTGGATGTTTCTACTCTTGAGTCGATTAAACGTTTAACCTACAGAGGAAAAACGGAAGGCAAAAGACTTTACGATGATACCGATATCATTATTCACAGATTAGAGCAATTTGAAAAGAGAAGTATAAAAGTAAGTAACTATTACTCCAAACAGGACAAATTTGAAATTGTAGATGGATTAGGAAGTGAAGAAGATGTTTTTAAAAGGCTCACGGATGTAGTCAATAAATCATTCAAGAAAATTAGATAACCTAATGGAAAACTGGCTTTGTATACAAAAAGTCAGTTTTTTTTTAATTTCTCCCCTAACAATACAATTAAAAGCCTTGACATGACGATATTGATCTTTAATCAAAAGCAATCGGTTAATAGTCATAAATTCGCTAAAATTGTAATTAATATAATTGAAGAGGAGAGAGGTAATGTATCTGGAAAATCCAAGTTTGAAAGAAATACTTTATTTGTTAGAAACCAATAAGTCTTCTAACAATTCATTTGCTTTTATCCTTATTGGGGAAGATTCTAAAATTCCACTAAAAGAGTTTGTCAATTCGTTGAACAACAGAAATATAAAATTCACAGGTGGTGTTTTTCCCAAAATAATACACAACAATAAAACATCTGGTACTGGCATAGTAATTAAGTGGTTACCTCATAATGCTGTTTCAATTTATTTTGATTCGTCGAAAACTTTTAGCCAACAAATTTCTGAATTCAGCAGTGTAATATTTTTAACGGCATACGTCCTTACTTCCGGAATATCTTCTGAAAGTTCAGAACACTTAAGATCTTTATATACTTATTTAGGAAATGACGTTAAATTTCTTGGTGGTGGTGCTGGCCGAATTAAAGAGCACAACGGAGGTGTTTTAATAAGCAATGATGGCATTTTTAATACAGGAACAATCATCACGCTTACCGAAAACAAAGTAACAACAGGCTCATTACATGGCTGGACAAAACTTCATGGTCCATTTATCGCTACAAAAACAGATAAAAACTTTATTAAGGAGCTTAACTGGGAAAATGCATTTGTTGTTTATCAACGTTTTTTGAAAACTGCATTAGATATTAAAATTAATAGAGAGAATTTTGAGGACAATTCAATTCATTATCCATTTGGAATCTACAAAGAGAATAGTGAATATATAATCAGAGATCCTATGAGAGTTACTGAAGAAGGTTATTTACATTGTGTAGGTAATATTCCTGAAAATTCACTTATTGACCTAATGACAATGAGAAAAGAAGATTTCAAATCTGTATCTAAAAATCTTGTTTGTCAAAGCATTGATAAAGAATCAAAAATAGCGGATGCGCTTATTTTTAATTGCATATCAAGAGCAAATCATTTAAACAATAACTTCTATGTGGAACTCTCGAATTTGACTGACGAAATCAAAACTAATCAAAATCAGGTAAATTTAGAAGGAGCACTTTCAATTGGAGAGATATATTCAAGTGGCGAAGGATATCCTGAGATATTAAATAAATCAATTGTTTTAGGTTTTTCATATTTAGATAAGAATGCAAACTAACGATATAATAAAAGACATTTCATTTTTGTATGAATTATCCTTATCCATAGGTCAATCCTTAGATTTGAAGGAAAATTGCAGACGGTTTTTAGATACACTAATGTCAGTTAAGAACATTGAGTTTGGTGGTGTTTGGATCCGGAATCGTAATATTTCATTTACAAGACAAGAACATGGATTGAAAGCAATTTATTCTCATCCAATTATTAAGCTTGAGAGTTACTCAATATGTAATTCAAATTATATTGATCGTTGTTTTGCAAACCAAAATTCTTTTTCATGCATTCTTACCCAGGAAATTAGTAAAGAAATTGGTTTTAAAGTGAAAGAAGGAGGAGCAATAACCTTTTTCCAATTGCAGGAGATCGGATTTTTGGTACTGTATTCATCTTCTGAGAAACGAATCTGGAGCGAAATCGACCAAACTAAATTAAAGAATGTTTTGGATAAATTTTCAGTATCTATTCAAGCATGCATTTCCCATTCAACATCGTTGCAGGATATAATAACGATAACAGAAACTAAAAAAGAACTTGAAAAAGCAAAGAAAGAAGCTGAAGAATCTGAAAAGTTGAAATCAGCTTTTCTCTCTAATATAAGTCATGAAATTCGAACACCTATTAATGCCATGGTTGGATTTTCCAACCTGTTATCAGATAACAATCTAAATAAAAATCAACTGGCTAGTTTCATTAATCACATTTCGAATAACAGTAAAAAACTATTAAAACTTATAAATAACTTGATTGATGTTTCCAAGATGGAAACGAACCAATTAGCAATTCAAAAAGAAAAGTTTGTACTAAATCCAATCATAACTGACTTATTTAAAGTATTCGAAACAAGTCACAGATTGAATAAAAATATTGAATTAAGACTTGTTTTGCCTGAGAACAGCGGACAATTCTCTATTCATTCTGACAAAAACAAAATAGTTCAAATACTTGATAATTTAATTGATAACGCAATTAAATTCACAACAAAAGGTATTGTGGAAATAGGGTATTTCATAGAAAATGAAACCAATCCAATATTTTACATTAAAGATACAGGAATTGGTATTTCTAATGAAAATCAGCATGTTATATTTGATTTGTTTAGACAAGGGGAAAACAGTTCTACAAGAAAATTTGAAGGTTCTGGAATCGGTTTAACTCTTTGTAAAAAAATGGTACAGCTTTTAGAGGGGGAAATTTGGTTTGATTCTAAAATTGAAATCGGTTCCAATTTTTATTTTAAAGTACATAATTTAGGTCAATCAAATCTTAAATTATTAAGAGAATCTTCAGATAAGTTTGAGAGCCGAATTGAGAGTGCCGGGGTAAAATCAATAGATTATACCAACCGTAATATTTTAATTGCAGAAGATGTTAAATCTAATTTCAATTACTTAAATGCAATAATTGAATTAACTGATGCAAATGTAATTTGGGCTCGGAATGGCAGAGATGCAATCGAAATATGCCAGGCAAATAATCCACAAATAGACTTGGTATTAATGGATATGAGAATGCCTGAGATTGGCGGATTGGATGCTATAAAACAAATTAAAGCCATTAATAATAAAATCCCGGTTATAGTGCAAACAGCTTTTACATTTAATAATGAAAAAGAAGAATGTTTTAAGGCCGGTGCGAATGAATTTATCACAAAGCCGATTGATCCTCATAAACTAATGGAAGTCCTGCAGAAGTTTCTTTAATAATTGCAAGGAAGATGCTGTTAGTGATATTTTCGTTGGTATTTTTTTGAAACTATATTTGTCCTATAATCAACATTACGTTAAATAAAGAATATAAAATAAAGGGAAGCCTAAACTTCCCTTTATTTTATTTACTCCATGCCATCCAACTGAGCTTTCACCTTATTGTATTTTTCAAGGTAAACTTCGTTTTCATTTCTCAGTTTGAAATACAATTCTTTTAAAGTAATCATAGAATTTTTCTCATCAGGTTGCATTTCAAGTACCTTTTCGAAATAAGGAATCACTGCTTCGTATTCTGCATAAACAGCTTTAATTGCTTCATTATACTTTTTAGCATCCATTATTTCATTGGCAGCTTTATGCTTCAGAATCGCTGAATTAAGTTTTAGCAATCCAAGATTATACTGAGAAGTAAAATCATTTGGATCCATACTTAATGCTTTGGTATACATCTCTTCAGCTTTAGCAAATTCTTCAGTTTTTTCGTACAAAGTTCCCTTTGCCCGGTAAAAAGAACTGTTTGTTGGATCCAACTCAATTGCTTTATCCAAATAATCGGCTGCTTTTTGAGGCTCTCCACCTAACATATAATGGTTGATTAATTCAACCAACATCCATGAATCATTAGGATATAGCTCGAATCCTTTATGAAGGTATTTAACCCCTTCTTCTTTATTTCCAGAGTCATTTAAAACTTTAGACAAATTAGCATAAGTTTTTGCTCCACCGTAGTTGTACTCAATAGATTGCTTGTAATACTTTGCCGCTTTTTCTAATTGTTCGGCCTTTTGAGCAGTCATACCTGCATTAAAAATTACAGCTGTATCAATGGTAGCATTTTCTTTAAACATATCCATTGCTTCAATTTCCAATACTCTCTCAAAAGCTGCCAAAGCGCCAGGGAAATCTCCTTCATTATATAAATTAACGGCTTCGTTTGTGTAATCAGGAATCATGTTTGTCATTTGAGCTTTAACAGGCTTTTCCATTTTCCCATTTTCATCTAACTCAAGAGCTTTCATATAGGAATCGAAAGCAACATCAAGTGGTTTTTCCGCCAATTTCTTGTAGGCAGGAAGAGGACTTTCAAAAATTCCTTGATACACCTTTCCTTTTACAAGATATGCCTTAGCATATGCCACACATTTTTCGTCCTGAATCCCTTCATCAATAGCTTCTTTTGCTTTATCCAACTTACCAGAAGTAAGATAATTCTGGGCCCCAGTCACTTTGCTTTTCTGTGCACTTACACTTGCAACACACATAAGCATAACTAGAATGAATGATAATTTTCTCATAATCAATGTTTAGTTTTAATAACAATCTTGAACAAAAATATATTTTTATTCTGTACCATGAACAAAATTGTTTTCTTTATATTTAGTCTAAGTATCTACTCTTTATACCTCTTCTTCTGTTGATTCCTCTGTATTTAATTCCGAGACTTCATCTGAGGAGTTTACTTTGGCAACAGCCGCAATAGAATCATTCTTCTTACTCAAGTTAATCAAACGAACTCCCTGGGTAGCACGGCCCATAACTCTTAAATCAGAAACAGCCATTCTAATTGTAATTCCAGATTTATTGATGATCATTAAATCTTCATTATCTGTTACATTTTTAATTGCAATTAAATCACCAGTTTTTTCTGTAATACTAATCGTTTTAACTCCTTTACCACCTCTATTGGTAATTCGATAATCATCAATCTTAGAGCGTTTTCCAAAACCATTTTCAGAAACAACAAGAATATCCTCTTCACCATTCTCAACACATATCATGCCAACAACTTCGTCAGTCTCATCTTTCAATGTAATTCCACGCACTCCGGAAGCTGTTCTACCCATTGGTCGAACCTGACTTTCCTCAAATCTAATTGCTTTACCAGAACGTCCGGCAATTAAAATTTCATTATTGCCATTTGTCAGCTTCGCTTCCAATAACTGATCTCCTTCGCGAACAGTTATAGCATTTACTCCATTAACTCTAGGACGAGAATATGCTTCTAATGAAGTTTTCTTAATAACTCCTTTCTTAGTACAGAGAACAATATTATTACTATTAATATATTCTTCTTCATTTAAATTAAGAACATTGATATAAGCTTTAACCTTATCATCTTGTTCAATATTCAATAAATTCTGTATTGCTCTGCCTTTAGATTGTTTCGTTCCTTCAGGAATCTCATAAACTTTCAACCAAAAACATTTTCCTTTTTCGGTAAAAAACAGCATAGTATTATGCATTGTAGCCATAATCATATGCTCTAAGAAATCCTCTTCTCTTGTTATACTTCCTTTAGAACCTACTCCACCTCTATTTTGTGTTTTAAACTCAGAAAGAGGAGTGCGTTTAATATATCCCATTCTTGAAATAGTAATAACCATTTCTTCATCAGCATAAAAATCTTCAGGATTGAATTCTTCTGAAGAATAAACAATATCTGTTCGTCTTTCATCACCGTACTTCGCTTTTATTTCAAGAAGCTCTTCTTTGATAATACCCATTCGGATAGATTCATCATTAAGAATAGAGTTCAGGTGATCAATTAACTTCATCAGCTCTTCATACTCTGCATGTAACTTATCTCTCTCAAGACCAGTAAGTTTTTGCAAACGCATATCCAGAATAGCTTTAGCTTGAAGTTCGTCCAATTCAAAATTAGACATTAGCCCTAGCTTTGCCTCTTCTGGTGTTTTAGAACCTCTTATCAAAGCAATAACCTGATCTATGTGATCTAATGCTATTATTAATCCCTTTAATATGTGAGCTTTAGCCTCAGCCTGTTTTAACTCAAATCGGGTTCTCCGAACAACAACGTCATGTCTATGTTCGACAAAATACATGATCAAATCTTTAAGATTTAGCATCTTTGGACGCCCTTTAACCAACGCAATATTATTTACGCTGAATGAAGTCATCATTTGAGTGTATTTAAACAATTTGTTTAAAACAACATTTGCAATTGCATCTCTTTTCAGATCGAAAACGATGCGCATACCGTTACGGTCTGACTCATCATTAACATTTGAAATACCTTCAATCTTTTTGTCATTAATTAAGTCTGCAGCTTTCATTATCAGCTCAGCCTTATTAACCATATAAGGAATCTCTGTTACAATTATCTTTTCACGACCTGTATCAGTCGTTTCTATATTTGTTTTGGCACGAACAACAACACGCCCTCTACCCGTCTCAAATGCATCCCTAACACCTTGGTAACCGTAAATAGTACCACCAGTAGGGAAATCTGGTGCCTTTACAATACTAATTAAATCGTCCATCAAGACATCATTGTCCTCAATGTATGCAATAGTAGCGTCGATAACATCAGACAAGTTGTGTGGCGCCATATTTGTTGCCATACCCACTGCAATACCCGAAGCGCCATTAACCAAAAGATTCGGAATTCGGGTAGGAAGTACAGTTGGTTCTTTCAATGATTCATCAAAATTGGGAGTCATATCAACCGTATCCTTTTCAAGATCCGCTAAGATTTCTTCAGCAATTTTGTTCATTCTTGCCTCAGTATAACGCATCGCTGCGGGACTATCACCATCAACAGAACCAAAATTTCCCTGACCATCAATAAGAGGATAACGCAATGACCAGTGCTGAGCCATACGAACCATTGTCATGTACACAGAACTATCACCGTGCGGATGATACTTACCCAATACTTCTCCAACAATTCTAGCTGATTTCTTATAAGGTTTCGTTGAAGTCATTCCCAACTCACCCATTCCAAATAACACTCGTCGATGAACAGGTTTTAATCCATCCCTAACATCTGGCAAAGCTCTGGAAACAATCACCGACATTGAATAATCAATGTAGGCAGATTTCATTTCCTCTTCTATATTAATACGTATAATTCTCTCTCCCGTAGTCATTATATTTCTTTTAAAATTCTAAACATTTATCAGAATTACAAAAGTAACAAAATATGTAGATTTTGCGTAACAAAGGAAGCGTTATTTACGCATGGATTAAGATAAATATTCACTCTATTAAGCATTACAGCTTGATTATTAGATAAATTCATAATTGAGATACAATCGGAGTGAAAAATTGATGGCCCATTTAGGCTTGGATCTAATTATTTTTCGTTATTTTAATGTTGCATTTAAAAAAGCCGGAATCTATTTTCCGATTGATTTGTTAAATATTTAAAAAACCTACTATATGGATTCTAAATTTTCACCTCGTATTAAAGATGTACTTTCTTATAGCAAAGAGGAAGCTGAAAGGCTTGGAAACAATGCTATTGGAACAGAACACTTGTTTTTAGGGATTCTTCGTGAAGGTGAAGGTATTGCTGTCGACATCCTAATTTCTTTGGGAGTTGACCTTTACGATATTCGAAAAAACATAGAGAAAAATCTAAAATCAGATGCTATTTCTGATTTAGATCAAAATAATATTCCTTTGCAAAGGTCAGCGGAACGTGTTCTTAAGCTAATATACCTTGAAGCTAAAGCTTTGAAAAATAACACTATCGACACAAGCCACCTTCTTTTAGCGATCTTAAAAGATGATAAAAGCCTGGTGACTCAAGCATTAGAAGCCAACACGATTGACTACAATAAAGTGAAAGAGAATTTAAAAACACTCTTCCCAAAAGCTCAGGCGGATTATACTCCAGAAGACAGTGAAGGAAAAGGCGGACAGTTTGGTGGAGAATCTAAAAGAACAACTGCCAGAGGAAAATCTGAAACTCCTGTGCTGGATAATTTTGGTATTGACATCACAAAATCGGCAGAAGAAGGAACGTTAGATCCAATTGTTGGAAGAGAAATTGAAATTGAGAGACTTGCACAAATTCTAAGTCGCAGAAAAAAGAATAATCCTATTTTAATTGGAGAGCCTGGTGTTGGTAAATCAGCTATTGCCGAAGGACTTGCACTAAGAATTATTCAAAAAAAGGTGTCGCGGGTTTTATTTGGGAAAAGGGTTGTCTCTCTTGATTTGGCATCAATTGTTGCCGGAACAAAATACCGGGGTCAGTTCGAAGAACGTATGAAAGCCATCTTAAATGAACTCTCCAAAACGAATGATATTATTCTTTTTATTGATGAAATTCACACAATTGTAGGCGCTGGCGGTGCTACCGGATCTCTTGATGCTGCAAATATGCTTAAACCAGCCTTGGCAAGAGGTGAAATTCAATGTATTGGTGCTACCACCCTTGATGAGTATCGTCAAAACATTGAAAAAGATGGCGCATTAGAAAGACGTTTTCAGAAAGTTATGGTTGAACCTACTTCTCCTGAAGAAACAATAGAAATCTTAAATAATATCAAAGAACGATACGAAGACCATCATAACGTTTTTTATACAAAAGAAGCGATTGAAGCTTGTGTGAAACTAACATCCAGATATATAAGCGACAGACATCTTCCAGATAAAGCCATTGATGCTCTTGATGAATCAGGATCACGTGTTCATATATCAAATATTCATGTGCCTGTAATCATCGAGGAACTTGAGAAAAAAATTGAAGAAACCCGTCAAAATAAAATTAAAGCTGTTAAGGCTCAGAAATTTGAACTGGCGGCAAGCTTCAGAGATAAAGAAAAGAGCTATTCCGAAGATTTAGAGCGGGAAAAAGACAAATGGGAACAAGAACTTAGTCTTAAAAAAGAAAAAGTTTCCGAAGATGATATCGCGGAAGTAGTAGCAATGATGACTGGTGTTCCTGTAAAAAGAATTGCTCAGGCAGAAGGCTCACGACTCGTAAAAATGGCTAGTGAGCTTCAGGGCAAAGTCATTGGACAAGAAGATGCTATTAGTAAAATAGTTAAAGCGATTCAAAGGAATAGAGCTGGCTTAAAAGATCCAAACAAACCAATTGGTACATTTATATTCCTTGGACCAACAGGAGTTGGTAAAACACAACTAGCTAAAGTATTATCAAATTATTTATTTGACAGCAATGACTCGCTGATACGAATTGATATGAGCGAATATATGGAAAAATTTGCCGTATCCAGATTAGTTGGAGCGCCTCCAGGATATGTCGGATATGAAGAAGGTGGGCAACTTACTGAAAAAGTTAGACGCAAACCTTACTCTGTAGTACTTTTAGATGAGATAGAAAAAGCTCATCCAGATGTATTCAACATACTGTTACAAGTGCTGGATGATGGGCAACTAACTGATAGTTTAGGCCGTAAGGTTGATTTTAAAAATAGTATTATTATAATGACTTCCAATATAGGAAGTAGAGAATTAAAAGATTTTGGTAAAGGAATCGGTTTCCAAACAGGAGGAGGAGCTGATTCTAATGATTACACAAGCAACATCATACAAAAAGCATTAAAAAAGGCATTTGCGCCTGAATTTCTAAACAGAATTGATGATTTGATCATGTTTAATTCTCTAACGCAAAAAGACATCCATAAGATTATCGACATTGAACTTGATGGATTATATAAGAGAGTTAATGATTTGGGATACAACATTAAAATGTCCACTCCTGCCAAAGACTTTATTGCTGAAAAAGGATATGATGTCCAGTTTGGTGCCCGTCCATTAAAACGTGCTATTCAAAAATATCTGGAGGACGAAATGGCTGAAGTCATTATTAAAGCAAGCATTTCAGAAGGCGATACAATTTCTGTCGGGTTTGATAAAGCCAAACAGAAAATAACAACCAAAATTTTGAAACAGCACAAAGAAGTAGAATAGAAATAAAGAGGATGTCTCATAGCAAAGTAGACATCCTCTTTTTCATGATCTTTTGTTTTTTTGAGATTAAACTGCCTTATACTGCTTATTTGTTTTTGGAAGTCTTTTTTACCTCCAATATGCAAAACAGAGGTTTTATATAGAGGAAATAGGACTTCAAAAGAATTAAGAAAGGCCGTTAGGCCACTTTTCTACTATTCATTTTCTTAAGATTTATGGCTAGAGCCAATAATCCCATTTCGATTTCTACTTTTTCTTTGCCACGAAGTAAAAATCGTTTAAATCCTTTATTGTGTTTAAGGTTACCAAAAGCGGCCTCTACATCAACCGGTCTTTGACTCCTGTGCTTCAATCCTTCTTCTGAGGTTAAATGTTCTCGTGCTTTACTTCTTAATTCGTTGAGTCGGTGATTAATCTGAATCGTTCGATTACCTTTTGCTTTGTGACACATCCCCCTAAGTGGGCATCCGTTACAGTTTTGAGCTTGATAAACATGGATTGTCTTAAAATGACCGGCTTGGCTTTTTTCCTTTTTTATCTTCTTAAGATTCATTACTTGTCCCATTGGGCAGTAGTAAATATCCTGTTTAGAGTCGTAGAATAAATTGTTGGGGTGAAACTCGCAATAAGTTTTGGCTCCCTTCTTTTGTTCTTTATGAAAGTAATTGTATTTCACAAAAGAGGTTAATCCTTCCGCTTCAAGAAATTCATAATTCTCCTCAGACCCATAACCGGAATCTGCACATACGCTGTTTAGTTTGTCTGGATACAACTGTTGAACCTCTTTCATATGAGGTATAAAGGTTTTTGTATCGGTTGGATTATTATGGTTTGAATAATTTACAATGAATTGATTTTGTGTGCTAAACTGCAGGTTATATCCTGGTTTTAGCTGACCATTTTGCATATAGTCATCCTTCATTCGCATAAAGGTTGCATCCGGATCCGTTTTTGAATAACTATTTCGCTCTTCCAATATCTTTAGCTTTTGCTCGTTTTTTCGGAGATTATCAGCATAATTCTTCTTGGCATAGTTGAGTTGCCGGCGTTTCTTAGCATCCACTTTCTTATCCCTCAAGGCCTCATTAATTGTCTCAATGGTCTGCTCTATTTTTTCTGGATCAACATCACTTAAATCGGGCTTACTTACATTTGCTAAATCCGATTTGGCTACCTGCTCTGTATAATCCCAAAGTTCCCCCAACCGATCCTTCATGCGTTGGATATTCTTTTGAATGGCTTTACCCCAAACAAACGAAAACTTATTTGCATTGGCCTCGATCTTGGTGCCATCGACATATATGGTTTGTAGATCAATATGTCCGGAATCTACCAGTAACAGGACTACTTGACTGAACACTTCCTTTAAAACACCTTTTAATCGACTGCTTCTAAAGCGGGCAATCGTATTGTGATCTGGCTTTTGCATCCCTGACAACCACATGAAATGTACATTTTCTGATGCCGCCTGCTCTATTTTTCGAGAGGAATATACATTACACAAATAGGAATAAACTAATAACTTAAGCATCATTTTGGGATGATAGGCCTTTGCTCCCGTATAACTGTATTTTTCAAGGATACGATCTATCTGGACACCATCAATAATACTGCTGATGGTACGAACAGGGTGTTCAGATGATATGAAATCCGAGAGAGAAGGCGGAAAAAGAATCATCTGGTTTTGATGATAGGCTTTGAAATGAGATTTTTGAGGGACTAATTTCATATCTCTAAAATAAGAAATCAGTGATAAATATAAAAAACTATAAAACGAAAAAGAGACTATCTCATTTGAGACAGCCTCTTTTTTCCATATTTCGACTCTATTTTTATTTAGAGTAATTCAAAACAATTATTACCTTTGATTGAAACGATAAAATATTATTATGAATAAAAACGATAAAAAAGTTACATTTGCAGGTAACCCAATGACTCTTCTTGGAAATGAAGTGAAAACTGAAATGACAGCAAGTAATTTCACAGCTCTTAATCAAGGACTTGAGCCAATACAACTATCTGATTTTGATGGAAAAGTAAAGATTCTATCTATTTTCCCCTCGATTGATACGGGTGTTTGTTCTGCTCAAACTCATCGATTCAATAAGGAAGCTGCCTCTCTTGATAAAAATATTCAAATCATTACCCTATCCAATGATTTACCATTTGCATTAGGCCGTTTCTGTGGTGCTGAAGGAATTACAAATTTAGTAACACTTTCCGATCATAAAGAACTTGACTTTGGCTTAAAATATGGTTTTGTTGTAGAAGAATTACGTCTTCTTGCACGTGGCGTTGTTGTTATTGATAAAAACAACAAAGTTAAGTACGTAGAATATGTAACAGAAATGACTGAAGAACCTAATTATGAAGCTGCATTACAAGCTGCTAAAGCATTGGTTTAAAATTTGCAATAAATAATTACAAAAGCTCCTTTTAAGGAGCTTTTTTTTAAAGAAAAAACATGTACCTATTTTTCGATACAGAAACAACCGGTCTTCCAAAACGTTGGAATGCTCCAGTTACAGATTTAGACAACTGGCCCAGACTTGTTCAGCTAGCCTGGCTTCTTTATGACAGTCGCGATAATGAAATTAAAAGAGCAAACAGAATCATCATTCCAGAAGGATTTATTATTCCTCCTGAAGCATCTAAAGTACACGGCATTTCAACACAAAAGGCTATTGATAACGGAATAGACTTATCCGAAGCACTGAATGAATTTTCAAAAGTATTAAATGAAGCTGATTTTTTAATTGCTCACAACATTAGCTTTGATGAAGTAATTATTGGAGCTGAATTTCTGAGGAAAGATATCAAAAGCAGATTGATTAATATCCCTAAAATTTGCACCATGAAAACCACTACCAATGTGTGCAAGATTCCAGGAAGAAGTGGTTACAAATGGCCTAATTTAACTGAACTTCATCAATATTTATTTCAAAAAGGCTTTGATGGTGCTCATGATGCTCTTGCTGATGTAAAAGCATGTGCCGATTGTTTCTTTGAATTAAAGAAAGCTGGGATGTATCAGATACAAGGAAGTTTATTTTAAAAAAGGCAGATCAAATGATCTGCCTTTTCCTTTATATTACTTCTCCAAATAAATCGTAGTCTTCAAAATCGTTGATTTTAACGGTATAAAATTCACCAATTTTAAGATCGACACCATTAATTGGGATTAAAACCTCTGGATCAACCTCATATGAATCAAATTCTGTTCGTCCGTAATAGAAATCAACATCCTTTCTATCAATTACAACTTTTAATTCTTCCCCCACTCTTTTTTCGTTCACGACTCTCGAAACCTCCTGCTGTAAAGCCATGATATCATCCCTCCTGCTTTCCTTTATCTCTAAAGGAATATTATCATCGTAATTGATTGCCGCATAGGTATCATCTTCATTTGAATATGGAAAAACTCCCAAGCGTTCAAATTTCATCTCCGACACAAATGCCATAAGATCCTTCATGTCGGCTTCGGTTTCACCAGGATGACCAACCAACATTGTAGTTCTAAGAGTAATTCCTGGAACCTCCGCTCTAATTTTAGCAATCAACTCAATAGTTTTCTCTCGATTAATACCTCTACGCATCAAGTTTAATACATTATCGCTGGAATGCTGAAGGGCAATATCAAGGTAACGACAAACTTTAGGATTCTCCCGCATCAACTTAAGAATCCCATATGGAAATTGAGTAGGATATGCATAATGTAACTTAATCCACTTTAAACCATCTATTTCAGAAAGCAACTGAACCAATTCAGCAAGTTTCGATTCGTTATATAAATCATATCCATAGTAGGATAAGTCCTGAGCAATCACCAACAACTCCTTTACCCCATCTTTTACCAGTCCCCTTGCCTCTTCCAATATATCTTCCATAGGTCTGGAGACATGCTTCCCTGTAATAATAGGGATGGCGCAATACGAACAGGATCTATTACACCCTTCAGATATTTTTAGATAGGCAAAATGTTTAGGCGTAGTAATCATTCTAAAATTCTTAAAATCAGGCTTGTAATCCTTATTTAATTCTTTTACAATCAATTGCCATTCAAATTTACCAAAGAAATGATCCACCTCAGGAATTTCCTTCACTAAATCATCACGGTAACGCTCCGACAAACAACCCATCACAAATAGCTTATCTATTTTTCCTGATTTTTTGGCTTCTACATATTGCAGAATCATATCTATTGACTCCTCTTTAGCATCTCCAATAAATCCGCAGGTATTAATAATGATAGTTCTTGCATCACTATCCTGTTCATCACAGCCAACCTGGAATTGATTGGCATCCAGCTGCTTCATTAACAATTCAGTATCAACTAAATTCTTTGAACAACCTAAACTAACAATATTTATTTTCGTCTGATTCATATATAGATTTCCTTTTGTCGACTTAATTTTGGGCAAAAATAAGAGAAAAAACTCTTTTTCCCATTTGAATTGGAATTATTAACAAGTTAAGAATAGAAAAGGCTGCCTTTGGGGACAGCCTTTTTAATTATCATTAAAAAATTCGCTTAATTAAATAACGAATCAACAAATTCGTTTCGATTAAATACCTGCAGATCTTCCATACTTTCCCCAATACCTATATATTTTACAGGAACTTTAAATTGATCAGAAATGCCAATGACAACCCCTCCCTTAGCTGTACCATCCAGCTTTGTTATTGCTAAAGCATTCACTTCGGTTGCCAAGGTAAACTGTTTTGCCTGCTCAAAAGCATTCTGTCCGGTTGATCCATCCAACACCAATAAAATTTCTTGCGGAGCTCCCGGAATAACACGATCCATAACACGCTTAATCTTACTTAACTCATTCATTAAGTTGATTTTATTGTGCAAACGCCCCGCTGTATCAATAATTACAACATCAGAGCCATTTGCCTTTGCCTGAGTAAGAGTTTCAAAAGCTACAGAAGCCGGATCCGCTCCCATTCCTTGATTCACGACAGGAACCCCAACTCTCTCAGACCAAATTATTAACTGGTCAACTGCTGCTGCACGAAATGTATCTGCAGCACCAAGTGTTACTTTTTTTCCAGCCTTTTTAAATTGATAAGCCAATTTCCCAATGGTTGTCGTTTTACCTACACCATTAACTCCCACAACCATTATTACATAAGGATGATCTGATTTTGGCAGATCAAATGTTTCGTAATCACCCTTATTATTTTCCTTCAACAAACCCGCAATCTCTTCTTTAAGAATACGGTTCAATTCAGATGCCCCAAGAAATTTATCTTCCGCTACACGTTTTTCAATTCGCTCAATAATTTTCAAGGTTGTGTCAACTCCTACATCTGAAGAAATCAGAACCTCTTCCAGTTCATCAAGAACATCATCATCTACAGTGGCTTTTCCTACAACCACACGAGTTAACTTCTTAAAAACACTATCCTTTGTTTTAGCAAGTCCTTTATTAAGATTTTCTTTTTTCGATTTCGAAAAACTACCAAATAATCCCATTTCTAATTAAATTTTAGCCTGCTAAAGTACAAAAAAAAGAGCTTACAAGCAATTAACAATAAACGCAATAGAGTTAAGGAAGCAAAGTTATATCTTTATATAAAAAAAGGCTTCCTAATCTCATTAGGAAGCCTTTAATATTCAATGCTATATGAAAATCTTTACTATTTAGTAAAGAAATCCTTAACGTTTTCGTTCGGTACGATTTCCTCTTTAAAAGAATATGCACCAGATTTAGGAGATTTCACCATTTTGATTACTTTAGCGAAACCACGGCCTTCACCTTTTTGTAGGGATGCTACTACTTTCTTAGCCATATCTCAATTATTTTATTTCTCTGTGAACAGTTACTTTTTTCAAAATTGCATTATACTTCTTCATCTCCATACGATCAGGAGTGTTTTTCTTATTCTTAGTAGTAATGTATCTTGAAGTTCCAGGTATACCACTGTCTTTATGCTCGGTACACTCAAGAATTACTTGCACTCTATTACCTTTTTTAGCCATTTTCTATGCCTTTTTAGTATTTTTTAATAAATCCTTTTTCTTGAGCTTTAGTAAGTGCACCTTTTACTCCTAATTTATTAATTAGTCGTACTCCTGCAGCAGAAATCCTTAGCTCAATCCAGCGATCCTCTTCAGGAAGATAGAACTTCTTATCGAAAAGATTTGGATAGAATCTTCTCTTAGTTCTTCTTTTTGAGTGAGAAACATTGTTCCCAACCATTACGCTCTTTCCAGTAATTTGACAAACTCTTGACATAGTCCAGATTATTTTTTTCCTTAAACGCTTTTCAAACAGGTCGCAAAATACGTAATAATTTTCTTGAAAATCAAATTATTTCACAACTTTTTACAGATATATTTTAACACAAATGAAATTACTCCGCGCATTACAAACACAATACAAGTCTAAATTGCAACTTGTATCTTTTACAAACAATAAATTCATTTTCTTTATCAAATGAATAAACCTACATTATACACAATTGCAAAAATAAAAAAATCCCTCCATATTCGAGAGGGATTTTAAAAAATATTTTAAAATAATCTTATTCTTCATTTAGTGATTTAAAACCTTCACCCAGAATCTCATTCGCTTCCGTAACATTAACAAAAGCAGAAGGATCCACCTCTCTAATATGCAGTTTAAGAATCTCTAATTCTCTACGGCTCATTACAGAATAAACCATTTTTTTCTCTTCTCCTGAATAAACACCGGTTCCTGTAAAAATAGTTGCACCCCGTTTCAAGTCATCTCTAATTTTTGAAGAAATTGACTCAAATTGATCAGAAACAATCATAACTGTCTTGTGATAATTTGCTCCACTAACAACCATATCAATAATCTTACCTTCAATGTAAATAATAATTAAAGAATAAATTGCAAACTCCCATCCAATTGTACCTGTTTCTGTTGGCTGAACAAGTGTAAACAGAACAATTATACCATCTACAATCATCACCAACTTACCCAGCGAAAGCTTAGTATATTTGGCCAAAATCATTGCAATGATATCAGATCCGCCTGATGTTGCACGTGATTTAAAAATGAATCCAATTGAGATTCCATAAAATACACCTGCGACAATTGTATTCAACATTGGGTCAGCAATTACTTTTGCGTAATCCGGAGAAACAAAGGTTTCCATAACCCAAACAGTAGAGAGAATTGTAAAAATACTTAGAAGTGTTTTGATTCCAAACCGAGGTCCTAAAATAAAGGTACCCAGAATTATCAAAGGAATCTCCATTGCAAAAGTACAATAACTGATTTTCCAGCTAAACATAGTGTTTAAAACTGTTGCAATACCATAAACACCTCCCGGTGCCAGTTTATAGGGTACAACAAATAATATGTCAGAAACAGCAAAAATTATACTTCCCAGTATCAGGTAAGCATAGGCACTAAGCCATTCATTTGACAAAAATTTTTCTTTGGTTACAAAAGCCATTTTTTAATTGTTAGTTAAGTGTTTAAAATTCGCCGACAAAAATAAATGCACCTCCTTTAATAACAAGGAATTTTGTCAAAATTCACAAATACACAACTACCTGTAAAACAGCATTAAATCTCACCTGGTCATGTTTTTTTAAACATATTCATCCAAACTGAAGAAAAAAGACGTCAATTTTCCACTTATGAAAATTTTCATGTTATCATTTCGGCTGATTAATATGATAGTAAATCGTATAATTATCTCGAGCAACACTACGACTTATGTTCATTTATACTTTTTGATCAAAAAAAAAGCTGTCCTAAATAAAGAACAGCTCATACTTTTTTGCAAGATTAATCTATTTCAGACCACTTCTCTTTAAAAGAGGTTCTATTGAAGGTTCTTTACCTCTAAATTTCAGATAAAGATTCATAGGATGATCACTTCCTCCCTTTTCAAGAATATTTTCTCTAAACGACCTTGCAACTTCTTTATTAAATATACCTGCACTTTTAAAAGCATCAAAAGCATCTGCATCTAAAACCTCAGCCCATTTATATCCGTAATAGCCGGCACCATAACCACCTGCGAAAATATGTGAAAACGATGTGCTCATACAGCTCGTTTCAACCCGATCGAACAATTCTGTTGAAGACATTGCTTTGTCCTCAAAAACTGAAACTTCATCGGACACAGGCTCTGTTACACTATGCCAAGCCATATCATTTAAGCCAAAGCTAATTTGACGAACAAAGGAATAACCACTTAGGAAATTTTCGCTATCGATAATCTTTTGCACTATTTCTGCAGGAATCTTTTCTCCTGTTTTATAATGCTCTGCCACATCATCCAACCATTCTTTTTGTGTAGCAAAATTTTCCATAAATTGAGAGGGCAACTCAACAAAATCACGATACACATTTGTACCGGAAAGGCTGCTGTAGGTGCATTTTGACAACATTCCGTGCAAAGCGTGACCAAACTCATGCAAAAAGGTAGTTACCTCATTAAAAGTAAGTAATGATGGTTTTGTTTCACTTGGTTTTGTGAAGTTACAAACAATGGAAATATGCGGACGATGATCCGTACCTTTTTTACGGTATTGATCGACGAAAGACGTCATCCAAGCTCCTCCTTGTTTTGAACTGCGAGGGTGAAAATCAGTATATAATAAGGATAAAAATTCTCCTTTATCATCAGTCACCTCATACACATCAACGTCCTTATGATATTTCGGAAGATTAGGATTAATATTAAATTTTATCCCGTAAAGGCGTGTAGCCAAAGAGAAGATGCCTTTTTTAACCCGTTCCAATTCGAAGTATGGTCGGGTAATTTCATCATTAACATCAAATTTTTCTGTTTTTAATTTTTCAGCGTAATAAGCCCAATCCCACCGTTCTAATTTAAAATCAGCGCCTAAACTTTTTGCATACGCCTGCAATTCCTTAAATTCCTCTTTCGCCTTAGGCATTGAAGCATCCAATAATTCGGTTAGAAAATCTGTAACCTTACTTGATTTCTTTGCCATTCTCTCTTCTAAAACAAAATCGGCATAAGAAGTGTATCCGAACAGCTGAACTTTCTTTAATCGCAGTTCTACGATACGCTTTAATATTTTTTGGTTATCGAATTTATCGTTAAAACAACGTGAAGAATATACCTTAAACATTTTCTCGCGTAATTCGCGAATATCCGAATATTGAATGAAAGGAACATAACTTGGAAATTGCAGGGTAAATACCCATCCTTCTTTATCTTTCTCCTTTGCAACAATGCCTGCAGCCTCAATAATTCCATCAGGAAGACCTGATAAATCTTTTTTATCAGTGATATGAAGTTCAAAATTATTGGTCGCCGCCAATACATTTTCACCAAACTGCAATGTCAATTTGGAAAGTTCTTTAGATATTTCCCGAATCTGATCCTTTTTCTTTTTTTGCAGATTTGCTCCTGATCTAACAAATGATTTGTAACGGTCAGTCAGCAATTTTTCCTGTTCAACAGAAAGCTTTAATTCACTTTTTTGCTCATAAACAACCTTAACACGAGAAAACAGGTTTTCATTCATGATAATGTCATTTGAAAATTCCGTTAGCATTGGCGATACTTCTCTTGCCAATGCCTGCATTTCATCATTTGTATTCGCATGGTTTAAATTGAAGAAAATGGAAGCTACCCGATCCAACTGATGTCCGGAATACTCTAAAGCCTCAATCGTATTCACAAAATTTGGCTCCTCGGTATTGTCAACAATCTGATCTATTTCCTTTCTCGCAATCTTAATGCTTTCAGTAAAAGCAGGGAGAAAGTGATCCAATTCAATTATTTCGAATGGAGCCGACTCATATGGTGTTGAAAATTTGTTGAGTAATGGATTTGTATCTACAGTCATAGTTAATTTTTTATATCAATAGCAAAGATATAAAATTGAGAAAGCAATTAAACCGGAAAAAAATAATTATTTGGAAAATATCTTAATAGCATTATCAATCTCAATTAATACAACACAATTGGCTGATTCACAGCATTTAAATATACATCTGGCGGATTTGTATTCTACTTGAAATTTTTAACACAAACCTTTTCATGTTATACACAACACTCAACATATCGAAATGTAACAGAGTCTTCTCATGAAATAATTCCTATATTTGATTCATAAAAACAAGGGGGATTTGTAATTATCAATCATTACCAAAATGAAAGGTCTGAAATTTCTTATCCATAAAAGATTACAAGTTGAAGCAAAAAGCTCCGCCTTTGCTTCCGAATTACTGTGTCTAAACTTCTATTACCTCTATCCCATCCATCCCTTTGGGTATCTTTTAAATAGCATCCGGAAATAAACATTTCTTTTTGCCTTTCAATCTTCATTGAACAGGCTCTTATCATTTTATTCATTCCAATTTTAAGTACAGAATTCTATTCCTGTGCGTTGAATTGTTATAGCCATATATAAAATATGAAACGAATTTGCATTAAAATCGGCTCCAATGTTCTTACCAAAGAAAACGGAGAATTAAATACAAGCAGAATTAAAAATTTAGTTCATCAAATATCATCCTTAAGAAATAAGGGAATACAATGTATTCTTGTTTCTTCGGGTGCGGTTGCTGCAGGAAGAAGTAAGGTAAAACTGTCTGAGAAGATTGATACTGTTTCAGCAAGACAGATTTGGTCTTCCGTTGGTCAGGTAGAATTGCTTAATGTCTATTCTGCCTTCCTTACGGAGTTTAAAATAGAGTGCGCTCAAGTTCTTGTCACAAAACAAGATTTCAGGACACGGGAACACTACTTAAACATGAAAAACTGTTTAAATTCTCTTTTAAACAATGGTATTCTACCAATTATTAATGAAAATGATGCCGTATCGGTTACTGCTTTAATGTTTACAGATAACGATGAACTATCTGGATTGATTGCCTCTATGATGGATGTTGAAGCACTTTATTTACTAAGCAATATCAATGGAATCTATACTGGAAATCCAAATGATAGCAATTCCACATTGTTGCAAACTGTAAATGGAGACGTTAATCGATTGAAACAATATATCACCACTAAAAAATCCAATTTTGGAAGAGGTGGCATGTTAACCAAATGCAGTATCGCCGGAAGAGTTGCCAAATCAGGTATCCCAGTACATATAGCCAATGGAGGAATTGATGATATTGTACTGGAACTGGTTAAATCACCTGACAAGGTAGATCACACAAGCTTTACAGCGAGTAAAAAAACATCAACGGTAAAACAATGGCTGGCTGGATCAGATGGTTTTGAAAAGGCCAAATTAGTAATTAATAAAGGTGCTGAAGAAGCTCTGTGTTCAAAAAAAGCCACAAGTTTATTGCCAATTGGTGTAATAAATATAAGTGGTGATTTTGAAAAAGGGGATATTATCAAAATTGTTGGTTTATCTGGCAAAGTGATTGGCCTTGGGAAAACACAGTACAATAAGACCAAAGCCGAAAGTTATATTGGAAAAACGGGAACAAAACCTTTGGTTCATTACGATTATCTTTTTCTTTATTAATGATACGTTTTGATATCGGTTAATCATACCAATTTTAAAAATAAAGTATAACTTTTAGATGCGCTTCCCAATTCAAACAAAAAAAACTACAAAATATGATCTGTAAGGAACAATTCCATAAAGTCAAAGAAGCTACCAGAACCATGTGTTTACTGAGCTCTGAAACAATAAACAATCTACTTAAACAACTTGCAAAATCTCTTAGAGAAAGCACAAAACAAATTCTTGAAGCCAATCAGAAAGATCTGGAACATATGTCTGAATACGATCCAAAATACGATCGTTTGCTGTTAAGTCACGAAAGAATTAACGGAATCGCAGATGATATTGAAAATACAATTCTACTTCCTTCTCCTTTAGGAAAAGTGCTCTCTGAAAAAACGCTTGAGAATGGTTTAGCAATTAAAAAAGTTAGTGTTCCATTGGGAACTGTAGGTGTTATTTATGAGGCTCGTCCGAATGTTACACTGGATGTATTTGCTCTCTGTTTTAAATCGGGTAATGCCTGTGTTTTAAAAGGAGGCAGCGACGCTGAAAATTCAAATAAGGCCTTGGTAGCATTAATAAAAAAGACGCTTGCAGATAATCATCTTGATCCTGAAATCATTCAATTGCTTCCCTCAGCCAGAGAAGCTGCTGCAGAATTAATGAACGCAGTAGGTTTTGTTGATGTTTTAATACCAAGAGGCTCTCAAAATCTCATCAACACAGTTCGGCAAAATTCTAAAGTTCCGGTGATTGAAACCGGTGCTGGTATTGTACATACCTATTTTGATAAGGATGGAGATTTAAAAAAAGGAAAACAGATTGTATTTAATGCAAAAACACGTCGCGTAAGCGTTTGCAATGCCTTGGATTGTCTTTTGATTCATAAAAGTCGTCTTGCTGATCTACCAGAATTAGTAAATAAACTACAGGATAAAAATGTTGAAATATTTGCCGACGAAGAAGCTTATCATGCAATTAAAGCTACCTATCCTAAAAACTTACTCAAGAAAGCTGATAAATCATCTTTTGGAACTGAGTTTCTAAGTTACAAAATGTCGATAAAAACAGTAAGTGATTTTCAGGAGGCAACAGATCACATTTACAAGTACAGTTCCAAGCACAGTGAAGCCATAATAAGCGAGAATTCAAAAACCATAAGTAACTTTTACTCAGTTGTTGATGCTGCTGCCATTTATTCCAATACTTCTACTGCATTTACAGATGGTGCACAATTTGGATTAGGAGCTGAAATTGGCATAAGTACACAAAAATTACACGCCCGAGGACCAATGGCTTTAGAAGAATTGTGCTCCTATAAATGGTTAATTACCGGTGATGGGCAGACCAGAGAGTAGATCCGAGATCCAACTCCAAATTTTCAACTAAATTCGGTAAATATTTGTATTGTACCGGATTTTTTTATTGCCGTTTATTGCGGATTAGCAGATTTACGATATCTGAACAGACAGATTTCTAAATTAGATGTTTTAGTTGTAATTAGAATACCTAAAACACAAAAATAACGGTTATGACAAACAAACTATTTACGAAGATTAAATCTTGTTTTTATTCTTTTAAAGAAACGAAAACAATGATATTTTATTTCAATATATTTTTTTATCCTAATAATAATTCCAATAAAACAGGCAAAATACCTGTATTGCGAATACGTATATTTTGATTTAAACTTGCTAAATTCGCACTTGTCGCATGCTGGATTTAAGTACAAAAGAACAATTCCCTCTATTTATATTTCAAACATAGCGATTGGTTATATCCAAACTTAAATTGGATATTAATTTTACGAAAATGAATAAACTGCATAACAGATTCAGAATATAAAACACAATATTTTGTATAATTTTAGAATCCAAATCTCAATATATAAAAAATGAATCAAAAACTATCCTTTTACACCGATCGAATACATACATTTAAAAAGCAAACAGGCGATCTTCAAAAACAGAATCGAAACCTCTCATTTTTACGTCTTTTTTCTGCAATTGGAGCATTCGTATTTTTTTATAGTGTTCTATCCTATTCTGCATTAATTGCAAGTGCTGTGGCTATCACATTAGTATTCTCTCTGATCTATTTTGTGAGAAGGTACAATCGAAACAGTAAAAACATAAAAAGACTGCAAGCTTTAATCCAAATTAATGAGAATGAAATTCGTTGTTTAAAAACAAGACACAGCGATCTTTATTACGATGGTGAAGAATATCTGAAGCAGAATCATTCCTATGCATCAGATCTGGACATATTTGGACAACATTCTCTCTTTCAATTAATCAACCGTAGCGTTACTAAAACAGGTAATAATACTCTTGCCAGCTGGCTCGAAAAGCCATCACCTAATCAAGAGATCATCAAAAGACAGAAAGCGGTTAAGGAATTATCAAAAAAGATTGATTGGAGACAAAATATCATTCAATATGGCTTTGCGAACAAACTAAAAAATGATGATCCCAACTTTGTAATTGAATGGGGTAAAAAGCCCTCACCTTTTCATGGAAAGAAAGTATTACAAATCGCTGTTACAATTATGCCTTTGCTTTCATTAGGAGCCTTGGTATATTCTTTTATCGGCTCACAAGCTCCTATTACCATTATGTTTTTGGCCAGTATTGTTGTTCATTACTGCAATTACAGAAAAGTTAGCCGAGCTCATGAACAAACTGCCAAAAGAGGAAATATGCTCAAAACCTACTCCTACATTATAAGACAGTTTGAAAAAGAGAATTGGAAATCGGATAAATTAAATGATCTTAAAAATACATTGACAAGTGATGACAAACTTACTTCAAAGAAGATAAACCAACTGACCAGCTTAATAGAATTACTTGATCAGCGATTGAATGTAATGGTTCAAATCTTTATTAACCTTCTATTTTTCTATGAATTGCACATTTTATTTCGTATCGACAAGTGGAAACAAAATTATGGTGCTGACACCGAAAAGTGGTTCAATGCAATTAGTGAGATTGAAGCCATTTCCAGCCTATCTAATTTAAATTTTAACCACGAAGAATGGGTTTTCCCAAAAATTTCGGACAAGCACTTTGAGTTGGATTTAAAAGATGCCGGTCATCCGATGATTGATGAGAAAGGAAGAGTAAATAATGACTATCAACTAAACGGGCCGGGAACCGTTCATATTGTTACAGGATCGAATATGGCCGGAAAAAGTACTTTCTTACGAACTGTTGGAGTAAATGTAGTAATGGCATTGGCTGGAGCTCCTGTTTGTGCTCAGGAAATGACGGTTTCAAATGTGGAAATCAATACATCAATGAGAATTAAAGATTCGATAGAAGAAAATGAATCTTCATTTTATGCAGAACTAAAACGAATTCAGCTAGTTCTTGAAAAGGTGAACCGGAAAGAAAATACTTTACTTCTATTGGATGAAATTTTGAGGGGAACCAATTCGAAAGACAAACATACGGGTTCGAGAGCATTGATTAAGCAATTGGTGAAACACGATGCTGTTGCGATGGTTGCTACTCACGATTTGGAGTTATCCATATTGGAAGAAGAATTACCCGGACAGGTTGAGAATAGATTTTTTGACATTAAAATTGATGGCGATCAACTTTATTTCGACTACAAAGTGCAAAAAGGATTTTGCAAAACCTTTAACGCTCCCATTTTAATGAAGAAAATGGGAATTGATTTGGAAATATTGAAGGAAGCATAAAACTAAATACTTTTTTATGACAGGGAATCCTGTTTGGATGGTTTTAAAAGCGTTCCCATATTGGGGAATTTGCCTTGAATACTTCAAAGTACAATCCCGCAATTGGGAATCAAGAATGGATTGGTTTAAAGTGCTTTCCCACAATTGGGAGTAAGCTTTGAATCATTCAAACTACTCTCCTATAATAGGGCAACATGCTTTGGATGCTCCAAACTACTCTCTCGCAATTGGGAAATGGGTTTTAGGTGATTTTAAGTACTTTCCCACATTTGGGAACAGACTTTGGACGGTTTGAAGTACTTTCCCATCATTAGGAAGGCTTTTTTGAATGACATGGATTGGCAAACTTGATTTTAGAAAGAGATTTATGCAACAATAAAAAAGCCGAATCGGAAATGATTCGGCTTCTTGTTATACTATATTTGATTACTTCATCGGTTCTATTCTAAACGATCGAATCAAAAAGAACAACCCGATTAAAACAAACGGAATGCTTAGTAACTGTCCCATATTTAACAACATTCCCTGCTCAAAAGCTTCCTGATTTTCCTTAATAAATTCGATAAAGAAACGAGCTGTAAAAATCATTACAAAAAAAGCGCCGAATAATCTTCCGCTGTATTGTTTTGCATTGGTTTTCCAATACATAAATGATAGAACACCAAAGGAAATCAAATAACAAATTGCTTCGTATAATTGTGCTGGATGTCGTGGTGCTTCCGGCTCATAAATAGAAGCTCTGATGAATTGAAATCCCCAGTCAGAATGAGTTTGAGTTCCAATAATTTCTGAATTCATCAAATTTCCCAAACGAATAAAACATCCTGCCAAAGCAACCGGAATTACCACGTAATCCAATATCCAAAGCATTGATTTTTTGCTCACTTTTTTAGAATAAAACCATAAAGCAACAAGAATTCCAATAGTAGCACCATGCGATGCCAATCCTCCCCGCCAAATTTTAATGATTTCGACTGGGTGTTGTGAATAAAATTCCCATCCGTAAAAAAACACATGTCCTAAACGAGCACCTACAACTGTAGCAATCATGGTATACAGAAACAACTTATCAAGCCATTCCAGTTTAATACCATCTTTTTTAAACATCTTTTCTACAAGATAATATCCTAACAAAAAGCCTAATGCAAAAAGTAATCCGTACCAACGGACAGCGATAGGGCCGATTTTAAATATTTCCGGGTCGATATCCCAAAGAATTGAATGCAACATATGTATTTTTTTAAGTTTGGTAAGTAAAACTAAATGGATTGTTTCGACTTGCGAAACAATCCATGTGAATTTAGTATGATTTTTTTAATTATGGAAATTAAGCCGGAACTCCTTTTCCATGACATTGTTTGAATTTTTTACCGCTACCACAAGGACAAGGTTCATTTCGTCCTACTTTTTGAGCAACACGAACAGGTTCCGGTTTTTTAGGTTCCGGTCTTTCTCTGCCTCCTCCTACTTCTTCTTTTGTAGTTTTCAAATTGCTTAAATCGGTTCTTTTACGTTCTTCTGCCTTACGAACATCTTCAGGATCCGATAATGGAATATGACCTTTCATTAAGCTGCTGACAACACTCTTATTGATAGTTTCAATCATTGTTTTAAACAAATTGAACGATTCAAATTTGTAAATCAACAATGGATCCTTCTGTTCGTAAGAAGCATTCTGAACAGATTGTTTCAAATCATCCATCTCACGCAAGTGCTCTTTCCAAGCATCATCGATAGTTGCAAGAATAGAAACTTTCTCAAAAGAACGAACCAAATCCTCAGCCTTACTGTCGTAAGCTTTCTTCAAATTAGTTACTACCTGAAACATTTTAGAACCATCAGAAAACGGAACAACAATGTTCTCATACATTTCCGCTTTTGATTCGTATACATTTTTAATTACCGGATAGGCTTGCTTACTAATGGCTTCCACTTTTCGTTTGTAATTATCCAAAACTACAGCGTAAATTTTCTCAGTAATTTCTTCAGGCTTTTCCTTCATGAATTCCTCTTCACTTATCGGAGATTCTGTTGAGAAAGTACGGATTAAATCCATTCTAAACTCCTCAAAATCACCACCATGATATTCATTTGCAATCAATTCCGATAAATCATACATCATATTGGCAATATCTACCTGAATACGCTCTCCAAACAATGCATGACGACGACGCTTATAAATAACCTCACGCTGAGAGTTCATTACATCATCGTACTCCAATAATCTTTTACGAATACCGAAGTTATTTTCTTCCACTTTCTTCTGGGCACGCTCTATCGATTTAGTAATCATGCTGTGCTGAATTACTTCACCCTCTTTCAGTCCCATTCTATCCATTAACTTTACAATACGATCTGAGCTAAACAAACGCATCAAATCATCTTCCAAAGACACAAAGAACTGAGAAGATCCAACATCTCCCTGACGACCGGCACGACCACGTAACTGACGGTCAACTCGACGGGAATCATGACGCTCTGTACCAATAATTGCCAAACCACCTACTGCTTTTACTGCATCGGTTAGCTTAATATCTGTACCACGACCAGCCATATTTGTTGCAATGGTTACAGTTCCTGATTGACCCGCTTCCGCAACAATATCTGCTTCGCGCTGATGTAATTTTGCATTCAGTACATTGTGCTTAATCCCTTTAATTTTAAGCATCCGACCCAGTAATTCTGAAATCTCAACAGAAGTTGTACCTACTAAAACCGGACGACCAGCATTTACCAAATCGACAATTTCATCAATTACCGCAGAATATTTTTCACGTTTTGTCTTATAAACTAAATCCTCGCGGTCATCCCGGCAAATTGGACGGTTGGTTGGAATTACAACCACCTCTAATTTATAAATATCCCAAAGCTCACCTGCTTCTGTTTCAGCAGTACCGGTCATACCGGCAAGCTTATTATACATTCTAAAATAATTCTGAAGAGTAATGGTAGCAAATGTTTGAGTTGCTGCCTCTACCTTCACATTTTCTTTGGCTTCAATTGCCTGATGCAATCCATCAGAATAACGACGGCCTTCCATAATACGACCGGTTTGCTCGTCTACAATCTTTACCTTACCATCCATCATTACATATTCTACATCTTTTTCGAAAAGAGTATATGCTTTTAAAAGTTGATTGATCGTATGAACTCTTTCTGATCTTACTGAGTAAGCCTGAATCATTTCATCTTTTCTGGCTAATTTTTCTTCATCCGAAAGATCTGATTTTTCAATTGCTGCTACTTCTGATCCAATATCAGGCAATACAAAGAAACCTGAATCTTCAACATCAGAACTAATCAGGTCAATTCCTTTGTCAGTAAGTTCAATTGAATTGTGTTTTTCATCGATAACAAAATACAACTCATCAGTAATGATGTGCATGTTTTTGTTATTCTCCTGCATATAGAAATTTTCTGTTTTCAAAAGATTGGCCTTATTTCCCTGCTCACTTAAAAAT
Organism: Labilibaculum sp.; assembly: GCF_963664555.1. Taxonomy (GTDB): domain Bacteria; phylum Bacteroidota; class Bacteroidia; order Bacteroidales; family Marinifilaceae; genus Labilibaculum. The sequence goes on along the minus strand of NZ_OY761461.1, from coordinate 2,687,522 downwards.
TTAATAAGTGGTTTCATTTTAGGCAAACCTTTATAAGTTCTAAGCAATAATTTTGCGCCTTCCTCCTGATCCTTTTTATCTTCGCTGTTTAGGAATTTTTTAGAATCAGTAAAAATCTTCATTACCAAATCATTTTGGGCTTTTACCAATTTTTGAACTTTTGGTTTTAGGTCATCAAACTGTTGATGTTCTCCCCTTGGAATCGGTCCTGAAATAATTAATGGTGTACGTGCATCATCAACCAAAACCGAGTCAACTTCATCGACAATTGAATAATTGTGGCGACGTTGAACCAAATCTTTTGGATTTGTTGCCATATTATCACGCAGGTAATCAAAACCAAACTCATTATTTGTTCCAAAAGTAATATCACATGCATAGGCTTTTCTACGCGCATCTGAATTGGGAGAGTGTTTATCGATACAGTCAACAGATAACCCGTGAAATTGGTACAATGGTCCCATCCATTCCGAGTCACGTTTTGCCAGGTAATCATTCACAGTAATCACATGAACTCCTCTGCCGGTTAACGCATTAAGAAACACAGGCAATGTAGCTACAAGAGTTTTACCCTCACCGGTTGCCATCTCAGCAATTTTTCCCTGGTGAAGAACAGTACCTCCAATTAGCTGAACATCATAGTGGATCATATTCCATGTAATTTCAGTTCCGCCTGCAACCCATGAATTAAAATATACGGCAGTATCGCCATCTATTTGTATGTTATCGTAATATGGAGCTAAATCGCGATCGAATTTAGATGCAGTCACTTCCAGTTCTGCATTTTCGGTAAATCTGCGGGCAGTGTCTTTCACAACAGCAAAAGCAGTAGGCAAAATTTCCTCTAATACCTCTTCAATTTTGTCATCAATTTTCTTTTCAATTCCGTCAATCTGATCGTAGATTTCCTCTCTTTCGTTGATTGATAATTCACCAACATCAATCTTATCTTTAAGACTCTGTATTTCGTCTTTTTCAGCTTGAATAAAATCCTGAATGCGTTGCTTTAATTTAACTGATTCTCCACGAAGATCATCATTACTTAAAGTTGTGATTCTATCGTATTCTGCTTTAATTCGCCCCAAGTAAGGACTCAATTCTTTAAGGTCTCTATCTGACTTATTTCCAAATAGTTTACCCAATGTACTATCTATAAAACCCATTTTGATTTGTTGATTTCGATGTGTAAAATATTTTCAACCCAAAGGTTGAAAACCATGATATTATATAACAAGTGAAATTTCCTGTTGAAAAACAGGAAAGGAAAGCTAAGCTAATACAGGAGCTCTAATATGAAAATCACCTTCAAGGATTGTATTAATAAGTACATCCCGAAAAACGGAACAGTAATGATAATCAAACCATATTGGAATACTTTCCAATGGAATAACTTGATTATCTACAGGAAATTTGGGCAAATTCTCCAATAAAGAAATATTTTCAACATTTGGAATGTATTTCCCGGCAAATTGATCCTGCTCTACATGTGCAAGTATTGTTGAAGAATAAGATTCATCAAGATTCTGGATATGATCGGCATACCAATCTGCAAACAGCTGATGATCAACAGTTAAATCCTGGCCGTTGGCCATAGGAACTGCTGCTGCACATCCTGTGAGCACACAAAATACTACTATGAGATATCTATTCATGTCCATTGAACCCAAAAGTAAATATTTTTATTGACTTAACAGTTCTACATCATAAAAAAAGCCTCACATATGTGAGGCTTTTGAGTATATTTTGTTTTTAACTAAACTTGAGTAGAATCAACAAAGACTCTCGCTTTAAATTCTTTGTCCATCATATACAAACCATGACCTTTTCCTTCAAACATTTTTAATTGGTCAATAATTTCATTAACAGTAGCTTCTTCTTCCACTTGCTCATCAACAAACCACTGCATAAAATTCACTGAAGCATGATCTTTTTCTTCAATAGCAATGTTTACACAGCCATTAATTAAGCTAGTCACGTGCTCCTCGTGTTTTAAAGTTTCTTCAAAGATATTTAAAACACCTGTCCATTCAGAGGGAACTTCTGCAATTGGCTCCAAAATAACTCTTCCGCTGCGTTCGTTTACGTAATCCAACATTTTCATCGCATGTGAAGTTTCTTCCTGAAATTGTACTTTCATCCAATTTGCAAAACCAGGCATTCCATTCGCATTGAAATAGTTTGACATTGATAAATAGAAATAAGCAGACCAAAATTCAGCATTGATTTGCTTGTTCAAAATTTCTTCTACTTTTTTACTAATAGCCATAACGTATAATATTTTTAAGTAAGTTCAAATTCCACATCAAATGTAAGAGAAATATGTCAATCTCGGCGATGCAAACCGTAGCTTTAAACCTAATTTAAAATCAAACTAAATACCATATTTTATTGAACAAAAAAAGGCCTCCCAAACTGGAAGACCTTAAAATTATCCGTTTAGGATATAAATTATTTATTAAATAGCGTCGATTATCGCATTTAAAGTTGCACTCGGACGCATAGCCTTGGTTACCAATTCCTCGTTTGGCATAAAATAGCCGCCAATATTCATTGGTGCACCTTGGGCATCATTCAATTCAGCAACGATTTTTTCTTCATTAGCTTCCATATCCTGAGCTACTTTAGAAAAAATTGCTTTCAATTCAGCATTTTTATCTTGTGCCGCAAGTGCTTGCGCCCAATACATTGCCAAATAGAAGTTAGAACCACGGTTATCCAACTCATTCACCTTACGTGATGGTGATTTTCCTTCTTCCAAAAACTTACTTACACCTAAATCAAGGGTTTCTGCAAATAAAGCAGCCTTCTCATTATTAAAAGTATTAGCCAAGTGCTCTAAAGAAACACCTAATGCTAAATATTCCCCAAGAGAATCCCAACGCAAGTGACCTTCAGACATGAATTGCTGAACGTGCTTTGGGGCAGATCCTCCAGCGCCTGTTTCGAACAATCCTCCCCCATTCATCAAAGGAACGATGGAAAGCATTTTAGAAGAAGATCCCAATTCCAAAATTGGGAAAAGATCTGTTAAATAATCACGCAATACGTTACCAGTTACCGAAATTGTATCTTCCCCTTTACGGATTCTTTCCAGTGAGAATGCAATTGCATCATCCGGAGTCAAAATGCGGATATCCAAACCTGTAGTATCATGATCAGCTAAGTAAGTATTTACTTTTTTGATTAACTGAGCATCATGAGCACGATTTTTATCTAACCAGAAAATAGCCGGCGTATTAGTTGCTTTAGCTCTTTTTACAGCTAATTTAACCCAATCCTGAATAGGAGCATCTTTAACCTGACACATTCTGAAGATATCACCTTTTTCAACTTTCTGCTCCATCACAATAGCTCCTTCGAATTCTACAACGCGAATAACACCATCGCCTTGAGCAATGAAAGTTTTATCATGTGATCCATACTCTTCTGCTTTTTGAGCCATTAAACCGACATTCGATACAGATCCCATGGTTGCTGGATCATAAGCACCATTTTTTCTACAGTCGTCAAAACAAACCTGATAAATAGTAGCATAACATCTATCTGGAATCAATGCTTTGGTATCCTGAAGTTCCCCTGCAGAATTCCACATTTTACCGCCATCGCGAACAACAACAGGCATCGATGCATCAATAATCACATTATTTGGAACATGCAGGTTAGTAATTCCGTTATCAGAATCAACCATTGCTATATCAGGACGGAATTTATACACTTCCATGATATCAGCTTCAATTTCGGCTCTTTTGGCTTCTGGAAGATTTTGAATTTTATTATAAAGATCGCCTAATCCATTGTTAAAGTTTATTCCTAATTCTTTAATGGTATCAGCGTGCTTAGTGATAGCTTCTTCATAGAAAACCTCAACAGCATGCTTAAACATTACAGGATCCGAAATCTTCATCATGGTTGCCTTAAGGTGCAACGACCATAGTAAACCTTCTTCTTTCGCAGCCGCAATTTCTTTCGCATAGAAAGCACGTAATGCTTTCACATTCATTACTGATGAATCAATAATTTCATTAGCCAATAGCTCTTGCTTCTCCTTTAATACTGTAACATTGCCCGAATTGTCAACATACTCTATTCGAACCTTAGTTGCTTTAGGCATGGTCACCGATTTCTCTGAACCGTAAAAATCACCCCCGGTCATGTGAGCAACATGAGATTTTGAATCAGCAGACCACTTGCCCATTCTGTGTGGGTTATTCTTAGCATACTGCTTAACAGAACCTGCTGCACGACGGTCAGAATTACCTTCACGAAGCACAGGATTTACAGCACTACCCAAAACCTTTGCAAATCTTACTTGAAGTGCCTTATCCTCTTCTGTTTTGGCTTCTTCCGGGTAAGTTGGGATATTATATCCTTTTTCCTGTAACTCAGCAATCGCGCTCTGCAATTGAGGAATTGAAGCACTAATGTTTGGCAATTTAATAATGTTTGCTTCCGGTGTTAATGAAAGCGCACCTAATTCAGCCAAATAATCAGGGATTCTTTGCTCTTCAGTTAAATTCTCAGGGAAGTTGGCAATAATTCTTCCTGTAAGAGAAATATCCTTGGTTTCGATCTCAATGCCTGAAGTTTTAGTAAAGGCTTTGATAATTGGCAATAACGAATAGGTCGCCAAGGCTGGAGCTTCATCAATTTTAGTGTAAATGATTTTTGACTTCTGTGCCATGTTGGTTGTTGTTTTGAGTGATTTAATAATTAATAAAAAGTCTGTATTTACTTAATTAAATTCGAAATAATCACATCTCAAATTCAGAGTAAACATATGTATTTTTTTTATTTTCCGATTTAAAAGAATCTATTTTTTAAGGATTTTTTTCTTTAATTACAACTGTCTAAAAATTAGGCTTCTGTACAAAAACAGAAGCCTAATTTAAACCATTATATATATGCTGTAAATCATATCTTCAATTTTCATTCAAAATCCAGGGAGAATTTTTGCTTAAGAAACCCTAATGCAGGATTTTTCTCACACAAATAATTAAATCGATCCGAATCAGTATACATTCTTTTTGCTGTTTTTAATTGAATGATTTCTGTCTCAATTTGAATTTCTGAATTGTTTAATTCTTTTCTCAAATAGTTTCTCACCTCATTTTTTACTGAGATAATGTCATCTTCCTGTAAAGGATTACTAACCATCAGAACAACACGATCGTCCCCAACTATTTTCGGCTTATTAACCGTAATAGCTAATCGAATACGATCACTTTTTCCTTTGGCTGTAATATATTCTTTTAGCTTTGCCTCCAGCTTTTCCTGGGTGAATGGTTCACTACCAACAACGACAGAATCGATAATACTAACAGCCTCTTTATCTTTGGGTTTGCTTGCAGCATTTGAACGTGGAATACCACTATTTAAAGCTTGTTTGATAGATACCGAACTTGCAAAGTTAGATTTTGAAACAACACCTAAACCATTATTTTTTTCCTTGTTTTTATTGTAAACGCTCCCCTTATCGCTTACTGTTTGTGTTGATTGAACATTTGAATTATGACTAACTGCCGGTTTAACCTCGGTGCTTAAGGTTTCTCCGTCAACAATTATTTTCTGAAGTTTTTTTGAGTTCAGATTTGATTCAAGTCCTTTTTTTTTTAATTCAATTATCTGCGACAATTGAATTAGGCTTAATTCGATAAGAAGTCTTTGATTTTGACTTACTTTAAATCCAATATCACATTGATTTAAAATTTTGAGTGCTTCATATAAAAAATCAAGCGGGCATTTTTTTGACTGCTCTATATATTTTTGTTTTACCGAATCGCTAACCTCGAGCAATTGAACTGTTGCAGGATCTTTTCCTACCAATACATCCCGAATATGAGCACTCAAGCCAGCAACAAAATGATGTCCGTCAAATCCTTTCTCAAGAATTTCATTAAGCATTAGAAGCACATCACTTACTTTTCCTTCCAAAAAAGCATCTACCATTTTAAAATAGTAGTCATAGTCCAGAACATTTAAATTCTGAATTACACTTTCGAAAGAGATTTCTTTACCAGAAAAACTTACAATCTGATCGAAAATAGAAAGAGCATCACGCATAGCCCCATCCGCCTTTTGAGCGATAACATTTAAACCTTCCTCTTCGATTGCAACTGATTCCTTTTCTGCAATTTCTTTAAGATGCTTAACTGCATCTTCAACTTTGATCCGATTAAAATCAAAAATCTGACAACGCGACAGAATTGTAGGAAGTATTTTGTGTTTTTCGGTTGTTGCGAGCACTAAAATGGCGTGAGCCGGAGGTTCTTCAAGAGTTTTCAGAAAAGCATTAAATGCCGAAGCCGAAAGCATGTGAACCTCGTCAATAATATAAATACTATAGCTGCCAATTTGTGGCGGAATTCGAACCTGATCAATCAAAGAACGAATATCTTCAACGGAATTATTCGAAGCAGCATCTAATTCGTGAATATTGTAAGAGCGGCTCTCATTAAAAGCAACACATGATTCACATTCATTACATGCTTCAAAATCGGGACTAATATTTGAACAATTAATTGTTTTTGCAAAAATTCTTGCACAAGAAGTTTTTCCAACACCACGAGGCCCGCAAAACAAATAGGCATGAGCCAAATGATTGTTTTTAATGGCATTTTTAAGGGTGACTGTAATGGACTGCTGACCTACAACCGATGAAAAAAGCGAAGGGCGGTATTTACGTGCTGAAACAATATAATTCTCCATAAACTCTGACAAAAAAACCAAATTGGTTTCATTTTTTTTGAAATTCAAATATACTGAATCAATATAAATAAAACACCAAAGGAGTTACAGGATTTTCAATAAAAACACCTAAGCTTCTTATTGCAAGCCTGTTAATCAGGATAACATATTGAAGATATTTATCGACATAAAAAAGGGATGGAACTTTAAAGCTCCATCCCTTTCTGTAAATTATTACTACACCACTAGCTTACAGGATCGTATCTTGTTACACGATGCACACCTTTTACTCGTTTTAATTTAACAATTAAGGTATCAAGATGCTCGGTACTTGCAATTATAACGGTAACATTACCTACAAATGAGCCTGCGTTTGTATCTACAGAGATGGATCTCATCTGAACCCTCAAATCTTTGGAAATAACATCGGATATATTACTAACAATACCCAACTCATCATCTCCTGTAATGTGAAGTACGGCTTGATAAGATGCAGAACCTTTATCAGTCCAATTTGCTTTTACAACCCGATACGGGTAACGGGTTTGCATTTCACTTGCATTCGGACAGCCTAATCTGTGAATTCGAATCCCCTTTCCTATTGATATAAAGCCAAAAATTTCATCTCCGAAAATCGGGTTACAGCAATTTGCCAATGAATAATCGACATTCGAAATGTTCTCATCTACAATTAATACATCCTCACCTTCCTTAGTAATTTTCTTAGCTGAATAATCTGGACGTTCTTCAGGAACTGTCTTTTCTATTTCTTTTTTATCAGTAAGAATATCTTTTATTTCCGATAATTCATGCTGTTCCAAGGCAATTCCCTGATACAAATCGGCAGCAATTTTGTACTTGTAGAAAGTCATTAACTTCCTAATGTTTTCATCACAGAACTCAATTTTCCAATTCTTCATTCTGCGCTTCAGAGTTTCTTTTCCAAGGTCAGCCTCCTTAAGCATTTCCTCCTTTATCGACTGACGAATTTTATTTTTCGCTTTTGTAGAAACTACAAAATTCAACCAATCTAATTTTGGCTTTTGAGAATTAGAGGTCGTTACAGAAACCTGGTCTCCATTATTTAAAACCTGCTTAATGGAAACATTTTTCTGATTGACTGTGCCACCTATGCATTTATCACCAACATCAGAGTGAATTGAATACGCAAAATCGAGTAAAGTTGCCCCTGCTGATAATTGTTTTAAATCACCTTTAGGGGTAAATACATATATTTCTTTGTGGTATAAATCGGCTTTAAAACTATCAATTAAATCAATTGAATCGCTTCCGTGGCTTTCAATAACTTCCCGAATATCCTGCAGCCATGCATCCAATCCTCCTCCTTCGCTTTTTCCACCTTTATATTTCCAGTGAGCAGCAAACCCCTGCTCAGCAATCCGATTCATCCGTTTGCTTCGAATCTGAACCTCTACCCAACGATTATCAGGTCCCATAACTGTAGTATGAAGAGATTCATACCCATTTGATTTTGGAATGGTGATCCAATCCCTTAATCTGTTCGGATTTGGCCGGTACAGATCACTAACCGCAGAATAAACTTTCCAACATTCCGATTTTTCCTTTTTGGGAGTTGCTTTTAATATGATTCTAATGGCAAAAATATCATAAACCTCTTCAAACTCAACTTGCTTTTTCTTCATTTTGTGAAGAATGGACGCAATTGACTTTGTACGTGCTTTTATTTTATAATTTAAACCCAACTGATCCAATTCAGATTTAATTGGGGCAACAAAATCTTTAATATACTTTTCGCGTTCCTCCTCACTATCCTTCAGTTTCTTTTGAATCTCAAAGTAAACATCAGGAAGTAAATAGCGCAATGCCAAATCTTCCATATCTGACTTTACATTGTACATTCCCAAACGATGTGCAAACGGAATGTAGAGAAACTCTATTTCTCTCGCTAAGGCTTGCTGAAATTTGACCGGTTTGTTCTCTAAATTTCTTAGATTAAACAAGCGATCTGCCATAATAATAAGAACCACGCGAACATCATCGGCAAAGCTTAACAAAAGCTTCCTGAAATTCTCTGATTGAAGGGTTGGGTTTTGATTGTAAATATCAGTTACTTTAACCAAACCCTGAATTATCTGAGTAACTTTTGGACCAAATAGATTAGAAACTTCTTCTAACGAAATTCGTTTTTTCTGAACAATATCATATAGCAGAGAGCAAATTACAGAAGTCCTTCCAAGTCCGAGTTCTTCTACAACAATCTGAGCTATTGAAATGCTTTTATAAATAGCCGGTTCCCCGTTAGTCCTTCTTTCCCCTTCGTGATCTTTTAAGCTTAATTCAAATGCTTTTCGAACTAATTTTATATCTGCCCGGGTAACAATATTTTTACACGTAACAAGCAAATGCTTGTATCGATACAAAATCTGTCTTCTCTCTTCTTCCCTGTTGAATTCAGTCATAAATATCTTCCTGATTTTAAGTCTTTGCTTTGTTTGAATTTTGATTGAAACTGATTCTTCATGATCTTTCGACATTCGAAACAATGGTCTCCTCCCATTTTTAAGCACACTAAAAGTATAAAAGCTATTACTGAATGGCAAGCAGGTTAATACTTTTTAACGATTAGAAGTTTTAATAATTTAAAGATACTCTTCTGAATATCTAATATCCAATCAATTGAAAAAATAATACATTTCAAGAGCATAAAAAATGGTCTGATTTGCTAAATTTGTTAGCTTGCGGTCAGAAATCATTTTGAAATCTATTTATGTCTCTAACAGATAAAAAAAATATTCTTTTTACCAGATCTCTAAGTTCTGAACATATAATGTATGCCGAAGAATTAGGTCTGACAGTTACGGCAAAACCATTTATTCAAATTGATCTCATTCCTCTCTCTAAAGAAAAGACAGATCTGATTAATTCAAAGCCAGAATCAAATTGGATTTTCACAAGTCAAAATGCAGTTAAGAGTATTTCCGGGAACCTAAGCTCACTAATTGCTTTGGAAGAAAAAAAAGTATTTGCTGTTGGAGAAAAAACCGCAGAAGAACTTTTAAAAATTGGAATCACCGCTATACTTCCAAAACAGCACAACTCGCAATCTTTAATTGAATTGCTCGAAAAACAAAGCGCCTCCTCTTACATTCATTTTTCAGGAAATTTAAGACAAACTAATATTTCTGATTTTATGACTGAAAAAGAATTTGATTTTGAAGAAATAGAGTGCTACCAAACAAATTTGTATCAACCGGATGTAACTCTTACTGATTTTGATGCCATCTGTTTTTGCAGTCCTAGCGCTGTTCACAGCTTTTTTAGCAAATACAAAATAAACGAAACTGTTCCCTGTTTCGCTATTGGAAGTACAACCGCAGTAAAATTGCTGGATTTTTCCGAACATGTTGTCATGTCTGAAAATACAAACGTTTATTCCTTACTCGAAATTTGTCACAATTACTTAAATTCATAAAACCTATACCATTATGCATCAATACAAAAGAAGTTCCGAATTATTTACAGAGGCCAACAAATACATTCCCGGAGGTGTAAACTCACCGGTTAGAGCATTTAAATCTGTTGGCGGAACTCCTGTCTTTATCAAAAAAGCAAAAGGAAGTATTCTTACCGATGTTGATGGAAACGAGTACATCGATTACATCTCATCATGGGGACCAATGATCTTGGGACATGCATATCCTAAAGTTATAGATGCCATTAAGGCAAAAGTTGAAGATTCAACCTCCTTTGGAGCTCCTACCGAATTGGAAATTGAAATTGCCAAATTAATTGTAGACATGGTGCCAAATATTGATAAGGTAAGAATGGTTAATTCCGGTACCGAAGCATGTATGAGTGCCATTCGTGTGGCCAGAGGTTATACCGGCCGAAATAAATTTATCAAATTTGAAGGCTGTTATCACGGTCATGCCGATTCATTCCTAATTAAAGCCGGCAGCGGAGCAAGTACCTTTGGGGTACCAAATTCACCGGGTGTTACTCCTGGTACAGCAAACGACACACTAACTGCCAAGTACAATAACATTGAAGACGTAAAACAATTGGCTGCAGAAAATAAAGGTGAAATTGCGGCTATTATAGTGGAAGCAATTGCTGGAAACATGGGCTGTGTACTTCCTAAAAAAGGATTTCTGGAAGATTTACGTGAACTATGTGATAAAGAAGGAATACTGTTGATTTTTGACGAAGTAATGTCTGGTTTCCGCCTGGGAAAAGGTGGTGCTCAGGAATATTTTGGCGTTAAAGCCGATTTGGTAACTTTCGGTAAAGTGATTGGTGGCGGAATGCCTGTTGGAGCTTATGCCGGACCCGACGAAATCATGAAGGTCGTTTCGCCTGTTGGACCAGTTTATCAGGCAGGAACCTTATCCGGTAACCCTATTGCTATGATTGCAGGATTAACCCTGTTAAAAGAGCTTAACGAGAACCCTCACTACTTCACTGAACTTGCGGATAAAACAGAATATCTTCACAAAGGATTGGATAAGGTGCTTTCGGAATCGGGGTTCGCTTACAAAATTAACCGTTGTGGCTCCATGATTAGTGTTTTCTTTACTGATGTTGATGTGGTGGATTTTGACACTGCAGCAACCGCTAACAACGAAAATTTCCCAAAATTCTTTCATGAAATGCTAAAAAGAGGAATTTATCTTCCTCCATCATCATTCGAAAGTTATTTCCTATCTAATTCATTGACCTATGAGATGCTTGATAAAACCATTCAAGCAGCAAAAGATTCACTTGAAGCAATGAAATAATTTCTTCTTTTGAAATACTTGCAAAGTGGAATTTCATTATAAGATTCAAGCTCATTTGTAACCCGGCTTTGGTCGGGTTACAATCACAAACCAAAAACTCCAACAAAATGATTATCACAAAAGAAAGTTTACAGGAAGCACACAAAAGAATTCAAAAATTCATTCATCGAACACCTGTTATGAGCTCTCAACTCATCAACCAAATTGTTGGAGCTGATATCTACTTTAAATGTGAAAATTTTCAGAAAATGGGCGCGTTTAAAATGCGTGGAGCTACAAATGCTATTCTTCAACTATCAGAAACAGAAAAAGAATTTGGAGTTGCCACTCATTCATCGGGCAATTTTGCTCAGGCAATAGCGCTTGCCGCAAAAGCGCAAGGCATTAAAGCATACATTGTAATGCCCTCGAATGCTCCTGAAATAAAGAAAACAGCGGTAAAAGGTTACGGTGGAGAAATTATTGAATGCATACCAACCCTTGAGGCAAGAGAAACTACTCTAAACGAAGTTGTCAATAAAACCGGGGCGGTTTTTTTGCATCCCTACAATGATTATCAGGTAATTGAAGGACAAGCAACCGCTGCAATGGAATTGATTGAAGATCATGATGATTTGGATGCAATTTTCGCTCCTGTTGGTGGCGGAGGTTTACTATCCGGTACAGCTTTAGCCGCACATTATTTTTCGCCAAACACAAAAATAATAGCTGGTGAACCTATGGGTGCTGATGATGCCTGGCAATCTATGCAAAAAGGTGAAATTGTTCCGCAAACCAATCCTCAAACTATTGCAGATGGTTTGCTAACCTCATTGGGAGATAAAACATTTCCAATTATTAAGGAACATGTTGAAGAGATTATCAGAGTGGAAGAAAAAGAAATAATTGCGGCAATGAGGCTGATTTGGGAGCGAATGAAGATCATTGCAGAACCATCCAGTGCAGTCGCTCTTGCTGCTTTAATAAAAGAGAAGAAAAAATACAAAGGCCAAAAAGTTGGAATTATTCTTTCGGGCGGAAATGTGGAGTTAAGCAGGTTGCCGTTTTAAGAAAACCAATAATTCTAAATTCAATGGAACTTAAGAAACTACTCGACCCTTTTCCGGTAAAAGAAGAAGCTAAATTGGTTGCTCAGAGTATTGCTAAAAATCCTGCTTATATGAATGAACTATGGGATATTTGTATCAGCAATGAGAAACATTCCTGGCGGGCCACTTGGATTTTAGATAAGGTTTATGATATTGCTCCTGATTTGGTTCGCTTGTATCTTCCTCAAATAATTAAACTTGTCCCGTCTCTTACCAACGAAAGCAAATCACGCCAATATTTAAAACTGATTAGTTTAGAACTTCTTCCAAGCAATATATCCGGGGATTTTATCAATTACTGCTTCGATGCATTGATTTCCAGAACATCTGCAATTGCTATAAAAGTGTATGCTATGCAAATTCTATACAATTTTTCCTTACAAGAACCCGATATCCAAAATGAACTGACTCTTGTTATCGAAGAACAAATGGAAAATGGAAGCGCAGGTTACTGTTCCCGTGCCCGCAGAATACTAAAAGCCATTAATCAATAAAGAATTAAAGTCCTTTATTGATTTATCCTATTCTTATATATAGCTCCTGAGGAGCTTAAGACCAATTCAAAATAGTACGATAATCCGCTCAAATTTGGTTGTAATTGGTCTACCTCTGTATTTTAATACCAATTGACGCAAAATTAATGTATTCCATTATGGTATGATAATTTCTTTACGCAATTCTCACTCAATTATAGTACCTTGAACTATGGAGAATTTATGAAATTTGGTATCTTACTAAAAAGAAATGAAAAAGGAAGAAAAATTATACGAAGTATTTGGGGAACTGCTTTATGCCCTGGCAAAGGCTGATGGAATAATTAAGAAAGAAGAAAAAGAAACTCTTACACAACTATTGAAAAATCATGCTCTTGGTTCTGAAATATTGTGGTCGTTTGAGTTTGAGGAGTCGCATAACTCTTCAGTTGAAGAAATCTATAATAAAGTAATTAATTTTTGTCATGTATATGGACCAGCGCCACAATACGATGAATTCATTACCGCCATGAAGATTGTTGCTGATGCCTCTGATGGAACTACTTTAAAGGAGCATAAATTGATTAATTCTTTTTCGGAAGATTTAATGGAAAGATTTCAACGTGACATTGATAAACTGAAACAATTCGAAAAAAAGGAATACAGGTAATTCCTTTATCTCAAGCAATTACAAAAGTCACCTAAAGATGACTTTTTTGGTTTTTATAAACATCCAGCCAAAACAGCAGCTCCATATGCACCAACAAACTGAGGAGATTCCGGGATAATCAAATCATCACCAAAAGTCTGTTTCAAAAGATGAATCATACATGCATTATTTGCAACACCTCCAGCAAATAGAATTGGGGTTTTTAAATCCTGGCGTTTAATCATTCCAACAGCACGTCGGCACACCGATTGATGAATAGCCAAAGCAATATCAGCCCGCTGACAACCTTTTGCCAAAAGAGAAGTAACCTCCGACTCGGCAAATACGGCACACATGCTGTTAATTTCTATTCCCTCCTGTCCCTTTAGTGCTTCTAAACCGAGGGTATTTTGCTGATAGCCTAAACTTGTTGCCATCAATTCCAGGAATTTACCGGTACCGGCAGCACATTTATCATTCATCTCAAATTTAAACACTTTTCCATTTTCATTCAAAGATATCACCTTGGTGTCCTGCCCTCCAATATCAAGAATTCCCCGAATATCAGGATGTAATGTTGTGGCACCTATTCCATATGCTTTAATCTCTGTTATGGTCGGATAATCAAAGGCAATCTCAAGACTTGCCCGTCCATACCCCGTGGCCATCACCTTATCGAACGAAATATCAGCAATTAATTCCTGAACACGCTCAACCGGATTGTAACCAGATTCGGCTTGTCTGCTCACAACAACCTTTCCTTCTTCAATTACAACCAATTCAATGCTTCTAGAGCCCACATCTATTCCTGCCTGTCTCATGCTATCAATTCAATATCACATTCGGATAAAAACAAAAAGACAGAGAAACCGCTAAGTTCTCCGTCTTATAATTGCAATTTATTTTATTTAATAATTTCAACAAAGGCTTCTATTCGCGTTGATAATTGCCCCATATCTTCCTGACTATAATCAGTTTCTAATCTCAGAACAGAAACTCCATCTTTTTCCAACGTTTTTTCTACAGAAAAAGATTCCATAATATAAGGCTGACAAAATTGAAGCCCGTAATGAATCACACCATCAGCATTCGTATTTTTAGCCATCTCTTTGATGTGCTCTACCCGTTCCTGATTTGGTGTAAATACGGCACAATCAATTTTAAAATAACGATCAACAACCGCATCCATAAGCCCCCCAATGGTATCTGCAGAAGCGTCAGTTGTGTTTCGCTGACCACGCTCACCAATACATGATTCTTCGCCGACAATGACAGCACTGGAAGCTTCAATTACAGCAGGGACTTTCCAATTTGGAATTGCCATAGGACAGCCTGAAATAACAACACGAGGAGCGTTTTCAACTTTTACGCCTTTCTTTTCTTTTACCAGCAATTCCAGTTCATCACATAAAACGTTTACTTTCTCAGTAAATCGAACCGGATTATCCAAAAAAGCAATTTGATTGATTAATAAAGCATCCAATCCGGAAATTGGACTTGGATTAGCCGTACGAAGTTTCGACAAACGGGCTAAGGCATTTCGCTTTGCATTTACCGTAGAAATTCCTTGTTTCAAATCTTTCACGCCGATTCTTTTGCCTGTCATCTCCTCTAACTTAGCAACAAAAGATTCATATTCATGCTTTAATAATTTCCTTGCCATTGAAGTCTTGTTTTGAGGTAGATCCATTTGAAAGAAATTTGGCACCATCTGACTAAATATCTCAAATGATTTTTTCTTTCCATCACAGGTATTCTCACCCACAATAAGGTCTGAAACTTCCATATAAGGACAAACCTTACCTAATTTGAAACCAAAGAATGATTTAATTAACGAACAAGTATTTCGAGGCAATACTTTCTCAACTTCCTCTTGAGCGAAATCAGCTCCTGCACATAAACCTACTGATGTACAACCTGCCGCAAGCACAAGCTCTTCAGGTACAAAAACACAAAAAGAACCAATTATCTTTCGCCCTGCCTTCTGCTCATCACGCAACTCCTGAATTCTTAACCCGTGAGCTTCGCTCATCACAAAATCGAAATATCCCATTGCCTCAGGACGATGCTCCTGCGACATAAAAATGGATTGGTACGCTCCACCTAAATTCTCTAGTAAAGCATCATGATTATCAAGGTCTAAGCCAAGATCAGTCCACATTTTTGTGTAATCTGTCATTGTAATTCTATTTTATTGATTTCGATCGCAAAAGTAAAACTCCTCAAACTACATTCCTAAAATGTCAACATTTTTTTCAACATAAAATTAATTTATATTGAAATTAACTGCTGATATATACCTATCTATATCATTATTTGAATTTAAATAATCTAATTCCAGTTAAAATAAAAATGAGGTGCCAATACTGACACCTCATTCTATATTTTTAATTGAAAATTTTATCTTCCCCAATCAGATTCTTTTACTTTTTTCACAAGATACTCCACATTTTCAACTGGTATTGATGGCAATAAACCATGTCCCAAATTGAAAATCCATTTATGGTCTTTACGTCCGTAATTCAGGAAATACTCAAATTCCTGATCGATAGCCTGTGGTGTAGCTTCCAAAATACGAGGATCAAAGTTTCCTTGCAGAATCATCTCCTCACCTACAATTCCTCTCACCTCATGCAATGGCATTTGCCAATCAACACTAACACAATCACACAAATCGTAATTTACCATATTAATACCGGTACCCAAGCCTTTTGGCAGGTAGATGGTTTTCACTCCTGTTTCACGAACCGCGCCTAAAATAGCTTTAACCGATGGTAAAAACACTTCTTTATACAATTCAACAGGAATCAATCCAGCATGAGTTTCAAATAATTGAAATGCTTTAACACCATGTTCAACTTGTTTTAACGCATAATGAATGCTCATCTCTGTAATTTTAGCAACAACCTTCTTCATTAGTGCTTTATCACGGTAGATCGCAGGAACAAAATCAGGGAAATTCTGATTCCGACTGAAACCTTGATACATATAACACAAAGTAGTTAAAGGACCTCCACAAAATCCAATTAAAGGAATATCTGCAGGTTTAGTTTCTAAAATACGATCAATTGCTTTATAAATATGCTCTAGTTTTTCAGGTTTTTCACTTAAAAATGACAGCGGATCCGCAACATCTTTTAATGCCGTTGCAAAACTCGGACCTTTTCCCTCAAAACTCAACTCCATTCCTAAAGCTTCAGGAATCACCAAAATATCAGAAAATAAAATTGCAGCATCAACGCCCAAATCATGAATCGGTAACAAAGTAACCTGAGCAGCCAATTCCGGATTCTCCATCATTTCTTTGAAACCATATTTCTCACGCAATTTCATGTAGGAAGGAAGTACCCTGCCAGCCTGACGCATGAACCACACCGGTGGTCTCTCTCTCTTAATTCCGTTAATCGTATCTAAAAAAATTGATTGACTCATATGCTGTAATCGGTAAATAGTTTGTAGTAATTATAATAGTAAACGTAAAAAATCTGCCATCGATTTAAATAAATACCCGCCGGTAGATTACATCTTGCCATTTAAAATATCGGCCACTTCTTTGGCGTGATAAGTAATAATGATATCTGCTCCAGCTCTTCTAATTGAAGTCATAATTTCCATCATTACACGCTTTCCATCAATCCAATCGTTGGCTTCAGCAGCTTTCACCATTGAAAATTCACCACTTACATTATAAGCTGCAACAGGAACATTAAATTCATTTTTCACTCTGTAAATCACATCAAGGTAACTTAATGCAGGTTTTACCATAACGATATCAGCTCCTTCTGCAATATCCATCTCAACCTCACGAATGGCTTCGTCACTATTTCTAGGATCCATTTGGTAAGTTGATCTGTCGCCAAATTGTGGTGCACTATCAGCAGCATCTCTAAACGGACCGTAAAATCCAGATGCATATTTTGCAGAATAAGCCATTATCGGCATTTTCTCGAAGCAATTTTCGTCTAAAGCTTTTCTCATATATCCAATTCGACCATCCATCATGTCGCTTGGCGCAACCATATCAACTCCTGCTTCAGCCAAAGAAACAGCCTGTGCTGCCAATGTAACCAATGTTTGATCGTTATCAACATCACCATCGACAATCGTTCCACAATGACCGTGAGTTGTGTATTCACAGTTACAGATATCGGCAATAATATACATTTCAGGATAAGTTTCCTTGATTGCACGAGTTGCTTTTTGCACGATACCATGCTCGTGAGTTGCAACAGTTCCATCTTCATCTTTCGATTCCGGAATACCAAAAAGCAATACTGATTTTACGCCCGACTCCAATAACTCACCACATTTCTTTACTAACATGTCTACAGATAACTGATCGTTTCCCGGCATGCTTTTAATTGGATTTTGAACATTTTCTCCAGGACAAACGAAAAGAGGCATAATTAAATTATCTACCGAAAGAGATGTTTCGGCAACCATGTTACGAACTACTTTGCTATAGCGCAATCTTCTCAATCGGGTATCTGGAAAAAGAGGTCTTAAACTCATAATGTTGTATTTTTTGTATTTTATGAATAAATCTAGATGTCAAATTAAAAATAACAAACCTTTTGATGAATTATTTTCAGAAAATTAAAGATAGAAATTTATTCCTTTTTCTTTACAGATTGTTTTCATCTTAATGGCTAATTGTTTCGCATTTTCTGCAGATTCATCAACAGAAACTTCAATTCCTTCTACAATGAATTGATTTGTTTTTAAATCACCCACAATGGCAACCATGTTCAAAATATTGTCTGAAACAACGGCATGTGCAGCCAAAGGAAATTTACAACCTCCTTCTATTTCCGCCATAAATGCCCGCTCGGCTTTAACTGCAATTTCGGTATCACGATGATTTACTTTTTGAAGTATTGCAATGGTTTCAGGATCGTTACTTCTGCACTCAATTGCAATAGCACCTTGTCCAATAGCGGGAATACATAAATCAATATCCATGAGCAAATTCTCATCATATTCTTTACCCATACGGTTTAAGCCTGCAGCGGCTAAAATAATTGCATCGTATTCACCAAGCATAAGTTTTTGAAAACGACTATCAATGTTTCCTCTGATTTCTTTAAATTCGATATCCTTACGGAGATTAGCAAATTGAACCCTTCTTCTCGGACTTCCGGTTCCTAATACAAATCCTTCCGGCATATCTTCAATGGAACTGCCGTCACGAGTCAAAAAAACATCGCGTGCATCTTCCCGTTCGGGAAATGCGGCCAATTGCAAACCTGCCGGATGTGCACTGGGAACATCTTTTAAACTATGAATTGCAATATCAGCTTCGTTTTCTAACAAAGCATGTTCTAATTCCTTTACAAACACACCAGTACCACCAAATTCTGTTAAGGAACGATTTAACACCCGATCGCCTTGGGTGCTGAATTTTTTCACTTCGAATTCAATTTCAGGATTGGCATTTCTCAATAATTCCACAGTTTGCATGGTTTGCGTGTAAGCTAGTAAACTAGGACGAGTGGCAACAACTATTTTCATTTTAGAAATCATAGTCTTATGTTTTCAGGAAGTTTATAAATTTAATTATAGCTAAAATAAAAAAGCCATATAAAACAAGGTTTATATAGCTTTTTATCGAAAGCTTGCAAAGCTTTACGAGTCCATATCTTTAAAAATCATATCTATTGTTTCCATTGGACTAGATTGCTTTTTGTGATGATCTTTTAAGTGATTGATACATGCTCTGGCAATCTTATTCACAATGTTACTGGTGATGTGCTCCACTTTTTTCAGCTCATCATCTGTTAATTTATTTTTGTGATAATCCAACTCTTTCCGTTGAACTTTCTGTAAATTTTCTTTTAAAGCAATAATAACAGGAGACAAATATTTAACCTCAAGCCAACTGTAAAATTCGCTAATCGATCCGTAAATAATACCTTCTGCCTGAGGAATACAATCTTTTCTTTGCTGAATAGCATCCGATATGTGTTTCGATAATTCATCAACAGTAATCACCAAAACATGATCTAACTTATCTATTTCGGGATGAACATTTCTAGGAACAGAAAGATCCAAAATCAATTTACATTGATCACTCCCATTAAAATGTTCAGGCAATAAGGTCGGTTGCGGAGCCCCGGTAGCAACAATAATAACCTCTGCCTTATTCACTTCTTCAACTAACTCACTAACAGGCTGATGCTTTACATTAAACTTACCGGCAAGTGCCTCAGCCCTGGCCTCAGTTCTGTTTATCAAAGTCAGCGAGCGGTTATTCATGTGTTTTAACAAGTTGCCACAAGTATCTTTCCCTATATCACCGGTTCCATACAATAAAAAATTGCATGATTCCAAAGTTGAAACCTTATCCTTAATGTACTGGACTGCCGCATGAGAAACAGAAGCTGCCCCTTTGCTAATTTCGGTATTTGTTTTAATTTTTTTACTTGCCTGAAAGGCAAATGAGAACAAACGATTTAAAAATGGGTTCACCATACCCTTTTCTTCTGATAACTGAACGGCATTTTTTACTTGCCCAACAATTTGAAAATCCCCAATAATCTGAGAATCTAATCCTGAAGTAACTCTATATAAATGGTGAATACAATCATTACCAAACAAAGTATAACCATGGGAATCAAAATCCTCCCGATTGCCTTCGCTGTATTTTAAGAATAAATCAGTAATAAACTCCGATTGGCTTGTGTGAGCATAGATTTCAGTACGATTACATGTAGAAAGGACTACGAATCCATCGATTTGATTTTCTTTTGCCTCTTTTAGTAAATTCTCCTGCTGTTCTGCAGTAAATGAAAATTTCCCCCTAACATCAAGAGCTGTTTTCTTGTAACTAATTCCTAAAACAAATAATTTCTGTAAATTTTCTCGTATTTGTGACGACATAAAACGAAATTTATTTTGAAACCTACCAAAAATTCATAAATGAAAGTCTGTGTATGTTGTGTCAAATATAAAAGTAATTATTTAAAAATCCTTGTGTTTTCAAATCCTTTACCCTTGCTCTACCTAGCACTTTGTACATTATGGAAAGCTTATAGGCGCTAAAAGGATTTTAATATCTTAAATACCAAAATAATTAACTTCATACTCATAATTATATATCTCAAAAATATTTAATTGTTTAAATTAAATTTAAATTTGATCACCGATATATTTAGATACAAACACATGAATAAAACGTTTTATACACAAGAAAAAACCATAAGTATTCTAGGATGCGGCTGGTTAGGACTACCTCTGGCTAAATTTTTGATCAAAAATGCTTACTCAGTAAAAGGCTCTACCCCAAGTGCGGAGAAAATATCCAGCTTAGCACAAGATGGAATAACTCCTTATCGGATATTTTTTGATCCTGAAATAAATGCTGATTTTGATGCTGATTTTTTTAATTCTGAAATATTAATTGTCAATTTTCCACCCAGGCGCAGAGAAGATATTGAGGAATTTCACCCAAAACAGTTTAAAGCATTAATTGAACAGTTACATCTTTCCTCGGTAAAAAAAGTGATATTTATTAGTTCGACCTCTGTATATGCGAATTTAAACAGAATTGTTACGGAAGAAGATGACCAAAAACCAGAGAAGAATAGTGGCAAGGCCTTACGTGTTGTTGAAGAAATGCTTCTTTCACAAAAAAAAATTCAAACCAGTATTATTCGATTTGGTGGTTTAATTGGCTATGACCGTAAACCCGGACGTTTTTTCTCAAAAATGAAAAATGCGGTTGAAGGTGACGTTCCGGTTAATTTAATCCATCAGGATGATTGCATTAATATTATATCACATTTGATAGAAAATAATTTGTGGGGAGAAATTTACAACGCCTGTTGTCCCGAACATCCCAGCCGTAAAGAATTTTATGAAAGAGCGGCAAAAATTGGAGGGTTTGAGCCCCCGCAATTTGCCTCAAACCAAAGCTCGTATAAAATTATCAGCTCTGCTAAATTGGAAAAAACGCATTATAAATTTAAATTCTCAAACCCAATTGATGCATTAATCTGATTGTAAATTTACATCGGTATTTTTAATTTATACCATTCGTGAATTAATTTAACGGATAAGTAAAATGGAGGTTCCTTAGAACTCCTGCATATTTAATTTTAATTAAACAAACAGGAATTATATTTCCTATTTATAATAAAAATTGATATAATCACCCTGTTTTTTAAGCCTGTAATCAATTAATTGTCAGCTTGTTTATTCTTTTTATTTAATTTAGAATTAACAACACATTCACACATAATGATATATCTACTAATAAAGCAATCCATAAAAAATTACGTTAGCTGGAAAAATTCATTTGATCAATTTAAGGAATACCGTAAGATTGGAGGTGAACTTTCGTGCGAAATTTACCAGGCTAATGGGAAACGACACGAGCATATTATTCTTTCTCAGTGGAAAAATGAAGAAAGTGCTCTTGAATTTCTTCAATCGCAATCATTTAAAATGATTAAAGAGTTAGAAGATGAAGAACCGATAGCAATTCAATTTCTCCCCCCAAAAAGCTATTGGATTAGCAACTTCACAGTAAATCATCAACTTTTACAATAAGGTCTGAATTAATCTTAGACAATATGTCTTTTGTCAGTAAAGCAAAATTTTCGGCAAAATCTTCTTCGTAAATATTGTTATCCAAACAATCAAGGGCCTCTTTTATTCGATACAAATCACTTTCGCCACCGTTAAAATTCCGGTACAATTCCAATGCCTGAATCTCAATTATTTTGGCATTAGAATGAATATTAATAGGAGAAAATACATTTATATTTTCTGGAAAAATCTTTTCTAACTCTTCTCCCACCTTATTAAGGTAAGAATTTAAAACATCAACAATATCTTCTAAACAAACAGGTTCACTTAAACCGATACAATCATCAATCTCTCTTAATGACTCTTGATAATGAGCGCTCATAAGAATCAAATACTCCTCTATTTTTTCTATTTGAAAGTCTTGAATTCTTGGTTGAATTCTATAAAACTCAATAATATTCAAAATAGATTCGTATGAATTGAATGCGCTGTTGTTCACTTTTATCAATTAAAATTTACTATTCAACACCGTTTAAAGATAAAAGTGTTGTTTCAAAAAACTGAGGCCCCAGCTTACTCAAAATATTTCCGGCCAATTGAGCATTTCCCTCAATACTCAATATTGCATATCCTTTTTGCCCTCTTTGTCCCAGTTTTAAATCAATTACATTGATATTTTGGGAAGCCAATGCCGAAAGCAAAATTAGCAAGATTCCTGCAGTATTGTTATGGATAGAAAGAATCATTTGTTTACTGATTGCAATGGGTAAATTCACTCCGTCAACTTCCAATAGATAATTCTTGTTTTTATCCAATTGCTGCATTTCCAAAATATCACCTACTCGAATTTCGATAAAACTATCTCCTCCTGTTCCTTTAACGAACTCAACAGCTTCATGAACCGAACTATCATCTCCCGAAAGAGTTAAAAAAGCCGTTGCAGTGCCATCATTATTGGAATTCAGGTATGCCGTTTCAACATTGATCTCCTCCGATGCCAAAGCATTAAATATCATCGACAATACACCTGGTTTATCTTTATGATGTGAAAACAATCCATTTACCTTCTCATTTTGATTTTGAGGTATCGTATTGCTTATGGTGATGGATTTATTTCCCTTTCGTATTCGAATCGCTTCAAATTCGCCCAAAGAAGTCGAATTTTTATGATGTTCCAGGAATGTTCTAAAAGTACCTCCAAAAGAAAATTTTGGAATTCGTCGCTGTTTACTATCCTCAAAACGAAGATTTAACATCTCAATTCCCAAGTTCATTACTTTATATTCTTCCTCCTTAAAAGCCTGATTCCGAAGAGGTCTTTTCTCAGGAATACACTTCGAAAAACTCAGATAATGCTTGTATCCGGCATCATGAGCATAATGAATACCTGTTTCGTGATGATTACCCAAATTTTGCAAAGTATGAGTATCGGTGCCCAATGCAATGGGAATATCAAGTTGTTTTGCTCTCTTCAAAATTGAGATGTCAGGATAAATTCCGCAACCTTTATTAATTCCGGCCAAATTAACATCCAATGCAAGATTATACTCGCTGATCATTTCCAGTAAAAACCGCATTCTACGTGCCAGAAAATGATCTGAGGTATCTAACTCCAGCAGAGGCTGAGGAATCGGAGCAAACAATTTTGGCAAATCTATATGTCCAACAACCTGAATCATTTCCCAGGTAGAATCAACCATTTCTATCAATTCTTCGATGTATCCACCCCAATAATTTTCCAATCCACCACGCAACCTGATCAATTCTTCTGCTTCCTCAATCGATCCGTCGTATGGAATTCCTTCCCGGGAAAAATGCAATGAACCGATCACAAAATCTGCATCTTGTGCCTGAAAAACTTTCGAACGATTCCATTGCATTCCCAAATCAGGTCCTAACCATTCCAGTTCAATACCAAAACGAATGTTAATCTGATTTCCATATTTCAATTTTAGCTGTTCGATCTGATTTGGATAGTTAAAATAGGCATTATCACCCCGTATAAATTTAACACCCAATCGTTTCTCTGCAGCATACCTGTATCTGGTTAAACGTGGAGTATGAATTATAAATGCAATATTAGGATGTCCTTTGGATATAGCTAATTCAGTAATTTTTTCCAATTCATCAACACCATGTTTCACATGATCGTTTCCTGTTCCGGTATGTATTCCGTGAGTCTCCCAAATAAAATATTCAGGTGAGGCAATAATATTTTGTGGCATTTACTCAATCTTTGTGATTAATAGTTGAGTAAAAATAGTGATTTGTGCAGAAAGTAAATGAAATTTTTAAAAGAGTTATAATAAAAAATCATCTTTCTTTAATCATGATAGATAAGTAAAATGAATGTAATTACTTATTCTATCGATTGCATAAGTTTCTTTGTTATTTTTTAACATTTTTTAGTTCGGAACAAACCGAACTAATAGTATATTTGTACCTGAAAAATTTAGAAAAATGAAAGAGAGTATAGATTTGGAAAAGGAAAAAAAACTTTTAATAGAAAAGTTTGGCTTGTTTATGGAGGGACAAGAAAAGTTATCCCCTATCGGAGCCAGAATTTTCGCGACCCTTTTCATCAATAAAGAAAATGGAGCCACTTTTGATGATTTGGTGCATTTTTTAGGTGCCAGCAAAAGTACAATCTCCACAAATCTTCAGAACCTAACCAAATCGAACATGATTGTGTATTTTACAAAACCTGGCGACCGAAAAAAGTATTATACCTTATCACCTGTTGGATTTATTTCAAGAATTGAAGAGAAAATTGCTGATTATAAAACAGAGTACTTTTTGGTTGGACAAATATTGGAACACAAAAAATTGGCGAATAAACTATCGAATGAAAATGAACAGCAATATGGCTCCAGTCAGGAAACGCCCTATTTAGACTACTTATCAAATACTGTCAGACTTCTGGAACAGCTTCGTGATCAGATAAAAGCGAAATGTCCAATGACTAATTAAATATGAGGGAAATAATATTGGTACTTAAACATATTTAAATTAGCACTACTGAAAGGTTCGTTATTTGCAGAACTAAAAGAACTAATTAAAACAATTTATACATTTATTCAAATCATGAAAAGAAATTACATCTTAGCAAGTATGGCTATCATCCTACTTGGTTTATCATCTTGTAAGGATTCATCGCAGCAGCAAATGGCTCATGGTCCAGTGCCATTCCCTGTACAATCAGCAGAGAAAGAAAACATTACTATCTATAACCAATATGCAGCAAATATAGAAGGAGAACAAAACATCGAAATACGTGCTAAAGTAGATGGCTTTGTGGAAAAAATATACATTGATGAAGGAAGTGAGGTTAAAAAAGGACAACTTCTTTTTAAATTAAGTGCCGAAACTTTAAACCAGCAGGTAAATGCTGCCAGTGCTAATATTGAAGTTGCTAAAGCTCAGGTTGTGTCTGCTCAGGTTGAAGTAGATAAGGTGACTCCACTTGTCGAAAAAAATATCATTAGCTCCGCACAACTAAAAACTGCAGAAAGTAATTTAAATGCAGCAAAAGCTCAATTAATTGCTGCCAAAGCGACCTATATGAATGCCAAAGAGAATTTAGACTATACTATTATCAAGAGTCCGGTAGATGGTATTGTTGGAAGCATTCCATACAGAATTGGCAGCCTTGTTGGCCGTACAGAAGCACAACCACTCACAACTGTTTCCAACATCAGTAATGTTTATGCATATTTCACATTAAACGAAAAGCAATTGCTTCAATTCAATCGTGAATTAAACGGCAGCAGTATTGCAAATAAGATCAAGGAATTGCCTGAAGTTGAATTAATTTTAGCTGATGGCTCAACTTACGCTCAAAAAGGAAGAATTGAAACTATCAATGGTATGGTAAATCCAAGAACCGGAAGTATTAGCTATCGTGCTATTTTTCCCAATCCTTCAAACTTATTAAGAAGTGGTATTAGCGGAAAAGTAAAGTTTCCTTCGACCCAAAATCAAGTAATATTAGTTCCTCAAAAAGCAACTTATGAGTTACAAGGGAAAAAATTCGTTTACGTGGTAACTGCTGAAAATAAAGTTGAAGCACATGAAGTAATTGTAAGCGAATCGGTGAATCAAGATTTCATTGTACTAAATGGACTGGATGCAGGACAAACATTTGTTGTAGAAGGATTAATAAAACTACGCGAAGGAATGCAAATTAAACCTGTAACAGAAAAGCACACACCTGAAGGGAATGCTGCTAAATT
Source organism: Labilibaculum sp. (assembly GCF_963664555.1). Classification (GTDB taxonomy): domain Bacteria; phylum Bacteroidota; class Bacteroidia; order Bacteroidales; family Marinifilaceae; genus Labilibaculum. The sequence goes on along the minus strand of NZ_OY761461.1, from coordinate 2,661,107 downwards.
GATTATTTAATACAAAATTCCATGTTAAGAAGATTTATTGAACGGCCGGTATTATCGACCGTAATATCCATACTCATTGTAATTTTAGGAATCTTAGGACTCACATCATTACCCCGGGAACAGTTTCCCGAGATTGCACCACCAACCGTGCAGATCTCAGCCACCTATCCTGGTGCCAATGCGGAAACCTTACTAAAAAGTGTTGTTGTACCTATCGAAGAAGCTGTAAATGGTGTTGAGAACATGACCTACATGTCGTCAACTTCGAGTAACGATGGAACTGCGACTATTAGTGTTTACTTTGAATTGGGAACCAATGCTGATATTGCGGCAGTTAATGTTCAAAATAAAGTAGCAACAGTAAACAGTAAGTTGCCGCAACAGGTCATTCAAACTGGTGTTACCACCAAAAAGGTTCAAAATAGTGTTTTGATGTTCTTCTCTCTATTAACTGAGAATGAAGATTTAGATGCAACATTTGTAGAAAATTACGCACGTATTAACTTAATACCAATGATTAAGAGGATTAATGGTGTTGGTGATGCCAGCGTTTTTGGTTCGCGCGATTATTCGATGAGAATTTGGTTGAAACCTGAAAAAATGGCTGCCTATGGAATCACTCCACAAGATGTGGTTAGTGCTTTAAATGAGCAAAATCTGGAAGCTTCACCAGGTAAATTTGGTGAGAACTCATCTCAGTCGTTCGAATACGTTATTCGTTACAAAGGAAAACTTTCCACAAAAACCGAGTATGATGACATCATTTTGCGTTCTGACGGAAATAGTAGTTTTCTACGTTTAAAAGATGTAGCAAAAATTGAATTAGGAGCCTTTGATTATTCAACCCGAAATATCACGAACGGTCATCCATCAGCAGCTGTGGCGATCTATCAAACTTCAGGTTCAAATGCTCAGGATATCATTAGGGAAATTGAAAAAACCTTGGAATTGGCGAAAAAGGATTTTCCAAAAGGAATTGACTATGTAATTCCATTCAATACCAACGATTTTCTGGATGCTTCTATCAGTAAAGTAATCACTACACTAATCGAAGCCTTTCTATTGGTGTTTTTGGTTGTTTTTCTTTTCCTTCAGGATTTTAGATCAACATTGATTCCTGCCATAGCAGTACCAGTGGCAATTGTTGGAACGTTCTTCTTTCTGAACCTCTTTGGTTTCTCTATTAACATGCTAACACTGTTTGCATTAGTGCTCGCAATTGGAATTGTGGTAGATGATGCCATTGTTGTGGTTGAGGCTGTTCATGCCAAACTCGATCATGGTGCGAAGAGTGCTAAAAAAGCTACAGTATCGGCCATGAGCGAGATTACCGGCGCAATTATATCCATTACTTTGGTGATGTCAGCGGTATTTATTCCAGTATCCTTTTTAAAAGGTCCAACGGGAGCATTCTATCAACAATTCGCGATTACACTGGCTGTGGCAATTGTTATATCAGCAGTTAACGCATTAACATTAAGCCCGGCTTTATGTGCTTTATTACTTAAACCACATACTCCAAGCGAAGAACACAAAAAAGGAATAGCAAGCCGATTTTACACAGCTTTTAATACTGGATTTGATGCCATTACTGATCGCTATACCAATTCTGTTCGTTTTTTAATTAGCAAAAAATGGTTGTCAGGTGCAATTCTTGTTGTATTTATCGCTCTTGCGGGATGGTTTTTCAAAACTACTCCTACCGGCTTTATTCCAAATGAAGATCAAGGTATAATTTTCTGTGATATTACTCTTCCTCCGGGATGCACATTAGACAGAACTGCAGAAGTAACCCAAAAGGTTGGAGACATTATTAGTGAAATTGATGTTGTAAAAGAAAAAATGTTTGTGATTGGCTTTAGTTTAATGAGTGGCACAAGAGGTGGCTCAAAAGCTTTTGCTGTAATCAAATTAAAAAATTGGAAAGAACGTAAAGAAGATCATCAGAAAGTTAGTGCCATAATTGGACAATTGTTTGGAAGAACCGCTGGAATAAATGAAGCAAAAATTCTATTCTTTGCCCCTCCTACTGTTCGTGGTTTTGGTAATTCTGATGGTTTTGAAATGCGTTTGCAAGATAAATCGAATGGAGAATTCAGCGATTTAATGGCAAAAAGTGGTCAGTTTTTAGGTGCTTTAAACCAACGTCCTGAAATTAAGTATGCAATGACTTCTTTCAACACTGGATTTCCTCAATATGAAATGGAAGTAAATGTAGAAAAAGTAAAAGAAGCAGGGATATCAGTAAATGGCTTATTTGCAACTCTTCAGGGATATTACGGAAGTTGGTATGCCGCCGATTTTAACCGATTTGGAAAACAGTACCGTGTGATGATTCAGGCGGCACCCGAAGATCGTGAAACCCTTGAATCGATGAACAATGTGTTTGTTAAAAATGCTCAAGGTGAATTGGTTTCGGTAAGTCAGTTTGTAAACATGAAAAAAGTAAATGGTCCTGATGTTGTTAACCGTTTCAACCTTTTCAATTCAGCAACCATTAACGGCAATGTGAATCCTGGTTACAGTACCGGAGATGCCATTAAAGCCATTCAGGAAGTTGCAGCAGAAACATTACCATCAACCTACGGGTATGAATTCTCTGGAATGACCCGCGAAGAGCAAAAAGCAGGAAATCAGGCCATATTGGTATTTGCACTGAGTTTGATATTCGTTTATTTCTTACTTGCAGCGCAGTATGAAAGTTACATACTACCCTTCTCCATTATTCTATCACTTCCTATCGGGATATTTGGAGCCATATTTTTTGTGAAAATGATTGGTTTAGAGAATAACATCTATTTCCAGGTTGCCCTGATCATGTTGATTGGTTTGCTGGCAAAAAATGCGATTCTGATTGTAGAATTTGCCTTACAGCGTCGACGTCAGGGAATGGAATTGATGCAGGCAGCCGTTGAGGGAGCAAAAGCACGTTTACGTCCTATTTTAATGACTTCGTTCGCATTTATTCTGGGAATTGTACCATTGATGCTCGCAAATGGTGCTGGTGCTGTAGGTAACCGTTCCATTGGTACAGGTGCAGTTGGAGGAATGTTAATTGGAACCCTGTTTGGTGTGTTTGTAATTCCTGCCTTTTTCGTGATTTTCCAGACAATTCAGGAAAAAATTACAGGAGCTCCAAAACCAGAAGATAACGAATTGGAAACTGCAGAATAAATAGAAAGAAATGATGAAGAAAAGATATATAATACTTAGTCTGGTATTGACTGCATTCAGTCTTCAATCCTGTTTTGTTGCAAAGAAATACCAGCAACCAGAGCTAGAGACTGCAGATCAGTATCGAAATATTTCAACCAACGATTCGACAACACTTGCCAGTATGCCTTGGGAGGAATTATTCACTGATGCGAACCTGCAAAGCTTAATTAATAAAGCTTTGAATAACAATTTGGATTACTTGATGGCAATTGAGCGTGTAAATGCTGCCGAAGCCTATTACAAACAAGGTAAAATGAGTTATCTGCCAAGCCTTAGCATGAGTGCAAATGGTGGTAACTATGAATTGTCGGACAATAGTCTGACTGGAATTTCAGCAGGTGGAAACGGTCCCAATTATGAAAACTACCAATTAACGGGTACCATTTCATGGGAAGCCGATATCTGGGGAAAAATCCGAAGCAACAAAAGAGCAAGTCAAGCAGGTTATTTGCAAAGTGAAGCTTCAAGAAGAGCCGTAGAAAGTTCTCTAGTTGGCAATTTGGCTTCGGCTTATTTTCAGTTAATTGCCTTAGATGCTCAGGTTGATGTTGCAAAACAAACCGTAACCAACCGAACTGAGGGTTTGGCAACAATGAAAAGCCTGAAAGAAGCCGGACAAGTAACCGAAGCGGCTGTGAAGCAAACCGAAGCACAATTATACAGCACTCAAATTCTTCTTTTAAATTTAGAAGAAAATGTAAATCTGTTGGAGAATACCCTTTCTCTTTTGTTGGGACAAAATGCCGGAACAATTGTTCGCGGAAAATTAGAGGATCAAAATGTAAGTGTTGAATTACAAACTGGTTTTCCTGCACAACTTATTAGAAACCGTCCGGATGTGATGGTTGCGGAATATGGCCTGATGAATGCTTTTGAGCTTACAAATGTTGCCCGCAGCAGCTTCTACCCTAGTATTAGCATTAGTGCCAGTGCAGGTTTGGAAAGCATCAATTTCGATGATTGGTTCAGCAGCTCCTCTTTGTTCAACAACGTGATTGGGAATTTGACCCAACCACTTTTTAACAAAAGAAACATCCGTACAAAATATGAAGTAGCCAAAGCGCAACAAGCCGAAGCACGTTACAACTTTAAAAAATCGATGCTGCAAGCGGGTAAGGAAGTTTCAGATGCACTGTACAGTTATGAGTCTGAAGGCAGAAAGTATGAAATCCAGAAAATGGAATTGGATGCTTTAAACAAAGCCGTTCAATATTCGGAAGAATTGCTGAACAATGGTTACCAAAACACAACTTACATTGAGGTGTTGACTGCTAGAAGTAACGCTCTTAACTCAGAGATCAATACTATTGACACAAAATTCCAACAATTGAATGCCATCGTGAATTTATACCTTTCATTAGGTGGTGGATGGAATCGTAAGTAAAATTTTAATAGTGGGTAGATTTTGACCGGGTTGCGTCGGTAGGATGATTTTGAAGTTAGTTCTTCAATTTTGCAATCCGGTCAAATCTTATTTTATATTTGATTTAGCATATCAATTAAACAGCAGTATACTTAGCTCAAAGCTGGCATGCTGCTGTTTTTAGTTATACGGTTGGTTTCACTTTTGATGTCAGTCTGTTTCATCCCTTGAATGTTGTTCATTCAATACTTCCAAACCTTATAATTTCATAATAAAATCCTGAGGATTGCAATCCTGATATTTTCATTAACAGATTCCAGTCAGTTGGAAAAGAGACTATACTATCAGTAAGCTCATTCAAAAATGATGTTTCGCTCAACTTGTACAATGCTTCCGATTTGCCAAATGGAAGAAAGGAAACAAAAAACATGATCTTTTTTCCTTCGTAGGCCGAAATGTTGGAGACTATGGCATAATCATTCTGGAATACCGATCGATCAGGATTGTTTAGAGAAATATACTCTGTAGTATCTTGTTGTTCATTTAAAATAAAAATAGCCGGGGGTAAGTTGGAATAATGAAACCCGGTTTTTGCGAAAAAAGGATTAAGTACTCCCAAAGTGCCAAAATCGCCTACAAAAATCAGGTCATTCATCCGAACATCACTCAATGATAATTCCGAAGCATATTTCATACTGAATGGTTTGTGTGCTTTTTGGAAAATTTGTATCAACTGAAAAAAACAGTTGGGGATTTCTTCACCAAAATAACTTTGCCCCAATTTTTTCATACTGGCTTTTTGCTCTGGATTTTTATCCAGATATGCCATAAAGTCGTTTTGGCTGTTTATTTCCGGATTACGAACATAATTGAAGCTGCTATCCGGGAATTGCGTTTTTTGCATCATAAAATAATCACCCAAAACGATCATCAGCGGGTTTTCCGATTGCAAATAGTAATCCCAAACCGGATTTTCATTTTCTGTTTTTTGAGTGTTAAAGTTTCTATTGCCTGAGAAATAAAGGAATGCAAAAATCAACATCAGAACAAAAGAAACCGGAAATAAGAATTTAAGGTTAATCGAATTTAATTTTGTGGCTTTCACTTCTGGTTCAGGCTCAATATTTTCTGACTCATACACCTCAAACACAACACGATAACTACCCTTGGGAATTACATACCGCACGGCATCATGATTTCCTTCATCCAGATAGTAAGAATTGAGTTTTTTACGCAGATTGTAAATATTGGAACGTACAATAGAATCCGACCCGGGATCAAATGAAGCATCACGTCCGAAAACGTCAATGGCAATAACCGTTTCTTTCAGAATTTTATCTTCGCGTGTAGCGCTTACCAAATAACGAAGCAATCGAACATCGTTCGCAGATGTAAAATACTTGCTGCCGGCAATTTTACTCAGCCAGAAATTGTCATCGAAATTGTTACTCATGGTAGATATTACGGTTATCCTGCGAAAGTTACTAAATCATTTTAAATAACACATAAAAACAAAAAATGAATAGGTCAATAACAGTTAATGACAGAAAATAACAGCCTGCTTATAAGACTTTCACTTATATTAGCAAAAAAAAAGTTATGCGACTTCCCATTTTATCTATTTCTCTTATTCTGGTCTTGCTGGCTTGCAACAGTCAAAAAGAAAATGTTCACAATAATCTGGTTCCCGAAAGTTCCAATAGCTGGGAATATGCCGATTCAATAAGAAATGAAATAAAGCCTGCAAAAATCCCAACTGATACTTTAAATCTGATTGATTTTGGATTTTTAGATGATTCTCAGAGAATCCAGAAAGCAATTGACCATGTTTATGAACTTGGTGGTGGTACAATTCTAATTCCTCCTGGAATTTATTATACCGGACCTATTGTTCTAAAGAGTAAAATAAATCTGTATTTGGAAGAAGGTGCCGAACTTAAATTCATTGCGAAGCCTGAAATTTATCCTTTAGCTTACAACTGGTTTAACGGCATTCCGTGCATGAACTATTCGCCCCTGATTTATGCTAAAAACGCAACTGATATACAAATAAGCGGCAAAGGCATTATTGACGGTCAGGGAAACGATCCGGTATGGAAAAACATGAAATTCAATGAAAGGACAGATTGGGAATTGTTGAAAGATTTGGAAAATAATGATGTGAGACCCATCAACCGTAAATTTGGGAATGGTCACTTTTTCCGCCCCGACTTAATCACTTTTTTAGAGTGTTCCCGAATAAATATTTCGGGAGTAAGCATTAAAAATGCACCTTTTTGGGTTATTCACCCAATTTTATGCAAACATGTAACGATTAAAAATTGTTTGATCAGCAGTCATGGATACGATCAGATTGGAATTGGATTGGAAAGCAGTGAAAATATTCTTGTCGACAGTACTAAATTTCAGTTTGTTGATGATGGTGTAAAAATTCTTTCCGGGCGGGTTAAAATCCCAAACAATCATGCTTCAAAAAATATCTTGATCCAAAATTCTGTTTTCGAAAATGTTCTTTATTCGGCAGTAATTATCAGCTCTCAAACACAAGCCGGAGCCAATCATATTTTCCTGTCTGATTTAAAAATTGACACAAGCGAAACTGCTTTGCGTATTTTCGCCAATGCCGTACTAAAGGGAAAGCTCCACGAAATATTTTTAAAAAATATTCAGGCAAATCATATTACCGGTTCATTTTTACTTAGCAATATTAACAACAGTTCAAACCTATCCGATTCCAGTCCATTGTTATATAATATTCATCTCGATAAAATTAATGCCGAGAATTGTGGCCGGGCTTTTCTTCTTAACGGCCATAGTAAAAATTTGATTTATAATGTAAATGTCCGTGATTCTAAGTTTTCTACCTTTAAAGGTTCATTTGTAAAGAACCTGCAAAACATGAGCTTTTCAAATGTTCGGGAAAATGACAAAAATTATTCGGGAACAAACTCGGTTGGGAACATTCAAATTCCAAAAATCAATCTGAAACGTAACGAAGATGATATTTTAGATTCCAATAATATAAAATTCAATGATCTTCCAAAATCTGTGAAAAATACCCTGGCGGATAATTATCCTCAGATTCCTGTCAACAATATTAACCAAATGATTACCCAGTCAAACGTTATCTACAATATTGATTTGAAACTCGAATCGTCGAAAGAACTGCGTCTCTTAATTCTGGTCAACGGAAAGATTATGCGATCCGAATTAGATATTACATTTGGTGAATTACCGAAAGCAGTACTATCAGCCTTGGAAAATTATTTAAAGATCACTCCCGCCCCTCTCATGATCAATGAAATAAAGAAAATTTCTTTTCAGGATTTCACATATTTCGAAATTAAAGGAGAGTACGACCGAAAATTATTCGCCGTTGGAATCAATAATAATGGAGATATAATTGAAGAGAAACAAAAAATAATCACCACTTATTTTTCACCATTCCAATAATGTAAAAACAAGAATCCATGAAGAATATCTATTTAATATCAATACTTGCAATCTTGACAATTACTTGCTCTTCGGCGCAACACAGGCAAAAAATAACATCTCAAGACTATTTGAGTCTGAAATGGAAACAGGTATCAACCAAAATGCCTGCCGAATGGTATGGAACTGAGGATGCGAAATTGGTGGCAGAAAACGTACTGCTTAGTCAAAAAGAAATTGGAGGATGGGAAAAAAACAAGCCATATCATCACAAATTTTCAGAATCAGAGAAGGCTCATTATATTCAGGACAAATCTGAAATTGGCGCCACATTCGATAACGGAGCAACAATATCAGAACTGCGGTTTCTGGCTAAAGTATACTCCCATTTTCATGACGAGCGATACAAACAGGCATTTGAAAAAGGACTTGACTATATTTTTATTTCGCAATACGAAAATGGCGGATGGCCACAGTTTTATCCTTACAAAAGTGATTATGCAGACCATATTACCTATAATGATGATGCGATGGTAAATACCATGAAATTTTTGTTTCAAATATTAGATGACAGTAAAGAATTTTCGTCCTTACAAATAAATAAAAACCGAAAGGACAAAGCCCAAAAAGCATTCGACAAAGGAATTCAATGCATTCTTAAAACCCAGATTGTTGTAAATGGTCAACCAACAGTATGGTGTGCTCAGCACGATGAAAAAACATTCGCTCCGGCTAATGCACGTGCATACGAATTGGCATCGTTTAGTGGTGGCGAATCGGTCAATATAGCACTTTTATTAATGAAGATAGATAAGCCTTCCAAGGAAATTATTGCTGCTGTAAATGGAGCTGTAAAATGGTTCGAGGCCAACAAAATAGAAGGAGTAAAATTAACGCAGGAAACAGATAAAAACGGGAAGAATAATCGAATTATTGTTAAAGATAAAAATGCTTCCCCATTATGGGCCCGTTTTTACGATTTAGAAACAGGCAAGCCTTATTTCTGCAGCCGCGATGGAATTAAAAGAAACTCTCTGGCTGAGATTAGCTACGAACGCCGAAATGGTTACGGCTGGTATACAAATGCTCCTGCCAAACTCTTGAAAGAATATCCTGACTGGAGAAAAAAAGTAAATGCAAAATAACTACCAAGCCAATACCAGATTCTGCAGATAATAACTTTTTATAGAGAATTATGATTTCACTTAAAAATATCATTAAACTTTTACCTCAATTTTTTCTGGTACTGTCCTTGCATGCTCAGGAATGTGATGTCCCTTTTAAGGTCCATTCTCTCTTTAAGTTTGATCAGCCCGAAACTATGGGACTCCTTTTCGCCAAAGGGCTTGAAACAGTAACAATATTTGCACCGCAAAGCAATGATAATAAATACAATCACGGAGTAGTACTGTTTCCGTTTAAAGGAATGCTTTATGCGCAATGGCAAAGTTCATCGGTTGATGAAGATGGTGAAGATACTCAGGTTTTTTACAGCAGAAGCAAAAATGGCAAAGACTGGAGCAAACCATCTGCATTAACAAAAAAATGGAAACATGGAATAAAAACAAGCGGCGGATGGTGGAGTGACGGAACTACCCTTGTGGCATATGTTTGTAATTGGCCCAATAAAAACGATGGAGCTAAAGAAGGTTATACCGAATACATCACTTCAAGCGATGGGATACATTGGAAATCGCCAAAACCTCTTACAAATAGCAATGGGCAAGCTGTTTTAGGAATTATTGAACAGGATGTTCATGCATTAAAAACCGGCCGGATCATTACGGCTTTTCATATGCAGCCCGGATTGATAGTTACACCGTTTTATACTGACGACCTGCTTGGCATATCGGGTTGGACATCTGGAAAAATGATTAACATGCCTACAGACAATAAAAATATAAGCCGGGAAATAGAACCCAGTTGGTTTTACAGAAAAGACAGCACCATTGTCATGATTTTCCGGGATCAAAACAATAGTTTTAAAAAACTTGCTTCAATTAGCAAGGACAATGGTTTAAGCTGGACTACACCTGTAATTGTTGACACACCAGACTCCAGAGCGAAGCAGAGTGCAGGAAATTTACCCGACGGCACAGCCTTTATGGTTAACAATCCTTCGGGAAACAAAAGTCGGTTTCCTCTTGCAATTACTTTAAGCAAAGACGGTTTTACATTTGATCATGCTTACTTGCTGCGCAGTGGCAACAAAGATCTTCAGCCCATGAGATGTAAGGGAAAATACAAACGAATAGGCTACAGTTATCCCAAAAGTGTGATTTGGGGTGATTATCTCTACGTTTCATATGCAACCAATAAAGAAGATGTAGAATTAACCCGAATTCCGATTGACAGTTTGCTCTGGCAACAGGATCAGCTGCTTAATGAGTAGCTGCATGCCGGGCACTTACTTTCAATAAAAAAACGCATTAAAAAATAATACCAACCATTATTAAATAAAATAAGAATAGGATGAAACAGTTTACAATTCTAACAGCATTGATATTTTTACTGCTAAATACATCAATATCCTCTGCTCAAAACCCACTCAATTTTGGCAGTAATATCAAAACAGCAGATCCATCTGGCCATGTCTGGAAAGATGGGAAAATGTACCTTTACACTTCCCACGATGAAGAATGTCAGCCTGATTTTTTCATGAAAGACTGGCACGTGTTCTCCTCCTCCGATTTGGTGAATTGGACCGATCATGGTGCCTGTTTATCGGTTGATGATCTTTCGTGGGCCGATAATTTCGCATGGGCGCCCGATTGTGCCTATAAAAATGGCAAATATTATTTCTGTTTCCCTGCCGGCACCGGTTTTAAAGATCGTGTAAATTCTAAAAACAGCACAAAATGGATGGGATTAGGGATTGCAGTAAGTGATTCTCCAACAGGCCCTTTTGTTGATGCAATTGGAGCCCCTTTATGGAAAAAACCTTACGCCAACGATCCTTGTCTTTTTGTAGATGATGATGACAAAGCCTACATCTATTTTAATGGTGGCGGCGACTATTTTGCTGCTGAAATGGCTGACGATATGCTTAGCGTTAAAGGTGATCTGTTTAAAATGGATATGGGCGGATACAATCCAAAAAGAGAAGGCCCGTGGGTATTTAAAAGAAATGGAAATTACTATTATACCATGCCTGAAAACAACAGAATCCTTACTTATTATATGTCCAAATCTCCTATCGGCCCTTGGAAATATCAGGGTGTTATTATGCAGCAGGAAGGGGAAAGTAATAATCACCATTCGATTGTTGAATTTAAGGGACAATGGATTTTATTCTATCATCGTTGGCTTAAAACAAAATCAATCTGCGATAAAACACAACGTCAGTGTTGCGCTGAATACCTTTATTTTAACGAAGACGGAACCATTCAGGAAGTAAAAAGAACTGATAAAGGTGTTGGGGAAACCTCGGCTGACTAACAATATAAGATTATTAAAAAATCTAAACCAATACAACAATGTCAAGAACTTTTATTCTATTTATTTTTGTTTGTTTAGTCAATGTTTCTATGGCGCAGCATGTCGATATTACGGTTGCGCAAGATGGAAGCGGAGACTACAAAACAATTACTGAGGCAATTGAACAACTACCCGACACAACATACGGACGTGTTGTAATTTTAATTAAAAATGGCCTTTACCATGAAAAATTCAGAATTGAGTATGATAATTTAAGCCTGATTGGCGAAAACAGAGATTCTACCATTATTAAATACAGCCTGTTACGAACAGATTGGATGAAAAACAAAGATGCAATTGGCGAAGCCGTTGTCAATATACATGCAGATGATGTAATCCTAAAGAATCTGACCATTGCAAACAGTCAACCCGAAATTGGACCTCATGCATTTGCCGTTTACGGTAGAGGCACAAGAACAATTATTGACAACTGCACCATTACAAGCAAAGGAGCAGATACGGTTTCTCTTTGGGATTCGGAAAATGGAATGTACTATCATACCAATTGCCATTTTGAAGGTGCCGTGGATTTTGTGTGTCCCCGGGGCTGGTGTTTTATATCCAACTCATCTTTTTACGAGGTAAAACAAACAGCAGCTATCTGGCATGCCGGATCGATCAATAAAAATCAAAAATTTGTAATCAAAAATTCTTTTTTTGATGGTATAGAAGGATTCCATCTGGGACGTCATCATTACGAAGCCCGATTTTATTTGATTAATTGCAGCTATTCCAAACAAATGGCTGACAAACCAATCTATCGGGTAACTTATCCTGATAAGCCCGAAAAAAATCAACCCTATGTTTGGGGAGAGCGAAAATATTTCTCGAACTCTAAAAAAGAAGGCAAAGCTTTTAACTGGTTAACTGACAACATCCAAAATGCGGATACAATTTCTGCAAAATGGACTTTTGATGGTCGGTGGGATCCTGAGAATGCAACTCCTCCTAAATGTCTGAAAATTGACGAAAGTAAGGACGAATTCGTATTGACCTTTTCCGAAGCAATGACCATACGCGGCGATCTGCAAATAACAGCAGCCGACGGAACTGTCTATACTCTTAAAAACAAAAAAGATGCGAAAACCATTATTTTCAGCAAAAAAGGACAAGCATTAAAGTCCAAATCATTTTCAATTACAAGCGGTGAAATGCTGGCAAGCCAGGCAAGCCTTACCGAACGAAAAAAGAATCAAATACAAATTGACAAATAGATAATTTATTTTCAAACATCATATAAAAATTAAAAACATTCAAAATGAAGTACCCATCCAAAACAATCATTTTATTGCTGATTCTGTTTGCATTTTCTTGTACACAAAAAAAAGAAACTACCATTTTTCTTGTTGGTGACTCAACAATGGCCAATAAACCATTCGCGAATGGAAATCCGGAAAGAGGCTGGGGTCAAATCTTTCCTCTTTATTTAAATGAAGGCATACATGTGGAAAATCATGCTGTAAACGGACGCAGCTCAAAAAGCTTTCAGGATGAAGGAAGATGGGCCAAGGTTTTGGAAAATATGCAAACCGGAGATTATGTGATTATTCAGTTTGGGCATAACGATGAAAAAATAAAGGACAGTACCAGATATACCAATGCAGATACCGATTACCGACAAAATTTGACTCGTTTTGTAAGCGAAGCACGGCAAAAAGGCGGTATTCCTGTTTTAGCCACCTCTATCGTACGTCGAAAATTTGATGAGAACGGAGTATTTCAAGAGAGCCATGGCATGTATCCACAGGTAGTTAGGGAAGTTGCAAAATCAGAACAGGTTCCGTTGCTTGATTTACAACAATTAACCAAAGAACTTCTTATTAATTATGGAGAAGATGCTTCAAAAAAATTATACTTACACATCAATGCCGGTGAATATGAGTCTTTGCCTGATGGTAGAAATGACGACACACATCTATCGGCAAGCGGAGCATTCCGGGTTTGTGATCTTGCCAAAAGTGAAATCACACAAAAAGTGCCTGAACTTAGCGTGTATTTTAAAAAGTAAATAACAGGATTGTATCTTTCTAAATTGTTCACAAAGCATTTTTTCACATCCAGATTGTAAACACTCAATTTATGCAAAAAACCGCACAACTTATTCTATTTTCATTTTTACTATTGTGTTTGTCCTGCAATTCAAAACCAGACTCACTTTCCAATCTTAAAATATCCGAAAACAAAAGATTTCTGACTACTGAAAATGGGGAACCATTTTTTTGGCTGGGTGATACCGGATGGTTGCTTTTCACAAAACTTACGCGCGAAGAAGCAGAAAGATATTTTGAAGACAGACGTCAAAAAGGATTTAATGTAATACAGGCAATGGTTTTGCATGATGTTACAAAAGCAGTGAATGTTTACGGAGATTCTGCCCTGATAAACTGTCATGTAGATCAACCGAATACCACCCTGGGAAATTCAGCCGAAAATTCAGAACAGTACGACTATTGGGATCACATCGATTACCTGATAAATCTTGCGAATCAAAAAGGATTGTACATGGCACTGGTACCGGTTTGGGGATCGAATGTGAAAAGCGGTAACGTGCCTGAGCAAGCAGCTGAAAAATACGCGGCATGGTTAGCCCTAAGGTATAAAGACTGTTCAAATGTAATTTGGATGAATGGCGGTGATACAAAGGGCTGTGACTCCACATCCACATGGAAGGCCATTGGTTCGGCCATTCGGCAAAACAGTCCGAAACAGCTTATTACCTTCCACCCTTTTGGCCGGATGCAGTCTTCAGAATGGTTCCATAACGAAGACTGGCTTGATTTTAACATGTTTCAATCGGGACACCGAAGATACGATCAGGACACGGACGTTCCCTATCATGGTGAAGACAACTGGAAATATGCTGCCGCTGATTATGCAAAAATTCCGGTAAAACCAACTCTTGACGGTGAACCTTCTTACGAAGGCATTCCTCAGGGGCTTCACGATACCACTCAACCCTTGTGGACCGACTCTGATTGCAGAAGATATGCTTACTGGTCGGTTTTTGCAGGTGGATGTGGTTTTACCTACGGAAACAATGCCATTATGCAATTTCATAAGGAAGGAGATGAAAATCCGGCTTACGGTTCAAAAGAGTACTGGGAACCGGCACTGAATGCTCCGGGAGCCATCCAGATGAACTACCTGAAGCAACTCATTTTATCAAAATCTTATTTCGACCGAATTCCGGCACAAGATCTTATTGCAGATGAGCAAGGCGAAAAATACGATTATCTATCTGCCGCAAAAGGCAGCGATTATGCATTTGTTTACACCTATACTGGTCGGATAATGAATATCAATCTGGAAAAAATGGATGTAAGCGAAGTGAAAGCCTCATGGTACAATCCCCGAAACGGTTCCTATACTAAAATAGGAACATTCGAAGCCAAAGGCATAAAATCCTTCGATCCTCCGGGAGATAAAACAAATGGAAATGATTGGGTACTGGTATTGGAAAATGATTGATCAGAATTGATTCGTTTGCCGGAACAAGAGAATATAATTTAAAAAAACGCAAAGAGAAATGAAAACGAATTTGATTTTTCATCAACGAAATCTTTTATTACTGATTTTGTTTTTGTTCGGTTGCTCTTCATTACAAGAGAAGCCTGTGGTTATCTATCTAATCGGGGATTCCACCGTGGCTGATTATGCTGATAATTACGAAGAAGGTAAAGATTATTACAAAACCAGATATCCAGTAACAGGCTGGGGTCAGGTATTTCAGGAACAATTTACAGGAACTGATTTAACTGATTTCAAAAACATTTTCGATTCAGACAGTGTTATTATTGATGATCGTGCACGGGGAGGTAGAAGTACGCGAACCTTTTTTCAGGAAGGAAGATGGAGATCGGTATGTGAAAACCTGAAAAAAGGCGATGTTGTAATCATGCAGTTTGGTCATAATGATGGAGCACAGAACAAACCGGAGCGCTATACTGATATTGAAAGTTACAAGGAGTTCCTAAGATTATTTGTATCTCAAACAAGAGAAAAGAACGCAGTTCCAATTATTCTTACCCCTGTATGCAGAAATTACCCATGGAAAGACAGTCATTTAGAAAATGTTCATGGTGAATACCCAAAAGCAGCCTTGGATGTTGCTGTCGAAATGCAGGTCTGTTTTATTGATTTAAATCAATTATCTATGGATACTTTTAGTGGGAAAGGTCAGGAATATGTAACTAATAATTATTTTATGAATTTGCCCTCCGGCGTATATGAAGCTTATCCGGAAGGACAATCAGACAATACACATTTTCAACCAGAAGGAGCAAAAGTTGTTGCTGAATTGGTTTTTAATGCAATGAAAATTGTAAAGAAATGAAACCATTTCCTATGTTTATGATTTGTTTTCTCTATCAAAGTTGAAAAAAATGATTTTTTGAGATGTATCTATCAGATGCAATCAATACCAACTGTTTAAGAATTTAAAAGCCGCGTCAGTGGCTTTTTTTATGCCCCCCAGCCCCTTATCTTTTTGTTCTGACCATACTCCTGTCTTTAAAACCTCACCCAATCCTTCTCCTTAAAGGAGAGGTGAATACAGCTCCTGATATCTGCACATTTTTAAAAGAAGGCCCCCTTCTCCTCGAGGAGAAGGGCCGGGGTTGAGGTGTCTGCTCTCTCCCACTTCACCAATGCCTAAAATAGCTACCAATTCTATTTATCCTTTATTTAGAACTATTATCACAATTAAACTCAGTGTTCCTAAATAATGTTTTGTTAATTTTAAGAACTCAAGAATAAAACACTTTTACGTTAATATCAATAAAAGAACATATGCAGAAACTTGATTTTTCGATTAATATAGGACATGTGATCTCAGAACTGTGTTCAGAACAAATAGTTGCGATTTTCGATCAAGGTTTTAAACTTCCTGGAACTACATTTAACTATACCTCAATTACTCCTATTCTCTTTGCTTCAAAGAGTAAGTACGATAATTTAGTTAAAACAGAAGAATACGCCAGTATACTTAATAAAATAAACGCCTCGGAAGTCTATGAGGAAGCAAACTTGGCTTTTCTTACTACTCAATTAAGAAATATGCCTGGAAGGGATTTAATAATCAACGACAAGGTTTCAAGACTATATTCCTTTCATAAATCCCTTGTAGACTTAAAAAAAATTACAACTGAGTTATTAGTTGATAAAAAATTCTCTGGTGATTTAGATTCGCTTATGGACACAGGATACTTAATTTTTCAAATTGCAATAGAAGAAGATGGTCTCGAACCTAGTCAATACTTAAAAATTATAACAGCTCTAGATGAACTGATTAAAACAATTGAAAAAATTAACGGTCAAAGTGATGAAGATAAAAATTCTGCAAGAATAATCATGCTTGACTCAGGTAGTGATACCAACTTAGGGATTAAATCACAAGTTGAAACTGCTAAATCATTATTCTTAATCTTTAAAGAAATATGGGATTTTATTACAAACCATCGTTTCTATAAGACTAAACAACAAAATGAAGCATTTATGGAAAGCTTAACCATAAGGCAAAAAATTGTTGAGATGCAAAAAAATGGTGTATTAACAGAAGATGAAGCTAAGGAGTACTCTTTCATGATTAAAACAAGGACTGACACACTTATTGGACTTAAAGTATTACCCAAAAGCATAATGAATACAAATCACCTAGTCGAAAACAAGTACATGCTTAAAGAATACAGGGGCTTAAAACTTTTAGAAAGCTAGAACAAGACTACTTTATTTATTGCTAAATTTCCAATTTATTTTTAAGTACAAACGCTACAATTCTCTGGTTAATTAGCATTTTAGTAGGCGAAATCCAGTAAAATTAGCTTCCCTTTTACAAACCATCAAAAAACAAAAAAGCCACCTCAAGGTGGCTTTCATTTTCTCCAGACCATATAGTCTCTACTAATTTTCAGCAGTCTCATTAACTGCCAGCTCTTCATCCACAGCTTCTCCCTGCAGGTATCGGTATTCGAAACCATAGGTTCTCATAAATCTGCGCACATTCGATGTTGGCTGGTTTCTCATCGAAAATTGAATGTAAGCAGCAATTTCCTTAAGCATTGCTTCAACGGGCTCGCGCACCCCGGCCAAATCTTTCTGTACCTTATTTACAGCACGATCGGCAGGAGCAATTTCGTCGAATTCCTTTTTTGCAGACTCCAAAGCCAATGCCACCTCCTCTACCGAAGGATTGCTCATGGCTGGATAGGTAGCTTCAACCGCTTTTTGCTCTCCCAAAAGAATGTTTTCAGCAGCATTTACCAAATCCATATCCTTACTGAAAGTAGGTAATTCGCCACCCGCAGTAATGTTGTAGTAACGCAGCACTTCAGCAGGATGATCCATTCGGTAGGTTCTTCTTCTTAACCCATCAAAAAAATCGCGCACCACAACAGCAAGTTTGCCAAAACTTTCATTTTTCTCGCGAACCTCTTTCTGCCGAACCGATAAGCTGGCATTGCTCAGATCGTAAACCGTCTGAAATTTCAACTTCAGCTCTTCTGCCTCGAGCAGCAACTCAGCAGGAATAAAACTAGTTCCTAATTCTGCATCTTTCTTTGCAGTTGCAATGGAACGATCCAACACTTTTAACCGATTTATATCGGATGTAGGAAATACTAAATAAGCCATTCAATCTTCAATTATAGTTATACAAAAGGATCAATGAATATTGTCTTCACTTGATCCGGATAATTCTAAAATGATTTAACATGTAATTATTGTGAATTCTCTTGTTTTACAAGCATTCCCGAGCACACAAAAGATGCATTCCCGAAACTCCGGAGGCATTGTGTGTTCCCAAAATGAGCATCCACGAAAAAAAACAAGGCTTGTGTGTGCATAAAACCGGCATCTGAGAAACTCCCAAGGAATTGTGTATTGCTGCAACCGGCATTCTTGAAACTCCGGGAGCATTGTGTACCGCTAAAACGGGTATCTGCAAAACTCCGAGGGGTTTGTGCGTTGCTAAAACCTACATCAACTGAATTAGATGCCCGTTTATGGCGAATAAAACAGCTGTTTTTAATGTGAAAATGTGCCTGATGAAACATGTAAGTTAATTTGGAATTGCCCTTCCCCTCTACTCAACAAAGCATTTTTTTTAATCGAAATTTCAAGTTAACATTAATAGAAACAACTACAAAACAATATCTCACATTTGCCGTTTAATTCAAACACATAATACACTATTCACCTGAAACACAACAATATATTTTTTTATGATCTTAAATAGATCTGCAAACAAATGAAGTGAATGCATTAACAAATACCCGTCAACAGTTTTTTCGCCCCATAGCTTTTCAAAAACCTCACCCAATCCTTCTCCTTAAAAGAGAGGTGAATACAGCTCCTGATATCTGCACATTTTTGAAAGAAGTCCCCCTTCTCCTCGAGGAGAAGGGCCGGGGTTGAGGTATCTGCTCTCTCCCACCTCACCAACACCTGAAATAGCTGCAATATCTTTTCTGTAATTTTTTGGTGCAATTGGGAAAGATGGCTAAATTGAAATTTAAGAAATAGCATCACACAATAAATAATTAACACAACAATTATGACTTACGAAGATTTAGGATACAACCACATACTTGAAAGTTATAGAATCGAACAAAAATTAGATTCATTTGAAATGGGTCGGGTTGTATCGGAACACAAAGAAAGGTATGTTGTAAAAACTCCAACAAATGAATATGATTCTGAATTGTTGGGGAATTTGCGCTTTACGGCGGAAAGCAGATACGATTTTCCGGCCGTTGGAGATTGGGTGGCTTTTTCCGAATACGATGAAAAAAAAGCTCTGATTCATGCCATCTATCCCCGCAGTTCAGTAATTGAACGGCAAGCGGTTGGCAAATCAGGACAGGTACAAATAATTGCAGTAAATATCGATTACGGCATGATTGTACAATCTGTTAACCGCGATTTTAATATCAACCGATTAGAACGGTATTTAACCATTTGTTATGCTTCTAATGTGGAACCAATTATACTTCTTAGCAAAATTGATTTAATTACTGCTGCCGAGTTGGAAACTCTTCTTAATCTGATTGCAGAACGCATTAAAGATGTACCTGTAATTGCCGTTAGTAATGAGTCGGATGCCGGATTGGATCAATTAGCAGCACTTATAAATAAAAGGAAAACCTATTGTTTGCTTGGTTCCTCTGGTGTTGGAAAATCAACACTGATCAACAAGTTAAGCGGTAAGCAACTGATGAGTACAGGAGCAATTAGCGAAAGTATCGACAGAGGGAAACACATTACCAGCCATCGAGAATTGATCGTGCTCGAAAATGGCGGGATTTTAATCGACAACCCGGGAATGCGGGAAGTTGGAATTACAGACACAGCCAGTGGTTTAGAAATGACATTTGATGGCATTATGGAATACGCCAAAAATTGCAGATTCAAAGACTGTACCCACCAACACGAGAAAGGCTGTGCCATTATAGAAGCTGTTGAAAATGGTGAAATTGATCCCAACTCGTACGCGAACTTTCAAAAAATGCACCGGGAGAAAACACATTTCGAATCGACCGTACAGGAAAAGAAGAACAAGGATAAGAGCTTTGGCAGGATGATTAAAAATGTAAAAAAACAAAGAAAAGACAATAAGTTCTAAACAGTATACTAATACAATAGTAAAAGCCACCTAACGGTGGCTTTTCTCATCTCTTCCAGCACGTCAACAGTTTTTTCGCCCATAATTTTTCAAAAACCTAACCCTATCCCTCACCTTTAAGGAGAGGAGAATACAGCTCCTGATATCTGCACATTTTTAAAAGAAGGCTCCCTTCTCCTCGAGGAGAAGGGCCGGGGTTGAGGTGTCTGTTCTCTCCCACTTCACCAACACCTAAAATAGCTGCCCATATCTTTCTTATGATTTTTTGCTGCAAATGGGAAAGATGATTATCAAAACACAACCACCTGATAACAAACAAGATGGCCATACAAATCTAGAAGCATTTTTCTAATTAAAATCATTCTTATAAATTTTCCCTATCATGAAATATACATTTTCAATTGAGAATATTCTCTTTTGAGAAGAATAATAAATAACTTTATCAAATAATAAATGGATAAATAAAATTTAAAACAGGAGGCTAAATTATGGGATGTGACACGGGTTTAAAACCCAGAAAAAAAGTTCAAGTAGAAAATGCAAAAAATAGTAATCAATCAGTAAAGGAGGAAAAAACGATGAGTTCAACAATGGTAAGACAAGAAATGCCAAATTTCACAATGGATGCTTATGATGCTGCCACAGGTCATTTCACAACAGTATCGAGTGATAATTACAAGGGAAAATGGGCTGTAATATGCTTCTATCCTGCTGACTTTACCTTTGTTTGCCCAACTGAAATTGCGGCAATGAATGCTAAATATGATGAATTTCAGAAATTAAATACTGAAATCCTTGCTGTATCAGTTGATTCTAAATTTTCGCACAAAAGATTTGTTGAAACTGAACCAATCCTTAAAGGTTTAAGACTAACCATAGGTGCTGATGGAAATCAGGAAGTAAGCCGTGCATTTGGTGTACTTATCGAAGAAGAAGGTGTAGCACTGCGTGGTAGATTTTTATTTAACCCTGATGGAATTTGTGTAGCACAGGAAGTGCAAGCTGATTCTGTAGGTAGAAATGTAAATGAATTTCTACGTCAGGTGCAGGCATGGCAACATGCAACTAAAACAGGAGAAGTTTGTCCTGCCGGATGGAGACCAGGCAAAAAAACGCTTCCTGTTAATACTGATGCAGAAAAAATGACTGGACGTGTTGGTGATTACATTACAATTGAAGAAATTCTCGATTAATTCTTAATCAATACCGAAAAAGGCAGCTCCATAGAGATGCCTTTTCTTTTTACTTTATCAAGTTGTACTATTTCAAAAATTCCTCAATCTCAACAAGCAAATAATCCAGCAACTCTTCCAAAAACTTTCGAGTGGTATGTCTTTCCCATCAGCGCTTCCGAACACCAACAAAAACAAACAATTTCCAACACAAACCACCTTTAAGGAATCCGCAACTTTTCAAAAACCTCACCAACACCTAAAATAGCTGCCCATATCTTTCTTATGATTTTTTGCTGCAAATGGGAAAGATGATTATCAAAACACAAATTGACAATAAAGCCACCCCGCGGTGGCTTTATTTTTACCAACTCTCTACTACAGGATAGGTTGACTTTAGCATGTCAAAGCGATATATTTATATCTCAAGCTAATGAAATCTAACAGAAATGAAACGCACATGAAACTAATCTATGCCTCAGATCTTCATGGAGATGATCACCTGTACAATGAGCTGATTACAATTCTCGACCAGGAAAAGGATGTTGATGCTCTTTTGTTGGGCGGAGACCTCTTTGCTCATACCCGGATAGTCACCGATCAGCTTCAATTTATAGATAACTGTTTTTTACAATTCGCAAAGGAAATTAAGCTTGATATTCTTTTCATTCCGGGCAACAACGACTGGCCGGCAAGTATAATGAAAATGGAACAGTTGGCTCTTCCAAACATCATCCAGCAACTTCACTTGAAAAGCTATCGCTACAAAAACATGAATCTATCGGGCTACCCCATGGTACCCCACACTCCTTTTCATCGAAAAGATTACGAAGCCCGAGATCTTGAATCTGATGCTATTCAACCTCAGGAAGGCGATTACCTCTCCTCTGCCTCCGGTACTATCAAACCGATTCCTCCAAACTACTTTCTAAAAAAACCAAGTATAGAGGAACAAGTCCGGAATATCGATCCTAAGAGCAGAATATGGCTTTGCCATACTCCACCTTATGGAGGTAAACTAGATATTAGCTGGGAACAAAATCATCTGGGCAGTAAAGCGCTGACAAACCAAATTTGGAAGCAACAACCCATTTTAAGCTTGCATGGACACATTCACGAAGCACCGATGCTTAGTGGCAGTTGGGTTGATAAAATTGGAGAATCTTACTGCATAAATCCTGGTCGCAATGTCAAACAACTTTACGCTGCTATAATTGAACTCGATGAAAATGAAATCCTTCACACTCTCCGGCATACAGTATTTGGAAACTTTAAATTGTAAGCCAATGTTTTGATATCTAAATAAAAACCGGAAAATTATTTTTTCCTTAACTTATTCAATTGATTACTAACTGATAACACAAACAGATATGAAACGACTTATTTATTGCGCTGCCTTTCTGTTGGTAATAATTGCCGGCAAACAGGGCTTCGCGCAGAAACAAAGCTTCAAGCCTTTTAAAGTGGAAGTAGGTGGAATTTTAGCATTTCCACTTGATAAAGAATCCGGATTGGGTGGCGGATCATACATTGAACCCCGATACAGTCTAAATGATAATTTCACCTTTGGATTGCGTTTAGAAGGGGTAAGACTTAGTTCAGGTGAAATTTCTGTTGGAATTGGTCGTGTAAATGTAGATGCTTCTACTGTTACACCAGTTCTGTTTACCTGCGATTATTTCTTCAACAACCAAAAAACACGCCCATTTGTTGGTCTTGGACTAGGGCTTTACAAAAGAAACGATCAAAGTATTGATACTGATATTTGGTCGGTAAATATAAACACAGGTTCTGAAAATAATTTTGGATTTGCCCCACGAATCGGTCTTAATGTTGGCCACATGAGACTGGCAATGATTTACAACTTTACAGAAAATAACATCAGCGATTACCTAAGCGTACAGCTGGGCATTGAAATTGGAGGCGGAAAGAAAAAACAATAAAACCTTTCAGTTAAAATAAACCCCTGATTACCAAAAGGGTGTCTAAAAAGGAATATTTTGTATTGGATTGTCATGTTGAGCGGTCCCGATGGCTATCAGGACGAAACATCTGTTTTTCAAAGTGAAAGATTCTTCAACAGGCTCAGAATGACAATGGAACAATACTTTTTAGACACTCTCTTTCTTTTTTTCCGCAATGAGTGCAGTTCTTAACCATTTCTTATGAATAAAAAATGTTCATCCATATAGAATTCTTCCGAACTAAAATGAACCAATGATTGGGAATTTTAGCAGACTGTTTTCACAAGAAAAGCCATTATTTGTGAACGAAAAATTCCCCTTGGTCAGGATACGGGAATTAACGGCTTGTTTCCTCAATATAAGATCAAAAGATGTTCTGTAAATCAGATATATTTTATTTTTTTGGTTATTTTCGCATCCTACCAAAGAATTGATGATGAAAAAAGTACTTCTATTCAAAATAGCCCTGTTCTGTCTCTGCTTTTTTTGCATTACATCCCCTTCAACGGCTCAAAACAGCGAGCAATTTCAAATTGATTCTTTACAGAAGCAGAACCGAATTGAATCAGATCAAGAACAGCTTGTAGATAATTACAACCAAATAGCCTATTTATTTGGAGGTATAAGTATTGACAGCTCTCTGCATTACAGCCAAAAAGGAATGCTGCTGGCTCAGGAAATTAATTACGATCATGGTTTGGCTGTATCCCATTTATACACTGCCCGTGCATTAATTCAAGACGGAAAATTAAAGCCGGCAATGGAAAATTTCAATAAGGCTCTCAGTCAATTTATTCAGGAAAGAGATTCTGTCAACCTATTGGATTGTTACAGTGGCATGAGTTATTTGGCTTCCTATGAGTCAAATCAATTAAAAAGTCTTGACTACAATCTTAAAGCACTTGAAATTGCAGAAAAATTAAGAGACACAACCAGTTTGTCCATCCGCTGCAACAACATTGGCGCAATTTACAAACGGCTCAATAATTACGAATTGGCTTTGAATTATTTTCAAAAATCCATTGCTCTGGAACAATATTCCTCTAATATCGGAGATTTAGCCATCTCCTATTCCAATGTTGGGGTTTTAAAAGTCGAACATCATAAGTTTAGTGAAGCTAAATCTGATTATCAAAAAATAATGAGCCTATTGCCTGCAATTGACAGTCATTACGTTCAAGCCTATTTGTACCTGTCCTTATCGGGATACTATAATGGGATCAACAATTTTGATTCAACAAAATACTATATTGATAAAGCCAGCGAAATTTGTATCAAGAATAATTATCAGCACATCTTGGCGCGTGCATACCGCAAACAAGGAGAAATGCTTTTCAAACAAAAAAAGTACTCCGAAAGTATTCACGTTCTCGATAAATGCTTAAAATTATCCGATTCTATTGGTGTACAGGAAGAATATCCTGAAATTTATAAGATGAGTGCCAAAGCCTATTCACAAATTGGAAATCACAAACAAGCATACAAATCGCTGCAAAAGGCAAATAATGCCATCGATTCTTTAAAAAGTGAGAAAGTAGCTGAATATTTGGTTGAATTTGAAGAACAAAAGGCTAAAAATGAAATAGAGAAGCAACAGCTTGAATTGGCACTTAAAAATCAGCAGGCAAAAAATGCTGCTATTATCATGAAAAACAAGTACACACTGGCTTTGCTTGCTATTGTTCTACTCATTCTCTCGATTTCAATTGTGGCATTTTACTTTTTAAGATCCAAAAAAAATAATATCATTTTAAAATCCCAGCACAAACTTATTAATGAACAAAAATTACTTCTGGAGGACAATATCAAAAAATTAGAAGTAAGTGAAGAAAACCTTCAAAAGCTAAATGCGACTAAAGACAAGTTTTTCTCCATTATTGCTCATGATTTAAAAAGTCCTTTTACTGCAATTCTGGGTTTTAATAATGAATTAACCAATCATTATAGTGAGTACAGCGATGATGAGCGTTTGGAAATGATCAATCACGTTGGAGATGCCTCAAAATCGACCTATTCCCTGCTTGAAAATTTATTAACATGGTCCAGATCACAAAGTGGGTTTATTCAATTGAATAAAGAGGTACATCTGATAAAGAATCTGGCAGAAGAAGGCATCTTACCAAACATGGCTGCTGCTGAAATTAAAAAAATTAATGTCCTAAATAATATTGATGATGCACAAATAGTTTGGGCCGACAAGGAAACCATAAAAATAGTCGTTTCCAATTTATTTAATAACGCCATTAAATTCTGTAATGCAGGAGGTGTAATTAAGCTCACCGGGAAATTGAATCATGACGTGTTTGAAATTTGTGTACGCGACACCGGTATTGGCATGAGTGAACAAATAATGAATAATCTTTTTATGATTGAAAAGAACGCTCAACGCGTAGGAACCAACGAAGAAAAAGGGACCGGATTGGGTTTGATACTTTGTCAGGAATTTGTTCATAAAAATGGTGGCCAAATTTGGGCGAAAAGTAAAGTTGGAGTTGGTAGTGAAATGTATTTTTCTTTGCCTGTCGACAAAAACAAATAAATTCAGCATCACTATGCAAGATAACTCTTAATTTACCATCTCATGCAGGTTATCTAAACTTAACGCCGTCAAGCTATGGCATTTTCCTTAATCAATCAGCAAAACATCTTAGCAACATAAAAAGGATCATTGATCAACATCAATTAACTTGGCAAACTTGACAGCCACAAAATACAATATCATTTTGTATGTTTGAACTTTAATAATTATTAAACTAAATCACATGAAAAAAATTGTACTACTATTTGCCATTATCGCAATTGGCACATCTTCATTTGCTCAGGATGTAAAATACGGAATAAAAGGAGGTTTAAATCTTGCAAACTTTAGTGGAGATGACATGAACGGTGATTCTAGAGCCGACATTTACTTTGGTGGTTTTATGAGAATAGGTCTTACGGAATCGTTAGCTTTTCAGCCTGAGTTGATTTATTCCCGTCAAGGATCTAAAGATGATCTTGCAGGAAGTAATTTGCAATTTAAAACCAACTTTTTAAATATTCCTCTATTGCTTCGCACAAAAATGTTTGGAACCGATAAACTATTTGCAGTTGCAGGGCCTCAAATCGGCATTCATTTAAGTTCTGAATTTGAAGAAGACGGTGAAACTGCTGATTATGACAAAGCCATGAGAGATTTCGATTTATCCTTAGATTTTGGACTTGAATTTGACCTTAACAAACAATTTAGCATCGAAGCCCGCTACAATTTTGGATTGACTAAAATATTCAATAATGACTATGTTGAAATAGATGCTAAAAATTCCGTTTTTCAAATTGGAATAGCTGCATCGTTTTAATTCATCCTATTTTTCTAAAATATAAAACAAAGTCCGATCCAATTTGATTGGATTTTTTGATTTCAGAAACATTCTGATTTAGGCTGGTTGGAACTTATTTATGCACCATTTTATTGAACATTATCTTCCCTCTTTTTACAAACAAAAAATTTAGTTAAATTAGCATCCTCTATTTAACCAAACCATGCACAAATGAATGCCCCTGCAATTAAAAACCGTCTGCACGTTGTAGATGCTTTACGAGGTTTTGCCCTTGTCTCTATTATGCTCCTTCACAATATTGAGCATTTCGATGTTTATTTTTCGCCGGCAAACCTTCCTGCATGGATGGTTTCTTTAGATAAAATAATTTGGGATTCCTTATTTTTCCTTTTTGGAGGAAAATCCTACGCAATATTCGCCTTACTTTTTGGATTAACCTTTTTTATTCAGACCAACAATCAAAACAAACGAGGCAATGATTTTAGAGTACGCTTTGCATGGCGTTTAGTGCTTCTTTTTGTTTTCGGGATCATAAACTCAGCATTTTACCAAGGTGATATACTTACACTTTACGCTTTTGTGGGTTTGTTTTTAATCCCTTTGGTGAAACTAAACAACAAGTGGATATTTGCTGTTGCTTTACTCCTGTTTGTTCAACCTTATGAATTATTCAGCCTTTTTAAAGCCATACAAAATCCTGATATTAAAATAGCCAACCCCATATCATGGACCTATTTTGGCAAAATGGATGAATACGTAAAAACAGATTCATTTTTAGGTACTGTATATGGCAATTTAACAAATGGGAAAAGAGCCGTTATTGCCTGGAGTTGGGAGAATGGCCGTTTTTTTCATATTCTTTCAACTTTTCTATTCGGGATGCTTGCCGGTCGTATGAATCTTTTTACTAAATCAGATAAAAACACCAGATTTTGGACAAAGACTTTTCTTATTTCGATAATTGTGTTTATTCCCCTGTTTATTCTTCAAAAGAACCTTAGCGGATTAATTAGTAGTGAAGCCATTCGTCGCTCAGTGCAAACCATCGAAACCTCGTGGGCTAATCTTTCATTCATGGTAATCCTTGTATCAGGATTTGTTTTGCTGTTCAACACCAATCTATTTCGAAAAGTTCTGACTCCATTTTCAGCAATAGGTAAAATGAGCCTTTCCAACTATGTATTTCAATCCATTTTAGGTGCAAGCATCTATTACGGGTTTGGTTTGGGAATGTATCAATACACAGGTGCAACTTATGCTTTGTTAATCGGTATCAGTCTAGCTCTATTTCTCGGAGTGTTTTGTACCTGGTGGGATAAAAAACATTCTCACGGACCCTTGGAGGCCATTTGGCACAAAGCGACATGGTTAGGTGCTAAATAAACTTTACTCTTCGCAACATCAATTCCCGGGCCTTGTACCAATCCGGCAGGCATCATACATTTTTGTAGATTTTGAATTAAAATGCCTACAAAAATGAAATTTTTCTTGCCCCTATAATTCGTTAATACTCTGAAACAGAACAGATATCTGTTTACGGTACTCATTTTGATTGTTAGCTTAAATCTTTTTTAGAACTACAAATAAATGAATTATGAAAGTATTGATACCTGTGGTTGATCATGAAAATGCAAAAAACAAGATTACTAAAGAATTTGATGATGCGACCTCTTACTGCATATACGATAGCTTGAATAAAACTTATGAATGGCTTCCAATTAATGCATTAACAAGCAAAATTGGCAACATCAGTTTTGCATTAAAACGCAAGGGTATTCTTTCAGTAATAATAAGAGAAATGCCAATCATGGCCATTCATCTATTTAGCGAAATGGGAATTGCATTATATCCTGCTCAGGGAAATAATTTAGACGAAAACATTAAACTGTTCGACAAAGAAGAATTGAGTCCTCTCACAATAGTAAATGGAAATGTCACACAAATACACGTTTCAAATTGCAGTACATCTTGTGGATCATGCAACTCCGGATGCTAGTTATATTAGTTCCCAATTAGTTTCCATTACTAATCATTACACGTAAATAACCTGATATGACAACAAGAAAATTAAACTGGAACCGATGGATGCAGGATGGAGATCAATTTCTAAAAAGTGCAACACCAAAAGGTGAAAAAAGCATTCTGGGAAATACTATTCGATACAATTTGTTATCAATTTCATTAGAAGGATACATTATGGCGATACTGGATTATCATCAAAATATGCCTCAAAATCACACTTACAGTGATCTTATTTATAGTCTGGAAGAAGTGATGCCAATTGATGCAACACTTAAAAAGCGCATCTTAAAATACGAAAACATCCAATCTATTTGCTCTTTGGAAAAGTATCACAGGTCGGAACCTACTGATGAAGATTTAGTTGACTTATTTGGAGCCATTCAGGAAATAAGCAAAATTGCGCATAAAACATGCGTGGTAAGCGCATAATCATATCACAAGTTTATCTTCTTCAAAATTACTTATGCAGTCTCCTCAATCAGATAGTCCTGATTGTTAAATGAGACGGTATTCCCTTTTTGTTTACTAACAAATTGTTTGGCAAGTGGTGAGGTTAGAGAAACCAAGTAGTATTCTTTTTTGTTTAATTCAACTTTCCCCAAAGCAACAGACACAAAAAATCGAAGTTTATCAGTAATTACAAGAGATCCCAGAGAAATAACCGGATTTAAAATTTCAGGATCAATTTTAGCCAATACACTTTGCATGCTTTGATTGCTTGCTAATTGCTGAGCCATTTTCTCCTGTTCCAAATGAACCATTGCCCGTCCGGTTTCATGCTTATCACCCGCACTGCTCTTGGTTTCACTTCCTGCTGAGTCCTTTAATTCCTGCAAAGCTTTTCTATTGAATTCCAGCTTTTCTGCCACCATGCGATTGGCAATCTGAAACAATTCCTTTTTGATGCTTGCCAATTCACTCATAATTCAATTTAATTTTCCGCGGATAAAGGACTTATACACTTAAAGATAGGAATATTACTTCACTCCATTCTTATTATCTTACAGAAATAAAATTACATGATCAACATTGTTTTTTCAAACAGCACTGCTTGTATTTTTTCCCTGAACCACAAGGACATGGATCGTTTCTGTTCACTTTTACTCCTTGTTCAACCGGTGATTCTGAAGAAGCAAAAATATACTCCATATGTTGGTAATGGTTCTTCCATTCCGGATCGCGCATTTCGCAAAAAGCTGTTCCTTTCTGAAAATCATCAACTTTACCTTCAATCACATCGATATAATATTGTAACTCAACCGCAGTGTGCTTGCCTTCAAATTTTGGCAGAATCTCCTTGAATTTTTGAAAAGTATCATCACGTTGTAAATCACCCAATACACGAATATAGTGGTCTACCCAATGAAAATTCACCTTATCCAATATGGAATGTATTCGATCGAACTGTTCATCTGTTGCATAATATAAAGCCTCAAAACAATACAGATAAGGCTTTCTATTATCTGATTTGATGTTTTCTTCAATAAAATCGAGCACTTTACCAACAAATCGTTCCGGATATTTTCTGGCAAGCAGTCCTGCCAAATAAACAGCCTGTTCGTTCATTAAATCCCAATCTTCCTCAACAGTGAACATATTTAACAACGGCTCAAATAATTCCTCTGACAAGTGTTTCTCTGCAACAATACAATACCATAATGGTGCCGGCAACATAACTCTATATTCATCAGAATAGTATGTTTCACCATTGTAAGCATTTTTAAAAGCGAAAACCATTTTTTTAGTTAATCCTTCGCTGTTTTCCTGATTTCTCAAGAAATCAATTGCTTCATATGGAATTCCCTTAACTTGGGTATCGATTATTTCGAATGCGTGCTCAGTAGATCGTATCATAATTCTATATTATCCGGCAAAGATATAGAATATTCAGGCTTTTCATGAATATAGACCATTCTTTACAGCAGAATTCAACAAAAAATAAAGCCCTGAATTTACATTCAGAGCTTTACACCCAAACTAGAATTAAAATGAATTAATTATCCATTTTAAAAACTTTCTTTAAAATATCATCCATCAAACACCATTTAGTAATTGATGATTGTAACAGATTTAAACCAACAAACGCTGTTAGTAATAACCAGTTAATATTTACATAAAATGCCAATAAAATGCTTACCAAAACTAATGTTCCTGCAATGCCTCTAATAATTCTCTCTCTCATGTTATTTTAGACTAAATCATTTAAATAAACTTTTCAACATCCAGCATATAAGCATGCATTGGACTGCAACAATCTAATTCTTTATTGAATTTAGAGATTTGATTCAACAAGCCAAAACCTTTTTCTTCATCTAAAAAGGCAAATGTTGCTATTGAATCGTAGTATTCCTTACTTGTGGCAAACCAATTAGTAGCTGCGCCATCCTTATCGTATTTTCGGGTGAATCCTTTTACATCAAATTCACTATATGCCTCAACATTTGAATTTTGATAGATTTTTTTCAGATCATCGTAAAAGGAACTCACACAAAATATGATTACAACTTTCATATATTCAGAATTTAGATTAGTATTTAAGAAATTTCATCTCCTTCTTTAACAATACCTTCTTCTATTTTAATTACAGGATATTTTTTCTTTTCAGTCATATAATAAATAAGTGGTACAATTACCAAAGTCAGAAATGTTGAAGCAATAGAACCTCCCATAAGTGATATGGCCAAGCCTTGAAAAATAGGATCGAACAGGATTACAACAGCTCCAATTACAACAGTTCCTGCTGTAAGTAGAATTGGTGTTGTACGTACTGCTCCAGCTTCAATAACAGCTTCTTTTAACGGAATCCCATCATCAAGCCGAAGATTAATAAAGTCGATAAGAAGAATGGCATTCCTTACCATTATCCCTGCAAGGGCAATCAATCCAATCATAGATGTAGCGGTAAAGAAAGCCCCCATCAACCAGTGTCCAACCAAAATACCTACAAGAGATAATGGAATTGAAATCATCATCACAAAAGGGACTTTAAAATTCTGAAACCATCCGATGATCAACAAATAGATTACCAGCAATACCACCGCAAAGGCAGTTCCCAAATCGCGGAAAACTTCATATGTAATCTGCCATTCCCCATCCCACTTCAAACTGTAATTATCTTCTAAAAACGGTTGTTGAGTATACTCCTCTTTTAAATCATAACCTTCAGGAAGCTTAACATCACTAAGATTTTTGGCTATGTTCAGAATTCCGTATACCGGACTTTCCAATTTCCCGGCTACATCGGCAGTAACATATACCACCCGTTTCTGATTTTTTCGATAGATACTTTTCTCCTTAATTCTCTCAATAATATCAACAATATCTCCCAAAGCAACTAACTGCCCCGATTGAGACAAAATATTGATTCTCTTCAGATCGGCAACACTGCTTCTATCCTTCTCATGCAGTCGTAAATCAATTCCAACTTGATTGTGTTCAGATTCTTGATACAACTGAGTAATTTCATGCCCGCGTAATGCCATATTTAATGTGTGAACCACTTGCTGAGTCGAAACTCCGGCCAACATAGCCTTTTCTTTATTCACATTAAACTGAAATTCCGTTTGATCATTTTCAACAAACCAATCAACATCAACAACATCATCCGTTTTTGCAAAAAGAGTCTTTACCTGAGCTGCAATTTTTTGTTGTTCCTCTAAATTAGGACCATAAATTTCTGCAACCAAAGTTGACATTACCGGTGGTCCTGGTGGAACTTCAACAACTTTTACATTTGCATTAAATTTCGTTCCAATCTCCTGCAATGCAGGTCTCATTAACTTAGCAATGTCATGACTTTGCTCATCACGCTCATTTTTATGAGTTAAATTCACCTGAATATCAGCAACATTCGAACCACAACGCAAATCGTAATGACGAACCAAACCATTAAAATTTATTGGTGCTGCTGTCCCCACATAAGTCTGATAATCAACTACATTTTCCTGTTGAGAAATGTAAGCTGCCAATTCTTTAGCAACTACTGCAGTACGCTCAAGAGTTGTTCCTTCCGGCATATCAATAACCACCTGAAATTCATTCTTATTATCAAAAGGAAGCATTTTAACAGCAACCATTTTAAAATAAACCAATGTGGTTGAAGCCAGTAAAAGAAAAATCACAGTACCTATAAAACTCCATCTCTTCCATTTTGATTCCAGCATGGGCGAAATCGTAGCTGAATAAAGTTTGTACACCATCGAGTCTTCCAACTTAAAAGCCTTCTTGTCCGCATCTTCTTTTTCTTTAAATCGTAACAAGCGATATGCCAAATAAGGAGTAATCGTAAGAGCTACCAGCAAGGAAAAAATCATTGCAATGGACGCTCCAATTGGCATCGGACTCATGTAAGGCCCCATCAAACCAGACACAAATACCATTGGCAAAACAGCGGCAATAACTGTGAAAGTTGCCAAAATCGTTGGATTTCCTACTTCGTCGATAGAACGTAAGGCAGCCTGCATAAACGGTAACTGTTTCATTTTAAAATGCCGGTGCATGTTCTCCGCAATAATAATGGAGTCGTCAACCACAATTCCGGTAACAAAGACCAAAGCAAACAAGGTAATCCGGTTCAATGTATAATCCAGAAAATAGTAACTAAACATGGTTAAGGCAAATGTGATGGGTACTGACAAAAATACGACCAATCCACCACGCCATCCCATGGCCAGCATCACAACAAATGTAACTGCAATAATTGCTCCTAAAAGGTGCATCAACAGCTCGGAAACTTTGTCTGAAGCCGTTTCACCATAGTTCCTGCTAACCTCAACATGAACATCGGCAGGAATTAATTCCTGTTCCAAAACGGCGATCTTTGTTAAAATTTGTTCCGCTACTTTCATTGCATCAGCACCCCGTCGTTTGGCCACCGAAATGGTAACAGCAGGGTAATTTCCTTTTGCAAGTTCCTTAGCCTCATTTATTTTTCCATAACCAAAACTCACATATTGTGAAGGCACTTCCGGACCATCGATAACCTCTGCAACTTGTTTCAAATAAATTGGACTGCCATTGTATACACCTACAACCAGGTTTGCAACATCTTCTGAATTTTCAAGAAACCGACCTGTTTCAACTATATATTCAGTGTCATGATTATTAAATGCTCCCGATCCTGTTTGCTGATTAGATATTTCAATTTGTCTGGCAATACTCAAAGCATCAACATTATAGCCTGCCATTTGTGCCCGGTTGAGAATAACTCTCACTTGACGTGAACGTCCGCCAATTATTTTGGTTTCCGAAACCTCATTTACTTTTTCTATTTCGTTGTTTACTTCCTCTGCTATTCTCTTTAATTGAAAATCATCATAGTTCTCACTCCAAAAAGTTAATCCCAATACCGGAACATCATCAATTGCACGTGTTTTAATTAAAGGCATGGAAGTGCCTTTTGGCATTTCGTCCATGTGTTTCATGATCTCATTATACATCTTAACCAGAGATCTTTCAATGTCTTCACCAACATAAAACTGAACAATTAACATTGCCTGCCCCGGCATTGATGTAGAATAAACATATTCAACACCAGGAATATTTGCCACTACTTTTTCAAGTGGCTGCATTACTCTCGATTCAATTTCTGCCGGACTGGCACCTGGATATCTTAAAAAGATATCAGCAATGGGAACATCGATTTGTGGTTCTTCTTCTCTTGGCGTTAAATAGGCACTGTACATACCAATTACCATAAAGGCAACCATCAAGAGCGGAGTTAATTTAGAATTTATGAATAATTTGGCCATTTGGCCTGCAAATCCTGTTTTCATATGATTATAATTTGTTTTTTAGTTACCATATGGAACTTACCATGCTGGAATAATCAATCCCCTTGTGTGTCAAAATCACTTTAGCATGGACGTTTCATATGTCTTTATTTTGATTGTAACTACCGGCTGTAATTATTGAATAGTAAGTTTTGCTCCATCCCAAATTTTCCCTTTAAAGGAAATAATGTATTTCTCGCCATCGTTTAAGCCCGATAAAACTTCAACTTGATCACCAATGGTTTTACCCAGTCTTATCCATCGTAACATTGCTGTTCCTCCCTGACTAACTGCATATATTCCTGTCAATTGTCCTTTGTGAACCAAAACATCTGTTGGGATCATTATAGATGGCATCCCGCCTTTTTCAATCAAAACATTTGCATACATACCACTGTACAAATTACTTTTTTGTTCGTTGGCAGGTCTCAAAACAATTTTGGCTTCAAACTGATTTCCTGTATACTGAGAAGATGGATTAACTTCCGAGACAAAACCAGGTATTTTGGCATCTCCCAATGCACTAATTTGAACAAATACCGGATCATTTTGTTTAATTTTCGAAATTTCAGATTCAGGAATTCGGGCCATCACCATAAATTCACCTTGTTTTTCAATAGCAACCAATGGCATTCCCGGAGATGCCAAATCACCTTCGTTCATATATTTTCTGGTAATTACACCATTGTAAGGAGCTTTAATCGTGGTATACCTAAGCATTTCCTCTACCTCAACACCCATTTCGTTAACAGCTTCCAATCTGGCTTTTGCCATATTGTATTGTGTTGTTACATCATCCAACTCTTTCTGCGAAGCACTCTTTTGCTCAAACAACACAGTAAAACGATCGTAATCTTTCTTTGCATTTGCAAAAGCAGCTTCTGCCTCCTGTTTATTAGCTTTTACCTGTGCTTTTTTTGCCTGAATATCTTTTGCATGGATCTCAACCAAAACCTGACCTTCATGTACTTTTTGACCCGTTTCTACATTGATCTTAGCAATTTGACCCATAATCCGTGTACTAAGATTCGAATGTGTTTCAGCTTCCAGTTTACCTGAAAAACTCATTGTTTCAGCTTGATTTGTTAATTTAGCTGTTCCTACCGCTACGCTAACATCAGCCTTCTCTGTCTCCTTTACCTTGCTTTCTCTTCCACAGGATTGTAATGATAATCCACTTAAAGTGATCAGTGCTATAATTAAAAAATTCCTTGAGTTCATATCTGTAGATTCTTTAGTATGATTGTTTATTGTAATTCTTTTTCCAGTAATAACTCCAATTGGAAAACTGCAACATGATAATTGTATAAACTGTTTATATAATCAAGATTCCGTGCCATCGAAACCGTTTCAGAATATAAGATATCAGTAGTTTTTTCCAATCCTTGCTTGTATCTGTTAGTACGTATTCGAAGTGCTTCTTCTGCCTGCTCTTTGGCTAATTTGCTCAATTCAATTTTATCATATGCCACTTTCAGATTTCTTTTGGCAGATTGAATTTCCATACTGTTTTTGGATAAGTATTCAGCGAAGTTCAACTCCGATATTTTTAATTCGGCCTTCGCTTTCTGAACCTTTCCAATATTTTTATACCCGCTGAATAAATTCCATGATAAACTTGCTCCAATCATGTAATTATTTGCTGATGTTCCAAAAAGTTTATCGTCATTCCATTCGTATGCACCAAATGCATTTAATCGGGGAAGGAACTGCATTCTTTCTGATTTCAGCATACTTTCTCTTGCTTCAACGCTCTTTCTATAGGCATTCAAATCCGAACGATTTTCAATTTGAAAATCTTGCTCCAAGCCATTTAACAAGGAAGGCTTTTTCTCCAAATAATCTGTAGTAACAATCACCACATTAATATCCAAACCCAAAAGGTAGGCCAAAAACTCTCCTGCACTCTTCTGATTATTACTTGCATCTGCTAACTGATTATTCAATTCCAAAACCCGCACCTTTGCAGATAACAGATCTGCTTCCTGCACAAAGCCTTGCGCCAAATTATTTTCAGTAACTTGTAGTGCTTCAGCAGCAGCCTTTTTTGATAATTGAAGAACTGAAACTGCCTCTTGAGCCAATTCGAGCTGATAATAGGCTTTCTTCACCTCAAACTTTGTAAAATTGATTGTTCTCTCTGTTTTGTAATCAACAGCCTGCATTTTTGCATTCGCGGCTCTTCTGCCATAAATTCCATCAATATTAATTAATGGCTGCTGAACCTCAATTTTAGTATTGAAATTTTTAGTCTGACCAGGAGCATTTAGTAAGAGTGGATTAAAGTCAGCCTGTGTAGCTATCTCCTGCTTTAATTTGAATCCAAAACTGCTCAACGGATCGTTTGTTACAACTCCCGAATGTGAAAGATTCACTATCGGTAAAAAAACGGAATTTGTTTGACGGAATTCGGCTTTGGCAACTCTTCCCTCAGCCTTCGCCTTATTAATTTCCCAATTGTTTTCGGAAGCTTTCACTAAAGCTTCTTTCAAACTTAACTTCATTTCTACAGCTTGTGATTTCCCTTTTATTGAAAAGCCTGCAACTAAGAGTAAAATGAAATAAATTTTAAGGTTTCGCATATTTATTAATTCTTTTGATTTCGGTTCAAATCTAAGCAACAATATTTATATATCCAAATATCTATATGTTTGTAGCTTTATTATATTTCTATCTTAACTTTGATTTTATTTATAGTAACTGAAATTTAGATATTTAAGATACCAATTGCAATACTAAACTTGGTAAAAGTGAAATTTATCACATTCAAAATTGATAAAAAAAAGGCTCTCCACTAAACGGAAAGCCTCTCAATATAAAAACAATATTATTCTTTACTTTTGAAGTAAATTCCGCAGCATATTTAGTGCATTTAAAGATGCCACCTGAATATTTCGTTCTCTATTTTTATACAAATCAAATCGATGAGAAATAAGGTCATTGGGTCCCGCAACAGCAATCCAAACAGTTCCAACCGGTTTTTCCTCAGTTCCACATCCGGTCCTGCAACTCCTGATGTTGCAATTGCATAATCGGTATTCAGCACTTTTCTGGCACCAATAGCCATTTGTTCCACTACCTGCTGACTTACCGCACCATATTTCTCCAAATCCTCACCATTCACACGCAAGATATTTTCCTTCACCTCATTTGAGTAGGCTACCACACCACCTTTAAAATAAGAAGAACTACCCGCATGAGATGTTATTAGGTGAGCAATTTTCCCCCCGGTACAGCTCTCTGCTGTGCCCAAAGTCTTTCCCTTATCGGATAAAAGTTTAGCTATGGTCAATTCCATGGGTTCATCATCATAGCCAAATATATTTGCGGAAATTATTTTTTTTAACGCAGACAACTGCTCCTCTATAATTTTCTCTAATTCTGCCAAATTATCTCCCAAAAGACTCATTCGTAATCGCAAAACTCCTGGAGAAGGCAAATATGCCAATTTTACGCAAGCTGGTAAATTCCCTTCCCAATCTTCAAGCATTTCCGCCATAACAGATTCTCCAATACCTTGAGTCATTACTGTTTTGTGCACAATAACCGGTGTAGAAAAATGTTGTTTTAATGATTGTAAAATTTCGTCCTGCATAATTCCCTTCATTTCAAAAGGAACTCCAGGCATCGAGATCACTACCTTACCATCTTTCTCAAACCACATGCAAGGAGCTGTACCATAGTTATTGGTTATTATTCTTGCGCCATCGGGAACCAAAGCCTGTTCCCGATTGAAACGATTCATAGGAATCCCTCTCTGCCAGAGTCTTTGTTCAATTTTGGCAAATAAAAAATCATCCTGCACCAGATTCATTTCAAAAAGATCGCTCAATGTCTTTTTAGTAATATCATCATTCGTGGGTCCTAAACCTCCCGTAATTAAAACAAGGGAAACTCTTTCCATTGCCTGTTTCAGGGAACTTACGATATCAGCTTCCTGATCGGATATACTGGTTATTTTCCCAACATTAATACCTATTCCATTTAATTCTTTGGCCATCCATGCTGAATTGGTATCCACTATTTGACCAATCAGAATTTCGTCACCAATTGTAATTATTTCTGCTTGCATTTGCTTATTTTATTAACTGTAATGCTTTTAATCGTTGTAAAAGACTTGGATGTGAATAGTAAAAAAACACATAAACCGGATGTGGCGTTAAATTGCTAAGAGAACTAACAGATAGTTTCTTTAAAGCATCTCCTAAAGCTTTCCCATCATAATTTTTTAAGGCATAATCATCGGCCTCATATTCATTCTTTCGTGATAAAATATTCATTCCCAAACCTAAAAAGGTTGATATCGGAGAATACAAAATTCCAAAGGCAATCAATCCCAAATGAAATCCTTGTTGCTTCGCTCCCAATGCTTCCGAAAGCAAGGGATTAGCAATAATCAAAGAAAAAATGTAAAACATCAGTCCGGTTTGCAGTAAGGATAAAAATATGCCGCTAAGTGTATGTTTCTTTTTATAGTGTCCAATTTCATGCGCCAAAACCGCAACAATCTCTTCCTTTGTCAGATCATTAATTAATGTGTCAAACAGGACAATTCTCTTTTTTGATCCAAGTCCGCTAAAATATGCGTTTCCTTTCGATGATCGTTTAGAACCGTCCATTACATAGACATTATCCAATTTGAAATCTACTTTACCTGCAAACCTGCTAATCTCATCTTTTAATTCTCCATCTTCCAGAGGTGTTTGCTTATTAAATAAAGGCACCAACAAGGAAGAATAAAACATAGCCATAAAAATCATGAAAAATGCAATTACCAACCACGCCATCCACCAGAAGTTTGTTGTGGTCTGCAAATAAATCCATATTAATAAAGCCAATATGCCACCGCCAATTACAATACTAAGCAATCCACCTTTTAATTTATCCAATACAAAGGTTTTTAAGCTTGTTCTGTTAAAACCATACTTCTCCTCAATTACAAATGTTGAATAGTAAGAAAAAGGCAATCCCAGCAAACTGGAAAAAAACAAAATCACACCAAAAAAGGCTAAGGCAATTGTTATTGGATGTTCAAAATAATTCCTGACGAACTCATCAACCCATGCAAAACCACCAAGACTAATCATTAGTACCGTGGCAATGAAACCTAGTCCCGATGAAATTAACGAAGGCATCAATTTGTCCTTCTGATAATTTTGTGACTGGCTATATTTTTCCTGATCGTAAATCCCTTCTAATGCTTTAGGAAGAATTGGCGACCATTTCTTATGATTCAAAAATTCAAGAAATCGTTCTAAAAGAAAATCTGCAGTTAAAATTCCCAGTATGATATAAAGCAGCATCGTTGATGTCATGTAGTTTTGTATTAAAATTTAAGCTCTCAAAATTAAACAAGCCTGATAGAATAATACTCATCAGGCTTGTATATTTTTTAAAATAAAATTACTCTCCAAAAAAAAGATCCAATTTCTCTTTGTTTTTGGTTCTCTCCAGAAGTTCTAATGTGTATGCCTTAACTAATTTAAATTCGGATGGCAAAGACTTTAATGTTTTATAATGAGAAATTGATTTTCGAATCCAATGATTTGCCTGCTTATAATCTTCTTTAATTTCATAAGCTATGGCTAAATTATAAGAAGCTCTTCCTGCAAGTTTATCATCTTTCTCCTCTGAAATCTCAGTCCACAGCGTAATTGGAGTCTCCCAATCTCCATTATCAATATAGTATTTTGAAATGGCTAAACGATCATCTCCGGAAGTAAAATACTTTCTGTTTATATCAATCCATTTAGGTGAAAGCATGTCTGCATATTGATTGCCAATCTGATAAGAAACATCCTTAAAAAGATCTTTTCTTTTTGGCAATTCTTCCTCTATTAATCGTGTGTACGACGGTGATGTAACTTCCGAAAACAAACTATCAATCACGATTTGCTCATCAAGAAATGTTTTATTTAAAGGATCATAAATCCTCCAAACAGCATAATAATTAGCATCGGTAATTCCATAAATCAGCACATCTTCGAATACTGTATATTTATTGTATAACTGTATATCCTCAAGACATATTAAAATATCGGATCCATTACTCTCACAGATGCTATCAACCTGTTCCCATTTCATTGGTGTATAATCTCTGTCACCTGAAATTTCCTTTTTACCCAACTGAATAAATGGAATAGTATCCATAACTAAATACTCCGATAAGTTCTCTGTAAAACCCAAATAGCAATTCATGGAAATATCTGTAGAATAATCTGTTGTATCTGTTAAAAGATTACTGTTTACAAGATAATATTGACTCACAGTATCAATCTTAAAACTGGTATTTCTATCAACAAAGCCTATTGTTTTTACATCAGCAGGAATTAAAACTTTTGGTGCATTAAGTCCTTGAAAACTGTACAACGAAAGAGTTTGACAAGATGATAACAAAAATAATGAGGTGACAATTATAAATATCCTTTTCATATATTTTACTGCTGATTAAAATTAATTCGTTTGATTTTCATCGTTTCAGATTTAAATCCCAAGCCAATACTTTCGCAAAAACCATTCCAATATCATTAATATGATAATTATAATCAATAAAAATAACATTTCAGCTAAATTACCATATTTCGTTTCCTCTGATAAAATAGATTTTGAATGCTCATTTTTTCTAATGTTGGTTCGCATCTCTGATTGTTCGTGAAGTCTAAAAACCGTACCTCCTGTTAAACTTGAAATTTGTGAAAGTATTTTATGATCGGCCTGTAAATTTTTAGCTTCATTACTATTTAAACTAACAATAAACTGTCCCGTTTGCTCCAAAACATTTTCACTATCGTGGGTTTTAACAACAAATGAATAATTGCCTTTTGGCAAAGAGCCTATTCTTAATTGATATTTATCTGAGCGCTTTTCGAAATTATAATTGAAAGACTTTCCTTTTTGATTTATCAAGGTAAAATCCAAATTCGCTTGATTAACCAGCTCGTAACTTTTATTGTATATCTCAGTATCAAACACAATTTCATCTCCTTCTAAGATGTTTTTGGAATAATTAACCACCAATTGATTACGATTAATATTCAAAGATAGATACTGTACCATTTTATTAATCAAATCAAAAAACACTTCGGGAGAATCATTCATTCGAGCCAAGTGCAATTTCCATCGCCAGATTCCCTCACCAAAAACCCACGCTATCTTCTGATTATCAGCATACGAAAATGCAATTTGAGGCTTTTCAGTTTGTATTGATTTAATACTCTGATATCCAACAATATGATGCTCAGACAAAAATTCACAATTCACTAAAGGAGATAACAAGGGTGGCATTTTTTCTAAAGTTTCCACCTTCGATTTCTTTAAATCAAATAAGTTAAAAGTTTCATCGCCTACAAAACCCGACTCGGAAAATAAACCTTCATTTCTCAACAAATTCACACCCAAATTCAACTTATTTAAAGCTTCAATATCCGAATTACCTCCAACAACCATTAGAATAGGAATTTCCTTTTGTTGAATTTGCTGAAAAAAACCTGAATACGAATTGAGATGAGATGGAATTTGATACAAAACCAGCAGATTGTATTTCTCCAGACCGGCTTGTTTCTGGGTAAGATTAATTAACTCAACAGTAAAATTTAAATTCTCATTTATCGCAGATTGAATTGCTGCGATATCTGGATGATATTTATCAAAACAAATTGCTATTTTCCTCTGATTATCCAATACATCAACCACAAACTCGTATTGGTTATTACTCTTGGAACTTTCCTTTATTTTTGCAATCACTTCAACCCTAAACTTTTGCAAACCTGCCTTTTCCGGGGAAATAAAAAAATCTTTTTCGATAAAAAATGAATTGCTATTAATCTGAATTTCATCATCAATCAATATCGCCGAACCACTGTAAATTTTCAATTGTACTAATTCCG
This sequence comes from Labilibaculum sp., assembly GCF_963664555.1. GTDB lineage: Bacteria > Bacteroidota > Bacteroidia > Bacteroidales > Marinifilaceae > Labilibaculum. Next base: position 2,618,867 of record NZ_OY761461.1, on the reverse strand, counting down.
AATCTAAATTGCTTGCTTTAACGCCAATTCTAACCGGCAATTTACTTTTTACAAAACCTAATTTATTTGTTTTAACTGATATAACTGAAACATCCTCAATACGCGCAGTATCCCCTAATTGTAACGTATGAATGGGAAAATTTAATCCTTGTACATCATATCTGGGATTACCTCCTTTATTGTAAAGTCCATCGCTGGCAAGAATAACCTGAACATTATCCAAATTTCCATAATTGTTCTTCAAAAATTCAAACAAATCCGAAAAGTTTGTATTCGTCTCAGAATAATTATAAGTAGATAGTTCTGCTACTTTACTTCCAAAACTAATTTTCTTTATCTCAAATTCAGGATTCAAAGTCTCAAGAAACTTTTCTATTTCAGAAGAATATTCATTCATATAAAATAAAGAATCATTATTTAATTTGAGAGACTTTGAGTTGTCCTGAGCAAAAATTAATAATGGTTTTTCAATTTTTTTTGAAGAATATTTAATTTTCGGTTCCAAAAGTAATATCAGAAGTAATAAAATGGAAAGCCCCCTCAAAAAAGCTAAAATGTAAATTTTAGGAAGGGAAAGATTCTTATGATATGGTTTTTTGAAAAAATAAACCAAAACAATAAGTAAGAAAGAAACTAAAGTAAAGGGCAATACCCACCATAATGAGTATTCTGTAACCATGGTAATATTCAATTTAAAGAATTTTAGAATTTTAACAAAAATAACAAACAAACTTTAAATGCTGGTTTAAAATCAAACAATCTGGACTAAGAATCCAATGGATTTAATCTTAAAATCAGGTTAAATTAAAGATTTAATCTTCTTTAACACTTGTTTAGACCAATTAACTTGATTCATGCATACATTTGTAATGTACAAAAGAACAAAAAGTAGTTTTTTCATATAGTAGATTAGGGTTTAAAGTGAATAGAAAAAGTCGGCTGGTTACCGACTTTTTTTTTTGTGTGATATGCTTCCCTATTGGGAACAAAAACTATCTTCTAAAATTCATTTGAATAAGGTGAAACGGTTTAAACGTATGATTCTATCAACTGTGGATTGATTAGATATCGAAACCAGGTCTTATAAAATCTCTGGATTCGGGGAATACCTTCTCGACTATAGTTCGTAAACCGGATAGAATCAGCAACAATGGCAGCATTCTATCTTCTGTTTCGGGAAATTTCTGCATAAAACAAGTCCAGGCCTCAATAGATTCATCAATAGACAGCAATGCCACTTTGCCTGATGCAATACTATCATGTTTGTAAAATTCATTTCCTGTTTCTTCTGTATTCATCTTACTCCTAAGCGAGCGAAAGAGCTTGCTCGGAATAATAAATTGATACCAGCGAATTATCTCATAAGAATTAAAGACTGTTTTTTCAATTTCGCTCATCTCCTCTTCATCCTTATAGTCCAGTAACTCTTTTAGGCTAATACTTCCAATAAAAAGAAGTGCTTCAAATTCGGCAAACCAGTTGTCTACTAATTCAGAATATTTATCAGCCTGTCTCATTATTTGGCCTTTAAATATCAAATCATCTTTTTTCTCCTCTTCTACAGAATCAAAATTTTCAGCCTGTTCAGGCATTTCCATTCCCAAATCCTTTGCAGCCTGTTTCAGCAACTCCATACTTAACTGAAACATCTCATCCAAATTATCCATTGCAGAAGAAGCATCTTTATTGGAAGTATCTATATCAGGAACCCCCTCTTCCATCATTTTATAATTAAGACAATTACCAGTGAAACTGCATCTTTCACACCAGCCGTCACAATAATTATAAATACCGGGAATTAAGTAAGGATTTTGAATTAAGGCAAAGAGTAAATCTTTATTCATATTTGGTAAACTTCCTTTAAATCATTTTACAGCAACTAAATTTATTAACAGGATGACAGTTTTCATTGTAATTATCAGAGCATTTCATCAACAATTTATTAAAATACATAATTACATTCGATAAGAATTTCAGTCAAATGAATTCCAAATCAGGCAATCTTCACTTTATTGAAAAACACTGTTATTCTAAGCACTTGTACTTATTATCGTCTGATTGGTTTCAATTTATCATTGTGAATTTTAAAAACAAAGCTGTTTTTCCTAATTAAATGAAATTAACAACTCTATCACAACAAAGCTATTGAGCTGTAAAAGAGCAAATTAAATTAAAAAGCCACACTTACATTCCCCAAAACAACAAAGCCACTTAAAAAGTGGCTCTATATTCAATTTATAACTTTAAGTGTTTAAACCATTTTCAGTTTGGTCATTTCATTTACTAATAAAATTCTGTTTTCGTCCATCATTCTGGACATAGGTGATCTAAACTCTTCGCTTAACTTATCCATTATTGCCAAACCTGTTTTTACAGGTATTGGATTCGACTCGATAAAACACAATTGAATTAATCTCAGATATTTAAAATAAATTTCTTTCGATTTAGTCAAATCGCCTTTAGAGGCTGCCGCCATTAAATTATGAAACTCCTTAGGGATTAAATTGGCAACAACTGAAATAACACCATCTGCTCCCATGCAAACAGCTTGAAAAGCCAAAGCATCATCTCCAGAAAAGACCATAAAATCAGATGGTTTATCTTTCAAAATACAGGCCATTTGCTCTAAGTTCCCAGATGCCTCTTTGATACCCACAATATTCTCAAATTCCACTGCTAATTCTACAACCAAATCAGCAGGAATGTTGCCAGCAGTTCTTCCAGGAACATTATACAGAATAATTGGAACTGTAACTGCCTTGGAAATTTGAGAAAAATAATCTTTTAAACCATTTCTTGTTGGTTTGTTGTAATAAGGCGAAACAACCAAAATTGCATCAACACCAAGAGATTCAGCCAGGCAGGAATTTTCAATTGCTTCTGATGTTGAATTTGTCCCGGAACCGGCTATCACTGGAATTTGTTTGTTTACCTTTTCAACTGTATATTTAATTAATTCCGCATACTCCTTTTTAGTAAGCGTAGCAGCTTCCCCAGTGGTTCCGCAAACTACAATTCCGTCAGTTTCATTTTTCAAATGAAAATCAATCAAACTATCAAATGCAGTATAATCAATACTGCCATCAATATTAAAAGGTGTTACAATAGCAACAATAGATCCTTGCCAAGCTTTTCTCATTTATATATACTCCTTGATTATTACTTGCAGACATCCGCAAGATTTTGTTAACGGCTGCAAATATAGATTCTACAATAAAATGAACGAAATTTTTAGAAAATTTATTCATTAATTCTACATTCTGTTAATTTTTGAACATCTTTGTGTAGTTTTTCAACACAAACTTCAATTCATGATAACAATTCCACAAGTTGTAGAAAAAATAGTTAGCTCACAACCCTTTTTGGCAGAAGCTTTGGTAGATGGTTTAATAAACATTTCGTCATTGGCGCGTAAAATTCAGGATCAGGTTGAACAGAGCGTAAAAAAGCCGGTTAAACTCGGCGCAATCATCATGGCACTGAACAGATTAGCTCCAAGTCTGGAAGTAAAAATCAATCCAGGTTTAAAGGAAGTTATTACCAATGTAGGTGATATTATTGTTCGCTCACAATTAGTCGATTTCACTTATAAAAACTCAAATACCCTGATTGAAAAACACACAGAATTGTTAAAATCTATTGGTCCGAATCAAGAATTTTTCTACACCATGGTTCAGGGGGTTTTCGAATCCAATTTAGTTGTAAGCAATACTTTAAGAGAAAAAGTAGAACAAGTATTTAATACTGAAATGCTCGTAAGTAAAAGCGAAGATTTATCATCTGTTACATTAAAATTACCTTCAACAAACAGTCAACAGCTTGGCTTTTACTATTTTATACTTAAGAACATCGCATGGGCCGGCATCAACATTCGTGAAGTAATCTCAACTACAAATGAATTTACTCTTGTTGTAAATGATACTGATATCGATAAAACTTTTTCTGTACTGAAGAATATGGGAAAGAATTAGAAATATATTTAAATGGAAATGGCTGTTTTATTGGAAACAGCCATTTTATTATTTCATTGTTATTTTAAACAACACTTTTTAAACTTTTTGCCACTTCCACAAAAACACAGATCATTTCTATTTGGTAAATTCTCTTTTCCCTCCTTATTAAGCTTTGGATATTCACCGGAAACATAAACCCAAACTCCACTCTCCTTATGGAAAAAGGATTTTTCGTGCATAATTTGCTTCTGTCCTTTTTCTATAAAACCGGCCTGAAATTCTACCCATCCAACTGAATCAAATTCTTTTCCTTTCTCGGTGTGAATCACTTTCAATCCAAGCCACTCAACGGACTGAGTCCATTCGAGAATCTCCTTTTTCTGATCGGAAGGACATGTTTCAGATGAATAAGTAGCTAAAATGTAATCAACATCAGCAAGAACAAAAGCAGAATACCTGCTGCGCATTAGATCTTCTGCCGTAACCGCTTTTCTTTTGCCGGAATGAATTGCACCACAACACACATTGTATGCTATGTTATTGCCACAAAAACAATTATTCGCCATCAAAAACTAACTATAAGATTCCTTAAAAAACAGATCCAATTTATCCAAATCCTGTTCCCCGATCAAACCTAAAAACTTAGCAAAATGAGGAGTTGTGTTTTCTAAAACTTCCTTTATTTTAAACATCGCATTAAACTCTGTTATAAATTCAGCACGCATATCGAAAGCACTTACCAGTGTTTCGTAGAAAATCCGGAATAAACTTCCTTCAGATTGTAAGGTTTGATCATCGATAGAGATTACCTTCATCAGATTCATTAATAGATCATAATTTTTCAATTCAATGGCTACGGCAATCCCCTTTGTGAAATGAGCAAAAAGTACCTGTAAAGATTCCTTATCATTGTATTCCGGAATAGGAACAGGAATAAATTTACAATCGGCATAAACTCCTAATCCTTCTTCTCTTCTATCAGAATTTAAAAGCATAAATGCTTTCACATTTGAAAGACACAAACAATAAAAGTCGCGGTATTTATCGAACGGCAAATCAATTAGCGCCTGATCCAGAACTTTAATTCCATTGTTCATTGATTCGTGAATTTTCTCCTTACCGCGCTTAAACGAAAATTCTGCCATAAACTGCAAAGCCCAATTCAGACCATAAACCCACTTCCCACTTGTAGAACAAGATGAATATCCCTTACGATACTCTTCTCCGGCCTCATTTAATTCTCCAAACAAAGAAAATGAAGCCGCACGTAATTGAAGAATTTCCAAATAAAACCGAGCTTCTTCTTTTAGAAGATCAACAGAATTGTCATTTAAGAATTCACGAATTTTTTTTTGGTCTTTCGATTGAATCCCATGATTGTACATCTCAATCAGAGACTGATATATTTTTTCTTTTTCTTTCATAATTAAATTTTAGTATTTGTTCTTATTTTTTGAACAAATCCAAGTGATACAAGACAAAGGATGGCGCCAAATACAAACGGAATTCTCCAGTTTACCATCCACAACAAACCTCCAACAACAGGTATAACTACTGCAGATATGTGATTAATCGTAAAACCCACCGCCATTGATGGCGCAATATCTTTTGCATCACCTGTTTTCTGAAAATACGTATTGATTCCCATTGAAAAACCGAAAAAGATATGATCCAAAATATATAATCCGGCTACAATAAGAGCATTTTCAATATAAGCATACCCTAAAAAGACGAAAACCAATCCAATATATTCCAGTGATAACATTTTTCGTTCTCCGTATCGATTGATTCCTTTTGCAATCATGGGTGAAACAAAATAGGCTATAACGTTATTCATTACAAATAGAATTGCTACATCCTGAACGGTATAATAATACTTTTGCACCAGCATAAAAACAGCAAACACAACAAAAATCTGACGACGGGCACCACTCAAAAAATTCAAAACATAAAAAAGCCAGTATCTTTTTCTTACAACCATCCCCTTATTTTGAAGTGGAATATTTTTATCTGCCGGATCCCAGAAAAATGCCCAAATGCCAAGACAAAAAACAACCGCACCAATTAAAATAAAGCTTGCTTGCAGTGAAATAAAATGCGCAATTGCATAAACAAAAGCACCCATACTAATATTTGCTATGGCTGACCAACTTCTTTGCTTAGCAAATACAACAGGTGCCTGCTCAATCGTAAAATACTGAAGTGTTAAAGATTTATTTGTTGTCTCGAAATAATGAAATCCAACAGACATGATAACTGTTGTAATTATTAAACCTAAAAACGAAGGAAAAAAGCCGGTTAAAGCAACTCCCAAACCAACAAATAAAACCGCTAATGCCGACAAACGATGTTCTTTGATCACTAGTAACAGATACACAACCAAAAGAGCCAGAAAACCAGGTATTTCCCTTACCGATTGAATAACTCCAACCTGAAATCCATTAATTCCAACTTCCTCTACCGCGAAATTGTTAAATAAGGTTCTCCATCCCTGATGTCCCGCCGTGGCAGCTATTACCAACAACATCAGATATTGGAACATGATATTTTTTTTAAGCTCTTGCGTCATCGATATTCTCCTCTAAAAATTGATTGCCAAAGGTACAAAAATGTTATGAATGGCACAGACAAAACAAACATGCCAAACAAAATGAAAAATCATAAGCATCATGTCTTATTAATTTCACATTTTTGTGGAAAATATTGCAGCAGGCACCAATAAATGTTGAAATGAATTTTAAAGAACTTATCCAGAAAAGATATTCAGTCCGCTCCTATCAACCGAAAGAGATAGAGCATGAAAAATTAATTAAAATATTAGAAGCCGGACAAATTGCGCCTTCAGCAGTGAACAATCAGCCTTGGCATTTTATTCTAATTCGTGAACCTGAGAATCACAGAAAATTCTCTGAAATTTATCATCGTGAATGGTTTAATGAAGCTCCTGTTTATATCGTGATTTGTGGCGATCACTCTCAATCATGGAAAAGAAGTGAAGACGGCAAAGATCATTGTGATATTGATGTTGCAATTGCTATCGATCACATGACTCTTCAGGCAACAGAACTTGGCTTGGGAACTTGTTGGATCTGTAATTTTCACGTTCAGAAATGCATTGATTTTTTTAATCTGCCTGATTATATTGAGCCTGTTGCGATTCTATCCTTAGGATATCCATCGGACAGGATACCACCTCAAAAGAAAAGAAAATCATTAAATGAAATTGTTCACTGGGAAAAGTTTTAAATGAATATGATTATGTCAAAAATTCCAGTTACTGTAATTACCGGTTTCTTAGGTGCAGGAAAAACCAGTCTGCTTAATCACTTAATATCGAGCTATCCTAATAAAAAATTCGCCGTTATCGAAAATGAATTTGGTGAAGTAAACATTGATTCCGAGTTAGTTGCCAACGTTAAAAACGAAAACATTTTTGAATTAAGTAATGGTTGTATTTGCTGCAGTTTGAATGATGAATTGTATGTCGTTTTAAAAAATCTGATTCAATCAAATCATCAATTCAATCACCTGCTTATAGAAACTACCGGAATTGCGGATCCGGGTAGTATTTTAGCTTCATTTATTACCGATCCGTTCATAAAAAAAGAATTTGAATTGGACGCAGTAATTTGTTTGGTTGATGCTGAAAATGCATTTAATCTATTGGAGAAGGAAACTGTTCTAACTAAGCAAATAGCAATATCAGATCAGATATTAATAAATAAAACAGATGCAGCTGGTCGTGAAAAAACAGGTGCGATTAAAACGGAAATTGAAAAGATTAACAAGTTTGCCCGAATTGAAGAATGCGTATTTGCAAAACCGGCAAACAAAAATTTACTTGATTCATTCTCTTATGATCCAGCTAAGGTTTTCCAATTTGTATTAGGACTTGAAGCAAATTCAAATACCGCGAACAAAACAACACATAAAATTGAAAGCATGTGTTACACTTCATCAACTCCAATGGATCAAATGAAATTAGGCATGTGGTTAGACGCATTTCTTAAATTTAATCAGGATAGTATTTACCGAATTAAAGGAATTCTATTTTTAAAAGGAATTAACAAACGAATTATTCTTCAATCCGTACATACTCAAATACAAGCCACTGTTGGAAAAGTTTGGGAAGAAGGTGAATTAAAAGAAAATAAAATTGTAATAATTGGCAAAAATCTGAATAAAAAAGTAATTGAACGAAATCTTGATGAACTTCTTATAAAATAAAAACGAGAGGATATTTCCTCCCGTTCTATTATATTTTTCAACCAGTTTCGCTAATTCGTTCCAGCTGTCCGTAATTTAATATTTTTAACTTCCTGCCATCCAATTCAATAATACCTTCATTATGAAATTCTTTTAGAATTCTAATCGCACTATCCTTCGACATGCCTGTCAGATCTGCAACATCTTGCCTTGAAAGATGTAAATCAAAGTTCAGGGCTTCATACACTTTGCCCGAAAGATAAATAAGTCCGTCGGCTATGCGACCGTGCATTTGTTTTTGCGATAAACTCACCATTTTTTCAAAAGAAAAGATTCCTTTTTGCGTGCAATTCTTAATGAATTCCTCGGCAAATAGTGGATTTGATTGAATGGCTTTTTTAAAAGCATTTATTTCAATAAAACAAGCAGTAGTATTATCAAGTGCGGCAATCGAATAATGATGTCTGTTATCAAAATACAAAGATGCCTGCCCAATGATTTCCCAAGGTCTAATTATTCTAATTATCAACTGTTTATCCTGAACACCTTCCACGTATAATTTTGCCAAACCTGTTGTCAAAATTAATAGATGAGTTGCAGAAGTTCCTTGTTTAAATATTGTTTCTCCAGCCTTAAACTTTACTTCAAACCTGTTTTCATTCAATTCAATTAGTTCCGGGCGGGAAAGAGTACTTAACATCGGGATGCGCATATTGCAATCAAGGCAATTTTTGCAATTATCCGATTTTGAGAATTTAGCCATAGTAGTTTAGAGATATAGGGTACAAATTAGTAGTCAGCCGTCAAATCTATTTGAAAATTTTACAAAAACAAATAGTGAATTTCTAATAAAAAATGCTTCTTAGCACACTTGCATATTTTTTAAATTTTTTTAACAACTATTAAATATAAAAAAAAAGACTGATATAAGCCTAGTAAAAGACTGATAAATGTCGATTTGTATTAGACAAATTCCTTTTTTTCATAAAATAAATCTCGGCGTAACAATACAATCGCGCTAAAGACAAATATTTATCTTTATTGGATAAGGTTAAATCCTTGCTATCACTAATTAGTACTTAAATTTAAAAACCTCAATACTATGCAAAAGAACAACTTAGTAAGTCTTTTACTGGTTTTCCTGACAACTCTGTGTTTTGTTTCGTGCGAATACGATACCATTGAAGTGGATCAAATCGTTATACCACCTGACCAGGAAATCTCCTTTAGTACGGATATCGTACCCATATTCACTTCCAATTGCATTAGCTGTCATGATGGTGGAATTAATCCGGATCTAAGAGCATCCAATGCATTTAATGCATTAACTACCGGAGGTTATATAAATGTTGATCTTCCAGGCTCCAGCGAATTGTATACAAAATTACAATCAGGATCTCACAGTACCCGAGCTTCATTAACTGAAAAACAATTAATTCTTGAGTGGATAACCCGAGGTGCCAACGACAATTAAAACTATACACTATGATAAGATCTAAATATTCAATTCAAAAATTTATGAAAATGACTTTTTCATGGATGTTCCCTTTCTTCTTGTTTCTTGCTATCGTCTTGAGTGCATCACAAAATTGCTTTGCTCAAGAAGATGAATTTGCAAACGATCCTGTTACCGGTACTTTTGAGTCTGGACTTCTTGGAGAAACTCAAACTACAGTAACTCCATTTGCCGGCGAATTTGAATTACATATTCAACACCGTTTTGGATTAATCGAAAATGGATTGGAAGATGTTTTTGGTATTTATGCCACCTCAAACATTCGCATGGGAATAAATTATGGTGTTACCGAAAAATTCATGTTGGGTTACGGATATACTAAAGAATTTAAACTGCAGGAATTTCATGGAAAATACAGACTTTTCACACAAACAGAATCGAATTCAATTCCTGTTTCTGTAGCATTGTATGGAAATCTATCAATTAACTCTCAAGATGAAGTAGTTTTTGGTAATGACTATGCATTCTCAGATAGATTGGGATATTTTTCTCAGTTAATAGTAGCACACAAATTTAATGAGAATATCTCGTTGCAATTAGCTCCAAGTTTTACGCATTTTAATAAAACAGATTCTTTAGTTGAACATGACAAGGTAGCAATTACCCTTTCTGGTAGAGCTAAAGTAACACCTTCGATGTCTGTATTTTTTGAATATGATCAGCCATTAAACATTGATGATATGAGAGAATTTACCAATTCAGATCAAACCGATCCTGAAGCCAATTTAACTTTTGGTATGGAAATTGGTACTAGTACTCACGTGTTCCAGGTGTTTATGTCGAACTATGAGGGAATTACTCCACAAAGGAACATTTTATACAATAAAAATAAAATTGGAGACGGCGACTTTCTTGTAGGATTTAATATCTTAGTAAGGTTCTAGTTAATTCTCTTAATTAAAAAAAGTTACTTATGAAAAAGATGAAATTTTTTATCCTTATTGCAATTGCGGTGGTAGGATTTGCATTTACTGCACAACAAAAAAAAGCTGAAGCCTGGGAAGTACCTGCAGAATATAAAAGCATGGAAAACCCATTAGCTAATGATAAAGCCAGTGTGAACACAGGAAAAATGGTTTACATGAAACATTGTCGTTCATGCCATGGTAATGCAGGATTAGGAGACGGACCAAAAGCAGCTCGTCTTAAAACCTTCCCTGGTGATTTTTCAGATTCTGATTTTCAAGCTCAAACTGATGGCGAAATGATGTACAAAGCTATTTTCGGAAGAGATGAAATGCCTAACTATGAAACTAAAATTCCAAGCAAAAAAGATCGATGGGCTCTTGTAAACTACATGCGTACATTTAAAAAGTAATCGATATTCAGACATTAAAAAGGGGTATAATTTTTATACCCTTTTTTTCTGAAAATTTAATAAAGCCAAATTGCAACACTTAATAACTTGAGCATGAACCTAAGCAATTTTAAACATATTATTCTGATTGTTAGTTTCCTTTGCACTGTTTCTTTTGGTTTCGGGCAGGAAACAAATGAAGAAAATCAGTCTGGCAACGACAAAAACCAAAAATGCCTTAAATGCCATGGAAATCACACATTCAAATATATGAATGAAGATTTTGGCATTGAGATAAAAGAAGCAATGTGTGACAATAGAGTAATTGATACCATCGCTTATGTGCAATCCAATCATGGAATGTTTGATTGTACTGATTGCCATTCGCCTGAATATCAAACATTCCCTCATGATGGCAATTTGAGAATGGGACTAATGTACGCATGTAATGATTGCCATGGCGGTGATCCTGAGTATGCTAAATTTCATTTTGATGAGATTGAAGTTGCTTTTAATGAGAGTATGCATTACAATCGGGCACCTGATGCCTTCAACTGCTGGAGCTGCCACAATCCACACTCCTACAAAACACAGGCAAGTAAAGGTGGGAAAATTTCAGAAACAGTTACTTACGACAATAATATTTGTTTAAAATGTCATGCTGATATAAGTCAATTTGAATTACTCACCGAAAGGGAAAACATCAATATTCTTAAGACACACGACTGGCTGCCAAATCAAGAGCTTCATTTTAAGAATGTTAGATGCATCGAGTGTCATACACAACTAAATGACAGCCTGCTGATAAGCCACGTTGTTATGCCAAAAGAGAATGCTATTCGGGAATGTACTAAATGTCATTCTGAAAACTCACGCTTAATGGCTAGTCTGTATAAGTACAAAAGTATGGAATCACGCAAAAGCAACGGTTTCATTAACGCGGTAATTATAAATGAATCGTACGTTATAGGTGCGAACCGTAATAAGTATTTGAATATATTAAGTGTAATTATTTTTGGGTTGGTGCTATCTGGAATTTTCATTCACACCATTTTCAGAATCTTTAAACGTAAATAATATGGCTAGCGAAAAACTTTATTTATATCCAATTTGGATTCGTATCTGGCACTGGATGAATGCAATCCTTTTTATTACTCTTTTGGTTACGGGAGTTAGTATGCAATATTCAAATCCTGAGAATCCTCTGTTGATTTCCTTTGAACGATCTGTTGAGTTCCATAACCTTTGCGGCATACTGATAAGTCTTAATTACCTTCTTTTTATTTTTGGAAATCTGTTTACATCAAATGGAAAACAATACAAAATGAAAACCAAAGGCTTACTGACCCGAATCTACAACCAATCGGTATACTACCTTTTTGGAATGTTTAAAAAGCAGGATTCTCCCTATCCGATATCGGCTGAAAATAAATTTAATCCAATGCAACGTTTCATTTACTCAACCGCTATGTATGTTGGATTTCCTATTATTATAGCAAGTGGCACGGCAATGTTATTTCCTGAAATCATTATTCCTCAAATATTTGGATTCAGCGGTTTATTAATTACGGCGATAGTACATGTGATTATCGGTTTTGTTTTATCTCTTTTTCTGTTTATACATTTGTATGTTTGTACAATAGGAAGTTCTATTAGCAGTAATTTTAAAAGCATGATAACGGGTTGGCATTAACAGCCCCATCTTAAATAACAAACCGGATCCATTGGATTCGGTTTTTATTTTGACAAAAAATAAAAAAACAATTAGAAATCATTACTATTTTTACGTATTCATATAAAAACAGCAAAAAAATTGCAATCACGCTTCACCCTATTTAGAATAATAATTGTCTTACCAATAACAAAAAACAAATAAAGCTGTCTATTTAAAGATGCTGCAACGAATAAAAAATATCATATCTATTGTTCTGCTGGTATTCTACCTTGCAGGATTTTGCGGTATTCATCTTTTAAAGCACAGTTGCCCAACCTGCGATTATTCCGAGATGTCAATCTCAATAAATTCTGATACTTCTTGTACCAATTGTTGTTGCAAGGAAAATAAAAAATCAACAAATACGTATATCGTGCATTCAGATCACAATGTATGTTGTGATTTTGATTTAGTTTATCTGAAAACAAACCCAACAACTGTAATTACAAAAGCAAACAAGGCTCCGATTGCCTCAGAAACAGTACTTTTCACATCGCAAACAATAAACTCACAAATAATTTTTGCACCTGAAAGGTATCTTCATGAATTTGAAGACAGTAATTCAGACAGAAACAAGCGCATAAAACCAGAGGTGTTGTGTTGCTTTATTTGTTGATTTCCTACCATTTCTGCTTCATTTAATACCATGATTTCTTATCCATAAGAGATCTTGTAAATTTCAGTACCAAAAATAATCACTTATTTAACTACTCTTTAGATCAAAAGTCTCAATATAAGACTTTACTTATCTATTGTGTTTATTTATTTCATATGAAGATTAGAATTCTAACAATAATCCTATCTCTGCTTCCAATTTTCTCAATTGCTGAAGATATCAAAGGAAAAATAATTGAAAAACCTGTTTCCGGAGAAATTATCCCATTAGCCGGAGCTTCGATATTTTGGAAAAACACAACAATTGGCACAGCCGCAAACGCTGATGGTATTTTCACTTTAAATTCAAGTACGAAATCCAAAACACTGGTGATACAATTTGTTGGTTATGAAACAAAAGAAATAACTCTTGAACAAATTGGCACAAAAGAAATCATCGTAGAACTTATTCCTAATATTGCACTAAACGAAGTTGTAATTTCGAAGCGTAAATTGGGAACTGTTACAGATCGGGAAAACCCGATACAGTCGCAAAATATAACAGGTGCTGAACTGTGTAAAGCAGCTTGCTGCAATCTTTCCGAAAGCTTTGAAACAAATGCTTCGGTTGATGTTTCGTACGCCGATGCCGCGACAGGTGCGAAATCAATTAAGCTGCTTGGACTTACCGGGAAATATATCGAAATGATGACTGAAAAAAATCCAAATTTTAAGGGATTGGCATCTGTTTACGGCATGGTGTATGTTCCCGGACCTTGGATGGAATCCATACAGGTTTCTAAAGGAGTTGGATCTGTTATTAATGGATATGAGTCCATAACCGGTCAAATCAATATAGAATATCTGAAACCACAAAAATCGCCAAAATTCTATCTAAACACTTATGCCAACAGTATGGGAATGACTGAGGTTAATGCAATTACTTCCGTTAAGTTTTCGCCAAAATTATCAACTTCTATCCTCGCCCATGTTCAAGATAATGATCGGGAAATAGATATGAACCATGATCATTTTTTAGACGATCCAATGGTGTCACAATACAATTTTGTGAACCGTTGGAATTGGGACGCCGGTAAAAATCTGAAAGCCCAATTTGGCATTAAATTCATTGATGAACAACGAACTGGTGGTCAAAAAGGATATAATACAAATCAACCTAATGATCTCAGCAATGCCTACCGAATTAATATTGACACACGCAGATATGAAGCATTTGCAAAAATGGGATACATGTTTCCAAAAGATGGCAATAAGAGCATTGCATTGATCACTAATTTTGCCGCGCACGAGCAAAAATCATTTTACGGATTAAGAAATTACGATGCGGATCAGAAATATTTTTATGCCAATTTGCTTTTTCAATCTTATATTGGGAATTTGAAACACAAATACACTGCCGGCTTATCGTATGTTTACGATGACTTCAAAGATTATTTATCTGGAGACAATCTTGGTACTAACCAAACCAAAAAAGTTGCAGGTGCTTATGTAGAGTACTCATGGCTCCCTAATGACAAAATCACTTTGCAAACAGGCTTGCGGTATGACAATCACAATATTTTTGGTGATTTTGTAACTCCACGAGTTCATTTCAGATATCAATTTACTCCTACATCAACAATTCGCATGGCAAGTGGCAGTGGCAGAAGAACCTCTAATCCAATTGCTGAAAACAGCTTTCTGCTAGCTTCAAGCAGGTCTTTTTATATCCAGGATAATTTAAAACAGGAAAAAGCATGGAACTTTGGCTTAAGCTTAACTCAGGATTTCAATTTATTTGAAAAAAGTTTTACAGCTTCGGCTGATTGCTATAGAACTACATTCAGTAACCAGGTAATTGTTGATCTGGATAACAATCTGAATTCAGTTAAATTTTACAATATGGATGGACGATCATGGGCAAACAACTTTCAAATAGAACTAAAATTTGAGCCTGTAGAACGTTTTGATGTTACTACTGGAATTCGCTTTTCGGATGTTAAGGCGGATATTAATAATGAATTCAGAAAAGTTCCATACGTGAATCGTTACAAAGGTTTAATCAATTTGTCATATGCAACCAACTTTAACAAATGGCAATTTGATTTTACCACTCAGTTTAACGGTGATATGAGAATTCCATCTACTCAGGAAAATCCAAGTGATTTTCAACGAAGAGAAAAATCTCCGGCTTATGCTTTGATGAACGCCCAAATCACAAAACGTTTTCGCATTTGGGAATTGTATTTCGGAGGAGAAAATCTTGGCAATTATACTCAAAAGAATCCTATTATAGAAGCAGAAAACCCTTTTGGAGAGCACTTTGATGCTACTATGATCTGGGGACCGATTCAGGAAAGAAAATTTTATTTAGGTGTTCGCCTAACAATTGAATAAAGAAATATTTACCAGTTCAAATAATAATAAACATGAAACAAATTACAAGAAATCTTAGAACATCCATAATGGCCTTAAGTTTCGTTTTGCTTACAAGTACTACTTTTGCAAATAGCAAAGAAGAGAAGAAAGTTGATACTGTAATTTTCAAGGTTGAAATGGATTGTATGGGATGTGCCAGTAAAATTGAAAAAAACATTCCTTATGAGAAAGGAGTAAAAGCTTTAAAGATTGATTTCAAAAAGCAACAAGTGACTGTTACCTATAAAACCAAAGTAACCAATAAAAAAAATTTAAAAGAAGCTCTTGAAAAATTAAAATTTAAAGTAAAAGAAGAAGCTAGTAAATAAAACCTTAATAATAGCAGTATTTAAGAAATAAAAAAACCGGGGTATTCCCGGTTTTTTTATTTCCCTTTTATATTTAGGTTCTTGTCTATAATATCCTTTCAGAGCAAATCTCTCCTTAAATTACAACCGTTTTTGCTGCATAAAAAAGTTGCTCAATCTTTTCAGATGAGCAACTTCTTTTATTATTAATATTGTAAGCAAATTAGATACCTGGAGTTGGCTCTGCTTCTAATGCTTCAATTGAATTTTGCAATAAAGCTTTCACATATTTTGGATTGTGTACTCCTAAACTACGATCTTCTTCTAATCCAGCCCAATTAAAGAATGCGCGTGCCTGAACCATAGGATAAGTTCCAACAACTGGTTCGTAAGCTGCATCAGCTTCAACCCAAACCACAACACCTAAACGGATTAATTCGTCTCTAAGTGTTTCAAGTTGACCTTCAACAATTGATTGTACTCCTCCATAATTAAAATCTGCCTCTTCAACACCATGACATGTATTACATGCTAAAAGAGAAGGATTATATGTATGTCCACCTTGATCTTCATCATTATCAAATTCTGCCATATGACAACCGGTACAAGAAGCTTGTGCTAAATGAGTTGCAGATCCAGCCACAGGATAAGTTACAGAACCTTCAATTTCAGCAAAGCCAACACCAGCAACTACATTAGCCTGTGCTCCATGATGAGGCCCGTAATGAGTACTTGTAATTTTATATGTTTCTCCTGGCACGTCAAAAATAGGCTCAGCTCTTCTTGACTGATGACAATTTGCACATAAATTTGAGTTTCCATTTAAATCCATAGTAATACTAGGATCAAATATTGGATGTACTGGATCTTTAAGTCTTAAAGCATAATCGCTGCCTCCAAACGACTCATGCAAACCATGACATGTTGCACATTCCCATGCCGTAGGATTGCTAATATTACCAGCAACTTCACCTGTATTAGCGAATTGGACAAACCCCTGATGAGAGTGACATTGTGCACAAGAAGCGCGTCCCCCAGCATAATCAACAGCATTGATACCACTGCTATGAACGGACATTGCAAATTGAGCCTCAATATTAGATTTAACTTCTGTAGCATGACAATCTAAACATGTTGAATTTCCATCAGTTCCATTGGTTCCATTAGTTCCGTCAGCACCAGCAGGTCCCATAGGTCCTTCCTTTGTACAACCAGCTATTAACAGAGAAATGGTGAAAACACCAATTCCTACAAATTGAAAAAATAAGCGAGTTTTTTTCATAATAAAAAATATAAGATTAAATTTAGTAGTTCCTTTTTTGGCACAAAGAGTGCATCTCCTTATACTTTTTAAATATATATGAATGCAAATGCCTTATCAATAAATGGCTGGCGAGATTTATAAACTACAAGAAAGAGGTTTGTTTTGTTTAAAAAACGAGGAATTTGGTTTTTAAATCGACATTTATCATTTAATGGGCGATTTTTGTCGGTCAAACATTCAACACTCTAGCTATCTGGTTATTAATAGTATGCAATTGAACAAAAACTAGGATTGAATTTCGTTTGAAGCATAAAAAAATCAGCCAAAGCTGATTTTTATTGATTATAAATTAAAATAAATTCTTCTAGTAATCTAATATTTCTGTCTCATTTCGTAAAATCATTCTACCATAATCACTAAGAGCACTCAGTACTTCTGCTCCGGGATAAATAGTAACGGGAGCAATTTTTTCAACCCTTGTTCTTATTTCTTTCACTAATCTTTCATCTTTAGCCAAACCACCTGTAATAATAATCGCATCAACAGCTTCATCACCAAATACAGGATACATTGAACCTATTGACTTAGCAACTTGATAAGCCATTGCTGATAACACCTCTGTAGCTTTAGAATCACCTGCATCCCTCATTTTACAAACATCAAATCCACTGTAAGTTTTAAAATAAGCATACAAACCACCTTCACCTGTCTGCATTTTCATCATCTCTTCCTGAGTATATTTTCCTGAAAAGCACATTTGAATCATCTCTCCCATTGGCAAACTTCCACTTCTAATCGGTGAAAACGGCCCATCACCATCGTATGCCTGATTTGAATCTATTACTCTCCCCTTTTTATGAGCTCCAATGCTTATTCCTCCACCTAAGTGAGCAATTATCAGATTCAATTCTTCATATTTTTTATAAATGCTCTTAGCATACCTTCTTGCACTTGTTTTCTGATCCAATGCATGAAAAATAGAACGCTTTTTAAACTCAGGACGACCTGTTATTCTTGCTATATCTTCCAATTCATCAACCACAACAGGGTCGGCAACAAAGGCTTCTGCACCATCAATTTGTTCTGAAATCGTATAGGCGAGTAATCCACTAAGATTCACAACATCATTGCCAAACTCACAATTCGAGAGGTCTTTAATCATGGCCTCATTAACGCGATAAACACCAGATTTTACCGGCTTGATAAGTCCTCCTCTGCCAATAATAATTTTTATTTCATCAATAGCAATATCATTGGCCTTTAACTCATCCATAATCACTTTTGCCCGAAATTTTGTTTGATCGCAAAAACATTTAAAATCATCAATCTCCTCTGGCTTATGGTTAATTTTCTTTAAAAAAACCGGAGAGTTCATCCGATAAACTGCTATTCGTGTAAATTGCATTCGCGGATTTAAAGCAAGTATCAGTTCTCTACTCATAGTGTTAGTGTTTGTAGTTATATAACTTAAAATTAGAAACAACAGTCTCTTCCGTTTGTCTTATACTTTTATTTATTTTCCATACATTCTATTGTGATACATCTCAACATCCAATATATCTTGAAATGACCAATCTTTGAATTTCAGATGTTCCTTCTCCAATTTGAAGAAGACGTTGATCACGATAAAACCGTTCTACCGGATATTCTTTCATCAAACCATATCCACCGTGAATTTGAACAGCTTCGTCGGCAACTTCCTTTGCAATTTCTGAACAATACAATTTAGCCATAGCAGCCTCTTTTCCATATTCTTTCCCTGTATCTTTCAACCAGCATGCTTTATACAACAGGTTTCTTGCTAACTCAATTTTCAAAGCCATATCAGCTAATTTAAACGAAACAGCCTGAAATTTAGACAATGCTTTTCCAAATTGTTTTCTCTCTTTAGCATAAGCCAGAGCCAATTCATATGCGCCCTGAGCACATCCGAGTCCCATGGCTGCAATCGATAATCTTCCTGAATCCAAAGTTTTTAACATCACCTTAGATCCCATACCACGTTCGCCCAACATATTTTCTTTTGGTATGCAGCAAGAATCAAAGAACATTTCCGAAGTATCTGAAGCCCTCCACATCATTTTGCCATGCATGGCTTTTGATTTCCAACCCGGTGTTCCTTTTTCAACAATAAAGGTGGTAAATTCTTTATCCTTACCGTTTATTGCTGTTACAGCCTGAACTGTAACCCCCGAACACAAAGGAGTTGATCCATTTGTAATGAAGATTTTCGATCCGTTAATCTCCCAGTTATTTTCATTGTCTTTAGCAAATGTTTTTGATCCCCGGGAATCTGAACCAGCCTCAGGTTCAGTCAATCCAAAGGCCCACAACTCTTTTCCGGAACAAAGTCCAGGCAAGTATTTTAATTTTTGCTCTTCACTGCCAAATTCATACAACGGCCCTATTCCAAGCGAATTGTGAGCTGCAAGTGTTGCTGCGTGCGAGCCATCCACCCGTGCAATCTCCTCAACAGCAATTATATAAGATAAATAATCGGTTTTATGTCCGCCATACTTTTCAGGAAGTGTCATGCCAAATAATCCCATTTCTCCCATTTTTCGAGTCAATTCAATTGAAAACTCCTCTTTCTCATCCAATTCCTGAACCAATGGTTTTATATCCCGCTCTGCAAAATCACGAACGGCCTTTCTTATCGTATCATGTTCATCATTCAAATATGGAAACATATATATTTCAATTAGTAATTAATAATGCCGGAATGAGGAATAAATCCTGTCACTTCAATCTTTAAACTTCCCCATTCATAAATATTAAGTTAGCAACTATCAATGATTTCACAAATCCTATCTCGTATTTATTTTGTGAATTAATCAGAGAATATCGAGCCTAAAACATCTTCAGGAACCACAATTTCTTGATTCAAAAGTGCTGATGCAAATGTTTTACCCTGAGCATCAATCATTAATGATTTTGTTCCACCACCATCCAAAGCTTCCTCCAACAGAAAATTCAAAGCCATTAAATTGTCAATTTCGAATCTTGTAACTTTTCCTTTTGATAAGCCGAAAAACATATCGGCAATTCTTTCCGAAGTTAATTCTGCTTTTAAGAATTCATATACTGCTTTCGATCGAGCCAATACTCCAATATTTACAGTATCTCCTTTATCTCCTGAACGGGCCAAACAAATTTCCCTGAATGGGACAGCACACATTTTTTCAGCTTTCTTCTTTTTTACATTGTCATGATAAAAATCCGATGATTGTGCAGTTACTAATTCCTGTTCATTTCCTAAAACAGAAGGTATTTCTGATGTTTCTTTAATTTCTCCATCTTCATTTAAAACATATACAATTGATGAGATACAAGTTTTTGGGATTAAAGTAGGCCAATACGTAATTACCTGCTGCATTCTTGCCCTGCCACCTGTTACGGCAACTCCCGGAGGTCCGCTCAAAATTAATGGTGCAATACTCATCGAAAAGTCTTTGATTTTTGAAACATCGTTATCGTAAACAGATAATCGAAGTAATATTTCATTGGGATCAATATCCTCAGCCAAATGTTGGTGACAGGCATTGTATCCCACAAATTCAGTGTTTTTCTTTAAATAAGTATGTTTTAAACGCTCCCAAAATATTTTTTCAAACTCTTGTGCTTTGTTCAAAACTTTTCCACCACTAATTACAATAGAACTTGTTGCTTTGTATCCATCTTCATATGCCATGGACACTTTCAGATATGGTGTAGATGGATGACCCTTTGCATTCTTCACTAATACCCTATTCTCGCCAAGCTGTTCTAACTCCAACTGACTAAAATCGGCTACAACATCGGGACTGATATATTGGGCCGGATTGCCCATTTCGTATACCAATTGCTCGCGAATGGTGTCAATACTGATTAAACCTCCCGTGTTCTCATGTTTATATACCGTAAATTCACCATTTTGCTTCATTTCAACAATCGGATATCCCATATTATCCCAGCGCTTCACTTTTTGCCAATCGGTAAAATTACCACCTGTTGACTGAGCTCCACATTCAATAATATGACCGGCAACCAAACCTGCAGCCAATTTATCCCAATCATCCAGTTTCCAGCCCAATTCATAGATCATTGGCGCCATGGTTACCGAAGTATCGGTTACACGGCCTGCCAATATTAAATCAGCTCCGCTTTCCAAAGCTTTTAATAAAGGTGGCACACCCAAATAAATATTCGCACTTTGTATGTTTTCTAAGATATCCTTAAACTCATCTCCGGTATCCATGTTCTTAAAATTAGCTTTAGAAGGATAAAACTCATCTATCCGTTCAATGATATTATCACCTTCAACTACTGCTATTTTAATTGAAATCCCTTTCTTTTTGAGTTCCGTGAGAATTTTACGGGCACAACCTATCGGATTAATGCCTCCGGCATTTGTAATCATTCTAACACCTTTCTCTTTCATCAAATCAGCCACATCTACAATCTGATCCACAAAATCAGTAACATAGCCTAAAGATTCGTTTTTTAACTGTTGTTTACGAAGAATACTCATCGTTACTTCTGCTAAAAAATCAGAAGATATGTAATCCACATCTCCACCTTCCAACTGTCTTCGAAGTACACCAAGGTCATCACCCCAAAAACCACCGGCATTTGCAAT
The DNA here is from genome assembly GCF_963664555.1 of Labilibaculum sp. GTDB lineage: Bacteria > Bacteroidota > Bacteroidia > Bacteroidales > Marinifilaceae > Labilibaculum. Next base: position 2,596,979 of record NZ_OY761461.1, on the reverse strand, counting down.
TCTGATTTTGTCTTTCATATTTTCAAAGTATTAATTATCATGTTTCAATCGTACACCCTTTTTTTCTTTAGCTTGATATATCTGAGGGTTTGCTTTTTATGTTTTTCAGGATTATTAGTTCCATTCTATTTTGTACCTGATCACCCTCGCTAACAAATACAACTTCAACAATTCCTTCAAAAGGTGCAAGAATACTGTTCTCCATCTTCATAGCTTCAACTATAATCAATACATCACCTTTAGCAACAATTTGACCTGTTTTGACTTCAATTTTAACAACTCTGCCAGGCATTGGCGATAAAATCCTTCCATCACTTTCCTTCAGGTCAGTAAACCCAATATATCCTATATTGGATTGCATCTCCGACCATCTCATCAGTTCACGAACAATCCCCTGACAACTCACAAAACTCTTTCCTTCTGTATTTTTAGATTGATAGAACAGATATCTGACACTATTAAACTCCAGCATCAGATGGCATCTGTCAATATTCACATTTTCAACAGTATAGCATGCATCATTTATTTTTATATCATATGGATTTTTACTGATGATTTCAATATCAAGTACTTCCTCATCTACAATTCTAAGTTTTGTTCCCTGCTGTCTCCAATAGCCAATTTCTTCCCAAATTGAATTGGCCTTATCTCTTTTTAATTCGAACAAAGCAAAACTGATTTGGAAAAGAGCTGCAGGAATTTCAAGTTTATCTTCCTGCATTTTTCGCATCAACGTATCATTATGATTCTGACAAAAATGTGTTGAGATTTTATTTTGTCTGAAATGATCAGTATTCAGTAAAGTATGCAAGTACATGATGTTATTCTTGATTCCATGTATTTCATAACTGTGCAAGGCGTGATGCAATCCTTCAATGGCCAGATCCCTGTTTTCATCCCACACAACCAACTTCGCAATCATTGGATCGTAATCGGAATGAATTGTGCATGGCCCCGTTACAGCTGAATCCAAACGTAATCGCCCATCGAACAATTTGGGGGCTTTGTAAAAACTGATTTCACCCGGCGATGGAATAAACTCCTTTTCAGGATCTTCAGCATAAATTCTGGCTTCAATGGCATGTCCCTTCATGTGAATATCTTCTTGCCTCAACTTCAGTTTTCGCCCCGAAGCTATCGACAACTGCTTTTCCACCAAATCAATTCCTGTAATCATTTCTGTTACCGGATGTTCCACCTGAATTCTGGTGTTCATCTCCAGAAAATAGTAATTCAAGTCTTCATCTACCAAAAACTCAATTGTTCCTGCATTGGTGTAATTCATTTCCTGAGCCAGAAAAACAGCCATATTGCCCATTTCCTTCCTCAATTCAGGCGTTAATGTTGGCGAAGGAGCTTCCTCAATCACCTTTTGAAAGCGTCGCTGTATCGAGCATTCACGCTCAAATAAATGCACTACATTCCCATGTTGGTCAGCTAAAATCTGAACTTCGATATGTCGGGGATTTTGTATGTATCTTTCGATTAAAACGGTGCCATCGCCAAAATAGCTTGCAGCTTCGCGCGATGTTGACTCCAAAGCAGCTGACAGTTCTTCTTTTTTATAAACGATCCGCATTCCCTTGCCACCACCACCAGAGGCAGCTTTAATCAAAAGAGGGAACTGCATTTTTTCCGCTTCCTCTATCAATCTCACGGAGTCTCCAACAACACCTTCCAAAACCGGAACACCAATGGATTTGGCAAATTCCCGTGCATTCACCTTATTTCCCATTAACAGGATAGCATGAGCATCAGGCCCCACAAAATCGATTCCATTATCGATGCATAATTGTGAAAAAACAGCATTCTCGGCTAAAAATCCGTACCCCGGATGAATAGCATCTGCCTTTGCTCTTTGTGCAATTTCAACAATCTGATTTAAATTCAGGTATGTTTCCTGTAAATTATTTCCCCTTAAAGGATATGCCTCGTCGGCCTGCAAAACATGCTCTGCCTGCCGATCGATTTCAGTATATAGCGCAATAGTATGAATGCCTAATTCTCTTGCTGTTCGCATGATTCTTAAGGCAATTTCGCCACGATTCGCTATTAATAGTCTTTTGTAGTACATTCAAATTCACTTAGTAATTGACAATGAATAATTATTAATTACACATTATTAATTTTTAATTATCAAGAGTCCAATTGGGTTTCCGTTTCTCCAAAAATGAATTCATTCCTTCCTGACCTTCATCCGACTGACGAAGCTCAGCAATCATTTTCGCTGTATTTTCCATCGCTTCTTCATGATTCCAAACGTTCTCAACATCATAAAGCAATTTTTTGCAAGTAGAAACTGCTATGGGACCACTCGATTTTAATTTTAAAATCAGATCCTCTAACTTTTCGTTTAGTTTCTTTTCACCAAACGACCAATTCACCAAACCTGCTTGTTGCGCCTCTTTTCCATCGAATCTCATTCCAGTAAGCATCAACTCTTTCGATTTGTATTCGCCAACCCGTTTCATCACGTATGGAGAAATACAAGCTGGAACAATACCAATTTTTACTTCACTTAATGAGAAAACGGTGTTTTTATGTGCCAGAACAAAATCGCAGGCTGCCAATAAACCATTTGCTCCACCAATAGCTGCGCCATGAACAATCGCAATTGTAGGAAACTTACAGGAATATACAGCATTAAAGCATTTTGAGAGTTGATAACTCTCCAGATAATTTTCCTGATAAGAATAATTGGCAACACTTTTCATCCATTTCAGATCAGCACCCGCACAAAAAGATTTTCCTTTTCCTTTTATGATCACAACTCGAATACTACCGTAATTCATCTTCTCAATTTCTTCGAAACAATCAATGATTTCGCCAATCATTACCTCATTAAAAGCATTGTGTATCCCGGGACGATTCAATGTAATCGTTCCAATTTTATCTTCTATATTAAACTCTATCGTTTGAAATTCTTTCATTTTCTTTTTGTTAATCTCCCACATAAATAACGGGGCAATTCAATTTACATTCTAAACACTCCAAAATCAGGTTCCCCAAACTCTTTATTTACCGAAGCTGCTATTCCCATTGCCAAAACTTTTCTTGTATCTACAGGATCAATAATACCATCATCCCATAAGCGCGAAGTGCTGTAGTAGGCAGAACCTTCCTCTTCATATTTTTCTAAAATGCTATTCTTCAACTGATTTTGTTCTTCCAGGAGGAATTCCTTCCCTCTTTTCTGAAGTTGTTGTTCTTTCACCTGCACCAAAACACCAGCCGCCTGTTCGCCACCCATTACCGAAATTTTGGCATTGGGCCACATAAACAACAATCTTGGTTCGTAAGCACGCCCGGCCATGGCATAGTTTCCAGCACCAAAAGAACCACCAATAATTACGGTAAATTTAGGAACCTGTGCATTTGCAACTGCATGAACCATTTTGGCTCCATCCCGCGCAATTCCCTTGTGCTCATACTCTTTCCCAACCATAAAACCAGTAATATTCTGCAGAAAGATTAATGGAATCTTACGAAAACAGCACAATTCAATAAAATGTGCCGCTTTAAGCGATGTTTCGGAGAAAATAATGCCATTATTAGCTATAATTCCAACTGGAAAGCCCATGATCTTTGCAAAACCAGTAACTATGGTTGGAGCATAACGTTCTTTAAACTCATGAAAAGAACTTCCATCTACTATTCTGGCAATCAATTCTCGGGCATCAACAGATTTCTTCAAATCGATTGGAGCCAAACCGTACAATTCATCAGCAGGATACGCCGGGGCTTTTACTTCTTCTCTTTCAAGTGCATGTTTTCGCAGCTTAGGCATCGATTCAAATATGTTTCTGCAAATTTGAACCGCGTGCCGGTCATCTTCAGCTAAATGATCTGCTACTCCGGAAATAGAAGTGTGCATCTCGGCTCCGCCCAATTCCTCAGCCGTAACGTCCTCTCCTGTTGCGGCCTTCACCAATGGTGGTCCGCCGATAAAGATAGTTCCTTGTCCTCTTACAATAATAGTTTCATCACTCATGGCCGGCACGTAGGCACCACCTGCGGTACACGATCCCATTACGATGGAAATTTGAGGAATTCCTTTGGCCGACATTTTTGATTGATTAAAGAAAAACCGTCCAAAATCATACTTATCAGGAAACACTTTCGATTGTTCAGGAAGAAAAACACCTCCCGAATCAACCATATAGATACATGGCAAATGATTCTCCAGAGCAATCTCCTGCGCCCGAATGTGTTTTTTGATGGTTTCTTTAATATATGTTCCGCCTTTTACTGTTGCATCATTAGCAACAATCACGCATTCTCTGCCGTGAATTACCCCAATACCAGTCACAATACCCGCTGAAGGAAATTGATTTTCGTATTGGTCGCAAGCTGCCATTGCTGAGAGTTCCAAAAAAGGAGTGTTCTTGTCCAATAACAGCTCAATGCGATCTCTTACCAATAATTTTCCACGCTTCAAATGACGCTCTTTGGCTTTTTTATCAACACCTTGCAATACTGATTTTAACCGATGGCGATATTCTTCCATCAATTTCCCGTAGGACTTCTTATTATTCAAGAAATCCTCAGATTTTACGTTTATTTTTGATTCGATCTGATTCAAAACTTTATTGTTTTTAGTACGGACACAAGATCTTATGTCCCTACATAATAATTACATATTTCGTCTGTACTGACCACCAACCTCGTATAAGGCGTTGGTTATCTGTCCTAAAGTGCAGAATTTGCAAACTTCCATTAAGGAGGCAAATACATTTTCATTCTTCAAGGCTGTCTCTTTTAGCTCTTTTAATGCTATTACAGCCTTTTCCTTCTGATTCCTCTGTACCAGGTCTTTAAATTTCACCTGATTAATTTTCTCTTCCTCATCGGAACGAATAACCTCCTTGGGTTGAACCGTTGGAGAACCTTTCGAGCTTAAAAATGTATTAACACCAACAATTGGAAGCTCTCCGCTGTGCTTCAAGCTCTCATACAATAAAGATTCAGATTGTATTTTGCTTCTTTGATACATGGTTTCCATAGCACCCAATACGCCGCCACGTTCCGTTAACCGGTCAAATTCTACCAGAACAGCTTCTTCCACCAAATCGGTTAATTCTTCAATAACGAATGATCCCTGCAAAGGATTCTGATTTTTGGCCAAACCCAGTTCTTTATTAATGATGATTTGTATCGCCATTGCCCTTCTTACCGACTCTTCGGTTGGTGTCGTGACAGCCTCATCGTAAGCATTCGTATGAAGCGAATTACAATTATCATAAATTCCGGTTAAAGCCTGCAATGTAGTTCGGATATCGTTGAATTCAATTTCTTGTGCGTGCAGCGATCTGCCCGAAGTTTGGATGTGATATTTCAATTTTTGTGAGCGACTATTAGCCTTGTAAAGATATTTCATGGCCTTCGCCCATATTATTCTCGCTACCCTACCAATTACGGTATATTCCGGATCCATGCCGTTCGAGAAAAAGAAGGAAAGATTCGGTGCAAAATCATCAACTTTCATACCTCTTGAAATGTAATATTCAACCAAGGTAAATCCGTTTGATAATGTAAAAGCCAATTGAGTAATTGGGTTAGCTCCGGCCTCCGCAATATGATATCCTGAAATAGAAACCGAATAGAAATTCCGAACCTCATTTTCGATGAAATACTGCTGAATATCTCCCATCATTTTCAGAGCAAAATCAATAGAAAATATACAGGTATTCTGCGCCTGATCCTCTTTTAGCATATCTGCCTGAACCGTTCCCCGAATCTTACAAATGGTTTCTTCCTTAATTTTCTGATAAACCTCAGCAGGCAATACCTGATCTCCGGTTGTTCCTAATAACAACAGTCCCAGGCCGTTATTTTCTTTTGGCAAATCGCCTACATAGCACACTCTGTCTTTCCCAGCGAAGATTGCTTCAAGTTTTACTTTAACCTCTTCTTCCAGTCCATTTGCCCGAATGTACTTCTCACACTCCTGATCGACAGCTACATTCATGTAATAGGCTACCAACATAGGTGCCGGCCCATTAATCGTCATGGATACCGAAGTTTTCGGATCGCACAAATCGAAACCACTGTATAGTTTCTTGGCATCATCCAACGAAGCGACAGAAACACCTGCATTACCAACTTTTCCGTAAATATCCGGCCGGTAATCGGGATCAGCTCCATACAAGGTAACTGAATCGAATGCAGTTGATAATCGAACCGCAGGTTGCCCTGCAGCCAAATAATGAAATCGCTTATTCGTTCTTTCAGGCGATCCTTCTCCTGCAAACATTCTTGTTGGGTCTTCCCCTTCCCGTTTGAACGGGAAAACACCTGCTGCGTAAGGAAATTCGCCGGGAACATTTTCTTTTAGATTCCATTTTACGATATCACCCCAACTTCTGTAGCCTGGCAATACAATCTTAGGAATCCTGCTCTGTGAAAGGGTTTCAAAGTGCGTCTCCACGGATAATTCTTTACCACGAACCTTATATTTGAATATATCCTCTTTGTATCTCTTTTTCTTTTCTTCCCATGAATCTATAATATTCTGATGCTTAAAATCTTTCGAAAGATCAGTTGCTTTATCAAAAAATAATCTCTTAACAGATTCTCCTTCAATAATTTTAACAGACTTATTTAAAGCATACAATTGATCTGCAATTTCAGATTGCTCTTCAGCCTTTGTATTGTATCTTCTTACCGTTTCTGAGATCTCTGAAAGGTATCTTACCCTGGCTGGCGGTACAATTTCAATTTTTTGGCTCGCCTCGAGGAGCGGTTTTCCATTCTGAGCAAAACCTGATGCATTACCTGCAATTAAAAACTCAATTAAGGCATGATAGAGCTCGTTTACGCCATGATCGTTAAATTGAGAGGCCACTGTTCCATAAACCGGCATATCGTCCGGATTTTGATCCCACAGAAGGTTGTTTCGCTGATATTGCTTTTTCACATCGCGTAAAGCATCCTGTGCACCTTGTTTGTCGAACTTATTGATGGCAATTAAATCAGCAAAATCGAGCATATCGATCTTCTCCAGCTGTGTTGCTGCTCCAAATTCAGGTGTCATCACATACACTTTCACATCACTGTAATCAACAATTTCAGTATCCGACTGTCCAATTCCTGAACTTTCAAGGAAAATACAGTCAAACCCTGCCGATTTCATCAAAATCAAAGCATCGTCAACATGTTTCGACAATGCCAGATTTGCCCGACGAGTAGCCAAAGACCTTAAATATATGTTTGGATGATTTATGGCATTCATACGAATACGATCGCCCAATAAAGCCCCGCCACTCTTTTTTCTCGATGGATCAACAGAAAGGATTGCCAGTTTCAATTCAGGATAATCGATATGAAGCCTGCGAATCAATTCATCCGTTAAGGAAGATTTTCCTGCTCCGCCTGTACCAGTAATTCCGATAACCGGTGTGTGATTGATTTTGGCACTGTTCTTTAATTCAAGATACAAATCAGAATCCTGCAAAAGATCGTGTTCTGCCAAGGTGATTAATCTTGATAGTAAATTAACATTCTCACTGGTAATTTCTGATGCTTTTGGCAATTCAAACTCATTCAACGAATAATCCGATTTCTCCAAAACCTCATTAATCATGCCTTGTAATCCAAGATTACGACCATCATCAGGTGAATACAAACCTGCAATTCCATATGCTTCCAACTCTTTAATTTCAGAGGGAAGGATTACGCCGCCGCCACCACCAAAAATACGAATATGACCTGCATTTTTTTGCTGCAGCAAATCATACATGTACTTAAAAAATTCCATATGTCCACCCTGGTAAGAGCTTATGGCAATGGCTTGTACATCTTCCTGAATAGCACAATCTACAATCTCTTCGGCAGAGCGGTTGTGTCCCAAATGAATCACTTCTGCTCCTGAAGCCTGAATAATTCTTCGCATGATATTAATCGAAGCATCATGTCCATCGAAAAGCGAAGTTGCTGTTACAATGCGAACCGTATTTTTAAGCTTGTATGTCGTGTTTGCTGTCATGCTTTAGTTGTAAAATCTATAAGTTCAAGGCTTTCCCGATAATTTCTGCAATGTCTAAATTTTGCAATTCCGCTTCTTTGTTTTTTGATTTAATTCCATCTGTCAGCATAGTCATGCAAAAAGGACAAGCTGAAGCAACTTTATCTACTTTTCGTTCGATAATTTCTTCGGTACGTTCGATATTCACCTCTTTATCACCTTTTTCGGCTTCTTTAAACATTTGAGCACCACCAGCACCACAGCACAGACCAAAGCTTCTCGCCCGTTTCATCTCTTTCACTTCTCCAAAAACTGCTTTCACTACATTCCTGGGAGCATCATAAATTCCATTTCCTCTTCCCAGATAACATGGATCGTGGTAAGTGATGCTTTCGCCTTTAAACGGGTTGTTCTCCAGTTTCAGTTTCCCGGTTCGAATCATCTCATCCAAAAACACCGTGTAATTAATCACCTCGTAGTTTCCTCCCAAATCAGGATATTCATTTTTCAGGGTATTGTAGCAGTGCGGACAAGTACAAATGATCTTTTTTACCTCATATCCGTTAAGAACCCCTATATTTTGCATCGCCTGCATCTGAAAAAGCATCTCGTTTCCTGCCCGCTTTGCTGCATCACCAGTACAACTTTCTTCTGTACCCAAAACAGCATAACTTACACCAAGATGATTCAATATTTTAGCAAATGCTCTGGCGACTTTCTGGTATCTGTCATCAAAAGCTCCGGCGCAACCAACCCAATACAGATATTCAGGTTTTTCGCCTTTCGCAGTTACGTCCGCCATAACAGGCACATCTATTTTTGTTTCTATTGTCATTTTAAAACAGCAATTAAAGTAAAACTTATCCTAAAGCACATCAATCAACTTAAAAACAACCGATTAATACAATCATTCACTCCATTTCATTCTGTCTTCAGGTGAGTATTGCCACGGTGCGCCATTGTTCTCAATGTTTGCAAACATGACATTTAATCCTGATGGTGCCGCCGATTCCTCCATCACCAAATACCTTCTCATGTCCATGATAAAATTGGGATGACTAATATCTATCGGACATTCCTGAGCGCAGGCGTTACAGGTTGTGCAGGCCCAAATTTCTTCTTCAGAAATATAATCGCGTAAAAGTGATTTGTTATCATCTTTACCTGCTATGGCTAAAGGTCCTTTCTCATCCATGCGCTTTCGCAGATCAACAAATATTTTCCTTGGCGACAAAAGTTTACCCGTAATATTGGCCGGACAAACATCCGTACAACGACCGCACTGTGTACAGGATAAAGAATCCATATAATTTTTCCAGCTCACATCTTCGATATCTTTAACACCAAAACGAGCAACTTCGGCACTTTCGTCATAAGCCGCTTCGGGATCAAGCATTAGCTTAACTTCACGGGTTATACTTTCCAAATTTGGATATTTAGTAAGCGGTTCCAAATTCGCCAAAAATACATTTGGTATGGATAGAAAAACATGAAAATGCTTCGAGTATGGCAAATAATTAGCAAATGTGAATATCAGTAACAAGTGCACCCACCAACCCGGCTCTTGAAGCCAGCTAAAATCCCACCCTAATAAATTAACCAAAGTGGCAGAAACAGGATAAACCCCTTCGTAAGCATTTGGGTGACTACTAATGTATCCCATATTGAAACAAATCAGGGAAACCATTAAAAACCCAATAAAATAAAGGGATAAAAGAGCATCCTGATTGGCTTTTGCAGTCATTTCTACTCCAGTAAAACGTTTTATTCTTAAAAACATTCTACGAAGGATAAAAAGCTTAATAAAAATGATAATCAACAAGGCAAACACATCTCCTGAGGCAATAACTACATCATAAAACCATCCAGTAAAGGCAAAAACCCTGTCCAATCCGCTAACGCCATCTACAAGCATTTCGATACTGCCGAGAGTGATCACAAGAAAGCCCCAAAACACCAATGCGTGCATCAAACCGATAACAGGCTTCCGAAATATTTTGGCTTGCCCAAATGCCACATTCATGGTATGAGATATTCTTGCACCAATATTTTTAATCGGATAAGCAGGCTTTGTCAGCTTAAAGAATCCCCACAAACGCTTTACTGAGTAGGCAAAAACGCCAAATGTGATTAATAATGTGATGATAAAGAGGATTTGTTTTATCATGGTTCAGCAATTAATGTGATTAGTAACAAACTCTTAGCCCCTTTCACAGGCTTATACTATTTTGAATTTCGGACTGCTTCTGTCAATTTTGGCAATACTTCCATAACGTCACCAATGATTCCATAATCAGCAACACCAAAAATCGGCGCCTCAGGATCTGTATTAACGGCCACGATACATTTACTCCTGCTGATACCAGCAACGTGTTGTATGGCTCCTGAAATACCCGCTGCGAAGTATAAATTCGGTGCTATTACTTTTCCTGTTTGTCCAACATGCTCCTCGTGTCCGCGCCATCCTTCATCCGAAACCGGACGAGAACAAGCAGTTGCGGCACCTAGTATCCCGGCAAGATCTTCCACAACACCCCAATTATCAGGACTTCTCATTCCTCTTCCTGCAGAAACAACAATATCTGCATCAGCAAGATCAACTTTATTTGTTTGCTTTTCTTCCTCCAGTACCTGAATTGTGAAATGAGCAGCGTCCAAATCCGGCGAAAATTCCTCAATCGATACATCAACCTGATTTTCTATAAGACCGAAACAATTTTTAGCAATGGTTATCACTTTTACAGGTGAATCAATTTGAACATGTTCGAAAGCTTTTCCTGAAAAAGCACCTTTTTTAACTACAAACGGATTCATAGATATTGGAAGTTCCAAGACGGCAGATACCATTCCAGCTTTCATTTTAACTGAAATTCTTGGAGCTATGGCTTTGCCACTCTCATTATCGCTCATAACAATTGTGTCTGCGCCTTCTATTTCTGCTAATTCAGAAATTACCTGAGCATAAACACGGCTTGTTAACGTATTCATTTGTGGATCATTCACGGAAATAATTCTCTCCGCACCATATTTCCCCAAACTTTTCAATTCTTCCTCCTTTACCTCACCGATAGAAACAACAATAAGCTGTGTATTTAATTGGCTGGCTAAATTTCTCGTATAGGATACCAATTCATAGGTGGAATTCTTAAACTTCCCGTTCCAATTTTTGGCAAATGCAATTACTGACATAGGCTTTTCTTTTAGATATGAGATAATAGATTTTAGATATGATACTTAACACAAAAAAACAAGGCTTTCCGACTCATTAATTGCTCATCTACCATCCATCATACTTGATTAAACATGGTAATCTTAATTACTTACTACAATACCTTAGCTTCGTTTTTCAAAAGCTCAACCAGTTGCTCCGCGTGCCCGGCATCAATCATTTTACAAGCTCCTTTGGCTTTTGGCAATTCAAATTTTATCGATTTAGTCAGCATGTCTATCTCTGTTGCTGCTATCGCCTCCAAAGGTTTCTTACGTGCCATCATTATTCCGCGCATAGCAGGAATCCTTGGTTCCTTTGCAATTCCTTTCTGAACTACAGCAACTAACGGTACTTCGGCCTTAATTTTTTGTTTTCCTCCTGGAATTGCCCGATAAAGAATAAGATCATCGCCATCAAAACCTACACTGGAAACAGACGAAACTCCGGAATAATTCATGAACTCTGCAATCATTGCACCTACTGATGAACCATTGTAATCGCTTGACTCTATTCCACTAAAAACAATATCGAAAGGATTCTCCTTAAGATATGCCGCAATTTGTCCGGCCACATAGTACGCATCTGCTGCACAGGCATCAATACGAATCGCCTTATCAGCACCAATAGCAAGAGCTTTTCTTAAGGTCGCATCCGTTTGGGCACCGCCAACATGAATCACACAAACCTCATCTACCGAATTGCCGGCATCCTCTTTCAATTCCAAAGCACGAGTCAAGGCCAGTTCATCCCATGGATTAATAATCCACTGAACACCTGAATCATCAAACAGAGTATTATCTTCCTTGAACTTCACTTTAGTTGTGGTATCAGGAACATTACTTATACAGACCAATATCTTCATATGCATTAAATTTTAGTATCTGGTACCGGAATTATTTCACGAAGACTAATTCCGGTTACAACCGTTTTTATTAATAATTGACTTAATCTATCTATTCATAAAAAATACTATAAATTATTGTCAAAAAGCTACTTATGAGCAGACAAAATAGTATTACGGGTATTCTGTCAATCAATCAATCCTCTGGAAATTACAATCTTTTGAATCTCAGAAGTCCCTTCATAAATCTGTGTTAGTTTTGCATCACGCATTAAACGTTCAACATGATATTCCTTTACATATCCGTATCCTCCGTGAATCTGAACTGCTTCGGTGGTTACCTTCATTGCAGTTTCGGCAGCATATAGTTTGGCCATGGCACTTGCCTGTCCGTAAGGTTTGCCCTGATCTTTTAACCAGGCTGCTTTTAAACAGAAAAAGCGCGCAGCCTCAATATCAACGGCCATATCAGCTAATTTAAATGCGATTGCCTGATGATGGATAATCTCTTTTCCGAAAGCTTTTCTTTCCTGTGCATATTTTAGTGCCAATTCGTATGCTCCTGAAGCAATACCCAAAGCCTGCGAGGCAATTCCTATTCTGCCCCCTTCCAGCGACTGCATGGCCAATTTAAATCCAAAACCTTCTTCACCCAAACGATTTTCCTTTGGAACTTTTACATTATTGAACATTACCGAACAGGTATCTGATGCCCGCATTCCCATTTTATTTTCATGAGGACCAACAGTAATTCCCTCGGATTTCGAGTCGACAAGCAAAGCATTAATTCCTTTGTGTTTTAATTCGGGATGAGTTTGAGCCATTACAATGTAGGTAGAAGCTGATTTACCGTTTGTAATCCAATTTTTGGTGCCGTTCACCAAATAATGGTCTCCCATATCAACGGCAGTAGTTCTTTGTGAAGTCGCATCAGAGCCTGCTTCAGGTTCCGATAACAGGAAGGCTCCTATTTTCTCACCCCGGGCCATCGGTTTTAAAAATTTCTGCTTTTGAGCTTCAGTTCCATATTTTTCAACCCCCCAACAAACCAATGAATTGTTTACCGACATGATTACTGATACCGAGGAATCGACCTTTGAAATTTCTTCCATTGCCAAAACATAGGATATGGTATCCATTCCACCACCATCGTATTCCAATCCAACAAGCATTCCCAGAAAACCTAACTCAGCCAAACGTTTCACCTGCTCAGTTGGATACTCTGATTTCTCATCTCGTTCTATTACTCCGGGCAAGAGCTCGCGTTGGGCAAAATCCCGTGCCGCATCCCTTATCATTAACTGCTCTTCGGTAAATTCAAAATTCATAGTTTTAATTTTTAGGTGTGATATTAAAAGCTATTAGCTGACAGCAATTAGTTTTTAGCTGATTTACATGATGTAACAATTTAATTATTCAGTAATACATCCATTTATTCCCCCCGTTTGTAAACTATAGCAACTAAAGACTTATCGTCTCCTCCCATATTTACAGACATTGCATATGGTTTTTCCTTCGTAATTTCAATTTGCGCCTCACCGGCATTACCTGTCAATTGCTCCCAAATGGTTACAGCCTGATGAACTCCGGTAGCACCGGTTGGATGTCCCCAACCAATTAATCCGCCCGTTGTGTTTACAGGTATTTTTCCATATCTGGAGGTGTGTCCTGCCAAAACAAATTCAGGCCCTTTTCCTTCTTTGGCTAAACCAATAGCTTCCAAAGCCATTATTCCGGCAATAGAAAAACAATCGTGTACTTCAACAGTTCCCAATTGATCAACAGTAATTCCAGCCATTTGCATTGCTTTTTCTGCCACCACCTTCATGGTAGTTAAACTGGTCATCACCTCTGGTTTTTGAGTAATATCTGCTGCAACATGAGCAAAACCAACAACTTCAACTGCATCTTTTGCTTTTAATCCAATTCTTTTTAATCCTTCGTCAGATACTATCGCAATCGCTGAAGCTCCGTCAGAAACTTTAGAACAGTCAAAAACATTTAAATGATCCACAAAACCTTTTGGATTTACAGGTGTGTTTGCAGTCCCTTCCAAATCCTTATTTGTATTGTGAAATTCCTGAGCAGTTTTGCACAAACGTGCATTTTCAATGGCATTACAATACCACTTCGCCATTGCTTTGCGGGTAATTTCCCTGCCAAATTTTTCATAATAAGCACCTGCCCGGTCACTAAACACACCAGGAAAAAAGTAAGCATGTCCCTCTTTACGTGTTTTTTGCCATCCGGCACCAGCCAAAACATCCGCTCCATACACCGCTTTCATAGTATTCTGAACCTCAAAGCCAAGAGCAAGCACCACATCTGCTGTTTCTGCAAGAATCGATTTCATTCCTGTAGTCAGCGCTAAACCTCCTGATGCACAAGCACCTTCCACTCTCACAGATGGCTTGTACTTTAAGCCTTCATCTATTAAAGACAAAAACGCAGGCAAATTAGCTTGCCTATTAAAACGGGAAGCCATAAAATTTCCAATCACACCCTCATCAACATTTTTGGCTCCACCAATCATTTTTAAGCTAGCTTGGCCAGCTTCCTTAATGTAGTGTTCCAAATCCGGACGAGGCTTCTTTGGATGAAATTCATTTCTTCCGGTTCCCATCGAAATGGTATTGTAACCGGCCAGCATGTATATTTTTTTGCGTAATGCGTTCATTGTTTTAGATATGAGATAATAGATATGAGACGTGAGAAAAATTTCAAAACATCAGATAATCATCTAGCATCGGTTACAAATAAAATTTCGGCAATCCATTAAATCAAACATTAATTCAGTGTTAGAAATGAGATTTGTTTTATGAATCTCACTTCCAACATCTTTAATCTATTTTAAAAATACTCGTTAATTGGACCATAGGCATGGAAGAAACCTGTTTCCAAAACGGTATTTACATCAGCCTTTGATTCCGCAACTTTTGTATCAACAAGCATCTGACCAATTGCTTTGGAATTTTTACCGTACGCAATCGCCAAATTAGCGCCAACACTATCTATTTGATGCAGTTCATTAAAAAACTTCTTTAGATGATCGGCTTTCTTCGCATCACGAACAACAGATTTCCAGTAGATTTTAAGAGTTGGCAGTTCTCCCAACAAAGCAGCACAATCCATTTCGATATTCTCAGTTGGAATGTACTTCGCGTTTTCCAAATCATAAACTTCTGTAATCCGGCCTTTCTGATATTTGAAAATACCGTTCTTTTGAGAACCATCAGCAAACTGACCCCCTTTCACATTGTTATCGAACAATTGATTCAAGGCTGCATGCGATAATTTTTCATTCGGAAATGAGGGCTGCATACTCTCCAAAATAAATCGGGTAACGTCAATCCCCACATAATCCAGCAATTGAAAGATTCCCATTGGCCGCACCAACAAATCGCGACTTATGGTATCAATTAAGAAAAAGGCTTTTGCCCATCCTTCTGTTTTTGCTAATTCTTCAGCCAGATTAAGCGCATACAAAGCATCACGCATGAAGTGACCATTACCGATAAATCCGGCAACATCTCTTGATTGAACAACAATTTTGCGCATCGATTTGGCTAAATTTACCGAAAAGGATGCTAAATCATCATTCGTATGATCCGTTTTAATGATCTCTAACAATTTTTGAATTACCGGAGGATTGTAAAAATGATAACCAATGATGTTTCCATTTAATTTAGCTTCTTTTTCAATTCCTCCAATTGGAATCGATGACGTATTGGTTAAAAACCAAGCATCAGGATTATTTTTTTTGATTTGAGAAAACAACTTTACTTTTAGAGCTTTATCCTCTTTTATGGCTTCAAAAATCAATTGTGAGCCATAGGCTGTTTCTATACGGGTTGATGTTTGTATCATTTCCATCACATCATACACAAACTGACTAATAATTTCATCATTATCAATTAAATCTTCACGATCCTGATACCAAGTACGCAATTCGACTATATTTTTTTCTGCGTGCTTTACCAATTGTGATTTTACGTAACCCAATAAACTGTTTAAAGCAGATTGTGATACATCAATAGCGTTTAAGACAAACTCTTTATCTTCTTTCTTACCAATTTTTAATTTGGCCATTTCAAAAGATAATAATACAAGAATACCGCTTCCCATTTTTCCTGCGGCACCTAAAACACTAACATTTTCCATTTTTCGGATCAAATCCATATTGCTTATTGTTTAAATTTTGATTTTACTATTATTTGATATGATACATGTTTCCCATTTGAGCTAAATCAAAAACCCATCTACACGTCCTGCTTATTGTTTCAAAAACAACAAGTCTCCCTACAAATTTTGATTATTACCAGTTTGGTTTGCGTTTCTCTAAAAAGGCGTTTATGCCTTCTTCCCTTTCTGTCTGATCCTCCTTAAAAAGACGGCCAAATTCTTTGGATTCCATTTTGCCTGCATCTTTACCCGACAATTCCAAACCATTGCGAACCATTTCTTTGATTAGCCGCAAAGCATTAGGACTTTTAGAGGCTATTTTTCCGGCCAAATCCAAACTCACTTCGAGAAGTGTTTCCGGCGGCGCCAATTTCTGAACCACTCCCAATTGATAGGCT
Source organism: Labilibaculum sp. (assembly GCF_963664555.1). Lineage (GTDB taxonomy): Bacteria > Bacteroidota > Bacteroidia > Bacteroidales > Marinifilaceae > Labilibaculum. Next base: position 2,580,384 of record NZ_OY761461.1, on the reverse strand, counting down.
TCTTCAGCTGTTATGCCTTCTCCAAGCATCATAAGATACATAGCATTTCCGGCTCCAACCAAACGCGGCAATCTTTGAGTGCCGTTAAATCCGGGTATCAGACCCAAATTCACTTCGGGCAAACCCAACCTGGCTTTTTCACTGGCTACACGTATATCACATGAAAGCGCCAGTTCTAACCCTCCCCCAAGGGCAAAACCGTTAATTGCAGCAATAACCGGGATCTCCAATTTAGCAATCTGATCAAAAACCTGTTTTCCTATTTCAGAAAAATCATAGGCTGCCTGCGGAGAGTATTCCTGAATGGCTTTAATATCAGCACCGGCAACAAAGGCTTTCCCCTCTCCCGTAATCACTAATACTCTAATACTTTGGATAATTTCTTTGCTGTTGAAAAAACAGGCCAGCTCTTTAAAAACACCCTCATTTAAGGCATTCAAGGCTTCGGGACGGTTAAGAGTCAAAATTCCTATTTTGTCTCTTTTTTCAAATTTTAAATAATTAAAGTGCATGTGTATATAATTCAATTATAGTTGCCACATGGAACTTATCATGCTTTGAATTTTTTAATTTTAAAATAAAATTCATAAGTATTCAAAGATGAAGGTTTCATAGGTGTGTTATGAGACGTTTTTTCATCTACATATCTAAATATAATAAAAACTCTTAACATTCAAAAGGTAAGATTTCTGACTAACACGCCTTTAGCTCACACCACCAACATTTACAAGGCTTTAAGAAAATAAAAAAAGTCAAAAAAAGACCCTTAATTCTTTTTATTCACTTTAGCAAAATAAAAAAGCCTGATCCGTTAAACGAATCAGGCTCTGTATCATGAAATTATAAATTAAACGGCGATTTTCTTATGCCATATTGTGGTAAACATTCTGAACATCGTCGTTGTCTTCCAGTTTTTCCAGCAATTTTTCAACATCTGCAACTTGTTCCTCAGTTAATTCTTTTGTATCCATTGGAATTCTTTCGAAACCTGATGAAATTACCTCAATTTCGTTCTCTTCCAGGTAAGCCTGTATTTTTCCAAAATCAGGGAAGTTACCGTAAAGCATGATTCCTTCCTCCTCTGCAAATACTTCCTCTACTCCTATGTCGATTAATTCGAACTCCAATTCTTCAATATCCTGACCTTTGTTTTCAATCTGAAAATGACATTTGTGTTCAAACATGAATTCAACACTACCGGCAGTACCTAAACTACCTTTGCATTTTGAAAAATAAGAGCGAACATCTGCAACCGTTCTGGTATGGTTATCGGTAGCAGTTTCAACTAATACAGCAATACCATGAGGAGCATATCCTTCGTAAATAATTTCCTTATAGTCCTTCTGATCTTTAGATGTTGCTTTTTTAATTGCTCTTTCAACATTTTCCTTAGGCATATTTACTGCCTTTGCATTTTGAATAACTGCACGCAAACGAGAATTAGTCGCGGGATCGGGGCCACTTTCTTTAATTGCCATTACGATATCTTTACCAATACGCGTAAAAGCTTTAGCCATCTTATCCCAACGCTTCATTTTTCGCGCTTTCCTAAATTCAAATGCTCTTCCCATAATTTATGTATATAATTTTGCGCAAAAATAGCACATGTTATCCAATCTGTAAAGCGAAAATACATTTTTTTTAAGATAGTAATTGAGATTTGAGTGAAAGAGTGAATTAGAAATGTTGTGTTTCAATGATTTATTTGCAGTACAAATTATATTTCATTTCTTCTAATCCCAATTCCACGATACAACCATAAAGCATGAAAAAGCTCATTGTTTGAATGAGCTTGAATTCGTATTTTTAGCAACACTTAGTCAAACAAATAACAACCCTACTCAAATGAAAAAGATGATCATTTTGTTTTCTGCTTTACTAGTACTATCAGCTTCTGGTAATCAAGCAAAAGCAGAACAAAAGGCGGATGTTTCGAACATCTCAAGCGAAAACATCAATCGAACGATTGAAATACTAAGCACAAGCAATGCGGATAAACACCTTGTTGAAAAAGGAGTAAAACATGCTGCCAACCTATGGCGTGCAAGTGACGGAACAGAGGAAGAATTTACAACTTTCTGTAAGGAGAACTTTATTGTTGATCAATCAGAAAAAGAGCTTGTTTTTCAAAAAATATCAAGGAACATTGAAATTATAACCGGTCATTTTAATAAAATAACACTTGATTTATTAGAACCGGTGCATTTAAATACATTCGAGCAGCATCCTATTGACAATGCCTTTGGTGCTTACAGTGTAGATTCTCACTGGATGAATGATTTCTACCAAAATAAAATTGCTTTTATTATTGCCTTGAATTTTCCTCCGTTCAGTTTGGAAGAAAAAGAAACAAATGCTAAAGAATGGACTCGTCAGCAATGGGCTTATGCCCGTTTGGGTGATTATTTTACAGCAAGAGTACCTGCTGAACTCCTACAGGAAGTCGGAAAAATGGCCGCTAACACCGATGTTTACATTATGGACTATAACATTCATGTTGGACATTTAACTGATGCCAAAGGAAATCGTTTCTTCCCTGAAGATAAAGTTCTTTTGTCGCACTGGAACCTGCGTGATGAGCTTAAAGCCAACTACGCCAACAAAACAGATGGTTTGGAAAAGCAGAAGATGATTTATCAGGTGATGCAGCGCATTATTTCTCAGGAAATCCCTGAAAAGGTAATCAACAATGGGAATTTGGAGTGGGATCCGTATACCAATCTGGTTTATCAGGATGGAAAAACAATTGAAGCAACACCTGAACCAAATGAAAGATATCAGCAAATTCTAAATAATTTCCATGCCAATAAAGCAATCGATCCTTACTATCCGGATCAAAACACCTTTATTAAAAGGCAATATGACGGAGCCAAAGAAATATCTGCAGAAGCGACTGAAAAAATCTTTACGGATTTTATGCGCTCCGAGGAAACCAAAAAAGTTGGTGAGCTAATTAAGCAAAGATTAGGTCGTGATTTGGAACCATTCGACATTTGGTACGATGGTTTTAAAGCCCGCAGCGGAATGGATGAGTCGAAGCTGGATGCCCAGACCCGTAAATTGTACCCTGACGCGGCCGCTTTGGAAGCTGATTTACCAAATTTATTGGTAAAACTGGGTTACGATAAGGAAAGAGCACAATGGTTGGGAGCTCATATTGCTGTTGATCCGGCAAGAGGCTCGGGACACGCCTGGGGTGGTGCTGCCAAAGGACAAAAGGCTCATTTACGTACCCGAATTGGTGAAAAAGGAATGGATTACAAAGGCTACAACATTGCGGTTCATGAGTTTGGGCACAATGTGGAGCAAACCATATCGCTTTATGATGTTGACAACTTTGTAATGAATGGCGTTCCAAACACTGCATTTACTGAAGCATTGGCGTTTATCTTCCAAAAAAGAGACATGTTATTGCTGGGAATTCATAACGATTCACCTCAGGAAGATGCTTTAAAAAAACTTGACTTATTCTGGAGTGCCTACGAAATAATGGGTGTTTCGGTATTGGATATCCGCATGTGGAAATGGCTGTATGCAAATCCTGAAGCTGATGCAGCTCAGCTGCGCGATGCTGCCATGCGAATTGCAAAAGAAGTTTGGAATGAATTCTACGCTCCTGTTTACGGCGTAAAAGATCAGACTATTTTGGCCATTTATTCACACATGCTAAACAGTCCGCTGTACTTATCGAACTATGCTTTTGGCAATGTAATTGAGTTCCAATTGGAGCAACAATTAAAAGGAAAGAATTTCCCTGCCGAAATAGACAGAATATTTAAACAAGGACGTTTGACTCCCAACCAATGGATGGTTGAAGCTACCGGTAACGATTTATCAGCACAACCTTTATTGAAAGCAGCTAAAGAAGCTTTGGAAGAATTGAAGTAATAAACTTATTAAAATAGAGGATTGAGACTGTTCCGCAAGGAATGGTCTCTTTTTGCTTTTATTCAATTTTATAATTTAAATTGGGAAGCTTCCCTCTCATACAGGCACCCCAATTTCTCAGGATCGGAATCTCTTCGGCTCAGAGCGGAAAGACTTGCTTATTTAGAGGAAGCGCCGGAAAGACAATAAAATAGGATTCTGGTAAAAGTACAGATCAACCTACTATTCTCTGTGCAACTCCGTGCCTTCTGTGGTAGAAAAATCTGATAAATAGTACATAGAAGAGATTAAAATAGAATTGAGCACGGGGTACACGGGGAAAAACAACAAAACAGTTTTCGTTCAGGCCTTAGCTTGAGTAAGCATTTAACCGTTGGAACTATCATAAAAAACCTTTACTTTCAATGCCGGTTATGAACGATAAGATAACAAGCTGATATGATAAAAACCAAGATATACCAATTAGTTGAAAACGGATCACATGGCAAGAAAATGAATCGTTTTTTTGATTATTTTATCATGTCTCTCATTATTTTGAGTGTAAGTGCAATAATCCTTGAATCGATTGCTGAGATAAATTTAAAATATGGTAATCTTTTAGAAATATTTAATATTATCTCAATTATCATTTTCTCAATAGAATATTTGTTAAGACTTTATATCTCTGACCTAACCCATCCAACAAACAGCAAAATAAAGTCTGTACTTAAATTTATCTTTTCTGCATATGGAATTATTGATTTACTTGCTATTATGCCATTCTATTTACCAATGCTAATTAAAATAGACTTAAGATTTTTAAGAGCTTTAAGACTAACCAGAATTTTACGAGTTTTAAAAATTAACCGCTATAATAATTCATTAAACTTGATTTGGTCTGTAATTAAAGAGAAAAAACCTGAATTAGTAGTAACAGCCTTCGTGACCTTTCTTATTTTAATGTTAGCGTCTTTTATAATGTATTTTATTGAGGGCGAAGCACAACCTGAAAAATTTCCCAATATTTTAGCATCATTTTGGTGGGCTGTCGCTACACTCACAACTGTTGGCTATGGTGATGTGTATCCGATAACAGCGCTCGGAAAATTTGTTAGTGGATTTATTGCTCTTTTGGGAATTGGTTTAGTAGCTCTCCCTGCTGGACTTATTAGTGCCGGATTTATTAATAAGGTGGAAAAAAAACACAATTGTCCTCATTGTGGTAAAGAAATTAACAAATAAAAAAGTGACTAACAAAAAATTACTAATCCCAAACCCTAAATAAATCAACAGAAATGGAACCAGTATTCTTCTTTATTATTTTTGCAATAATCGTTACAGTTTTACTATCAGCAGTTTTTTTCAGTAAAAAAGCCATTATTAAACGAAAGCTAAAAAAATCGGAGCTTCGGAAAATTGCAGATTTTAAAGATGGTGAGCTGGCGAGAATTGTTGGAACAGTTGAATTTGTTGATGCTCCCCTTCTATCTCCTCTTTCGAACCGTGAATGTTCTTATTACTATGTGCATATCGAGCAAAAAGTGGCATCAGGCAATAGTTCAAAATGGAAAACGATTATTGAGGAGGAAATATCAAACAAATTTTTAATTCGGGAAGAAACCAGCTATGCATTTATAAATGACAGCAGAATTAAATCTTACATTGTTCAGGACGAAAGTTATTCTACCGGATTTTTTACCGACGCACCACAGAATCTTGAAAATTACCTGAATAGCAAAGGAGTTAAAAGTGAGAACTCCTGGGGCTTTAATAAAACACTTCGGTACAAAGAAGGAATTCTTGAACAGGGAGAAAAAGCAGCTGTGTTTGGAAAGGGAGAATGGAAAGATGCGACAAGTCTGAACCTGCCTGAAAAGTATGGACGGATTCTTGCAATTACATCCAGCACTGAGGATGCCGTTTACTTAAGCGATGATCCTGATACTACAGTAAAAAATGCCGCAAAAATCAGTTCTTCGGAAAAACCCAATACAAACACCAGAAGAGGCCGTTATAGAAAATAAGCTGCGGAGTTCACTATTGAATGTGGCTAAGAAGAATTTTAAAGCAACAAAAAAAACTCAAAATACAAACAAGAGCACAAGGCTTACCGTACAAAAGTCTATTGTGCATATTTACAGATATCTTAAGAACAAAAAATGACCCAGGGCAAACCTACATATCAAGATCTGGAAAAAGAAATAATCAAATTAAAGCTTGAATTAAAAATTCAGGATAAGATGATTAATACGATTCCGAATCCCTTGTTTGTCAAGAACAAAGATTTTATCTATACCAATTGTAATGACGCTTTTGCAAATTATCTGGGCCTGCCCAAAACTAAAATTATAAATTCAAGTGTTTACGAGATTGCACCAAAGGAACTTGCCGACAAATATTACAATGCAGATTGCGAATTACGTGATAATCTGGAAAATCAAACCTATGAATGCAATGTGAAATATGCTGACGGAACTTTTCATGATATCATTTTTCATAAGGCCAATATAATTAATGAGAAAAATGAGTTTTGTGGAATTGTTGGTATCATACTTGACATTACTGAATATAAAGATGCAGAACAAGCTTTAAAAGAAAACCAAAAGCGCTTAATAGAACTTAATGCAACAAAAGACAAACTTTTTTCAATAATTGCGCACGATTTAAGAACGCCGTTCTCGAGTATTTTGGGATTTTCGGAATTGTTGATTGAAGACGCAAATGATTTTGATGAGTTAGAAACGGAAGAGTATTTAAAGTTAATAAATACAACTGCCAAAAGCACTCTTGTTTTGCTTGACAATTTATTGAATTGGGCAAAATCACAAACTGGAACTTTAATTTATAAGCCAAAAAAAATAGTTTTATCATCCATTATCGAAGAGACAGTAAAAAATTCAAATGCAACAGCAAAAATTAAAAACATATCAATAAATCAGATTCAAACCGATGAGATTGCGGTTAATGCCGATGAAAATATGCTGAAAACTATTTTACGAAATCTTATTTCCAATGCAATCAAATTCACTAAACCCGGAGGATGTATTACCATTTCTGCAATTCCGAAACACACGTATGTCGAAATTTCTGTTTCGGATAATGGAGTTGGGATTAATAACAAAACTCTTAAAAAGCTATTTGATATTTCTGAAAATACAACTTCCAAAGGTACTGAAAAGGAAAAAGGGTCTGGTTTGGGATTGATTCTTTGCAAAGAATTTGTGGAAAAACACAAGGGTGACATTTGGGTTGAAAGCGAAATAGGAAAAGGAAGTGTTTTCAAATTCACCCTCCCTTTACACAATCCAAGTTAAACCGCAAACAAGCTATGATCAAATAACAATCGTAATTTTCCATTCTGTTTCAAAAAACAGTAAATAAATTTTCACAGACAATGCGAGACATATACAAATACTCTATTTTAAAAGATATTGGCCTGGTTATTCAATATCATCAAAATAATATCACTAAAAACAAGATGCAACAGCTAAAGAGTGATATTATTAACGACAAAGATTTTAATCCTAAGTTTGGTTTTATTGTTGATCTTAGAAACGCAACTATAAATCTGACAGAAGATGAATTGTTCGAATATGGCAATTGGGTGAAAGAAAACGTAAAGCTAACAGGACTAATGCGGCTTGTTTTATTAACCTCTACACCCGACCATGTTACGAAAACAATCCTGTTCACGTTAAACGAAAACATATCACCACTTCAGTACAGAACATTTAGTACTGTAGAAGCCTCAATTAAATGGCTTAACATTGACAATTGCCATTTGAACTATGTGACAAAAGAAATCGAAAAATTATTTGTCGGCTAATAATCTGTTTTTGTCCTCCACTGCTCCAAAGAAAGATTTTGCAGATAAAAGTATTTATCATGGGTAGTCAATAAAAGATATCACTTACAAAGATTATCCCGACTAATTTTCTTATTATTAGGAATTGTTTTAAATAGTGATATCAAAGAATGGCAAGAACACATACAGCAGATACATCGAATGTTCCGAAAGGGAAAATAAATAAAAGTGGTTTACAAAGTGCCTTTAGACTTTACAAATACATTAAACCCTACCGGGGACAATACTTTTTAGGGATCTTTTTCTTATTGGGTTCGAGTTTGGCAAGTTTGGCTTTTCCAAAGCTCTTGGGTGATTTGGTGAACTCCGGCAATAGTACAACGCTTGGCCAAAGCCTGAATCAAACCGCTGTTTTAATTGCCTGTGTATTGATTCTTCAAGCCACCTTCTCCTATTTCCGTATTGTATTGTTTGTGAATGTAACCGAAAGATCGCTTGCGGCACTGCGACAAGCCACCTACCGTCATTTAATAAAACTCCCCCTGCAATTTTTTGAACGACGAAGAGTGGGTGAACTCAACAGCAGAATATCGGCAGATGTGGTGTTGCTGCAGGAAACCATGACCAGCACGCTGGCCGAGTTTATCCGGCAGATTATCGTAATAACAGGGGGTATCACCCTTTTGGGGATTATCTCGATAAAGCTGACTGCCTTTATGCTGATTACTTTGCCGCCAACCATGATCGTTGCCAGGTTTTTTGGCCGGTTTATCCGTAAATTCTCCAAAGAGGTACAAACAAAACTGGCCGATTCAAACACAATTATTGAAGAAACCCTGCAAGGCATACAAAGCGTGAAAGCTTTTACCAATGAGCATATCGAAATTGCCCGTTACAAAAAGAAAACCTTGGAAATGGCCGATCTGGGCATCACCCGAGGCAAATACCGGGGAGCATTTTCCTCTTTTATTATTCTCGGACTTTTTGGTGCCATTGCCGCTATGGTATGGCAGGGTTCCCGTTTACTGCAAGCAGGCGAAATGCAGGCCGGAGATTTATTTTCCTTTGTAATTTATTCCGTTTTTGTAGGGGGAACCATCAGCGGCCTGGCCAATGTGTATACCAATATTCAGAAATTTATCGGTGCAACCGAAGACCTCTTCAAAATCTATGATGAAGAACCTGAAGACATTCAAGATGTCAATGATATAGATCCTAAATTCAAAATGCAGGGAGAAATCAGCCTGAGAAATTTAAATTTTGCCTATCCTTCGAGAAGTGAGCAAGCAGTTTTAAACAATATCAATTTAAAAATTGAAAGCAATAAAATGATTGCTCTGGTTGGGCATAGTGGTGCCGGAAAAAGTACCATGGCCTCGCTCCTGCTGTTGCTGCACAGGCCACCTAAAAACAGCTTGTTTTTTGACCAGCACGATAGTCATGATTTTCCCTTATCAGCTTTACGAAGTCAGATTTCACTAGTGCCGCAGGATATTTTTCTATTTGGCGGAAGTATCAGTGAAAACATAGCTTACGGAAAACCGGGTGCCAGCGCGCAGGAAATATACGAAGCTGCACAAAAAGCCAACGCCCTGGAATTTATTGAACGCTTTCCTGAAAAGTTTGAAACCATTGTCGGAGAACGCGGCACTCAGCTTTCAGGCGGTCAGCGCCAAAGAATTGCCATTGCCCGTGCGATTCTTAAAAATCCTAAAGTTTTAATATTGGATGAAGCCACCTCCTCACTCGACTCCGAATCGGAAATGCTGGTTCAGGAGGCTCTTGAGAAACTGATGACAGGGAGAACATCCATCGTGATTGCCCACCGTTTGTCCACTGTTAGAAAGGCTGATGAAATTGTTGTATTGGAACAGGGTGAGATTGTAGAACAAGGCACGCACGAGGCCTTAATGAATATTACTGACGGGAAATACAATAAACTGATTCAGCTGCAGTATTCGAATTAGAAATTAAATAAGACGCAGATTGTTATGATTTCATAGGGTTTGCACTGATTTTTGTGTACTTCCTTGAAATCAATTTACCGAACACCTCACCCTAAGCCTCTCCTAAAGGAGAAGGAACCAAATTGCAGTATTCAAATTAATTTTCGATTGTTCTCAAAAGGGAACAGATTGCCGCAGTCGCTATGCTCCTTCGCAATGACATTTTGTAAATGTTGTTTTTTCTCTGTGGTACTCTGTGTTCTCCGTGGTGTTTTCTTTTTCACTCATTAACCTCTTGATCTTCCTTACTCAATAATAATCTGCGTCTGATTTTAGAAAAACACCAACAATAAACCTAAGCATACAATTTAATTTTTCCGAACACCTCACCCTAAGCCTCTCCATAAGGAGAGGAAACCAAATTGCAGTATTCAAATTAATTTTCGATTGTTCTCAAAAGGGAACAGATTGCCGCAGTCGCTATGCTCCTTCGCAATGACATTTTGTAAATGTTGTTTTTTCTCTGTGGTACTCTGTGTGCTCCGTGGCGTTTTCTTTTTCACTCATTACCTCTTGATCTTCCTTACTCAATAATAATCTGCGTCTGATTTTAGAAAAACACCAACAATAAACCTAAGCATACAATTTAATTTTTCCGAACACCTCACCCTAAGCCTCTCCATAAGGAGAGGAAACCAAATTGCAGTATTCAAATTAATTTTCGATTGTTCTCAAAAGGGAACAGATTGCCGCAGTCGCTATGCTCCTTCGCAATGACATTTTGTAAATGTTGTTTTTTCTCTGTGGTACTCTGTGTGCTCCGTGGTGTTTTCTTTTTCACTCATTACCTCTTGATCTTCCTTACTCAATAATAATCTGCGTCTGATTATTAGAAAAACACCAACAATAAACCTAAGCATACAATCTTTGTCTTGTCTTCAAGCCAGACGGGCTCTTACTTTTCTCCTTAGATGAGAAAAGTAAGCAAAAGAATCAAGCCTCTCGGATGCTGCACGGCTTTCCTTAGTTAATGAGTGCTCCGAATAACGCCCGATCGGCAACGCTCGCTCTGAAATATCACCTTTTAATAAAAAACAATTTTTGTCTAAATCAACACACCCAATAAAACAAAATGAACTCGCTTTGCTCAATTGAGTGAAACGAAATCGATGAGACCCGCAAAGTTATCTCGATTCAAACAGTTTTTTATTTTAAACGCATTTTTTTCTAAAAGGGTTCCGGTCTACAGACTAACTGTCAAATTTCCCATAATTAGCTATGCGCAAAAAAGCACAGCCCAACAGTTGAAATCAACAATTGGGCTGTGCTTTATTTCTTAAAGTTTTTTAAACTTAGCTTTTCACCAAAACACCTAAAACTTCGAGGCGTTGTGGTGTGTCGTAAAGAGCAAGTTTTGCAAGGATATCGAAATCTTCCATCCAATCGCTCAATTCGTGCAGCGCAGCATTCTTCAATTCGGTTGCGGCCTGCGACTCTCCCATTTCTTTGTCGAACCCGGATCGAAGAACAAGCAATGCATCGAGTTCTGCCAGACAGGCTGTTGCCAGCTCAGGAGTCAACTTAATGACTGCAAGTTTTTCCTGAATAAGTGCATTGGCTGCAAGTGTGGTGTAGAACAATTTTACACGGTCGAAAAACTCGTTGTATTTCGATGGAAAATACCCCGTTACGCCCAACCTTACTTGCGTATCAGGGTCTTTCGTGCAAAGAATCCGGGTTAAATCGCGGTGCCTTCTAAACTTTGCTTCCAACTCACCATACACTTTACTGTAAGCGCTGGAAGCAACACTTGTTTCCACCGCTTCTTTTGCATTTAATTCCCAAACGCTTTTGGCTTTGTTGTACACCGCCCACCCTTCGGCAATTTTTGCTGCATCAACGCCAAAAGGGATCAAAGCGGCTTTAATATCAGGATGCAATTCGGCATTGCTTAAGGCAATACGTGAACGTTCTAAAAATTTTGATTCCGATCTAATAAAAGTCATCGATTTAAATTTTAGTTTTATTTATGTTTTATTAATTCAATTCTGAAACTACAAATTAAAAAGTAGAAAAAGAAATTATCGGCAAACATAAATTAAAAACACCAGTAAAATAAAATATCACATTACCTCAACTTTATAGTAAAATTGAACGATACAGCGTAAAATAAACCTTGTGAATATCAGATTGCATTCTGTAGACTCAAAATGAGTTCTGTACACTAAAAATGAACTTTGCATGGGTAAAAATGGGCTCTGCGGGGTCAAAATGAATGTTGCAAAACTCAAAATGCACATTGCAAGACTGCTAATGAACGTTGCAGGACTCCAAATGTGCTCTGCAAGCCTTAAAGTAAGCATTGCAGGCCCTGCAATAGATTATGTACAGGCAATTTTAACCATTGCAAAGCTTCTGCCCGTACCATTACCACTCGTGTTATGTAGAGCAGTTCTTTTTTAGTGCTGCAAAGTGCTTTCTCTGCCTAATTACTACTGTTTACTGCATTTAATACTTATTTTTAATGGCTCTTTAGAGAAAGTTGGCCCTATTTTGGGGATAGGAATCTCCAGATATTACACCTTGCATAAAATCCAGATTGTAATGCACTGTAAATATCGAATTGCTTGATTTAAAGATTATTGTTTTGTAGATTTAAATTTTCAAATCGAAAAAGATACACAATAGATGCCAAATGAGATATATAAGTGTATGTTTTAAGATCGATAAAAAAAATATAAATGTACATACACATTCACAATCGTTACCAACAATTAGAAAATGAAACGGCAGACTCCTTGGATTTTGGCAATTTTGATTTTAAGCTTCTTCGGTTATTTCGCATGGAATAGCTTTAGGATGCCCATAATTTTCCTTGGAAAAACAGAAAAAATTAAAGGAACGATTTATAATATCAAAGATCAACCTGGCTTAAAGGGATATGGTTTCGTGCAAAACCTTAATTACTTCTATTCATTTAAAGGAAGTTGGTATGAAGGACAGTATACTTGTAACGGCAGACAATCCCTTCAAAGAATTGGAAATTCAATTTCCCTTAAAATATCGGCAGCAAATCCTCATAAAGTTCAAGTCATAGGATTCTACGAAAAGAAGAAATATAAGAAATCAAAAAAGGAAAAGTTCTATTCTGTAAGAGATAAGGGACATTGCAAATTAACGATCGAAGATAACATTTATACGCTAATCAATTTTACGGAATCATCGGATTCAACAACACAGACAATTGGTATTGTAAAATTTATCAATGGCGATACACTTAAGTTATTGCCAATTAAATCTCTAATAAAAAAAGGAAAGGAAACTAAGGAGTCCATAATTCCTGATAGTCTAAGATCCATATTAAAAAAAGAAAATGTGTTTCAAAGAAAGCAGAATGGTTCTGAGACTACATTGATTAATCGAAAATTAGAATTTAAAAAAATAAACTAACTGTTGGTAACAGCGGGTCATAGCGCATGCCGCAGTTTGGCTCGGCTGGATGCAGAAGTGAGATTTGAACGACAAAACTATAAACAACAAACCTGCGGAAAAAGGTGGCACAACGCCATACCCGCGGAACGTTGGGGCACATTTACAAAAACTGAATATACAGCATTACAATTAGACTATGGCAAATTCTGATAATTCAAGATTGTACAAATATTTCACCATAAACCAGAATTTTTATAATTCAATAATAAACAACGAATTATATTTTTCTAATCCACGTAACTTCAATGATCCCTTTGACTCAAACCCTAGATTCTCACTGACTAGTGAAAAGGAGAACGTAAGAGAACTATTTTTCAGAGTAAAAGAAATTATTAATAATCATGCCCCTGAAATAAAGGAGTTTAAAGATTTTAATAAGCTTCAACAAACTTGTGAATTATTAATTCAAGAACCTACAGGCACCCTAATATTTGATTATTTCAATGAAGTTGAGACCAAGAATCTAGAAAGACGACTAACAGAGATTCTTATTTTTTACAATTTCAAAGATGTTTTTGAGAAGACATTCATAATAAACTCTGAAAAGTTGCAATTGAAAATATTTCAGGATTTAGTATTCCTCCTAATTGACTATAAAAAATATGGAATTAGTTGTGGCTCAACTACACCAACATGTCCTGTAATGTGGGGACATTATGCCAATAATCATCAAGGGGTTTGCATTGAATTTAACCTTTGTGATTTAAATAATATCCAAAACCTTTGTCTTTCTTCTGATGAATTGGTTGATATTTCAGAGGTTACTTATTCTAATGAGCCTCTGAGTATTTTCGATAATGAAAATTTTAGTTTAAAGAGCTTTACATACAATCTCCTAAACACAAAATCGCTAAAGTGGAATTATGAAAAAGAAATTAGATTAATAAACAAGAATCAAGGATTATTAAAGTTTAAAAAGGAATGTTTAACTAAGGTTATTTTTGGGTGTAAAACTAATGCTAAAGATAGATACTCTATATGTCGATTATTAGCAAATCTTGGGTATAATTTTGAGTTCTTAATTGCCAAGATGCAACCTGATAGTTATGAAATGAAAATTGAACCAATGACACTTAGCGATATCGCTGGAAGTGGTGTGCATTTATCAGAACTTAATATTGAATACCCTGACTTTATAAAGAACTCAATGTGAAAAACGTGCCCCAACAAAAGTAACCGTTGCACAAGCAAATAATATCTCTAATAAATAATTTAAAAGCTTTAAAAGTTTGCTAATTAGCAGGCTTTTAAAGCTTCTTTTTTTAGCTTAATAATCCCGAAGCTTTACATTAATGAAGGAGTAGAATGATGCTAAAGCAAAAGACTAGGAATATTTTAAATTCAGTTGGCTAAAGCCAAACTGCAATAAATCAATAATACAAAGTATTTACTGATGCAAGTAGAAAGTTAGAGTGTTTATTGCACTTATTTTCAGGCAACAGATAATAGAAATGTAAATGATTGAAATGAAACGAATGCAAAACATCTATTGCTGTTTGGCTTTAGCCAACTGACCTTGTCAAATTAACAGAAAGGCTTTATCCACATATAATAATTTGCATTTCATATTTTGAAGGTGTTTTCAATTTTTATGTATGCTTAAAACCGCTATATTTAACACTTAATTGCGTAATTCTTCTTGAATCCATAGGGATTCGAATGTTTATAGATATAGGCTGAGCGAAAGAATACGACTCCTTCGGAGTCGAACGCTCACATTGGTGTATTTGGCTATAAATATGTAATCCCGATGGGATAAAAAAATAATCCGCTCTAAATTTGAGTCTATAAACGATGGTATTCTTGATGTTCATTCTTTCTGAATCCTTAGGATTCGAATGTTTATAGATATAGGCTGAGCGAAAGAATACGACTCCTTCGGAGTCGAACGCTCACATTCGTGTATTTGGCTATAAATAGGTAATCCTGATGGGATAAAAAAATAATCCGCTCTAAATTTGAGTCTATAAACGATGCTATTCTTGATGTTCATTCTTCTTGAATCCTTAGGATTCGAATGTTTATAGATATAAGATGAGCGAAAGAATACGACTCCTTCGGAGTCGAACGCTCACATTGGTTTATTTGGCTATAAATAGATTATCCCGATGAGATAAAAAAACACCAGATTAAAATATATGGAAATCCCAAAAAAGATCATGCCCCAGCTTTATTTACAATCTTTTTTTACAGCTCCATTTCAAATACAATTAAATCGCCTTTTTCGGTTAATCTTGTGGCACTAACTGCTACAAAATTCCCATCAGCAGCTGTTAAATCGTTTAGTTTAATTCCTTGTGGCAAACTAAATTCTTTTTCTGATTGAATAATCCCTGTTTCATCGATATGGACGACTTTGATTTTGTGATTAAATGTTCCTGCCATCACAAAACTATTATCCGGTAAGCTTATAATTTGTTCTATGTTTCCATTTCCGGAAACAGGAATAGGAGATTCCCAAATCTTTTCCCCATTTGTATTATATGCGCTTGCAAAGGCTCCTGTAGTATTTACACCGGCAAAAACCAGTTTATTGTTCCCATTACTACCAACGGCGGTCGATTTTACATCTTGATCCAACAAAATATCCCATTTTAAATAACCTGCCTGGTTAACAGCAAATATCCAGTTGCCGGCAGCAGCATAAGCAATACCTGAGGTATCACCAGCTAAATTATAAAGCTTGCCCTTGCTTGAGTAGGCACGGGACCACAACATTTTACCATTCGCATTCAGTTTTACCAAACCAGGCGTAAAAGTGGAATCTTTTGTGTTTTTGCTATAGCCTGCAACTAAAATTTTATTGTCGGGATCAACTACAAAATCAAGTACTTCATCCATATCAATTCTTTGATTAAATATATTTTTACCATTGGCATCAAGCTTATAAAGCCACGCTTGCCCCGCCACACTATCGACTATGGCATCTGTAATACCGGCAACATAAATTTCGTTCTGAGCACTTATGCTGACTTTATTTACAAGATCATCAAAACGGTTTCCCAACATCTTATTCCAAATCATTTTTCCACTGGTATCCAGGCCTAAAAGCCAAGAGTCATACATCTCTCCCTCTGCTTTGCACGACGATGCAGCTACTACAAGCTCTCCATTTGGGCGTTTGGCAATTCCACCCCCAAAATCGTTAAACTGCTGGTTATCGAATCCTTTTACAAATTGGTAATTTTCCTTTGGAAAATCCGTAAGGATCTCTTCTCCCAATACACTGGCTTTTAGATTAAAAATATCAACGTAACGACTGCCTTCGGGGAATGCAGACACAAATTTGTTGTAAGCCTCTAAGCTATTTACACTTTTAGCCCATTCAAAAAGCAATTTCTGTTTTACAGCTTTAGCTTCCGACATTTTTGATGAATTGGGAAATTCTACCATAAAACGCTCAATAGCTTCAAGTGTATTTTTATTGTGTGCTTCTTTAAAAGCCATTCCTTCCATTAATTTCTTAGCCTCTTCAACTTGAGCTGCCTCAGGATATGTTTCAACAAAATTCCGAAAACTAGCTAATGTTCCCTCATTTACAGCAGTTTTATAGGCTAATTGATTGCGCATCTTTATTGCTATATCAGCTTGAGCTGATTCGGGATAATCCGTTAAGAATTGATTAAATGCAGCAAGCGTATTTTTATTCTCGGCTTCACGAAACAGGATGTAATTCAGAATATGTGAAACATTGGTATGGTATTTCGAATCAGGAAATTCTTTTAAAAACCGCTTGGCATAATCTGTATTATTTTCCTCCCGCACATATTTAATCAACTTATCTTCCACTTGCTGGCGCTGCCAGTCCATGTTTTTAATTACAGATCTATTGCTGCGCCTTTTATCTTGTTTGGAAAACAAATCATTTAAAACATCGTTATCGTCTGCAGTAAACTGAGATTGTGCTTCATAAGCTTTCTGAAAGTATCCCCAGGCTTTAAAATAATCTTTGCCAGAATATTCATCATAGGAGTAAACAATGGCTAGTCCTAAATTAGCCATTGCCGATTCAGGTTCTTCTAACAAAACTTTATCGAAATCTTCTTTAGCCTTACCAAGTTCTTTGTCAATATCAGCCTTTGCACTTGCCTCCATGCCTTTGAACAGATAATTATTGTATATTTTTTTAGGCTTTTGTGCTAAACTGATAAATGATAGCAGCAGTGAAATGATTAGTATATTTAATTTTCTTGAATTCATAAGTAAGAGTTTATTTTTTGAGTACTAAAAATTCCACGCGACGATTCTTTGATCGTCCGACTTCTGTTTTATTGGTATCTAAAAACTTAGATTCTCCATACCCAACAGCTTTGATTATTTGAGAATTGATTCCTCTGCCAACAAGATACTGAACCACAGACTCTGCCCGCTGCTGACTTAAACTTTGATTTAATTCATCAGAACCCACATCATCAGTGTGCCCGCTAATCTCAATCAAACTAACTGTTCCTTCTTTTAAAAAACCGACTACTTTATCAAGTTCTTCAAATGAAGTTGGCAAAAGCGTACTTTTACCCGTTTCAAAGAAAATATTATTTAAAATAAGAGCACCTCCTTCTTCAATATTTCTTAATCCTTCGGTAAAAGCATCTTTAGGCAGCAGGGGCTCTTTAAAAACAACAGTACCCTCCGAGTGGCAATTGTTTTGATCACTTACATGGTAAGTATATGTACCTGCTTTTAGGTTTTGGATTTTTTCTGCATTTTTTGTTCCGTTGCTCCAATCAATAGTATAAGGAGCTTCTCCTCCTGATATTTTTAAGCTAATGCTGCCATCATTTATTATTTTACTGATTTGACCTGTAACCGGATTCAGACCTCCTGTGTAAGAAGAATCAATAACCACAGTTGCTAAATCTTTAGGAACGGATGCACACATCTTACAATCAACCAGCGGACGAATCTCAAAATCGTCGAAAAAGTAGTAAGCATAGGTCTTGCCTTTTTTATTCTTAGTATCACGGCCAGTAACTACATAGTTCGTATTATCATAGTTATTAAAGTTACCCACAACAAAGAATTCCTCACCTCCTTTAGCTGTATATACCTGACAGAACTGGACCCATTCGTCTGTATTGTCTAAAAATAAACCTTCTTTGTTCGTTAAATGCGCCTTTAAGTTTAAAAATGTTTTATTATCATTCTCTGTTTCTGAATCTGTAAAATGCATGCTCAACTGATCAACAGCAAATTTACTTCCAGATGCTAATTTGTACCAAAATGAAACACAATATTTTTGACCAGCTTGCATAGAGCTGCTTAAGGTCCCTTGAATGTATTCTCTGAAATCGCGGTTACTTCCACTTAAAATAGCTCCCACGTAAGCTTTACCAGATTTAGCCTTGCTGTATCCTGCAAAATTATCTGGTACTTTTACTTCATTAGAGCCGCACTCATTGAAATAATCTGGAGTAGTAGCTGTTGGATAGGTCCAGCTAGGAATTAATTTATGTGTGTGGTCCATAAAAGTGTAACTTTCAGGACATTTTTCATACACTTCAAAACCAGGGTTAAGTACCATATTCTGAACTTGGGCAGATGATCCAAACCATGTGAAAATAACACTCAATGCTATGAGATGCTTTAGGTAGAGCTTTTTCATTATAAAATGGAATTATGTTTGTGTTGCGTAAAAATAAATAAATATATTGAATTGGTAGGTTTAATGATGAAACCGCAACATAAATTATAGTTTTTGTTAAACTATTTGTTTTTTAATTTGTTTTCTTTAAAAACTTACTAATGAGATACATTGTATTTATAATTATCTGGTGTGCTCCCTCCCACTAAATGGGAACGGTTCACCAATTTGGTGTAAACTCTGCTCTTTACCTTTTGCAAAGGAGCTATGCTAAAATCACACAGAGAAAAGAATATCAGGAACAAAAGATGGGATTTGATTTTATAGTATCATCTTTGCATGTAAGGTGAAAAAATATGCAGATGAACAAATATCTATATTCCTTTAATTGTGATAGTACCGAAAGGGAGTTGTGCACGCTCGAATCGAGATACATTTTTAACAAGGAAGAAAAGAACAAGCTGCTTTTTTCCGATCTAAAAATCGATCCTTCAAGCAGTGCTTTCATTAAAAGCAGACTTGACATTATTTCATGTTCTGAAGATTACCCAACCTTACTGAATGAAATAAAAAAGGAAAATATACGAATTGAAGGTTTCAAAGTTGAATATTTAGTGGTTGACGGTGATGCAACTGAGTATACCGACAGGCTAAATAAGTTAAGGGATATTGGCTACCGAATTGAAGGTGTTCATGATTATTACAACCCAACAATTACTTATGCTTTATGCTGTTACGAATGTGTTTGGTATTTTGGTGTTTCGATTAAAAACAACATAGCCTGGCACAAACACAAGCAAAAACCATGCTCGTTCAGTAACTCAATAGGTGTAAATATTGCCAAAGCTCTTGTTAATATTGCAGCAAAGGCAAACAAAGAAAAAAAACTGCTGGATGCATGTTGTGGTGTTGGCACAATCATGTTGGAAGCCTGTTTTGCGGGAAATAACATTGAGGGTTGCGACATTAACGAAAAGACATGTAATAATGCCCGAAAAAATCTTTCTCACTTCAACTATACTGCAAATGTATATCACTCGGATATTAAAGACATTAGCAATAGGTATGAAGCTGCCATTATCGACCTGCCCTATAATTTGTTCACCAATGCAACTGATGCTGATATCTTACACATTATTGAGTCGACAGCAGAAATCACAGACCGGCTTGTTATTGTATCTACCTCCGATATTACAAACTTAATCAGCAATACCGGATTCAGAATATCAGATTGTTGCAGCGTTAGTAAAAGTAGAAAGGGAAATTTCGCCCGAAAAATATGGGTTTGTGAAAAGAATTAAGAGGATAAAGCTCCTGCGCAGAGTGCAAGCTTCGTAAAAATAAAAAAGGCAACACTAATATGCTGCCTTTTCTTATATTTTGGTTTTTGCTACAATCCAAAAAAGCTTGTAAATACTTTACGGATGTACACATTGTCTTTAACACCACCCGTTTCGCGAACCGAGTGCATCGCAAACATAGGGTTTCCGATGTCTACTGTACGGATATCAACCTGACCGGTTGAAACATTACCCAATGTGCTGCCTCCCACTAAATCGGAACGGTTCACAAACTTTTGATAAGGAACTTCCGCATTTTTACACAAGGTTTCGAATACGGTTCCCGAATCGCCGTCGGTAGTATATTTTTGGTTGGCGTGAATCTTAATTACCGGTCCTTTGTTGATGTAAGGACGATTGGTTGGATCGTGTTTATCTGAACCATTTGGATGAACGGCATGAGCCATATCTGCAGAAATCATGAAAGAATTGTAAATTGCCCGGTGAAAGGCTTCCATGTCTTTTCCCAGTTTAAAAACAATGCGCTGCAGCAAATGACGCAAAACCGGCGAGCCTGCTCCCTGCTTGGTTACACTTCCCACTTCTTCGTTGTCGAAAATAGCCAGCATTCTGGTTTTCTTCGATTCGCCTGAGGCCAATAACGCTTTTAATCCGGCATGCGACATGGCCAAATCGTCTAGTTTGGGTGCAGAAATAAACTCCTCATTCAAGCCCAGAATACAGCCTTTTTCCACTTCGAATAAATTAATATCAAAATCGATAATGGCTTCTGCATCAATCTTCAACTCCTCAGCCATCAGGTTTACCAAACAATTGTCCTTTTCCAAATCATCAGTTATCATAGCCAGCAATGGAAGCATGTCCTTTTGCTTGTTTAATGCACCACCTTCGTTCACCTCACGATTCATGTGAATGGCTAAATTTGGAATCACCATCAAGGGGCGGTCAATCTTCACATACAAATGCTCCGGATTCAACGGATCGTTTGATTTTACAGATACTCTGCCGGCAATGGAAAGCGGACGATCCATCCATGTTCGTAAAATCGGGCCGCCATATACTTCTGTATTCAGCTTCAGATAATTTCCTTCTACTGCTATCTCCGGATTTGGTTTGATTTTAAATCCGGGCGCATCGGAGTGAGCACAGATCAATTGGAAACCTTCTTCTTCAATTTCGCCCTTACCAATTACAAAAGCAAAAAGAGCCGAACCATTTTTCGTGGTGAAATACTTCCCTCCTTTTTCAAGAGTCCATTCTTCACGAAGATCCAATTCCTGAAATCCTGCTTCGTTTAATTCTTCACGGATATTATTTACAGCATGGTAAGTACTCGGACTTTCATGAATAAAATCAATCAGTTCCTGTGCTTGTTGTTTGTCGATATTCATAGTGTATGTTTATTTTGTGTTTTCTATTTCTGAGTCTCAAAACTACATTATTTTTAAGAATTAGGAATTATAAATGATGAGTTATTAATGTACTTACATGTAAACTTAAACTCATAATTTCTCATTCATAACTCATAATTCCCGTCATAATTTATTCAATAATATTATATTTGTTACCAATCAAAAAAAACTAAGCCAAATCAACCCATGACAAGCGATCCGATACTGGAACTTTACAAACATCAATTTGCCGTTATTTCACTGGAAACTACTGGTATTTCACCTCAACACGGCGATCATTTAATCGAACTGGCCATTCAAACTGTAAATTGGAACGGCGAGCTTCTCGATAGTTACGAAACATTGGTTCACCCCGGAAAAGATATTGAAGGTTTCCAGATTCATGGCATTACGGATGAAATGGTAAAAAATGCACCTTCCATTTCCGAAATTGCACCGGATATTTTGTCCCGCTTAAACGGCAAAACACTAGTTGCTCACGACCTCGATTTTGCCATCCGTTTTTTACAACCTGCATTAAATGGAGAACTTACTGATTTTAAAGGCATCTGCACCCTAAAATTGGCTAATTTGGTTGCTCCTGAATCTGGCTTGCGCCGCCTGGAACAGCTATGTACTTATTACGACATCGATTTATCAGAACGACATACCGCTAAAGCTGATTCATTGGCAACAGCAAAGCTTTTCTCTATCCTTAAAAACCTATACAATCAGCAATTTGAAATCGAAGATTTTGTAAAAGACTTTCTATTTGTTATTACTATTGAAGATTGTCCGAAAGAACGTAATATTTTCATCAAGCGCAAAGAGGCAAGAAACATTGCAAATATTCAAAAAACGAGACTTTACGACCTATTAAACCGATTGACATCCAATGCCGGAGATTCAGTGCCTGTACGTCAATATTTAAACGTTCTGGACCGTGCACTTGCCGATCGTATTCTTAGCGAAAGAGAAATCGTTTCATTGGTAGAACTGGCTTCGGATTACAAACTATCCAAAGATCAGGTCATGGAAATTCATGAGGAATATTTGCGAAAGTTAATTCGAATTTACCTGCTCGATGAGATTTTGACCAATACCGAAATGGAAGATATAAATCTGGTTTCTGAATTGCTGTGCATTCTGCCAAAGGATCTGAAATTGTTGATAGAATATGAAAGGACTAAGATCCAAATCACTACTCCAGGCGTTCAAAAGCAGCTAAAATCATTAAAAGGAAAAAGTGTTTGTTTCTCCGGTCATTTAAATTGCAAAATAAACGGACAACGTATCGACCGTGAATTGGCGCAGCAATTGGTAAAAGAGCGTGGTTTGATCGTAAAACGTGTAGTCTCCAAAAATGTTGATTACCTGATTACCGCTCAGGTAGATTCTTTCTCGGCAAAAGGCCGCAAGAACAGAAAAGCCATGGAATATCATGTAAATGTAATGGATGAAAAGATTTTTTGGGAGATGATTGGAGTGGCTGTAGATTGTAATGAATAATTAGGAATTACAAATTAAAACCACTGTAAGGCATCAATTATCAAACCCACTATAGCCATAACCTTATTAGCTAGAATTCTCCCTTTTCAGGGGAGATATCCGAAGAACAGAGGGGTGTTTAAAATAGATCAGTTCTTTGCCGTGCAGGTTTCTATAATGACTTTCCTATAAACAAAATGCTGACAGGTTGAGAAAACGCTGTCAGGACTTCTCAACCAATGTATTTACCATTTCTTTTTGGAGAGCAGATGATTCTAAAATCTCTTTTAGCGCAGAGCTGGCAAATACCAGAGGGTACATATCCTCGAAATACCAAAGGGAAGCAAAATAAAGTCCGATAGGTGTGGCTTTAATTTCTGATAAATCATTGGGTAAATTTTGCTGCAGCCAATTCATCCCCTTACATATTTGCGGCCAATTATCTGTGCTACTCAAGGCTCTAATCGCCAGTGAAGTTTCTTCAATTGTAGAAATCAGCGAAGCATTTCCGCCCCATCCACCATCCTCATTCTGAGTAGAAAGAAGAAAATCAACTGCTTTAATTTTCACTTCACCTAATCCGAATATACATACTGATTCAATGCAGGTTAAGGAATACAAAACAATGGAAGTTCCATACACCGGATTGTGATGTTTTGCATCATCTTCGTTCCCAAACCATAGTGGCAGCCAGGAACCATCCTCTTGCTGTGTTGATTTTATATACCGCCAGGCTTTTCTGAAACAGGAATGAACTTTTAATTTTAATTCAGGATCCAATTCCTTGCTCCAAAGAGCAAGTGCTTTCATGGCATGAGCAGTAATATCAGGACAAGAGCAATCAAAAGGCAATTTCCCCCATCCTTTGCAGAATGTAGGCATTCCTCCATCCGAATTCTGCATTTTCAGCAGCCAGTTTATTCCGTCTTCTACCACTTTCTTTGGAATGTCCTGAAACCCTTTCACGCAATGCAAGGCAACCAACACTCCTGAAGTATCATCAGCATCCGGCACTCCGCCTTGAAGGTGGGTCCATGCCCAACCACCCGGTTCTGCTTTGGTAAAAGGATGTGTTGCCTTCAGTTGCTGATCAAGAAAATAGTTCACTGTCTTCTCCATTTCGGGCAAACCTGCTAAATTCTCATCATCCAATGCATTTACCGACAAGGAACTTACCCAAGTGGCCAAATGTGTATCAATCGGCCAGCTTCCATCCTCCCGAATGGATTTACTCAAGAAATCAGACGCTTTAGAGCAAATCTCAAGCTCTTTCTCTCCCGATCCCACCAAACTCATGAGAACGAATCCTGTTAGCGGTGCAGCCTCTAAAAAGCCTCCGTTATCAGGTTGCTTTTCTGCCAGTACCTTCAACACCTTTGCTTTCACCGATTTATTTAAACTAGCAATGGGTTTGCTTGCTTTGGTATTTACTGATTTCACCAATCCAATAGCTATCAAAGCCGGAATGGCATAACTTACAACAGAAAGATTCAGGATTTTGAACAAACGATCCGGAAGTACCGCCATCTGAAAAGGCAGTTGCGGAACCAAATCCCAGCCTTTCTCTCCCAGTCTGCCGGATAACGCACACATGGCCAAAATAGGAACCGAAAAGGTCTGATCTTTCTGATAATGATTGAGAATAGCGGTACTTATTGATTCGGGATCCAGCTTTTTCAATCGATCAGTCAGCCAATTTTCAGCATTGTGAATGCAATCTGCATAATTAGGATCATTTTTCACAATGGAAAGACAAGCCCAGGTTAAAAGTGTTGTGCTCAAGTTACTTTTGCTTCGAATGGTATCGCCCCATCCGCCGTCTAAATTGGAATTGTTCACCAACCAGTTTAATCCTTTTTGAATATGGAAATTGTATTTCTTCGGATCGTACTTCCACAATGCAAATACCGCAATTGCCGTTGATAAGGCACTACTTGACAACCTGCCATCCCAAAATCCCTTCTCATTTCGAAGAGAAATGATGTGGTCATCCAGTTTTTGTTTGAGGGATTGTATGTTGTCGTAGTTGGGAATCATTTTTCATATAAGTATCAAGTAACAAAAATTTTAAACATTCAAATCTAAGCACCTTCAGGCTTGAACAAACCACTGATGAGCAAATCATTACTTTCTATCATGTCATCCTGCACAAAGTGAAGGATCTCTTCAGATTCGACAGATTCTCCGGTTCCCCGGGATCACAATGAAATCCGCAACTCATAACTCATAACTCATAACTCATAACTCATAACTTAAGAAAGTACCCCTAAACCCAAAAGCGCATAGTAGGTATACTCCACATCACAGGTCATATCAGCAATACTGCCGAAAAACCCGCCGGACTCGTCCCAGTGCAGATTGATGAAATTTACGGAATTTTCGGCATAATCCTGCATATTTTCTCCCGTTAGCTGCAAAGCAAGCAAGGCGGTTGAGGTAGATAACAAATCAGCAATAGGAACACCTTCTGCGGCCTTAAAACCTCCGCGTTTGGTGAGCATTTGTTTCAACCAGTCCTTTGTTTTCAGCATTTCTTCCAACTCACTGGTTGAACTCATAATCAGTCCGGCCGCAGTGGAGGAAGTCACACCATCAATGCTGTTCTCTTCATTGGCAAATGAGCCGTTTTCAGCTCTCAATGATCTATTTGCATCTGTTATTTCATCCAAAACGTCCTGCTCGGTTTGCAAGTCCTGATAAAGGGTCCACATCAGATAATTTGCGTAAATGGTAGATTTGGCTGCACCTTTTTTGTTGTGATTGTATCCGCTGTCGCTTGCTAAATATTCCTCCAATTCCCATAATAATGCAGAGCAATTAATTCTCAATGATTTCAATACTTTTCCAAGAATTAGATCTTTAGCAAAACTAATGGTCAGGAATTTAGAAGCAGACAATCTGGATCTTTGCTGCAAATCAATCAGATGCAGCAAGAAATCGCATCGAACAAAACACATTGAATGTACAAAATCCAGGTTTTCTTCTTGTTTTATCCTTTTTAGATATTTTCGTTCTTCCAAAACATCCAGTTTAACATCTAAAATCAGGGACAAAGTATAACCAAACACCGAATAATACAGATCTGCCTTTCCGGCTCGATCCATAAATCCACCCGCTTCGCTTTTCTGAGAACCCAAAAAGGATTTTATCTGATTTTGTGCGTCATCGCTTAGTACTTCTGTTGATTTTAGAAGTGCTTCGAGTATGAATTGATTGCAGCTTTTAGTGATTTGCTTATTTTGGAACATCTTTTAAGTTTTGCTGTTTAAGAGTAATTAGTACTTAAAACAATACTGAATTCTACTTATTTTTTACCCCTAAATCCCCTGAAGGGGACTTTTAAAAATACAATTCGTAAGTCAATAGCCCCCTTTAGGGGGTTGGGGGTTTATGAATTCTCCGGAACAATCCGATTCACCAGACGGGTCAATAATATTTTCAATGTTGGATTATTTAATGATCGTAAGGCTTTCAGAGCATTTCGCTTGTAAATATTCAGCATTTCTTCAGCCTCCTTCATTGCCTGTTTGGTCTCAGACCATTGTAAAAACTCTGTATTGATGCTTTCATCTCCATTTTGGGTTCGTTCGAACCATTCCTGCATTTTTTCCGGATGCTTTTGGTTTAAAAGAGTTGAAACCAATGATGGCTGAACGGTATTAAATCCACTGACGATCCTTTTTTGCCTGAAATCATCCAAATCATCATTAATTTGATATGCGATACCCAAAGCCTTGCTATACTCCGATATAATATTTAAAACAGCTTCATCAGCATCTGCTAAAATTGCGCCGAATTGCAGTGCCACTTCAAATGCGGGAGAAGTTTTGTTGCTAAAAATACGCAGAATCTCTTCCTGTGAAAGCAGTTTCTCATGGTTTCTCCACAATAGCTCCTCTCCTTGTCCCAGCGACAAATCCCGATGTCCGTAAGCAGCAATTTTTAATAATTTTCGAATGTGTTTTGCCTCCGATTCAGCGATTAACTGATAACCAAAACCTAACAATAAATCTCCCACATTCAAGGCCACAGGAATATTATATTCCTTATGAAGAGCTGGTTTTCCGTATCTCTCATCATCTTCATCAGCAATATCATCATGAATCAAGGAAGCCTTGTGAAAACATTCTATGGAAACGGCCAATTTTTGAATCGTTTCGTCATATTCACAGGTATCTCCGCTTAAAGCATTATAAACCGCAAGCATGATAATCGGTCGCCAGCGTTTTCCATCTGTCTCCATCCAACGAACTGCAATATCCACAGTATCATCATCCTGTCCAAAAAGAGACTTTAATTGAGTTGTTGAAAACCAATCTTTTACTACTGATTTTATGGAATCCAGATCAATCCATCCTTTCCAATTTGTTTCACTGCGCATGGAAAGCACTTCATCCAACCAGATTTTATCCACTTTAGAATCCTTACAATTATTATTGTACAAAGGAATTGCAAGAGATGGAACAGCCTCTTTTACTGCCAACGGAAACGAACGCTCGAAAGAATGCAGGCAACCTACACCAATCACACATTCTACCTGACCTGAAGATAAAAGTAAACTAGCAGAAGTAGTTCCTTCAGTAACAATGGTGTGATAGGCCAATTCATCAGCCTGAGAAATGATTTCAGCCAAATCGCAGCGACCGCATTGCTCACAAAGTAAGCCTAGCTCATCGTACTTTGCCGGACATTGAGTAGAGTGACTAATGCACTTAGGCAATAAAAGAATTCTGCGGTTAAAAGGAATTCCGGCAACAATATGACTCCATGCATAATTGTTAATCATTACAGCCAAAAGTTTTTGATACAAAAACAACTCGGGATGCTTGCTGATCAATTCACCGGAATGAAAAATGACTTCCTCTTCCTGCAAAGGCGGTATCAATTCGCATTCAGCAGCGTAATCTCTGATCAAATCACGAATCTGCTTCAACTTTTCAGGATGCTGAGGCAAATCGTTTCCTAAGCTTATATTTAGCTGGTTGTTTTTTAAAATCATTTTTTACAATTAACAGTGATCAGTTAACAATTAGCAAGGTTTAGAACCTCACCCTAAATCCCTCTCCTAAAGGAGAAGGACTTTAAAAACTGCAATATTTTTAATTCGTAATTATTAATTCCTAATTCGCCTATCCGTATGCTCCAAAGCCAAAGAAAGAATGCTTTTTTGCAAATCGATAAACCCAACTTTTCTCTGGAATTTCTTTTCCTGGTATGTGATGACCTGCACAAGGCTTCATCTTATTTAATTCTTTAAATGAGGCATTCCTTTTCGATGAATCATAGGCATTTACATTTTTTAGAATGTTGTGCAATTCCTGCGGATTATCCAATAAAATACATCCTTGAGTACAGTCGTTGATGCCTTTTCGCATGCCTCCTATAAATTTCGAATTCTCGATGATATTGGCAATATCGGATCCATCGCCAACCGTTTCGCCTGCAAATTGAATTGGCGGACAAAATTCGATATCTCCGTAAGGGTTAATATGATGCGACAATCCCAAAGCTCCGGGACATATGGCTTGCCCTTTCTCATCCCAATACGTATCGATAATCATCAAAGGAGCTTTCACCCGGATATCAACCATAAATTGACGTAATTCCAAAATCTCTTCCTCAGACAAAGCCAAATCTGTAGTTGGACGTTCACCAACCGGACGATAAATGTAAAACCACAGGTAGTGAATTCCTTTTTTGATGCAGGAATTCACAAATTCCTCGTTCACCAAATCCTTAAAATTAGACTTGCATACGCTTGTAGCTACTCCGGTGAATAATTTATTTCTGGTAGAAGCCTCAATTCCTGTCATGGTTCTGCCATATACATTATTGGCTCCTCTTCTTATATCACTCACATCCTGCAGACCTTCCACACTAATTAAGGGTGATACATTCCCCAGTTTCCGAAGCTTTTGCGCCACTTCATCAGTCAGTAAAGTACCATTGGTAAACATCTGAAAATAACAATCGGGATGCCGTTCAATCACCTCCATTAAATGAGGATACATTAAAGGTTCTCCTCCCAGTAATCCAAAAAAGTAAGAGCCTTTCTTTTTACTGGAAACAATGATATTGTTGAGAGTTTCCATATCCATTCCTTTGGATTGATTGTTAATTGTTACCCAACAACCCTGACAATTTAGATTGCAATTATCAGTAATCGAAATCATCATGAAAGCAGGATACAGCTCACCTTTCTTCAGTCTTTTCTTGTGTTTCGAAACTGCTTTCATTCCCTTCCATCCCAAATTACAGCCAAGTTTCCAAAGCAATCGGGCATCCACCTGTTTTAGTATTCTTGTTCCTAGAGCAAATAGCATTTATTTAGTATTTAGTTCAGAGTAATTAGTACACAGCCGTTGGTTATTAGCACATAGTTGTTGGTGATTGGAACAAAATAATTTGACACAAACCATTTTTTAACTAATTACCATTTACCAACAAGCAGTTACTATTTTTAACAGCAACACGAACTTGAATCACCATCCTTGCAATCACAGCCGCAATTACTTTCCGGGTCATCTTTACAATTGCAGTCACAGTCACATTTTCCGGCTTTCTTTTCTTCCTCTTTTTTATCAGCTCCACTGCAGCAAGCCCGGCGCTCCTCTTCCGCCATTTTGAACTGATCTTTTTTCAGCAAGGAAACCTGAAAATTCTTTCTGCGGGCACTTAAAACAGAATAAACATCATCGTTCTGAATTTGTTCCAGAATATCTGTCTTTTCATTTTCGGTACCATCACCTTCGCCACCATCTATTGGACTTTCGGCGTGCTTTGGGAAAATAATTGCATTCTGAGGACAAACACGGGCACAGGCAGGACACATATCCTTACAATTCGCCGAAGCTGAAACCACAACAGTTCCGTCATCCTCAACAGAATATACACTAAACAAACAAAAGTTCAGGCATTTGCGGCATCCGTTGCAACGCTCGTAATCAATTACCGGATACCATGGTTTCCAAGAATCAGAATACTTGATTTTTAAAGCTGCTCCGGTATTCGATTCCAATGCTGAAATAAGCTCATCCCTACCTTCTTCCTCCACATGATGATATTCTGTGCCATTCCCATCTGCGTTTCGTCCTGAATTGTCCACTAAATGTTTCATCGCACGAGTCTGACAACCAAAAACAATAGCATCTTTTGCATTGTACAAACTTTCCAAATCATCCGGGCTCTTCAAAATCGTACCACACATGTCCTCGATATAGGTATAAGCTATATTCCTATCTTCCAGAGTGCTAATCAACTTCTGAACCGAAGATTTTTCGATCTTCCCATCCTTCTCGCACCCGCAAATAAATATTTGTTTGCTCATTTTTCTTCCTAATTTGTAATTTTTCCTTCTAAATCAACAAGATCTAAGATATTAGAAATGAGATTTGAGAAAAAACAATTTGCAATTTCACTCATTTCCTATTGACTCTTACCTCATTAAATCTTCTTCTTAATATCATATGCCAACAGAGCATCGCCATGACGGATGTATAAAACACCCTTGTTGATTACCGGTTGAGCAAAATGCTCTTTGGTTCCTTTGGTTACTTTAAATTCACTTACCAACTCCATACTTTCAGGTGTTACTTTTACCAAACCAACCTCACCTTTTTCGTTGTAACAATATAACATGCCATCAGCGGCAATTGTAGATCCACGTCCAAAATCCAAGCTGTCTTTTGTCTCACCAGTTTCGGCATCAACACTTTTCCAAACTTTTTTGCGCTGACCCGATGCAATGATTTTGCCATTTAATTTTACAGCACCTCCCATAATATTGTCTAAATCTTTATTTCTCCATACTTCCGTGATTTGACTTCCATCTTCAGAAAGCTTCATTTTCACGGTTCCATTGCCACATCCGGTAACGTAATACAAATAAGAATCTTCAAAAATTGGAGTGTTTCCATTAACATCACAAATCGTATCCTGCAGTTCCGTCCACAATAATTTACCTGTTTGCGATTCGATACCCATTAAGGCATTGTACGAAAAAGTTACCAAAACTTTTCGGGATGGAAATTCCAACAATAAAGGAGAGCAATAAGAAGGAACTTGTCCAATTCCAGGATTGGCCCAAACCATTTCACCGGTAAATCGATTTAATGCAATAATGTTATTTTCCTCTCCACCTGGTGATGCAAAAACCAAATCATCATCAACCAATAAAGATTGTGAATATCCAAAACGGGTATTCTTACCTTCATATTTTTCCAACATATTCACTTTCCACTTCAATTCACCTGATTCAGCTTTAATACAAGCAATATCACCCATTCCTGAGGCTACATATACCAAATCATCTACCACGGTTGGCGTTGAACGACTACCAATAAAATTCTTCATCCAATCTTTACCAAATTCAGTTTTCCATAAAATTTTTCCTTGCAGATCAAGAGCAATCAGGTATGCAAGGCTATCAATTTCACCATTTAAATACATCGTATTTTCACTGATAACCGGCGAACCATAGCCATTTCCAACACCTTCAATATCCCAAAGTACAGAAGGTCCTTCTTCCGGCCATTCCTGCAATAAATTGGTTTCATTATAAATACCGGAACGGTTCTCACCTCTCCATTCACTC
The DNA here is from genome assembly GCF_963664555.1 of Labilibaculum sp. Taxonomy (GTDB): domain Bacteria; phylum Bacteroidota; class Bacteroidia; order Bacteroidales; family Marinifilaceae; genus Labilibaculum. The sequence goes on along the minus strand of NZ_OY761461.1, from coordinate 2,548,920 downwards.
ACTTTTTTCTGCTTGGTATTACAAGCAAACAAGAGTACGGCAATAATTAGAATGCTTAAATTTTTCATATGATTATAATTTTAAGTTTTTGTCATATGGAACTTACCATATCAATCATCTCACTTGGTTTAGAAAGAGGTAACATGGACGTTTCATTGGGTTAGTTTTAATTTTATTCATTCTTTAATGATTCAACGATATTGTATTTTTTGATTTGCCGTGCAGGAATCCAAATCCATATCAATCCACTGATTAAAATACCGAACAGCAATGCCAAAATATATCCAACCGGCATATGAAATGACGGTGATAATAGTGATGGAAGCACACCAATTAGTGCAGCACCTAATCCACAGCACAATCCCACCAGCAGCAAAAATAAATTCTCGTAAAACAGCAGTTTAAAAAGGCTGTTTTGCTGATAACCGATTGCAGAAAGTAAAGCCAATTCCTTTTTCCGTTCCATGATGTTTCGCATCAGAACGATTCCCAAGCCTATGGTTCCGATGATTACACCCAAGCCTCCCAGAAACATAAACATGCTTAAGTAGGTGTTTTCAACCGAATAGAAGGCAGCCAAACGATCGGATGTTTTCATTCCTGAAACCCCCAAATCCTGCAAGTTATTTTCAAACTTCTGCATCAACTGATCATCCGTATTACCCTGTAATTCAACCAATAATACTTTTGATCCACTAATTGATGGAAAGTGTTTTTGAAACTGATGATCAGAGATCAAAATATTGCCCTGAAAGATGGAATTGTTCAAACCTCCCAGAAGTACCAATTTGATGTCTTTCCCAAATTCATTTTGATAGATCAAAGTATCACCAACTGCTTTTTTCAATCCCCAAACAATAACTGTCTGATCTGCGAAAGCAGGAATCACATCTGTTCCCATATCCTCATTTAAAACCTGCCACGGATGCTCAGAATTCACATTACCAGCAAGTTTTGCAAATGAAAATGCATCCTTCCTATCGAATAATATGGGGTCAAATCCTAATATTCCTGGTTTCTGAACCTGATTAAGATTCAGGCAACTGGCATCATCACCTTCCAAGGCTCTGAACTGTACAAATTGTGTGGTGGAATCGAGATCACCTTCCCAAAACCCAAGTTTTTCCTGGCCTTGATCTGTATTTAAATCAAACAAGACAGGCATTGTGGTCTCCATCCAATATTCATAACCACCTGTACCCGATTGATTCGCATTTTCGGTACCGAAAAAAGTTTTTCGGTTGGCTCCTGTAATCAGAACCGAGAACGTGCCCAGTGCCAATAATGCGACACTTGCCAGACTTCTTTTGCTATTGCGAGCACTGTTCTTCATAGCCAGTTGCAGCAAAGATGGTGTTTTACTACTTCTGGTTGAACTCAATTTTTGCAGGTACATATGTACAAAAGCACAGGCTCCGATCATGAACAAGCCTCCTGCAGACAGCAATAGCTCCGCATTTTGCTCTAATGAGGATGCAAATGCATACGTAATCATAGCTGCAGCACCAAGAATAGAGATCAATGCGATCAATTTTGAAATACGACTGCCTTTAGCAGAGATATTTTCATCGGTTGTATTCTGAATTAAATTGCTTGCTGTTTTCTTTAGCTTTTTACGGGTCACCAACCAAATGCACAGCATTGCAACCACAAGACCTATTGCAAAACCGGTAAACAATGTCGTTCCGCGCAGATGAACATTCAACATATTGGTACGAACTACATCAGTCCACACCGAATTCAAAGCTTTTAAAAGCAGATGGTTGTATAAAATGCCTCCTAAAACACCGACAAATCCTCCAATAACTAAGGTTACTAATGACTCATAAATTCTGATTCGCAGTATTTGAGATTTAGGGAAGCCCAAACCCAGAAGAATTCCATTTTCCTGACTTCTGCTGTCGAGATTTAGAGAATAAATTAGGATGGTTAAAAGGATTCCTGCGAATATGATGAAAAAGCTAAGACTTAAGAACAACTCTCCAAAATCGACCATGTTATCTGCTGCCGAAACACCTGCATTACGAACAGATACAAAACTCAAATTAAGTGATTTAGGGCTTATCACCGAAAGTATGAGTTTCTCTAATTCTTTCTGATCCAATTCCTTTTCATTAAATCGGATCGCAGTATATTTTCCATATTTATTGCTCCACAATCCGACTGCTTTTGCCGGGGAAATAAATGCTTTAGGAGTTCCTTTGTATTTCTTCCAGTAGTCTTCGTCTTTCGGACGGATTTTTGAAAAATCAACAGGAACACCGGCTTCCCAGTCGTTACAACTTCCTGCATCTGATAATCCCGGAAAGGACGGCATCATTGATTGATCCAGCAAATCACTATCCAAAGGCAATACTTCCTTCACTACAAATGTCTGCTTCTGCTCTTTAAGAGCCCGCAAAGCGCCAATTACAAAATAATCCAGAGAAATTGTATCGCCTGCCTTAGCCTGGATATCATCAGCCAACCACTGATTGATACTAATTTCCCCATCAGACAGATTTGACAAACGTGAATCACCATTAATGGCAGATACAAACGAATAAGGCGTTTCTTTATCCTTACTGCTGATTCGGTTCACAAAATAAGTGAGAAGAGATTGCTTATTGATTTCGATTTTCTCCAGCTCATCTGAAATTGGAGTATCGATAAATACCCGATCCGAAACCAATTCCAACTGATCTTTTCCTTTAACCAAACGAATTTCAAGACCGGCATCTTTCACATTCCAGTTCTTTTTTAAACTGCCTTCTACCTCAGGTAAGGAAAGCACAGATTCGCCTGCAGAACTTGCCAGTAAAAGATTTGCCCGTCCTTCCAGTTCCATTTCTTTGGCCAGATAATCTCTGGAAAGAAAAACATTGTATGGTGCAACCTGATTGTTTTTTAGGCTAAAGCGACCCAGTTCCTGATCTCCGGCAATGGCTTTTACCTTTACCCGCAAAGCGATTGTCTGATCCTCATCGGAAACAAAAGGAGCATTGGCGGGAATCAAACTCCCCTTTTCAACTCGTAACAGAAATTCATCACCAATTTTCAGGCTCATTTTATCTGCCAGATTCGAACTTACAGCAGCTTCGCCATCTTTCAAGTCAATTTGCTCAGCAGAAGAGAATTTCCAAAATTCCTGATCAAGCCCATAAGCCTGAATATTGTTCGTACGAGTCTGTTTTTCTGGTTGAATTGCAATTCCTTTCACCTGCAAAAGAGCAGCTGCATTCCCATTTAAATCTGCCTGAATCTCTTTTGCCAATTCGGCACGAACATACCGATCGCCTGCAGGCATGGCATATTCCACCTGGCCCAAACGAAGGTTGACCAGATCGTGCAAGCTGTATTTTACCGAATCACCAATAATTAATGCTCCTGTAAGTACTGCTGTACTCACAATTGTCCCCAAAAAGACGGCAAAATGCTGCTTTCTGAAGTACCAGAGGCTTTTGATGATGTATTTTAAGATTGTCATTTTTAGTACATAGTGTTTAGCACATAGTCGCTGGTAAGCCTTTATATAATTTCCTTTATCATTATTTGCTTAAGTATCATTACTAATGACTAGTTACTAAGTGCTCAAATGAAGTTTTCCATCTTCCAATTGATAAATCTTCTTCATCTTTTTGGCCAAATCCATAGAGTGAGTTACTATAACTAGCGAAACACCTTGTTTCTCGTTGATACTCACCAATAAATCGCCCAATTGCTCTGCCGCTTTTTTATCCAGCGAACCGGTTGGTTCATCGGCAAGAAGCAGATTTGGCTGATGAATTAAGGCACGAACCACTGCTGTGCGCTGACACTCTCCGCCCGACATTTGTCCCGGACGCTGGTAAATCAATTCCGATAATCCAACAAAATCCAAAAGCTCCAAGGCCCTTTTTTCAGCTTCCTGCTTCTGCTTTTTATCCTTTACGGGGATAAAAGGCAGCAAAACATTCTCAATCAGATTCAACTGAGGCAGTAAGTGATGCGACTGAAAAACAAAACCCAGATTCTGATTGCGAAAGTTGGCCAATTCCTTCTCATTTTTCTTCGATAAATCTTCCCCGTCGAAAATTACACTGCCCGAATTGGCTGTATCCAAAGAACTAATCACATTCAGCAATGTACTTTTACCCGAGCCGGATGGACCAACAATGGCGATAGATTCTCCCTTTTCGATAGCCAGAGAAAGATCATCCAATATGATTCTTTTCTCAGTACTGCCAGCGTTTTGGTAATATTTGGTGATGTTCTTTAGTTCTATAATCATATCATTTTCCTAATTTAGTTCCAGACCTGACAGGTTTTTAAAACCTGTCAGGTCTTAAAATATCAATCTTTGCTCTACTATTCAGCATTTTTTCGTTCTATGCAGTTCCTGCTTCGTTGAAATCAACTTGTCCTTCGATGTATTTTACTTCCCATCAGTATAAAATCGTTTTCCTTCAAATAAAGTAAGGCTCCTTTCGCATAAAATGGTCGCCCTTCGCATAAGTGCCCTCTCTTCTCAGGGCTTTCAGCGCTTTTTTATTTTTCACCAAAAGCATAAATGCTTCCATCCATGCAGGCAACAACAATCATCCCTTCCACCACAGCAGGCGTTCCAACAATGGCTCTGCCGATTTCGTAGGACCAGATTTGCTGACCGGTTTTCCGATCCAATACATATATTCGGCCATCTCCTGAGCCTATAACTACCGAATTACCAGCAATTACAGGCGACGCTTCTATTTTATTTTTGGTTTGGAATTGCCATTGAATGTTCCCGTTTTCTTTATCGAAACAGTAAACCTGCCGGTTTTCAGCGCCAATAATTACCTGATCGGCCGAGACCGAAGGAGAAGCCAAATAGGAAACCGCTCCCTCTTTCTTCCATTTCACCTGATTTTTAGCGTAATCCACACAGAAAAATTCGCCATCGTGATTTCCGAAATAAGCCTGATTCCCATCCAACGCAACCGATGAGGCGATGTAGGTGGCAATATCCAATTTGTTTTTCGCCTTTCCGGTTTTCACATCCACTTGATGCAGAAAACCATCGCAACCACCAAACACGGCAATTTCACCATTGCAGGACGCAGCACCATTGATGTAATTATCAGATTCATACTTCCATTGCAGTTGGCCTGATTTTGCATCAACACAATGCAGATTAAAGTCGTAGCTTCCGAATAAAATCTTCTTCTGTTTACTCAATTTATCGCAGAACCAAGTGGCTGATCCCGAAATCTGACCATCGGTGGCGTACTTCCATCTCAGCTCCCCACCAGTGGCATTCAAGCAGTAAAAAATTCCTTCCAATGATCCGAAATACACGCTTCCATCCAAATATAATGGCGAGGCTTCCACCGATGTTTTGGCATCGAACTTCCATTTTAGTTCACCTGTTTTCGAAATTGCGTACAATTTCCCATCATTAGAACCAACAAATATGTTCCCATTGCTAATAACGGGTGATGATTTAATGGCATCGCCTGTTTTATATGACCAAAGTAGTTTGGGTGCTTTTGGAACATTGGCATCTGTAATCCCCGTAAGGCTTGAATTGCCACGAAACGAGAGCCAATTGTGTTTGTTTTGACTATAAGATGAAATTGATGCAGATAAAATCAATAACAGCAGAAGTATTATTGAATTGACTCGTCGCCTGACAAGATGTGAGATGCGAGATATGAGATGTGAAAATTTCTTCATTTTTAATTTCTTCTCCTATTTTTTAGACTCTGACAGGTCTTTCCTTTAAATGCGTGCCGATCTCCGGACTTTTATATTGCTCCTTTAATTATTAATTCCTAATTGGAGCGAAGCGATAAAGCTCCCGTAGGACAAGCCATTGCACATTCTTTTGCTGCAACAGTCAACGCTTTGTTAATGCTTTGATTAAAAGGTACCGATACTTTAACGGTAAATCCCCGTCCGATATTGGTTAAGCCTGTTTCCTCCTTGTGTTTGCCTGCAATTTCTATACAAAGTCCGCACTTAATGCACTTTTCGGGTTCGTAAATAATCCTTTCATGATCGAAATACTTCACCACACTGTTTCGTTCGCCAAATGAAAACCGTCTGCGATCAGCATTATGTGTGTCTGCACAAACACGAAGCTTGCAATTATCCAATTTACGGCAATCGCAATGCAAACATCTGGCCGCTTCCTGCATAGCTTCCTCTTTCGTAAATCCCTTATCGGATTTTGCCTCCACACGATCACCCGAAACAGACTCTTTCAAATACTCACTCAGCTCTTCTTTTCGCAGTGTTCCAAATCGTGAATTGAATGCCCGCTTTGTTGCTTTCCCTTCTCCATTTCGTAAAAACTCATCTACCGACCATGCTGTTTCTTTTCCCATAGCAACCGCTTTTACCGCCATTTTTTGAGCACGGATTGCACTTCCTGTAGCAAATATTCCTGTCTGATCGGCAGCGAACGTGTTGTCGTCTACCCACAAGCCAGCCTTCGCTGACTTTAAACCTAATTCCTCCACATTTTCAAGACCACTTCCTGTTGCCAGAATTACAGCATCAAAGCCTGATTTGATCTGTTCCCAGTTCTCTTTTTCAATTTTTTGACCGATGAGAAAAACCACACCAAATTGTTTTAGTATTTCTATTTCCCTTGTCAGGATATCTTCAGGCAAGTCCCCTTTTTCGATAGATTCAAGCAAACTTCCTCCCAAGCGATTTTCTTTCTCGAATAGCTCGCAGGCATGTCCATCTTTTACCAAATGATAGGCTGCCGATAATCCGGCCGGACCGGAACCAATAACCGCAACCTTTTTACCACTTGCTTCTCTCTTATCAGGAAAATAGAAAGACTCCTCTTCATCTGCAGAAATTCGCTTCAAGAGACAAATGGAAACCGCCTGATCGACATCCTTACGCCGGCAAACTTTCTCACAAGGAGCAGAACAGATGTGTCCTAAAATCCCCGGAAGAGCAATTTCCTCTTTTACAATCTTCAAAGCCTCACCGAATTTACCCGCTGCAATGAATCTGTTCATTTTCGGAATGTCCATATACGCCGGACAAGCTACGCGACAAGGCGCCTCGCAATCGCCAACATGATCGCTCAACAACAATTCGATGGCTTCTTTTCGTGCTTCAAACACCTCTGCATCATCACTCGCCAAATCCATTCCTTCGGTTGCAACGGTAGCACAGGAAGGAAGCATTTGCTGATTCTTGTTGTTTCGCACCATGCAAACCATGCAGGTAGGATGATTGCTGCATCCCTCGAAATAGCACATACTGGGAATCTCAATTCCGATAGAACGTGCGGCATTCAGAACAGTTGTTCCTTCGGGAACATTGATGGCTATATTGTCTATTGTCAGTTTTGGCATCTTTATATTATCTATAGACCTGACAGGTTTTAAAAACCTGTCAGGTCTTTTAATTATTTTATTTCCACGGCATCCACCGGACAAATTTGTTTACAGATATCGCATTTAATGCACAATTCATTATCAACCTCATGCAATTCGTAAGGTTTTGCTTCAATCGCATCTACCGGACAGCGTTGCGCACATTTGGTACAACCCGTGCAATTGTTGTTTATTTCGTAGCGAATTAACTCCTCGCATTTGCCAGACGGGCATTTGCCATTGATATGTGCTTCGTATTCGTGTCGGAAATACTTTAAGGTTGACAACACAGGATTTGGAGCTGTTCTTCCCAATCCACAAATACTTCCTTTTTGAGTGTTGATTGCCAACTGTTCCAGCAAATCCAAGTCACTCAATTTTCCTTTTCCTGTCTTGATTTTTGCTAGAATTTCCAACATGCGCTGCGTTCCAATTCTACAGAATGTGCATCGTCCGCATGATTCTTCCTGTGTAAACGATAAAAAATAGTGAGCAATGTCAACCATGCAGTCCGATTCATCCAAAACAATCAACCCTCCTGAGCCCATCATGGCTCCCACTTCTTTCAAAGAATCAAAGTCGATTGCCGTGTCGGACATGGAAGCAGGAATGCAGCCCCCCGACGGACCGCCAATTTGAACAGCTTTAAATTGCTTCCCGTTGGCAATGCCTCCGCCAATTTCTTCTATAATTTGCTTGATCGTAATTCCCATAGGAACTTCAATCAATCCTCCTCTGTTGATTTTTCCGGCTAAGGCAAACACCTTCGTTCCCTTGCTTTTTTCCGTTCCAATTTTACTAAAAGCTTCCGCACCATTCCGAATAATGTATGGAATCAAAGAGAATGTTTCTGTATTATTGATTAGAGTGGGTTTATCCCACAATCCTTTTTCTGCCGGATACGGTGGCCGCAACTGCGGAATTCCCCGTTTGCCTTCAATGGATGCAATTAATGCAGTCTCTTCACCACACACAAAAGCTCCAGCTCCCTCAAATACTTTCAGTTCAAATGAAAAATCGGAACCTAAAATGTTTTTCCCAAGCAATCCTTTGCTTTTGCAAATTTCCAAACCTTCCTTAATCCGTTTTACTGCAAGCGGATATTCTGCCCGTATGTAAAGTCTGCCTTCGGTTGCTCCTACGGCATAAGCACCAATTAATATCCCTTCAATAATTCGGAACGGATAAGATTCCAGCAGCATTCGATCCATAAAAGCACCCGGATCTCCTTCATCACCATTACAAATGATGTATTTTTGATCAGACTTTGCATTCTGAACCATTTTCCATTTGATCGCCGAAGGAAAACCTGCACCACCACGACCTTTCAGTCCGCTTTTTTCAATTTCCGAAATAATCTCATCTGCAGAAATCCCGTTCAGGCATTTCTTAAAGGCTTCGAAACCATGTTTCGTAAGGTATTCTTCAAAATCGGAAGGTTTTATCTCTCCCCGGTATTCTGTTGCAATGTTTACCTGCCCTTTCAAAAACTCCGCAATTGGTGTATGTTCTTCATTTGCATTGTATCGGTTCGAACTCTTAGGGATATCTGAAAAAGTAAGGTTCTCAGCGTAATTGTAAAAGCGATTTTTGAAACGACTCATCCAACTCTCCGAGCGAAAGTGTTTTTCGATAATATCGCCAACTTCATTTGCATTGATTTTCGTGTAGTAAGCTGCTTCTTCTCCATTTTTATGGATTTCCATCATGGGAACCTGATTGCATACTCCAACACAACCAACCTGTTTCACATCTACTTTAATTTTGTTCTCGGCCAATGTCCTTTCCAACTCTTCTTTCACTCCTGAGCTGCCACTGGCAATGCAACATGATCCCAATCCAATTCGAATTTCACCCTGAGAGATTCCTTCTTCAGTCACTTCTCTCACAATCTTCTCTGTGCTTGGTGCCAGATTTTTAAAATCCTCTATAATTTCAGCGACTTTACCAGTTTCAACATGACCGTAAGTAACATCATCAATCTGAACCACGGGAGCAAGAGTGCAGCAGCCTAAACAGGCAACTTCCTCTACCGTAAAAAGATTTTCAGTATCGGTATCTACGCCTTTTTCCAATCCTAATTCCCGGCGAAAACCATCGTATACCTGCTTTGCTCCTTTTACATGGCAGGCAGTGCCCACACAAACCCGAATGATGTGTTTCCCCACCGGCTGATGACGAAACTGAGAATAGAAAGTTGAAATACCTGTAATTTGAGCTTCAGTAATTGTTGTAGTTTCACATACCCTTTTCAAAGCAGATTCAGGCAAATAGTTATATTTCCCTTGAATAGCCTGTAAAATTGAAATCACCTTATCAGGCTCTTTTCCAATTTCAGCAACAACTCCATCAACAAAATCGATTATCTTCTCCATACCTATTTTCCTATGCAATAAAGATTTTTCTCACCCCTGATGTACACTCTGCCATCTGCAAAAGCTGGTGATGCATCTGATTTTTCTCCCAAGGATGATGTTGCAAGTTCCACATATTCTTTATCAGCCTTAAAAATGTGCATTACACCTTTCCGGTCCATCAAATATATTTTGCCATCGGCCAAAATTGGCGATGCATAAAAACCTCCGTCAAACTCCTTTTCCCAAAGTATTTCTCCTGCTTTTGCATTGTAGCAGACCACCGCACCATAACTGGTCACCACAAACAATAAATCCTTGTAAGCGATCGGGCTTGGAACATCTGAAAGATAATCGTACGCTTCCCATAAAATTTCAGGTTTTGCTCCTGGTTTAATGGCAACCAAACTGGCATATTCGTTTAAGGCAAATACGATTCCATTCGCATAAGCTACCGAAGGACCAACCTCGCCGGTAATGCAATCTAATTTCCACAATTCCTTTCCTGTTTGTGCATCGTAGGATGCAATGAAGGGATCCGCCGCTAATAATATCTCAACCTGATCTCCGTTTTGAACAATCACAGGCGATGCCCATGAAACTCTTACTTTACGTGCAGTACTCCATACTTCTTCTCCACTTGATGTTGACAAAGCCATTACTTTTGAATTCTTTTTTTGATCGTACTGAACAATCAGCTTGTCTTCAAAAACAATCAAAGATGACGAATGCCCGTAATGATTATCAGGGACACCTAAATTCTTTGCCCACTGCTTTTTTCCATTCATATCTACTGCGATGAGATCACCATTTGAGAATATGGCAAAAACTGAATTTCCATCTGTTGTTACCGTCGATGCCGCATGACCCGTATCCGGAGTAACTTCCGGTGGATTTGCCGGGGATCCTGGAATTTGATCCGCTTTAGCTGTCCAAAGTAATTTACCGTTGTTTCTATCGTAGCAATAAACTTCACGACTTGTTGCATTTGCTCCGGAAAGGAACAATTTGTTTCCCCAAATTACAGGTGAATTATAAGCATGAATAGGAACAGGCTGTTTCCACAAGATATTTTTCCCACTAGCTCCATCCCATTCATTTGGAATGTTCTTTTGAAATGCAATACCATTTCCTGCTGGTCCGCGAAAAGATGGAAAGTTTGCCATCATCTCTTTCGTTGGATATGTTCCTTTGTATGAATTGGTTTTCGCCTTTTCAACGGCGACTTCTTCCTTCTTAGCAACCGAAACCAGAGTTTCCTCTTTTGGAGTCTCTTCCTTAAACTCTTCTGCAACTTTTTCTTCAACCACAGGCCCAGCGATCTCTTCTTTTCCAACAACCTCAACAACCGGAACATCTGATTGTGTATTTTCCGTTTTTTCAGCTTTGGCAATTTTAGCGGCTTCAGTAAATTGATTTCCTAACTCTTTATGTGTTAAAAACGCAAATATCATAGTGATTCCGACCATTCCAAAACCACCAACCACAATCCATTTCCTTGCTTTTTCTCGAAATAGAATGATATTCTCTTCTTCCTCTTTAGATATCTGAGGTAACTGTCGCTTGCCTGCATAAAATAACTGCAAAGCAATGGCTGTTACAATAATGCCAAACAGAAATAAATATCCTCCGGCTTTTACCTGCCACTGATTTGTGAAATAGGCTTTACGGACCAACAAATCCATTTCACGGATTTGCTCCCGCAGTTGATCATCATTAGGATTTTTATTCAAACGATCAACCAAACTATTAATCACTTCGGTATTTACCGGATCAATTCTATTAATCTGAATGTAATTCACCAAAACCAACATGCAAATTACGAAGGAGAAAGTTCCCGCCACCATTGCAATGCCTTTCCACAGGGATAGGTTGGTACGATTTATTTTAAATTTGTTAGTCATATGTTTTACCACTAAAATATTACCACTAAAAAAATGTTTTACCACAAAGGAAGCTCCAAGTACTTCACTAAGGGACACAAAGTATCTTTAACTTTCTATACATACTTTATTATTCAATCTCTAAATTCTTTTTTATTCCTTTGTGCTACTTCCTGGTAAAATACTCACTTTTTTTTAACCACAAAGGGACACAAAGTGCTCCTCAAAGGGACACAAAGTTTTTTATTTTCTGATTCCCCTCTTGCGAGGAGATTAAGAGGAGTGTTTTTAACTTCACATTCAATAACATCCCCCTATATCCCCCTTGAAATGGGGACTCAAACTTGTATTATTTTTCTACAGGACAATATTTTAAACAACGTGCACAACTTACACAGTCACCTTTGTCTGGTGTATAATCTTCACGATATCGGTAGGTTGTTAATCCGGATAAAGCCAAACCGATAACCAAACCAATGAAAGTACCCAATATCCAACCGCCATAATAAAACTTCTTTACAATTTCGGCAGCTTCCAAATACAATTGTTCTACTGGTTTCCCCGAAGTTCTGAATCCTTCAATTTCCAGACTTTCTTTCATGGTTTTGGAATCGAAATGCACCAACTCATCTGCCAAACGTACTTTCGAGTTTACTTTTGCCAGATTTTCATGGAAATTTGCTCCAGTCCATCCACCAACAATCATTAATGCCGGAATGATTAAACTGAGCAAAATAAATCTGCGCGTGGCAGATCTCTTGTCTTCCATCTGTTTCACCTCAACAGGTTTGTTAATTGCATCCAAAGGACATGAGCTCCCGCAAAGTTTGCATTGAATGCAATTGGAAGGTGTTATGGTCAAATGATTTTTGGAAACTCTGCTCACTAAATTCAAAATCACACCATAAGGACAGAAAAACCGACAATAAGGTCTTGCTATAAAAATGCTGATTAGTAGAAAAGCTGCTCCGATGGCAAACATGAAAAATGTTGCATTGAATCTGAAAATTCCTACAAAAGGATCGTACCTGCAAATGATAAAATCGGTTGCTGTAGCTGCATATAAAACAGATAATCCCAAATAGATGAATGGAATCAAACCCAATACTTTCTGCAACCACTTTTTTAAAGTCACAGGACGCATCAAAAAGACATCTTGCACTGCTCCGAGCGGACAAACACCGGCACAAAATGTTCTGCCGAAAAACAATGTATAAATTAAAGGAATCACAAAAAATGCCAAAGCAGATAAAGGAATGTGATAACCAGGATTGAATAAGGCCAGAACAACATTCTGAACGGAACCCACAGAACAGACACATCCTTCCCTGAAAAAACCAAAATATAAAATGGAAAAAATGGATACTGCAACGACTCCGGTTCTCGATCTTTTCTTTAAGATAAACCAGGTAATCAGGCTAAGAGCTGCAATTAACACCAATACATCCAATAAAGCGAACATTCCATCACGTGGTACCGGCATTGATGTAACCGGCTGTGTGTAACCTGATTCAAATTCGGGTTTAGGGAAACGCTGCTGTTGTGAAAAGGCTGCAAATTCCATTCCTACAAAAAATATCAGTAAAGAGATAAAGGCTAAGCTTTTCTTCATTGTGATCGATTATATTTTTTTATTTGTTTTAAAACCGGCAAACTTATAGGCTTGCTCAATTGGCACTCTTGAAAATGCATCAGAAGGACAATCTCTGGCAATGGCGCACTGATTGCAATTCACACAAAGATCGTGACTAACCTGAAGCTGCAATGAACCGTTTCCAAATGCACCACAGCCTTTCACACATTTTCCACAACCAATACACAGCTCATCAATAATTTCATATTTGAAAAACGGATCTTCCACATAAGATCGTTTGATTGCTCCGGTAGGACAAAGCTGATTTTCGGCGCCGGTTGATAAATTCTTTACATTTGGACGAAAATATCCTCCACACAAATCACAATAGCCACACATATCGTAAACATGAATGCATTTCACTGCCGAAGGTGTCACCACACAACTAGTAGCACAACGTCCGCATTGCGTGCATTTTGCAGGATCTAACTGCCAAAGAAAATCTCCTTTTTGGCTTTTTGCCGCCAAAACTCCTGCAACACCCGCAATACTAGCTCCCGCTGCAAAACGAAAACAGGTATTGAGAAAGTCTCTTCGATTCTTCTTATTTTCCATCATTGTTCAATCAAATTATTTTGAAAGCTTCGTTCTAAACTTTACACCTTCCGGAAGTCGGCAAGCACTTAGTTTATCGCAGCCTTTGCATAGAAAATCAAAATCGCATGAAGCTTCTTCACCTCCGTAATTTCGAAGAATCAGAGTTCCGCTCATCACAGCCAAACCTCCTAAAAGCAAGCCTCTGAATCCATTTCTTAAAAATTCTCTTCTGTTGATCATCGTTTATTTTGCTTCAAATATTCGTATCATTTTCTGTACAGGATCCAAAACCAGAATCCTATCCTTAGAATCAACTGCAAGGTCAATACCGACTGTTCCTTCTTCAAATAATTCAGGAACCGCAACAACCGATTTAAAATCACCGGAAGGCAAATGAATTTTAACTCTTTCCAGCCCTTTCTCTGCCGTTACAAATGAACCGTCAGAAAGCATTGCAGCATTGGAAGGATTGCAACAACCGCTAAAACCTTCCAAACTCATAGAAGTTCGTTCCCATGAGGAAATTTGCTCTCCGCTGGAATTGTAGGCTTCGAAAGCATGTCTGCCCGGATTTACAACCCAAAGTTCGCCTTGTCTGCCCATCAATAAATCAAAATACGGACTTGGAATCACAAAACCTTTGATTCCTGCCTCTGGATTTTTTCCACCAATTTCGTTTATTTTCTCTCCTTCAATATTGTAATGATGTACAATCTTTTGTCCTGCATCAGCTACGTAAACATTGTCTCCATCAATAGCAATTGAAGTAATAAATGCCTTTCCACCCGCAACTACAAAGCTGTTTCGCAAACTTCCATCCGGTTTTCTGATATCGACACGATTGCCCAGACCAACCAAAATATTTCCATTTTCCGCTACCGTTAGGCATCGGGCATTACCTTTCACTTTTAATGAATTGATTTGTTTTCCATCTGAATCTAAAACCAATATATTTTCATCGGTACTCACATAAATCTGATCTTTGCCATCAACTGCAATCCCATAAAGCCCGTTGGCCTGAATCTTAATTTGTTTTACTTCTTTATGACTAATTTTTGATGAATCAACCTTTCGTAATTCTTTCAAATCATATTCATAAACATTTTCCTGTGGCTTATTTTCACTTATAAAAAGATCTTTTGCCATAAAAGCAACAACAACAAGTAGTAAAACTACCAAAAGCCATAATATCAATTTATTTTTCATATGATTATAATTTGTTTTCACTTGCCATATAGAACTTCCAAATTACACTCATCCTTCTGTTTAATAAATAAGGCCGTTTCATCTGTCTATCCTTTTAATTTGCTCTAATATCGATACACAAAAGGTGCTTGGCATCACGCATCAATAATCTGCCATCGGCAACCACCAAAGGCCCCCATGCATCATGACCATCCAGAACTTTCGTTTTATCCAGCAACTCAAACTTTTCAGTGCTTGCTTTGGCGATAGTCAAAGTACCATCATCTTTCAAAATAAAAAACTTACCATCAGCAATCATATAAGGCCCCAAACCAAAACGATCATTCGTTCCGCTTGTCCACAAAATCTTTGTACAATCATTTGGATCACAGCAAACAAACCGATTCCTCATTCCACCAGCATCCTTAGGTAAGATCGCGAACATACGATCTTTGTAAACAATAGGTGTTTGCTGCTCGGATGCAACACCGTCTTTCGGCTTGAATTTTTGAAGCGTAGCCACTTCATATGAATTTCTACTCTTTTTAACCTGAAATAAAATTGAACCTGCACCATAACCAGCAGTCATGAATATTTTGCCGTTTTTCAGTACAACAGGCGATGGAGCAACTACGGACGGAGAAAAATCTTTTGTTTTCCACAGAATTTGTCCAATATCATCCCCTTCACCAGATACACCAACAATTCCTCCAACAGCCGCATAAACCCACATTTTTTTCCCATCTAAAGTCATCGGCATAACCGATGAATGAGACATTTGCCAATTATCCGGATTCGGAGTTTCCCAAAGGACTTTCCCTGTAGCACAATCTACCGCAATTAGCAACGATTTTCCCCCCGGAGCAAGAATAACCGTATTGTCATCAAGTACAGGACACTGGCCGGTATACCAAAACGGTATCTCTGCCATATATTCTTTAACCAGATCAAGTCCCCATAGAAATTCACCTGTGTTAGGATCGGTGCACATAACATGGCATCGAGGTCCCATTGTTAC
The DNA here is from genome assembly GCF_963664555.1 of Labilibaculum sp. Taxonomy (GTDB): domain Bacteria; phylum Bacteroidota; class Bacteroidia; order Bacteroidales; family Marinifilaceae; genus Labilibaculum. Next base: position 2,532,970 of record NZ_OY761461.1, on the reverse strand, counting down.
CAAATATTTATCGTTAATTGCCGGAACAGTTCTGGACATTCCATGATTTCGCTTGATATGAACCCTGTACCATCTGCGCCAAAGCTCCGCTCCTGTTTCCAGAGAAAAACAACGCAAGGCATCCGCTTTTTTCACTTCGTCGTAATCGAGAACATAAACCTTTCCATTATACACAACGGGCGCAGCATGTCCTTCCCCCAACTCAACCTGCCAGTCTATTTTGAGCCCGGTTCCCCAATTACTAATTAGCTTCGTATTATCAGTTGAAATATTATCAGAATTTGCTCCTCGAAATTGAGTCCATTTCCCAGTTAAATCTGAAGAATATTCAGAATAAAGATCAAATCCTTCTCCTATCAAAATTCTTTCAGAAGATTCCGTTTGTTCGGGACGATTATCCATTCCCGGGATACTTGCATGAATATCCTTTACAGGATTGTAAGCCAACCAATACATAAACAATATGCCTGCTATAACAACAGACAAGAGAATTAATCCTTTTTCGCTCCTTTTCGACAGCATATTCAATTATAATATCAATTTATTTTTTTGCAGATTCCATCAACATCTGCCAAAGTAAATTACGCCTTTAGGTATCAGGTATTCGCTATTGAATACACATACATTCCATTGGCATATCTAATATACATCTTCCCATCTTTAATAACAGGATGAGCAATATGATCCCTCTTCATCCCCGGAACATGGAAACGACTCACTACCTCAAAACCATTCGCCATAGGTTGAATTAATGCCAATTCACCAGAATAAGCGTAACAATAAATCATACCATCGGCAGCAATCACGGTACCAGGAGCCAAATCTTTCACCGTTTTCCTCACCTCACCGGTTTTCATATCAACACAAGAAAAACTCTTCGTCGTATAATCTGTTCCAAATAAATTCTCATCAATCAAAACTGCACCGCCATGCTCTAAATCGAATAAGCCACTTGTCCAAACCTCTTCTACCGCTTGTCCGTCATCTTTTATCTTTAGCATTACGCTTCCAAATCCCCAACCATTCATAGTAAATACATAGCCATCCTTATAAATCGGCGTATTACCATGAATACCATGAGGATACTTTAATTCATAACTCCACATTAATTTGCCATCATCCGGATCGATGGATATCAATGACTTCGCAGTATTGGTAATCAAGTATTTTTTTTCTTTATACGTGATTATCAAAGGAGAACAATAAGCACTTTTCTCACCCACTCCTGCACTCTTCCACATAAGATCTCCGGTATCTTTGTGCAATGCAATTACATTTGCGTCAACACCACCTGGCGTACAAATTAACTTGTCGTCATCAATTAACAAATTCTCAGTAATTCCATAGAAAACGTTTTGCCCGTCGAAATCACGAAATAGATCCTTGGTCCAAATAAAATCCCCCTTTTCAGCATCAAAACAGATGAGTTTTCCTAATCCACTCAGTAAATATCCTTTTCCATCATAAATCTGAGGTGTTGAACGTCCACCAGGGAAATTCTCTGACCATTCTTTACCATATTCCTTTTTCCAGATTAAATTACCACTTAAATCGAAAGAGAAAATATAGCTCATACTATCGATGGTTCCTGTAGTGTATACCTTTTCATCTGTAACAGCCGCGGAAGAATAACCTAATCCTAAATCCTCAAACTTCCACAAAATCTCAGGTCCATTTTCCGGCCAAACTTTAAGCAGATTGGTTTCTGAATAAATTCCATTTCTATGCGGACCGCGCCATTCGCTTTGCTGAGCTGCATTCTTACACTGAACTAGTAATAAAGAACTAAACACGACAATAAGAATATTAATTAGTTTCATTAAGCTTGAATTAGTTTTCACAATATTAGTTTATTTTAATAGAATAGGCCATTATTGCTGTTGCATGACGAACATATAATACACCATTATTAATTACCATATGAGCCCAATAAGGACCCTTACCGTATGGTACTTTAAACGAACTTATTACTTTAAATTCTTTCGGGTCTGCCTTTACCAAGGCTACATTACCATCTTTCTCATCATAGCAATAAAGCATACCTTCTGCCGAAATAATGGATCCTTTATTCTCCCACTCAGTCTCATACATTTTCTTACCTGTTTCCCATTCCATGCAAACCCAATATCCGTTTCTATTATTGATCCAATTTGCACCGTATATATAACCATCCAGCAGAACAGCTCCTCCATGATGAACATCCAATAATGAATCTACATACGAAAGTTCAACCTCAGAGGCTTCTTCATTTAAATCCAGCATTACTGAATGATGATCGTAACCATTGGTTATAAATATTTTTCCATTTTTGTACAATGGAGTATTGGTATTGATATTGGCTTTCCATTCTCCGGCGGCATAACTGCCGTAATCGAATTGCCAATCAATATTTCCATTTTCGGGATTAACACCTATTGCATTGTTTTCTGTTACAGTTACGATTTGTTTCTTGCCATTTCTATCAATTAAAAGAGGAGAAACATAGGCGGATTTATCATCTAAACTTTTCGATTCCCAAACGGTTTCTCCGGTCATTTTATTCAACGCAATCATCGTTGTTTTTTTTCCGCAAGGAGTATAAAAAACCAAATCCTTGTATAGGAGCAATGATTCAGAAATTCCCCATTCCCCGCACTCTCCTTCAAATATTTCATTGGCCTTTTTCTGCCAAATCAGCTCTCCGGAAAGAGCATTTACACAGGCTAAATCCCCTCTTCCGCTCGACAGATAAATTCTTTCATCCTCAATCGTTGGAGTACAACGGGAATCAACAAATGATGCATCCCATCCACGGCCATAAGGAATTTGCCATTTTAATTTTCCTTCCATATTAATGGCCACCAAGTAATCCATAGAGTCCTTTAATCCGGTAAGGTAAACAGTATTGTGAGCGATTGCAGCAGAAGAATAACCTGTAGGAATACTATCCAGATGCCAAAGCATTTTAGGACCTTCCTCCGGCCATTCCTTTAGCAATCCAGTTTCTTCATAAACACCAGATCTATTTGGTCCACGCCATTCGCTTTTTTGTATTTCTGTTTTGCACTGAGTGAGAACACTTAATAATGCAATACTGACAAATAGTAGTCGATTCATAAGTTTGATAGGTTTTGTATTGTTCTTAGTTTGCTTTAATTGAATAGACCATCAAGGAACTTCCATGACGAACATATAGTCTTTTATTATTAATCACTAAATGAGCCCAATGTTGTTTTTCACCAAAAGGAACCCGAAACGAACTCACTTTTTCAAAACTTCCATTGCTAACATCAACAAGAGCAACTTCTCCGCTATCGCCGTAACAATACAATTTGCCATCAGCATAAACTACGTTCCCGTTACTTAACATTTTAGCTGAATGCAATACTTCACCAGTTTTCCAATCCAAACAAAACCATTCACGATTAGTATGACCGGAACCATATATCTTACCATCACTCAGAACAGCTCCTCCCATCTGATTATCCATCAACTCATTTCGCCAAACCTCTTTTACACTCCCTCCATCTTCACCGAGTTCAAGCATTACTCCTCCTTTACCATATCCACTATAACAAAACAGATAGCCATCTTTATACAAAGGAGTATTTGGATGAATTGAATATTTATTAGGATGATCGAACGACCAAAGTAAAGTACCGGTTTCAGCATCAACTCCAATTATTGAATTACTTGTATGAGTCACCAATAAATTACGGTTTGCCAGCTTTATTAGCGCAGGAGAACAATAAGCTGATTTCTCACCATTTCCTTTCGCTTTCCAAATCAGCTGTCCCGATTTTCGATCTAATGCAACCATACTAACTTCTGAACCTCCCGGAGTACAATATAATTTATCTCCATCCGCAACAAGATTCTCAGTTATTCCCCAGCGGGTGTTTTCAGAGTTAAATTCTGTTAATATATTTTTTGACCACAGAATGGTTCCATCAGCAGCACTCATGACTGTAATTTTTCCCAAACCACTCATCACATAAACGATACCATCATAAACCATTGGACTTGTGCGCACACCGTTATAAGAATCCATCCATTCTTTGCCATAAACTTGCTTCCAAAGCTCTTTTCCTGAATGATCCAATGCTATTACAAAACCATTTTCAAGTTCTGTCCCTCCTGTGTAAATAACATCTTTAGTTACTGCTGCTGAAGCATGTCCCTCACCTAAACCTTCAACATGCCATATTAATTCGGGGCCTTCAACCGGCCATTCCTGCAATAATCCGGTTTCCTGATAGATTCCATCACGATTCACACCTCTCCACTGAGCATTTTTCTGGGCAAATGAACTAATTACAGCAATAAATAAAACAAGTAGGACGAAATATTTTTTCATTTTAATCGGACTTTTTTCAATATTTAATTACACACTAACTTTCTAAAGATACAGGCTATTCCATTGTTTTAGAAATGAACATAGCTCTTCTACTTAAATCTATTTCAGGTCTAAATAAAAACAAGACATAATACGCAACACTTTTCATGCCAGAAGAATCAAAACTCTTGGAATCACAAAAGTGTTAATTCCCCGCCTATTTAGATTTATAAAAAACTGCACGCTTGCGAACTAAAACTGTTCAAATATGGACTTTAAAGACTCACAGGTCTCTTTTAATTTACAGTACGTTTGCTACAAATAAATAAATTCAGCTGGAATTAAGCAATAAAATTATTCAAACAACCAAAAACATGGGACGCTTAACAACTTTTTAACGCTTCTTTAAAATCAAAATAAATAGACAACTGAATAATTCCTTATTTTTCTATTTGATTTCTCTTATCTTTAGAACTTACACTAATACAAAAACTATATGAAAAGATCAATATTACTGATGATTTTAGGACTCGCAATTTTTTCATTTGCATGTCAATCCAAGAAAACTGAAAACCAAGAAACCTCTCTCCCTCTTGGGGTTAGCAAAGTTATTGTAAAAGAAACATTTAATGCGGGTGGTTATACCTATATAAATGGAAGTAATGATTTATGGCTGGCTATAGGTCAACGACCAATAGAAGTAGGCAAAGCGTATTATTACAAAGGCGCATTGGAAATGAAGAATTTTCACAGCAAAGAACTAAATCGCGATTTTCCTGTTATTTATTTCTTAAATACCATTTCTGACACACCAATCGAAAACAACATGCCTATGCAAGCCTCTTCTATGAAGAAACAAACGGCTAAAAAAATTGAAGTTTCAATAGAAAAGAAGGAAGGAACAACAAGTATTGCTGATATCTTTTCAAAAAAGAATGAATTTTCAGGCAAACAGATAAGCGTAAAAGGAAAGGTTGTAAAATTTAATCAAAACATTATGGGCAAGAACTGGATACACATTCAGGATGGTTCCGATTTTGAGAGCAATTTTGACCTTACCCTTACTAGCAAGGAAGTTGTTTCGGTAGGGCAAATTATTGAAGTGACAGGAACAATTGCATTGGATAAGGACTTTGGAGCTGGCTATACTTATGATGTTATTATGGAAGACGCTAATATACAGAATGAAGAAAATAAATAACAAAGCGATTTAAATTAATATGTTCATATGTTGTTTTACATCAATTTTCTATATAAATTTGATTAAATACTTTCTTTTAACTACATACAACTAATTTATCACAACAAAAAAAGCGACCGAGGTCGCTTTTTTTGTTACACAATTATTTGACTTAACTTCAAAAAATAAGATATATTCACCTCCCGATATTTGCAATGATCACAATTTGCAGTTTATTCATTGCTATTTTTTGAACGGTTTGCATTCTAATCCACAACTTGTACAATATATTTTTTTAATATTTATTATTAGTTTTCTGGAATTTATTACTTTTAAAAGCATGTCAAAAATTACTAAAATGAAAAAATTGTTTTTCATTCCGACCCTGATTTCCATTACAATTCTCCTCTCGATTGTACTTTTAAATCGATGTAACCCTGACGATTATATTTTGTATCAGTCTTCAGACTTTACAGTATTCCCTAATCGGATAGAACAAGGAGAACATGTCGCTATAGCATACAGCAATTCAGCTATCAACTCCAATTACCCGGGATTAAATAAAACAGAATGGAAACTTAAAACCAACTTAAACAAATACCCCAAATATGAATCGAATCAGGTTTTACTTAATGCAATTTATCAGCTTTCGCTTGAGGAAATAGAAAAAAACATTGCTCCCGACACTACTTTTAATACAGGTGAAAAATGGAAAGGTGTTTGGACCCGGGACATCAGCTATAGCGTGATTTTAGCTCTTGCAATTACCAATCCTGAAATTTCGAAAAAGAGTTTGCTTAAAAAAGTTAAGCAGGGAAAAATTGTGCAGGACACAGGCACAGGAGGTTCTTGGCCGGTAAGTTCCGATCGAATGATTTGGTCTGCTGCAGCATGGGAATTGTACAAGTCAACCGGAGACATGGATTGGCTAAAAAAAGTTTATTTCATCATTAAAAATTCTACAGAAGATGATCTTAATGTAGTTTGGGATTATCAGAAATATCTATTTAAAGGAGAATCTTCTTTTCTTGACTGGCGGGAACAATCTTATCCAAAATGGATGGAACCAATTGACATTTACAACTCCTATAATTTGGGAACTCAGGCCGTGCACTACCAAAGCCTGCAGGTATTGATAAAAATGGGAAAAATACTTGGAAAAGATGTTCAAAAATATCAGGATATTTCGGAGGCCTTAAAAAACAGCCTGAATGAAAAACTATGGCTGCCCGAAAAAAAATATTTTGGACAATATCTTTACGGAAGAAAGAATCAATTGCTTTCGGATAAATCGGAAACTTTGGGTGAGGCACTAATGGTTCTATGGGATATCACCAACGAGGAAAGACAAAAAGAGATTATATCAAATACTCCGGTTACCAAGTTTGGAACTCCATGCTTTTACCCTCAAATTCCAAACATACCAGCCTATCACAATCAGGCAATTTGGCCTTTTGTGCAAGCTTATTGGAATTGGGCTTCAAGCAAAACAAGTAATGTTGAAAGCGTTCAATGGGGAATTGCCAACATGTTGCGATCAAGTGCGCTCTTTCTCACCAATAAAGAAAATCTTTTAATTAAAAATGGTGATTTTAACGGAACAGAAATCAATTCTGACCGCCAGCTTTGGAGTGTCGCCGGTTCCTTATCTACCTTCTACCGGATTCTGATAGGAATGAATTATACAGCCGATTATTTGGAATTCAAACCCTTTATCCCCAGAGAATACAAAGGAAAACAAACTATTAAGGACCTTCGCTATCAAAAATCAATTTTAGATATCGAAATTTACGGCTTTGGCAATAAAATTAACTACTACTCCTTAGATGGAAAATATTACCAACGCCCCATCGTGCCAAAAGAAATGGAAGGGAAACACAAAATTGAGATCAGAATGAACAATCAGCTGCCTACCAAATCAGAACTGAATATGGTCGATAATATTGTGTCGCCCGAAACCACATCGCTCCGCTTTGCTAAAAATCAATTGTTATGGGACAAAAAAGAAAACGCTGATTTTTACCGTATTTACCGTAACGGAGAACTCCTTCTAAAAACTGAAGACAATTATATGTCTGAGGTACACATTGATGAACCTACCGAATTTCAAATTCAGATAGATGATGGTTTGGGAAACTTATCATTCTATAGTGAACCACTCTATGTATATGATACCAATTATGAAAGATATATTGAAACTGAAGAATTTGACTCCAATGCCAAAACCTCCTATGTTGAATTGAGCAAGAAAAAAAATCGGGAATTCTATTTTAACATTCGAATTCCTAATGAAGGAAAGTATTATATCGATTTTTTATACGCAAACGGAAATGGCCCTGTAAATACCAACAACAAATGTGCAAATCGTAGTTTTTGGGTGAATAACAGCTATGCAGGAAGTCTCGTTTTTCCACAACGTGGCGAAGGTGATTGGAATAATTACGGCTACTCCAACTCCTTTCTCATTGATCTGACAAACAGAAATAATTTCTTTAAAATTAGTTTTGAAGAATTCAATAAAAATATGAATCAGGAGGTTAACACGGTACGAATAGATAAGATTCGAATAATTAGAATAAGATAAATATTTAAGGTTTATTACTATGCTTAAGTCTTTACAATTTAGTGCTCTCAAACAACTATGACTTTTCATAATAAACAATAAAAATATATGACTACATAAACTCTGGAGAATTCGACAAACAATTTAGCTGGAAAAAACTAAATGATGAAAATGTTGCTGAAATACTTAATCTGGAAAAATGCCTTTTGGAATTATTACTTTTTAAGGGATTTCAGTATGAATTCAAATTCTTCTTTTAAAACCTCATAATTTTTACTTGAACAATCCAGAATTAATTCCATTCCAACTTCAGCTTGAAGAGAATGTAAAACAATTGTTGTTCGTTCATGATCCGATGAATCAGTATGGTTTCCGAAATAAGCAATACTTTGTGGAAGAGAAAATAGCTTTTTCTCCTTGGTAATAACTCTCTTTACGTCCACCGAGAGGCGTCTTCTTCTGTGCGAAGAGTAATCAATCAAACCAATATCTGATGGCACAGCTTCCAAAGAAATCAGACAAGATGCTAAATCTTCTGTATTCTCATCTTCATTCATTCCAAGTCTGTAAAAAAGAAAACTTAATCTGTCATCTACCTTGTACTTCTCCGATAAATACCACACTCCTTCCGGAAAACTAATATTTACATCGGCTCCATCAATAAAATAGGTATTTTGATATAACTCCTCGGCAACTGGCTTGCCATCTTCCGAAAGGTATGTCCAAATTCCAAACTTAATTCCGTTTTTAAACTTTCCCATATGGGATATCCCGCCATCCGGATAATAATAAATAGCCGGCCCATTTAAGGTATCATTTAAAAATTTCACACTTAAACTAGGCGCTCCACTTTCGAAAAACTCTGAGTAAATGCCATTTGCAATATTATTGACAGCAAAAAATTCTTTTTCTTTCTTCCCATTTTCCAGCCAAAAAGTCACCATCCCTTTTTGTTGCCCATCCACATATTCTACCTCCTTTTTCTTGCTTCCGGAAGGATAATAATCCCTGCTTGTTCCATTTTCAATTGCATATTTATCAAAGCCGACCTCGTAGAGTCTGTTCCAATCAATATTTGCTTGTAAACCCTTATAATGATAATCTGACAAAAGCACTTTGTCAATTGTAAAGTCTTTTACCAAAAATTGATTCTCTGTAATTCTATTTATTGTTGAAAAAAACTGAGCGTTCTCTTTCTCAGCAACAAGCCAATCCTGATTAAAATATACGGTATCCTGTGCTATGCTTTTAAGCGGAAGAAACAGGATAAGAACAAAAAAACAGCGGGTAAACTTCATGAGAATTCAATTTTGGAATAATTATGTACAAAATAGATAACTTTTCGATATTATGCGAGGGTTTTACCGATAATTTCTCTTTCTGCTTCGTTCGTGAAACTTCAGATGAGACAAACCATTCAACAATCCTTCATCGCTGTAATAATTCCAATAAGTGTCAAAACCATGTTCAACTCCATGTAAAATTTCGAAAGAGTGATCTATCTCATTCTCTTTTAAGAACTGATGCAATTCAAAACTTGCTCTGCGATTCTTAGTCTGAACAAAACTATCTTCTGTTCCAATTTCAAGTCTAAGGGGTGTTGATTCGGCTATTAAAGCCTTTAAGTTATTTCGCCCAAGCATGAAGTTGTTGTCCAGTGTATAATCACTCACATAGCCCATTCCAATAATCGACGAAAACAAACCTGGATATTTTAAATAGTAATGAATCGCTCCAGCAGCTCCCCGCGAATGCCCTTCAATTGAAATCTGCTTTCCATGACCTCCTGCATGAAATGAATCCTGACAAAACTGAATGAATTCACCACCATTCTCCTTTACCAAAAGACTTTCATTTTTCTCTGTAAACCACTGAACGTTGTCACGATCATTATCTCCACGAATTCCCGCAATTACTACCGGATCAAGATCGCCATTGTTGATCCAATTATTCAACTGTTCTGCCCGAACGTATTTATTAAATGTACCTTCGTCGCCACCTTGCCCATGTAAAAACAAAACCAATGGATATGATTTATCCGGGCTCCAATTGGGAGGTAAGTAGACAAAATATGGTACACAATATCCTTTTTCTGCCTCAAATACCGATATATTTATTTTCCCTGAACAATCCTTAAAATCTGTAAGTTCTATTATATTATCAAACACCCACATTTCTTTCTTATTCGTTAATCGGAGCTTTTTCCGAAATAATTTAAATATACCCTATACAATACCAACAATAAAGCAAAATGCTTTTATCCAAACTAAATTTAACTGCTTCTACAAAACTAAAAATTATCATTCAAAAAAAAACTTTATAAGCCCTAATCCTTTCCCTGTGATTGGATATCTCTGAAAGACTGAATGGTTATAGAATCCATCATTAATGATATTAATTCTCTCGATGCAGGTATAAAGATTATTGATTAATATAATTTGTGCAGTAGTCAAATCAATTCTACATTTGTAATCGGTAAAAATAAACAAGATTAATAATCATTAAAACACAAAATAAAATGCAAACTTTAATTGGTAAAAAAGCACCATCATTCTCTGCCGGTGCTGTTGTTAACGGAAATCAGATTGTTGAAAATTTTTCATTGGACCAATTTATTGGTAAGCAGGAAGTCGTATTCTTCTTCTATCCTCTTGATTTTACATTTGTTTGTCCAACAGAATTAATCGCTTTTCAGGAAAAACTGGCAGAATTTGAAGCTAGAAACGTGGCTGTTGTTGGTTGTTCTGTAGATTCAGAATATTCTCACTTTGCATGGTTAAATACTGAGAAAAATAAAGGTGGAATTAAAGGAGTTACTTATCCTTTGGTTGCCGATTTATCAAAAACAATTTCTGAAAACTATGGAGTATTAGCTTCAGAGTACGATTACAATGAAGAGGGAAATGCAGTATCTACAGGAGCACCTGTTGCCTACCGCGGATTATTCCTTATCGATAAAAAAGGAACTGTTCGTCACTCGGTGATTAACGATTTACCATTGGGAAGAAGTGTTGATGAGGCAATTCGTATGGTTGATGCATTGCAGCATTTCGAAGAAAATGGCGAAGTTTGTCCTGCAAACTGGAACAAAGGAAAAGAAGCAATGCATGCTACTGCTGAAGGTGTTGCCGATTACCTAAGCAAGAACTAATATCTAAAACAAAACAATCCTCTCATCCTGAATACATTCGGGACTAAAATCAAAAAAACAAAACATGAAAATTAACAGGTATCAAGACATTAACACCATTGATGGTGAAGCTAAGAAAGATTATATCGACAGACATTCTGCATTTATTCACTGCGATGACTCAGCTAAAAAAGGTGAGAAATTTAAAGTGAAAGTGAAAATTGGTGATGCTTATGCTCATCCGGATGATTTCGATCACTATGTTGCTTGGGTTCAACTTTGGGATGGTGAAAAAATGTTAACACAAGCCACTTTCTCAACAGGAATTTTAGGTGGTGAAGCCAATCAGGCTGAAGTTGATTTTTACGTAGTACCATCTCGTAAAATGAAACTAACCGCTACAGCTTTCTGTACAAAACATGGCCTGTGGCACTCAGATGAAAAATTGGTGGAAGTTGCAGAATAACTGCTCGTTCATAAATACAGAAAAATGAGGATGTCTCATAGCAAAGTAGACATCCTCTTTTTCATGATCTTTTGTTTTTTTGAGATTAAACTGCCTTATACTGCTTATTTGTTTTTGGAAGTCTTTTTTACCTCCAATATGCAAAACAGAGGTTTTATATAGAGGAAATAGGACTTCAAAAGAATTAAGAAAGGCCGTTAGGCCACTTTTCTACTATTCATTTTCTTAAGATTTATGGCTAGAGCCAATAATCCCATTTCGATTTCTACTTTTTCTTTGCCACGAAGTAAAAATCGTTTAAATCCTTTATTGTGTTTAAGGTTACCAAAAGCGGCCTCTACATCAACCGGTCTTTGACTCCTGTGCTTCAATCCTTCTTCTGAGGTTAAATGTTCTCGTGCTTTACTTCTTAATTCGTTGAGTCGGTGATTAATCTGAATCGTTCGATTACCTTTTGCTTTGTGACACATCCCCCTAAGTGGGCATCCGTTACAGTTTTGAGCTTGATAAACATGGATTGTCTTAAAATGACCGGCTTGGCTTTTTTCCTTTTTTATCTTCTTAAGATTCATTACTTGTCCCATTGGGCAGTAGTAAATATCCTGTTTAGAGTCGTAGAATAAATTGTTGGGGTGAAACTCGCAATAAGTTTTGGCTCCCTTCTTTTGTTCTTTATGAAAGTAATTGTATTTCACAAAAGAGGTTAATCCTTCCGCTTCAAGAAATTCATAATTCTCCTCAGACCCATAACCGGAATCTGCACATACGCTGTTTAGTTTGTCTGGATACAACTGTTGAACCTCTTTCATATGAGGTATAAAGGTTTTTGTATCGGTTGGATTATTATGGTTTGAATAATTTACAATGAATTGATTTTGTGTGCTAAACTGCAGGTTATATCCTGGTTTTAGCTGACCATTTTGCATATAGTCATCCTTCATTCGCATAAAGGTTGCATCCGGATCCGTTTTTGAATAACTATTTCGCTCTTCCAATATCTTTAGCTTTTGCTCGTTTTTTCGGAGATTATCAGCATAATTCTTCTTGGCATAGTTGAGTTGCCGGCGTTTCTTAGCATCCACTTTCTTATCCCTCAAGGCCTCATTAATTGTCTCAATGGTCTGCTCTATTTTTTCTGGATCAACATCACTTAAATCGGGCTTACTTACATTTGCTAAATCCGATTTGGCTACCTGCTCTGTATAATCCCAAAGTTCCCCCAACCGATCCTTCATGCGTTGGATATTCTTTTGAATGGCTTTACCCCAAACAAACGAAAACTTATTTGCATTGGCCTCGATCTTGGTGCCATCGACATATATGGTTTGTAGATCAATATGTCCGGAATCTACCAGTAACAGGACTACTTGACTGAACACTTCCTTTAAAACACCTTTTAATCGACTGCTTCTAAAGCGGGCAATCGTATTGTGATCTGGCTTTTGCATCCCTGACAACCACATGAAATGTACATTTTCTGATGCCGCCTGCTCTATTTTTCGAGAGGAATATACATTACACAAATAGGAATAAACTAATAACTTAAGCATCATTTTGGGATGATAGGCCTTTGCTCCCGTATAACTGTATTTTTCAAGGATACGATCTATCTGGACACCATCAATAATACTGCTGATGGTACGAACAGGGTGTTCAGATGATATGAAATCCGAGAGAGAAGGCGGAAAAAGAATCATCTGGTTTTGATGATAGGCTTTGAAATGAGATTTTTGAGGGACTAATTTCATATCTCTAAAATAAGAAATCAGTGATAAATATAAAAAACTATAAAACGAAAAAGAGACTATCTCATTTGAGACAGCCTCTTTTTTTTTGTATTGACTGTTCCGCTTATTCAGCCACCGGAGTCTCTTCTTTTTTCAAATATTTATCAAGGAATACTACCACCTGACCGTATCCTTTAATCTCATTTTCCTTTTTACGGAAACCATGTCCTTCATCATCAAACACGATGTATTCAACTGGTATGCCATTCTTTTTAACAGCTTCAACAATCTCATCCGATTCTGCCTGCAAAACACGAACATCATTTGCTCCCTGCAATACCATCAATGGCTTTGTTACTTTTTCTGCAAAAAACAGAGGCGATTTATTGTATAAGGCAACCGAATCGATGCTTGTAGGATCTCCTATTTCGGCATACAAAGCATTTCGGAATGATTCCCAATAAGGAGGAATTGATTTTAAGGTCCGCAACCAATTGGTCACTCCAAAAATATTAACGCCAGCCTCAAATTCCTCAGGAGCAAAAGTCAAAGCAGCCATGGTCATGTAACCACCATAAGAACCACCGATAATTCCAATTTTTGTCTCATCAACAACACCTGTCGAAACCAAAAATTTCTTACCCCAGATACAATCCTTCAAATCCTCGTCACCATGCTTCTTATCATCCATTGCGTAAAACTTCTTACCATAACCACTACTGCCTCTATTATTCACCGCCAAAACAGCATAGCCATGATTCACCATAAACTGAATCAAAGAGAAGTAACTTACTCTCGATTGTCCACCCGGACCTCCATGCACCCAAACCACAGCAGGCACTTTACGATCTGCAGCTGCAATTTTAGGCTGATAGTAAATGGCCGGAATCTGAACACCATCAAACGATTCGTAACGAACCACTTTCGCTTCCACTAAATTTGCAGGATCAATTTCCGGATTTAGAGTCTCAGTCAATTTTTTCGCTTCAGTATCTCCCATATCAAAAACATAAATGTTATTCGGAGAAACCGACGTACCAACAACCAGGCGAACACGACTTTCGTCTTTTGTGAGACCAACCGATTTTATATCACCACCTTTAATTTCGGGCAGTTTCACTTCCTCATTTGTTGCCAAATCAATCATCTTAACATTTGTCTTCCCATCTTCATTAATCCCAATAATCCGGTACTTTTCGTTAAAAGAATCATAGGCATACCAAACATCCCAATCGGCTTTAAAAACCAATTCCTTTTCACCCGATTCAATATTGTATTTATTCAGATAAACAAAATCGGAATCCTCATTACACAAATAGTACAAATACTTGTTATCCAAACTAAAAAACTGAGGATTGTAGGTCGCATCACCGGTGTGCTCCGAAATGTGCATTTTCTTACCTGACTTTCTATCGTACAAATACATTTCATTATTATTTGTAGTAATGCTTTGTGTTAAAGCAAGGTATCTATTGTCCTCACTTTTAGTGGCAACATTTATTCCATCGTTATTTTCATACAGTAACTTCGCAGTAAAATCGCCTTTTTCAATAGATTCCATACCAATCTGATACAAATCCATAAACTTTGGATTTCGTTTATTGCTTTGGTAATAAAACGATTTTTCATCACGGTCCCAGCCCCAAAATCCAGCTCTTGCGCCTTCAAAAGGTGTTAAATCTGTAATCGTACCATCCACGTCTCTCATGTAAATATGATTGTTCTCATTCCCCCCCTGATCATACGACAAAAGCACCTTATCGCTGTTTGGAAAGTAAGCCAACCCAAAAAATGATTCCTTTTCCGAATTGGTTAATTGTTTGGCAGGAGAACCATCAACAGGAATCTCAAACAGATTGTAGATACCTGTTTCATTACTACTCACCAACAATTTACTGCCATCGCTTGAGAACGATCCGCCACTCACATTGGTGTTTTTATAAAACTGTTCGATACTATAAGAAGGAATCTCAACAACTTTTTTTTCGGGCTGACAAGCTGCCAACACGAGTAAAAGGGCAAATAAAATCAAATAATTACGTTTCATAATTGTGATTTAATAAGGTTAGAAAATCTATTTAAGTACTTAAGGAAGTGGTGCATTTGTAAAAATAGGACAAAGTGATCGGCTTACAAAATATTATTTCACATCAACTCATCTTCTTCAAAAACAGTTTTTGGGGCGTTTCCCTATCCTGCGCACAAACCATCACACGGGTCAGGCTTTCCGTTTCAACTCCTCACTTCCTCTCTCACCGCTGCAGGAAGGTTCCGGGGTTTCCACTGCAATCCTTAACGCAAAATATCCGTATGCAATCAGCACCTACCCGAAACAAAAAAACAGGCAATGTTTACCAAATTCCTTTATCTTTGCCGGATCTTTAAAATAAAACATCCATTTATCCAATGAAAGAATCTGTTGTAATTCTGTGTGGTGGTGGTCCGGCTCCGGGCATAAACACCGTGATTAGTAGTGTAGGAAAAGTATTTTTAAAAAACGGTTATCGGGTAATTGGTTTGCACGAAGGCTACAAAGGTCTTTTCTCCAAAGATCGTAAAATGGAAGAACTAGACTTTGAAACTCTTGATGGAATCTTTACAAGAGGCGGTTCACATCTAAAAATGAGTCGTTTCAAACCAAAAAATTCAGATTTCTCAACCGATTTTTTTGTTGAAAACAATGTAAAACTATTGGTTACTGTGGGGGGTGATGATACAGCATCTACTGCAAACCGAATTTCAAAATATCTGGAAGAAAACAAGGTAAACATCTCTAACATTCACGTACCAAAAACCATCGACAACGAT
This sequence comes from Labilibaculum sp., assembly GCF_963664555.1. Taxonomy (GTDB): domain Bacteria; phylum Bacteroidota; class Bacteroidia; order Bacteroidales; family Marinifilaceae; genus Labilibaculum. The sequence continues at coordinate 2,516,781 of NZ_OY761461.1, read as the reverse complement.
CTTCCTTTGCCGGAAGGATCTCCAACATTTGGTTTTCACTCAGCAAAAGACGAAGGAGTTAAGATTGCAACCACAGTTTACGAAGATGCCCGGACTTCACAAAATTGGTTCGTATTGGCCGCCATGGGACGAGAAGCCGGTCATCTGGCTTTCGGAATTGGTACCGCCTGCCATTTTCCAATGATTATTATTCCTGAAATGTTCAACAAAACCAACATTTCAGCTGAAAAAATTGCTCAATTGGTTATCTCCTCTATCATAAAGAGAAGAATAATGGGCTTAAACTACGGAGCAGCTATAATCAGTGAAGGAGTTTTCCATTTTATGAGTGATGAAGAAATCAAAAGCACAGGTGTAAACTTTACCTACGATGCTCACGGACATCCCGAATTGTTCAATGTAAGCAAAGCGCACGTTTTTAATATGGTAATTCAGCGCAAAATGAAAACCTATAATCTTAACATTGGTACCCGCCCGGTTGAATTGGGATTTGAGATCCGTTGCTGCCGGCCAATCGGCTTTGATCTTAGCTTGTGTACCTTGTTAGGAAATGGCGTTTACACCTTGTTCAAGCAAGGTCATTCGAAATGTATGGTGACTGTCGATCCTGTAGGTGATACTTCTCCTCTATTCTTAAAAGATGTAGAAGACGAAAACGGAAAAGTGAAACCACGATTGGTTGATGTAAACAGTCAGCGCGTGCAATCTGTTTTAAACTACAATTTGCATTATCTTACTGCCGAAGATGTTGAAGCTGCCAAAGAATATCTTCCTGATGCGGAAAACTACATTTTCAGCAAGATTTTGAATTGGGAGTAAAGGAGAAAGGAACAAGCTCCAAGTATCAAGGAAAAAGACACAAAACCATGTCATCCAGAGGAATCGAGAGATCTTGAAAAAAGAGAAAGTTAAAAAGATTATAAAGGCAGTTAGAATTTCAAATCTGACTGCCTTTTCTTCCACGCAAAAAGACCTCACTCTTCCCGATAACTGGCAGAACCAGATGATAATCCAGCTTTGTCTTTCCTTTTTACACATCATACTTGGTAACTGATTCTTTTTAATTTTTCACTTTCCCTTTTACCTTGATCCTTTGCACTTGAAACTTATTTTTCTACTTTTGCATCACACACCACTTACCTGACGGACAAATCGTTCAATATTGAAGCAAATTAATAACTTGAACTTTAATTCACGGAATTTATTATTCCGATATCAATGTAATAACTATGTCTGAAAATAATGTAAACGCATTTTTACTCTTCACTTGTCCCGATAAAAACGGGATTGTAGCCAAAATCACTCAATTTATTTACGAAATAGGCGGCAACATCATCGATTTGGATGAGCATGTAAACCAAAACCAGCAGTTTTTCTCTTTACGAATTGCATGGAACATGTCTAACTCAACAATTCCGGCTTCCAAGCTTCACGAAACGTTCGAACCACTGGCCAAAAAGTTTGATGCACATTGGAGAATCGAATTTTCAAATCAGAAGCAACGCGTAGCCATTTTCGTTTCGAAATACGACCATTGTCTGCAGGAAATACTTTGGCGCTATAACATGAGTGAGTACGACATCGAAATTCCTTTGATCGTATCGAATCACCCGGATTTAAAACCTATTGCTGATGCTGCCGGAATTCCATACTATGTTTTTCCAATTACCAAGGAAACCAAACAGGAACAGGAAGCCAACGAAATTGCTTTACTAAGAGAACACAATATCGATTTGGTGGTGTTAGCCCGTTACATGCAGGTTTTATCGCCCAACTTTATTCGTGAGTTCAAAAATAAAATTATCAACATACATCACTCTTTTTTACCAGGCTTTGTTGGTGGAAACCCATACAAACAAGCTTACGAACGAGGGGTAAAAATGATTGGAGCTACCAGTCACTTTGTTACCGAGGATTTGGACGAAGGACCAATTATTGAGCAGGATATTATGCGTATCACCCACAAAGACACCATTAAAGATTTGATCCGAAAAGGCCGCGATCTGGAGCGGATCGTACTGGCCCGTGCCCTTGCCTACAAAGCAGAGCACCGCATTATTGTGGATGGTACCCGTACGATTGTTTTTTAATTGGCAATTCTATTTAAAAAATATTAAAAATGCAAAATGCTCATCTGAATATAGTTCAGATGAGCATTCGTTTATTTGTATTGGAAGTCCCATTTAAAGTAGGAGTCCCAAGTGTATCAATTTGCTTTATTCTCTCAAAATAAATGTCTGGCTGCACATTATCTTATCATCATAGATAATCTCAAAAATCCATTCCCCCAGCTGCATTTCCCAGTCTAATTCAAAGGTATAGAAGTCATAGCCTAACTCGTCACTATAGCAATCTTTTTCCTCCGTTGTTTCAATAAATTGTTCCTTACTAATTGGATTCACCAACTTAGGATGTCTAATTCTGCTCACAAAATCAACAAGTTCCGCTTCCTCTGAATCAATTTCGAATTGATAACTGATCCCAAAACTCAATCCTACTTTAGGATGAATAAGATTGGTTTTTTCCACAAACTCCATATCGTCAGAATGCAAAAAGTATCCTGTTGTACTACCCGGAACAATGTCTTTCTTGGTCTCTCCTATCGCTTTACAAATTCCGTAATCAACTATTTTTATATTCATTATTGTCAATTTAAACTGATTGATGGCCTCACTTTGAGTAAGAACGGCAAAACTACAGCTTTTTTTGTCAAAATTCCTAATATGAGTGGGCTTCAAGAAAAAGTGTTCGGAGTCATTCCTCGATTTTTTTTATCTGTTGGATGAAAAAGACCTCTTAGCTTTGTAAAACCTTATTTCGGTCTAATTCCTCAGCTAAGCTCATTGCCTCTTGGATTACCTCATCCGGGTAACCGTTAATTTGAAGAATTCTGATGGCATTTCTATTTTTCAGCTTGCCTTCCTTCAATTTGTAATCGAAGTCGACCGATTTATCGCTTACAATTTCACTAAAGTGATACAATTCGTATTCATCCGTTAATAAATCGGTTAATTCGATATCGTGGGTAGACACAAAAACAATATTTTCGTTTTTTGCCAATGAGGACAATACGGCCTTGCCTGCCGAAATCCGTTCAACGGTATTTGTGCCCTTAAAAATCTCATCGAGCAGGAACAAATTGGCTGTACCCTTTCCTGCATTGTCAATCATATCCTTAATCGTGAGAACCTCTTCGAAGTAATAACTCCTGTCATTCATCAGATCATCGCTAATACGAATGGCTGAATGAATGCAAGTGCGCGGAATCACCATCGATTTAGCAAAGCAAGTATTAATGCATAAACCGGTAATTACATTAATACCTATTGCCCGTATAAAAGTAGTTTTACCAGACATATTTGAACCTGTCAGCAAAACAGATTTATCATTCACATTAATATGATTTACAACGCAGTCGATAAGTAATGGGTGATAAATTTGATCTCCAATAATTCGGGTATTCTCTTCGCATATTTCAGGAATACAATGTGCTTCTTCGCCTTCTCGTAAGGAAGCTATGGAAATTAAAGCATCAACACGTCCGACAAAAGAGAATACCGTCTCAATTTCCTCTCTACGAGCATCTAAACATTTCAATACACCAAATAAAAGCAATGGTTCCAATAGAAATAGTATTTTAATAAGCTCCATAAAAGACCAGAATATCACCTGCATATCTCCCTGAATATGTGATTCCAATTTAAAAATGAGCATTCGGTTTCTAAGCTGATCAATTATTTTAATCGATTCATTCAAAGCTGGGCTGATCTTTTTTAAACTCTCGTGTTGAAATAAATTATTCGCAACACGCTTAAGGCTCAGGAGCTGGGGAATTGAACCAGAATAAGTCGACAAGTTTTTTTTGTTCCACAAATGAAAGCAGATGTTGATAATAAAAACCCCTATTAAAACGAAAAACAATTGAGAATTAAAAGGCAAAAGAAGAACAGACAAAATACTGGTAAAGGATAGCAATCGAATCACAAAAAACCATTTTGGCTGCTCTAAATGCACTTCCTGAAACAAAGTGGAAATATAATAAGCCTCCCGTTTATCCAGTTTTGTTAACTCCATCTGAATCTCAAGTCTGAAATCAGAATCATTTGCAAGTTTATAGATCAGTTCCTCATCCAACTCTAAATGCTTTGAATCAGAAGGAATCTCTCTCAATTTATTGTACAGGTATTGTTGTCCTGGTTTTGAATTCGCGCGATCCAAAAACATGAACAGCTCCTCAAAATCGAGATCGGTACAAGTTTTATCTGAAAGCACCTGCAAACTTTCAGAATGAATATTGTTCCGAAAGTACTTCTCTATTAATTCAAAATTGTACGATTCATCTTTCAGTTTCCCAAAGGAGGCTTTTAATTGTGCGGCTTGTTTTTTCTTATAATTGAATATCATATTGTGTGCAAATTATATACTTCGATATTTCATTTCTGATCTCGAATCCATTCATATACCGGATCAATTCCGTTTTTATAATCTATAAAACTAGATTCAATCAATACATCAGGAGTTATAGTATTCAGATCTTCCTTAGCCCTTTTAAAATACTTCGTTGAATAATTTACCTGTACCTCTGAGTTTGGTAATTTAAACCTTTTTACTTCTCCAAAATGATTTGGTTTTCCTCCTGTCTCTTCCCCAACAAATACCGCATTGGTCATTTTTTTAAAATCCATCGCATTTATAATTGCCGACGAAAAGGTTTTTCTTCCCAACACAACATATAGCTTTAAATCAGAATTCTGTTTGCTGTATTCTGCCAGTTTTTTAATAAAGTCGGTTCCTTGTTCAGAACCACCTCCTCCATTATACCTTAAATCAAAAACTATTTTTCCAATTGGTTTCTTTTGTAAGCTTGTAAATATTCTCTCTTCAAATTCCTGAAAAGATAGCATCTCGGCAGCATTCTTAGTTCCTTTGAATTCAATTTCCAACTCCCGGCTCCAACAATTATTGTACTGCAAATAATAAACATCATCCTTATCTGAGTAATAATCAGAGAACCACAATCCTCTATTTTGCACGCAAAGTGGTATGGAATCAGATATTACTACCACTCGGTTACTTTTATTCATCGCAGAAGTTTGAAGGGAATAGTTTAGCGTTTTCCCTGTCAAGTCTTCCAATTCCAATTCAACAGAATCTCCTTTGGCTATTCCAAAATACCTAAGAACCTGAACACAAGGAATAATCTCAGGAATTGCTTTCTTCACCAATGCCTGATTGTCAACAGTAATTAGTGTACTTATACTATCAATGATTGATTGTATCGGAATCTGATTTATTGAAAGAAGCTTATTTCCTAAAATCTTTTTGTTTTCTTCGTTTGTCTTTAAAATATAAATTCCATCCTTAAACCAATACACATACAATGGCAGCATTTGCTTTTTGTCAATAAACTGTCCCCAATTTACCCTTGTGTGTGAATCACCAAAACTTGCTGCAACTTGCTGTAAACTCAAGGCACAATCGATACCAGTTAGCTTTTTCCCTTTTAATTTCTCAATTCCTTCAGCAAACTCCTTTTTACTTTTAACAGTGAAAAAATTACAATGTTTTTGGGATAATTCCTTGTAGATGTAATCCAAATCAGCCTCCCAATCAGTCCCATTCTTGGTTTGTGAGTTGCAAGATTGAAAAAACATCAATCCTATCAATAAAAAAATTAGTTTGTATTGTTTTATTTTCATTATTTCAGTTTTCAACATTCTTAAAAGCTCTATCATTTCATTTAACAATCCCAAAGCTAACAAATCTTTATAATTATCATAAACAATTTCAATCATAATAAAACATTAATTTAAGATCTTACATTTAGGCTTTCCCATCTGTAAACAGAAAACTAAGTGTGAATTTTAGGCGAACGGAGCTGCAAAGCAAATTTCACATGTGAAAAAGATCTTCAACAAGGCTGTTGATGCCAAATTAAAGGCCAAAATTGTGTTCGAAGGGCTTGTTGGCTTAAAATCGAAGAGCACATTGGTATTTTTCGCAGCTATTAATGAGATATTGAATGTAGAATTTGTATAAATCTTATCTGCGGAGGCAAAAATGAAGGGCAAACGGGTATTTTTCATATCTGAATTCAAAATTTCATGACAAATTTAGAGCAAACAGCCTCAACAAAGACATTATGAATAGCTAAATTTTGACAATCAGACCGATAGAACTCTTTATTTGCCGTAAAATATATAGAGAACCAGTCGTAGAAATACATTTTGCGTTAAAAAGGGAAAGATCATCCTCGTCGAATTGGATTCAAACAAAAAAACCGCCCCAATTGCTTGAGACGGTTTGTATTTTTATACATTAAGTAAATCAGTCCAATTACTATTTACTTTGTACTAATTTCTATTCTTACCAAATTTTAGCTCTTTGCTCTTCGGTACGGTACAAAGGAGCTTCGGGACTGATGTCGAAAGCCGCGTAGAATTCAGGAATATTGAACAATCCACCATTCACACGATATTTTCCTGGTGAGTGAACATCTTCTTTAATCAACTTTCTTAAGTAAGTATCTCTTACATTACCTCTCCACACTTTTGAGTAAGAAAGGAAGAAACGCTGCATGTTGTTAAAACCATCCACATCGGCAGGTGTTTCTCCATTTAATGACATTTTGTAAGCTTCCAAAGCAATGGTTAATCCACCATAATCAGCAATGTTCTCACCAAGAGTTAATTTACCATCCACATTCAAATCGTCAAATGCCTGAAATCCGTTAAACTGCTCAACCAATTTCTCTGCTTTAGCGTTGAATTTCTCGGTATCCTCTTCAGTCCACCAATCAATCATGTTTCCATCTTTATCGAATCTACGTCCCGAATCATCAAAACCGTGAGTCATTTCATGACCAATTACCACGCCAATAGCACCGTAGTTTACTGCATCATCGCCATTCATGTAAAAGAAAGGAGGCTGAAGAATTGCAGCAGGAAATACTACTTCGTTTAACAATGGGTGATAATATGCATTCACAGTTTGAGGAGTCATTCCCCATTTCTTAGTATCAACAGGTTCACCTAATTTTGCAATGTTTTTCCCGTATTCAAACTCAGAAGCTCTCCACATGTTCTGAACATACGAATCGGTAGCTACTTCCAGTTTCGAATAGTCCTCCCATTTCTCAGGATAACCGATTTTCACACCAAAAGCATCCAATTTTGCCAATGCCTCTTTTCTGGTGTCTTCACTCATCCAATCCAACTTCTCAATTCTTCCGCGCAAAACAATTTTCAAGTTGTTCACCAACTTGTCCATTCTCTCTTTTGCTTCAGCAGGGAAATATTTTTCTACATACAATTGTCCAACAGCTTCGCCCAGCACACCACCTGTTGCAGATGACATACGTCTCCATCGTGGCAACTGCTCTTTTGTTCCGGAAAGAACAGTTCCAAAAAATGCGAAATTTTGCTCTTCAAGCTCAGTCGTTAAATAACTGGCCGATTCGTCAAGAACTCTCCATTTTAAGTACAATTTAATATCTTCCAGTTTTTCATCAGCCAACATCTTATTTAGCTCGGCTGTGTATTTTGGATGAGTCGTAATTACATACTCTTTAATATCAGCACCTATCTCTTTAAAATAAGCTGCCCAATCAAAATTTGGATATTCAGAAGCCAATGTTTCAACTGTTTTAGGATTGTACATGGCTGGATAATTTCTGTTTTCCAGATTTGTATTGAATTTGCTTGCCATGCGGGTCTCGAATCTCATGATTTTTTCAGCATTTGTTTTAGCAACAGCTGCATTTTCGCCAATCAATTCGAACATCTTAGCTACGTGCTTCACAAACTCAACACGAATGTTGGCGCTTGTTTCGTTATCTGCTGTGTAGTAATCACGATCCGATAAGGAAATACCCGATTCCGACAAATACATTCTGTGAACACTTGTGTTCTTCATATCTTGTTCAACGCCGGCACCAAACAAAGCACTTATTCCCATTTTATGCAGGTGAACCAAAGTATGACGCAAATCAACCGGATTCGAAATTGCTGCAATTCTTTCAAATTCGGGCAACAATGGCTTTATACCAACAGAATTAATTTTTTCAACATCCATACCTGTAGCGTAAAAATCCTGAATCTTTTTCAGATTGCTTCCTGCTTCGGCATTTTCTGTTTTTGCTGCCTCTTCCAACAAATCATGTACAGCACCATTAGCACTTTCTCCTAAAATATCGAAGGCACCATATCGGCTTCTATCCGCAGGAATCGGAGTATTTTTCATCCAAGTACCATTGGCATATTCAAAAAAATCATCACCTGGATTTACAGTCAGGTTCATGTCTTCTTTTTTTAGTACTCCAGCACCTTTGGGTGCTTTTTCAGCACAACCTACCATAATGGAAAGAGCCAAACCTGCGCTCAGAATTCCACCTGACAATCTTTTAATATTCATTTTATGCGATTTGTTGTTAATACTATTTGTTTTTATTCGCCCCAAAATTAGAAAAAACCAACAAAATCCTCCTATTTTTTCGATAATCATTATGATTCACCCGACAAGACTAATTTTGTTATCCGCTTTTAAAGAGATATTTTTGCAAACAACTACAAAATGGAGAATTATATGAACGAGGAGATGGATAAAAAAGCCAGGGTGGTATTGGGAATGAGCGGAGGAACCGATTCGTCAGTTGCTGCAATGATGCTAAAGGAACAAGGCTACCATGTTATTGGTGTATCTATTTGGTTTTTTGGTGCAGATAATTCCTTTGATCCTTCTGATTCTCTACCCGATTTTATTATTGAAGCTCAAAAATTGGCGCAACAATTAGGCCTCGAACATCATGTGATTGATGCCCGCAAAGAATTTCGCGATACCATTATTCAATTCTTTTTGGATGAATATATGGCAGGACGAACTCCCAGTCCTTGTATTCAGTGCAACCCCCGGTTAAAATGGAAACTGCTTCTGGAAAAGGCAAACGAACTGGATTGTGAATTAATTGCTACCGGTCATTACATTCGGATTTGCAAAGAAACCAATGGATATTATATCTGCAAAGGCAAAGATCCTGCAAAAGATCAATCCTATTTTCTATGGAATTTGGGCCAGGATATTTTGTCGAGAACACTTACTCCTCTTGGAAAATATACCAAGACAGAAGTTCGGGAAATAGCCAGGAATTTTGGTTTTGAAGAAGTAGCAAAAAAGAAAGAAAGCATGGGCATCTGTTTTATGGACCGCATGGATTACCGCGATTTTTTAAAAGAGATGATTCCTGATTTGGATCAAAAGATAGGCCGTGGAAAGCTAACCGATACCAAAGGCAATCATTTGGGCTGGCACGATGGATATCCCTACTACACAATCGGTCAGAAACGAGGTCTGGAACTAAAAGAAAAATCAGGTTTGATGGTGAGCCGGATCGATGCCGATACCAACACACTTATCCTCGAAAAGAAAGATGATCTGAATAAAATGAGTTTAAAGGTTTCCAATTATTATTTTAATGATATTGAGGATAGTAATTTACCAAATATTAGAACTATTGTGCGGGGTTTGGGCCGAAATCCGCAAAAATACAGCTGTATTAAAATTAACAATAACACTGAACTTGAGGTGAAATTAGAAGATCCGGCTTGGGCTATTGCACCCGGACAACCCGTGGCATTCTATATTGGTGATAAACTTATTGGAGGCGGTTTTGCCGAGTAGTTCCCGGTTAATAAATTGATGCATTCCGGATAATTTCATTCTGCTCATCTATGATCAAATCTGATTCAATACTTTTCTTGAAATGATCCACTAATTTTTGATCCAGATCATCAAATTCTCTGCGCTCCTTATTTAACACACAAAGTGTTCCGAATAATTCCTCATTAGGATAGAAAATTGGCAAACCAAGATAACAGCACATTCCGCTGTTATACTTTAATTTATCCTGCCAGTAATCATCCATTGATGCATCTTTAATTTGAACTTTAGTTTTGCCCGCAACAACCGAATCACAGTAGGAACCAATATTTAGCTCTCCCCTATCTCCGATCAAATATGGGTTATTCTCGTTTCGGGAACGAACTAATACTTCCAGTTCATGAGGATGCAGTTTCATAATCAGAATTGCTGATACTTTCAACAAATCCTCCAGTAGATCTATTTTCTCCTGCCATTTCGACAAAATATTCAGATTTACATGTTGATTTTCTATTGCATTCATCTCTATCTATTTATTACTCCTTAAGTAAAGTTATGGAAAAATTAAACAGAATGCCAACAGTAAATTTCAGTCTTTATTTCCCAATAATATTAAATTCTAAAATATCTTTGTGCAGAACAATTTACAAAACGATATGGAAAATATAGATGGGGATTTTATGAATGAAGAGTTAATTAAATTAATTCGAATGAGAATGCCCTATGGGAAATACAAAGGAAGATATCTGATTGATATTCCCGAGCCTTATTTGGTTTGGTACCGGCAAAAAGGTTTTCCTCCTGGAAAATTAGGCGAAATGCTTGCATCCATGTACGAAATAAAACTAAACGGATTAGAGGGAATGTTAAGACCGCTTTGCAGGAAGTACCAGTGAGAATTAGGCAATTAAAAATAAATTTTTACGGATGTCTTCAAAAAGGATCGATTCATAAATTACTCTAAAAATTTGTTTGCAAGGCCATTGATTTAAATAAACACCACACTTTTTTCCCTTCGGAAAGTTCCATTTTTAAAAGGGAAGCATGAGTTATCGAAACCAATAATTTAAAGCCGACATCAACAAGACAGTAGTTGCGGTTCTCTTTTTGAATCACCTTTACTATCGTTCCCGGCAACTGATTCCGAATAGAGATATTTGGAATTTTCGCCAATGTTAAAGCAATATCCTCAGGACGAAGCGACACATTTATTTCATCACCAATTTGGCAACAATCAAGAACCATTTCCCTCTCAATACTAATTTCTTCACTTGCGTATTTGTTTGATAGAATGGTCAATCCGTTCTTCTTGCCGTGAGCTTCAACCTTAAATTGTATAACGTTCATCAAACCTGCACCACGCATTAGTTCAAGCATATTTTCCTGCTCAAGTAAATCAAGGTAGTTACCCTGCCCCACAACGCGACCATTTTTAAGCAAAAACAACTCCCGTGTTAAGCTCAACAAATCAGGCAAATCGTGACTAACCACCAACATTGGAATGTTAAATTTTCGATTGATCTTAATCAGGTAAGGAATAATCTGCCGGCGTAACTTCACATCCAAGGATGAAAAGGGTTCATCCATCAGTAAAAGCTTGGGAGAACTAAGTAAAGCGCGCCCAATGGCCACTCGTTGCTTCTCACCTCCTGATAACTGTTTAGGCCGTTTCTCAAGCAAATTATTTAGTTCCAGCAAATTAACCATCTCCGCAAATTCTATTACTTGTTTCCCTTTCGGGATGTATTTTGCTGCAAAAAGTAAATTTTTCCGAACATTCATGTGCGGAAACAATCTTCCTTCCTGAAACACATATCCAACTTTGCGATTTCGGGGCGGTTCCCAAATATTTTTAAAAGTATCTACCATAGTAGTATCTTCTATTTTCATGAACCCTTCATCTGGATGCTCCAAACCAACCAACAAATGCATTAAAGTTGTTTTACCTGCTCCCGACGGCCCAAAAATCCCAGTAATTCCCTGAATAAAATCCACTTCAATATCCAGAGAAAAATCACCCTTACTACGTTTTAAATGTGCTGACAAAGCGTGCATAAACAACTGATTTTTCGATTAAAACTAATTCTTACAATAGAATTTATCAAGCTTAATTTCTCTTGTGTAATTTCTTCACTAAATATTCGGAAAAAGCCATGGCCAAAAAAGAAAAAAGCACTGCAACCATAAGCAATCTAAATGCCGAACTTTCCATTCCTGGCATTTGAATCTGATTGAACAAAGCCAATGGAATGGTTTGAGTTTCGCCTGAAATATTTCCTGCGAATATAATGGTGGCTCCAAATTCACCTAACGATCTTGCAAATGAAAGAACAAAACCACTTATAATACCAGGCAAAGCTAATGGTAAAGTCACTCTTGCAAAACTCTGAAAAGTACTTGCCCCCAAAGTTTTCGCTGCTTCTTCAAATCCTGGATCCACCATTTCAATGGAAAGACGAATGGCACGCACAGCCAATGGAAAAGAAACAATCATAGAAGCAATTACTGCAGCATAATAAGTAAAGGCGATCCTGATTCCGAACAATTCATTCAACCATTGGCCAATCAGTCCTTTTGTACCTAATAAAAGCAACAGAATAAAACCTGTAGCAACCGGCGGTAAAACCAGGGGTAAATTGATAAATCCTTCAATTAAAGATTTTCCCCGAAAAGTTTTTCGGGCCAACCACCAGCCCATCAAAATAGCAATGGGTAAAACCAAAACAGCACACCATAAAGCCACTTTAAAAGAAAGGCCTATTGCACTCATTTCTGTTTCCGAGAATACAAACCAATGCTCCATAATTAGTCTATTTTAAAACCATTTTTTTTCCAAATAGATTTGGCTTTATCCTCGTTTAAAAAAGAAATAAATGCCTTTAGATTTTTATCTGATTTAACCTTACCTGAACCATAATACAACATCGGATCACAGTCTTTCACTGCAAACTCATAAACCATTTTTACTTTTTTAGATTTCTGTGCATCTGATAAATACACCATTCCCATTTCCACCTCACCCATCTCAACCATAAAAAGTGCGTCTCTGACATCTTTAGCAGGCAATATTCGTTTTGCAAGTTTATTTTCCCACGAATTATTGATCATGATTTGCATAGCATATTTACCTGCAGGCACATGAGCAGGATCGCCAATGGAAATTCGACCTTTGAATAAATCGGGGAAATCAACTATCGAAACAGAATCCAGATACAAATCCGTATTCTCAATGGGTACAATAGCTACCATTCTATTTTCAACCAGGCTCGTAATCGAATTTCGATCAACCAATTGTAAAGAATCCAAATAATCCATCCAGTCCTTGCTTGCAGAAACATAATAATCGAACTCGGCACCACTTTCAATTTGTCTGGCCAATATACCCGATGATGCAAAATTCAAACGAACATTTATTCCTGTCTCCTTCTTAAACTCTTGGGCAATTTCATTCATCACATCGGTAACACTTGTTGCTGCAAAAACACTAATTGAATTGGTGGATTTATTATGAGGTGAGCATGACAGTAAAAAAACAAATAGGAGCAAAAAGAGATATTTTATCTTCGCTTTCAACAATAATTTCATAGGGAAATAAATTTAGTTGGGTTTTGAAGACCTGAAAATAGCAATTTTTCCTAAGATTAAGGCTTTCAAGAATTGGAAGATCACTTTAAAAGAAAACACAACACACCAGTTGTTATATCCTGACCTTAAATTTTTTTGACAACAAGCTGTAAAATTAACTTGAAACAAGATAAAATGAAACGGAAATATTACTATTAAAATACCGACAAAATTAGTTTGATAACAAATCTAAACAAAAGTTTTGGCATCTTTAGCCCGTAACTGCTCCAAACGAGAACGTATTGGTTTGTACCTAATTATAAAACCCAACCCCAATAAACAAAAATAAACAAGCCAGTCTTCTTTAAGCAAAATTACATGCAAAACGACCAAACCAGCAGCTACATAAGCCAATTTATGAAGTTTTTTCCAAGTCTTTTTCAGGAATCTCATTGATCTTTTATTGGATGTAATCATTAATGCAAAAACAATAATTCCAGCCAAGAATCCAGGCACAAGTTTTACTTCACTAAAAATGGCCAAGAATCCCTCGTACTTTATAAAAAAAGTAAAATGTAAAAGAACATAAACACCTGTTGATATGCCGATGGCCTGACGAGTTCGCAAATTACTTGTCCACCCAAAAAGAATACGTACAGGAGTACACATTAAAATGGCAATTAGAAAACGAATGGCCCATTCTCCTGTTATATGAATGGCATATTTAATTCCTGGTATTGCATCAACATCCATTTTTTCAGCTAATTTGGGAGATAGTTCGTAATCATCAAAAATGAGAAAATCATAACTGTTATCCTCAAAATTAAAATTTGCCAATTCGTACAAGCTCAACAAAGGCACAAACGCAATGATGCAAACTAAAATCCATCCCCTGTTTTTCTTTAGCCAATTCATATAAAATTCAAAATTAGTAACGCAGCCTCTTTTTTCAGAGGCAATATAAAAACAAAAAAAGCCCAAAACAGAAAGCTGGTGCTCTTTTCAATAATTAAAGATGGGGAAAAAATAAGAGATGATAAATACCTACATATAGGTATTAAAAAAGGAACAAATTACCCTACACGGCTAATCTGCTTTAATTTATCCATATCCAGTATTGAAATACAACGACCATTTACCTTTATGATCTTGTCAGATTCAAAACCGCAAATCTGCTTCGACACACTCTCTCGACTGGTGCCAATCATGTAAGCAATTTCTTTACGACTAAGAGGTAAAACAAAATTAGGGGAATTAAAAATCACAATTGAGAAATACAAAAGAGCATCGGCAACTTTGCCAAAAATCTTTTTTTGATGCTGATCAATAAAACGATGGTAATTCCTCACACTATCGTTACATACCGAAGACAATATCTCATAACCAAACCTTCCATTTTCTTTAATAAACGAAGAAAAAACAGAAAGCTTGATATAACAAACGGTTACATTGGTTAAAGCCATGTAAGAATAGTGAGTTATGCTGTTGCTAAAGATAGAATGTAAGCCCAAATAAGAATGAGGCTTAATAAGCTGCAGAATATATTCCTGATGCTGATCACCTTTCCCATATTCTTTCACAAGACCACTTCTTAAGTATACAACATGATCCGCTAAAGAACCCTCCGACAATATGATTTCTCCCTTTTCAAATGAAGCTTCATGATAGTTATCACTTAACAAAGACAAGTCATCGTTAGACAGCATTTGAACAGCACAAGATTTGTCTATACAAGTTTCGCAATTCGAAAAAACAGAAGTGTTAGGTTGTAGTAACATAATGATGTAATATATATCACAAAGATATGATAAAACATTCACAATAAGTAATTATTACATCCATAACTTAGGTTGTAACTTTACAATAAGCGAAGGAATCATGAAAAAAGCGATCCTTATATTATTACTCCTTAGCTCAATAATATTTATTGACTATGTAATACTTATTGCCTTTGGATGGTCAGCTTTTGAATTGGGAGCTCAGGATGAATTTTACTGTGGGTTCTATTGTAAATTTGGGCTGTCTCTTGTGATTTTATCTTTTGTTGGTGTGATGTTCTTTTTAAAAAGTTTTTTCAATAAAAAACCAATTTAAAACACTTACTATTATATTTATCTGGCTTATAAAAAAGAGGATCGACTATTCAGACGATCCTCTTTTTACTGCTATAAAATTAGATTATTACAAACCTAAATTCTTATTTTTTATCACCTCATCCTGAAGTTTTCTTGCCAATTTTTGCTCACGCACAAGTGCATTTTTACGATGAGTATCGAATTCCTCACGCACCTCCTCCAATGTTTCTTTGGTTTCAACTGTTACAATATTACTTCTTTTAAATAAGAAGAAGCACAATCCGGCAATCCCAAGCGATCCTAATATTAAAACCCACATAATGGTGCTGTAACTTGATTTTGAAAGCTGCATTCCCATTAGGTTCATACTATCTTTTGAATTAATCGTTTCTTCCAATTGATTTTTTACTGTTTGCAATTCTTTTTTTAGGGAAGTAATTTCATCATTTTGATTTTCAAGTAAAGATTTTGTATCCAACAAATTCTTTTTCACAAAGTTCAACGAATCAGTAACATTCAATTGAAACTTCTCTAAAGAGCTGATTTTAACAACTTTATAATCTTCATACCGATTGGATTTTGTCATCATATAATCAAACTGCTCTTTAATGGTTCCTTCATCAAGATAAGCTTTTACAGGCTTTCTTACGACAGGTTTCTCAACTTTCGGAGCAGTAAGCTCCTGCTTAGCTGTTTCTTGTTTCTTCACTTCTGTTTTTACCTCGGCAGCAGTTTCTGTTGTCTGTGCAAATATTGCAAATGAAAACAAGATGAAAAGGACGGTTGAAAATAATGTTTTGTACAACTTCATTGGGATTCTTTTTGTTTTAATTCGTTTCTCAATTACAAAGAAAACGATATTCTACTTAGAAAATTGTTAGTATTGAGTAATATTTCTTAAACTTATTTATGCTGAATTTCTACTGGCATTAATATTACCATAAAGTGATCGAATAACCAAGTTTTGCAGTATGTTATATTTATTTTGATCAATATTCCCAGATAAATCCATCTCCCGGATTTTCATCAGAGCAAATTGCTGAATACATATCAAAGGCAATACAATCTCTTCCCGTAAATGAATAGAATCCTTTAATTCCAATGATAATTCCATAATCTCTTCTTGTCCGGATACTTCCAACAACATATCAATGCTCAATTGATATTCTTTATAAATCCAATTCCAAAATTCACCAAATTCTTTATCTTTTTTCATGTATTGAGTCAATGAAAAATAAGATTTACTTATTGACTGCATGCTATTTTCAACCAAAGTTCTAAAAAACAGAGAATTAGTATACAAACTCTTACACCCTTCCATTCGTCCTTCTTCTTTCAATCTTTTTATAGATGCTCCAACACCAAAAAAACCAGGTACATTTTGCTTCATCTGACTCCAGGCTCCTACAAAAGGAATTGCCCGTAAATCTTCAAAGTTTAATTCGGATGATGCATTTCGTTTGCTGGGGCGACTTCCAATTTTTGCCTCTCCATAGTATTTCAAGGCACTCATTTTCTCTAAATAAGGCACAAACTTATCCGATGATTTAAATCGCTGATACTCTTCCAAACTGTATTGTGAGAGAGCCTCCATTATTTCTCTGTCCTCTGTACAAAATTGTTTGCTTTGATCCTCGAACAAACGGTTTCCCAATCCGGCGGTAATCAGTAATTCCTGATAATATTTAGCCGATGCCTTGGTTCCAAACTTCGAACTAATCGTCTGACCCTGAATGGTTACCTGTATTTCCTGGTTTTCGATATTATTTCCCAGAGAAGAATAAAATTTGTGTGTGTTCCCTCCTCCCCGTGCCGGAGGTCCCCCACGCCCATCAAAAAAGACAACTACAATTCCCTTTTCACGTGCCAATCGTGTAATGTTTTCTTTTGCTTTATAAATACTCCAATTTGCTGAAAAATAACCACCATCTTTGGTCCCGTCAGAAAAACCAAGCATAATGGTTTGCTTCTTTCCTCTCGAAACTAAATGCTGATAGTACACCTTATTTTCAAACAATTTCCTCATTGTTTCATCCGCTTTCTCCAAATCATCAATCGTTTCGAATAGTGGTACAATGTCTAATGGTAAAGTACCTTCCCAGGCACAAAGCTTAGCCATAGCATAAACCCGGGCCACATCAACCGAAGTTTGGCAATTACTGATGATAAACCGATTACAAGCCAATTCTCCATTTCTTTCCTGAATCTCTTTCATTGTGGAAAAAACACTTATCGTGTCTCTGCTCACCTCATCTTCTGTTTTAAAATAGCTAACCGATCCTTTTACTTCAAATAAACTTTCAAGAGAAACATCGCCAATTTGATTCGTTAAAAAGGTAGAAGATTTACACAAAACATCAAAAGCTTTACCAATAATCCGACTATCCTGCCGGATGTCAATATTAGCAAAATGAGAACCAAACAGTTTCACTTTATTCTGAAACTTCCTCAATAAATCGAGAAAGAAACCATCGTGTTGCTCCACTAATATTCTCTCAATTTTATTCAAACAATCAGTAATCTCAGCAAGAGTGATTCCTGCACTTTTATCACTATCATTCAAAGCAGTAAGAACCCTTTCTTCCAAATTCACAATTAACTCATGCACCCCCTTAAAGCTTAAGCGCCTGCGCAAAAGTCTCAAATCTTTGTAATAATTCAAAAACAAAATATACCGAAGTCTTTCTGCAACTTTCAGTGTTGTTTCAGTATTTACATAAGGATTTCCATCACGGTCGCCTCCCGGCCAAAAACCAAATGAGATTACAGAACCAACCTTTTCATTAGAAAAGTCTTCGCTTTTTAACAATTCTGAATACAAATCGGAAGCCGACTGATAAAATATATTCTCAAGATACCAGCTCAAACTTTTTGCCTCATCATATGGCGTAGGACGTTCCTTCTTAAAAAACGGTGTTTTCCCCAACTGGGTAAGCAATAACTTAATTTGAAGTAAATCGCTTTTTTGAATGGCTTTTATCAAATCATTAATAATGGCAAGAACAGTGCTGGGATAAAATTGCGTAGGATGAGCAGTTAACACAACCCGCACAGCAAAATGCTCTAAATCATTTTTAAAATCCTCCCATTTACCGGTTTGTTTGATCTTCGACTTTAATGCTTTCAAACTGCCGGCACCATCTAAATCATTCATTTTGCCAAAGACTGCATCCTCCACGGCATCCAGCAAAACCACCTGTCTTTCGATGTAATGAATTACCCGAAACATGAAATCAAATTCTTCCTCCTCTGTTTTAAAGGAGGTTTGCTTCTCAAAAAAATCCTCGAATATTTCAACCGGTGATTTTCCTGTCTCCAATCCCTTCGAGCATTCTTCTTTTAAAATGGGAATTAATATTCCCGTTTTATGAATACCATCCAATGGCAATGTCAAAAATATACTGTTGTACAATTTGTACTTTAAATCAACTTCATTTTGAAATTTCTCTGATCTCATATAATTATATTTCTCCCCCGTACATATACATATATCAATTGATCCGATTAAGATAAGAAAACAGATTGAAATTAACGAGGAGATAAACTATTTTCAGAAATATTTGCTGCTGGACAAAGACTGCTGCATTCACACAACTCAACCTCTTTATCAGCAAGGAAAAAATCTCAAAAACTTCACTCCTTTTTAAAATAATTACATCAGATAAATTGTATCTTTAAACTTGTTGCACCAACAACTTACTTCCTAATCCGGAACTCTTATACCGCTTATGATTAAACATCTTAAAATAGTTGACTCGGATCCCATGTTATACGATTATCAATATGTGATTCAAAAAAGATTAAATGCAGCTTTCCAAAAGGAAAAGGAACTAACAGAAACTACGCTTTCAGCCTTTGCCAATGGACATCATTATTATGGTCTCCATCAAGATTCTGAAAACTGGATTATTCGGGAATGGGCTCCAAATGCCGATAAAATGTATCTTATTGGTGAATTTTCGAACTGGCAAGAGCAAACGAACTATCAATTCGAAAGAATTGCCAATGGTAATTTTGAGTTGAAACTACCGTTAGCTTCATTAAAACAAGCTGATTTATATAAATTACTGATTTATTGGCCGGGAGGAAAAGGAGAACGTATTCCTGTTTGGTGCACACGAGTGGTACAAGATCCTGATACACTTATTTATTCAGCTCAAGTGTGGCAAAACGAAAAGCCTTTTGAATGGAAATTTGATACCAATAGAGTCAAATACAAATCGCCTCTTATTTATGAAGCCCATATTGGAATGGCTACAGAAAAAGAAAGCGTTGGCACTTATAAGGAATTTAGTGAACTCGTATTGCCCAGAATTCACCGCGCCGGTTACAATACCATTCAATTAATGGCCATTCAGGAACATCCGTACTATGGCTCTTTTGGATATCATGTTTCCAGCTTATTCGCAGCATCTTCCCGCTTCGGAACGCCCGAAGAATTGAAACAACTAATTGATGCAGCACATTCCTTAGGCATTATGGTGATTATGGATATCGTTCACTCGCATGCGGTAAAAAATGAACTGGAAGGCATTGGTAATTTCGATGGTTCGCCACATCAATTTTTTCATGCAGATGAACGAAGAGAACACATAGCATGGGATTCTTTGTGTTACAATTATGGGAAAAATGAAGTTCTTCACCTTCTGTTATCCAATATAAAATACTGGTTGGAAGAATATCATTTCGATGGATATCGTTTTGATGGCGTGACAAGTATGCTTTACTACGATCATGGTTTATCGAGAGATTTTACAAGCTATGAAATGTATTTTGACGGCGGACAAGATGAGGATGCAATTTGCTACCTAAGCTTAGCCAACAAGTTGATTCACGAATACAATCCCAATGCGATTAGTGTTGCAGAAGAAATGAGCGGATATCCCGGCTTAGCATCTTCTTTGGAGGATGGAGGCTTGGGTTTTGATTTTAGATTAGCCATGGGAATTCCCGATTATTGGATCAAGCTGATTAAGGAAACACATGATGAAGACTGGAATGTAGGCAATATATTTTACGAATTATCCAACAAACGAGCCGAAGAAAAAACCATTAGCTATGCAGAATCTCACGATCAGGCTTTGGTTGGCGATCAAACGCTTATTTTCCGTTTAATTGAAAAGTCAATGTATGACAGCATGGACAAATCAAGTGTAAGCTTAGTGGTCGATCGTGGAATTGCTCTTCACAAATTAATCCGACTACTAACCTTTTCCTGTTCCGGAAATGGCTACCTAAATTTTATGGGGAATGAATTTGGCCATCCCGAATGGATTGATTTTCCCCGCGCCGGAAATAATTGGTCCTACAAACATGCACGGCGCCAATGGAGTTTAGTCGACAATCACCTCTTACGTTTCGAATATTTAAACGAATTTGACAGGGATATGATCGCATTACAAAACAAAGAGGAATTCATGAACGAACCTCACATTAAATGCGTTCAATCGGATGAGCAAAATCAAATTTTGGCTATTCTGAGAAAAGATTTACTATTTGTTTTCAATCTCAATCCAAACGAATCGTTTACTTATTACGGAATTCCAGCAAAATCAGGAAAATATCAGCTTGTACTTAATTCAGACGAGAATAAATATGGAGGCTTCGATCGTGTGGATGGCAGCCTGCTTTACTATTCCAAACCTGAAGTTTCAATGTCGAAAAACCACAGGGTATACCTTTATTTACCAAGTAGAACAGCTTTGGTATTCAAGTATATTCCATCAAAAAGTATCTTTTAAATATGGGCATTCCCAAACCAATTATATATCAATTGCTTCCCCGTTTATTTGGAAACAAAAACACGAAGCCTGTTGTTGATGGCTCCCGAAGTGAAAATGGAACCGGAAAGTTCAATGACATCAGCAACACTGCACTACAGGAAATAAAAAAACTTGGAATTACTCATGTTTGGTATACCGGAATCATCGAGCATGCGATTGTTGAAGCTTATCCTGATGCTGGAATCCCTCATGGAAATCCTTTAGTGATTAAAGGAAAAGCAGGATCTCCTTATGCAATTAAAGATTATTACGATGTGAATCCTGATTTGGCAAAGGATGTAAATAATAGAATTCAGGAGTTTCAAGATCTTGTTGCCCGAACCCATCAGAACAATATGAAGGTAATTATCGATTTTGTTCCCAATCATCTGGCCCGGGAATATCATTCGGATGCAAAACCGGAAGGTATTTCTGATTTTGGTGACCATGATGATAATAGTAAAGCATTTTCGGCCACTAACAATTTCTACTATTTGCCACACCAAGAATTGCATTTGTCTGATGAAATAAGAAATCGGTTTCCAAATACAGATTATCAGGAATTTCCTGCAAAGACAACCGGAAATGATCAATTTACTGCACATCCGCAACTTAACGATTGGTACGAAACCGTTAAACTAAATTATGGCGTTGATTACCTGAATGGACACTCCGCTCATTTTCATCCAATTCCAGATACTTGGTTGAAAATGAAAGACATTTTACTCTATTGGGCAAAAAAAGAAATTGATGCTTTCCGTTGTGATATGGCCGAAATGGTACCCGTAGAATTTTGGCATTGGGTTATTGGTGAAATAAAATCGGTATTTCCTGATATCCTTTTTATTGCTGAAGTATACAATCCTTATTTGTACGAAACCTATATTAAAAACGGAAAATTCGATTATTTGTACGACAAAGTAGGTTTGTACGATACTCTAAAAGGAGTAATCCGCGGAGAACGCCCGGCAAGAGATATTTCACAATGTTGGCAATCCTTAAATAATCTGGACGAATACATGCTTCGATTTCTGGAGAATCACGATGAGCAAAGAATTGCTTCACCCTATTTCGCTTCCAATCCTATCAAAGCCCTTCCCGGGATGATCCTGTCACTTTGCATGCACCGAGGACCTTTACTAATTTATTCAGGACAGGAATTTGCCGAGACAGGAATGGAAGTATCCGGTTACAGCGGATCTGATGGACGATCTACCATATTCGATTACTGGAATTTACCAGAACATCAAAAATGGATGAATAATGGTAAGTTCGATGGTGATTTATTATCTGATCAGCAAAAAAAACTGAAAACAGCCTATGAGGACATTCTAAAATACGCACAACTTCCGGCTATTGTCTTTGGTGAATTTTATGACATTATGTGGCAAAACACAGATTCAAACATTTTTAATTCGGATAAAGTTTACGCTTTTCTGCGACATACTGCTGATCAAAAACTATTGGTGATTTGTAATTTCGATGATCACACTCAACATTTGCAGGTAAAAATACCAACACATGCCCTGGAAACAATGAATATTCCTTGTCCGATAGAATTGAGCTTTGTTAATATACAATCAAATGCTAAAGTTAATCTAACCTGTGAAGAAACATCTGGAAAAGGACTGGCTCTAAACATTCCCGGCTATCAATATCTTCTGTTTGAAATTAGATATTAAAAAAAATCACTGATTTATATGCTGTTATTGCAATTAATTGAGTGAATAGATCGTAATATCATCAGTAATTGTACTACGTTTACACAATTTTTAAAAATCAACTGCGAAATAAACATTGCTTAGGAGTTTGACCTTGGTTTTGCTAAACGCGAAAAACAAATAAGAAATGTTAAAGAACGAATTAGAGCTGATCATATCAGGTAAAAAAATATCAGTAAACAGACCAGAACCAATTGTTGCAGATATCGAGGTGGTTCCCTACAAAAGACGCATGGATCCTATGGATGCCGTAGATGCACTTATTGAAGGCTATTCGGTTTTAATTGTTGATTACTATAGCAGCGGACTTGCTGTACTCAGCGAATTAAAAAAACATCTGGAGAAAAAATATACGGATCAATCGTTTAAGGGACAACGTGAATTGCGCAAAACTTATCGCGAGCTTTCTCATAAACTGCTTCTGCACATAACAAACAACAAACTCACGGTTAGAAAAGCTCCGGAAATTGGCTGGTTAGAAACTCTATATCCTGATTTCACTGAATTTCTGCTGCCATTTTCTCAGGTTCAAGGATTAAACAGTTCGTGGCAATGGTACGACAAAGGTATTTTCATTCCTGTTATCGACAGAAAAATACATCCGTTTTATGGCACCTATTTCCCTACCCGATTTGAACATTTAAAGCTATTCGATAAATGGTTGGAACGTTACAAGGGAGAAAAAAAATCTGCTATTGATGTTGGAATTGGTTCTGGCATTTTAAGTTTTCAACTGTTGAAGCATGGTTTTCAGAAGGTTTGTGGTACAGATAACAATCCGAATGCAATTATTGGCTTGACACAAAGTCTGAAGAACAGCAAATTAAACTCGAAAATAGAACTTTTATTCGGAGATTTATTTGCCCAAAACGACAGCAAATCAGATTTAATTGTATTTAATCCTCCCTGGTTGCCGGCATCAAACAAATCGGAAGGAATTGACAATGCGATCTACTATGAAAAAGATTTGTTTCCACGCTTTTTTGCAGAAGCAAAAAAACACACCAGACTTAATGGTCGTGTTGTAATTCTGTTTTCAAATCTGGCACAAATTACAAATCAGAAGCAAAGTCACCCTATCGAAAAAGAATTGGCTGAAGGCGGTCGTTTTGAAAAAGAATTACTTTTGCATAAAAAAGTCAGATCAGCTTCAAAGAATACAAAAAGAAATCAAAATTGGCGCCACGAAGAAATGATAGAACTATGGGTATTAAAATTGCTTTAACCAAACACAAAAAATGTTAAATGCCAATTTATTTCGTAAATTTGAAGTAACTCGTTATAAGTAATAAAAATAGAAACTTAATTTAAAATATCATGGCTAAGTCACAAGACGCTAAGAAAAACGTTAAAAAGGAATCGACAAAAACGGCGAAAGAAAAAAAAGAAGAAAAAAGAGAGAAAAAAGCTAATAAAAAATAATTTCATTAGTTCCAAATACAAAAAAAAGGCTGTTTCAAAATTGAAACAGCCTTTTTTCATACCTATTTTATTCTAAATCCATTTTACATAGTTAAAATCCTGACGATGCGGAAGGTTGCAGTTACAAGCATACATTCTCAATCCAAAATCGAAGATTCCCGGATCATTCAACACCAGATCCAAACGATAGAATGCCAGTGAATCTACCTTACGGTCAAGAATTAATTGTTCAGTTCGAATCGGTCCAGGTTTCTGAGGATCTATGGTTGCTCTTATTACCAATTCAACACAAATATCTTCATCAATCAAATCCTTTAAATCAAGTGCAACTTCTACATGATAATTTTCACCTGACAAATATTTGTGTTTCGGAGTACTTGGTGCATCCACAGAAACCACTTCAATATGATCCCATGCTGTAAGAATTTTCTTTTTCCATTTGGCAGTATCTTTTGCCATTTCGTAGTCTTTCTCCTTTAATTTCAGAACACGTTGATGCATTTTACTGTAAAAATGATTTTTGTAATCGTCAATCATACGTTTGGTTGTATATTCAGGTGCAATTTCAGCTATACATTTTTTAATGTACTGAATCCAGTCAACCGGTATATTGTTCTCATCACGCTTATAATACAGAGGTATTATTTCATTTTCGAACATTGAGTAAATTGTCTGTGCATCTAATTCATCCTGAAACGATTGATTTTCATAGGTTCTGTTATCAGTCAGTGCCCATCCTGCTCCTTCACGATAACCTTCCAGCCACCATCCGTCGAGAACACTAAAATTAAGAACTCCATTCATAACAGCCTTTTCACCCGATGTTCCGGAAGCTTCCAATGGACGGGTTGGAGTGTTCATCCAGATATCAACACCTTTAACCAATCGCTGGCCTAATTCCATGTCATAATTCTCAAGGAATAAAATTTTCCCTTCAAATTCAGGACGACGAGACACATCAACAATTCGCTTAATCAAATCCTGTCCTGCTTTATCCGCAGGATGTGCTTTCCCCGCAAAAATAAATTGCACTGGTTTTTCAGGATTATTTAAAAGTTCGGCCAATCGCTCTATATCACTAAATAATAAATGAGCACGCTTGTAGGTGGCGAATCGACGCGCAAACCCAATGGTAAGAGCATTCTCATCTATCGAATTCATAATCTCAACTAAAGAACGAGGATCCTCATATCTTTTAATCCAATTCTTTTTGAACCGATCCTTCGCAAAATCAATCAGTTTTTTACGCAATACATTTTTTATCGCCCAGATTTTTTCATCTGCAACATCATATATTTTTCTCCAATATTCTTTGTTCGACAAATCATTTAAGAATCCTTTATCAAATTCCTGTTCGTGCAAGGTTCTCCATTCTTTTGCAGTCCAGCTAGGATAATGCACTCCATTTGTTACGTAACCAATATGCAATTCCTCAGGAAAATATCCCTGATAAAGATTATTGAACATTTCCTGAGAAATTTTGCCGTGAAGCATACTTACTCCATTCATGGCAACCGACGTATTGGCGGCCAAATTACTCATTGAGAATCTCTCGTTATAATCCAATGGATTTTCTCTGCCCAGAGCAAGAAATTGATCCCATCCTAATTTCAATTTTTCAGGAACATAAGACAGGTAATGTCTGATCATATCAGGAGAAAAAGTGTCATGTCCGGCTGGTACCGGCGTATGAGTAGTAAAAAGAGAAGAAGCCCTTACGATTTCCAAGGCTACTTCGAATTGATAACCATCAGAAATCAGATTAATCAAACGTTCTACATTTATTAATGCCGCATGTCCTTCGTTGCAATGGTATAAGTCAGGCTTGATACCAACAGCATCGAGGGTTTTGATACCTCCCATTCCCAAAAGAATTTCCTGCTTAATCCGGTGATCCCAATCGCCTCCATATAGTTGGTGAGTTAAAGAACGATCTTGCTCATCATTCATTTCGGTTTCCGTATCCAAAAGATATAAGGAAATTCTACCCACTTCAACCTTCCATATTTTTGCTGTAACAGTTCTTCCTTCCAAAGGAAAAGAAATGGTTTTTGCAAAACCAGAACTATCTCTCACCCTGCTTATTGGCAACTGAGAAAATTTTTGTTCGTCCAGCTCAACCAATTGCTCGCCATTTAAAGATAAACGCTGGGTAAAATATCCAAACCGATACATAAAACCAACCGCAACCATATCCACATTTGAGTCACTGGCTTCTTTTAAATAATCGCCCGCTAATATTCCCAATCCACCGGAATAAATTTTCAGGTTATTATTTAAACCGTACTCCATACTGAAATAAGCAATCTTAGGTTGTCCTTCGGCCGGCTTTTCGGCCATGTAGCTTTTAAAATCCTGAATTACAGCAGTATAATTTTGCATAAAAGACTCATCAGCCGCCAATTCTTTCATTCGTGCACTTGAGACTTGCTTAAGTAGTAAAATTGGATTTTTTTTACAACTATGCCATAACTTGGAATCCACCGATTCGTAAAGGTCAATAGCTTTATAATTCCAACACCACCATAAATTTTTAGACAATTCCTCCAGTCCAAGTAATTCCTTAGGAAGATTGGTCTCAATAATTAATTTCCGCCAACTTATTTGATTGCTTTTTGGTACGTTCAAATGATTTTCAACCAAAACCTGCACAGGTGATTCGTTTTCCTTTTTCATATTATTTTTGATTGCTAATTCGTAAGCCTTGTAATAATTTCCAATAAAATTTTTCCACAACGTCCTTTTGGCAATACTGCCTGCATTTTCCCTGCACCGAATTATATGATCCTCTGATTTTGTTGAAAAATTAAATATATGAGAAGAAATATTTTCTACAACTTCTTTTCGATTGGAATCATTTCGTTCCACAACTGCAACGCCGCCTTTGTCTGCCTCTCCAATCATTTGAACCCATTGTCCAAATCCGGATAATGAAGTTGTTATGGTAGGAACGCTAAAAGCAACACTCTCCATTGGAGTATATCCCCAAGGTTCATAATAAGATGGAAAAACTGACAGGTCCAATCCCATCAAAAGCTCATAATAAGACTTATTAAATATGCCATCCTTTCCATCCAGATAGGTTGGCACAAAAATAACTTTAACTCTCTCATCTTCACCATTACTAAAACCCAAAGACTTGATCTTTTTTAAGATCTCATCCCTGTCTTCATTGCCCAGGTTATGGGTTAAATAAGGTTTTGTCAGAAACTTTTTTTTCGGATATTCCGCCAAATTCTCCTGTAAATCCTTTCGGGGACCCCGCTGATCTCCTGGAATCAAAAAGAAAGCTACAATATCACGATCCATATATTTATTTGCATTCAATTGGGCCAAAGCTTCCAAAAACACATCAAGACCTTTGTTTTTGAACTCGTAACGACCACCTGTTCCTACAAACAATGTATTCTCCTTTATTTCATAACCCAAAAGCGATTCGGCTACTTTCGTGAATTCTTTTTTTGATTTCTGTCTGGTAATTTCAAGCTGTTCGGGATTCGGTACAAAATCATCTTCAAAACCATTTGGCATCACCACATCTACAGCGCGCCCATGAAATTGCCTGCATTCCCGTGCTGTGATATCACTCACAGTTGAAGAACAATCTGCTGCCAGAGCAACACATTTTTCCATTGAGCATTTGGCCGTAACATTGTACTGTCTTGGCTTTTCAATTGGATTAAAATGATGCAGATTATCATACAAATTTTCATAATTACTGGCCAATACCCGTCCAAGCATACTTGCATGAGTCGTGAAAATTGTTGCAATATCAGGCGCTTGATCTTTCAAATACAAGAGTCCGGCACCTGTCATCCACTCATGAAACTGAGCAACTATTTTATTTTTCGACAAATCATTAAACTGTACAAAACTCTCAATGACTTTACCACTTGCATAACCAAACATTGCAGCATCATTATAATCATCCTGTCCATATAAGGATTCCAACCGGTAAATTTCCCACAACTGACTGTAAATAGCATCTTTCTTCGCCAGAAAACCCGAAAAATCAATTAAAAACACAATTGGTTTTCCCGGTATTTTCCAATATCCAATCCGAACCGACAAACCATCAGCTTTTAATTTCTCTCTCCATTCCGGAAACAATTTTTCATCTTCCTGAAACTCTTTCTCCCGGTGTTCGGTTTTATTAAAATCCGGTCCTATATAAATGATCCGATCGTTAAACACTGGTTTAAGCGACAAGGCCTTTGTAGAAATAACCGTATGAATTCCACCTACCTTATTGCAAACTTCCCAACTAATTTCAAATATAAAATCCGGAATTACATCCCTATTATCCATACCCATATATCATTACGAATTACTTTTAGCTATTAGACCCAGCTAAAGTGTTGACTACATTAAAATCTGATAATTACTAATAAACTGAACATTTTTTACGATTTCCTTTTTAAGGATTAATTTTTCAATTCACTTAGCTCCCTTTCATATTTAGCAATTAATTCATCCTTTTGTGAAATTTGATATTGCAATTCTTCGGGATCAAGGGCTAAACCATCTTTAATCAATTTCAAGCGTATCTGAAAATCACTTAATACATTCATATAATTAATAAATGCATCGTAAGGTGAGCTGTACGGATTAAAATAAGAATGCACATCACCATCAGAAGCAAACTTGGTGCACATGTAGTAAAAATGATCGCTGGCTTGTAAAAATTTCCAATCCAGGTTAATTCGGTCATCATTTACAGCTGCAACATCGTCACGTAATGCATATAATTTTCGGAAAGCTTCATCCTGAAGTTTGTTGCCCAGCCATGCCGACAAATCACGCTCTTCATCTGCCCATGAAATTGCATTAGGCACATGCGCCTGGGCAATTGGATGAAATTCAGAAGCAAGCTCAGAAGGAGTTGCAAATTTATATTTCGATTTCGAAATAACCTCCTGAGGAAGGTGAGCTAAGAATTCAAAAATTCCAGATTTCTTCTTCTGATGTTCACCGAAGGTTTCATAATCCATAAATATATTCACAAAATCTTCTTTTTCATCCATTTCATTCAGCCAGCCAACAAATTTAGTTGTTGTTAACGGCCATTCCTTCCATCCTTCAGATGAAAACCGGAATGAAATATCATCACTTAGTTTGTAATTACGCATTAAAACTTTTAGCTTGGGATTGATTGCGTTGCAGTACAAATAATTTGGACTCTTCCAACCCAAGATGTGCTTGGCTCCTTCTGTTAAAATTGCCTTATACCCCATTTTGGAAACCATTTCTCCAATTTCGTCCGAATAAATCATTTCTGTGTTTCGAAATACAGATGGCCGAACTCCAAAAAGAGCTTCTATTTTATCGCTGTGACTTGTAACTTGCTGAACAAACTCCTCTTTATTGATTAATGAAGCAAGAGAATGAGAATAAGTTTCTGCTAAAAACTCAACATCTCCCGTTTTGGCCAGATCTTTGAAAGTATCAATAACTTCCGGTGCATATTGCTCGAGTTGATCCAAGGCAATGCCCGTGATAGAAAATGATATTTTAAACTTGCCTTTGTTGTTTTTTAATAATTCCAAAACAATTTTATTTGCAGGCAGATAACACTCATCTGCAATTTTTCTCATGATCGACTCATTGGTATAATCATCGTAATAGTAGTGATCATTGCCAATATCAAAAAAACGATATCTTTTTAAACGTAAGGGTTGATGAATCTGAAAATATAAACAAAGTGCCTTCATAATCTTAATTTTTTACTAATGGTTCGAATAATTTGATTGCGGAAACATAGACATCATGAACATTAACAGCCGCATTGGCCCACTTCAAATTATCCACTTCCTCTTTACCCTCTTCCTTAAAAACTTTCGAAAGAGCTTCATATTTAATAATTCCGTAAATGGCATCGGCCATAGCATCAATATCCCAATAATCTACCTTTACAGCATGAGTCAGTATTTCTGAAACTCCTGATTGCTTCGATATAATAACCGGTACATTTGATTGCATCGCCTCCAAGGGAGATATCCCAAATGGCTCAGATACAGAAGGCATTACATACACATCACTTAAAAGGAACATATTAAACACATCATCTCCCTTTAAAAATCCCGTAAAATGAAACTTATCACTTATTCCCAATTGAGCGGCCCGGTCTACCATTTCCTCCAGCATATCCCCACTGCCAGCCATTACGAACCGCACATCATTTGTTCTTTTCAAAACCTGATAAGCTGCTTCAACAAAATATTCCGGCCCTTTCTGCATGGTTATCCGCCCTAAAAAAGTCACTACTTTTTCTTTTACTCCTTTTTTAATTTTAAGCTTTTCTTCCATTGAAACAGGTTCAACAGCATTGTAAACAGTAACCACCTTATTGGGATCCTGTCCATATTTTTCGATCACAATATTGCGGGTCAAATTGCTCACGGCAATAATTTTATCGGCGGCATCCATTCCCTTTTTTTCTATCTCGTAAACCTTTGGATTTACATTTCCTCCACTTCTATCGAAATCGGTGGCATGTACATGAATTACCAATGGTTTTCCCGACACCTCTTTTGCAGCTATCCCTGCAGGGTAACAAAGCCAGTCATGTGCATGAATCACATCATGTTCATGATCTGCAGAAATTGATGAAGCAACAAACGCATACTTATAGATTTCTTCCATAAGGTCGGCACCGTACTTTCCGCTAAATTCCAGCTTCCCCTCCTTATCAACTTTAATCAACTTATTTTTTCCATACAAATCCTGACTCCTAAACGTATAATATTCATCAGGATCATTATAGGGTACCAATTGCGATTCCACCTCCAGATAGGTATGCTGAGATTTAAATTTTTCGACATGAGACTGAACCTGCCCAATAGTTACCGAATTGGCACCAACCAGACTCATTGTACTCTGATCTTCGTCACCGTGTGCTTTTGGGACTACAAAAACAATATCTAAATCATCAATTTTTGCCAAGCCTTTAGTTAATCCGTAACAAGCCGTACCCAATCCGCCAGAAATATGAGGTGGAAACTCCCACCCAAACATTAAAACTTTCATAGTAAGACTATTTTAAAGATGATTCATTAAACATTTTATTCACTCTAATAACTTCTGCTACACTCAACGCATAAGAAGTAGCCTCATTTGGCTTGTGAGGCGGATTTCCGCTGTAAATTTCAGATACAGTGCCCACTCCATGCTCGAGCAAACTGTCTTCAAATACGGCCAACCATCTTTGAATCTTAGTCTCACCCCCCAATTTGTAAAGCTTTAAATAAGCTTCAGCAAAATGTCCGATCAACCAAGGAAAAACAGATCCATTGTGGAAAGCCCTATTTCTCTCTTCCTCGTTTCCTGCAATCACACCCACATATTCATGATTTTTAGGCGAAAGTGTCCGCAAACCTCTTGGCGTTAACAGCTCCTTCTCAATTACATCCAGCACACCTTTCTTCTGATCGTCGGAAAGACAGGAATAGGGCAGTGATACTGCAAATAATTGATTGGGGCGAACAGCCCAACTCTTATGAGTATCGTCTACATAATCGGCCAGATACGTTTTACTTTCATCACAAAAGGT